>NZ_CAJQYY010000005.1 GCF_907164575.1 Paraburkholderia gardini
CAACTTCCCGAACCGCCCGGTGCGGACCCGCATGCCGGGTGGTGTGGCAGGGGTACGGCCTCATGGCCGTCCCCTATGCCGATTCGCCCGACCGGCGAGCGTTACTTCTTTTTCTGCGGCGGCAGATCAGTACAGACACCTTCATACAATTCAGCCGCCATGCCGATCGACTCGCCGAGCGTCGGGTGCGGATGGATTGTCTTGCCGATATCCGTCGCGTCCGCGCCCATCTCGACGGCGAGGCACACTTCGCTGATCAGGTCGCCGGCATTCAGCCCGACGATCCCGCCGCCGATCACGCGATGCGTTTCTTCGTCGAAGAGCAGCTTCGTGAAGCCTTCATCGCGGCCGTTGGCAATCGCCCGGCCTGATGCGGCCCACGGGAAGACTGCCTTGCCGTACTTGATACCTTCGGCCTTGAGCTGGTCTTCCGTCTTGCCCGCCCACGCCACTTCAGGATCGGTATAGGCCACCGACGGAATCTGCAACGCGTCGAAGTACGCCTTCTCGCCATGCGCCACTTCAGCGGCGACGTGCGCTTCGTGTACAGCCTTGTGCGCGAGCATCGGCTGACCGACGATATCGCCGATCGCGAAGATGTGCGGCACATTCGTGCGCATCTGTTTGTCGACGTCGATGAAGCCGCGATCGGTCACCGCAACGCCCGCCTTGTCCGCGCCGATCTTCTTGCCGTTGGGCGAACGGCCCACGGCGACCAGCACGAGGTCGTAGCGCTGCGCTTCGGCCGGCGCCTTCTCGCCTTCGAACGAAACGTAAATGCCGTCGTCCTTCGCTTCGGCCTTCGTCGTTTTCGTCTTCAGCATGACGTTCGCGAAACGCTTGCTGTTGTACTTCTCCCAGACCTTGACGAGATCGCGGTCGGCGCCTGCCATCAGGCCGTCGAGCATTTCGACGACGTCGATCTGCGCGCCGAGCGTGGCATACACCGTCGCCATTTCGAGACCGATGATGCCGCCGCCGACCACGAGCATGCGCTGCGGAATCTGGCGCAACTCCAGCGCGCCGGTCGAATCGACGACACGCGGATCTTCGGGAATGAACGGCAGCTTCACCGCTTCCGAGCCCGCGGCGATGATCGCCTGTTTGAACTTGACGACCTTCTTGCCACCTTCGGTCTGCACTTCCATGTGATTCGGCCCGACGAACGCGCCGGTGCCGGTCACGACCTCGACCTTGCGCATCTTCGCCATGCCGGCGAGACCGCCCGTCAGCTTCTTGACGACGCCCGACTTGAAGTCGCGCAGCTTGTCGAGATCGATCTGCGGCTTGCCGAACGTGATGCCGTGCGAGCCGAGCGCTTCGGCTTCGTCGATGACGAGCGCGGTGTGCAGCAGCGCCTTCGACGGAATACAGCCGACGTTCAGACATACGCCGCCGAGCGTCGCATAGCGCTCGACGAGCACGGTCTTCATGCCGAGATCGGCCGAACGGAACGCGGCCGAATAACCGCCGGGGCCCGAACCGAGCACGAGCATGTCGCATTCGATATCGGCGCTACCTGAGAAGCTGCCGGCCTGCGGCGCGGCGGCAGCAGGCTGTTTTGCCGCCTCCGCGGGCGCGGCGGCCCCGGGAGCCGGCGCGCCCGTTTTCTCAGGTTCTTTCGTGACCGCCTTAGGTGCATCGGCCGTGCCGGCGCCTGCCGATTCGACTATCGCGATGACCGTGCCCTGCGAGACCTTGTCACCGGCCTTGACCTTGACTTCCTTGACCGTGCCGGCGGCATCGCTCGGCACTTCGATGGACGCCTTGTCCGATTCGAGCGTCATGAGTGCCTGCTCGACCTCGATGGTGTCGCCTGGCTTGATATTGACTTCGATGACATCGACGTCCTTGAAATCGCCGATGTCCGGCACCTTCACTTCGACGAGACTCATTAGTGTCCCCTTCTCTTATTGACCGTGTGATGCGGGAAAGCGAAATCCGTCGAACGAACTGCGTGGAAGGTGTGAAAGCAAAGGTGACACACCCTTTGCTGCCCGCCAGGTGGCAATGCGGACAGACCGACGCGAAAGCCGGTTCGACGGAAGACGTGGATCACCTGTATCAGATGACCCACGCCCCGCGAATATCAAAGAATCACACGCCGGAAATCGGCAAGCACCGCAGCGAGATAAGCATTGAACCGTGCAGCTTCCGCGCCATCGATCACCCGATGGTCATACGACAGCGACAGCGGCAACGTCAGGCGGGGAACAAACTGCTTTCCATCCCACACCGGCTTCATCGCACCACGCGACAAGCCGAGAATCGCGACTTCAGGCGCATTGATGATCGGCGTGAAATGCGTGCCGCCAATGCCGCCCAGCGACGAGATCGAGAAGCAGCCACCCTGCATCTGGTCCGGCTTCAGCTTGCCTTCACGCGCGGCCTTCGACATATCGGCCATTTCCTTCGCGATTTCGACGAGACCCTTCCTGTCCGCATCGCGGATGACCGGCACGACGAGACCATTCGGCGTATCGGCGGCGAAACCCACGTTGTAATACTGCTTGAAGACGAGGTTATCGCCATCGAGGCTCGCATTGAACGTCGGGAATTTCTTCAGCGCGTAGACGACTGCCTTGATCACGAACGCGAGCATCGTGAACTTCACGCCCGCCTTTTCGTGTTCCTTGTTCAGCTGGACGCGCAACGCTTCCAGCTCAGTGATATCCGCTTCGTCGTTGTTCGTGACGTGCGGAATCATGACCCAGTTGCGATGCAGGTTCGCGCCCGAAATCTTCTTGATGCGCGACAACGGCTTCGGATCGATTGGACCAAACTTCGCGAAGTCGACCTTCGGCCACGGCAGCAGGTTCAGCTCGCCACCGCCCGCGGCGGCCGGCGCACCTGCTGGCGCAGCGCGCTGACCGCTCATGACGCCCTTCACGAACGCCGTGATGTCGTCCTGCGTAATACGGCCTTTCGGTCCCGTACCCGGCACGCGCGACACATCGACGCCGAGTTCGCGCGCGAACTTGCGTACCGACGGCGACGCATGGCTGGGGCGGACACCGCCTACACCCGCCGGAATCAGCGGGGCCTGGGCAAGCGCGGACGGCGAAGCCGGTGCCGGCGCGGGCGCCTGCGGCGCATCGGACGGGGTTTCGACTTCATGCTTCGGCGCCGCTGCAGCCGGAGCCGCCGCGGGAGCCGCGCCGCCTTCCGTCTCGAGCAGCACGATAACCGAGCCTTCCGACACGTTATCGCCGACCTTGACCTTCACTTCCTTGACGACACCGGCGGCCGGGCTCGGCACATCCATCGTCGCCTTGTCGGATTCGAGCGTGACGAGCGACTGTTCCTTCTCGACGCGATCGCCCACCTTGACCGCGACTTCGATCACAGGGATGTCCTTGTAATCGCCAATGTCCGGAACCTTCACGTCCTGCACGCCGCCGCCTGCGGCAACCGGGGCAGGCGCGGCAGCGGGGGCTGCTGCCGGTGCCGCTTCCTTCGCCGGCGCGGGGGTACCGGCGGCTTTCGCACCGCCGGCCTCGCCTTCCAGCACGACGATCAGCGAGCCTTCCGACACGTTGTCGCCGACCTTGACCTTCACTTCCTTGACGACACCGGCTGCCGAACTCGGCACGTCCATGGTCGCCTTGTCTGATTCGAGCGTCACGAGCGACTGCTCTTTCTCGACGGTGTCACCCGCCTTCACCAGCACCTCGATCACAGGAATGTCCTTGTAATCGCCGATGTCCGGCACCTTGACTTCGATCGCTTGACTCATTGTTAGTGTCTCCTGGGCCGCGCGCGCCTTCCCGTCCTTTCGGACCGGAAAGCACGCGATGGCGCTCGGGGGCGATGCCTTAGACGGTCATCGGGTTGGGTTTAGCGGGATCAAGGTTGTATTTCTTGAGCGCATCGGCCACAACCTTGCGCTCAATCGTACCCTCATCAGCCAGCGCATTCAGCGCAGCGACGGTGACCCAGTAACGGTCGACTTCGAAGAAGTGACGCAGCTTCTCACGCGTATCCGAGCGGCCGAACCCATCGGTGCCGAGCACGACGAAACGTTGCGGCACGAACGCACGGATCTGCTCGGTCAACGCGCGGATGTAGTCGGTCGAAGCAATGACCGGGCCCGGCGCACCTTTCAGCAGCTTCTCGACGTGCGAGATCTTCTTTTCTTCAGTCGGATGCAGCAGGTTCCAGCGCTGCACTTCGTGACCTTCGCGTGCCAGTTCGGTAAAGCTCGGCACGCTCCACAGGTCGGCCGCGACGCCCCAGTCGTTCTTCAGCAAGTCGGCAGCGGCAATGACTTCGTTGAAGATCGTGCCCGCGCCCATCAGCTGGACGCGCGGCGCCTTCTTGTCGGCTTCCGCTTTACGGAACGCGTACATGCCCTTGATGATGTCGGCCGCCACAGCTTCACCCTGCGGAATCGCAGGATGCTCGTAGTTTTCATTCATCACGGTGACGTAGTAGTACACGTCTTCCTGCTCCTGCACCATGCGGCGCAGGCCGTCCTGCATGATGACGGCGAGTTCGTAGCCGAACGTCGGGTCATAGCTCACGCAGTTCGGCACCGAAGCCGCCCACATCAGCGAGTGGCCGTCCTCGTGCTGCAGACCCTCGCCGTTCAGCGTCGTGCGGCCAGCCGTGCCGCCCAGCAGGAAACCGCGTGCGCGCATATCGCCCGCCGCCCATGCCAGATCGCCGATACGCTGGAAGCCGAACATCGAATAGAAGATGTAGAACGGGATCATGATCTCGCCGTGCGTCGAGTACGACGTCGCGGCTGCGATCCAGTCGCACATGCCGCCGGCTTCGTTGATCCCTTCCTGCAGGATCTGGCCGGTTTCCGATTCACGGTAGAACATCAGCTGGTCGGAATCTTCCGGCACGTACTTCTGGCCGTCCTGATTCCAGATGCCGATCTGACGGAAGAGACCTTCCATGCCGAATGTACGCGATTCATCCGGCACGATTGGCACGATACGTTTGCCAAGCGCCTTGTCCTTCAGCAGGATGTTCAGGATCCGCACGAACGCCATCGTCGTGGAGATCTCGCGGCCTTCGCCCGTACCCTTCAGGAGCGGCTCGAACACGCCCAGTTCCGGCACCGGCAGCGATTCGGCCTTCTGGCGACGCGCCGGCAGGTAGCCGCCCAGCTCCTGGCGGCGGCTGCGCATGTACTCGAGTTCCTTCGAGCCTTCTTCGAACTTCAGGTACGGCACGTTGACGAGCTGGTCGTCAGGAATCGGCAGACGGAACTGGTCGCGGAATTTCTTCAGCTGGTCCACCTGCATTTTCTTCTGCTGGTGGGTGATGTTCATCGCCTGGCCGGCTTCGCCCATCCCGTAGCCCTTGATCGTCTTCGCGAGGATCACGGTCGGATGGCCCTTCGAATTCGATGCCTGGTGGAATGCCGCGTAGATCTTGTGCGGATCGTGGCCACCACGATTCAGATTCCAGATGTCTTCATCGGACCAGTCGGCGACCAGTGCCTTCAGTTCCGGCGTATTGAAGAAATGCTCGCGAACGAACGCGCCCGACTCCGACTTGTACGTCTGGTACTCGCCGTCGACGACGTCCATCATCCGCCGCATCAGCGCGCCCGACTTGTCGCGCTGGAACAGCGCATCCCATCGGCTGCCCCAGACGACCTTGATGACATTCCAGCCAGCACCGCGGAATTCGCTTTCGAGTTCCTGGATGATCTTGCCGTTACCGCGCACCGGGCCGTCGAGACGCTGCAGGTTGCAGTTGATCACGAACACGAGGTTGTCGAGGCGTTCGCGGCCGGCCATGCCGATCGCGCCAAGCGATTCCGGTTCATCGGTTTCGCCGTCGCCGAGGAACGCCCACACCTTGCGGCCGTCGGTCTTCGCCACGCCGCGCGCCTGCAGGTACTTCATGAAACGCGCCTGATAGATCGCCATGATCGGGCCGAGACCCATCGAGACGGTCGGAAACTGCCAGAAGTCCGGCATCAGCCACGGGTGCGGATAGGACGAAATGCCCTCGCCGCCCACTTCCTGACGGAAGTTGTCGAGCTGGTTTTCGCTCAGGCGGCCGAGCAGGAACGCGCGCGAGTACACACCCGGCGACGAGTGGCCCTGCACGAACACGAGATCGCCGCCGTGCTTGTCCGACGGTGCGTGCCAGAAATGGTTGTAACCGACGTCATACAGCGTGGCCGCCGAGGCGAACGACGCGATGTGGCCGCCGACGTTGGTGTCCTTGCCCGCGCGCAGCACCATGGCGATGGCGTTCCAGCGCGTGTACGAACGGATGCGGTGTTCGAGATCCTGGTCGCCAGGAATCTGCACCTGGTTCGCGACGGGAATCGTGTTGATGTACGGAGTGTTCGCGGAGAACGCCAGATGCTCGCCGTGCACACGGGCGAATTCAATCTGCTTTTCGATCAGATAGTGAGCGCGATCCGGGCCGACCGCAGAAATCACGCCATCCAGCGCTTCCAGCCATTCGCCGGTTTCCTGGGGATCGTCGTCGTTTTCGGCGGCGACATATTTCATCACTTCGTCGGGTACAGCGGACATACTCGTCTCCTGGATATAAGGAACGCTCTTTGAACAGACGACGCGGGCGAGGTCCAACCGCGGCAGCTTTCCGGAGATTGTAATGAGGCGCCAGACCTCTTCGCAACTAAAATTTCAAATTGCGAGATCATTTCTCATAATACGGAAAATTGTTGCGGCGCACACCGAATTCACTGAGGAGTCGCGAATACGTCGGCTAGTTTGCGCCGATCAGAGCCACTTTCGAGCGTTTTTTGCGTTAATTTGCCGGGACCCGCTGCGCTACAATGCCACGCATGTTGACCGAACGCCTTTTCGCACGCTCGGCGCGACCGTCCGGCTCGCCGGCGGATACGGCGCCGTCCCGCTGGCACCATGGACCATGGTGGTCGAATTCCTATTTGCTCACGCCGCTCCTGTCGATTCTCGTGTTCCTGGTCGTCATGAGCCTGATTCTCTGGAGCCTGAACCGGCGCGAGCAGCAGACCCAGGAAGACACGCTCTACCGTAACGTCGCGTGGGCGCAGCAGCAGATCCGCCTCTCGATGACTGGTGCGCAGGAACAGGTGCAGGCGCTGTCGCGCGATCTCGTCGCGGGCCACGGCGACCCGCATTCGTTCCAGGTGTCCACCACGGACATCATGCAGGGGCATCCCGAAATCCTCTACATGAACTGGTACACGAGCCTGCAGCAGCCGCGCTGGCCCAATACCGCGCTGCCCGTGTTCGGCCAGCGTCTTGCCCGGCCAAGCGACAACCAGATGGACGAGGCCGTGAAAGCCGCGTTCGCCGAAGCGCGCGACACACGCCGCCAGGTGTATTCGCCGCTGATATACGACGACGTCGGCAACGGCTACATCACGCTGCAGACGCCCGTGTATCGCGACCGCGAGTTTCTCGGCACGATTGCGGCGGTGTTTTCGGTCGAGGGGATACTCAAGCACGACATCCCGCCCGAGCTTTCGGCGAAGTACAAAATTTCGATCATCGACGTGAACAACCGCGAGCTGGCCACGACGTCGACGCGTCCGCGCCTGCCGCGCGACGCGTTCTACGACCTGCCGCTCGATCCGCCCGGCCAGGGCGTGTCGGTGCGCGTGTACGCGTATCCGCAGATGACGAACTTCACGAACAACACGCTCGTCTGGCTCGTCGCCGGGCTGTCGTGTTTCGTGCTGTGGAGTTTGTGGAGCCTGTGGAAGCACACGCGCCAGCGCTTCGAGGCGCAGCAGGCGCTGTACGCCGAAGCGTTCTTTCGCCGCGCGATGGAAAACTCGGTGCTGATCGGCATGCGCGTGCTCGACATGCACGGCCGTATCACGCACGTGAACCCGGCGTTCTGCCGCATGACCGGCTGGGACGAAAGCGACCTGAACGGCAAGACCGCGCCCTTCCCTTACTGGCCACGCGACGCCTACCCGGAAATGCAGCGTCAGCTCGACATGACGCTGCGCGGCAAGGCGCCTTCGTCCGGCTTCGAGCTGCGCGTGCGCCGCAAGGACGGCTCGCTCTTCCATGCACGTCTTTATGTATCGCCGCTGATCGACAGCTCGGGACGCCAGACCGGCTGGATGTCGTCGATGACGGACATCACCGAGCCGAAGCGCGCCCGCGAGGAACTCGCCGCCGCGCACGAGCGCTTCACGACCGTGCTCGAAAGCCTCGACGCCGCCGTGTCCGTGCTCGCCGCCGACGAAGCCGAACTGCTGTTCGCGAACCGTTATTACCGGCACCTGTTCGGCATTCGCCCGGACGGCCATCTGGAGCTGGCCGGCGCGGGCTTCGACAGTGCGCAGGCTTCGTCCGATTCAATCGACATGGTCGACGCGTACGCCGGGCTGCCTGCCGCCGCGCTGACGGAAAGCGCCGCCGACGCCCAGGAAGTCTATGTGCAAGGCATCCAGAAATGGTTCGAGGTACGGCGCCAGTACATCCAGTGGGTGGACGGCCATCTGGCGCAGATGCAGATCGCGACCGACATCACGACACGCAAGCAGGCACAGGAACTCGCGCGCCAGCAGGACGAAAAACTGCAGTTCACGAGCCGCCTGATGACGATGGGCGAAATGGCCTCCTCGCTTGCGCATGAGCTGAACCAGCCGCTCGCCGCGATCAATAACTATTGCTCAGGAACGGTTGCACTGGTTAAATCTGGCCGGACGACTCCGGACAACCTGTTACCCGTTCTCGAAAAGACCGCGCAACAGGCGGTGCGGGCCGGCATGATCATCAAGCGGATTCGCGAATTCGTGAAGCGCAGCGAGCCGAAGCGGCAGGCCACGCGCGTATCCGATATCGTCGCGGATGCCGTGGGGCTGGCCGAAATCGAGGCTCGCAAGCGCCGTATCCGCATCATTACCGACGTGCGTTCGCGTCTGCCGGTGATCTACGTCGATCCGGTGCTGATCGAACAGGTGCTCGTGAACCTGCTGAAGAACGCCGCCGAAGCAATGCACGATGCGCGGCCGAATGCGGTCGATCCGGTGATCCGCGTGGTTGTGCGAACGGAGAACGGCTTTGTCAGCATCAACGTCGTCGACCAGGGGCCGGGCGTCGACGAAGGCACGGCCGAGCGACTCTTTGAACCGTTTTACAGTACGAAGTCCGATGGCATGGGAATGGGGCTCAACATTTGCCGTTCCATTATCGAATCCCATCGCGGCCGCCTGTGGGTGGTGAACAACGTCGAATCTGACGGCCACATCACAGGCGCCACGTTCCATTGCAGTCTGCCTATTGGAGAGCCCGACGGCCCGAGCAACGGCGGGTCAGAGGCGCCGACACCACAAACCGTTACGGGAGAGACATGAACACCCCAGTCACCACACAGGAAACCGTCTTTGTCGTCGACGATGACGAGGCCGTGCGAGATTCACTGCGCTGGCTGCTGGAGGCGAATGGTTATCGCGTGCAGTGCTTCTCCAGCGCGGAGCAGTTCATCGATGCCTACCAGCCCGCCCAGCACGCAGGCCAGATCGCGTGCCTGATTCTCGACGTGCGGATGCAGGGCATGAGCGGCCTCGAATTGCAGGAACGCCTGATCGCCGACAACGCGTCGCTGCCGATCATCTTCGTGACGGGTCATGGCGACGTGCCGATGGCCGTGTCGACGATGAAAAAAGGCGCGATGGATTTCATCGAAAAGCCGTTCGACGAAGCCGAACTGCGCAAACTGGTCGAGCGTATGCTCGACAAGGCGCGCAGCGAAAGCAGCAGCGTGCAGCAGCAACGCGCGGCGGCCGAGCGTCTCGGCAAGCTGACGGCGCGCGAACATCAGGTGCTCGAGCGGATCATCGCAGGGCGTCTGAACAAGCAGATCGCCGACGATCTCGGTATCAGCATCAAGACCGTCGAGGCGCACCGCGCCAACATCATGGAAAAGCTCAACGTCAACACCGTCGCCGATCTGCTGCGACTGGCGCTGTCGAACAAGCCGCAACAACCGCAGTAAGTCCACCATTGGCACGTGCCGGAGAACCCTTCGACGGGATATCCGGCACGCATGCCCGCCCCCTCCGCTTTGCTGCCCTTTGCCTCCCGCCGCGGGCTACGCACGCGTGAGCGTCGGTGACCTTCATTTTGTTAGTTATCCCGTTGATCTGCCATTCAGGGGTGAGTGTTTCGTTCTCGCGAAACGTCACATTTCATCATGGTGATTGACAGTGTCATGCTACCCCCTTAATTTAGTCAGACCTGACGCGCGCCGACGACGCGGCATTCGCCGCTGAAAGCCTATGCGCATGTCATCAAGCCGGGAGGACTCCATCGTGAAACTGTCCGGAGCACATCATCGACGTGTGCTGGTTCTGTGTGCCGCGCTGGCGGGCGCGCCCATGCTGACGGGGCTCGCACCCACCGCGGCGCACGCGCAGACGCAGGCGCCCCCTGCGGCGAAGCTGTCGAGCCAGCAGCTCGACTCGCTGACCGCGCCGATTGCCCTTTACCCGGATGCGCTGCTCGCGCAGGTACTGATGGCGTCCACGTATCCGCAAGACGTGAATGCCGCCGCCGCGTGGTCGAAGGCCAATTCGAAGCTGCAGGGCGATGCGGCCGTGACGGCCGTCGCCTCGCAGCCATGGGACCCGAGCGTTCAGTCGCTGGTCGCGTTTCCACAGGTGCTGGCCACGATGGCGTCCAAACCAGACTGGGTGACGCAGCTTGGCAACGCCTTTCTCGCGCAATCCAGTGACGTGATGGATTCGGTGCAACGGCTTCGCAAGCAGGCGCAGCAGGCCGGCAACCTGAAATCGAGCGAGCAGCAGAAGGTCGTGGTCGAACAGAACACGATCCAGATCCAGCCAGCCAATCCACAGGTCGTCTATGTCCCGACCTACAATCCAACCGTCGTCTATGGCGCATGGCCGTATCCGGCATATCCGCCTGTGTATGTGCCGCCGCCTCCCGGTTATGCGATTGCGACAGGGCTCGCAGCAGGGCTCGCGTTCGGCGCGGGCGTGGCGATCACGAATTCGCTGTGGGGCGGTTTCAACTGGAACAACCACGACGTCAATATCAACGTCAATCGCTACAACAACATCAACGTCAATAACCGCATCAACGCGAATTCCAGCACGGCGAACTGGAACCGCAACAACAACGTCAATCGCAATACGAACAACCTGAACCGGACGCAGAACAATCCCGGCGGCGCAAACCAGGCGCAGCGCGACCAGTTCCGCGGCCGCGACAATTCCCGCGATCAGGCAAGGCAGACCTTGCAGGCGCGCACGGGCCAGAACGTCAGCGGTCCGGCAAGCCAGCGGGTTCAGGATATCCATCAGGGTGGCAACGCAGGCGCCCGCAACGGCGCCAATGCGGGCAGCCGTCCGGGGGCGAACGGCGGCGGCGTAAGCAACAACGACCTGCGCGACCGTGCGCAGAACACGAACCGCGACAGCGCGCTACGCGGCGCGGGCGACGGCAACGGCGCACGTCAGGACGCCCAGCGCGGTCAGGCAAGCCGGGATGCACTGGCGAACCGTTCCGGCGGTGGCGGTCCCGGCGCCAATGGCGGTGGTCAGCAACGCGCCGGCGGCGGTCTCGGTGCCAACGGTGGCGGCCAGCGCGGCGGTGGTGGAATGCGAAGCGGCGGCGGTGGTGGTGGCCATATCGGCCGGCATCGTTGAACGATCAAAAGGAGTTTCTGATGATTCGCTTACCTGCACGCGAAACATGGCGCGCCTATGCAACCGCGTCCGCCCTCGCGCTCGGCACGACGTCCACGATGCTGGTGGCGCCGGCGCTGCTGCTCGGCACGACATCGGCTCATGCACAGGCCATCTACGCGACGCCCGACGCGGCGGCCAATGCCTTCGTCGACGCCCTCGCCCGCAACGATCACACGGAGATGCGACACGTTCTCGGCGACGACTACCCCCGCTTCATCCCGACCGAGTCTATCGGTCAGGATGACATCCTCGCGTTCCTGGGCGCGTGGGCAAAGGAGCATCAAATCGTCACCGAGGCCGCGCCGCAGAACGGCCACACGACGGCCCATCTGGCCGTCGGCACCGACGGCTGGACGCTGCCGATTCCGCTCGAGCAAACATCGAAAGGCTGGCGTTTCGATCCCCCTGCCGCACGGGACGAGATATTGACGCGACGCATCGGCCGCAATGAGCGTTCGGCCATGCTCACGTCGCTCGCCTACATCGATGCGCAGAACGATTACCACAACGTCACGCAGCACTACGCGCAGAAGTTCGTCAGTTCGTCGGGCAAACGCGACGGCCTGTACTGGGTCAGCGCGCCAGGTGAACCGGAAAGCCCGCTCGGACCGCTCGCCGCCACGATGCCCAACGGTATCAACCCCGACGAGGCGTATCACGGGTATCACTACCGGATCCTCACGGCGCAAGGTTCGCACGCGAAAGGCGGCGCAGAGAGCTATGTGGAAGGTGGCGAGTTAAGCAAGGGTTTCGGCCTCGTGGCGTGGCCGGCGGAATACGGCAAGACTGGAGTGATGAGCTTCATCGTCAATCAGGACGGCCAGCTTTATCAGAAGAACCTCGGGCCGCGGACACCGCGCGCCGCGGCGGCCATCAAGTCGTTCGATCCTGATTCTTCCTGGCAGGCAACCCAGCCCTGAGTGTGTCCGGTCCTGCGGGACGCGACGGTATAATGTGAGGCTTCGCAGCGGCGCAGATTCTGCGCCGCGCGCTTTTCTTCACGTCGCATCGCGTGCCGGCGGACGTCACGACGCACCTATGTGCTCATGCGCCTGTCACGCATCCATCGCGCTCCCGTATTCCGAACCGCCCATTCTCGACCGACCATGACAGCCACCCTCATCGACGGCAACGCCCTCTCCCGAACCTTGCGCGCCGACGTCGCCATACGCGCCGCTGTCCTCACCGCCCGCGGTCATCAGCCGGGTCTTGCGGTCGTACTCGTCGGCGACAATCCCGCGAGCGAAGTCTATGTCCGCAACAAGGTGAAGGCGTGCCAGGACAACGGTCTCTATTCTTCGTATGACCGGTTTCCGGCATCGTTGTCGGAAGCCGATCTGCTGGCCCGCATCGACGAACTGAACCACGATCCGAAAATTCACGGCATTCTGGTCCAGCTACCGCTGCCGTCGCATATCGACAGCCACAAGGTCATCGAAGCGATCGCGCCTGAAAAGGACGTCGACGGCTTTCACGTGGCCAACGCCGGTGCACTGATGACCGGCAAGCCGCTGTTTCGTCCGTGCACGCCGTATGGCGTGATGAAGATGTTCGAAGCGTACGGTATCAACCTGAAAGGCGCGGAAGCCGTGGTGATCGGTCGTTCGAATATCGTGGGCAAGCCGATGGCGCTCCTGCTGCTCGAAGCCGGTGCGACCGTCACGATCTGCCACAGCAAGACCCGCGATCTCGCCGCGCACACACGTAACGCCGACGTGGTCGTCGCGGCAACAGGCCTGCGCAACATCCTGACGGCTGACATGGTGAAACCGGGTGCGACGGTCATCGACGTCGGCATGAATCGCGACGACGCCGGCAAGCTGTGCGGCGATGTCGACTTCGCGGGTGTCAGGGAAGTGGCCGGCCACATCACGCCAGTGCCGGGCGGCGTGGGGCCGATGACGATCACGATGCTGCTCGTCAACACGATCGAAGCGGCCGAACGCGCAGTAGCTCTGACTGCCGCGTGAAGTCACCCGGCGCCATTCCGGCACTGGATACCGCTGCATCGTGCCGGATACAGATAACGCGCCGAACCGCACCGGGCAGATCAACTTCTGATAATTTGCTTCCTGACGGTTGGAAACGGCGTCTCCTGCCCCAATAACTTCCATGACGGGCGCGGGACGCGTTGCCACGACCGCTCGCGCGTAGCCCTTTTTTGATCCGCGACAGACAGGAAGCCTTATGTCATCTTCGTCAGCCAGTACCCGCCCGGACGCGGACAATCCGCTCCTCGATTTCACCGATCTGCCGCGATTTGGCGAGATCCGTCCTGAACACGTCACCCCCGCGCTCGATGTGCTGCTCGCCAGCGCGACCGCTGCCGTCGAGCGCGCGAGCGCGCCGGTCACACCGGCTTCGTGGGCCGACGTCGTCGAACCCGTCGAACGCGCGACCGAACCGCTTTCACGCGCCTGGGGCGTGATCGGCCATTTGAACGCGGTGGCCGATACGCCGGAACTGCGCGCGGTCCATGGTGAAAATCTGCCGCGCATGACTGAGTTCTGGTCGAGCGTCGGACAGAATCTCGCGCTCTACGAGAAATACAAGGCACTCAATGCCAGCGCCGATTTCGCGTCGCTGACCGGCGAGCGCAAGAAGATTCTCGGCAACGCGTTGCGCGACTTCCGTCTGTCAGGCGCCGAGTTGCCCGAAGACCAGAAGCCACGCTTCGCGGCATTGCAGGAACGTCAGGCCGGGCTCTCGAAATCGTTCTCCGATCACGTGCTCGACGCAACCAACGCATACGCATACATCGCGACGACCGCGACGGAGCTCGCTGGACTGCCGGAAGACGTCATCGAAGGCGCGCGTGAAGCGGCCCAGCGTGACGGCAAGGAAGGCTGGAAATTCACGCTGCATTTCCCGTCGTATTTTCCGGTGATGCAGTATTCGGAAAACCGCGCGATGCGCGAGACGATGTACCGCGCCTATTCGACGCGCGCCTCGGAACTGGGCGCCGCGTACGGCAACGGCAAGGCCGAGTGGGACAACACGGCCGTCCTCGCCGAAGAACTGAAAGTGCGCGACGAAGAAGCGAAGATGCTGGGCTTCAGGAATTTCGCGGAAGTATCGCTGGCGCCCAAGATGGCAGAGTCGCCCGAACAGGTGATGGCGTTCCTCGAGGACCTCGCGACACGCGCGCGCCCGCACGCGGAAGAGGACTGGAAGGCGTTGCGCGAGTTCGCTGCCAGCGAGCTTGGCCTGACCGGTATGCAACCGTGGGACATGACGTTCGCCGCTGAACGGCTGCGTCAGAAGCGCTACTCGTTCTCCGAGAACGAGGTCAAACAGTACTTCCCGGAAGACGCGGTGCTGAAGGGCCTGTTCAAGGTGACGGAAACGCTGTTCGGCGTGCGCATCCGCCGTGACGAAGCGACGACGTGGCACCCGGACGTGCGTTTTTTCCGCGTCGAGAATCAGGATGGCGGGCTTGTCGCGCAGTTCTATCTCGATCTGTACGCACGCGAAGGCAAACGTGGCGGTGCCTGGATGGACGACGCGCGCACGCGTCGCAGGCGCGCAGAAGGCGATGTGCAGACACCTGTGGCATATCTCACGTGTAATTTCTCGGCGCCGGTCGGCGGCAAGCCGGCGTGCTTCACGCACGACGAAGTGATCACGCTGTTCCACGAGTTCGGTCACGGCCTGCATCACATGCTGACGCGCGTCGATGAACTGGGCGTGTCGGGCATCAACGGCGTCGAATGGGATGCCGTCGAACTGCCGTCGCAGTTCATGGAGAATTTCTGCTGGGAGTGGGACGTACTGAGCGACATGACCTCGCACGTCGAGAGCGCGGCCCCGCTGCCGCGTCCGCTGTACGACAAGATGCTCGCCGCGAAGAATTTCCAGAGCGGCCTTGGCACGCTGCGGCAGATCGTCTTCTCGATGTTCGACATGTCGTTACACGTTGACTTCGACCCGTCCGGCGGGAAGAGCGCGAACGACCTTGCGCGCGAAATCAACGAGCGCTTCCACGTGATTCCGCAAGCTTCGTTCTCGCGCTGGCCGAACACGTTCAGTCATATCTTCGCCGGTGGTTACGCGGCGGGTTACTACAGCTACAAGTGGGCGGAAGTGCTGTCCGCCGACGCGTACGCAGCGTTTGAGGAAGCCGCGCAGGCGAAGAACGGCAGTGTGCTCGACGTGGCCACCGGCACGCGATATCGCAAGGAA
Source organism: Paraburkholderia gardini (assembly GCF_907164575.1). Classification (GTDB taxonomy): domain Bacteria; phylum Pseudomonadota; class Gammaproteobacteria; order Burkholderiales; family Burkholderiaceae; genus Paraburkholderia; species Paraburkholderia gardini. Next base: position 15,842 of record NZ_CAJQYY010000005.1, read on the forward strand.
ATCCTCGAGGTTGGCGGCAGCCGGCCGGCAATGGAATCGTTCAAGGCGTTCCGCGGCCGCGAGCCGAATATCGACGCGTTGCTGCGTCATAACGGCATGACGCCAGGCGCTGCGCATTAGCCGGTGACGTGACGCTACCGGCGGCATCGGGCGTGGGGTTGCCCTGATGCCGTGCGGAGGTGCGGCATACCGGTGTGCGGCAGCAGGCATGGACGCGTCCTGCATTGCTTCTCATGTGCAGAGCGGCACGTCATGCGCTTTATGGAAAGCCTGCGATTGCTCACGCAATCACAGGCTTTTTCTCTATCCGCGGGCGCATCAACGATGCAACCTGAAATCGACCGACGACGGCCGGTTTTCGAGCGTAAGCGTCGCTGTCGAGGCCGGCATACGACTGACCACCTTGCCACGCCGGATCACCGCGAGGCGCGCCGCACGCAGACGGATTGCCTCAGCGGGGTCGCGCGCATCGAGGACGACCAGATTTGCCTCGCAGCCAGGCTCGATGCCGTAGCCTTCCAGCCCGAGAATACGTGCTGCGTTGACCGTCACCGCATCGAAGCACGCGCGGATACCGTCCTGACTGGTCATCTGCGCGACGTGCAGGCCCATGTGCGCAACTTCGAGCATGTCGCCAGAACCGAGGCCATACCAGGGATCCATCACGCAATCGTGACCAAACGCGACGTTGATGCCGGCCGCAAGCATCTCCGGCACGCGCGTCATGCCACGCCGCTTCGGATACGTGTCGCTGCGACCCTGCAACGTGATGTTGATCAACGGATTGGCGATCGCGGCAACGCCCGCTTCACGCATCAACGGCAGCAGTTTGCTGACGTAGTAGTTGTCCATCGAATGCATCGACGTCAGATGCGAGCCCGTGACGCGTCCATGCAAACCGAGACGATGCGACTGCGCAGCGAGCGTTTCGATGTGACGCGACATGGGGTCGTCGGATTCATCACAATGCATGTCTACGCGCAATCCCTGCTCCGCCGCGTATTCACACAAAATACGCACCGACTCCGCGCCATCGGCCATGGTCCGTTCGAAATGCGGAATACCACCGACTACATCGACGCCCATCGATACCGCGCGCCTGAGGTTGTCAAATGCGCCCGCGCTGCGCAGCACGCCGTCCTGTGGGAACGCGACCAGCTGCATGTCCAGATACGGCGCGACACGGCGCTTCACTTCGAGTAGCGCTTCCACGGCAAGGAGACGTGGATCGCAGATGTCCACGTGTGTGCGAATGGCCAGCAGCCCGCGCGCGACCGCCCAGTCGCAATACTGCAGCGCACGCTCGATCAGCGCCTCCTGGGTGAGCTGCGGCTTGAGCTCGCCCCAGAGCGCGATGCCTTCCAGCAATGTGCCCGAAGCATTCACGCGCGGCAGGCCATACGACAGCGTCGCATCCATATGGAAATGCGGATCGACGAAAGGTGGCGTGACGAGCGCGCCCGCGGCGTCGATTTCTTCCGGTGCGATGGCGGCAAGGCGCGGCTCAACGGTATGAATGCGACCCGCCTCGATGCCGATATCGACAGGTTCATTGCGACCCGGGAGATGCCCCGGCAGGACAGCACGACGAATGATCAGGTCCATCAGCGGCTCCTTTGATTGCCTCGATTCTAACGACGTCAGAAGGCGCATGGAACCCGTTTACCCATCTGGACAAGGTCACGGCGTGCTTCGGAACGTGGACCGGTGAAACAGCGATCGCAGGTCCTGTGCACGCGTGTGTCGATCGACCACTCCGTGGAAAGCTGGCCTGGCACTATTCCTGTTTTAGAAATGCGCGATTTAGCTGGAGCAAGGAAATGAGCGAGCTACTGAATGGCTCACTGACATGGCATTCCGCTTCTACCGTATCAAGCGGGTATCGATAAACTGAACGTATGGAAGAGATCGCGCCAACATATCTGCTGGACGCACAAAACAAAAACCCGCCGAAGCGGGTTTTGCTGACGACAGGGTCGCCGGATTGATGCATTGCCTTGACGGTGAAAACGACAAGACGATATTTGGTTGCGGGGACAGGATTTGAACCTGTGACCTTCGGGTTATGAGCCCGACGAGCTGCCAGACTGCTCCACCCCGCGTCAGAGGAAGCGAATTGTACTGGCGCACCCACGGAACGTCAAACAGTCATGTAAATTATTTCGCATGCTCACAGATCGGCTACGGTCGCGCCTTCGATTTTTCCGTCGATGATGTCTTCGCCATACCGGCTTGCGCTGCGTTTGGCCACGCCGAAATCGGAAAACGTCAGTTGACGCGAGAGCCGAAATACGCGGCTTGCCTTCGAGCCGCTGATCGCGCCCGGACGGCAGACGCGCACTGCGACGTCATAACCTTCCGCGTGTTTCTTGTGGCCGTCGAACTTGTTGAATTCCCGCGAGAAAACAAGCGGATGCACTTCGAAGTCCTTGTAAATGGCAGGATAGAGCTCGGCCATGATGTGCCCCTGAAACGTGAGTGTCACCCCACTATACGCTGCGCGATGCCAGGCCCCGACAATTATTTACCCTGATGACGACGCGTCCTTGCCGGGTCTGTGCGACGTTCGTCTTGATGCACACCGGAAGGAATCCAGCCACGCGCCACCTTCATGTAAACTCCTGCTCATCGCGCCCGCACTCTTCGACATCGAATGAAAATCGCCACCTGGAATGTGAACTCGCTGAAGGTTCGCCTGCAGCATGTAACCGACTGGCTCGAAACGAGCCAGGCCGACGTTCTGTGTCTGCAGGAACTCAAGCTTCCCGACGAAAAATTTCCGCGTGCGGAACTCGAGGCCAAAGGTTATCGAAGCTGGTTCGCCGGTCAGAAAACCTACAACGGCGTCGGCATCCTCGTGCGCGATGGACTTGCCGTCGACGAGACCTCGATCGTGCGCAACATCCCTGGTTTCGAGGACCCGCAGCAACGTGTGATCGCCGCGACCATCGAAGGCGTGCGCATTATTTCGGCGTATTTTCCGAACGGCCAGGCGCCAGGCACCGACAAATTCGCCTACAAACTGCGCTGGCTCGACGCGCTTCACGACTGGGTCTCGGGTGAACTCACGCAGCACCCGAAGCTCGCCCTGCTCGGCGACTACAACATCGCTCCTGAAGATCGCGACGTGCACGATCCGAAGGCGTGGGAAGGACAGAATCTTGTTTCGCCGGAAGAGCGCGCGCAGTTCGTACGGCTCGTCGAACTGGGTCTGGTGGATGCCTTCCGGAAATTCGAACACCCGGAGAAGACCTTCACGTGGTGGGACTACCGGATGCTCGCATTCCGTCGCAACGCGGGCGTTCGCATCGACCATATCCTGCTCTCGAACGTGCTCGCCGGTTCGTGCACGTCATGCGATGTCGATCGCGTTCCGCGCAAATGGGATCAGCCGTCCGACCATGCGCCGGTTGTCGCGCAGATCGGCTGAACACGCACGCACACCCGCACGCGCACGCGTGCTGCGCTCAACGCTTCGCGGCGCGCGTCAGCTGGGAACGAACGCTGAGCGTTACGACGTCAGCCGCGACGACAGAAACCCGAACACCATTGCATCGTAAGCGGCACGCTCCAGCGCATCGGAACCCGAACCGTGTCCGCCGTCGGTGTTCTCCCAGTACCAGACGTCCGCGTGACCCCACGCCTGCATGCGCGCCACCATCTTGCGTGCGTGCCCAGGATGCACACGATCGTCGCTCGTCGATGTCGTGAACAGCACGGCCGGATACTTCACGTTCGCCGACACACGGTGATACGGCGAGTACGCCGCAAGCGCACGCGCTTCGTGCGGATCGTCGGGGTCGCCATATTCGTCCATCCACGACGCACCCGCGTGCAACAGGTGATATCGCTGCATGTCGAGCAGCGGCACCTCGCACACGACAGCACCGAAGAGTTCCGGACGTTGCGTCATGCACGCGGCGACAAGCAGGCCGCCGTTACTGCCACCCTGAATGCCGAGCTGCGCCGCGGTTGTCACGCCGTCGGAAATCAACGCTTCAGCGACGGCGATAAAGTCGTCGAACGCGCGTTGCCGATGTTCGCGCTGCGCGGCCAGATGCCATTGCGTCCCGTACTCGCCACCGCCACGGATATGTGCAACCACATAGATGCCGCCCTGCTCCAGCCAGCCGATACCCGGACTCACGAGATAGTCCGGCGTCAGCGGGACAGCAAAGCCGCCATAGCCTGTCAGCAGACACGGACTCGCAACCGAAGTCGGCGTATCCAGGATGCGCCGCGCGCCGACGACGGTATACGGCACCCGCGTGCCGTCTTTCGACTGCGCGTATTCGCGTTTCACCGTGAGCGGCGCGGCGTCGAACTGCGTGGGCCAGCGATCCAGCACGGTCCATGCAGTCAGCTCTTCCTGTGCGAGATCGGCGAGACAGTATTCGGGAGGTTGCAGATAATCGTCGACGTCGACGTAAACTTCATCGTTGAGCGTGGCCTCGATCGGCGAGACATCCACCTGCGATGTTTCGCGCGACGGAAACGTGCGCGATTCCCAACGCCACTCGCTGTCGACCGATTGCAGCGGTTGCCAGAGCAGCGTACGGCTTTCGACATCGTCGAGGTACGACACGATCAGCATGTTGAGCGAATGCGTCCACTCACAGGCGGACGTGAGCGGTGTCGGCGTGAAAAGCGGCACGAATTGCCGGTTCCCCGCGAGAAATGCAGTCTCACGGATCGCGAGCAACGCGCCACCTGCATGAACGACGCCATCACACTTCCAGTCGAGACGCGGTTCGAGCAGCAGCCAGCCGTGCCAGCCGCCCACCGAAACGTGCGACGGCACGTCGTAGCGCTGCCACACGCCCTTCGCGTCGGGCCAGTACGTGTGCGAATCGAAGAAATCGACATCACGCACCGCGGAATGACGCTGCTCGACGGGGTCGTAATGCGCCTCCACGCCGATGTCGTCGAATTCACCGGCGAAGACAACCGGTGCATTGTCGAGCGCGGTGCCTCGCACCCAGCGGCGGACCTCACGCGGATAACCCGAGCGCGTGAGCGTTGTGTCGCCATTGTCCCAGCCGACATACAACGTATCCCGATCGATCCACGATGCCGTGTGCTTGCCCGCCACCGCAATCGTGAAGCCGTCTGACACGAAGCGCTGATTGTCGATGTCGAACTCGCGCACGATCGTCGCGTCGGATCCGCCCGGCGACAGGGCGATCAGCGCGCGGTCACCGTCCGGATACAGGATGTCGATATCGGCGCAGACCCACGGCGTGGCTTCGGCGTCGCCCAGCGCGTCGAAGTCGAGCAGGTTTTGCCATTGCGGCGAACCATTGCGCCAGCTTGCCCAGGACGTACGTCGCCAGAGACCCTTTGGATTGCGATCGTCCTGCCAGAAGTCATATGCCCAGTCTTTCCAGCGGCTCGGAATAACCGGCCGCTCGCGCGGCAGATACGCGCTTGCGAGGCGCTGCGTCAGCGCGTCGAAACGCTCGCCGTTGCGCCATGCGGCACTCGTGCGTGCATTCTGTTCGCCGACCCACGCCATGGACGCGGAATCGTGAAGCGCTTCGAGATGGATGAACGGATCAGTACTGCGAGGCCAGGAACGCGCTGCGGGCATGGTGAGCTGTCAAAAGAGGAACAGCACCGATTATGCCCTGCCGCCGGATCGCGCCGCGACCTGGCCGTTCGGCATATCAAACCGGCAACGCCCCCGGAAACGTCACCACCAGAAACAGAAAGGCCGTTCCATGCGCGACAACGCGCGTGGAACGGCCCTTGATGCGGTTGACCCCGCCGAACGGCTATTCGAGGTTTAACTCCTGGATCTTGCGCGTAATCGTATTGCGTCCGATACCGAGACGCTCCGCTGCTTCGACTTTACGTCCACGCGTGAAATCGAGCGCTTCGCGAATCACCGCGGCCTCGAAACGGCGCGACAGCTCGTCCATCACATCGGCCGAATTTTCGCGCAGCATACGGGCCACTTCAGTTCGCAATCCACTCTCCCACAGACTCACCGGCGGGGTTGCCGGCACGCCAGGCGTCGCGGAGAGCGGTGACGGCGACGACGCTCCGTTCGTTCCAGCCGCGGCCATTGCATTGCCGGCGGCGTCGGCGGCGAGCCCCCCGCCCGCGACAATATCCGCGTTACCCGCTGCCGGGGGCACGAGATCCGGCGGCAGATCCTTGATCTCGATCGTCTGCGCCGGCGCCATGACCGTCAGCCAGTTAGCCAGGTTCTCAAGCTGCCGCACGTTGCCGGCAAACGTGAGCGACGCCAGATACGCGAGCGTTTCGTCGGACACGCGCTTCGGCTCGACGCCCAGATCGCGTGCGCTCTTCTGCAGAAAATGACGCGTGAGCAGCGGAATATCCTCGCTGCGTTCGCGCAACGCCGGCAGTCGCAGACGGATCACGTTCAGACGGTGATACAGATCCTCGCGGAACAAACCCTGGCGCACGCGCGACTCGAGATTCTGGTGAGTCGCCGCGATGACCCGCACGTTGGCACGCAACGGATTGTGCCCGCCGACACGATAAAACTGGCCATCCGACAGCACGCGCAACAGACGCGTCTGCAGATCGAATGGCATATCGCCGATCTCGTCGAGGAAGAGCGTGCCGTTCTCGGCCTGCTCGAAGCGACCTTGCCGCATCGCCTGTGCGCCGGTGAACGCGCCGCGTTCGTGACCGAACAGTTCGGATTCCAGCAGATCCTTCGGGATCGCCGCCGTGTTGAGCGCGATGAACGGACCGTTCGCGCGCGGGCTATGACGGTGCAGCGCGCGTGCAACAAGCTCTTTACCGGTGCCTGATTCGCCGGTGATGAGCACGGTTGCCGCGGAATGAGACAGCCGCCCGATCGCGCGAAACATGTCCTGCATCGCCGGCGCCTGGCCGAGCATTTCCGGTGCATCCGCGACGCGATCGTCCCACGTCTGTTCGCCGCGCATGCTTTCGTCGACCGCGCGGCGAATCAGTTCGACCGCCTTGTCGACGTCGAACGGCTTGGCGAGATACTCGAACGCGCCGCCCTGGAACGCCGCAACGGCACTATCCAGATCGGAGAAGGCCGTCATGATGATGACGGGCAGACCCGGCACGCGGTCGCGGACGGTCTGCAACAGATCGAGGCCGGAGCCGCCTGGCATCCGGATGTCGGACACCAGCACCTGTGGGCTGTCGTGATCCAGCGCGCCCGCCGCCTCGCGCACGTTCGCGAAACTGCGTGTCGCGAAATTTTCCCGTGCGAGGGCTTTTTCGAGCACCCAGCGGATCGATTGATCGTCGTCTACTATCCAGATCGGCTTCATATGGTCGTTCGGAAGTCTTGAGGTGCGTCAGCGAGTGTGCTGCACCCTTGAATGCCTGTCTGTCATGAACGGAACGGGCGATTACTCAAGGGGCAGCAGGATCTGAAATTCGGTGTGACCCGGCCGGCTTTCCACTTCGATCAGACCGTCGTGCTGTTGTACGAATGTCTGCGCGAGCGTCAGGCCAAGACCGCTTCCATCCTCACGCCCCGAAACGAGCGGATAGAAGATGCGGTCCCGGATATCCTCGGGAATACCGGGACCGTTGTCGATGATATGCAAGTCCAATGCCAGCTTACAAAGGCGTTTCGCAATCGTGACCTTGCGCGCGACGCGCGTGCGCAATTCAATACGCGCATCGCCTTGCAGAATACGTTCACGTAATGCTTCGGCCGCATTGCGCACGATGTTCAGGAGCGCCTGGATCAGCTGCTCCTTGTCGCCACGCAAGTCGGGCACGCTCACATCGTAGTCGCGCTCGATTGTGAGACCGCGCGGAAACTCCGCGAGAATCACCGCGCGCACGCGCTCGCACACCTCGTGAATGTTCACGTCGCCCACGATATGCGGATGACGGTGCGGCTCAAGCAGCCGGTCGACGAGCGTCTGCAGCCGGTCGGATTCCTTGATGACGACCTGCGTGTACTCGCGCAGCTCGTCGCGTTCACGCGCACTCAATTCGAATTCAAGCAGTTGCGCGGCGCCCCGGATGCCGCCAAGCGGGTTCTTGATTTCGTGCGCCAGATTGCGGATCAACTGCTTGTTCACTGCGGTCAGATCCTGGATACGCTCTTCGCGATCGGTGCGCAGATGTCGTTCGTTCTCGAAGAGTTCGAGTAGCACGTAGTCAGGCGCGCTCTCGAGAAAACCGACGATCGCATGCACATGCAGCGGTTCGTGGCCGGGCCGCTCGAGAACCGCATCGAGATGGGTCGCATGGAAACGGTGTTCGGCGATCGAGGCGATTGTGAGCAGCAACTCGTCCGCGCTCGAGAAAATATCCGGCCACATCATCTGCGTAAGTTGCCGGCGCGACAGATCAAGCATCGATTCGGCGGAAGGATTCGCGAACGCGACGCGCAACGTGCGCTTTTCCAGCACCAGCACAACCGTCGGCAACGCTTCGAATCCAGGCAGCAGACCGGATTCGAGGAGCTGGGCGTCGCTCGACAGCGGTTCGGCGTGCCCTTTCCTGGCCTTGATCAGATTCTTCAGATCCATCTTGTATCAATCTGGTCGGTATGAAACGGTGATGAGGCGAACACGGCTAATTCGAGGTACGGCAACAGCATTGAAAACGGTCCAGCAACGCTGCGCGAGCGCTCAACAAAAAAGGGACGGCGCCGCCGTCCCTTCGTGACCAGTCGCGAACGTTCGGACGCGCGCTTCGCCTTCCTCCGGCGAAGCGCCATCGCCACTTACAGCGAGTAGTACAGTTCGAACTCGACCGGGTGCGTGGTCATACGCACACGTTGAAGTTCCGCTTCCTTCAGCTCCAGGTAAGCGTCGATCATCGAATCCGTGAACACGCCGCCGCGCGTGAGGAACTCGCGGTCGTTGTGCAATGCGTCCAGCGCCTGGTCGAGGCCGGCACACACGGTCGGGATCTTTGCATCCTCTTCCGGCGGCAGGTCGTACAGGTTCTTGTCCGCTGCTTCGCCCGGATGGATCTTGTTCTGCACGCCGTCGAGACCCGCCATCATCAGCGCCGAGAAGCACAGGTACGGATTGGCCATCGGATCCGGGAAGCGCGTTTCGATACGGCGACCCTTCGGGTTCGACACGTGCGGAATGCGGATCGATGCCGAGCGGTTGCGTGCCGAGTAGGCCAGCTTCACCGGTGCTTCGAAGTGCGGCACGAGACGCTTGTACGAGTTCGTCGTCGGGTTCGTGATCGCGTTCAGGGCACGGGCGTGCTTGATGATGCCGCCGATGTAGAACAGCGCGAATTCCGACAGGCCCGCATAGCCGTTACCTGCGAACAGGTTCTGGCCGTCCTTCCAGATCGACTGGTGAACGTGCATGCCCGAACCGTTGTCGCCCACGACCGGCTTCGGCATGAACGTAGCCGTCTTGCCGTACGTATGCGCGACGTTGTGGACGATGTACTTCAGTTGCTGCGTCCAGTCCGCGCGCTGCACGAGCGTCGAGAATCTGGTGCCGATTTCGTTCTGGCCTTGACCTGCCACTTCGTGGTGGTGCACTTCGACCGGAATGCCGATCTGTTCGAGCAGCAGGCACATTTCCGAGCGGATGTCCTGGAACTGGTCGACCGGCGCGACCGGGAAGTAGCCGCCCTTCGTGCCCGGACGGTGACCCGTGTTGCCGCCTTCGAATTCCTTGCCCGACGACCACGGTGCTTCTTCCGAGCCGATCTTCACGAAGCAGCCCGACATGTCCGTGTTCCAGCGGACCGAGTCGAAAATGAAGAATTCGGGTTCCGGGCCGAAGAAAGCCGTGTCGCCAAGGCCCGTGCTCTTCAGGTACGCTTCAGCGCGCTTTGCCAGCGAACGCGGGTCGCGTTCGTAGCCCTTGCCGTCCGCCGGTTCGACGACGTCACAGGTCATGACGAGGGTCGACTCTTCGTAGAACGGGTCGATGAACGCCGTGTCGGCGTCCGGAACGAGCAGCATGTCCGAAGCTTCAATGCCCTTCCAGCCGGCAATCGAAGAACCGTCGAACGCATGGCCGCTTTCGAATTTGTCTTCGTCGAAGTGCGACACCGGCACCGAAACATGTTGCTCCTTGCCGCGCGTGTCGGTGAAACGAAAGTCGACAAACTTGACGTCCTCGTCCTTGACGAGTTGCATGACGTCGGCCACGGATTTACTCATAACCTATTCTCCTGATTAACGAATTCGGCGGATTCTGCCGCCGCCCAAATCTAGCTGACCCGCCACCGCACGTCTATCCGATCTGGCAGATCGGGCTAAAAAAACGGCGATTGAATCGATCGGGTCGTATAAAGCAGCTTCCATGCCAACATGTTCCAGACTGGCGCGAAAGCCTTCCACTACGCGCACTTACAGGGAATTCCGATACGCAAAACCGCGCATTGACCACGACGGCCCACATGAATACGCACCATAACAGTGCTCACAGTTAGCGAGACCAATCCATCCATCCCGTTTTGGTGCACAAAGTCATGTTTGCACCTCGAAGGAGCATAACAGGCGTCCGGTGGATTTTGCACCGGCCGAACGGCCAGGTACGCGTGACGTAGCCTGCGCGCTAGAATGACCTTTTGGTTTCCAGCACGAAGGAGATTTGCCGTCATGAGCACGCTCGAACAGTTGTACGCGCAGGCCGAAAAACGGCGTGTCGAGAACCAGTTGCCGTACGCAGGCGCGCTTTCGCCCGCGGAGGCATTCGAGCTTTTTCAACTTGATCCGCGCACACGCCTTGTTGACGTTCGCACCCGCGCCGAGCTCGACTGGGTAGGCCGGCCGGTCATCGGTGATGGGCAATACGCCCACGTCGAGTGGACACGTTATCCGGGTGGCGTACCGAACCCGGAGTTTCTCGACCAGTTGGGCAAGGTTGCCGCGCAGGACACACCTGTACTGTTTCTGTGCCGCAGCGCAGCCCGCTCGAAGCTCGCTGCTATCGCTGCAACCCAGGTGGGCTTTACGCAGGCGTTTGACCTGCTGGAAGGCTTCGAAGGCGACAAGGACGGCCAGGGTCATCGGAAAACGGTCTCGGGCTGGTGTTTCCGCGGTCTGCCGTGGATCGGCGCGTGACGGGTGCCCGCGTTTTCTGTTCCTGGCTGATCGACGGAAAACGCCGGGCCAGCCGAAGCCACGCCGCTCACGGCAACCAGGCCGTCCATCCTGAGCGCGGGATGTGACACAACGATGATCTCGCGAGGCCTGCGGCCTCGCCGATAGCAACGCGGCTGGCAGCGAGAAAAACCGCCGGACCTGTTCAACCTCGCGGTTTCGCCTGCGCCGCGTCGAGTTCGACGATATCGCCACCGAGCAGATGCACGCCCGCGCGCAGCTTCACAAACGCCGCGGCAACCGCTTCGGGCTCACCTTTCACCCCCAGGTCGATGTGGCGACGGGCGTAGATACCGCCCCGCTCCGCATCGCCGACGCTCGGCAAGCTGAATACGCGCACACCTGGAAAGTCGTGCTCGATCTTTTCCATGAGCGGCGTGAGCGTCGATTCAGGCAACTCGAATACAAGAAGTGACTTTTCCGCGTGCGGCATCGCGTGGTGCAGATGCGCGTACTTCGTATCCAGCACCCATTCGATCATCGGCCACGCCATCACGGGGAAGCCCGGCACAAAGTGATGGTCGCCGACCGAGAAGCCGGGAATCTTGTTGTAACCATTCGGAATGATCGACGCGCCGCGCGGGAACGTGCCCATGTTCAGACGATGGCGGTTCTCCGGCGAATCGAGATCCGGCGGTGCACCGGAAGCATCCGCATGCATGTCGCTGATCCGCTCCTGGATCAGCCGGGCGGCCTCGGCATGCAGTTCGAGCGGGACACCGAGCGCAGCCGCGGCGCATTGACGGGTGTGATCGTCCGGCGTCGCGCCGATACCGCCCGTCGAAAACACGATGTCGCCCGAAGCGAACGAGCGGCGCAACGTCGTCGTGATGCGTTCCGGGTCGTCGCCGATGTATTCTGCCCAGCCTAACGCGAGGCCACGCTCCGTCAAAAGCTGGATGACTTTCGGCAGATGCTTGTCGGTTCGTCTGCCCGACAGGATTTCGTCGCCGATGATGATGACGCCAAATGCCATTGCCGCCTCTTCCTGAAAAATGGTTTCAGTACGGAACCGTCACTGCGGTGCGCGTCCCGTGTTCTTCCGCACGCATGCGCTGCAACGCGCGCAGGCAGTAATAACCGAACCACAGCGCCGAAAAGACCAGGATAAACGCATAGATCCAGATGGTCGCGGCCGTCACAACCGGAAACAGCACGATCAGCCAGACCGACGACGCCCAGAGCAGCGTCGGCAGCGAACCCAGCAGACCGCTCGCGACGCCGATCAGCAACAACGGCAACCGGTGCCGGCGCACCAGCGCGCGACGCTCCTCGCTGGTGGCATGTAACGCGAGCGCATCGTATGTCATGACGCGATACGTCAGCCAGCCCCACAACAGCGGCGGAATCAGCGCGAAGAATGGCGGCACGAGCCACAGCGGCAGCGTCACCACGAGCAGCACGAGACAGATGAGCGTCGTCCACAGCGCGTGAATCAGACTACCGTACCACGTTCCGCCGCGACGCATCTCCAGGCTGGCAAACTGCCTCGCGGCCAGGTGACGGATGACGGCCGGCATCGAAAGTGTCGCGATCAGCAGCAGCACGGTCACGACGATCAGCGGGATCGCGAGCGCAATCACGATGAACGGCGCGATCACCGCATGCAGCGACGAAAACCCGAGCCAGTCGAACATGCCATAGAGCGACGTGGTGAACGCCCAGCTCTCGAGCCACGCTCGCGTGGCATCGGTCCACGTCTGCCAGGAAAACCAGAGGATGACGCCCCATACGATCGCCGCCGCCGCGAACGGCATGAACGTCAGCCAGAGCATGCGCGGATGGAGCGCGCTGGAAAGTGCGCGCCCAAACGAGCGCAACAGGTCATTCATGCGAGCCAGATACCGGTGAATGAAGCGATGGATGGACGAGAAACAGGGCGACGGACGGAACGGTTGGCGAACAGGAGGTCAACGACGAACAACGTCGGACACACACGCCCGCTCAACCGTGATCATCGCCGGTCGAACTGTGGACAGGATAAACCAGGGACCGCGCCACCGGGAAAACCCGCTGCGGCAGCGCATATGAACAGAAGCGTTAGCGACGATGCGGTCGCTGATTGCAGGCGAAGCAAAACCAGACGAAGCGGAAGAAACGGGCGCAGTTCGCTCAGACGGGCGCGGCGTCGCTACCCTGCCCACGGCGCCCCGGTGCGACCCGCCGGGCAATGCGCACAAGCGCAAGCCAGTGCTGCGCCCAGAAACCGTCGCCGTACTGACGGCCCTCGAGCTGATCCCGAATACCGGTCGGCTCCATCTCGCGAACCCACGAAGCCGTCCGGAACAACTGATCCCACCACGGAAACAGCACGCCGAAATTGCATCCGTAGGTCGTGCCCTCATGGCCGTAACCCATTGCGTGATGCCGGCGATGGAACGTCGGGCTGACGAGCAGCCGCTCGCCCAGCCAGCCGAAATACATCCGGATATTGGCGTGCTGAACGCTCTGCGCGAGATTCGTAATGGCCACGAGTACGACGAACTGCGACGGCGGCACGCCAATCACCAGCGCGATCGCGGCGAAAAAGCACGCCTGCAGCACGTCGTCGAGCAGATGATTGCGGTCGTCGGACCACAGCGACATCTGACGCTGGCTGTGATGCACTGCATGCAGTTCCCACCAGAGCCCGAAGCGATGTTCGCCACGGTGATACCAGTACCCTGCGAAATCGAGCACGACCAGATACATCAGGAACGTGACGAGCGGTTGCGTGGTGACGCCGGGCCACAGGTTGTCGAACTCGATGTTCGCGATGTTATGCAGCCGCAGCCAGCCCTGTATGCCGTCGAAAAACGGTTGCAGCACGAAGAAGAAAAACAGGTTCAGGATGCCGAGCTTCGCGATCCACGTGTAGAGCACGTCGACACGCACCGCGTTGCGGTTCTCCCACCGCTCGACAGGGCACAACGCCTCCAGCGGTCGCAGCACGGCATACATGGCCAGTACCTCGAACACACCGACGATCACCCAGTAGAGGCTGTCGTAGGTGTCCTCGTCGTAGTCCATCAGGTCGAGACGAAACAGCAGCGGCTGCACGACGTCGACGTACAGCAGCGTCTGCACTGCGGAGACGAAACTATCGAGAGTCGAAAAAATCGTGTGGAACATGGTGCCTGCCGTGCTTTAACCCGATACGTCAATGCGTTACTTCAACCCGCTACTTCTGCATCATGCGTCGCCAGTGCGGGTGGCGACCTATGCGCCGTTCGGCGCCGTAACCGGCGCGCGATCGAAGAAATAGATGCCATGCGGCGAGCGTCCAACTGCGATCGTCTGGATCAGTTTACGCGTGGACAGATCGATGATGCCGATGTGCTTCGCAAACCGGAACGTCACCCACAGATAGCGCCTGTCGGCCGAAAGCTCCATATCGTCCGGCCCCGGCATCAGGCCCGTGATGTCGCCTACGTTCGTGAGCGTGTCTTCGTCGATGATGCTGATGGTACTCGCGACACGATTCGACACCGCGACGTGCCTGCCGTCAACCAGCGAGCGGAAGTTGTGCGCGCCCTTGCCCGTCGGAATCGTTTTCACGATCTTCTGGTTCTTCCAGTCGACCACCGCGACATAATCCGCCCCCGTCATGCCGACCAGCAGATATTTCTCGCCCGGCGTCATCCAGAGGCCAGCCGGCACCTTGCCGACCTTCATCTTCCACTTGACCTGCTGCGTGTTGAGATCGATCGCGGCGAGTTCGCCCGACACCTGCAACGTGACGAACACCGTTTTGCTGTCGGTCGTGAACGCCATGTGACTCGGCATCACGCCGAGCGGCAGACGGCTCGCAAGCGCCAGGTTGTGGCCGTCGTAGTGATAGATATCGAGCCGGTCGAGCCGCAGGCCCGTGGTGACCATCCACTTGTGATCCGGCGAAAAGCCGATCTGGTAGGGATCTTCGATGCCTTCGACCCAGCGCTGCACCTTGCCCGTTTTCGGATCGACGAACATCAGGTTGTTCGAGACCGAGTTGGCGACGATCAGCGACGAATTGTCCGGCGTCACCATCAGATGATGCGGTTCCTTGCCGGTTGGAATGGTGCCGACGACCTGGCGGGTCGCCTCATCGACCAGACTGAGCGTTGCCTCGCCGGAATTGAGGACGATCACGTTGTTCGCTTGCGCTACTGGAGAAAAAAAGCCCGCTGCGACAACCAGGGCAGCGCCCGCTGCCAGCGTACTGGTCAGGCGGGAAAGAAAAAAATTGCGCATGAAAACTCACGTCGGAGAATAGCCATCATTGTAGAACGTTTGCCCGCGCGCGCGGTTGACGCAGGTCGGCCTCACGCAGGAAGAAACGCGCGCCACCGGGACTGCGCTTACGGACCGCGCTCTGAGCCACTGCCGCCGACGATGGCCCGCAGTCGCAGGCAAACTCAGCTGCAATCCTCCGCGAACGGCTCTTGATCTCAATGTGCTCTGATTTTCACTCGTAAAAATAAGAATCCGATTAATCAATCAGCCTCGCATTTAATTTTCCCATAAAAATATCAGACTCCGATTAATTTTATCTGAATATATTTATATTCGTCTTAAGCCAAATAGCCATTGTGGATTTAAGAGTTAACTCATACCTGCTAAATCTGCCATACGGGAAAATCAGATCAAATCATTTTCCCCGCAACAAATCCCTGATCATTTCAGTGAGAAAACACTGTGCGACCCGTTTCGCACAGGACTTTCCACATCTATCTCATCCGCACTGTAATAGCCAGTAGCGGCCTGAGCTGGATTCTTATCGGTCGAAGAAAGCCTGCACAGGTCAATCGATCCGAAAGCAGACTCACTGATGAGTTCACGGTCTTAACATGGCAGAGTATTTCAGGAATGCATCGACCCTACGACCCATCCATCAACGTCAAACCTGACTTCCGTAACGCGCATCCTGTCTCGACCCTGCGCTCAATGCATGGGCGGATTTTAATCCGGTTCGCGACGGCGACCCTGCTGGCGACGGCTGGGGCCACATCGGCATATGCCTCGGCGTCAGCCCCTGCCGCCAGCGCTCCCCAACTGGAACAGGCGGCGGCGCCGATAACCTCCGCCGTAACCGTTTCGGCCGTCAGCGGCACCGATCCGTATTTCAAGGCAGATGGCGCCAACGACGATTCCGACAACGCCGTGGCTGCTGCCGGCTCCGGAAGCGTCGCGGCGGGCGCCAATGCACGTGCTACCGGCACGGCGGCTGTCGCAGCCGGTAACGGCGCGAGCGCCACCGGTGCGGATGCGGTTGCCGTCGGCGACGGCGCGGCCGCGACAAGCACCGGCGCCATCGCGATCGGCGGCAACGCGCGCGCCAGCGGGCTCGGTGCGATGGCGACCGGCAAGGACGCGAGCGCCACCGGCAACGGCGCGTTTGCGGCCGGTTATCAGTCGAAAGCCGTCGATCTCGCCACGGCAACCGGCATCTTCGCCACCGCGACGGGTTCGCGCAGCACGGCTGTCGGCGCGGCGGCGAATGCCAGCGGACTGTCGTCCGTCGCGATCGGCAACGGCGCCCAGGCCACGCGCGCGAACAGCGTTGCGCTTGGCGCCGACTCCACGACGTACGCGAATCTAGCCACACTCGCGTTCACGCCAGTCGGCGCGACGCTCATGATCGCGGGCGCCACGGCCGCCGGCGAAGTCTCCGTGGGTGCCGCCAGTGCGGAGCGGCGCGTCACGAACGTCGCCGCAGGTGCGGCCGATACCGATGCGGTCAATCTGAGCCAGTTGAAAGCGCTCGACAGCAAGGTCGAAGGCGCCGCGTTCTATGACCGCTACGCGGACGGCTCCTTCAACCGCAACAGTTTCACTCTCGGCGGCGATCCGGCAAGAGGCGGCACGGTGATTCACAACGTCGCGGATGGCGTCGATGCGCACGATGCAGTCAACGTCGCGCAGCTGAACGCCGTGAGCGCAAAGGCGGATCAGGCGGCAACCCGGGCCGAAAGCGCCGTCACCTACGACACGAACCCCGACGCCACCGTCAACCACAACAGCATCACGCTTGCCGGCAGCGCGACTGGCGGCGGGACGATCATCCATAACGTCGCGAACGGGATCGACGCATTCGACGCGGTCAACGTCGGCCAGTTAAACGCCGCGGTGGGCGACGCGATCGGGCACATCGCGGTCAATGCCGCCAATCCACTCTTCAGCGCCGATGGCGATCGCGATACCGAAGCCGCACAGTCGAGCGGCGCGCACTCCGTCGCGGCTGGCGCGAACGCCCGGGCAACCGGAACCGGCGCCGTCGCACTTGGTGCGAACACGGTCGCGAGCGCTGCGAACGCAACCGCACTTGGGGCGGGCGCCAGCGTCAGCGCGGACAACGCCGTGGCGCTTGGCGCGGGATCCATTGCGGATCGGGCGAATACGGTTTCAGTCGGCGCGGCGGGCGCGGAGCGGCAGATTGGAAACGTTGCGGCCGGCGTGCAGGGCACGGATGCGGTCAACGTGAACCAGTTGAACCAGGGCATGAGCGGCGCGGTCGGCCAGGCGAACCGTTATGCCGACGACCAGGTGCGGTCCGCCCGCCGCGATGCTTACGGCGGCACGGCTTCCGCGCTGGCGGTTGCCGGACTGCCGCAGGCAGTGTTGCCCGGTCACGGCATGGTGGCGGCCGCGGCCGGCACCTATGGCGGCCAGTCCGCCGTGGCGCTCGGCGTGTCGCAACTCTCGGGAACAGGAAAATGGGCCTACAAGGTCCAGGGCACCGCCAGTTCGCGCGGCGAATTCGGCGCATCGGCTGGAGCAGGCATGCACTGGTAACGCATCACGCGTGTGAGCGCAGCGGGCCACCGCACATGCGCCACACGCGAGCTCGCCTGGCGCCGCTCAGCGTTGCATCGATTCCCATACCTTGTGCAAACGCTTGACGGAGACCGGCATCGGCGTTCGCAGCTCCTGCGCGAAGAGCGAAATCCGCAGTTCCTCTAGCAGCCAGCGGAATTCCGTGAGCCGCGAATCCATCACGCCGCCGCGCTGCGCGATCGCACGCTGATAGTGCTGCAGCAGCGGCTGGAATTCCGCGAACTGGCGCGCATCGCGGGCCGGGTCGGCTTTCAGCTTGTCGATACGCAACGCGATCCCCTTCAGGTAGCGCGGGAAATGTGCCAGTTGCACATAAGGCGTATCGACGACAAAGCGTTTGCCGATCAGCGCATCCAGCTGGTTCTGCATGTCCGCATGCGCTGACGTGAACGATTTCGCCTGCACGAGCTTTTTGGTCACCGCGGCGTATTCGGCCAGTATCTGCCCGGCAAGGCGTGCGATTTCCTGGGCAAGCAGCGTCAGACGGCCGCGGCCTTCGTCGCGTCGTGTGTGGAACGTGAGGTCGTCATCGGGGAGCGGATCCTGCAGGCAGGCGCGATCGAGCGCCATGTCGACCAGCTGGTCGCGCAATTCTTCCTGCGTGCCGCGCGGCATGAACTGCATCGACATTTCGCGTATGCCCGGCAGGTTCTTCTCGAGATATTTGATCGGCTCGCGTAGCTGCAGCGCAAAGAGACGTCGCAGACCGGCGCGATGAATCCGTGCCGCTTCTTCGGGCGAGTCGAACACTTCGACGTCGCAGTGTGCCGTGCGATCCACGAGCGCCGGGTAGCCGAACAGGGTCTGCCCGCCACGGCGAATTTCAAGCAACTCGGGAAGCTTGCCGAAATTCCACGTCGTGAGGTTTTCGTATAGCGCGGTCACGGTATTGCTGCCCGCTGCCGCCGTCTGTGCCGTACTTCCACCCTGCCCGCCACGCGTGCCGGCTTTCGTGGAAGGCGACACCGATGCCGCATCGCGCGGCACCGCATCGCCGGAAACGTGTCCCGACAGGCCCGGTGCGCCGCCAGGCGCGGCGCCTGCCGCGATCTTCTGGAAATGTTGCTGCGCCTGGCCGCCGAGTTCAGCACGCAGTTGCGCAAGATTGCGGCCCATCGCAAGTTGCCGGCCGTGCTCGTCGATGACCTTGAAGTTCATGAACAGATGCGCCGGCAGCGTCTCGAGCTTGAAGTCCGACTGCTTCATCGCGATCTGCGTCTGTTCGCGCACATCGGCGATCAGCGCTTCGAGCAGACCGCCCGCGCCGAAACGCGGGCCACCGGTGCGCTGGACAAAACCCGCGGCGTACTCCGGCAACGGCACGCAGTGGCGGCGCAGCTTTTGCGGCAGCGACTTCAGGAGCAGTTGCACCTTCTCCTTCAGCATGCCGGGCACGAGCCATTCGCAGCGGCGCGCGTCGACCTGGTTCAACGCATAGAGCGGAACGGCCGCCGTCACGCCATCACGCGGCGAACCCGGCTCGAAGTGATACGTGAGCGCCATTTCGACGCCTGACATCGTCATGCGCTTCGGAAACAGATCGGTCGTGACGCCAGCGGCTTCGTGCCGCATCAGATCGTCACGCGACAGATACAGCAGACGCAGCTTGTCCCCGGTCTGCCCGCTCTTTTTAACTTCGTCCTTGTACCAGCGCTCGAACGACGCGCCTGTATAAATGCCCTCGGGAATCGCCTGGTCGTAAAAGCCGAAGATCAGCTCGTCGTCGACCAGCACATCCTGGCGGCGCGACTTGTGTTCCAGCTGCTCGATGTCGGCGAGCAGCTTGCGGTTATGCGCGAAAAACGCGAGCTTCGTATCGAACTCGCCCTCGACCAGCGCGCCACGGATAAACAGCTCACGCGCACGCGTCGGGTCCTGCCTGCCGAAACTCACACGCCGCCGGTGATACACCGGCAGACCGTACAGCACCGCGCGCTCGAACGCCGACACCTGTGCCGCGCGCTTTTCCCAATGCGGCTCGGACAGCGACTTTTTCAGCAGATGCGCACCGATCTGCTCGATCCACTCCGGCTCGACTTTCGCGATACAGCGGGCGTACAAACGGCTCGTCTCGACCAGTTCCGCGGCGATGACCCAGCGGCCCGCCTTCTTCACGAGCGCCGAGCCCGGCCACAGGTAAAACTTGATGCTGCGCGCGCCGAGATAGTACGGCTCGTCATCCGCCTTCAGGCCGATGTTGCCGAGCAGGCCCGTCAGAAGTGCCAGATGGATCTGCTCGAACGTCGCTTCGCTTTCGTTGAGCCGCCAGCCGTGCTCGCGCACCACCGTCAGCAACTGCGAATGCACGTCGCGCCATTCCCGCAGCCGCAGGTGCGACAGGAAATTCGCGCGGCACGCGTCGACCAGTTGCCTGTTCGATTTCTTGTGCGCGACGGCTTCCTCGAACCACGTCCAGATCTTCAGCCACTGGAGGAATTCCGAACGGTCGTCGGCGAAGCGGCGATGCGCCTGATCGGCCTGCTCCTGCGCTTCGACCGGCCGGTCGCGTGGGTCCTGCACGGACAGCGCGCTCGCGATGATCAGCACTTCGCGCAGCGCCTGCTGGTCGCGCGCGGCGAGAATCATCCGGCCGACGCGCGGATCGAGCGGCAGGCGCGCGAGCTCGCGGCCGAGCGGCGTCAGCGCGTTATCGTCGTCGACGGCGCCCAGCTCGTTCAGCAACTGGTAGCCGTCGGCGATCGCCCGGCCTGGCGGCGGCTCGATAAACGGAAACGTTTCGATTTCAGTCAGGTGCAGCGACTTCATCCGCAAGATCACGGACGCGAGCGACGAGCGCAGGATTTCCGGATCGGTGAACCGCACGCGGCCCTGGTAGTCGCTTTCCTCGTACAGACGGATGCAGATGCCATCGGCGACACGGCCGCATCGTCCGGCGCGCTGGTTCGCCGCCGCCTGCGAAATCGACTCGATCTGCAATTGTTCGACCTTGTTGCGATACGAGTAACGCTTCACGCGCGCGAGACCCGAGTCGACCACATAGCGAATGCCCGGCACGGTCAGCGACGTTTCGGCGACGTTCGTCGCGAGCACGATCCGGCGCGCGTTCGACGCCTTGAACACGCGCTCCTGCTCGGCCGCCGAAAGGCGCGCGAACAGCGGCAGGATTTCGGTATGCGGCGGATGATGCTTGCGCAGCGCCTCGGCGGCATCGCGAATTTCGCGCTCGCCCGGCAGGAACACGAGTACGTCGCCCGGGCCTTCACGGCAGAGTTCATCGACGGCATCGACGATCGCTTCCATCAGGTCGCGATCGGCATCGCGCTGCGATTTCTGGCGCTCCGGACGATCCGCGCGCTCGCGCCCGGACGACGTGCCCTCCGCCGATTTCACGGCGGGGCTGTCCTCGACGACGGGCCGGTAACGCACTTCGACCGGATACAGACGCCCGCTGACCTCGATCACCGGCGCGGGTTTTTCGTCGCTGCCGAAATGGCGCGCGAAGCGGCCGGCATCGATCGTCGCCGACGTCACGATCACTTTCAGATCGGGACGCTTCGGCAGGATCTCGCGCAGGTAGCCGAGCAGGAAATCGATGTTCAGGCTGCGCTCGTGCGCCTCGTCGATGATGATCGTGTCGTAGGCCTTGAGGAGCGGATCGGTCTGCGTTTCGGCGAGCAGGATCCCGTCCGTCATCAGCTTCACCGATGCGCCAGGCGACAGGTTGTCCGTGAAGCGCACCTTGTAGCCGACCACTTCGCCGAACGGCGTGCCGAGTTCCTCGGCGATGCGCCGGCCCGTCGCCGACGCCGCGATCCGGCGCGGCTGCGTGTGGCCGATCAGACCTGAGCCGCCCGCGCCGGGACCGCGTCCGAGCGCCAGACAGATTTTCGGCAGCTGTGTGGTCTTGCCGGAGCCGGTTTCGCCGCTCACGATCACCACCTGATTCTCCGAGATCGCGCGGGCGATCTCGTCGCGCCGGCCCGACACGGGCAACGCTTCGGGAAACGTAATGGGCGGAACGGGGTTCGGCTCCACGACGCGCGCGGCACGCGGCGGTTTCTTTTCGCGCGGGGCGGCGGGGTCGTTTTGGGACGGCTGTTCTTCATGGCGCCGCTGACCGGACCTGGGCGGCCCGCCGTCGTTGCGCCGCTGCGCCGGGTTTCGCGGTTGGGCTTCGTTGCGCGAACGCTGCGCGCCGTGCGGTTGCACGGCACCCGGCGACGCCCCTTCCTTGCGCGGCGGCATCGCACTGTCCGCGCGTCCAGCTTCGCGCGGCGTTCCGTCACGGCGCTGCTGCCGCGGGTTTCGCCGTGCGTCTGGCGACGGTTGCGAAGTTCGCGGGGAAACCGGCGCCTGCGCCCGTTGCGCACGCGCATCACCCGGCTCGCCGGACGAAGGTTTTTTCGGGAACTGGGCCGCGTCTGGCTGCTCCGCTCCAGAAGAGCGTGATGGCGCGCTAACCGGGGGCTCCGGCGGCTTCGACTGCTTCTTTTGTGGCGGCCCGGGCGGCGGCTTTTGCTGCAAAAGCGCCTGGCGCAACAATGCCAGTGCATCCGTCCCGCGAGCCTGTTCTTTCTGTGCCGCCGGCTTCTGGCTACTGGCGCGATCGTCTCGCGCGGCTTTGGCGGCGTCCGTTTGTGACGCCTCCCGCGTATCGTCCACGGGGTTGCGCGGCGTGTGCCCCACGCCCGCGCGATCCTCGCGCGTGTGCGCCGGCTCGCCTCGCCCGCCCTCGGGCTTGTGATTCGCATTCACCGCAGTGGGACTTTTGGGTACGTTCGACATGGGGGCGCATTATAATCCCGGGCATGAATTCCCAAACCGACCTCGTCCCCACGCCCGCGAGCGTTCCGGCTTCGTCCGGCACCGCGGAAGACATCGCCCACCACGCGCAGTTCGTCGACTGGATGCGCTCGGTCGCGCCGTACATTCACGCGTTCCGCAACAAGACGTTCGTCGTCGGGTTCGGCGGCGAGGTGGTGCATCAGGGTCTTCTGAACGCGCTCGTGTCCGATATCGCGCTGCTGCAGGCGATGGGCATCCAGATCGTGCTCGTCCATGGTTCGCGACCGCAGGTCGAGGAGCAGATGAGCCTGCATGGCGTCGAGTCGGAGTTTTCGCACGGCATGCGCATCACCGATGCCCGCGCGCTCGAATCCGCGAAGGAAGCCGCCGGCGAAGTGCGTCTCGATATCGAGGCGGCGATCAGCCAGGGCCTGCCGAACACGCCGATGGCGCATGCGCACATCAGCGTCGTGTCGGGCAACTTCGTGACGGCGCGGCCAGTCGGCATTCTGGACGGCGTCGATTTCGCGCACACGGGCGTGGTGCGCAAGATCGACGCGGATTCGATCCGTCATTCGCTCGCGAGCCGCAAGCTCGTGCTGCTCTCGCCGCTTGGCTTCTCGCCCACCGGCGAGGCGTTCAACCTGAACATGGAAGACGTGGCTTCGGCGGCGGCGATCGCGCTGCGCGCCGACAAGATCGTGTTCCTGACCGAAACGGCCGGCCTGATGGATGAAGAAGGCGCGCTCATCCGCGAACTCTCGCTCGACGACGCCTACAAGCTGCACGAAAGCGGCGAGCTGCAGGGCGACGAGGCGTTCTACCTGAAACATTCGATCCGCGCGTGCCGCGGCGGCGTCGCGCGGGCGCACATCGTGCCCTACGCGCTCGACGGCAGCCTGCTGCTCGAACTGTTCCTGCACGACGGCGTAGGCACGATGATCTCGTACGAGAACCTCGAAAGCCTGCGCGAAGCGACGCCGGACGACGTCGGCGGCATTCTGACGCTGATCGAGCCGCTCGAGTCAGACGGCACGCTGGTGCGGCGCGGCCGCCACCAGATCGAACGCGATATCGATCATTTCTCGGTCATCGAGCACGATGGCGTGCTGTTCGGCTGCGCGGCGCTGTACCCGTATCCGCAGGAGCGCATCGGCGAAATGGCGTGCCTGACGGTGTCGCCGGAAGCGCAAGGCTCGGGCGACGGCGAACGGCTCCTCAAGCGCATCGAGCAGCGCGCACGCGCACGCGGCCTGACGCGCATTTTCGTGCTGACCACCCGCACCGAACACTGGTTCCTGAAGCGCGGCTTCGTGAAGGTCACGGTCGACGACCTGCCTGAAGACCGTCGCCGGCTCTATAACTGGCAGCGCAAGTCGCTCGTGCTGATGAAACAGCTCTGAACGGCCCAGACAAGGCGACTGCCGCCCCACACTGATACAGGAGAAACACAGCATGGCTCGTATGGTTCAATGCGCGAAGCTCGGCAAGGAAGCCGAAGGCCTCGATTTTCCGCCGCTGCCGGGCGAACTCGGCAAGCGCATCTATGAAGGTATTTCGAAGGAAGCGTGGCAGGCGTGGCTCAAGCACCAGACCATGCTGATCAACGAAAACCGCCTGAATATGGCCGATCCGCGCGCCCGCCAGTACCTGATGAAGCAGACGGAGAAGTTTTTCTTCGGCGAAGGCGCCGATCAGGCCGCTGGCTACGTGCCGCCGCCGCAAGGCTGATTTCCGCCATCCTCGAGAAAAATCCGCGCGCTGCGCGGATTTTTTTTTGCCCGATAGCGATACTTTTCGCCGGGTTTTCACTCTGTCGGCGAGCAGGAATTCACCCGCTTACGCTGCTCATCGCCCCCGCTTTCAGGCCGCTTTTTCATTCCCGCACAATCCGCCCGATCGCCCGCCAGGCGTGGGATCGAGCAAGGTCAGGCAGCCCCCGGCCGGCCGCCGCGTTTGCGTGATCCGCCGTCATCATGCTACTATGTGCCTCGTTTCAACAGCAATCCACCATCATTCGCGTTCAATTCACAACCGGTCAACCTGTGTCGAACAGGAGTCAGCCGGTCGGGGTTGAATAGTTTTTATACAAGAAGGCTTGTCGGTCGCATCGCACTTCCCTTACGGAGTCGCGATAAATCACCGGCCTTTTTCGTTTCAAGCCTTTCAGTGGCGCGGGCGGGCAACCTGTCCTGTTCAGCGTCCTCATGCATCTGCCCCCCTTCAACGGCCACGCAGGTGCAACAGTCAGCAGCAACTCGAACGAGTGCAATTTCGCGACCACCCTCGCGAGGCACGGGCGTTTCTTTTTCCGCCCGTGTGCGGTCTGTGGACCCACGGCGAGAAAACGTTTTCGCGAAACTGCACTTTTCCGGCAACCGTGGCGGATCGCTCATGCGTTTCAGCCGCAGTCATTGGAGTATCAACCTTGACCGCTTCCAGCAACGGCTTCTGGCGACATCACAAAAAAGAAGACAGCCTGACCCTCGACGACATCACGATCGTCGACAAATCCCTTCTCAAGCGTGCCGTCGGCGCCATGGCGCTCGGCAACGCGATGGAATGGTTCGACTTCGGCGTGTACAGCTACATCGCCGTCACGCTCGGCAAGGTGTTCTTCCCGTCGAGCAGCCCCTCCGCCCAGTTGATCGCCACGTTCGGCACGTTCGCGGCCGCGTTCCTCGTGCGCCCGATCGGCGGCATGGTGTTCGGCCCACTGGGTGACCGCATCGGCCGTCAACGTGTGCTCGCGATGACGATGATCATGATGGCGCTCGGCACGTTCGCCATCGGCCTGATTCCCAGCTACACGTCGATCGGCATCTTCGCGCCGGTGCTGCTGCTCGTCGCGCGTCTCGTGCAGGGTTTCTCGACCGGCGGCGAATACGGTGGCGCGGCGACCTTCATCGCGGAGTTCTCGACCGATCGCAGACGCGGCTTCATGGGCAGCTTCCTCGAATTCGGCACGCTGATCGGCTATGTGCTCGGCGCGGGCACGGTGGCCGTGCTGAGCGCGACGCTCTCGCAGGACGCGCTGCTTTCGTGGGGCTGGCGTGTGCCGTTCCTGATCGCGGGGCCGCTGGGTCTGGTGGGTCTGTACATCCGGATGAAGCTCGAAGAAACGCCTGCATTCAAAAAGCAGGCCGAGCAGCGTGAAGCCGAGGACAAGGCCGCGCCGAAGCAGTCGCTGCGCGATCTGCTCGCGCAGCACTGGAAACCGCTCCTGCTGTGCGTCGGCCTCGTGCTGATTTTCAACGTGACCGACTACATGGCGCTGTCGTATCTGCCGAGCTATCTGTCCGCGACGCTCAACTTCAACGAAACACACGGTCTCTTTCTCGTGCTGGTCGTGATGGTGCTGATGATGCCGATGACGCTGTATGCCGGCCGTCTGTCGGACCGTGTCGGCCGCAAGCCGGTGATGCTGGCGGGCTGCGTGGGCCTGTTGCTGCTGTCGATCCCGTCGCTGCTGCTGATCCGTACCGGCGCGATGCTGCCGGTGTTCCTCGGCCTGCTGATTCTGGGTACGCTGCTGTCGTGCTTCACGGGCGTGATGCCGTCGGCGCTGCCGGCGCTCTTCCCGACGAAGATCCGCTATGGCGCGCTCGCCATCGGCTTCAACATTTCGGTGTCGCTCTTCGGCGGCACGACGCCGCTCGTCACGGCGTGGCTCGTGAACTCGACCGGCAACCTGATGATGCCGGCGTACTACCTGATGGGCGCATCGCTGATCGGGATCGTGTCGGTGCTGGCGCTGCGCGAGACCGCACGCAAGCCGCTCCTCGGCTCGGGTCCGTGCGTGGCGACACGCGCCGAAGCGCACGCGGTGCTGCGCGGCGAACGCGAAGCCGCCGAAATGGACGAAGCCTATGCATCGGCCGCAACGGCACGCGCTTGATGTAGTCAGGTGCCTGGGTGCGGCGTTCGGGTAACGTCAGCACCTGTGCGTTCTTTATCGCTTCACGGGAAAAGCCAGCTTCGTGCTGGCTTTTTCATTCGATCAGCCGATGCAGCGAAGCCTCCGCATGCGCGCCGTCGATCAGCAGGATCGCTGCCGTGACGGGCAATCTGAACCGTCGCGGACCGGCGCTGCCGGGATTGAGGTACAGCACGCCATCGCGGGTATCGATCAGCGGCTTGTGGGAATGACCGGTGATCACAACGCCGATCCCGTCCTCGCGCGGATCGCTTTTTATGTCCGCGATATCGTGCACGACGAGGATCTTCGTTTGCTGCACGGTCACGATCTCGCGCGTGCGCAGCGACGCCGCCCAGCCACCGGTATCGTTGTTGCCGCGCACCGCGCTGACAGGCGCGATCCGCGCAAGCGCATCCAGCACCGGTTGTCCGCAGATGTCGCCCGCGTGGATGATCACCTCGCAGCCGGCCAGATGCGCGAGCGCTTCAGGACGCACCAGATTGTGCGTGTCGGAAATCACGCCAATGCGCGATGGTGTTTGCATTTTCATTGCGAGCTATCGTGCGGAAGCATTGGGCCACGTCAGCGTGAAATGCACGCCGCCGCGTGAAGGCACATAAAGCTCGCGGGCACGCGTCATGCCGTCGACCGTGGCCAGCACCCGATAGTGCCCTGACGGCAGCCGCGCGAAAAGATATGGGCCTTCCGTGTGCGTCGAAAGCATGACCGTACCATCGGCACGCGACACCTGCACCGCGACGCCGGACAGATACTCGCCGTTTCGAAGCGTGAACGTCGCGCGCATGTTGTAGCTCGACGCGAGCTGGCGCAGCGCGGCGGCCTCGTCCTCGCCCACTCCGCCTGTCACGAAGTCGATTCCGTGATCGCGCCCAGCGGGCAATCCGCCGTGCGCCGCGTCCGGAATCGCTGCAACGGCAGCAGCAGATGCGTTCGCCGTCGTGGGCACGGGCGCTTCGGGCCGCGATCGCGGCTGTGCAGGTTCATCGCGAACCGGGGCGGGTGCCATGGACGCTACGGGCGTTGATCGCGAGGTACTCCCGACAGCAACCTCACGCGATGGCGCCGCCGGCGTCTGGGTCGCCGCGGGTGCGGAATGCGACGCGGCGCCGGGTGCGCATCCGAGGCCTGGAATGCTGTCTTTCGAACGCCCCGACGCGCGGGGCTCACGCCCGTCCAGCAGCCACGAGGGCAACGCGACCGCCTGCACGCTGGCGCGCGGCGTCAGCGTATCGCGCAGACGCGCGAAAACGGCCAGCCGTGCGGCCGGCGTCGTCGCGCGCTGCATCTGCGCACAAAAATCGACGCGTTCGTCGTCGCTCAGAAGCTGGGAGGGAACCGCATCGGGCGTCCGCTGCGCGCGCGCCGCGAACACCGCCGTCGTCGCGACGCACAGCGCGACAAGCACGACGGTCCCCGACAGACGCAAACGCAATATGCTGGACATGAGGAACCTCCGGGTCGATCCCGGCCACGCAACGGCGACCGGTTCCGGGCGCCTCTGTTCATACGAAATCCTGATCTGGACGGGCAACGGCAGTGGCGTCGTTCTTGCGCGGGAACCGGCAGGCAGGGATACCCATTCAGTGTAGCAAGCCAGTAACGAGCACCCGCCGCAGCCGGAAATAACGATAACCCCACGCACCTGACGAGGCCAGCGCGGCCGGAATCGCTCATCAAGGGCGTCATGCGCGTGAGCCACACCCTTGCCGCGCCGCTACTGCGCCGTCTGCTGGCGCTGGTATTCGTTGTTCTTCATCTGAAGATAGTCGTCGCGATCCACTTCGTGAAGCTGCCGCGGATATTGTTCGGTGGCATCGAACCACGTCGTGAGACGCTGCTGCAGACGCGCGCCCGCAGGCGCCTGCAACGCGCCGAGATACGCGTCGATCGCGAGGTAGTAGCGCATCGTGTTGCGCTCGAGCAGGCCGCGCACGCCGCCGATATATTCCGGTTGCCCCGATGACGCATCGTTCACCGTCGTGAAGCCGACCTTGTCGCTGCCGATGGTCGACAGATACGTCTTCATCGCAAGGCGTCCCGCGACGCCATAGCCATAGGCGTAAGTCAGATGCAGGAACGTACGGTTACCGCTGAGCGGAATCGCCTCCAGCACGATCCGGTAATTCTTCGTGCTGAGCGGGCCTGTATCCGCATTCAGTTCGACACGGAAATAATCGGCGCTGGTCACCGCGGAGCGGTAGTTGAACTGCACGCGGTAAGTCGACGACAGCTTCTCTTCCACCTTCTTGCCGAGGTTCACGCTGAGCTGCGCGGTGCCATTGTGTGTCGCGGCATGACAGTACTTCACGTTCAGATGCAGGATCAGCACGTCGCACCAGTTGGCCGGACCATTCGCCGGGTCGTTCAGCGCGCCGTTCACGGTCGCGAACGGATAGTCGACGACAGCGTAAATGTCGCCCTTGAGGTTCGTCGGCGATTCCGACGAATCCATATAAAGCTGCCGGTGAAACGGATTGTGTTCGAGTTGCTGCGTCAGGCTCTGAAACCTGTTGCGAAGCGTCGCGGCGTTGTCGGTACCCTGGGCAAACAACGTGTGACCGGGCATTCCCGCCAGCAGACAAACCACGAGGATTGCCAGCGATAGCCACCCTGCACGCGCGCGGCAAGCGGTCCGGCTTTGAGTCAGCACGTGCATGTTTCGTCTCCAGTCGTTTGTGTTTTCTTTAGCGGACGCAGTGTCGCGCCTGAACTGTCCGGTCATTCAGCCGGGCCGCCTTGCAAACCGTATGGATCATGTGCAGGCCGGTCGGGCTGACCATTTTGCCTGACAGCACTCGCAGACGCGAATGCCTGCCATTTATAGACTTACATAGACTGACGATATGCCGCGACTTCGCCCAACGTGGCCGTCGTTCCGCATTATCCGGAACGCGTCGATTTTCTGTCGGGGAAGAGGGATTCGCGCCGCGTCGCTCGACACCGCGATGGACCGGCATCGCAAGTGGCGCTACATGGACGGGCTGATGGAGGGATGCAGCACGGCGTCAGCTTTGCGCACCTGGCCGGTGTGGCTGCTACACCAGTTCGAAAGTCAGACGTATCGAAAAACCACGGATCCGGTTCAGCGGCGAAACGCGCTACCGCCCGCCTTCGCGTGGCACGGCTGGCGTTGTACCACCTCGAACGGCCTGCCGCTCATGCGCAGATGCAGGATCACCAGCCTGCGCAGCGGGCAGTTCGACGCCACCGACACCACACCGCCCAGCGCGCTCGCCGTGCGATACGTCGCGTGATGGCTGTGCAGCGCACGGCTGAACGACATCGAGGCAACCTGCCGAGTGAGCAGCACACTCGTGACGACACACCCCAGCGCGAGCACCCTGAACGGCACGGATTCGAGCGACGCCTCGGAGACGTCGAAGAAGAGCGACGCCAGCGCGATGACCTGAAAGCACATCGCGGCGAGCGATGCGGTCAGCAGATGGGCACGCAGCATGTCGACGACGGCTGGCTTCATGACGGGACCGGGTGATTTATCCAGAACGACATCGGTGGGAAAATCAGCAACAAAACGCGTGCCTTGACGCTGGCGCATTTCACCTGCTGCCGATAGTACCGATCCAACCTGAAGGAAACCTGAAGCAGCGATTGCAAGGAAAACGCGTGCAAGGCAGCGTAATATGCCTTCGGCAAAGCTGTCGTCGCGATACTGCGCGACATTGCGATTCACATCCGGCAATCGTGAATTCGCAATCCGCGAAACGACAGGCATGCGCCGCACCATCGCGACACCTGAAACGGATATTTTTCTCATGCGTGTGCTCCTTGTTGAAGACGACGACCTGATCGGCTGCGGTGTCGAAGCAGGCCTTCGTCAGGCGGGTTTCACCGTCGACTGGGCGCGGGACGGACACAAGGCCGATCTCGCCCTTTCCACCACCGATTACGCACTCGTCATTCTCGACCTCGGCCTGCCGCGAATTTCCGGCACGGAAGTGCTGCGGCGCCTGCGCACAGCCGGCAAGGACGTGCCCGTGCTCGTGCTGACCGCGAAAGGCACGGTCGCCGATCGCGTGGACGGCCTCGACGCCGGTGCCGACGACTATCTCGGCAAGCCCTTCGATCTCGCTGAACTCATCGCGCGCTGCCGTGCGCTGCTGCGGCGCGCGCAGGGCCGCAGCGTCGAGTTGATCCGTCACGGCGACCTCACCGTCGACCCGGCCGCGCGCACTGCCGCGCTCGATGGAACCCGTGTACCGCTGACGTCGCGCGAATGGGCGATCCTGCATCAGCTGGTC
The DNA here is from genome assembly GCF_907164575.1 of Paraburkholderia gardini. GTDB lineage: Bacteria > Pseudomonadota > Gammaproteobacteria > Burkholderiales > Burkholderiaceae > Paraburkholderia > Paraburkholderia gardini. Next base: position 46,647 of record NZ_CAJQYY010000005.1, read on the forward strand.
ACGAATCCCGGCGTGCCGCAATCGCGCTCGCGGCTCGAAGAAAGCCTCTATGGCTGGCAGGAAGAAGTCGAGAGCAACGCGATCGAAGTGCACATCTCGAACCTGCGCAAGAAGCTCGGCGCGACGCTGATCACGACCGTGCGCGGGATCGGTTACGTCGTGGAGAAACCATGATCCTGGGGTCGATCCGCCGTCGCCTGATGCTGCTCGTGCTGACCAGCATCGCGCTCGTCTGGAGCATCGCGCTCGTGTCGAGCTACCAGCAGGCCAGCGACGAAGTCAGCGACTGGGAAAACGCCCGCCTCGCCGAACTCGCGCAGATTCTCGCGTTGCTCGACCAGCAGAACCTGGTCACGCTCGCCAACGCGCGTATCGATGTGCGTGAAGAAGAAAAAGGCGGCGACCCTGGCGCGAGCGACGACGATGACGACGACACGCTGCCGCGCGACGCGCTCTTCCAGGTGCGCGACGCCGACAACCGCGTGCTGGCCGCGAGCCCGCAACTCGTCGCGCTGCACGCCGCCGATCTGCCCGTGCCGCCCACGAGCGGCGCCCGCACGATGGTGCTCGGCGGCCAGTCGTGGCACACGTTCACGCTGCGCAACACCACGCTCGGTCACAGCGTGCGCGTATTCGAGCCGGCCAATACACGCAGCGATCTCGTAAGCGGTGTCGCGCGGCGCATCGCGCGACCGATCGTCATCGCACTGCCGGTGCTCGCGCTCTTCGTCTGGTTCAGCATCGGCTTTAGCATGGCACCGCTCAAGATATTGTCGAAAGCGATCCGCGCGCGCGATATCCACAAGCTCGAGCCGATCGACATGGGCCGCGCGCCGACCGAGGTGCGCCCGCTCGTCGACGCGATCAATCATGTGCTCTCGCGCCTGCGGCATTCGATCGAACGCGAGCGCGCCTTCACCGCCGACGCCGCCCACGAACTCAAGACACCGCTCGCCGCCATCAAGGTTCAGGCGCAGGTCGCGCTGGGCGAATCCGACCCGGCGCTGCAACGGCTGGCGATGCAGCGCGTCGTGCAGGGCGTCGATCGCAGCGCGCGGCTCGCGGAGCAGTTGCTGCTGCTCGCGCGGCTCGACGAACACGAAAAGTTGAGCACGTCGCCGCTGCAGGCGGGCGTCGTCGCGCGCGATGCGGTACTTGCGAACGAACAGAACGCACTGCAAAAGAACATGACCGTCGCGCTGACCGGTGACCTGCAGGCGGAGATCACCGCGGAACCCGTGCTGATCGGCATTCTGCTCGACAACCTGATCGACAACTCGATCAAGTACGGTCGCGCAGGCGGTGCAATCGAAGTGGCCGTGCGCCGCGAATCGCGACGCGTGTTGCTGACCGTGCGCGATGACGGACCCGGCGTCGCGCACGGCGATCTTGCGAATCTGACGAACCGTTTTTTCAGGGCGAAAGGAAACGAGGCGAACGGCAGCGGACTCGGGTTGTCGATCGTTGCGCGGATCGTCGAGCACTTCGATGCACGGCTGACGTTCGGCACCGGTATCGGCAATCGCGGGCTGGCGACAGAGATTTCGTTTCCCGCTTACGAACCGGTAGCCTGACGGTCCGGGGCGTTGCGTCGCGATGCCGGCGGCCATGCCGTCGCGCGCGCTTCACGCGTCGATTCGGCGAACTGCCACGCAACGAGCCCGGGAATGAAAATCAGCAGATCGCGGAGGCGGCGCGCGCCCGCGAGCGCGAGGCACGTTGCCGGATCGAGGCCGAGTGCGCCGCCGATCAGGATAAAGCCGCCCTCCTGCACGCCGAGACCGCCCGGCACGAAGAACGCTGCGCTGCTCACGGCCTGGATCAGCGATTCGATCACGACTGCTTCGGTGAAACTCACCGGCGCGTGCAGAAAATACAGCGCGATCCAGATTTCCAGCGAAGTCGCGATGCACTGCAGCGGCTGCCAGAAGAAGAGATAACGCAGCACGGTCGCTCGCCTGCGCCAGATGTGTTTGATCGTACGGTCGATCCGCGCGGATTCGCCCGTCAGCGCGGCGAGCTTGCCGCTCGTCACGCGATTGAGCACGCGCGTGATCCGCTCGAACGGGCTCGCGTGCTGCACCATCGCGAACAACACGAGTAACGGCGCGAGCACGACGACGCCCCATGCCAGATCACCTGCCAGCCGCAACGTGCCCGACTGCGCATGCGCGAACAGAAAACCGATGCCGACCATCGTGAACATCAACTGGCTGATGACGGTGAGCTGCATGTCGACGACAAGGCTCGCCACCGCGACCGGCGATTTCACGCCCCAGCGCCGCAGCATCCGGAACGACACGATTTCGCCGCCCACGCGCGCAACCGGCAACATGCTGTTCACCGATTCGCGTACCCAGACGAGACGCAGCATGTGCGTGAAACGCGGACGCCGCGTGCCGCGAATCAGCGTCTGCCAGTCACGCGCATTGGCGAGCATCGGCAGCACGTGAGCGAGCGCGGCGAGCACGAGACCGGCACCCGCCTCGCGCATCAATCCGAGAACCGCGGCAGGATGTTCCCGATACACGAGCGCAAGCGAGATCACGAGACCGATGAGCGCCGTAATCCGGCCCAGATGCTTCATCAGCGACGCGCGTTTTACAGTCGACAGAGTGTCGTCATTCATCCTGAACCGGCGACAGCATTCCATCGCCGTCCACATTGAAGCTGAAACCACGCCAGATCACGCGTGAGGAAAAAAAGCTCGCCACGAAGATCGCGAATGCCACCACGTCCCACGCCGGCAGCAACCACAGGTCACGCGAGCGCTGTTCGAGCGCGTGATCGACCAACAACTGAAGCGCCATGCGTGCCACCACGGATGCCGCCACGCCAGCCCACGCCCACGTCGCGCCACCCGAAAACGCCACGCCCAGCAGCGCGAACGCGAGCGGATGCATGAGCGCTGAGCCGAGATGGCCGAGCGGCTCGACACGACGTATCGTACGACTCCAGCGCAGTTCGTGTGCAACGAGTTTTGCCGCGCTGGTCTCGACGCACGCGTGCGAGACAGTGAACGGCGGAACCGCCACCCGCTCGCCGAGCATGCGCACCGCTTCGCCGATCGCGTGATCTTCCGCGAGATGATGGACGAACGGCGCGAAGCCACCGATTTTTTCGAGCGTATCGCGGCGCATCGCGATGGTCTGCCCGAAGCACGGCCGCGCGAGACCGAGCGCGAGACCGGTGACGACGCCAGGCAGAAACTGGTAATTGGTGGCTCTCGCGGACAGACGCGGCCAGAAGCCGGGATCGGGCGCGCCGCGATAGGCGCACGTGACAAGACCCACGCCCGGCTTCTGCAACTCGCCGATCACCTGACGCAGATACGTCGGCTCGACGCCGACATCGCTATCGGCGAACACAAGCACATCATGCCGCGCATGCGGCAGCATGTTGAGGATGTTGCTCATCTTGCGGTTCGGGCCGTGCAGGCGCGCATCCGCGATCACACCGATATCCGCCCCGGGATGCGCGCGACGCAACGTGTCGAGCACGCTCAACGCGGGGTCGGCGGGATCGTGCACGCCAAACAGGAACTGCACCTCGCCCGGATAATCCTGCACGCAAAAGCTCGCGAGATTGCCGGACAACGCCCATTCATTGCCATGCAGCGGCTTGACGATCGTCACCGGCGGAAAGCTGGCCGGCTCCGCGCCCGGGCGTCTGAAGAAACGACCGCTCAGCATCGCCGCCAGCAGCGTGTAGCCGATACCGAACAGCGCGCACGCACCGCACGCGAAGGCCAGCGCAACGAGCAGCAGATGCAGCGCGTGCGCCGGACCGTCGGGCCCGAGCAGCGCGCTCACGCTTCGTGTGCGCGCAGGAACCGGAAGAATTCGACGCCTTCGCGCAACCGGCGCTTCATCATCTCCCAGCTCATCAGCATTTCGCGGACGATTTCCCAGATCTTCGAGGGACGGAAATAGAAGCGCTTGTAGAAGCGTTCCAGTTGGTGATAGATCTCGTCGCGCGACAGATGCGGATAGCCGATCGCGGCCACCTGCACGCCTTCCTTGCTGACGAGATTGATCACCTTGTTCTCTTCGAGCCAGCCGTTTTCGACGGCCTGGTTGTAGAGCGTCGTACCCGGATAAGGCGCGGCGAGCGACACCTGGATCGTGTGCGGATTGATTTCCTTCGCGTACTCGATTGTTTTTTCGATCGTCTCCTGGGTCTCGCCAGGCAGACCGAGAATGAACGTACCGTGAATCTTGATGCCGAGCTTGCGGCAATCGTCGCTAAAGCGACGTGCGATGTCCGTGCGCAGACCTTTCTTGATGTTGAGCAGGATCTGGTCGTCGCCGGATTCATAGCCCACGAGCAGCAGACGCAGCCCGTTTTCCTTCATGATCTTCAGCGTCGTGTACGGCACGTTGGCCTTTGCGTTGCACGACCACGTCACGCCCAGCTTGCCGAGCCCGCGTGCGATTTCCTCGACGCGCGGCTTGAAGTCCGTGAACGTGTCGTCGTCGAACATGATCTCCTTGACCTCGGGCATGTTGTCGCGAATCCACTTCACTTCTTCCAGCACGTTCTCGACGGAACGCGTGCGGTAGCGGTGGCCGCCCACCGTCTGCGGCCACAGGCAGAACGTACACTTCGAACGGCAGCCGCGGCCCGTGTAGATCGACACGTACGGATGCTTCAGATAGCCGATGAAATAGTTTTCGATCCTGAGATCGCGTTTATATACCGGCGCGACAAACGGCAACTCGTCCATGTTTTCCAGAATCGGACGCGGCGCGTTGTGCTCGATCGAGCCGTCGCTGGCACGATAGCTAAGCCCGGAAATCTCCGCAAACGGCTTGCCTTCAGCGACTTCCTGACACGTGAAGTCGAATTCCTCGCGACAGACGAAGTCGATCGCTTCCGTCGCGGTCAGCGAATTGTGCGGATCGACCGCCACCTTCGCGCCCACCATGCCGATCAATACAGCTGGCTTGCGCTTCTTCAGGTCTTCGGCGAACAGCGCGTCGGTCGGGAACGACGGCGTGCTGGTGTGAATGATGACGAGGTCGTATTGCTGCGCGATATCGAGCGTTGCGTCGACCGACAGCCCGTCGGCGGGTGCGTCGAGCACGCGGCTGTCGGCGATCAGCGCGGCAGGCTGTGCAAGCCACGTCGGATACCAGAACGAGCGGATCTCCCGTCTGGCCTGATAGCGCGAACCCGCGCCTCCGTCGAAACCGTCGTAGGACGGCGCCTGCAAGAACAGCGTCTTCATGGATACTCCGGCAAGCGCGCGTGACCGTGCGCGCCGCCAGTCCGTTGGCCGGGCGCGTGCGGTCCGTGCGTTCATTGATCTCAGGACGACCACGGCAGGTGTGCCGGGCGCGTTTCCCGGCCCGTCGGGCCGGGTGTATACGAGGACGAGGGAAATACTACCGGCGATACCTGAAGGAAATCTTAAGGACCGGCCTGCGCGCGCCCGCGATCGCCATCAAATCAGGCGAATCACGCGACGGATTACAAAAGCCTTTAGCGCGACTGCAAACCCGTTACCGACACCGAGAGGCCCGGTGCGTCGACATTGTTGCGGACGGTGAGCGTCGCGCGATGCCGCCCCGCGATGCGCGACGCGATCGCCAGGCCAAGACCGCTGCCCTGCCCCTCGGCGTCCGCGACGCGATAAAACCGGTCGAGTACGCGCACCAGCTCGCTGTCCGGAATGCCAGGGCCGTTGTCGACGACGACAAAACCGACGGCATCCGCATCGCGCTTCAGGATCACGTCGATCTTGCCGCCCGCCGGCGTATAGCGGATCGCGTTGTCGACGAGATTGTCCAGCAGCACGCCAAGCCCATGCTGCTCCGCGAGCACCATATAGGCGTCGTCGGGCGTGCGCGGCGCGAACAGTTCCAGGCCGAGGTCGATGCCCTTTGCTTCGGCGAGCAGCGAAAAGTCGCCGACCGACTGCTCGCCCACCCGTCTCAGGCTCATGGGCGTCATCGACGTGGCCGGCTGCGCGTCCTCGCGCGCGAGCGTCAGCAACTGCTGCACCAGATGAATCAGGCGATTGAGCCGGCCTTCGATGCGATCGAGCGTCTGGTCTCGCGCCACCAGCGAGCCGTCGCGCACGGCGGCCTGCAACTGCAGCTTCAGCGCGGCCAGCGGGGAACGCAGTTCGTGCGCCGCGTCCGCGACGAACATGCGCTGCGCCTGCGACGCCACGTTCAGACGCTGCAGCAGGTCGTTCAGCGCTTCGACAAGCGGCCGGATTTCGTCCGGCATGCGCCCCTCCAGGTGCACCGGGTCGAGCGAATCGATCGAGCGCGAGGCAAGCGCCCGCGAAAGACCGCCGATTGGCGCGAGCCCGCGCGCGACCACGAACAGGACCAGCACGATCGTCACCGGAATCAGCAGCCAGAGCGGCCACAGCGTGCGTAGCGCGAGCCGCAACGCAAGATCCTCGCGCACCGACACCGGCTGCGCGACCTGGACGAAACGCCCGGCCTGCTGCAGCCCGAACACGCGCCAGTGACGCTCGCCGCGTTCGATCGTGCGGATGCCGGCGGGAAAACGCGTCAGTTCAGGCGCGCTCAGCGATTGATAAACCAGTATGCCGTCCTTGTCCCAGATCGCGATGACGATGCGGTCGTCGGAGATTCCTTCAAAATCGGGACGCGTGTGCTGCACGCTTTCGGTATTTTCCAGACTGGAAGGCAGCGAGAGCGCCACGGCGCGCAACTCGTAGTCGAACAGTTCGCTCGCTTCCTCGCGCGCGGTGTAGAAGATGCCATAACCGGCCACGAGCGAAGCGGCCGCAAGACCGAAGATGAGCCAGCCCAGCAGCCAGCGCCGGATCGACGTCATTCAGCCCTCTTCAGCCGGTAGCCGACGCCCCGGACCGTCACGATCTGCCCGGCGCCGATCTTGCGGCGCAGGCTGTGTACGTGGACTTCAATCGTGTTGCTGCCCACCTCTTCTCCCCATCCGTACAGTTTTTCCTCGAGTTCCGCTTTCGTGAACACGCGCGAGGGCTCTTCGATCAACGCCTGCAGCAACGCAAACTCACGCGGCAGGAGCGGCACGATTTCGCCGTTCTTCGTCGTTTCGTGCGCGGCGGGATCGAGCATCAGCTCGCCGTGCGCATAGACCGGCTGCTTCTGTCCGGTGCGGCGGCGCAGCAGCGCGCGTACGCGCGCGGCGAGTTCGTCGAGATCGAACGGCTTGATCAGGTAGTCGTCCGCGCCCGCGTCGAGGCCACGAATGCGCTCGTCCACCGCGTCGCGCGCGGTCAGGATGATGACAGGCGCGGCGCCGCCCGCCTTGCGCCAGGTGTTCAGCACGGCAATGCCGTCTTTTTTCGGCAGACCGAGATCGAGCAGCACGAGGTCGTAGACCCCGTTGCCGAGCGACAGGTCGGCAGCGCGCCCATCCTTCGCCCAGTCGATCGCATAGCCCACGCGGCGCATCGATTCGAGCACGGTTTCCGCAATCATTTCGTCGTCTTCGATCAGTAGCAGACGCATCGGGTCACTCCGCTGTCTTTTGTACAGGTCCGCATTGTCACTGTCCGAAGCTTAACGCGCGCTTAAGCGTTACTTAAGCTGCAAATCGTGAAAATCGCTCCTCATCCGGACGCGCCACCGCTTGAACACACGCGTCCGCCTCTTTTCCGCGAGGAGCAGGACTTGCCTATTCCCCAGTTTCACTCACGACTCCGTGTGCCTGCATCCGGGTCGTTACGGCTTCGGTTACGGCTTCCACTACGTGCCCTCGTGCCCGTTTGCGCCGCGCTGCTCGCCGGTTGCACGTGGTATCACCGCGAGCCTCTCGCGCCACACGACACGTCGACGTCCGTCGCCACGCTCGAGCGCATCCAGATCGATCCCGCGACCATGCCGCTGCCCGAGCTGGCGGCTCACCGCTTCGATCCGTCCGACGGACTCGACATAGAGGAAGTCGCGATGCTGGCTGTCGCGAACAACCCCGATCTGAAGCTGACCCGCGACGATCTCGGCATTGCCCACGCGCAGGCGTTTTCCGCCGGCTTGCTGCCCGATCCGCAGTTGAGCATCTCCAGCGACTATCCAGGCGCCGAGGGCCTCACGCGCGCGTTCAATTATGGCTTGAGCATGGACGTCATGGCGATCGTGACGCGCGGCGCCAACAAGGCCTCGGCGGATGCGACCTATGTGAAGACCGACCTCGGTCTGCTATGGCAGGAATGGCAGATCGTCGCGCAGGCGAAGCAGCTGTTCCTGAAGGCGCGCTTCCAGGACGAAACGCTTCCGCTGCTCGAGCAGCAACGCGAACTGTCCCGCACGCGATACGAACGCATGGCCCAGGCGCAGCGCGAAGGCAATCTCACCGAGGACACCCTCACCGCCGCGCTCACGTCGTACAGCGACGCGCGCAAGCAGTTCACCGATGCCGAACGCGCCGCCGAACAGACCCATCACGATCTGAATGCGCTCCTCGGCCTCGCGCCCGACGTGCAGCTCACGCTGACCAGCGACAACGACAGCGCCCCCGTCGACGACGCCACCATCGACGCCGCGCTCACGACGCTGCCGAAGCGCCGCCCCGACCTGCTCGCGCTGCAGGCGGGTTATGAAGCACAGGAGCAGAAATACCGCGCCGCCGTGCTGTCGCAGTTTCCGGGCCTGTCGGTGGGCTTCGTGCGTGCGCGCGACACCTCGAACATCTATACGAGCGGCTTCCAGATCAACCTGAGCCTGCCGGTTTTCAACCGCAACCAGGGCAATGTCGCGATCGAAAAGGCCACGCGCCAGCGCCTGCGCGACGAGTATCAGGACCGGCTCAACCAGGCATACGCCGACGTCGCGCACATGCGCGCGGACACCGCGATCCTGACGCGTCAGCTCCAGCAGACAGAAGCCGCGTTACCCGATGCCGATCGCGCCGCTCACCACGCGCGGCAGGCGTACGGGGACCACAACTTCACGCTCGGCGCCTACGTCGATGCGCAAAGCGCGGCACTCACCAGACGCGTCGACGTCGCCACGCTGCGCGAATCGCTCGCTGAAGAGCGGATCGCGCTGCAGGCGCTGCTCGGCGCCGCGATTCCCGACGCTTTTTCTTCCGACCAGACTTTCACCGAAAACCATGCGAACTAATCGCCTCACGACGCGGGCACAGCGCGCTGCCGTCTGCGTCGCCCTTGCGTCCCTCTTCGGGATGCCGTCCGCTCACGCCGACGGCGACCCCGTCGTCAGCGTGCAGACCGCTCAGGTACATCGCGACACGATCGCGCAGCCCGTGCGCGCGTACGGTATCGTGGCCGCTTCGGCCTCCAGCGTGACGACCCTCAATCTGCCCTACGTCGCGCGCGTCACGCAGATGCGTGTGCAGGCCGGCCAGCGCGTCACACGCGGCATGCCGCTGGCCGTCGTGCAGGCCGATCCGGCAGCGGTGCTCGCCGCGACGCAGGCGAAGAGCGCGCTCACGCTCGCGCAGGGCGAAGTCGCGCGCACGCAATCGCTCTTCGACAAGGGTCTCGCGACACAGTCGCAACTGGCGACGGCGAGGAAAGCCGCGCAGGACGCGCAGCAGGCGCTCGCCGCGCAGGACCAGATGGGCGTCGGTCCCGGCGCACGCACGGTGAACTCGCCGGTGGACGGCGTCGTGCTGCAGGTGTCGGTTGCGCAGGGCGACCAGGTGCAGCCGGGCGCCGCGATCATGCAGCTCGCGGCCGGCGACAGCGGCAAGGACGCGCGCGCCAACGTCACGCTTGGCGTCGAGCCTTCGGATGCGGCCTCGATCCACGCGGGCGATGCGGTGACGTTGCATGGCCTGTCCGTTGCACTCGCGAAATCGGCGGTACCCGGCCGCGTCGTGATGGTAGGCGCCTCGGTCGATCCGCAAAGCCAGCTCGTGAATATCGGCGCGAACGTGCCGCTCGGGCAAACCGCTTTCATTCCCGGCACGCGTGTGAGCGCGGACATCGCGACGAACACGGGCACGCACTGGATCGTGCCGCGCAACGCCGTGCTGAAGGACAGCCATGGCGACTACGTGTTCCAGATCACGCCCGCGAAAACGGCGCATCGGGTCAACGTCGTCACGCGTGTGGAAGACAACGGCCGCTATGGCGTCGACGGCATGATCGACGGCACACTCCCGCTCGTCGTCTCCGGCAACTATGAGCTCACCGACGGCATGGCCGTAAAGACTGACGGCAAGGCAGACGGGAGCGCCGCGCGATGAATTTCGGTCAATGGATGCAACGGCATCGACGTTCGCTGCTGTTCGTGATCGCGCTGCTCGCGATCGCTGGCGCGCTCACTGCGTTTCGCCTGCCGATCTCGCTGTTTCCGAACGTCGCGTTTCCGCGCGCGGTGGTTTCGCTCGATGCCGGCGACCGCCCCGCCGAACAGATGACGACGCTCGTCACGATGCCCGTTGAAGAAGCGCTGCGCCGCGTGCCGGGCGTGCGTGACGTCGAATCGAAAACAAGCCGCGGCACGGCCGAAATCTCGATCAATTTCGACTGGGGCACGGACATGGCGCAGGCCACGTTGCAGGCGCAGTCGGCGATCAGCGAGATTCTGGCGACGCTGCCGCCGGGCACGTCGATGCAGGTTCGCCGGATGGACCCGACGGTGTTCCCGGTGCTGGCCTACAGCCTCACCTCGAACCAGCAGTCGCCGTCGGCACTTCACGATCTCGCGCAGTTCCAGATGCGTCCGCTGCTGTCGTCGGTCGAAGGCGTGGCGCGCGTCGATATCACCGGCGGCGCGCAGGACGAATTCGAAGTCGCGATCGACCCTGCCCGGCTCGCCGCGTACAAACTCTCGCTCGCCGACGTGTCGAAGGCGATCGGCGCGAGCAATGTACTGATGGCGACCGGCCGTATCGAAGACCACGACAAGCTGTATCTCGTGATCGCCAACACGACCGTCACGCAGATCGCCGAACTGAAGAACGTGGTCGTCTCGGCGAACGGCGCATCACAGGTTCGTCTTGGCGACGTCGCCAGCGTGCAGCAGGGCGTCGTGCCGCAATGGATGCGCGTCACCGCCGACGGCCAGGACGCCGTTCTCGTCAACATCTTCCAGCAGCCAGGCGCGAACAGCGTCGCGATGGCGAGAGCGATCCGCGCGAAACTCGCGGACTTTCAGCATCAGATGCCGCCCGGCGTCCATCTTGCGAACTGGTACGACCAGAGCGAACTCGTCATCGCGTCCGCAACCAGCGTGCGCGACGCGATCATGATCGGCGTCGTGCTCGCGGCATTCACGCTGTTCGCGTTCCTGCGCAACTGGAAAATCACGGCGATCGCGGTCGCGCTCGTACCGGTCGTGATGGCCGCGACGATCCTGCTGCTCGACGTGTTCGGCATGGGCTTTAACATCATGACGCTCGGCGGAATGGCGGCGGCAGTGGGCCTCGTGATCGACGATGCGATCGTGATGATCGAGCACATCGTCAGACGCATGCGCGAAGCGGGCGCGTACAGGTTTCACGGCCGTGTCATGACGGCGGCGCTCGAATTCACGCGGCCGCTTGCCGGATCGTCCGCGGCGACGCTGATCATTTTCGTGCCGCTCGCGTTTCTGTCCGGCGTCACGGGTGCGTTTTTCAAGGCGCTGTCGATCACGATGGCAAGCGCGCTGTTCATTTCGTTCCTCGTCACGTGGCTGGCGGTGCCGATCCTGTGCGACCACTGGCTCAAGCCGAAAGACGCCGAGGAGCACCGCGAATCGCGCTTCGCACTATGGATGAACCATCGTTACGCGTGGCTGATCGAGCATGTCACCACGCGCCCGCTGCTGGTGCTCGTCGGACTGGTTCCACTCATCGTGGTCGCTGCATTTGCATTTACCCGCGTCGGCAGCGGCTTCATGCCGACGATGGACGAAGGCGGTTTCGTGCTCGACTATCACACGGAACCGGGCACTTCGATCACCGAAACCGACCGGCTGATGCGGCAGGTCGAAACGATCATCCGCGCGAATCCGAACGTCGCGACGTATTCGCGTCGTACTGGTGCGGGTCTTGGCGGCGATCTTCAGGAACCGAATCGCGGCGACTTCTTCGTGCGGCTCAAATCGGGCAGCCGCGAACCGATCGCAACGGTCATGGAAGAGATCCGCTCGAAGATCGAAACCCAGGTGCCCGGCGTCAGCATCGAACTGGCACAACTGATGGAAGATCTGATCGGCGACCTCACCGCAGTGCCGCAACCTGTGCAGATCAAGATCTACTCCGACGATCAGGCGACGCTCGACGCCACCGCAAGAAAAGTAGCCGCGAACATCGGCAAGATTCAGGGTGTGGTCGATGTGAACGACGGCATCAATCCGGCCGGTGACGCACTGGAACTGCACATCCGGCCCGACGCGGCCGCGGCGGAAGGCATGGACCCGCAGTCGATCGCGCAGGCGGTGTCTGACATGGTGCAAGGTAGCGTCGCGACGCAGTTCCAGAGCGGCCCCAGAACCGTCGGCGTGCGCGTACGGGTTGCCGGCGCGCTCACGCTTACCGATACGCAACTCGGCGAGTTGCAGATCCGCGCGCCGGACGGCCATCTGTTCGCGCTTAAACGCGTGGCCGACCGCGTGACCGTGACGGGACAGCCCGAGATCAGCCGCGACAATCTCAAGCGCATGGTTGCGGTCACGGCACGGATCGACGGCCGCGACCTGGGCTCGACCATCGCCGATGTGCAGAGGACCCTGGCCGATCCGGATCTTTTGCCGAAGGGCATGTATTACGAACTGGGCGGCCTGTATCAGCAACAACAGATCGCGTTCAAGGGACTGCTCACGGTGTTCGGTGCGGCGGTCGCGCTGGTGTTCGGCCTGCTGCTGTTTCTTTACGAACGCTTCCGCGTCGCGATCGCCGTCATGGCCATGCCGCTGCTGGCGACGGGTGCCGTTTTCATCGGCCTGTGGGTGACCGGCATCGAACTCAACATTTCCGCGATGATGGGCATGACGATGATCATCGGTATCGTGACGGAAGTGGCGATCTTCTACGTGTCGGAACTGCAGGGGCTCGTGCGCGATGAAGGCGTGCCGTTCGAAACCGCGCTGGTTCAGGCGGGACGCAACCGTCTGCGGCCGATCGCGATGACGACGATCGCCGCGATTCTCGCGTTGCTGCCACTTGCATTCGCGCTCGGCCAGGGTTCGGCGATGCAGCAGCCGCTTGCTGTCGCGATCATCTCCGGGCTGATCGTGCAATTGCCGCTGGTGCTTTTGCTGCTGCCAGTGCTGCTGCAACTGCTGATGAAGCAACGCAAGCCTGCTGAAGGAAAACCTTCGGAACCCGTTTGATCTGGCGTAGTGCAGGCGGACCCGCTAAAGGGTCCGCATTTGTACTTTCGGTTATCGCGACATCCACAGGCAAAAAAAAGGGCGCCACACGGCGCCCCTTCTTTTCACATCAAGCGAAACGCTCAATGACGCGAATACAACGAGTGCCCGGCTACGTCATGGGAAACGCTGGCCGGCTGACCCGATTGCTCTGAACCATTTGTCGCGGGACCGTAATCGACATTCCCCGCCGGTGCGACGTTAGACGCGACTGCATGCGCGGACCGGTCGAACCGCGGGTAATGCACTTTCGACTGATGCAGCTCACCAGACTGCTCTGCCTGCACGAGCTGCGCGCGAACGGTATCACGGGTGACCGGATAGTTGCCGCCATCCTGAGCGAACGACACAACGGGAACAATCAGCGCACCTGCGACGACAAGCGATGAGATAAGGGCTTTCATGCGAGTTCTCCTTGAACATGACCGCCCGGATAATCCGGACGATACATGCGACAGGATAAGGAGCGAATCCTTAACTAACCCTTAGACGTCATGGCGAAACAGAAACTTCCAGAACCCGAAGGTTGACTGGAAGTTGTGACCCTGAAATAACGCTTACGACCTGACCCTAACCTTAAACCACTGCGTCGTTTTAGCTTAAGCGATGCTTAAAACGCGTGTGGATGGCGGTCGCGGGTTCAAGCTGGTTTTTTGCACCCGAGGCGCGCCTCTTTCATGACATCGGGGAAACGTTGCTGAAAACACTAGCTTGGCATCGCAACAGCGCCACCGGCAAAGACTTCGCGCGGCTCTTCTTCGCGAAGGATGTAGCCAAGACCGCGCAAGGTCATGATTCTCGCGCTCGAATGGGCAAGGTGCTTGCGCAGGCGGTGAATGTAGATATCGATCGCATCGGCGCTCGGCTCGTCGTCGAGGTTGAAGACGCTGTCCATCAGCGCCGCCTTCGAAACCGTCTTGCCCTGTCTGAGAATCAGCGTTTCGAGAATCGCGTGCTCGCGACGGCGTAACGGTAACGGTTCACCGTGCAGCATGAACTCGCGCGTGTCGAACAGGTAGTGCAGATCGCCGCAGTCGAGATGCTGTCCCTTGTCACCCGCAGCCTGCCGCCGTATCAGCGCCTTGATGCGCGCGACCAGCTCGCGTGCATCGAACGGCTTGACGACGTAATCGTCCGCGCCCGCCGAGAAACACGCGACCTTGTCGTCGGTCGAGCCGTTAGCGGTCAGCATCAGCACGGGCACGGTGTCGCGCTTGCGGCGCAGACGTGCAAGCACATCCTTGCCGCCGATGCCGGGCAATCGCAGATCGAGCAGCACCGCGTCGTAGTGCTGCAGGCCGAGCAGCGTTTCGGCGCGTTCGCCGTCCTGGGCCCAGTCCAGTGCGAAATTCTCGACCTGCATGAGGTTGATCACCCAGCGCGCGAGATCGGCGTCGTCTTCGACAAGCAGCAGCTTCATGTCTCTTCCTTCGTGCTATCCGCGCGTGGCGCGGCCTGCCATGGACGCATCTCGACGGTCGCCACGAGACCGATGCCCTTCTCGCCTGATTCAAGCACGACGGTACCGCCCTGCCGCAGCGCGATCTCACGCACGATCGGCAAACCGAGGCCGGTGCCGTCCGCGTGGCTCGACGCGCGATAGAAGCGTTCGAAAACGCGTGCCTTCGCGTCAGCCCTGATCCCCGGGCCATTGTCGATCACGCGCAGGATCACGCAGTCCGGTGAACGGTGCGCCTGCACGGTCACGCGGCCGCCCGTCTGCGTATAGCGCAGCGCGTTGTCCACCAGATTGGTGACGAGCGCCGTGGTCAACGCTTCGTCACCGGTGACGTACAGGCTGTCCTCGAGCTCCGCCCCCAGGTCGATCTCGCGCGCCTGCGCGAATGCGATCAGTGCTTCGAGCACGCTGGCGATCAGCGCGACCAGATCGACGCACTCTTCCGTGTGGGACGGCGCCGCCGATTCCGCCTGTGCGAGCAACAGCAGCTTGTCGGTCAGCGTCGTCATCCTGCGGCTGCTCTTGTGCATGCCGGCAAGCGCTTCGGTTAGCCGCGCGTCACGGCTTTCACATTGCCGCGCGAACTGGATCTGTGCGTCGAGCAGCGTGAGCGGCGTGCGCAACTGATGCGCGGCGTCGGAGATGAACTGCCGCTGCATCACGGTCTGCTGGCCCATGCGCGCAATACACTGGTTGATCGCATCGACGATCGGGCGCAGTTCGACGTGAAGCCGCGCGACGCGCAGCGGTTGCAGCTGCGACGGATTTCTGTCGGCAACGTCGTCCTTCACCTTCATCAACGGCCGTAGTTCGAACGTGAGTCCAAGATAGACAAAGACCATCGCCAGCAGCAACGTCAACACCTCGCCGAAAAGCTGCGGACGCAGCAACTGCCAGACCATCGCATCGCGCGAGGCCTCCGTCTTCGCGACGGCAACGACGACTTCCTCCGTGCGTCCCGAGTCGTACAGCTGACGCACGTAGGCCGCGGCGCGCACGGGGCGGCCGTCGTCGAGACGCGTTGAATACAGCACAGGGACGGGATCCATGCCACGTGGCAACGGCAGTTCGGTGCCGCCCGCAAGCAGCTGGTGCGCGCTTGTCTCGACGCGGTAATACACACTGTCTTGCTCCGGCGATTCGAAGAGTTCCAGCGCGGCGGGGGGAATCTGCACCGCGACCGAGCCGTCATTCCAGTCGATGTCTTCGCCGATGATCCGCATCGACGAAGCAAGCGCGTTGTCCTGCACGAGATCGGCTGTCGCCATTGCGTTGCGAAACGAGATCACTCCCGATATCGACACGAACGCCGCCAGGGGCAGCAGCAGCCACCACAACAGCCGGCCGCGCAGGCTTCCCGGAAACACGGCGCGGCGTTCCTCCCTGTCTGTCGCGCGCGCAGCGGGGCGCAGGCGCGCGGCGGACGCCGCCATGGCTGCGCCGACGATTCGCCCGGCGTAGCCGAAGGCGTGGTTCATTGCGTTGTCTCCGATCTGTCCCGGGGCGGGTTGGCGTCTTTCAGACGTTTTTCCCGGGCAGTCTAGCCGCGCGAACCCTTCTCAATGCTTTCGCGCTTCCATATTTCGCGCGTAATCCGGGTTTGTCCTGAGTGCGAAAACGCCCTTGCGGCAACGATTTGCCCGCCGCCCGGCTTCAATCCTGCTGCCTGATCCGCGAAATCGCGCGCAACGCCTCGGGCGTGGCAGTACCGAATCCAAAGAACTCAAGATAAGCCGGGATCATTTCGAACAGCATGTCGGTGCCGACCTGCACAGGGCATCCCTTGTCCTTCGCCGCGCGCAGAAGCGGCGTGTATTCGGCCTTCATCACGACCTCGCCAACGAACGTGGTGGGTGCGATGCGGTCGATGTCGAACGGCATCGGATCGCCGTCTTTCATGCCAAGCGGTGTCGCGTTGACGATCAGATCGAAGCCCGCTGGGTCTCTGGAACCCGTGGTCACGACAAGTTGCGGATAGTGTTTGCGCAGACGGTCCGCAAGCGCCTCGACCGATGCTCCGGCCGTGTCGAACAGCGCCATTTCCGCGACGCCCGCGCCGGCGAGCGAAGCTGCAATCGCCGAACCCACGCCGCCGCTGCCGAGCACCAGCACGCGCGCGCCCTTCAGCGCACGCCCCTTGCGCTCGACCCCGCGCACGAAGCCCGCGCCATCGAACTGGTCGCCGAGCAGCGTGCCGTCCTCGCGCTTCAGGATCGCGTTGCAGGCGCCCGCGATGGCGGCGGTCGGCGTCACTTCGTCGACGAGGCTCACCGTCGTGACCTTGTGCGGCATCGTGACGAGCGCGCCGCGGATATTGGACATGCGAAACAGCAACGGAAGAAACGCGACGTAGTCCTCGGGCTTCACGCCCATCGGCATCACGATGGCATCGATGCCGTTTTTCTCGAACCATGGGTTATAGATCAATGGCGCCTTGAACGCCTCCGTCGGATAGCCGATGTGTGCAACAAGCGTCGTTTTTCCGCTGATCATCGCGGTGCTCCTTGAAGATGGGTCGTGCTGGATCTCAATGCTAGCAGGCCGCACATCGCCGGGCGGCCAGACGGTTCAGGCGCGTTCGTAATGCACAGCGAGCCAGAACGTCGGTTCGCCTGCGTCCGTCCACGCCACGCGATGCCGGCAATGCGCGGGAATCCGCACGTAATCGCCAGGCTGCATCATGTGTGGCCGCACAATGTCTTCAGAGGGTGTTTCGAATTCGAGCGCGGCGGCGCCCGCGATGAGCAGAACCCATTCTTCGTGAGGGCTGTCGTACCAGAAGCCCTCCGGGCTCGCCTGCCCTGTCGAAATGATTCGCTCGATACGCAGCCCTGTGCGATCGATCAGCGTGTCGAACCGCTCGTCAGGACCCGTGGGTCCCGCCACGTCGAACAGATTGCCGGTCTCGGGTTTCATCGCCTGCGCCTCTTCATGGGCCACAACTCAAACCATCGGCTTGAGGCCTTCGAGCAGCGTTGGAACCAGTTCGCTGATGGTGGGGTGTATGTGCATCGCGTGCATCAGCGTGGTGTACGGTGCGCCGGCTTCGATGGTATCGATGAACGTATGAATCGCCTCGTCGCCGTCCACGCCGAGAATCGTCGCGCCCAGAATCTGCCTTGTACCGGCATCGACGAGCGCCTTCATGAAACCCGCGGTCTCGCCTTTTTCGCGCGCACGTCCGACGCGCGACATCGGCAGCGTCGCGATGAGCGCCTTGCGGCCCGACCTGCGCACGTCGGCTTCCGACATCCCCGCGCGCGCAAGCGGCGGATCGACAAATACCGCGTACACCATCGTGCGGCCGTCGACGCTGCGTCGCTCGCCCGTTCGCTGCGCATCGATCACGTTGGCCGCGACGACCTGAAAGTCGTGATACGACGTGTGCGTGAACGCACCGCGTCCGTTGACGTCGCCGATGGCCCACACGCCAGGCACCGAAGTCCGCAGTTCGCCATCGACGGGAATCATGCCGTGTTTGTCGACCGCGATGCCCGCGGCCTCAAGACCGAGATCGTCGGTATTCGGACGACGTCCTGTCGCGAAGAGCAGATGCGAAGCGTCGAGCGCGGGCGTATCGCCCGAAAAATGAATGCGCACCGCGGTGCCTTCGCCGTCCTCGTAACCGGATGCCTCGAGTCGCGTGGGTTCGGCGTGAAAGCAGAACTCGATGCCTTCGCGCACGAACACATCCTGCACGGCCTTCGCAAAATCCGCGTCTTCGCGGCTCAGCACACGATCGCCGCGCACGATCACCGTCACGCGGCTGCCAAAGCGCCGGAACACCTGCGCGAATTCCAGCGCGATATAGCTCGCGCCGACGATCACCAGATGTTCCGGCAACGTCGTCAGCTCAAGCAGCGTCGAGTTCGTGAAATAGCGGATGTCGTCGATGCCGGGCAGCGCCGGCACGACCGGGCGAGTGCCGGTGTTGATGAAAATCTCATCGGCTTCGAGATCCTGATCGGGCTGGCCGTCGCGTCCTTCGACGTGCAGCGTGTGCGGACCCGTGAAGCGCGCGTGGCCGTTAAAGACGCTTACGTTAGTCGCGCCGCGCAGCCACTTTTCGACGCCGCCTCTGGACTGCCCGATGATCTCGTCCTTGCGCGCCTTCACGCGCGCGAGATCGACCGTGATGTCGCCCGTGATCTGGACGCCGTACGCGGCCGCATGGCGCGCCACGTGGGCGGCGCGCGCGCAGGCGACGTACGCCTTGGTCGGCGTACAGCCCACGTTCACACAGGTGCCGCCGAACGCCGCACGTTCGATGACGGCGGTTTTGCGGCCGCTTTCGCCAAGCCGCACCGCCAGCGGCGAGCCGCCCTGCCCGGTGCCGATCACGATAGCGTCGAAATGCTGGGGCATGGCAGACCTCCGGAAGCCGGTAAGGGGTCGTGCCATCTTACACGTGACTTTTCCGCTGTGCGGTTTCGGGGGTCTTTAGCGCGGGTGAAGCGTCGAGGCGCGATTCAGCGGGCGGTCAGCCTTCGCAGTGGACGTGGCAGATCAGTTCGCGTGAGCGCTCGAGTGCGGCCTTCGCGCCGCGCGTAGCGACGACAAACCCCACCTGGCTCAGGTTGAAATCGTGCGACACCATGAGCTGCATGAGCGACACCATCGGCAACACCACGGCCGGGTGATAAAGCTGGCGTTCGATCAGGTCTCTCATGTCCACTCCGTTGCCCGTGTGCGTCTGGGCACTGCATCCAATGTGTCGATGGAAGCAATTCTAGAGGGGACACGCCCACGGATAAATGCACGAAACGCGAAGTCACTTGTCGGCGGATACGAACAATCGGCAAGCCCCGGCGGCCCGGATCGGGCCAAAGCCGGGGTTTCCAGCCCGGAATTCAGCCCGCGCGGCGTGCCCGTACGGCGGCGGCGAGCCTGTCGAGCACGGGCGCGGTCTGCGCCCACGAAAGGCATGCGTCCGTGATCGACACGCCGTAACGCAGCGGCACGCCGGGTTTCAGATCCTGACGCCCTTCCTCGAGATGGCTTTCAATCATTACACCAATGATGCGGCGATCGCCGGCCGAAAGCTGTGTGGCCAGATCTTCCGCGACGTCCATCTGCCGCAGATGCGACTTGCCGGAATTGGCGTGCGAACAGTCGATCATCACCTGCTCGCGCAATCCCAGTTCGCGCAGCGCCGAGCAGCTCGCCTCGACGCCCGCGCGGTCGTAGTTCGGGCCCTTCTTGCCGCCGCGCAGGATCACGTGCGCGTCATCGTTGCCGCGGGTTTCGAAGATCGCCGCCATGCCCATCTTCGTCATGCCCATGAACGCGTGGCTCGCGCGGGCCGCGACGATCGCGTCGGCGGCCACCTGAACGCCGCCGTCGGTGCCGTTCTTGAAGCCGATCGGGCAGCTCAGGCCGGACGCCAGCTGGCGATGGCTCTGGCTTTCCGTCGTGCGCGCGCCGATCGCGCCCCACGCGATCAGGTCGGCGATGTATTGCGGGCTCAGCAGGTCGAGAAATTCCGTCGCGGTGGGCAGGCCGAGGCTGCTGATGTCGAGCAGCAGTTCACGCGCGCGGCGCAGCCCCTCGTTGATGCGGAAGCTGCCGTCGAGTTGCGGGTCGTTGATGTAGCCCTTCCAGCCGACCGTCGTGCGCGGCTTTTCGAAGTAGACGCGCATGACGACGAGCAGATCGTCTTTTAACGCGCCGGCGGCCTCCTTCAGACGATGCGCGTAATCCATCGCCTGCTGATGATCGTGGATCGAACACGGGCCGACGACGGCCACGAGGCGGTCGTCACGGCCGTGCAGAATGTCCGCGATCGCCGAGCGGCTCCGCTCGACAAGCACCTGGACGTCCGGCGGAACCGGCAGTTCGTCCTGCAGCAGCGCCGGAGAAATAAGGGGGCGGACGGCGCCGATGCGGGTGTCGTCGATGCGGGTGGTGTCCTGCGTCGAGTCGGCGCGGCCGGCTTCCTGATCGTGTAAGGGGTTGTCCAGGCGGCTCAAGATAATCTCCGTAAGGCGGGTTGCGACAGGGCAGACGGCAAACCGCGATTATCGCACCCGCGGCGCGCCCTCGCGACCGGCGAGCACCGCCTACGCATTCGTCCAGGACGCGCACCAGCCGTGCGCCGCGACCTGTTTCGCGCCAAAGAGCGCGCAACCGCCGTACGGATCGCTCGCGCTGCCCTGATAAAGCGAGCAGTTGCTGCAGGTCTGGCTGGCCGCCCAGCCCGGAAATTTCGCGCGGTCGACCTTCGAGGCATCGAGCCGGTAGCCGAGTTTTTGTGCAGCGGGATCGTCCTCGCTGAGTTTCGGTGCGTCGGCGAGGGCCGCGCGGGACAACGCCAGCGACGACACCATGCCGGCGCTGAGAATGAGAAAGCTGCGACGCGATGCTTGCATGACCGGATCCGGATTGTGGGGAGTTTTGTCGAAAACCGCTGTGTTGCGCGACCGGGATTACCACGCGCCGACAGCGTGATTTCAGTTGGCTGGCAGCGCAGCGATCTCACGCGAATTCAATTGACACTATCCGCGTTTACGCGGAACGATCTGCTTTCATGCCGCTCCGACAGAGAGACATATCGTACGCGGGAACACTCATGAATTCGCATCAAGGCCGTTCGATCGAAGTGGATTTTTTCCGCGGGATCGTGCTGATCGTCATCGTGCTGGACCATATTCCCGGCAGCGTGCTGTCGCATCTGATGCTGCACGCGTACGCGCTGTGCGATTCGGCGGAAGTGTTCGTGTTTCTCGGCGGCTATGCATCGGCGGCGGCTTATATGGCCGTGCTCGACCGTCGCGGTCCGGGCGCCGCCCAGAAGCGCTTTTTCAGACGTAGCTGGGAAATCTATCGCGCGTATCTGCTCACCGCCCTGCTGACGCTCGTCTCGGGCGCCGCGCTCGCGCTCTTTCATCTGAACCGGCCGATGGTCGAGCTGTCCGGCTGGCCACCGTTTTCCAGCGAGCCGCTGCGCGCAGCGCTCGATATCGCGGTGCTCAGGCGTCAGCCGTATCTGTCGAGCGTATTGCCGATGTATGTGATCTTCGCGCTGTGCGTGCCGTTCGCGGTGCCGCTCGCGCGCCGCTCGGCACTGCTTGCGATGACGCTGAGCCTCGCTGTCTGGGCGCTCGCGCGTCCGCTAGCCTCGCTTTTCAGCATTGACGACGTCGGCAATTGGGCTTTCAATCCGTTTGCATGGCAACTGATGTTCGTACTCGGCATCCTGTCCCGCCTGCAGCCGGTCGGCGAGCGTTTTCATACGTCGAATACCGCGCGCTGGCTGACACGGATTGCCGTCGCCGCCGTGCTCGCGTTCGCCGTGGTCAAGCTGTTCGTGCTGACACAGGCGTTACCGGGTCATCTCAAACAGAATCTCTCGATGGATCGTGTGATCAATTTCCTCGTCATCGCGTGGCTTGCCGCGCGTTTCGTGCATACCGGCAGCATCGCGCGGCTGGCACGGCGGCTGCCGGCCGTCGTGACCGTCGGACGCACCGGGCTCGTGTGTTTCGTCACGGGCACGCTGGTCTCGCTCGTCGTCGACACCGCGACGCCACGCGGCCTGCCCGGCTTCGGGCACACGGTGGCGGCGCTCGCCGGCGATCTCGTCGCGATCACGGCGATGCTTGTCATCGCGCGCGGCTGGAGCGGGTGGAAAGGCCTGCAGGCGCGTACGGCCGTCAATAGCGCCGGCTGCGGATGAGCGCGCGAGCCGGTTCATCCGGCGCCCCGCGCGCCTTCGTCTCCTTGCGCGTATCCGTGCGTGTGCCGCTGCGTGTGTCCTTTCGTATGCGCGTTTGGTCCGTGTTGCTGCTGGCCGCGGGTGTTGGCAGCGCAGGCGCGGCGGCGGCGGCCGAACCGACGTTCGCGATGCAATGCATCCAGCTCGCCGGACTCACGCTGCCGCCCGGGATCATCGGTCTGCCCACTGGCGGCGCGCGAATCGACACCGCGGAGATGATCGCCGCGACTGCCCACAACAACCAGGACGGCGAATACTGCCGGATCACGGGCAGCATCAAGCCGCTGAAGGTCGGCACGCCCGATATCCGCTTCGACGTAAACCTGCCACGCCGCTGGAACGGCCGCGCGTTGCAGGTGGGCGGCGGCGGCTATAACGGCGTCGTGGTGAGCGGCACGGGTGTGATGCCGTTCTGGCCGGACCGCGCGCCGCTCGCGCAAGGCTACGCGACGTTCGGCGACGATTCCGGCCACGTCGGCAATTCCGCCCTCGCGGTGTTCGGTCTCGTCGACGAAGCGGTCGTCAACTTCGGCTACGCGCATCTGAAGAAGACACACGACGTCGCGCTCGCGCTGATCGGGCACGCCTACGGCCGACGGCCCGAGCACGTGTACTTCGCCGGCGGCTCGACGGGCGGACGCGAAGGCTACACTGTCATGCAGCGCTTTCCCGACGACTACGACGGTGTAATCGCCAACTCGCCCGCGCTGAATTTTTCCGGTGTACGTCTGCTCGGCGTGAAAGTCGGCCAGACCGAGTACGCGACGCCGGGCGGTTTCGTGCCGCGGCCACTGCTTGAGCGCGTCTACCAGCGCACGCTTGAAGTGTGCGACCAGCTCGATGGCGCGGCAGACGGTATCGTGAGCGACGTCAGCGCATGTCGCAGGCACGAGGCGGACATGATCGCCTCGTTACGGTGTCCGCCGGGCGAAGCCGGCGTCGCGAACGACACCTGCCTGTCGAATGCCCAGCTCGCGACACTCGACGTGCTACGCGGCGGGATATCGTTGCCCTGGCCGCTCGCATGGAACGTGACCCGCTATCGCGGCTACAACGTGTTTCAGGGCGCGCTCTTCACCGGCATGCTCGGTCTTGCGCGCAACGACGCCTGTGGCACGTCGCCCACGATCGTCGCAAACGGTTATCTGTTTTCGCAGGGCGACGGCTACGCCCGGTACTTCATCGCGCGCGACCCGGCCTTCGATTCGCTGAAGTTCGACGTGCTGCATCCGGGCCGATACCGTCAGCAGATCGTGGCGCTCTCGCGGACGATCGGCGCGATGAACCCCGACCTGAGCCGCTATATCGCACGCGGCGGCAAGCTGATCACCCTGCACGGGCTCGCAGACGAAGTCATCAGCCCGAACCAGACCATCGCGTATTACGAAGCACTCGTGGACCGCTTCGGCTCCGGCACGGTCGACTCGTTCATGCGGCTTTACATGGTGCCTGGCTTCCAGCACGGCAGCGGCGCGTTCATTCCATCGACGGATCTGCTCGGTGCACTCGACACCTGGGTGACGCGCGGCACCGCCCCGGAGACGCTGATCGCGACTGATATCGCCGCGGCGACCAACGGACGTTCGCGGCCGCTATGCCGGTATCCGATGTTTCCGCGCTATGGCGGCAAGGGGAATGTGAATTCCGCGAGCAGTTTTATCTGCGTGGAGTCTTGAACGATGTGAGACGTACCCGGCCCGACCGGTTCCAGCGGCTCTGCCTGGCAGCAGGGAATAATGGCTGGAACATATCCGCGGCCGCCTGACGCCCTGTGCCCTTCCCTCCGGGTTCCTGCCTGGAGCGGGACGGGATAAACCGCCCGGTAGTCATGTTCGGGTAGCTTTGCCCAGGCCCCATCATTGGAAACACATCGGCGTTCTGATCGATCACGACTTCGAGGAAAGCCAGTCCGTCAAATTCCACGAAGGCCTCAAGTTTGTCCTCGAGTTCGCTTCTTGCTTCAACGCGACACGCAAACACCCTGGGCCTCCCCCTTGGCGCGTGCCATGCCCTGCACGACCGGGTTGACGAATTCCAGATGTGACGGATTGAATGCGAGCACGACATCGACCGGCCCGTCGCCCGTCTGCGTGACACTGCTAAAGCCCTTGTGATGCTTGACGTCGCCTGCCGAAGGGTGGCCCCATCCTTGCCGTCGAACTCGGCGCCCAGCGTGCCGCAATACGTCTCTTCGAGCGCCGTGACGATATCGCGCAGCGTTGCGTCTTCGTCGAAAAGCAACGTGTCGGCCGTGCTGAAGCGCGTGGACATGTCTGCCGCCGACAAGCCGTGGAACAGAGGCGTGAGTTCGACTGGAGCATGTGGCGAAGTCCACAGCAGCGGGTCCAGCTTTGCCTTGCGCGTGCCGACCATGCGGAACGCCGCAATCAGCGACTGCACCGCCACCTGCTTTCTCGCGATCGCAAGACCGTCATCGCGCGTCATCTCCACGATGCGCGACCGCTTGCCCGGATCGATGAAGGTGAGCCTTTGCGTGGAAAGCCGGTGGCATGTATCGTCGCTGACATAGCCGGTTGTTCCCATCCGGTGAATCAAATGTACTTCATGAAAAGGCCGACACCATCCGTGACTCACTCCGATTCACTTCAAGGTCTTCCGGATATTCTGGAACCGGGTCTATCAGTTGTATTTTGCGGAATAAATCCAGGCGTCCGTGCGGCATCGACCGGCCGTCACTTTGCCGGCAGAGGCAACCGGTTCTGGCGGGCCGTTCATCTAGCGGGTTTTACTCCTCAACAGATTCGCCCTGAAGACGACCGCACGTTTCTGCAATATGGTTGTGGCCTGACAACCGTAGTCTCGCGTCCGACGGCACGAGCGGACGAGTTGTCACAATGGGAGTTCGACGCGGCTGCGGCTGAATTCGAGCGGAAGATTGAACGCCATGCGCCGCGATACGTCGCCTTCCTCGGAAAGATGGCGCTCTCGGCAATGTCCGGCAAACGCGATATCTGCTGGGGCCCGCAACCGGCAGCGTTCGGCGGCGCCCGCGCATGGGTACTGCCAAATCCCAGCGGCCTGAACCGCACATTCAGTCTCGACGTGCTGGTGATCGCCTACCGTGAACTTCGTCTTGCAGTCGCAACGGCTGACTCGGTTTAGAGAACCGTATGCGGGCCGTGGTTAGCGTGAACGCCTGTTCATGGAAATTCACGCACGGCCTGCCTGAGCTTTAAGAAACGCGCCCCATCTCCGACAATCAGATAACCCATCGCGACGCGCGCCGCAAGATCGCCTGCATCGCAGCGTCGTGATCGCCTGATAGCGGTCGTTAGCCTGAACCAGCGCGCGCTGGCGATTGCACGACAACCGTACAAGGCAGGCGCAGTCGATTCTCTCGATGTGCTTAACGTGCAAAAACAGTTGTTCGACGCGCAGAGCAACCTTGAGCAAGGCCGCCGCCGACGCCAATCTCATCACGCTATGCAAGGTACTCGGCGGCGGGTGGGAATCAACGTATGCCCAACAGGACATTCCTCGTTGAGCAGGGGGTTTCCGGAGGTCATCATGAAGTCTTTTGCGCGCACTCTTGTCATCGCGGCCCCTGGCCGCACCCGCCTTGTCTTTCGCACAGGAAAGCAGTCCGGCAAGTCAGGCCGGGATGCGCACTGCCCAGTCACAACAGGACAACGATGTTCAGGCATCGAGCTACGGAGGTGCTGCTGACAGCAAAAAATGGCCCCCTGGCAGTGTTGGCGGCTCGGCAGGCGCTTCTTGCCAGTTTCGAGCTCCCAATGAAACAAGGTTTGGCCAAAGAGGCGGAACTCCAACGCAATTTGCTGCTTACCGACGATGCGACCGAAGGGATCGCCGCTTTTGCTGCAAGGCGCGAGCCGCAATACAAAGGCGCTTGAGGCCGGAACTCCCGAATTTCGCTCGATCCTCATGGGGCAAAGGTGGGCACGGACCTGACTGACAAGGTAGCGTGCGTGATAGAATCTCGTCCGTTTTATGACCCTGCCGGGGTGATGAAATTGGTAAACATAGCGGACTTAAAATCCGCCGCTTAACAGCTTGCCGGTTCAAGTCCGGTCCCCGGCACCAGCTAGTATGCCGGTCGATTCCTGGAAACTCCTTAAACCCTTGATGCAGCAATGCTTCGAGGGTTTTTTGTTTCCCGGGAAACTCGGAGGGTTCCGTTGACAATGGGGACATGTGGGGGATGACCGGCAAACCGGCTGCCGTCCATCTCTATTCGAACTGCCATTGTCATAAGGGGATCCTGACGCCAGGCGCACAAGATCTCCGGTTCCTCGCAACGCTCGAATAAATTCCAGTCCAGAAACACGATACGAAACGTCGGTCTATCGCGATCCCGTAGCACACTTAACGAACGCTTCATCACCCTCTCGCAACGCCAGTTTCCTGCGTGTACCGCCACGCATGACCATCGCGACCGTTTGGTAGCAGCGGTATGCCCGTGTTACGATCGCTTACACGCTCTAGTGAAAAACAGGTGTTCGGTAAAGGTGTTTTGTTCGTGCCGGAGGATTGGACGACGTGTAGCGACAGGCAAGTAATGCCGCTAACGGGTAGATTCGCCGACCTGCGTTGTGCCCTCGCCCTGGCCTGTCTTAACCCATCGCGAGGATCGAGTGAGCCGTCTTGTCGTTGTTTCAAATCGTACCGCCGATCCCCGAAAGGCTGCAGCCGGCGGCCTTGCAGTTGCAGTGAAGGAGAGTCTGCAACAGACGGGTGGCCTGTGGTTTGGCTGGAGCGGAAAACTTCGCGATAGCGAATCCGGGACATCCGGCGAGAGCGACATCAAGCTGCAAACGGTCGGCAACGTGCAACTGGCGACACTCGACCTGACCCAGGAAGATCACGATACCTACTACCTCGGGTACTCGAACAAGGTTCTATGGCCGGTATTTCACTACCGGCTCGACCTCGCGAATTTCAACGTTCGATTCGCCGCCGGATACCGGCGTGTCAACCAGCTGTTTGCCCGCAAGCTGATGTCCCTGCTTAGACCCGACGACATCATCTGGGTCCACGACTACCACCTCATTCCCCTCGCTACAGAACTGCGCGCCCTGGGTTGTGGCAACCGGATCGGATTCTTCCTGCACATTCCCATGCCGCCGCCGCTCATCATGGCTGCGATTCCCGAGCACGAATGGCTCATGCGTTCACTGTTCGACTACGATCTGGTCGGCTTTCAGAGCGAGGCGGACGTGACCCATTTCGCCGGATACGTCGAGTCCGAAGCAAAGGCCGACACGCTGCCTGGCAACCGCCTGCGTGCGTTCAATCGCACGCTGCGCGTCGGGGCATACCCA
This sequence comes from Paraburkholderia gardini, assembly GCF_907164575.1. Taxonomy (GTDB): domain Bacteria; phylum Pseudomonadota; class Gammaproteobacteria; order Burkholderiales; family Burkholderiaceae; genus Paraburkholderia; species Paraburkholderia gardini. The sequence goes on from NZ_CAJQYY010000005.1 coordinate 74,415, forward strand.
ATCGGGATCGATGTCGATGAATTCGCCAGCCTGGCAAGGAGCCGGGATGGCGTCGAAATGTTCGGGCAGATCCGCGAGGAGTACTCGCGCCGCCGCCTGCTTCTGGGTGTGGACAGGCTGGACTACTCGAAAGGTCTGCCGCAGCGGGTCCATGCCTTTCGTGAACTTCTCGCGAAATATCCCGAGAACCGCAACAGTGCGACGCTCATCCAGATCGCCTCGCCAAGCCGGGAGGACGTGGGCGCGTATGACGATCTTCGCGTTGAAATGGACAGCCTGTGCGGCGCGATCAACGGTGACTATGGCGAACTGGACTGGATGCCGGTTCGGTACATCCATCGCAATGTCGCGCGCAAGAAGCTGCCCGGTCTTTATCGCGCGAGTCGTGTCGCGCTTGTAACGCCGCTGCGTGACGGCATGAATCTGGTCGCCAAGGAATTTATTGCCGCACAGGATCCGTCGGATCCAGGCGTGCTGGTTCTATCCCGATTCGCGGGCGCGGCTGAGCAGCTAAAAGAAGCGCTCCTTGTGAATCCGTACGATACGCAAGGAACCGCGCTTGCGATCCAGCGTGCGCTCACGATGTCGATTGAAGAGCGGACTGCCCGCCACACGGCATTGATGCAACGGATCAGGCAGTTCGACGTCCACTGGTGGAGTTCGAGTTTTCTCGCGGATCTCTCATCCACGGAAAGCAGCGGCGATTTCCGGGCAGTCGTGAGCAGTTCGGCAAATCTCCTGAACTAGTCTGCCAGGCGGTCGGCACAACCCACCGGGTGGTAAAGCGGCCTCGTGCGCGATGGCTTAATGGGAAGGCTCGAAGTGTGCCGCCGGCGTATCTTTATCGTGCGTCGCGTACTTCTCGATCATCGTGGCGCTCGCCCGATTCACCCCTGTCGTTTCGACCGCGATGCCGTTGCGACGGAACTTGTGCACGATCCGGTCAAGCGCGTCGATTGCCGTGAGGTCCCAGAAATGTGCGTGCGACAGATCGAGACGCACCGACTGGACCGTCTCCCTGAAGTTGAACTCCGACACAAGCGCTTCCGATGAAGCGAAAAAAACCTGCCCGCGAATGAGGTAGCGGCGCTCGCTTTTCGCTTCGTCCAGCGACGATTCGACGACCAGCACCTGGCGCACCTTCGACGTGAAGAACAGCGCGCTTAGCAATACGCCGATAAAGACGCCGATGGCGAGATTCCCGGTCGCCACGACGACAGCGACTGTCGCCAGCATCACGATCGATGAGCTTTTCGGGTGCGTCCGCAGGTTCCGGATGGAGCGCCAGTTGAATGTGCTGATCGAAACCATGATCATGACCGCGACGAGCGCGGCCATGGGTATCTGTTTGACCCACGGCCCCAGGAACACGACGAGTACGAGCAGGAACGCACCGGCAACGAATGTGGACAGACGCCCTCGCCCGCCGGATCTTACGTTGATAACCGTCTGGCCGATCATCGCGCACCCGGGCATGCCGCCCAGGAAACCCGCTGCGATGTTTGCGAAGCCCTGACCGCGACATTCCCGGTTCTTGTCGCTAGATGTATCCGTGAAGTCATCCACAATGGCCGCCGTCATGAGCGACTCAAGAAGACCCACTACAGCGATGCCAAGCGAATACGGAAAGATGATTCGCAGTGTGTCGAAAGAGAACGGGACGTGTGGCAGCGAAAATACCGGCAATTCATCTGGAAACGAACCCATATCGCCGACGGTGTGCAAACTTAAATGCAGCGCCATTGAAATCGCCGTCAACACGATGATGCACACGAGTGGCGACGGCACTGCCCGCGTGACGCGCGGAAAGAGATAAATGATGCCGAGGCCGCCAGCCACCATCAGGTAGACGTACCACGGCACATTGTGCAGTTGAGGCATCTGCGCGAGGAAAATCAGGATCGCGAGCGCGTTGACGAAACCCGTGATCACCGAGCGCGACACGAAGCGCATTAGCGCACCGAGTTTCAGCAGGCCTGCGCCGATCTGCAGCACACCGGCAAGAATGCCGGCGGCAAAGACATATTCGACACCATGTGTCTTTACGAGCGACGTGAGCAACAGCGCCACCGCGCCGGTAGCCGCGGAAATCATGCCAGGACGGCCGCCAGCGATTGCCGATACGACCGCGATGCTGAACGCGGCGTACAGGCCAACCTTCGGGTCGACGCCTGCGATGATGGAAAATGCAAGTGCTTCTGGAATGAGCGCAAGGGCGACGACAATGCCGGCGAGAATATCCGCGCGGATGTTCGAGAACCACTCCTCGCGTAGCGTATGGGTTTTCATTGGAAAAGCCGGGTGCGGTTGCAGCGCGGCATTCTACCCGATTGTTCACATGCCACTCCGCAGGCGGCGTGGCACCCGCGGCCCGCTGCCGTCATCGCCCAGTCACAAACCTTCCAGATAATCCGCTCGACGAAAACGTTTACAACACGGGGCGAGTGGATGATTCCTACGATCAAGGATGTCGCGGCGCATGCGGGCTTCTCGATTGCAACGGTCTCACGGGCGATCAACGCACCGCATACCGTCAATCCGGTCACGCTCGACAAGGTACGTCAATCGATCGACGCCCTTCACTTCCGTCCCAGTCCGCTTGGCCGCCAGTTGCGTGGCGAGCGCTCGCGCCTGGTCGGCGTCGTGCTGCCGACGCTCGCGAATCCTGTCTTCGCGGAATGTCTGCAGGGCATCGACGAACTCGCTTCGGCACAAGGCTATCGCCTCATGCTGATGACGACGCAATACGATGCCGACCGTGAACGCCACGCAATCGAGACGTTGCGCACACAACGTGTCGAAGGAATGATCCTGACTGTCGCCGATGCCGACACGCACCCCGTGCTCGACGAACTCGACCGCGACAGTTTGCTCTACGTGTTGATGCATAACGATACGGTGCGCCGTCCCTCGGTCTCGGTCGACAACCGGCTTGCCGCATACGATGGCGTGCGCATGCTGATCGCCCACGGCCATCGCCGCATCCTGATGCTCGCCGGCACGCTTGCCGCGTCGGACCGCGCACGGATGCGCCATGCAGGCTACGCGCAGGCGATGCAGCAGGCCGGTCTTCAGCCCGCACCGGCGCTCGAGATCGACTTCAATGCCGACGAACTCGCACCTTCGGTGCTCGCGCATCTGACCCGTGGCCCGGCGCGTCCCACCGCCCTGTTTTGCAGTAATGATCTGCTTGCGATGGTCGTGATGCGCGGCCTGCGCCGCGCGCAGTTCGACATGCCGCGCGATATGTCGATTCTCGGTTTTGACGGGCTCGCGGTCGGCGACCTGCTGTCGCCGCCGCTGGCGAGCATCGGTGCGCCAAATCGCGAGATCGGCTGCGCCGCGTGGCGCCGGCTCACCGGTCGCATCGAAGGCACGTATGAAAGCGATGCGTCGCTCTCGCTGACACTGCCGCACACGCTGCGCGCAGGCGCGACGATCGCCGCCATCGCAAGCGACGGCGGTGTCGCCCGCGCGCGCGAATTGCCGCAGGCAGGCCGGTGAAATCCACGCGCGCGTCCTCTCCCACGCTCACGCTTCATCCGTATGCATTGACACTTCCCCTGAAAGGAGACCTGCTGTGAACCGTCGCCCCTTCGTTATCGATTCGCTGCTGCGCCGGCTCGTGCGCGCGGCAGGCATGACGCTCGTCGCGTCGGCCGCGCTGCTGGCGGCACCGCTCACCCACGCCGAAGAAACCGCGATCTGCTACAACTGCCCGCCCGAATGGGCCGACTGGGCCAGCCAGATCGCGGCGATCAAGCAGAAGACCGGTATTCGCGTGCCGTACGACAACAAGAATTCGGGCCAGGCGATTGCGCAGTTGATGGCCGAGCAGAAAAGCCCAGTCGCCGATGTCGTATATCTCGGCGTGTCCTCGGCGTTCCAGGCGAAGGAAAAAGGCGTGATCCAGCCGTACAAACCGGCGCACTGGAACGACATTCCCGCGAACCTGAAGGACCCGCAGGGTTACTGGTTCGCGATCCATTCCGGCACGCTCGGTTTCTTCGTCAACAAGGATGCACTCGAAGGCAGACCCGTGCCGCGTTCATGGGCGGATCTGCTGAAACCCGAATATAAGGGCATGGTGGGTTACCTCGATCCGTCGAGTGCGTTCGTCGGTTACGCAGGGGCGGTCGCGGTGAATCAGGCATTGGGCGGCACGCTCGATAATTTCGAGCCGGGCCTCGACTGGTTCCGCAAGATGAAGGCCAACGCGCCGATCGTGCCGAAACAGACGGCCTATGCGCGCGTGCTGTCCGGCGAAATTCCGATCCTGCTCGACTATGACTTCGACGCCTATCGCGCGAAGTACAAGGATCACGCGAACGTCGAGTTCGTGATTCCAAAGGAAGGCACGATTTCCGTGCCGTACGTGATGAGTCTCGTGAAGGGCGCGCCGCACGATGCGAACGGCAGGAAGGTGCTCGATTTCGTGCTGTCCGATGAAGGCCAGACACTGTGGGCGAACGCGTATCTGCGCCCTGTACGCGCAGGCGCGATGAGCAGCGAGGCCGCTTCGAAGTTCCTGCCCGCCAGCGACTACGCACGCGCCCAGCCGGTCGACTTCGGCAAGATGGCCGCAAAGCAGACCGCCTTCGGCGAACGCTATCTGCAGATCATGCATTGAACGAAAGCGCGACCTGTGCGCGGTTTTAACGCGCGCAGGTCGCGACAATGCCGGCACGCCCACGTTTATTACGCCTCTCACACCCGTCATGCACGACATCACGTTCCCGTTACGCTGGCGCATCGCGCTGCTCGCACCGGCGCTCGCCGTCTTTATCGCGTTCTGACTGTTCCCCGTCGTCGTGCTGCTGCAGGTCAGCGCCGACGGTCACGCGTTCGAAACGTATCGCATGCTGCTCGGCAATGGCCGCTATATGCGCAGCCTCGGCGCAACCGTCGTCCTGTCCGCCGCGGTCACGCTGACGACGCTCGTGCTGTCGGTGATCGCGGGTCTGCTGCTCGCCCGTCGCGAATTCACGGGCAAGCGCGCGCTGCTCGCATTGCTGACGTTTCCGCTCGCGTTTCCCGGCGTGGTCGTCGGCTTCATGGTGATCATGCTCGCCGGGCGACAAGGTCTGATCGGTGCGCTCTCGCTGAAACTCACCGGCGACCGCTGGGTCTTCGCGTATTCGATGAGCGGGCTCTTTCTCGGCTACCTGTATTTCTCGATCCCCCGCGTGATCGTCACGGTAATGGCATCGGCCACGAAACTCGATGCGTCGCTCGAAGAAGCCGCGCGCTCGCTCGGTGCATCGCCGTGGCAGATCATGCGCGACGTCGTTCTGCCGGCGCTCTCACCAGGCTTGATCGCCGCAGGTGCGGTGTGCTTCGCGACCGCGATGGGCGCGTTCGGCACCGCGTTCACGCTCGCCACCGACATCGACGTGCTACCGATGACCATCTACACCGAGTTCACGCTGAACGCGAACATGGTGACGGCCGCGGGCCTGTCGATCCTGCTCGGCGTCGTGACGTGGCTGGTACTGGCGCTCGCGCGAAGCGCAACCGGATCGGCAGTTGCCGCTACCGCGTAATGCAGGAGGATCAGCGCATCATGAGTTCGCTCGCACACAGCAGTGCATCGACGGCGCCTGCGGGACGCGCGTCCAGGTTTCCCTCTCTGCGTACGTGGCTCGCGCTCGGGCAATGGTGCGTTACGCTCCTGCTGTGCGCGTTCCTGATTCTTCCCGTCGTGATGTCGATCGTCGCGGGATTGACGGTCAACTATTTTCAGGGCGTCGCGAGCGGACTGACGTTGCGCTGGCTCGTCGAAGTGTGGACGCAGTATCACGCGTCGGTGTTTCTTTCGCTCGAAGTCGCGGCGGCCACGCTCGTCATCACGCTGCTGACCGGCGTTCCGGCGGGTTACGCCCTCGCGCGCAGCAAGACGCGTCTGTCACGTGTCATCGAGGAACTGCTGGTACTGCCCGTCGCGCTGCCGGGGCTCGCTTCCGCGCTCGCGCTTCTCGTCGTATACGGCGGATGGACGATGTTTCGCATGAGCGTTGCGTTTATCGTCGCCGGTCATGTGGTGTTCACGTTGCCGTTCATGGTGCGCGCCGTCTCCGCCGTCTGCGCGGGGTCCGATCTGCGTACGCTTGAAGAAGGCGCGGCAAGTCTCGGCGCGAGGTTTTTTCAGCGCTTCGTCACGATCGTCCTGCCGAACGCGAAACCCGGCATCGTCGCGGGCGCGCTTGCCGTGCTCACGCTGTCGATCGGCGAATTCAACCTCACGTGGATGCTGCATACACCCGATACCAGGACGCTCCCGGTCGGGCTCGCCGACACGTATGCATCGTTACGTATCGAAATCGGCAGCGCGTACACGATCCTCTTCTTCCTGATGACGATGCCGCTGCTGATCGTCATGCAATGGCTCGGCGTCGATGCCACCGGGCAGCGGCGCGGCGCTTCGAAACATCGCGCGCGTGCCCCGCTCTCTTCGCCCGATACCCCGAACCATCCGGACGTTACGCCATGAAACTCGCCTCCGTTCCCATCACGCTGAACCGCTGCTCGAAGACGTTTCGCGATACCCGCGTGCTCGAACCGCTCGACCTGTCGATCGAGGCAGGCGAAACACTGGTGCTGCTCGGGCCGTCAGGCTGCGGCAAGACCACGACGCTGCGCATGATTGCCGGCCTCGAAACGCCCGACGCCGGCGGCCGCGTGCTGTTCGGCGACGAAGATGTCACGGCGCTGCCCATCGAGCGACGCCAGGTCGGCATGGTGTTCCAGAGTTACGCGCTGTTCCCGAATCTGAACGTGCGCGGCAATATCGGCTATGGCCTGAAAATCCGGCGCGTCGCGGCCGCGACGTTGCGTGGGCGCGTCGACGAACTGCTCGCGATGATGCGTCTCACCGACCACGCCGACAAGCCGGTCGACCAGCTCTCGGGCGGCCAGCGCCAGCGCGTCGCACTGGCGCGTGCGCTCGCGCTGCAACCGCGCGTGCTGTTACTCGACGAACCGCTGACCGCGCTCGACGCGCGTCTGCGCGACGCATTGCGCGCTGAAATGAATACGCTGCTGCGCGATCTGGGCGTCACGACCGTCTACGTCACGCACGACCAGGCCGAAGCGATGGAACTCGGCGATCGCATCGTCGTGATGAGCGCGGGACGCATCGAGCAGATCGGCACGCCGCGCGGCATTTACTACCAGCCGGCGAACCGCACCGTCGCCGGGTTCATCGGCACGATCAACCGGCTTGCGGGAGAATGGCGCGATGGCGCGTTGATCACGACCGGCGGCGCAGTGCCGGCGGCACGTCCGGCGCACGCGTCCGGCACGGGTACGCGCGAACTGTTTTTCCGGCCCGAGGACGCGCAACTGGTCGACCCGGCGCACGCGCAACTGCGTGGGACGATCGACGGTGCGTCGTTCCTCGGCGAACGTACACGCCTCACGATCCGTGGCGCGGCACCCGATGTGCTCGTCGTCGATGTCGCCGGGCGCGTCGAACTGGCGTGCGGAACACCAGTCGGGCTGTCGATCGCCGAGGACGCGCTGATCGCGCTCGCGTGATAATGCAATACTGTTCAAACGTCTGACTACGTACGTAAGGACCTTTCTTCATGCTTATCGCCCAGATCAGCGACCTGCACATCAAGACCCCCGGCGCGCTCGCCTACCGGCGCGTCGATACCGCCGCCGCACTTCAGCGTTGCATCGTACGGCTCAACGCGCTGGTACCGCGACCCGACGTGGTGCTGATGACGGGCGATCTCGTCGACCAGGGCACGGTCGAACAATATCGTCATCTGAAGTCGCTGCTCGCCGCGCTCGAGATTCCGTATTACCTGCTGCTCGGCAATCATGACGGGCGCGCTGAAATTCGCGAGGTGTTTCCCGAGCGCGCGGAACTGTTCGAAGGCGGCGAGTTCGTGCACTACGCCGCCGACATCGGCCCGATCCGCTTCATCGCGCTCGATTCGCTGCAGCCTGGCCAGAGCGCGGGCCAGCTGTGCGACGCGCGTCTCGCGTGGCTCGTCACGCAACTCGACGTCGCGCGCAATCGGCCCGTGATCGTCGCGCTGCATCATCCGCCGTTCGAATGCGGCATCGGTCATATGGACCGCGCGCGGCTCGATCCGCCCGCCGCCGTGCGTCTCGCAGCGCTCATCGCGCAGCATCCGAACGTCGAGCGCGTGATCTGCGGCCACGTGCACCGGCCGATGTTCGTGCGCTTCGGCGGCACGATTGCGTCAGCTGTGCCCGCGCCCGCCCATCAGGTCGCGCTCGATCTGCGCGACGATGCGCCGTCCGCCTTCGTGCTGGAACCGCCCGCGTTCGCGTTGCACCGCTACGAGCCTGCCACCGGCATCGTCACGCATCACGCGTATGTCGACGCCGCCGACGGCCCGTATCCGTTCCATGAGCCGGCTGGCGCGTTGATCGACTGAGCGCGTCCGCGGCAAGAGCGTACAAAGGCAAAACGACGCGAAGGCGCAAGGGCACAAAGCCATGCCCAGCAGGGTCGCGCGCGCTCCGGTATGATCGGCACGCTCAAGGTGCCGCCGATGCGCGGCACCGCCTCTCCGGCTGGGCAGCTGATTGACTGGCCGGTTGAGCCCATCCCGTTCGCCTTTGCGTATTTCCATGTCCACATCCGGTTCGAGTGCTACCGATCCTTCCCCTGCTTCGCTGCGCGGCCTGTTGTTGCTGCTCGCGACGATCGCCGGGGTCGGCGCCGCCAACATCTATTACAACCAGCCGCTGCTCGACGATTTCCGTCAGTCGTTTCCGCACAGCGCGTCGTGGATCGGCGCTGTACCGGCGGTCACGCAGCTTGGCTACGCGCTCGGCATGCTGCTGCTCGCGCCGCTTGGGGACCGCTTCGACCGGCGCTTCCTGATCCTGCTGCAGACGGCCGGCATGTGCGTCTCGCTGCTCGTCGCGGGCATCGCCCCCAGCCTTACGGTCCTGATTGTCGCGAGCCTCGCGATCGGCGTACTGGCGACGATCGCGCAGCAGGCCGTGCCGTTCGCGGCCGAACTGGCACCGCCCTCGGCTCGCGGACACGCCGTCGGCATGGTGATGAGCGGCCTCCTGCTCGGCATCCTGCTCGCCCGGACCGCCGCGGGTTTTGTCGCGGAGTATTTCGGCTGGCGTGCGGTGTTCTTTGCCTCGGTCGTCGCGTTGCTTGGCCTCTCGGTTGTCATCGTGATGCGCCTGCCGCACAGCAAGCCGACGTCGACGCTCAGCTACGGCAAACTGCTCGCCTCGATGTGGCATCTGAGCGTGGAGCACCGCGGGCTGCGCGAGGCATCGCTCACGGGCGCCGCGCTGTTCGCCGCGTTCAGTATCTTCTGGTCGGTGCTGTCGCTGCTGCTTGCCGGGCCGCCGTTTCATCTGGGGCCGCAGGCGGCTGGCCTCTTCGGCATCGTGGGCGCCGCGGGCGCGCTGGCCGCGCCGCTTGCCGGCAAGTTCTCCGACCGGCGCGGGCCGCGCTCGATCATCACACTCGCGATCGGGCTCGTCGCCGTGTCGTTTGTGATTTTCGGCGTATCGGGCGCGAGCATTGCCGGGCTGGTCGTCGGTGTGATCGTGCTCGATATCGGCGTGCAGGCCGCGCAGATTTCCAACCAGTCGCGCATCTACGCACTCAAGCCCGAAGCGCGCAGCCGCGTGAATACGGTCTACATGGTGTGCTATTTCATCGGCGGTGCGGCAGGATCGGCAATCGGCGCGCTCGCGTGGCAGGCGGCTGGCTGGATCGGTGTGTCGGTTGCCGGTTTTCTGTGCGCCGCGCTCGCGGCATGGAATCATCTGCGCGGTGGTCCGGCAGCGGTCCGCGCGACCTGAACGCGTCGCGCATTCATCTGAACCATCTGGGACCGGTCGCGTGGTCCGTCGACAATCAGACGGGCCGGCTGCCGCGCGAGCGCGCGTAGTCGTGCAACGCGTCGATCACGCGATCGAATTCGAACGATTTGTCGTAGAAGTGGCGGACGCCATACTGCTCGCAGCGCGCGCGGTACGCCGGCAAGGCGTGATTCGTGAGTACCGCCGCAAAAGTCGTGTCGATCAGTCCGTCGCGCTGAAGATAAGCCAGTACCGGCACGCCTGAACCGTGCTTGAGCTGCAGATCGACGATCACGGCGTCGAACCGCTCGCCGTCGAGCAGCGCGATGGCGTCGTCGGCAGTATCGGCCCAGGCGGCCACCTGGAGCGTGCCGGAAGCATCGATCGCTTCCACCAGACTGCGCCGGATCAGCGGCGAATCCTCGATCAGCAGCACGCGTAACGGCGCGCTGCGGGTTTCGTCGGAAAGCGTTTCAGGTTCGCGGCTCATGGGATGGTTTGCCATTGCATGCCTACTCGATCAGGCCGCTCTTGATCGCGTAGTACGTCAGGTCCGCGTTGTTCGTGAGATTCATTTTCTCCAGCACGCGCGCGCGATAGGTGCTCACTGTCTTCACGGAGAGATGCAGTTCCTCGGCGATATCGGTGGGAATCTGTCCGGCGGCAAGCTTGCGGAAGATCTGGAATTCGCGCTCCGATAACTGCTCGTGCGGCTGGCCCGCGGCCGGTTTGTCGAGATTGTTCGCAAGCGTATCGGCTATCGTCTCCGACAGATAACGGTGTCCACGCGCCACCGCGCGGATCGCCCGCACGATCTCGTCGGGCTCGCAGTCCTTGTTCAGATAGCCGTTGGCACCCGCGCGCAGCAGATTGATCGCATACTGGCTCTCGGGATAGCCGGACAGAATCAGCACGCCCTGCTCGGGGCGCACCTGCTTGATGACGCGCAGCGTATCGATGCCGTTCTTGTCGGGCATCGCGATATCGAGCAGCACAACGTCGAACGCCTGCTCACGCACGTGACTGATCGCTTCGTCGCCGGTCGAGGCTTCCGCCGCGACGCACATGTCCGGCTCATCGGCGACGAACTGTCTGAACCCGCCTCGTACGATGGCGTGATCGTCCGCTATCAAGACTCGAATCATCGGTTCCCATCCATGCCGTGGCGATCCATCCAGAGCACCTATTGTAGTGGTGTCCCGGCGCATGCAAGCCGGGACCGCTTCCGTGCCACGCAACCGCACCGCGGCGTTTGCCGTTTCATCCGCCGGCTCACCTACTTGCGGCCTTCGAGCAGATCCGCCATATCGTCGGCATGCTCTTCTTCGACAGCAAGGATTTCCTCGAAGATACGGCGCGTCGTGACGTCCTTGTCGCCGATATAGTTAATGATCTCGCGATACGAATCGATGGCGATGCGCTCGGCGATCAGGTTCTCGCGGATCATGTCGGTCAGATCCTTGCCTTCCTTGTATTCCGAATGCGCGCGCGAAGCGAGGCCGTCGGGCGCGAAGTCCGGTTCGCCGCCCAGTTGCACGATGCGTGCGGCGAGCGTGTCGGCGTGACCTTGCTCTTCATTGGCGTGCTCGAGAAACTCCGTGGCGACGCCTTCCGAATTGATCCCTTTGGCCATGAAGTAATGGCGCTTGTAACGCAGCACGCAGATGATTTCCGTCGCGAGCGAATCGTTCAGCAGCTTGAGCACTGTCTCACGATCCGCGGCATAGCTTTGTGTGACCGATCCTTCGGACATGTGCTGGCGCGCCTGCTCGCGGATCTTCTTCACATCCATCACAAAAGAGCCTTTCGCCGTGCTTTGCCCGCTAGAGGTTTTCGACATTTAGCAACTCCTTGTATTGATCCGTGGGGGGACTGCGCGCATGCTGCGAAAGCGGCCACGCGCTTGATAGTGGCGAATGTTCTGGCTAGGTTCGAAACACGCCGAGCAGCAGTGTGACGACGAAGACGACCAGAAAAATATAGAACAGAATCTTCGCGATTTCCGCCGCGCCCGCCGCGATGCCGGTAAAACCGAACACGGCGGCGATGATCGCTATGACGAAAAATATGAGCGCATAGTGAAGCATGGCGTTTCTCCCTGTGACTGCTGGTTCTGGTTAAAGCATTGAATGGAACGGGCTCCAGAACGCGTTTCGCTAGTCGACGATTTTTTTCGTGATGACGAAGCCGATTACAAGAAACACCACGCACAGGATCAGGAACAGCACGAACAGGAATTTGGCGATTCCCGCTGCGCCTGCTGCAATGCCGGTGAATCCACAGAGGCCGGCGACGACCGCGATGACGGCGAAAATCAGCGCCCATTTGAGCATGATCGTTTCCTCCTGTATGCGTAAAAGACCGGGACTGATTCTCATGGTAAAGATGCACGTCGACGTTGACACTCCGGCTCACGCCGTTTTTCGTGTGAGAATCCGCTTACACGCCATGACGGAAGCTTTACTCGCGCTCATGCGCCGTCTGCGTTGACCGGAGCACGCGGCAGAAGGCATGACAGACGCTACACTGGTGCTTCAATTCAGGAGCGACCTTGAATACAGCGACACGACTCAACGACTGGATGCGCGATCGCAGCTGGACGATTGCGATGACTGTAGCGATCGTCATCACGGTCGGGGGTCTTGTGATTCTCGAAACGGGACGCCAGCGCATCGCTGACGAATACGAAACCGCACTCGAAGCGAAAGATGCAACGGTGCAACTGGGCACGCTCGCCGCACAGCTTGCGCAGCTCACCGCCGACGAAAGCACATTCCTTCTGACGAAACAGCAGCTATGGGCAAGCGGCTATTGCACGACCGCAGGGAAGATTCGTCAGACCTCGCAGCAACTCGACGCCTACTTCCGTCATCGGGCCGACAGCGCGGAAGAGACAAGCTTCCGCCAGATCGCGCGGCTGATCGAGGCGCGCACGGGCGCCGGTCGCGACGCGCTGCAACATGCCGGGCCCGACGCCGGTCTGGCGACCTGTCCGGCCACGACAGAGGCACGTCCCGTCGATACCGCGCTGATCGACAGCACGCTCGCGCTGCTGCGCGACAACGAAGAGCGCCGTGCCCAGCACGCCCTCGATGCGAGCCGCGGCGACCAGCGCATCTCGACGTTCATTGCGGGCGGGCTGTCGACGCTGAACATCGTCCTGTTCATTCTGCTGTTCCGTAACCTCGGCATCCAGTTCGAGCGACAGGCGCGCGTGCAGCGCCAGCTGATCACGCAACAGGAAGAGCTCGACCAGCTTGTCACCGAGCGCACACGCCAGCTCGAAGCGCTCGGCTGGCATCTGCAGGCCGTCAGCGAAAACGAGAAAACGCAGCTTGCGCGCGAACTGCACGACGAACTCGGCGCGATTCTCACGGCGAGCAAGATGGATGTCGCATGGGCGAACCGCAAGCTGAAGGACAACGAGCCCGCGATTTCCGAAAAGCTCGCGCGCGCGCTGGCCAATCTGGATCAGGGTATTGCGCTGAAGCGGCGCATCATCGAGGACATGCGGCCCACCGTGCTCGCCAATTTCGGGCTCGTCACCGCGCTTCGCACGCTCGGCGACGAAGCGGCCCAACGCAATGGCTGGGTGCTCGACCAGCGCCTTCCCGAAGACGACATCAAGCTCGACGAGCAGACGGAAATCGCCCTCTTTCGCGTCGCCCAGGAATCGCTGACGAACGCCGCGAAGTATGCGAACGCGTCGCGCGTGTCGATCGGCCTGACGGTTCACGCAGACCAGGTCGCGCTCGATATCGCGGACAACGGCATCGGCATCACACCGGCCGATCTCAGGCGCACGCACACTCACGGGCTGCTCGGCATGCGCCAGCGGGTCGCCGCGCGCGGCGGTCACTTCGACATCCGGCGCGGCGTTGCCGGCGGCACGGACATTCGCGTCACAATGCCGACGGCCAGCACGATCGCGCCGTCCGACGGGGCGCCCCCGACCTCCGCGCCGCCGGTCACGACACCCGGTGTGCGCACGTAGGACTGCACCGACGCAAACACCGGAGTGTGCCTACAGGAAAATCGCCGCCGCACCGACAGCGCCTGCCTGCCCCCTTTTTTAACATACAATCAGACCCGATCGGCCTGCTTCATCGCCCGGTCGGACGATAGATAGCACGCGTCGAGCCACACGGCGCGTTTGCCAATGCCACACTTCATAAGGGGAACACTCATGACTCGACTGATCGCTTTGCTTCTGCTCGCAGGGTCCGCGATGCTGGTCACCGGCTGCAATACCGTTGCGGGCGCGGGCCAGGATATCTCCAAAGGCGGCAACGCCATTTCGAACTCGGCGGAAAAGGCCAAGTAAATCCGCTGTCCGCGCACGCCTTCAGGTGCGCGCCCTGACTTTGGCCTCCGAGGGCTGCCTGCCCGTCGCGCCGAACGCGACGGGCATTTTTTGTTGTTTGTGCATCCGGTTCGCGGATGCGCATGTATCAAGACAAAACGGCGATCCACGCTCGTGGATCGCCGTCGTGCCCCCCCCCGCCATGTCGCCTGCGTTATTCCAGCGCGAGCCGTTTCACCGGCATCAGAGCCCGGTGAGGGTATCGTTCAGTTCGATCGCGGGCGTGGTCGTATTGCCGCCTTGCGCGACGAGCATATGCAACTGGTTCGGAATCGCCTGGCTCAGCGCGCCCGCGGTCGGCACCGAAGTGATCAGCCAGTCCGCGTTATTGCCGAGCGTGAACGAGCCCGACTGGTAGATCTTCGTCTTGCTGCCCGCCGTCGTCGCGATCAGCACGTACGTGCCGCCGTTCACATAGATCGAATCCTGGCCGCTTGCAGGCACCGCATTCTTGAACGAAAGGCCTGACATCGTCGGGCTCACGGTTGTGATGTCGGTGCCCGGCGCAACGAGATACAGGTCGATGTTCTGGGCGTTCACCGATGCATTGAAGCCACGCACGCGGGCGCTATTGGACAGCAGCCCCTTGTCGAACGGATCGTCGATCAGGCCGATATCCGGTGTCGGCAGCCCGGGGACCGCGAGCACCGTGTATTCATGACCTTTCGCGACATCAGGAAACGAGCCGCTTGCAAGCGGTGTCGTCGTGCCCGTCGCGGCATAAGCCACCGAGGTCTGTCCGGTGTTGATGTTCGCGAAGTTCGTCACTCCCTTGTAGTCGATTTTGGTTTGCAGCGCTGCGCCGTTCACGAGAAAGTCGACAGTCGGGCCGCTCGGGATTGCATGAACGAAGTGAATAACCGGGTTCGTCAACCCGAGCTCCTTGCCGACGTCGTTGGTGCCGCCACCGCACGCCGACAGGATCGATGCCGCGCCAGCCAGCGCCGCCATGGTTCGGATAAGCTTCATGTTCTCCACCTCTCACAAATGGCTTTAAGCCGTTAATGTGTGGTCGCCGTTTTCTGCCGGCACCTGTTTCGTCGATCGTTGAAATGGCGTCATGCAGTACCTTCGTCTAAACGCCGGCGGCCTTTCATATCCCTGGCGGACGTGTCTTCTCCAGACACGATGTCCGCATCGTTCGGACGATCCAGTCGAGCAATTGGTGTGCCTCGGGTCGTCATGAAACGATTACCGCAACGAAAAGCCCCGCGATTCAATGCTTTCGCGGGGGCTAGAATTTTTCCTCGACAGTTTTGCGGCATTGCACACGCATCGCCGTGTATCGTTCGTCGGCATCCCGACTTTACAAGCGACCCTGCATGTCTTACCGCCATCTGCTCGCACCGCTCGACCTCGGCTACACGACGCTGCGCAACCGCGTCGTGATGGGCTCCATGCATACCGGCATGGAAGACCGGTTCTGGCATTACCCAAAGCTGGCAGCGTATTTTCGCGAGCGCGCACGGGGCGGCGTCGGACTCATCATCACGGGCGGCATCTCGCCGAATCGCGAAGGCTGGCTGTTGCCGTTCGGCGGCACGCTCAATTCAGTCCTCGATCTGCACAATCACCGCAAACTGACTGAAGCAGTTCATGAGGAAGGCGGCAAGATCGCGCTGCAGATCCTGCATGCGGGGAGATATGGCTATCAGCCACTGGTTGTGTCCGCATCGGCTGTGAAATCGCCGATCTCGAAGTTCACACCACGCGCGCTCACCGAAGCCGGCATCGCGCGCACGGTGCGCGCCTACGCGCGTTGCGCGCGGCTTGCGCAGCGCGCGGGCTACGACGGCATCGAGATCATGGGCAGCGAAGGTTATCTGCTCAACCAGTTCCTCTGCACGCGCACGAACCGGCGCACGGACGGCTATGGCGGCAGCATCGAAAACCGCATGCGGATCGCACGCGAGATCGTCGAGCACATACGCGCGGCGTGCGGCAGCCCGTTCATCGTGGTGTACCGGCTGTCGCTGATCGATCTGGTCGAAGGCGGCAACACGTGGGACGAAACCGTCCAGGTCGCGCGGGCACTCGAAGCAGCGGGCGTCACGATGTTCAACACCGGTATCGGCTGGCACGAGGCGCGTGTGCCGACCATCGTGACGTCGGTGCCGCGCGCGGCGTTCGCGTCGTTGAGCGCGCGTCTGAAGGCCGCCGTGCGCGTGCCCGTCATCGTATCGAACCGCATCAACACACCCGAAGTCGCCGAGCGGCTGCTCGCCGAAGGCGCGGGCGATCTTGTTTCGATGGCGCGGCCGTTGCTGGCCGATCCTGACTTCGTCGTGAAGACCGCCGAAGGGCGCACGCACGAAATCAACACCTGCATCGCCTGCAATCAGGCGTGCCTCGATCACACGTTCAGGAACCAGCGTGCGACGTGTCTTGTGAATCCGCGCGCGGGGCACGAGACCGAACTCGTGTACCGGCCGCTCGCCAATATGGCGCGGCCGCGCGCGGTGGCGGTGATCGGCGCGGGGCCGGCGGGTCTGTCGGCGGCGACGGTTGCCGCGCTTCGCGGTCATCGCGTGACGCTGTTCGATGCGGGCTCAACCATCGGCGGGCAGTTCAATCTGGCGATGCGCGTTCCCGGCAAGGAGGAGTTTGCCGAAACGATCCGCTATTTCCAGAGCCAGCTCGACCGGCACGGCGTGGACGTGCGCCTTCAAACGCGCGTCGATGCGCCGTTGCTCGCGGCCTCCCACTACGACGACGTGATCGTCGCGACGGGCATCGTGCCGCGTCGCCCGTCGATTCCCGGCATCGACGGCGCGAACGTGCTGTCGTATGTCAACGTCCTGCTCGGCGCGCCGGTGGGCCGCAGTGTCGCGGTGATCGGCGCGGGCGGTATCGGCTTCGACGTCAGCGAGTTCCTGCTGCATCGCGACGGCGAGCCGTTGCCGCAAACGCGCGAAGCGTGGCTCGACGAATGGGGCGTCGACCTCGCCGTCACGACGCGCGGCGGCCTGAAGCCGGTTGAAGCCGCCACGCCGCCACGTGACATCTGGTTGCTGCAGCGCAAGCCGGGCAAACCCGGCGCGGGCCTCGGCAAGACGTCCGGCTGGGTGCACCGTGCGACGCTGATACGTAACGGCGTGCGGATGCTCGATGGCGTGTCGTATCTGGAGATCGCCCCGCGCGGCATCCGGATCGCGCGCAACGGCGAGGAACAGTGGCTGGAGGTGGAAACGATCGTCGTATGCGCCGGGCAGGAATCGATGCGCGACCTGTACCCCGCCGCGCCCGCCTCGCCCCACACAGGTGGCCCGCGTTTTCACGTGATCGGCGGTGCGGCGCTCGCGACGGAACTGGACGCGAAGCGTGCAATCCGCGAAGGCGCGGAACTCGCCGCGCGCCTTTAAATCAGGCTGGTTTCGGCTTCAGTTGTCCGGCGACTGGACTACAGGCCAGACACGCAGGTCGAGAAAAAACCAGTCAGGCGACGCGGCGCCGACGCGAGTCGAACAAGAACGACAGGCCCACGCTCGACAGAATCACCGCGGTCGCGACCACGGTCGAGCGCGTCACGGGTTCGCCGAGCAGCAACGCGCCGAGCGCGACCGCGACGACTGGATTCACATACATGCAACTGCTCGCGATGATCGGGCTCGTGTGGCGGATCAGGTAGCCATACGCGACGTACGCGGCCATCGTGCCGACCAGCATCAGATACAGAAACGCGACCACCGGCAGGAAGTGCACCGCCTGCATCCGCTCGCCGGATACCCACGCGACGAGCGTCGCCATTCCACCGCCGAGGCCGATCTGCAGCGATGTCGACAGAAACAGGTCGGACGGCAGTTTCAGCCGTCCGGCCAGATGCGCGCCGCCCGCCCAGAAGAGCGCGCCGCAAAGAATCGCGAGACTGCCGCCCGCCGATCCCGGCGACGTATCGCCGTGACTCAGGATCGCGATACCGGCAAGGCCGAGACCGATCGCGAACCATTCGCCCTTGCCGATCTTGCGGCCCGCAAGGGCCGCGATCACGGTCGCGAACAGCGGCACGGTGGCGACCATGACGGCGGCCGTGCCGGTACCGACGGTGCGCATCCCGTAAGCCAGCATGCCGCTCGACAAGCCCACCAGCATCGTGCCGACGAGCCCGGCGTTGCGGACTTCCGCCGCCGTCGGCCAGGCCGGCCGGCGACGCACCGCGAAGACAAAGAGGCCAATGCCCGCGAACAGGTTACGCAGCCCCGACAGCAGCAGCGGCGGGAAGGACCCGAGCGCCACGTGTACGGCGAGATACGTCGAGCCCCACACGATATAGACAACCGCCAGCGCGAGCGCGATCCGGCCTTGCGGTGTCTTCGGTGCGCGAAACGGGAAGGTTTCGGGAAACTGGAACGACATGCGCTCAACCCGCCCACGCCGATGAAGGCGCCAGCCGGGAGGCGGCAGCATGGGAACGTGGGGGCGTGCGCCGCCCGGAAGAGGCGGATAAGCGATTGAAGCAGGACGACATGGCGGCAGTACGGCAGGAAACGTTTGCTGGCGGGAAATGGGCCGACTTGACACGCAATGACGCGGATTAAGCGCGGATCGAGCCTGCGTTCAGCGGGCATCGGCAGCATTATGCAATACCGCCGGCCGGTCTCACTGAAAGCAAACGTAATAAATAATCGCTGCGGCCCACGAAAAAGGACCGGGCCCGCGCGAGCGGGTCCGGTCCCTGTTACACCGATACTGGCGGCATGACGGCATCCGCGCGGCGCGCGGATGCCGCGTGTGCCTGTCAGTTCGCCATTGCGCCCGATGCCTCGTGCTTCATGCCCATCGCGTCGCTGCCCTTTTTCATCTTCTTGTGGCTCATCTTGTCTTTCGACATGGAGTCTTTCGACATGGAGTCTTTCGACATGGAGTCCTTCGACATGGAGTCCTTCGACATGGAGTCCTTCGACATGGAGTCCTTCGACATCGAGTCTTTCGACATCGAATCGTGCGACATCGCGCCGTTAGCCATCGCGCCGCTGGCTGCCTGCGCGAATGCCGACGTGCCGCCAGCGAGGGATACGATTGCCAGTGCGGCGATTACGAGCTTTTTCATGAGATCACTCCGTTTTGTTGTCAAAGATTGAACCGGCGTGTGCCGGGTATTGCTGAAGCTTCTGCCGTCCGGGATCATGCCGTGTGGTCCCCATGCAAACCTGTACAAACCTCTGCGGGCCCGCACGCATGATCCGCGCGCGTCAGGAGCCTCCGAACCAGTTGTAGCCCTGATTGACCCAGTAGCCGCCGGGATACGTATTCGTCACGAACATCTCGACGATGTGCTTCGGGTTCTTGTAGCCGAGCTTGGTGGGCATTCGCAGCTTCATCGGGAAGCCGTATTTCGGCGGCAGGCGCTGTCCGTCGTAGTCGAACGTGAGCAGCGTCTGCGGATGCAGCGCCGTCGGCATGTCGATGCTTTCGAAGTAGTTGTCCGCGCATTTGAAGCCGACGTATTTCGCCGATGTGTCCGCGCCCACGCGTCGCAGGAAATCGCCGAACGGCGTGCCGCCCCAGCGGCCGATCGCGCTCCACCCTTCCACGCAGATGTGGCGTGTGATCTGCTCGGCGTGCGGCAATGCGTAGAGTTCGGGCAGCGTCCACGTCTTCTTGCCCGTGATAAGGCCGCCCAGCTGGAGCTTGTAGCTCGACGCATCGACTTCCGGCACGTCGTCGATATCGTAGAACGCGTTGAACGGAAACGGCCGCGTGATCTGCGCTTCGGTGTAGGTCGGCGCCATCTGCTTCGGATCGAAAATGAACGCCTGCGCGCTGTCGTTCAGACGCGACACGGCGGTAAGAAACGTGTTCACCGAATCGTTGTCGGTGATCGAGCAGCCGGTCAGCATCGTGAGACCGCCGAGCGTCAGAATCTGTTTGCCGAACAGGCGCCGTGACGGCATCGCGAGTTCGCGGCGGGCGTCGATCAGGATCGATTCGCGGTCGAGTTTGATAGCGGGTTTGTGTTCCGGCTTCATGATCTGGAACCTCCCTGACGGCCGCGCAGCATCGTGAGCAGCGAGCGCGGCACGAGCGCGACCATCGCGACGTGCACGACGATAAACGCGGCCATCAGCGACATCGCGGTGAAATGAACGATGCGTGCCGTGTCGTAGCCGCCCATCAGTTCGCGAAGCAGCGGAAACTGCACCGACTTCCAGATCGCGAGGCCCGACAGCACGAGCACGATCAGGTCGCCAATGACGAACAGGTACGCGAATTTCTGCACGGCGTTGTACTGACGCAGGTCGGCGTGCGAGAGCTTGCCCGTGAGCGCGGCCACGAGATCGCCGGCGATCGCGCGCGGCGAGAGCGGCAGGAACTTGTGCCAGAAGCGCCCGCCCGCGAGATTGAGCGTGAGGTATACGAGGCCGTTGAAAACCAGCAGCCACATCGCGGCGAAATGCCATTGCAGCGCGCCGCCGAGCCAGCCGCCGAGCGTCAGCGACGGCGGAAACATGAACGCCGGAAAAATCGGCGACGCATCGTAGATGCGCCAGCCCGACAGCATCATGACGATGGCGGCAAGCGCGTTGAGCCAGTGCGTGACGCGCACCCAGGCCGGATGTATCGCGCCACTCGCGGGCGCGGCCGGCGGCGCGGCGCTGGCGTGAAGACGGGACGTATGCATCGAATGCTCCTCAGTTTCCGTGAATCAGTGGATCGGTGGATCCGTAAAGCGACGGTTCAGTGACAGGCGCCGAGATCGGCCACCTGAAGCACATCGCCAGTCGCGGCATTCTCAACGAACGCAACCACACCGAATTTATTCCCTGACGTGGACGTATTTGTGCCGGCGTCGGTACCGGCATCGCGATCGAATGCGCTCAACGCGACATCCTGATGAATCCGCGCGTGACCGGCGACGAGCGGCACCGGCCCGATCCATTGCCGCACGACCCGCTCGTGATGCAGCGTCGCGCCGCTGTTTTCGCCGGCGCGCACCTGCGAACTCAGGTTGTTTTCATAGACCGCCACGTAAGCGTTCAACCTGTCGTTGCCGGTTGCGCGCGCGGTAAAGGTGGCGTCGACATCGAGCGCGGCTGCCGCACCCGTGGCCAGCGGGGCGAGGGCGATCGCGACATCGGCCTGGGCGGGACTTGCCGTCACGTCCTGCACGCGCGATTCGAAGCTGGAACGCTGCGACCAGCTGCGCAGTTCGCGCCCGGAGACGAATACTTCCGGCGTGTAGATCGTGTGACCGCCCGCGCGATCGGTCAGGCTTTGCTGACGCTCGGTGAATCGATGCTGCGAAAAACGGTCCGTCCAGCCGAGGCTGTTCCAGTAATCGACGTGCAGCGCGAGCGGCACAACACTTTCCGGCACGCCGCCGCCCTTCCACTGGCTCAGCCAGCGGTCCGCGGGCGGACAGCTGTTGCAACCCTCGCTGCTGTACAGCTCGACGAGCGCGACGCGATGCGCCGGGCTGCGCGCGGTGCACATCGCGGTAGCGGCCTGCGCGACACCGCTCGTCGCCAGTGCGAGCGTCAGCACGAAAGCACGCACCACGTGCGCGCAACGTGCCGGTTCGCGCGATGTCGACGATCGGGTTGAAAGCATTTGCATGGCAGGCTCCGTCTGGAAATCTGCACGTTTGTCGTTGCGCATCCGCTGTTATGACAGCGCGGGCGAATTTTTTTTGCGGGTATGGCAGCACCGCTGCCGTAAAAGTAAAAGGACGATCGTTACGGGGAGCGACTCATGCCTTTATTGGTGCGCGGCGAGCCCCGAAGATTACGAAATGGTTACCGCCAGACGTGTGTCCGGCAACAACGCAAGTCGAAAGAAAGCCACAAGGTCAGACGAAATGCCGGCATGAATCACGCGCCGCTGGCCGCGGCGATTTTTTCGAGACGGGTTGCCATGCGCCCAAAACCCGGTGTATTGTGTGCGCTGCTAACGCGGGGGTCCTGCGTGGCGCATCGAACGATGGTCGGTGTGCTTCGTGGGTGAGAAATACCCTTTGAACCTGATCTGGATAATGCCAGCGCAGGGAAGCGTACGGATTTCGCCGCCTCACCTGCTTCACGCCACAACGAAATCCGACTCCTTCCGTCTCGTCTCCCGCCTGGCTTCCCCATAGTGCTTTGCATGGGGCCGAAGTAAGCGCTAAAGCGCCAACTCCGGCCGACACGCGAACTCTGGTCGACACACAGGAGATATGCATGAACGCCAATCCGAAGTTTCTTTCCGCCGACGCTCACGTCGATGCTGCTGCTGTCGCCCCCCTGCCGAACTCCCGCAAGGTCTACGTCACCGGTTCGCAGCCGGATATCCGCGTGCCGATGCGCGAAATCACGCAGTCCGACACCTCGGACAGCTTCGGCGGTGAAAAGAATCCGCCGGTCTATGTCTACGACACGTCGGGTCCGTACACCGATCCGGACGCGCAGATCGACATTCGCGCGGGTCTGCCCGCGCTGCGTCAGCGCTGGATCGAAGCGCGCGGCGACACCGAAGCGCTCCCCGGCCTGACGAGCGACTTCGGCCGCGAACGTGCCGCCGATTCCGCCACGGCAGACCTGCGCTTCCAGGGCCTGCATCGCACGCCGCGTCGCGCGATAGCCGGCAAGAACGTGTCGCAGATGCATTACGCGCGGCAAGGCATCGTCACGCCGGAAATGGAATACATCGCGATTCGCGAGAACCAGCGCCGCGCCGAATATCTGGAAAGCCTGCGTACGAGCGGTCCGAACGGCGAAAAGCTCGCCGCGATGATGGGCCGCCAGCATCCGGGCCAGGCGTTCGGCGCGAGCGCGTTCGGCCCCGATGCGCTGAAGGAAATCACGCCGGAATTCGTGCGCGAGGAAGTGGCGCGCGGCCGCGCGATCATCCCGAACAACATCAATCACCCGGAAAGCGAACCGATGATCATCGGCCGCAATTTCCTCGTGAAGGTGAATGCGAACATCGGCAACTCGGCGGTCACGTCGTCGATTGGCGAGGAAGTCGACAAGATGACGTGGGCGATCCGCTGGGGCGGCGACACGGTGATGGATCTCTCCACCGGCAAGCACATTCATGAAACACGTGAATGGATCATCCGCAATTCGCCGGTGCCGATCGGCACGGTGCCGATCTATCAGGCGCTCGAAAAGGTCAATGGCCGTGCGGAAGACCTGACGTGGGAAATCTTCCGCGACACGCTGATCGAACAGGCCGAACAGGGCGTCGACTACTTCACGATTCACGCGGGCGTGCGTCTGCAATACGTGCCGCTCACCGCGAAGCGCATGACCGGCATCGTGTCGCGCGGCGGCTCGATCATGGCGAAGTGGTGCCTCGCGCATCACAAGGAAAGCTTCCTGTACGAGCACTTCGAGGACATCTGCGAAATCATGAAGGCGTACGACGTGGCCTTCTCGCTCGGCGACGGCCTGCGCCCCGGCTCGATCTACGACGCGAACGACGAAGCGCAGCTGGGCGAACTGAAGACGCTCGGCGAACTCACGCAGATCGCGTGGAAGCACGACGTGCAGACAATGATCGAAGGCCCCGGCCACGTGCCGATGCAGCTGATCAAGGAGAACATGGACCTGCAGCTGGAATGGTGCGACGAAGCGCCTTTCTACACGCTCGGGCCGCTCACGACCGACATCGCGCCGGGCTACGACCACATCACGTCGGGCATCGGCGCCGCGATGATCGGCTGGTTCGGCACGGCGATGCTGTGCTATGTGACGCCGAAGGAACACCTGGGCTTGCCGAACAAGGACGACGTGAAGACCGGCATCATCACGTACAAGCTCGCCGCGCACGCCGCCGATCTTGCGAAGGGTCATCCGGGCGCGCAGGTGCGTGACAACGCGCTGTCGAAGGCACGCTTCGAATTCCGCTGGGAAGACCAGTTCAATCTCGGCCTCGACCCGGACAAGGCACGCGAATTCCACGACGAAACCCTGCCGAAGGACTCCGCGAAGGTCGCGCATTTCTGCTCGATGTGCGGGCCGCACTTCTGCTCGATGAAGATCACGCAGGACGTGCGCGAATACGCGGCGCAACAAGGCATCAGCGACGACGAAGCCTTGAAGAAGGGAATGGAAGTGAAGTCGATCGAGTTCCTGAAGAAAGGCGCTGAGATTTATCAACGGCAGTAATTCACGGCGATGGCCATAACTGCCGCAAACACGCGATGCCGCGCGTGAACGGCAGGCAAGGAAGCCCGCTTCGGCGGGCTTCATCTTTTGTGCGTGCCGTGTAGCAGCGGGCTTCGCCCCCATCGGATGGGCAGGAACGCGGGATGCTTCTTCTTTCATCATCCAGACAGGAAGAGGTGTCACCATGAAAGCGATTCAGCGAGTGAGCGCGATTGCGGCCCTGGTCACGGTGGTCGCGAGTCTGTCGGCCTGCGACGGCATGAGTCCGCGTACACGGGACACGGCAATCGGCGCGGGCGTGGGTGGCGCGGCGGGCGCCGCGATCGGCGGCAGCACGCTGTCGACGCTCGGCGGTGCCGCCGTCGGCGGTGTAATCGGGAATCAGGTCGGCAAGTAAGCGATGGAATGACGCTTTGTGTGAGCTGAGCTTGTGCGCGCTGCCGTTGGGGCGCGGCTCATGTGGCTCGAAATCCACGTGCGACGGTCGCGCACGAACAGCGCGCCGGTTTGCGTCGCTTGACTGCCACGGGCAAGGTGACCCTGAAATATGCGGTAACCGCTTCCTAACCCCATATGGCCGACGTCGGCGTAAGCTCGAGGAAGCGCATCGCCCGGCGAGGCGACGCAATGGACGCGGCCACGCATGGGAATGATGTGCTGGCCGCGCGCGGTGTGGCCACGTAGCGTGACCAGTCAGGGAGTGCGTCATGAAGCCCGTCTCCATCATCCTTCGTTCAGCCGGGGCCGCCCTGTTGCTGGCGCTGTCCGGCTGTTACTACCCGTACGGTTATTACCCATACGGTTATTATCCGTACGGCTACAACGCCGTCCCTGCCGCCGCGACCCAACAGGAAATGCCCGCCGGCCAGCAGACTGACCAGAACGGCGTCTACACGCAGGCGGTGCCGCCGACGCAGTCGACGCAGCAAAACACCGCATCGACCGGCTACGTGCCCCCCGCCGTGCCGGCCTACTACCCCGCATACCCTGCATACCCGGCTTACCCCGCGTATTACGGCTATCCCGCCTGGTATGGGCCTTCGGTCGCGATCGGCTTCGGATTCTGGGGCGGCGGATGCTGTTATCACGGCGGCTACTATCACGGCGGCGGGTATCACCACGGCGGAGGCGGCTACTACCACGGCGGAGGACACGGTCACTAGGACCGTATCGTCGCGGTTCGGAACGTAGTCATCCTGCGTGATGGAAGAGCGTGTCCGTTGCCATGCCAACGCATCGAATCAGATCGCTTTCTTTCGTTTTGCCTTCAAATCCTCCTCGCCGGTAGTTTCCCCTCTTAACGGCGCGGGGCAGGGCTCTATGCTGCGACTGGTTTGCGAACTGTCTGTTTAATTAGCGAAACAACGTGTGTAGTCCGACGATGTCGCTTCGGTCCGTCCTGTCTCAAGCGGCGCGACGATCAGATTTTTTATAGCGCGTCGATTCCTGTAACAACGAAGGAGTCTTCTCACTGTTCTGCTCGGGGTTCTCGTCTGGCTGCAGCAGAACGTGCTGACGGGGATGATTCCACATTGATTTTGCATTAGCCGGGCGTGTCCCGCCGTGCATGGCGGGGGGCGGATCCGGATCGTCGTGGCGCCGCCTGCGTGCGGGGCGGCGTCACGATAACGAGAGGTGTCCGCGCAGGCGGTGCGCGCGTGCTTGCTGTTTCACTCCAGCCTGAAGTATTCCCCAGGACGCCGGTGCTACCATGCCTGCGAGTCGCGACCCAACTGCGCGCGACGCTCCTTCGATGACCCTCAAAAATCTCGTCCAGCTACTCATCCTCGCGGCCCTGTGGGGCGCATCGTTCCTGTTTATTCGCGTCGGGGTGAGCGACTTTGGCGTCGCGCCGCTGATGGCGCTGCGCGTCGGCATCGGCGCGCTGTTTCTCTTCGCCGTGCTGCTCGCGCGACGTCCCGCGCGCGAAGCGTTCGGCACACTTCGCAGCCGCGCGTGGCCACTCGTCGTCGTGGGCCTTCTGAACTCGGCGGCGCCGTTCTGCCTCTTCGCTTATGCGGAGCTGACGCTCTCCGCCGGGGTGACGTCGGTCATCAACGCGACGACGCCGCTGTGGGGCGCGCTCGTCGGGTTCCTGTGGCTCAAGGACCGGCTCAGCGCACTGCGCAGCCTCGGCATGGTGATCGGCTTTCTCGGTGTGCTGATGCTCGTGTGGGAGCAGATCGCCGCACCGCAAGGCGCAGGCGTCACGCCCGCGACCACCGCGCTCGCCGCTGCAGCCGCGCTCGGCGCGACGCTGCTGTATGGCATCGCGGCGAATTACACGAAGCGGCATCTGATGGGCGTCGACTCGCTTACCGTCGCCGCCGGCACGATGATGGGCGCGACGATCCTCCTGCTACCGGTCGCCATCGCCACGTGGCCCGTCACGCCGGTCTCCGTGCATGCCTGGGGCGCCGTGATCGCGCTGGGTGTCGCGTGCACCGGCGTCGCGTACATGCTGTTCTTCCACCTGATCGCGGTGGCCGGGCCCGCTCGTGCAATCACCGTCACGTTCGTGATTCCGATCTTCGGCATCCTGTGGGGCGCACTCTTTCTCGGCGAGCAGGTTTCGTCCGCCATGGTCGAAGGATGCGCGGTGATTCTCGTCGGGACGGCGCTGGCAACGGGTGTGATCAAACGCATCCCAGGTTTCGGCGCACGCAGCCGCGAGGCCGGCTAGAGAGTCATCCGCCCTGCCCGCGAGAACCGGAAATTGCCCGCCGCCGGGGAGGCTGGCGGGCAAAACCACTGCCACCGGGTGAGCGAGGTTCGGCGCGCGGGCGCACAGGCCATCAACGGGCGAAACGCTACTTCTTCTGGTTCCGGGCGCAAAAAACCCGCCTGCGGGCCAGCCAGGCGGGTTTGATGTCACACGTCGCTTGAGAACCGCGGCTCAGGCTCAGTGCAGCTGATCGACCACCAGTGCCATGATCTGCCTGGCCGGTGCGGACGAATCGATTTCACCCTTTTCGTCGACGACTGCCACGCGCGTCTGGTTCGGCGTCACCGCACGGACATTCACGCGATACTGCTTTGCGACCTTCTCTTTCTTGCCGTGGAACACCTGGCTCCAGAAGCCCTGCTCAGCCGAGGACATGTCTTTCGGATCCACGTAACGCACGAAGTACAGGCCCTTCGTACGGTCGCGGTCGTCCACCGTGAAGTTGCTGCGATCGAGCGCCAGGCCCACGCGCAGCCAGGCGCGATCGTACGGCTCGCCGAGCGTGAGTTCCGTGGACGTGTACTGACTGCCGCCCGCATCGCGCTCGTCCGGCGTCGGGGTTTGCGCGGCAAGCGCGACGTTCTGCGCCGCCGTGGCGGCCGCGGCCGATTTCGCGGCCGAAGCGCCAGTTGCCGCAGCAGGCGCGGTTTGCGCCCCTGCCGGCGACGCCGCGGCAGACTGCGAGCCGGTCTGGCTGCGCGAGTCGGCCACCGCCAGCGAGGCCATCAGGCGTTTCAGGTATTCGGTCTCGAGGGCGGGATCATTGGGCTTCGCCTGCCATTGGCTCGAGTCGTTGTTCGGACCGGTCAGCGCTTCACGCATGCCCTTCTGGCTCACGAACACGTAAGTGCCGCCATTCGGCGCCGGTTCGAGACGCGTGCGATATTTATTGCGTTCCGACGTCACATACGAGGTGCCCATCGCCTTCGACAGCGTATTGCGGATCAAGCCATCGTTGATCTGCGCGTGCGTTTCGTTCCAGTCGGTTTCCATCACGCCCTTGTCGCGCTGGTCGACGACCAGCAGGAAACCCTGTTCCTGCCAGAAACGGCGGATTTGCGGCCATGCCTGATCGGGTGACCTGTTATCGATCACGAGCCAGCTTTCGGTGCCGTCGCGCTGGATGTGCATGTTCGCGACCGCCGGCACCACTGCGTTCGTGACGGGCGCCGTTTCCTGGACCTGTTTCAGCGTGGACAGCGATGTTTCGCCGCCCTGCGGCGGCAGGGACCGCTGATCGGCCGTTTCTTCGATCATGTTCGGCGGCACGGCCAGCGACACTTCCTTCGATTTCGAATCGCTCTTGTAATCGACTTGAGTGGGCGACGGCGCGCTGCAGCCGGCGACGAGCCCGCCTGCCACCAGCAATGCTGCGAACCGCGGGGTAAGACGACGATCAGTCATGTTCAGGGAATCCTTCCGCTACGCCACGGCAAGTTTCCGTGGATCAACCCGTGATTTTACCGGTCCCGCGCCCGGAAGTGCAAAAACCCGCATTTGGGCGTAAACGGGGGCGACGAATCGCCTCAAATCCAGGGCCCACCGAACCGGGCACAAACGTCTTCCGACACGCCCAAAAATTAACAGTTGGCAATCATTCCGGACGCAATCGGGACTGCACCCAAAATCGTCCTAGATTCCTATTTTGTAAGATATTTTCCGACATCCTCCACCGAAAATTCCGAGACCGATCGAGATTCTTCTCAAAGGACTTCAGATTAATCAGGAAAACCAGGTGTTATCTTGAAATGAACGTTTCAACACCACCTGAAAAGACTCTCCCGGATACATCAATGAGCAAGGTCATTCCGTTTTACGCCGTGTGGGCCGCCGTGCTGGCCGGTGCAATGAGCGCGCCCGGTGCGTGCCGCGCGGAACTGGGCCGCATGGCTGCGCGCCCCCCTGCTGCGGGCACGGCCATCGTGCATTCGCTGAAAAGCGGCTCGTTCCAGGTACGAACGACAACCGACGACGGCGGCACAACGATCAGCGAATACACGACGCCCGCCGGACAGGTCTTCGCCTATACCTGGCAAGGCCCGACGATGCCCGACCTGAAGACACTCCTCGGCAGCTTCTACGATTCGTGGCGCGACGGCGCCGCGTCCGCTCAGGCCCGCGCGAGCACCCTTCACGCGACACGCATTGCGCAACCTGATGTCGTCGTCGAATCGGGTGGCCAGATGCGCAGTTACGTGGGACGCGCCTGGCTGCCCGGCGCACTCCCCGCTGGCGTCTCCGCCGACGACCTGCGCTAAAGGGGCCGACGCAATGGCGAAAAGACTGTTTCTGCCCTGCGTGTTACTGCTTTGCGCTGCAATCGCCGGTTGCGGCGGCGGAGGTACGGGAGAAACGACCAGTGAGGGCGCGGGCGCGCCCGCCTCCGCGACACCCCCCACCGGGACTCCGGTTGCTGCGAGCACGCCAGTCAATCCTCCCGTGCAGCAATCGACGGTTCCCAACCAGCAGCCCGTCACCGTAAGTGCGACGCCCGGACTCACGCGCAACATGCTGATGACGAGCGTCACAGTATGCGAACCGGGCACGGATCACTGCGCGACCATCGACAATATTCAGGTCGACACGGGGTCGCAGGGGTTACGCCTGCTCGCCTCCGCGTTACCGGCGGACCTGACCTTGCCCGCCCTGCCCTCGGCGACCGGCACAGTCGGCCAGTGTGCGGTGTTCGGTACCGGCTACACATGGGGCGCGGTGCGCAGCGCCGACGTGCGCATGGCCGGCGAAATCGCCGCGGCCTTGCCCGTCCACATCATTGCTGACGCGTCCGTGCCGACCGTGCCCGCCGATTGCGGAAGCGCCGGGCTCGCACTGATGACAACGGGCGCGCTTCACGGCAACGGTATTCTGGGCATCGGACTCTTTGCCGCGGATTGCGGCGCAAGTTGCGCCCGCGCCGCGCTACCGCGCTGGTACTACGCCTGTGGGTCCGACGGCACCTGCACATCCACCGCGCAACCCGTCGCATCGCAGGTGACCAATCCTGTCAGCCGTTTTGCATTTGACAACAACGGTGTCGTCATCGACCTGCCGGCTGTTCCTGACACCGGCTCTCCGTCCGTAGCCGGCTCCCTGATTTTCGGCATCGGGACGCAGGCAAACAACAGCCTGGATGGCGTGACGGTTCTCAAGGCGAATTCGGGTACCGGTTACGTCACCACGACCGTCGACGGAAAGCCGTACACGCAGAGCTTCTTCGATAGCGGTTCTAACGGACTCTTCTTCACCAGTTCGACATTACAGGTCTGCGGACTCTGGTACTGCCCGACATCGACGCAAACGTCAGTCGCCACGATCAAGGGAACCGACAGCGCGACGAACACCCAGTCGTTCCCGGTCGGCAACGCCCAGACGTTGTTCGCGACGTCAAACTTCGCGTTCAACAACCTCGCCGGTACCGCAGGGAATGTGTTCGACTGGGGTCTGCCGTTTTTCTTCGGACGCAAGGTCTTCACGGCCATCGATTCCCGTGCGACACCCGCCGGCCCCGGTCCGTACTACGCGTTTTAGCCTGGCCATGTGCGGTGATTGATCGGCGCGGAGCGCGAATCAATCACCGCACGTGGCTTCTTGTCGCCCGAATTACTGCGAGGGCGTTACGGTCTTTTGCCCAACGAACCGGATATCCACGCGCCGGTCGGGTGCCAGACACTCGATCAAGGCTTTCCGGTTGCGCGTTGTACATGCTGTGCCTGGGTCTGCCTTGCCGAAACCTTGTGCGTCAACCGGAATCGTCACACCCTTGCTGATCAGGTATTGCTTGACCGAGTTCGCACGTTCTTGCGACAGCCTGAGGTTGTAAAGGGAAGTGCCGAGCCGGTCCGTATAGCCCGACACGGTCATGCGGTCGGTAAACCCGCTACCTCGCAGCCGGTTCGCAATATCATCGAGTTGAGCGCGCCCTTGTGGCGTGATGGCCGGTACATCGCCCCGGTCGAATGCAAAGAGCGCGTCCGAAGAGAGCGACATGACCTTCGGCAGCGGCGGCGCAGGCACCGCACAACTCGACAGCGCCTGCTCGCTGGCCCGGACCTGATCCTGAAGCGCGTCGGTACGCTGCTTCGCCTTGTCGAACGCACGCGTCCAGGCTTCATGGCCTGCGTACATGAGTTCGACTTCGGAGCACGCGACCAGCTTGCGTGCCTGCGGACACCAGGCAAATCGTGGATCGACCCGAATCTTCGCCAGTTGCTCCCACAGGTCTGGGCGCACTTTTGTCACCGTCCGAAGCGCGGGGTTCGCCTGTGCTTCGGACTGCGCCGCCGCTTGAGCCGTGGATGACGTAGCGCTATCCGCGGCGTCCAGACTTACGGTGAGTCGCGCGGCCTCGCCGATAGCCTCTTCGACGAAGCCCCAGTCGTCGTGCGCAGCAAACGCTTCCTTGCCTGCGTTGATCCAGCACTGCGCTTTTGCGCCCGCATAGCTGTCTTTACGCGGGCCAGCAGCATCGAGCCGGCCCTGCAGGGTGTCCAGCACATCGCCACGGTGTTTGATCTGCGTGTAGACGTCGGTCCATTGCTTCGTGGCCGCGCCCGACGAGATGTCTTGAGGCGTACCGAAACCTCGCTGCAACACAGTTGGGTTCTGAATGTTCAGTTGATCGCGCGAAGCTGTGCCCGCGCAACCGGTAAGCGCGGCAGCCATAGCTGCCGCGAGAATCGAGTGTTTCATAACTTTCCTTCGGAACGGGCGACGATCAATCGATGTATCGCGCCACCCGCTCCCTCACACAGTGCCGGACGCCCGGATTCCATCAATCGCCAAGAACGATGCCGATGCCGGCACGCACGATCGTGCTGGTGCTGCCCGAGGACGCGACACCCGCGTTGAAATTGATCGTGCCTTTCTCGTTCCAGCGCGACACGCCAAGACCCAGCGCGGCCTGTCCGCGATAGCCCGCCACGCCCGCGTTCAGCGTCGTGCGGCCCGGCAGGTACGGCGTGACGATCTGCAACGCAGAAGCCGCGGCAATCCCCTTGCGCGTACTGCGGTCGAGATCCTGGATCGACTGGCTGGTCTGGCCGAGCGCGGCGTTCAACTGGTTGACGTTCACCGCATCCGTGCCCTGCGTGCCAGGCGCCACGTTCGTGATCTGCCGCTCGGCACCGACGCTGCCCACCGAAACCGAATTGGCCCGATCGGCCACCGAGCCGGCGCCCAGCGCGACCGCTCCATCGGCGCTCGCCGAGCTACCCCAGCCAAGCGCCGTCGCGTTCGTGGCTCGCACACTGGCGCCCGACCCGACCACGGTCGCGCCGTTTCCTGTGGCATTGGCGTTCGCGCCAAACGCGACCGCATCGGTGCCGTTCGCTACCGCGTTCGCGCCCAGAGCAGCCGCGTGTGTACCGCTTGCCAGTGCCGGTTCGTTGTCGCGGTCGCCGTTCACACTCAGGAACGGACTGCCGCCGCTCGCGATGTCGTTCGAGATTTTCCCCAGCGCGTCGTTCAACTGCCCGACGTTCACCGCGTCGGAATCGAGTGTGCCGGTCCCGACGTTATGCAGAACCGTGCCATTCGCGGCGCCGTTTCCAAACGTGACGCTGGCGTAGTCAGTCACACCGTCCTGGCTGTCGTAGGTGACGGCTGTCTTTGTGTTGCCATTGCCATCGATGACGCCTGCCTGCTTCAGCTGCGCGACGTTGACCGCGTCCGTATCCGCCGTACCGGCGGCGACGTTGGTGATCTGCCGTTCGTGCCCGACCGAGCCGACCGATACGGAATTGGCCCGGTCCGTCGTCGAATTCGCCCCGAGCGCCACCGAGTTATCGAAACTCGCCCGTGCATTGCCCCCGATTGCCACGGCATCGGCGCCCGACGCGACCGAATCGTCGCCCGTCGAATTGACGTGCACATACTTCACGCTGACGCCGGAGTTCGTGATGTTGTTCAGGATCTGCGTGAGATTCGTGATCGAATTCGTGTTGGTCGTCACGCGCCCGTCAATGTTCGTCACCACGTCGCCGATACTGTGGTACGTGTCGCCATCGATGATGTACGTGGGCTGCGTAATCGAGCCGTCCGGATTGACAGCGGTGCCCCCGCCAAGCGCATCGGCGACCGTGCTGGCCAGGTTGTACATCTGGCCACCGTTCGTGGCATCGGTACTGTTGGCCACCACCTGACCCGACGCGACGTTACCCAGATGTACGGGTGTCGTGGAATCCGAGCCACCCAGCGTAATGCCCGTGTGATCCGGATCGTCGTACATCACCGCGTCGGCGACGCTGCCCGCGACCACCGATTTCAGCTGGCTCACATTGACGGCATCGGTATCTGCCGCACCCGCTGCAACGTTCGTCACACGACGCTCATTGCCAGCCGACCCGACCGACACTTCACCGACGGGCACAGCACCCGCCACCGTGCCCGAGCCAGGCCGATACGCTGCCTGGGTAAGATCGGCTGTAGTCGTGGCGTTGGCGCCCAGCGCAACGGAATTATCCGCACTCGCCTGCGCGTTGCCGCCGATTGCGATCGACTCGTCTCCGCTCGCCACGGCATCCGCCAATGTGGAGCGTGTCTGGAAGTACTTGATGCCCACGCCGTTCTGGATATTGTTGACCACGTTCATCACGTTGGTCACATCGCCGTCGATGTGCGTGATCGCGTCACCCACGCTCTGATAGGTGTCGCCACCCACCGTATACGTTGGTGGCGAGATGGCGCCGTCGGGCGTGACAGCCGAGCCGCCACCCATCGCACTCGCGACGCTGTTAGCCAGGTTGTACAGCTGCCCGCCATTAACCGCGTCTCCGCTGTTTTCCGCGACCGCGCCCGTCTTGAGGTTCGAGATGCCAACCGGGGCAGCAGAATCCGCGCCGCCCAGCGTGATGTGCCCTTTCGACGTGTCGTCGTACGTGACAAACGCATTCGTGACGTTGCCGTCGCCGTCGGTGTTGATGCCGGCCTGCCGCAACTGCCACATGTTGACGGCATCCGTATCCGCCGTACCGGCTGCGACGTTGGCCAGCTGACGTTCGTTGCCCGCCGCGCCAATGGAAACCGTGTTCGCACGATCAGCGATTGCATTGGCACCGAGCGCGACCGCGTTGTCGGCCGTGGCGCGCGCGTTGCCGCCGATCGCAGCCGACTCCACACCCTCGGCGCTCGAATCATCGAGTGTCGAGTTCACGTGCATGTACTTGATGCCCGCGCCGTTCTCGATGTTGTTGACCACGTTGGTGACGTTCGTCACCGCGCCGTCGACATGCGTGATCGCATCGCCAATGTTCGTGTAGGTGTCGCCCCCGATGTTGTACGTCGGGCCTGTCATCGAGCCATCCGGGTTGACGCTCGCGCCGCCCCCGATCGCGTCAGCAACACTGCTCGCCAGACCGTAGAACTGCCCACCGTTGATCGCATCCTGACTACTTTCGGCGACAGCGCCCGCCTTGAGGTTCGAAATGCCAACCGGGGCAGCGGAATCCGCGCCGCCCAGCGTGATGTGCCCTTTCGACGTGTCGTCATACGTGACAAACGCGTTCGTGACGTTACCATCGCCGTCGGTGTTGATGCCGGCCTGCCGCAACTGCCACATGTTGACGGCATCCGTATCCGCCGTACCGGCCGCGACGTTGGCCAGCTGACGTTCGTTGCCCGCCGCGCCAATGGAAACCGTGTTCGCGCGGTCTGCGACTGCATTGGCACCGAGCGCGACCGCGTTGTCGGCCGTGGCGCGCGCGTTGCCGCCGATCGCAGCCGAGTCCACACCCTCGGCGCTCGAATCATCGAGTGTCGAGTTCACGTGCACGTACTTGATGCCCGCGCCGTTCTCGATGTTGTTGACAATGTTCGACACGTTCGTTACCGCACCATCTACATGCGTGATCGCGTCGCCAACGTTTGTGTACGTCTCACCGCCCACTGTGTAGGCGGGCGGCGTCATCGAACCGTCCGGATTCAGTGCCGCGCCACCGCCCATCGCGTTGATCACCCCCTTCAACTGCGTGACGTTCACCGCATCGTTGTCCTGGGTGCCGCCCGCCACGTTGACGATCTGCCGCTGTGTCGTGCTGTTGCCCACCGAGACGGTGAACTCGCGATCAGCAACCGACGCACTACCCAGTGCCACGGTATCGCTCACGTTTGCCGCGGCATTCGCCCCAAGCGCCATCGAACGGTCCGCTTCGATGGCCGTGATCGCGTTCGTGCCGATAGCAGCGGAATCCTCACCGCGCGCGGTGGTCAACCCGCCCAGTGCCAATGTATTTGCGCCGTACGTTTTCGCGAAGTGACCGATCGATACCGAGTTTTCCGCGTCCGAACCAGTCGTGGCGCTACTTCCGATCGCGGTCGCGTTCAGGGCGAGCGCCCCCGCCGTTGCACCGACCGCCGTCGAACCGTCGTAGGCCGCGAACGACCCGGCGCCGATCGCCGTTGAGTTTTCGCCGATGGCCGACGATACCGGGCCAATGGCCATTGCGTTCGTCGCATCGCTGGCGTGCGTCGCGTTGCCCTGTGTCACGTTCGGGCTCACGGCGATATAGATCGTCGGGTCAGGCGCGGCGGTAAGCACAGGGGTCTGTGTAGTCGCGACCGACCCGGCAAGCAAGGTAGCGAGCATGGTCTGCATCTGTCTGGCGTCTTCCGCTTCAACAGCGCCGGCTGAGGGCGCAAGCGTCATCGCGCCAAGACCAGCCATGGCCACGGCCACGCCGGCCCGCCGTGAAGCCTTACTCCGTCTTGCCGTAGCGAGTTCCGACACAGCGACCCACGTGTTCGTGACGTCGTTCCAGACGACGCGGTGCGATTTATTCATTTGATACCTTAAGACGAGTAGTGACTGCCCGGACGACAGCCGGTGTCAACGCGGCTTCTTCGACCTGAAAAGCCACATAGAATCAACACGTCATTCGCAATCCGAATTAACAGAAACAGAACAAGAACCAGGCCGCGCACACGATCGCCATGCGCCCGCCGCCGGCCCGCCCGCGATCCGCAAAAGCATGACGTGCCCGAAAGTGCCACACCGACGCGCAGGACAGAATTCCCCTACACGTACGACAATCGAATCCTACAAATCGGGTCATCTATCAGATACAAGAAAACTCCCAAATTCCTGGAATCGACGCACAGGCGGTCCGGTTTCTGCGAGAATGCAGCGGATGTCGATGGGTATCCGACCACGCCGTTTAGTTAGTCATACAGATTTATCATGTGGATGAACATGCCTCAGAACCTGTGCCTCGACCTGCTCGAGCAGCGCGTGCATACCGGCGAGACCGGCCATGCGCTCGACCAGTTCATCGCGATCCTCGCCCATCTGCGCGCAAGGCACGGCGAACTGGGCGACGATTTCAGCGCATCGTCGATGACGGGGCTGACTGCAGCCGGGCAGCATGAGCGCTTTCTCACCCGTCTTGCGGGCGCGGCGGGTTCGCTACTGGCGAATCCCGGCTGCATCCCCACGCCGTTGCAATACGCGGCGTTACTGGGCTTGCATCCGTGGATCGGTGCGATCTTCGCGGCAACGGCACTGGGGAATGCGGACCACGTCGCGCGCTATCTGGACGGGCGCGGTGCGCAAGACGCCACCACCCCGCGCCAGGGCCCGGCCCGCTCGAAGCGCTGGCTGCTCTACTCGAACGAGTCGGATCTGGCGCTCGATCTCGACGCGCTCTGGGTCAGGAACAGCGCACTCGCCGCGGGACTCGCGCTCGCCCTGCTCTCACCCGAATTCCAGGGCTCGCCTGCCGCGCACGCCAAACGCGAGGCGCTGCTCGCCTGGTTGCCCGGCAAGCTCGCACAGATCGACGACCTCGACGCGCTGCCAACGGACATCCTGCACAACGTCTATATGTATTGCAGCTACGCGGATTCACCGGCACGGCACGCAATAAAAAAGGACGTCAACGTGCTGGTCCGGCGCAAGCTCGCGCGGCTGGGCCTCGCGGACCTCGACCCTGGGTCGGGACGGCCATCCGGGCGCGGCCGTCGAAAGCCGCTGATGATCGTTGTCGTGGAATGGTTTTCGGGCGGCCACTCGATCTACCGCACCCATTCGCGTGCAATCGAAGCGGCACGGCAGCATTTCGAGGTTGTCGGTTTCGGTTTCGGGTATGCCGTCGATGCTGCGGGGCGCGCGATATTCGACCGGTTCATCGAACTGGAGGAGCCCGACTATATCGGCGAGTGCCTGGGCACGATCCGCGAATTCGCAAAAGCCCGCGAGGCGCAGGTGCTGTACATGCCGAGCGTCGGCATGTTCGTGCTGACGGTGTTCCTGTCGAATCTGCGTGTCGCGCCGTTGCAGGTAGCGGGACTCGGCCATCCGGCCACCACGCACTCCGCGCAGATCGATTATGTGAGCGTCGAGGAAGACTACGTCGGCGACCCGGCATGCTTTAGCGAAACGCTGCTGACGCTTCCTGTCGACGGGCAGCCCTATCGTCCGTCAGCCGCGCTTCCGGAAATTGTCCCGCGCGTGCCGGCACGGCGCGGCGTCGTGAAAATTATCGTCACGGCGAGCGCCATGAAGATCAATCCACGTTTTCTCGAAGCCTGCGCGCGGATTCAAAAGCGCGCAGGCGTGCCCGTGCAGTTTCATTTCATGACAGGCACACGCAACGGACTGCAGCACGCGCACATGCGCACAGTCATCGCACGCGTTCTGCCGGGCGCGCATGTTCACGGCTTTCACGATTACCCGGCCTATCTCGCGCGCGTGAACGACGCCGACATGTTTATCAGCCCGTTCCCGTTCGGCAATACAAACGGCATCGTCGATGCGCTCACGGTCGGCCTGCCGGGCGTCTGCAAGACCGGGCCCGAGGTGTTCGAGCATATCGACGGCGCGATGTTCACGCGTGCGGGCATGCCTTCGTGGACCATAGCCGGAACGGTGGATGCGTATATCGAAGCCGCTGCCCGGCTGGCGACGGACCACGGCGAGCGCGAGACGCTGCGCCAGCGGCTGATCGACGGGAAAGCGGTTGAGCGCTTCTTCGCGGGAAATGCGGCGCAATTTGGTGAACGGCTGGCCCGGTGCGTACGGTCGGCGCGGCACAGGCATCCGGCGAATGCCCAGCCGGCGATGCCCGCCGTACTATGAACCGCGCGCCAGCACCTTTTCGAGCGCCATCGAGCGGGCCGCTTCTTCGGCTTCGTCCGCCGTGTCGAACACGCTTCCGGAGATGTGAACCTGGTGCCACTCGGGCCGGTCGGCCGCGTCGCGAAAAATGCGGAACCGCGCGCAGAAGCCACGTGGATTGACGGGCACAACGTCGATGTCCACCGACGCGCCTTCTATCTGATGTCTGACAAAGCCGTCCATCATGGTCCTCCCGGTCGGCGGTGGTTCAATCGTAGCACTGTGAACCAGGCCCCGCCGTGCCACACGTATTCACAGGGAGATTTTATTCCGACGCTTCGTCGTCGGGATTCGCGAGATCGGCTGGAGCGAGCCAGCGAAACGCTGTCAGATCCGGTCCGGAGAATATGCACTCCGCAGCCGTGGCGGTGTAGACCTTCTTTTTCTTGCCGGTTGCAACAACCGCCGGCGTGCCCGAAGCGGCGACGACGCCCGAAGCCGCCACCCCGGACGCCGCTTTGGGCGGCGCCTCGAACTGACCTTCCACGACGACCCGCTCACCGCGAATGGCCGCGCCGGTATGCGAAACCGTCAGCTTCTGCGGATACTTTTCGGCGAGTTTCTCACGCGTCATCTGCTCGCACGCGTCCGAATTCCTGTAGACGGCCGTACATCCTGCCGAGAGCATCACAGCAGTCATCGCACAGGCGAGAGATAGAGTCCGAATCTTCATTGATTTTCCGTTGTTCAGGCCGCCGGCAATTGTATCGCACGGGCGCCCCCACGCATGCCCCGCATCGGCCGCCATGCGCCGGAATTCACCGGCTGCGGGAAAACGCAAAACGAATGCCCCGGCCTCGATGAATCGTCGACGAATCAACCCTTCGCTGGCTGCGGGGGTACGAGTTCGCCGACGCGTTCGAGAAGACGATGCATCGAAACGGGCTTGCGGTAGAAGACGGTCCACGGCGCGGCACTGATACCCGGCGGCGAGGAGGCCGAGACCATCATCACCGGAATCGACGCCAGCGCCGGCTGACGCTTCATCTGGAAGCACAGTTGGACGCCGTCCATGAGCGGCATGTTCCAGTCCGTGATCACGACGTCCGGGCGCTCGCGCTGCACCGAAAGCAACGCCTCGGCGCCGTTATCGGCGGTCAGCACCCGATGCCCTTCGTGCTCCAGAACGCGCTTGAGCGCTTCTATGTCGTGGACGTTGTCGTCAGCCAGTAAAACAGTGCACATGGAACTCCCGACGCGTTGACGCGTGTTCTTTCATAACGCTGTCGTCAGCAACGACTGTTCCCGCGGGAGTGATTTAATCATCCGGCATCGGCTGCGCGATTGCCGTGCCGCCACAGGCAACGGTTCACCGCGGCCAGGCGTTTGCAGGGCCCATTTTGCCTTTAACCTGAAAGCATCCGGAGTGGCGTCGATCTGACTGGTTTGTGTCACAAGATACACATCCGGCGCGGCCGCTGGCGCGCGCCCTGACCTTCAAAAAACGCGTCGACGTCCGCGCCCGCCTGCGTGGATATGAACCGCGCTTCGTCGCTACATCACTACGTCACTGCCCCGCCGGCTGCACGTAAGTGCGCACACCCGCGAGCGGTGAACCGTAGCCACCGGCCTGCGTATTGTTCGGCAAACCGTTGACGAGTTGCGCGCGCGGATCGGTCGGATTCAGGTTCATCTCACCGGCCTGCTGGTTTCCGTGCGACGGATATTCGCTGCCCAGCGGCGCCTTCGGCATGAGCTTCGGATTGTTGACCGGCAGACTCAGATCGTCGGGCACGGAAAGTCCCTGTGCAACAACCGGTCCTGTCGCCGCGCACAGCGCGACGAAAACGACAGATGACAACAGCCGGGATGATCGCGACATGCTCGACTCCTTCGATATCGTGGATCGACTCATCCAGTGTAGACGATGGAAATCGCGTGCGCGGCCGCCGGCAGGCGGAACGTCGCGACCGTCTCGTTCACCTGCTGCCTCCGCGCTTCGAAGCCGGGATCAGTCGTCCCAGCTGTCCGGCAGCTTTTGCGTGAGTGTGGACACGAAGCTGGCGGTTTCCGGCCGCCCCGGGCGCGTGAAGATGTCGCGCGCCGGACCCGATTCGACCACCGCGCCGTCGGTCAGGAACACGACGTCGCGCGCGATCGATGCGGCAAGCCGCAGGTCGTGCGTCGCCATCAGCATCGTCATGCCTTCCTTCGCAAGCTGGCGCAGCACGTCGACGACTTCCGCGGCGAGCCCTGGATCGAGCGCCGAGGTCGGCTCGTCGCACAGCAGCACGTCCGGCGAAGGCGCCAGCGCCCGCGCAATCGCGACGCGCTGCTGCTGGCCGCCGGAGAGCGTCGAAGGCCACGCGTCCGATTTGTGGGCGATGCCGACTTTCGTCAGCAGTTCGTGCGCCCGCGTGCGTGCGCGCGCGACGTCCCACTTCTGCACGGTGATGAGCCCTTCCATCACGTTTTCGATGACCGTGCGATGCGGAAACAGCTGGAAATTCTGGAACACCATGCCGGTACGCCGACGGATCGCGAGCACCGCGTCGCGCGAGGGTTTTTCCGTGCGGCTGAATTCGAGCCGCTGGTCGCCGAGTTCGAGCGTGCCGGCTTCGGGAATCTCCAGCAGGTTCACACAGCGCAGGAGTGTGCTCTTGCCGCTGCCGGACGGACCGATCAGCGCCGTGACGTTGCCCTGGGCGAGCGAAAGATCGACCGCGTTCAACACCCGGTGATCGCC
This sequence comes from Paraburkholderia gardini, assembly GCF_907164575.1. Classification (GTDB taxonomy): domain Bacteria; phylum Pseudomonadota; class Gammaproteobacteria; order Burkholderiales; family Burkholderiaceae; genus Paraburkholderia; species Paraburkholderia gardini. The sequence continues at coordinate 115,197 of NZ_CAJQYY010000005.1, forward strand.
AAAGTACTTTTCGATTTTCTGCAGCTTGATCATCCGTTACCACCCGTGAAAAGCGCGTGGCGCCCGAAGCGTCGTTCGAGCCTGACCTGCGCCGACGACAGCACCGAACTGAACACCAGATAGATCAACGCCGCTTCCGAGTACAGAATGAGCGGCTCATACGTGACCGACGCGATGCGCTGCGCAGCCTGGAAAATTTCCGGCACGGTCAGCACGGCGGCTAGCGACGTGTCTTTCACGAGCGCGATGAACGAGTTCGACAGCGGCGGCAGTGCCACGCGCGCCGCCTGCGGCAGGATCGCGCGACGCAGCGCCTGGCCGCGCGTCATCCCCATCGAATAGGCGGCTTCCCACTGCCCTTTCGGGATCGATTCGATGACGCCGCGGATCACCTCGGAATTGTAGGCGCCGACGTTCAGCGAAAAACCGATGATGGCCGCCGTCAACGGATCGAGCACGATCCCGACATTCGGCAGCCCGTAGAAGATCACGAACAGTTGCACGAGCAACGGCGAACCGCGAATCAGCCAGACGTAGAACCGCACGATGGCGACGGCCCAGCCGGGTCCGAAAAGCCGGATCAGCGCGACGGCGAACGCCAGCGCCAGACCCAGCACGAAGGAAATCAGGGTGAGCGGCACGGTAAACACCAGCCCCGCGTACAGCAGGGGCCAGAGCGACCCACCCATCAAATGCAGCCATGCCGGCATGATTCAGGCCCGCTTCCCAGGGTTCTCAGGATTCTCAGGATTCTCGGGCATTACTTCGATACGTCCTTGCCGAAGTACTTGATCGAGATCTTGTCGTAGGTTCCGTCGGCCTTCATGTCGGCGAGTGCCTTGTTGATGGCGGCCTGCAGTTCCGGACTACCCTTGCGGATCAGGACGCCCGACTGGTCGCTGTCGGTATTGTCCAGCGCGACGATCTTCACCTTCGCGTCTGGCTTGTGCTTCTTGAAGTCGAGGTACGACAGCGAGTCGTTCACCGTCGCATCGACGCGGCCCGACGTCAGCAGATCGACCGATTCGTTGAAGCCCTGCACGGCGACCACATCCGCGCCATGCGCGAGCGCGATCTTGCCGAAGTTGCTGGTCAGCGTATTCGCCGATTTCTTGCCCTTCAGGTCGTCGAACGTCTTGATGGTGGTGTTATCCGAGCGCACGATCAGCGCCGCATGCGACGTGATGTACGGGCTCGAGAAATCGTATTTCGCCTTGCGCGCATCGGTGATCGACACTTCGTTGATGACGGCATCGTAACGGTTCGCGTCGAGGCCGGCGATCAGGCCGTCCCACTTGCCTTCGATGAATTCCGCCTTCACGCCGAGCCGCTGCGCGATCGCGCGGCCGATCTCGACGTCGAAGCCCGTCAGCTGGTTCGATGCGTCATGGAACGTGAACGGTGCGTACGTGCCTTCCGTACCGATCTTGAAGACACCGGCCGACTTGATCTGCGCGAGTTCGTCGGCAGCGAACGCCGACGTTGCGACAACTGCCTGCAGCAGGCCGATCAGCAGAATGGAACGAATCGATTTCATCAAATAGTCCTCTTGGTGTTGTGTGTCCAGCCTGAACGTGCATTGCGTGTTGGCGATGCTACCGGTCCGAAGTGCGCAGCGGACTGTAGCAAACGGGCCTTATTTCCACAAAGCATTTCGAAGGAGATCAATATTTCTTCTGGTTATAAAGCGATCGCGGTGCATTGAGACCCTAAATTGTGCCAGCGTCTTGCTTTTCGCGGTGAAACGTATCACGAAACAAAAATTGTGGAAGCCCGAAGCGTCGGGATGATTCATGCCGGAATACAAACCGGGCCCGCCCCGGTTTCGATCTGGCCACAGCACCGCTGCCGGACGGCTAGCGTGCGGGTTCGCCCTGCGCTGCATCCTCAACGGGCGCGACGTCGTAAAAGGCCATCGCGTAGTCGACGAAGGCACGCACCTTGGCGGGCATGAACTTGCGGTTGCTGTATGCCAGCCGCAACTCGATGTCGCTGTCGACCAGTTCGTAGTTTTCCAGCAAAGGCACGAGCCGGCCGTCGCGCAGTTCGTCTTCGACCAGCGAGCGCGGCAACGCGCCAAGCCCGAATCCGTGCAGCACCATCTCCTTGCGCAACGTCGCGTTGTTCGTCGATATCTCGACGTTCAGATCGACCGACGTCTCTTCATCGCCGCGCCGGAAACGCAGCGGCAAACCCTGGATCGACGGCGACAGCGCGACGAATTCGTGCCGCGCGAGATCGTCCGGTGTGTCGGGGCGCGGGTGCGTCTTCAGATAGTCGGGCGATGTCACCACGACCATCGCGATGCGCGTCAGCGGGCGCGTGATCATCTGGTCGGTCGTCAGCATGAACGGCAGCAGAATGCCGAGATCGTAGCCCTCTTCGATCAGATCGACGGGCCGCTCGCTCAGCGTGAGATCGAGATGCACCGTCGGATATTGCTTCTTGAATCCGGCTATCAGCGGCACGAGCAGATTCACGGTGACTGTCGTGTGCGCCACGACTCTCAGCACGCCCGTCGGCTCGCTGACGCCGTGGCGCGCCTGCGCTTCCAGCACGTCGAGTTCCGCGAGGAGGCGCGAACAGCCCTTGAAAAACTGTTCGGCGACTTCGGTTGTGGAGATATGCCGCGTCGAACGATGAAAGAGGCGTACACCCATGCGGGATTCGAGTTCGCTCACCGAGCGCGAAATAGCGGGCGTCGAAAGACCGTGGACCTGCGCCGCACGCGTGAAACTGCGAACTTCGACCACGGTGCAGAAGACACGCAGCGATTCGAGATGATCCATGAACGTCCTTTTGCGCGTCGCACGTGCAGTTGATCGCGCTGCAGCCGGAACGCGCGAAACGTGACGACGCCCCGATGCGTGAAGGCGTGCAGGAATATTGTAGGCGTCGGCGGACAAACGCGTGGCAGGCGGTCCAGAATGCTTACAGACGCGAGGAAAACAGTGCCATGCACGGCGCTGTCGCGGTGCGCGGCAGGATCGCGCCAAAGGTGGGAGAATCACAGGCCCGGTCGCGCAAATGCGGCCCGGCGCCTTTCATGCACCGACCACGCAGGACATACGATCATGTTTCAGGGAACCGTCTCCGCCGCGTTGCCAAAACGCGAGTTCTATATCGAGCTGACTGCGCAGGCGCGCGGTCTCCTCGCCGGTGAAACGAATCTCGTCGCCAACGCCGCGAATCTTTCCGCGCTGCTCTTTAACGCGATGCCGGATGTGAACTGGGCAGGCTTCTATTTTCTCGTCGAAGGCGAACTCGTCGTCGGGCCGTTTCAGGGCAAGCCCGCCTGCGTGCGTATCGCGATGGGTCGCGGCGTATGCGGCACCGCCGCGCAAACCCGCGAGACGCAACTCGTACCGGACGTCCAGGCGTTCTCCGGTCATATTGCGTGCGATTCGGCATCGCGCTCGGAACTGGTCGTGCCGCTCGTGATGCCCGATGGCGCGGTGCTTGGCGTGCTCGATATCGACAGCCCGCTAACCGCCCGTTTCACCGAGGAAGACCGCGACGGCATCGAGGCCGTCGCCGCCGTGCTGGTTGCGACGCTCGCGCCCGCGGGCGCCGTGCTGTAGCGGGTTTTCCTCGCACCATAAAAAAACCGGATGCCCTGAATGGACATCCGGTTTTCACTGCCGTGTACCGCGCGATACGCGCACGCTCAACGTACCACCGGCTCCACTTCCTTGAGGCGATTGGCAACCCGGATCGCCTCGAAATACGCCGGGTTCGGCGGCCGTTTCAAATAGCGCCCCGCGCCACGCTGCGCCCGCAGATCGCCGTTGGCCCACGCCACGTAGCCGCGCGAAAGCGTATGCGTCGCCACGCCCTGCACGTTCATCCCTTCGAACACGTTGAAGTCGACGTTCTGGTGATGCGTCTTCACGGAGATCGTGCGTGTCGCCTGTGGGTCCCAGACGACGAGGTCCGCGTCGGCGCCCACTTCGACCGCGCCCTTGCGCGGATAGAGGTTGAAAATCTGCGCGGCGTTGGTCGACGTCACGCGCACGAACTCGTTCGGCGTCAGGCGCCCGGTGTTCACGCCGTGATGCCAGAGAATCGACATGCGGTCCTCGACGCCGCCGCATCCGTTCGGGATCTTCGTGAAGTCTTCACGTCCCATCGCTTTCTGCGAAGCGCAGAACACGCAGTGATCCGTCGCCGTCGTGTGCAGATGGCCGCCCTGCAGGCCGCGCCATAACGCATCGCGATGCTCCTTCGTGCGAAACGGCGGGCTCATCACGTGCGCGGCCGCGCGTCCCCAGTCGGTGTCGCGATAGACCGATTCGTCGATCACGAGATGGCCGGCAAGCACTTCGGCGAACACGCGCTGGCCTTCGCTGTGCGCGCGGATCACGGCGTCGAGCGCGTCTTTCGCCGACACGTGCACGATATACACCGGCACGCCGAGTACCTGCGCGATACGGATCGCGCGATTGGCCGCTTCGCCCTCCACTTCCGGCGGCCGCGACAACGGATGCGCCTCCGGTCCCGTGAAGCCACGCGCCAGCAACTGACGCTGCAACTGGAACACCAGTTCGCCGTTTTCCGCGTGCACGGTAGGCAGCGCGCCGAGTTCGAGCGCGCGTGCGAAGCTGTTCACGAGAATTTCGTCGTCGGCCATGATCGCGTTCTTGTAGGCCATGAAGTGCTTGAAGCTCGATACACCGTGCTCGTGCACGAGCGTGCCCATGTCGCGATGCACCGATTCGTCCCACCATGTCACCGCGACGTGAAAGCCGTAATCGGATGCGGCCTTCTCCGCCCAGCCGCGCCATTCGTTGAACGCCGCCATCAACGGCTGACGCGGCGACGGAATCACGAAGTCGATGATGCTCGTCGTGCCGCCCGCGAGACCGGCTGCCGTGCCGCTATAGAAGTCGTCGCTGGCGGTCGTGCCCATGAACGGCAGTTCCATGTGCGTGTGCGGATCGATGCCGCCTGGCATCACGTACTGCCCGCCGGCATCGATGACGGTCGCGCCGGCGGGCGCCGTGAGATCGACGCCGATCTGCGCGATCGTGCCGCCTTCCGCGCTGTCATGACACAACACGTCGGCGCGATAAGTCTGGTTGGCGTCGACTACCGTCCCGCCACGAATCAGGGTTGCCATGCTGCCGTCTCCTTCAGTTGACCCTCAACCGCCATACATCACCGCCGCCCGCTCACGCGCGGGCGATACGCGGGCTTGCGCGCTTGCCGAGTTTCATCCATACGCCATAGACGATGGCCGCCAGCGCGAGGCCCACGAACCATGCATACGTATAGAGCGTGTTGAACATCTCAGGCACGTTCGGAAAAGCCGCGGGAAACGCCGTGTGCAGAAAGCCCGGCAGATTCGGCAGCACGCCGATTATCAACGCGACCACCGCCGCGATATTCCAGCCACCCGTGTACGAATATTCGCCGTTTTCGTCGAACAGTTCGTGATGATCGAGACGCGTGCCGCGAATCAGGAAGTAATCGACCATCATGATGCCGGCCACCGGCCCGAGCAGCGCCGAATAGCCGACGAGCCACGTGAAGATATAGCCCTGCGTGGTGGCGAGAATCTTCCACGGCATCATCACGATGGCGATCGTCGCGGTAATCATGCCGCCGGCCTTGTACGAGATGCCCTTCGGCCACAGGCTCGAAAAATCGTAAGCCGGGCCGACGAGATTCGCCGCGAGATTGCAGCACATCGTGTCAAGCGTCAGGATGATGAGCGCGATGCCGACGCCGACGCCCGTCATGCGGCTCGTCAGATCGATCGGGTCCCAGATCGCCTTGCCGTAGATCACGACAGTCGCCGAGGTGACCACCACCGAGATCACCGACAGCAATGCCATCGGCACCGGCAGGCCGATCGCCTGGCCGACCATCTGGTCGCGCTGCGTCCTTGCAAAGCGCGTGAAGTCGGGAATATTCAGCGCGAGCGTGGCCCAGAAACCGACCATCGCCGTGAGGCCAGGCCAGAACGTGACCCAGAAGAGGCCTTCCTTCTTGCCGCCGGCGACGAACTGCGAAGGCGTCGAGAGCATCGAACCCGCGCCGCCCGCTTTCGATGTCGCCCACCACACCAGCGCGATGCACATCACGACCTTGATCGGTGCCGACCAGCTTTCAAGCCAGCGGATCGAATCGGTACCGTTGACGATGAAGTAGATCTGCAACGCCCAGAACGCGAGAAAACACGCGGCCTGTCCGATCGAAATGTCGATGAACGGCAGCGGCGTGCCGTGCAGCGCATTGCCGGTGAGAATGTTGAGCAGCACATAGATCGCGCTGCCGCCGAGCCACGTCTGGATGCCATACCAGCCGCACGCGACGATCGCGCGCAGGAGCGCGGGCAGTTTCGCGCCCTGCGTGCCGAACGACGAGCGCACCAGCACCGCATACGGAATGCCGTGCTTCGCGCCGGCATGACCGATCAGCAGCATCGGCACCAGCACGATCAGGTTGCCGAGCAGCACCGTCGAGACGGCCTGCCATGGCGACATGCCCTGCTCCGTCAGGCCGGCCGCGAGCATGTATGACGCGATGTTCATCACCATGCCGACCCACAGCGCCGCGAAGTGATACCACTTCCACGTGCGCTGCGATTTGCCGGTTGGCGCGAGATCGTCGTTATAGAGCGAGCTGTTGCGTGCCGCCGGTTGCAGTAGCGAATCGCTGGTTCCCACAGACTGGTTCATCGAAGACTCTCCCATTGTCGAAAAGCCGGCGCAGCGTCATTCAGTGCGATGCGTCCAGCGCGCATGTCAACCATCAGACCGCGTGTGCGGATACAGGTGCCGGTGCTTCGGTTTCCTGCGCCGCGGCGTTGGCGTTCGCCGCGGAAGGATTGTTCGGATGCGTCGTCCAGTTCGAATACGCGCCCGCGTCGACGCGCTCCATCGTGATGCACTGGTCGACCGGACACACATGCATGCAAAGATTGCACCCGACGCATTGCGCGTCGACCACTTCGAAATGACGCACGCCGTCTTTCTCGCGCAGGATGGCCTGATGCGCGGTGTCTTCGCACGCGATGTGACACAGGCCGCACTGGATGCACTTGTCCTGGTCGATGCGCGCCTTGATGTCGTAGCTCAGGTTCAGGAATTTCCAGTCCGTGACGTTCGGCACGGCACGTCCGCGAATGTCGTCGAGCGTCGCGTAGCCTTTTTCGTCCATCCAGTTCGAGAGGCCGTCCGCCATATCGGAGACGATCCGGAAGCCGTAGTGCATCGCGGCGGTGCATACCTGCACGCTGCCCGCGCCGAGCACCATGAACTCGGCCGCGTCGCGCCATGTCGTGATGCCGCCGATGCCCGAGATCGGCAGGCCCGGCGTTTCCGCGTCGCGTGCGATTTCCGCGACCATGTTCAGCGCGATCGGCTTGACCGCTGGACCGCAATAGCCGCCGTGCGTGCCCTTGCCGTCGACGGTCGGCATCGGCGCCATCGCGTCGAGATCGACGGCGACGATCGAGTTGATCGTGTTGATGAGCGACACGCCATCGGCGCCGCCCTTGTATGCGGCGCGCGAACCGAGACGGATGTCGGTGATGTTCGGCGTGAGCTTCACGAGACACGGCAGGCGCGAGCCTTCCTTCACCCAGCGCGTGACCATCTCGATGTATTCCGGCACCTGCCCCACCGCCGCGCCCATGCCGCGCTCGCTCATGCCATGCGGACAGCCGAAGTTCAGTTCGACCGCATCGGCGCCGGTGTCCTCGACGAGCGGCAGGATCCATTTCCAGTCGCGCTCGTTGCACGGCACCATCAGCGAGACGATCATCGCGCGATCGGGCCAGTCGCGCTTGACCTGCGCGATCTCGCGCAGGTTCTCGTCGAGCGGACGGTCGGTGATCAGTTCGATGTTGTTCAGGCCAGCGATGCGCTGACCGTTCCACTGCACCGCGCCATAGCGTGAACTCACGTTGACGACGTGCGGGTCGAGGCCCAGCGTCTTCCATACGACGCCGCCCCAACCCGCCTCGAAGGCGCGATTGACGTTATAAGCCTTGTCGGTGGGCGGCGCCGAGGCCAGCCAGAAAGGATTCGGCGACGTGATGCTGGCGATGGTGCAACGAAGATCGGCCATATCTGGCTCCGTGGGGTGAAACGCTTTTTATCGCTGCGCGTAGCGTCGAGGCCCGCGCTTTCCGTACAACGTGCTGCTATGTTCCGCTTCGTCCCGCTACGCCGCGCGTTTCGCCGTGCGGGCGAACACGCGGTTGATCGATGCCGCCGCGAGCTTGCCGTCCTGCACGGCCTGGACGGTCAGATCGAGACCTGTGGCCGCACAGTCGCCGCCTGCCCAGACGTTCTCCAGCGACGTACGCCGTTCTTCATCGACGGCGATGCGCGTGCCGTCCGTCGTCAGGATGTCGGCGTCGAGCCCGGTTGCGACGAGCGTCTGGCCGATGGCCTTCAGCACGACGTCGGCTGCAATCGTGAAGCGCTCGCCGGTGCCGCTGAGGCGTCCGCCCTCTTCACGCGTGCGCTCGAATTCGACGCCCGTGACCGTGCTGCCGTCGCCCAGCAAACGGACCGGTTGCGCGTACAGCACGATCGAGACGCCCTGCGTCTGCGCGAATTCCTGTTCGGCCCAGGTCGCGCCCATCGCCTCGACGCCGCGCCGGTACACCATCGAAACGCTTTCGGCGCCGAGCTTGCGGCTTTGCACCGCGGCGTCGATCGCCGTGTTGCCGCCGCCGATCACCACCACGCGACGCCCGACCGGCAGCGTCGAAAGATCGTCTGCCTGACGCAGGCGCGCGATGAAATCGACCGCGTTTTCCACGCCTTCGAGCGCCTCGCCTTCGATTCGCAACGCCTTCACGCCCGCGAGACCCACGGCAAGAAACACGGCGTCGTGCTGCTGGCGAAGCGCATCCAGCGTCACGTCGCGGCCCAGCGCGATACCCGTCTTCCGTTCGATGCCGCCCACCGACAGCAGCCAGTCGACTTCCCTTTGCGCGAATTCATCGACGGTCTTGTACGCGGCAATCCCATATTCGTTAAGACCGCCTGCTTTCGAATGCGCGTCGAACAGCGTCACGCGATGACCGTCGAGTGCCAGACGATGCGCACACGCAAGACCCGCCGGACCCGCACCGACGACCGCCACATGCCGGCCGGTTTCCGCCGCGCGGGTGAAGAGCTGGAGATCGCGCGCCATCGCCCAGTCGGTTGCATGACGCTGCAACGCGCCGATCGCGACGGGGTCTGCATCCTGATGGTTGCGCACGCATGCACCTTCGCACAGGATTTCGGTCGGGCATACGCGCGCGCACATGCCGCCTAAAGGATTCGCGGAAAGAATGTCGAGCGCGGCGCCTTTAAGATTGCCGTTGCCGATCTTGCGGATAAAGCCGGGAATGTCGATCTGCGTAGGACACGCGTTCACACACGGCGCGTCGTAGCAATAGTGGCAGCGGCTCGCGGCAATCGCCGCCGCGCCGGGTTCAAGCAGGGGTGCGACGTCGGTGAACTGACACGCGAGCTGGTCGGCCTGTAGCCGGCCCGCGGCGATATCGCCGGTTTCCTTCGTAGCCATGCGCGTTCCTTCGGCAAGAGAAACAACACGAACCCGCTGGCTTCGCCTTTAGCAAAGCCAGCGTCGAAATCTGGAAACAGCCTTCAAAGAGTGTCTGCTGCAGCGGTTCAGGCAGGGCCTATGAAGCAGGCTCGCACGCGCGCTCGAGCATCGCGTGCAGCAGCACGTTCGCACCCGCTTCGATCCATTCGATCGTCGCGTCCTCGATCTCGTTGTGACTGATGCCGTCGACACACGGCACGAACACCATCGAGGTCGGCGCGACCTGCGACAGATAGCAGGCGTCATGGCCCGCGCCCGATACGATGTCGCGGTTCGGATAGCCGAAGCGTTCGGCGGCCGCGCGCACTGACTTCACGCAGGCTGCATCGAAGGCGACCGGCTTGTAGTAGAAAATCTGTTCGAGCTGCGTTTCAAGGCCGATTTCGCCCGCGATGCGCGCGACGCCCTCACGCAGTTCCGCATCCATCCGCGCCAGCACGGCGTCGTCCGGATGACGAAAATCGACGGTGAAAAACACGCGTCCGGGAATCACGTTGCGCGAGTTCGGATAGACCTGCATCATGCCGACCGTCGCGCAGCCAAAGGGCGCGTGATTCAGCCCAACGCGATTCACGAGATCCACCACGCGCGAGGCGCCGAGCAATGCATCGCGCCGGCGCGGCATCGGCGTCGGCCCCGCATGCGCCTCCTGCCCGGTCAACACGATCTCGTACCAGCGCTGGCCTTGCGCATCGGTCACGACGCCAATCGTCTTGTGCTCCGCTTCGAGAATCGGGCCCTGCTCGATATGCAGTTCGAACGCGGCGTGAACCGGCCTGCCGCCGCACGGCACGTCGCCCGCGTAGCCGATGCGTTTGAGTTCCTCGCCGATCGTCTTGCCGTCGACGTCCTTGCGCGAAAGCCCATAGTCGAGCGTGAAGACGCCCGCGAATACACCCGATGCAACCATGGCCGGCGCGAAACGCGAGCCTTCCTCGTTGGTCCAGATCACGACTTCGACCGGATGCTCGGTCTCGATGCCATGGTCGTTCAGGCTGCGGATCACTTCGAGGCCGCCAAGCACACCGTAGATGCCGTCGAAGCGGCCGCCCGTCGGCTGAGAATCCGCGTGCGAGCCTGTCATCACCGGCAGCGCCGACGGATTGCGTCCCGCGCGCCGCATGAACACGTTGCCCATCTGGTCGACGCTCACCGTGCAGCCCGCCTCCTTTGCCCAGCTCACGATCAGGTCGCGCCCTTCCCGGTCGAGATCCGTTAGCGCAAGACGGCAGACGCCGCCTTTAGGCGTTGCGCCGATCTTCGCCATCGTCATGAGGCTGTCCCAAAGACGCTGACCGTTCACCTTGATCGACACGTCGAGTCCTGTCTCCGTCACTGCGTTCATCAGTCTCTCTCCTCAGCGAATCGGGTCATTCAAAAGCGGGGTTGTGTACGCAAACGCGGTGCATCGGCGGCATGTCGTGGGGCATCGCGCCCGTCTGCGGTGCACCTTCCGCACACCGTTGTTTACGTGTTTTCCCTGCTCGTCCAATCCTGTCCAGTTGGACAGGTTGTAGACGATTACCGACTATATTTCAATGACTTCTCTCTGAGCGAAAAGCGTGCCATTGCGCTGCAACATGACGTAAGGCACGTCGTTCGCATGGGCACGGCACGCCGCATTTGCGTGCCGCATTGCGACTACAATGAGGCGCGACACGGCAAGCGCGCCAAACGAGGCCATGATGAAAAGCGACGATGCGCCGGCGATGACCGTCGAAAGCGAAGAAGCGGCAAAGCCAATGCGGCGGCGCAAGGCACACATCCGCAATACGAACGAGGCGCATCTGCTTGCCTGCGCCGAAGCCGTGTTTGCCGAACGCGGTCTTGAAGGCACGAGCACGGCGATGATCGCGGAACGCGCCGGCCTGCCCAAGGCGAACCTGCATTACTACTTCCCGACCAAACTCGCGCTCTACCGGCGCGTGCTCGACGACATCTTCGAGGAGTGGTACCGCGCCGCCGATACGTTCGACAGCAGCGACGATCCGGTGGAAGCAATCGGCGGTTACGTGCGCGCGAAGATGGAACTGTCGCGACGTCGACCGCTGGCATCGAAGGTATGGGCAAATGAAATCATTCGCGGCGCGACGCACATGCAGGACATCCTGTCGGGTCGCGTGAAACCCTGGATGGAAACGCGCGTCGTCGTGATCAACGACTGGATCGCGCGCGGGCTGCTTGCCCCCATCGATGCGCGTGCGTTCCTTTTCATGATCTGGGCGATGACCCAGCATTACGCGGATTTCGATGCGCAGATCGAAGCGCTGGCGGGCAAACGCGCGCTGTCAAGGAAGGCATTCGAAGAAGCGACCGAACAGGTCGTCGCGCTGGTGATTCGCGCCTGCGGCGCGAGGAGCGCGCACGCGGAATAGCAAAAGGCCGTGGCGTAGGAACGTTATCCCCGATGAAGCCGCCGCGCGGGATCGATGCGGCATGCATGCGAGCATTGAAGCGAGCGCTTCATTCGCCTGCGGGCCGCGCCGCGCTGCGCCCCGCCCCGGGTCGGTCTCTCGCGAAAACCCGGCAGGCACGCGCGCGGGGCACTATTGTTCCTCGTGCGCCCTCACGCTCTTGAAAGGAGGAAAGCATGACCACGACTTCCTGGGTTGTCGTCGCGGACGGCAATCGCGCCCGTATTTTCGAAACCAGCGGACTCAAGCTCGACCTGCGTGAAATCGAAGGCTTTGCCGACCCGCAGGCCCGCACGCGCGACCCCTCGTTGCGCAACGGCGAACCGGGCCAGAACGCGAAACCCGCCCAGAACAGCCCCGACGACACCGCGCGTGACCAGTTCGCCCGCATGCTCGTCGATTATCTGGATCAGGGGCGTCTGCAGCAGCGCTTCCAGCGGCTGCGCCTTGCGATCGAGCCCCGGTTTCTCGGTCTCGTGCGCCGTCACATGACCGATGAGACACGCAAGCTCGTCTTTGACGAGATATCCGGCGACATCTCCAAACTGGCCGCGAAGGACATCCAGCGGCATTTCGAACAGCACGGATAAACGACTGAGGGCGTCCGCGGGACGGGCGCCCCACCGCCTTTCCCGCCTTTAATGCGTATTTGCACCAGATTGACTCAAAGCGCGTCAACTTTCTGACTGCCTGACCGTTATAGTACGTATGGCTTTCAACGGGGCAGGCAATTGAGCAGTATCGGTTCAAATAAAGTGTCGGCACGCACCGATACGGTGCACCAGGGGAAACCGGGCTTCTTCGCCCCCTTCTCGCGCGCCCTCGGTCCGATCTGGATCGGGCGGCTGAAATCCCTTCCTCTGCGGCGCGTCGTCGTTCCCGCCCTTGCGCTGGCCGTCTGCGCCATCGTTCTGCTGGTCTTCCAGCATCTGTCGAAAACCGTCGACTATCACTCCGTCATCCGCGGCCTGCGCAATCTGCCGCCGCAGGCGCTCATCACGTCGCTCGCCGCGACCGCCGCCAGCTACGTCGTGCTCGTCGCCCGCGATGCGGTCGGGCTGCGCTCGATCGGCGCAAGCGTGTCGCGCCCAGTGCTGTGGATCGGCGCGACGGTTGCGTCGGCGCTCGGTAACGCCACCGGTTTTGGCGCGCTGACGGGCGGCGCCGTGCGCATCCGCATCTATGGCGCCGAAGGCATCAAGCCGGCACAGGTCGGCCGCATCACACTGTTCACAAGCGTCACGCTCGGCCTCGCGCTCGTGCTGCTTTCGGGCCTCGGCATGCTGTACGCCGCCGGATCGATGAGCCGCATGACGCATCTTTCGCCCACGCCGCTGGTCTGCACCGGCCTCGTCATCGTCGCGCTCTTCGCGGCGCTGATCGCGGCGTGCCCGCCGGTCGCGCGTCAGATCCAGCTCGGCCCGCTCAAGCTCGACGTGCCCGCGCGCCGCGATTTCGTCGCGCAGCTCGCGCTCGCCGCCGCCGATGTCGCCGCCGCCAGTATCGCGCTGTGGGCGCTGCTGCCGCAGACGGACATCGGCTTTGTGCACTTCATCGCGATTTTCTCGGTGGCGATGCTGCTCGGCATGATCGGCCATACGCCCGGCGGTCTGGGCGTGTTCGAGGCGTCGATGGTATTCGCGCTCGGCGGCACCATGCCGACGCCCGCGATGGTCGCGGCGCTGCTCGCCTATCGCGTGATCTACTTCGGCGTGCCGCTGCTGCTGTCGTCGGCGCTCCTCGCCGGTTTCGAAGGTCGGGCGCTCAAGGCGCGCTTTACCTCGCGCAACTCGCAGCAGATCACGCAGCTTGCGCCGCTCTTTCTGAGCGTCGTGACGTTCGCGGTCGGCGGGATGCTGGTGATCTCCGGCGCGACGCCCGCGTTCGCGCGCCGCCTCGCGCTGCTTCAGACCGTGCTGCCGCTGTGGGTGCTCGAAGGCTCGCAGCTGCTCGCGAGCCTGCTCGGCGTGCTGCTGCTGTTCGTCGCGCGCGGGCTGCTGCGCCGGCTCGACGCCGCGTGGTGGCTCACGATGCTGCTCGCCGTCGCAAGCCTCGCGCTTTCGCTGACCAAGGGTCTCGCGTTTGGCGAGGCCGGCGTGCTGAGTGTGCTGATCGCGCTGCTCGCCTTGACGCGCGGCCGCTTCAACCGTTCGTCGTCGCTCTTCGGCGAGCGCTTTACCGTGACCTGGCTGGTGTCGGTCGGGATCGTGATGATCGTCGCGGCGTGGGTGATGTTTTTCGCGTTTCGCGACGTGCAGTACAGCCGCGACCTCTGGTGGGACTTCGCGTTCGACGAACGCGCCCCGCGCGCGCTGCGCGCGACGCTCGGCGCGTGTCTCTTCGCCACTGTCATCGCGTTCTGGCAACTGCTGCGTCCGGCCGCGGGACGCTTCGTGAAACCGCCCGCGCCCGATCTCGTCGACGCCGCGAAAATCGTCCGCGCGCAGGAGCGCAGCGACGCCGGCCTCGCGCTGATGGGCGACAAGAGTTTCCTGTTCTCGAAGTCGCGCGAGGCGTTCCTGATGTACGCGAAGCGCGGCCGCACGTGGGCCGCGCTGCACGATCCGGTCGGACCGCGCGAGGAATGGGTCGAGCTGATCGGCGAATTCATGGCGCTCGCGCATGCGCATGGCGGGCGCGCCGCATTCTACCAGGTGCGCGCCGACGCCCTGCCGCTCTATCTCGACGCCGGGCTTTCGCTGATGAAGCTTGGCGAGGAAGCGCGCATCGTGCTGAGCGACTTCGAACTCGCCGGCTCGCATCGCACGCACCTGCGCTATGCGTTGAAGCGCGGCGAGCGCGACGGCCTCGCCGTCGAGATGTACGAACCGCCGCACGTTCCCGATCTGCTGCCGACGCTGCGCGGTATTTCCGATGCGTGGCTCGACAGCCGTTCCGCGAAGGAAAAGAGCTTCTCGGTGGCCGCCTTCACCGACGACTACCTCGCCGCGCAATCCGTGATGCTGGTCCGCCAGCAGGGCACGCCGGTCGCGTTCGTCACGTTCATGACGACCGACCTGAATCTCGATGCGACCGTGGGCGTGATGCGCCACGCGCCGGATGCGTCGCCGTATGCGATGGAGTATCTGTTCACCAAGCTCGCGCTGCATCTGAAGCAGGAAAATTTCCGCAGCCTGAGCCTCGGCATGGCACCGCTGTCGGGCATGAACCCGACGCCGCTCGCTTCACCGTGGCACCGCATCGCCAGTCTGATGTGGCGTTTCGGTTGCCGCTTCTATAACTTCCGCGGTCTGCGGGGTTTCAAGAGCAAATTCCAGCCGACCTGGGAGCCGCGTTATCTCGCGGCGTCCGGTTCGGTTGGCGTCGTGCTGACCCTCGCCGACCTCTCACTTCTCGCCGAAGGCTGGCGTTCATGAAACTACTGAGTATCGCCGTGGCCCTGGGATTGTCCCCGGGCCTGTTTGCTGCCGCATCGTCCGATGCGCTTGCCGCGACTGCCCCTGCCACCCATACGGCCGCCGCGCCGGTCACCACCGTATCCGGCGGCCGTTTCGGCAACGTCACGGTCACGCATCCCGCGGGTGCGATGCGCGGCTTCGTCGTGCTGTTTTCGAAGGCCAGCGGCTGGCGCGCCAGCGACCAGCAGGCCGCCGACGCGCTCGCGAAAGACGGCGCGATGGTTGTCGGCGTCGACACGTCGCGCTACGTCGCGAGCGCCGCGCCGCAGCCGGAGACCTGTCACAACCTGGTGGGCGACGTCGAAAACATCAGCCACCAGTTGCAGCGCGAAGCGCAGTTGAGCCGCTACTTCCTGCCGGTCGTCGCGGGCACCGGCGAAGGCGGCACGCTTGCCACGCGGATGATCTCCACGGCGCCGTCGAATACGCTTTCCGGCGCGGCATCGGTCGATCCCGATGCGAAGCTCGACGCGCGCTTCAACCCCTGCCCGGCCGATCCGACGATCAGCCGCGGCAACGGCCTGCCAGGTTTCGTCGAAGTCGCGGCCACTACGACCGCCGCCGTCGACGCCCCCGCGCCCATCGGCGGCAAGCCGGTGCCGGTGCGGCGCCTCGCGGCGAACACGTCGACAGCCGACGCGATGGTCGCGCTCGTCACCCCGCATCTGCGTGTGCACGAAGCGGACGAGCAGGACGTGTCCGACCTGCCGCTGATCGAATTGCCCGCCGCCCATCCGACCGACATGCTTGCAATCGTGATTTCCGGCGATGGCGGCTGGCGCGATCTCGACAAGACGATTGCCGAAGCGCTGCAAAAGAAAAACGTTTCGGTGGTGGGCGTGGACGCGCTGCGCTACTTCTGGAGCACGAAGTCGCCGGAGCAGACGAGTCACGATCTCGCACGCATCATGGAGACGTACGGTGCGCGCTGGCATACCCGACACGTCGCGCTGATCGGCTATTCGTTCGGCGCGGACGTGATGCCGTTCGCGTACAACCGCCTGCCCGAATCGCTGCGCGCGAAGGTCTCGCAGATGGCGCTGCTCGGCTTCGCGCACGACGCCGACTTCCAGATCCGCGTGACCGGCTGGCTCGGTATGCCGGCCAGCAGTGAAGCGCTGCCCGCGATGCCGGAAGTAGCGAAGGTGCCGCCCGCGATCGTGCAGTGCATCTACGGCGAGGACGAAGAGGACACGCTGTGCCCGGCGCTCGTCAAAACCGGCGCGAACGTCATACGGACGCCCGGCGGGCATCACTTCGGCCATGATTACAGCAGTCTCGCGGATACCATCCTCGAGAGCTGGCGCAAGCGGATCGCCGCGCGCGAATGTGCTGTGGGGAAGGCTTCGGCGAAGGCTGCCGCAGATCCGGCGTGCGCCGCGACGAAACAGGGCGCGCTGTAAAGACATCGGGGCCGCATGCTTCACGCATGCGGCCCCGACGCTCGCCTGACCCTGTCTGACGCGGCACGACACAGCCGCGTTAAAATCACACGGCCGCCAGCCTGCGCGGCCTTGCATACTCCCCCTGTTATCCGGTCTTCGCCACGCTCTGCTCAAGAGACTCGGCCGCATCATTGCGCTCGCGCGCGAGCACTGGCGCCAGCGCACGACCCGTGTGACTCGCCTTCACCTGCACGAGCCCTTCCGGATGCGTCGCCGCGACGATCGTGCCGCCGCCCACGCCGCCTTCCGGCCCAAGGTCGATGATCCAGTCGGCTTCGGCGATCACGTCGAGATCGTGTTCGATCACCACCACGCTATGGCCCGCATCGACGAGCCGGTGCAGCACGCGAATCAGCTTCGCGACGTCGGCCATATGCAGGCCGACCGTCGGTTCATCGAGCACGTACAGCGTATGCGGCGCCTTCTGCCCGCGACGTGTGATGTCGTCGCGCACCTTGCTCAGTTCGGTGACGAGCTTGATGCGCTGCGCCTCCCCACCAGAGAGCGTGGGTGAAGGCTGGCCGAGCGTGAGATAACCGAGCCCGACGTCCTTCATCAGCTGCAACGGATGCGCGATGTTCGACAGCGGCGCGAAGAACTCGACGGCTTCGTCGATCTCCATGGTCAGCACGTCGCCGATGTTCTTGCCGCGCCACGTCACCGCGAGCGTCTCGGGATTGAAGCGCTGGCCGTGACAGACATCGCACAGCACTTTCACATCCGGCAGGAAGCTCATGCCGATCGTGCGCACGCCCTGGCCTTCGCACGCCGGGCAACGACCGTCGCCCGTGTTGAACGAGAAGCGTGAAGCCGTATAGCCGCGCGCCCGCGCCTCGAGCGTATCGGCGAAAAGACGCCGGATCGCGTCCCACACGCCGATGTACGTCGCAGGACACGAGCGCGGCGTCTTGCCGATCGGCGTCTGGTCGACTTCGAGCACGCGGTCGATCGTTTCCCAGCCGGTCATCGATTCGCAACCCTGCCACGCGTGGGTCACGTTCAGCGCCGGCCGCGGCGCGCTGCGTGCAAGCACGCTGGAACGCGATTGCTTCGCGGGCGCGTCGGCCTGCGCGACCTTGCGCGCACGTTTCGTAGCCGGCGACGACAGCACCGAGCGGCCCACCGCGTCGAGCATGTTCGCCATCAGCACGTCGCGCGCGAGCGTCGATTTGCCGGAGCCGCTCACGCCCGTCACGGCGACGAGCCGCGCGAGCGGAATGCCGACCGTCACGTCCTGCAGGTTGTGCAGCTTGCCGCCGTGCACCGTCAGCCAGTTCTCCGGCACCGCCGCGGCGCTTTTGCGGGCGGGCGAAACGGGACGGCGCGGCTGCAACGGATGCGTGATCGGATTCGCGAGGAACTGCCCGGTCAGCGACCCGGCCTGCGCCGCGAGGTCCTTCACGCTGCCCTGCGCGACGAGATTGCCGCCGCGCTTGCCCGCGCCCGGACCGATGTCGATGATGTGATCGGCGCGCCGGATCGTGTCTTCGTCGTGTTCGACGACGACCAGCGTATTGCCCTTCTCGCCGAGCTTGCGCAATGCGTTCAGCAGGATCTGGTTGTCGCGCGGATGCAGGCCGATGGTCGGTTCATCCAGCACGTAACAGACGCCCTGCAGGTTGCTGCCGAGTTGCGCCGCGAGGCGGATGCGTTGCGCCTCGCCGCCCGACAGGCTCGGCGCCGCACGATCGAGGCTCAGATAGCCAAGCCCGACTTCTTCGAGAAACTGCAACCGGCTGCCGATCTCGCTGACGACATCGCGTGCGATGCCCGCATCGCGTCCGGTGAGTTCGAGCGAATCGACCCACTGGCGCGTCTGCGACACCGTCCACCGCGCGACGTCGACAATGGGTTGCCCGTCGAACGTCACCGCGCGCGCGACCGGGTTCAGCCGCGTGCCGCTGCAGTCCGGGCACGGTTCGTCGCCCACGCCTTCCGGTTCCTGCTCTTCCGAAGGCAGGCTCTGCTCGCGACCGCGATTGTCGTCGACGATCACGGTGTCGTCGTACGCGGCGCGCTGTTCGCGCGTGAGCGCGAGGCCCGTGCCGACGCAGGTCGTGCACCAGCCGTGCTTGCTGTTGTACGAGAACATCCGCGGATCGAGTTCCGGATAGCTCGTGCCGCACACCGGACACGCGCGCTTCACCGACAGCACCTTCACTTCGCCGACATGCCCCGTCTCACCCTTGCCGTTCATCGCGGCGTGCAGGCCGTCGAGCGGCGCGAGCAGATGGATCACGCCCTTGCCGGCTTCGAGCGTGTCGTCGAGCGCGCGGCGCAGCTGCGCCTCGTGATCCGCCGAGACGACGAGATCCGCCACCGGCAGTTCGATCGTGTGTTCGCGGAAACGGTCGAGCTTCGGCCACGGATCGACCGGCACGAATTCGCCGTCGACACGCAGATGCGTATTGCCGCGCGCCTTCGCCCATTTCGCGAGATCGGTGTAGACGCCCTTGCGGTTCACGACGAGCGGCGCGAGCAGCCCGACGTGCTGGCCCCTGTGATCGCGCAGCAGCTGCGCGGCGATCGATTCGACGCTCTGCGCGGTAACCGGCGTGCCGTCGTGGATGCAATGCTGCAGCCCAAGCTTGACGTAGAGCAGCCGCAGGAAGTGCCACACCTCGGAAGTCGTCGCGACCGTGCTCTTGCGCCCGCCGCGCGACAGACGCTGCTCGATCGCGACCGTCGGCGGAATGCCGTAGACCGCATCGACTTCCGGCCGACCGGCCGGCTGCACGATCGAACGCGCATACGCGTTCAACGATTCCAGATAACGGCGCTGGCCTTCGTGGAAAAGAATGTCGAACGCGAGCGTCGACTTGCCCGAACCGGACACGCCCGTCACGACGTTGAACTTGCCATGCGGAATATCGACGTCGAGCGACTTCAGATTGTGCTCGCGCGCGTTCACGATCCGCACGACGTCCTCGCCTTCCACCGCACGACGCGCGCGCGCCGCCGTCAGCGCCGTTTGCAGCGGCACGCCCTGCGAAGCCGGCGCGACTTCCACGCCCATCGATTCGTCGTATTGCAGCAGCGCCCGGCCGGTATGCGATTCCTCACATTCTTTCACTTCGTCCGGCGTGCCGGCGCACAGCACACGGCCGCCGCCATCACCGCCTTCCGGACCGAGGTCGATGATCCAGTCGGCCGCGCGGATCACGTCCAGGTTGTGTTCGATCACGATCAGCGAATGCCCGCCCGCGAGCAGCTTGCCGAATGCCTGCATCAGTTTCGCGATGTCGTCGAAATGCAGGCCCGTGGTCGGCTCGTCGAACATGAAGAGCTTGCCCGCGGCGGCGGCTGCCTGTTTCGCGCCGCGCGGCGTCTTCGCCTGCGCCGTTTCCGCGAGAAAGCCCGCGAGCTTCAGACGCTGCGCCTCGCCGCCCGAGAGTGTCGGCACCGGCTGGCCGAGCTTCACGTATTCGAGCCCGACATCGACGATAGGCTGCAACACGCGCAGCACTTCGGCATCGGCGGCAAAGTATTCAGTGGCTTCGTGCACCGTCAGTTCCAGCACGTCCGCGACGGAGAGCGCGCGCGACGGGTTACCGCGTTCGATCTTCACTTCGAGCACTTCGGCGCGATAGCGGCGCCCGTCGCAGTCCGGGCAACGCAGATAGACGTCGCTCAGGAACTGCATCTCGATGTGTTCGAAGCCGGAGCCGCCGCAGGTCGGACACCGCCCGTCGCCGGAATTGAAGCTGAATGTGCCGGCCGTGTAGCCGCGTTGCGCCGCGAGCGGCGCCTTCGCGAACAGCTTGCGGATTTCGTCGAACGCGCCGACGTAGCTCGCCGGGTTCGAGCGCGCCGTCTTGCCGATCGGCGACTGGTCGACGAACACGACATCGCTCACGCGGTCCGCGCCTTCGAGACTGCGAAACGCGCCCGGCGAATCCGTCGCCTTGCCGAAGTGCCGCGCCATCGCGGGATGCAGCACGTCCTGCAACAGCGTCGACTTGCCCGAACCGGACACGCCCGTCACGCAGACGAGACGTTGCAGCGGAATCCCGACCGTCACGTCGCGCAGATTATGTTCGCGCGCACCCTCCAGCACGATGCGCGGCGTGCCGGCCTCGACCGGACGGCGCGACCAGCGCGACGCATCCGCCACATGCCGGCGCCCGCTGAGGTACTCGCCCGTAAGCGTGCCCGCCGTGCGGATGTTGTCGGGCGTGCCATCGTAGATGATCGTGCCGCCGCGCTCGCCGGGGCCCGGCCCCATGTCGATCAGACGATCCGCCGCGAGCATTACCGAAGGGTCGTGCTCGACGACGACGAGCGTATTGCCCGCATCGCGCAGCCGGTGCATGGCCTCGACGATGCGGTTCAGGTCGCGCGGATGCAGCCCGATGCTCGGCTCGTCGAGCACGAAGAGCGTCTTGGTAAGCGACGTGCCGAGCGCGGTGGTCAGGTTGATCCGCTGCACTTCGCCGCCCGAGAGCGTGCGGCTCTGGCGATCCAGCGTCAGATAACCGAGACCCACGTCGCACAGATATTTGAGGCGCGTGCGCACTTCGGCCAGCAGGAGTTTCAGCGCGTCGTCGAGCAGGACGCCCGGCAGCGTGATGTCGTCGAAAAAACGCCGGATGCGCTCGATCGGCAACAGCATCAGATCGTGGACGGTCAGCCCCGGCAGCGCTTCGAGCTGCGCGCGCGACCAGTCGACGCCGCGCGGCAGGAAGCGGTTCGCTGCGTCGAGCACGGCGTCCGCGTTGGGCTTCGTGCCGAGGCGCCACAGCAGGGATTCCGTCTTCAGGCGCGCGCCGCCGCAGGTTTCGCACGGCGTGTAGCTGCGGTATTTCGACAGCAGCACGCGGATGTGCATCTTGTACGCTTTCGATTCGAGGTACGCGAAGAAGCGCTTCACGCCGTACCACTGGCTCTGCCATTTGCCGTCCCAGTCGGGCGAGCCGTCGATCACCCAGTCGCGTTGCGCCTGCGACAGCGACGACCACGCCGTATCGCGCGGAATGTCCGCCTTCGCGGCGTAGCGCATCAGGTCGTCCTGGCATTCCTTCCACGCCGGCGTCTGCATCGGCTTGATCGCGCCGCCGCGCAGCGTCTTGCGCCCGTCGGGAATCACGAGGCCCAGATCGACGCCGATCACCCGGCCAAAACCGCGACACGTTTCGCACGCGCCATACGCCGAGTTGAACGAGAACAGCGCCGGCTGCGGATCGGCGTAACGCAGATCGCTATCCGGGTTGTGCAGCCCGGTCGAGAAGCGCCAGATCCGCGGCTCGGCGCTGTCTTCCGGCACCTGCGGCAGCACGTACACGTTCACGCGCCCGGCGCCGCGTTTGAGCGACGCCTCGATGGCTTCCAGCGCCCGCACCTTCTCCGTCTGGTGCAGGCGGAAACGGTCGGCGACGACATCCAGCACCTTGCGTGCGCCCGTGGGCGACACCACATCGCGCTGCGCCTGCACACGCGTGTAGCCGCTTGCCGAGAGCCACTGCTCGACTTCGACCTGCGTCGCGGTTTCCGGCAGTTCCACCGGAAACGTGACCGCCAGCCGCGGATCGGTGCCCGCCGTGCGCGCCATCAGATCGGCGTAGACGGTTTCCGGCGTGTCGTGCCGCACCGGCTGTGCCGTCACGCGATCGAAGAGTTCGGCGCCGCGCGCG
This sequence comes from Paraburkholderia gardini, assembly GCF_907164575.1. Taxonomy (GTDB): domain Bacteria; phylum Pseudomonadota; class Gammaproteobacteria; order Burkholderiales; family Burkholderiaceae; genus Paraburkholderia; species Paraburkholderia gardini. The sequence goes on from NZ_CAJQYY010000005.1 coordinate 137,681, forward strand.
TACAGCAGCTTCAGATGGTCGTTGAGTTCGGTCATCGTGCCGACCGTCGAGCGCGAGCTGCGCACCGGATTGGTCTGGTCGATCGCGATGGCGGGCGGCACGCCGTCGACCCGGTCCACCTGCGGGCGGTCCATGCGGTCGAGGAACTGCCGTGCGTAGGCGCTGAACGTCTCGACGTAGCGCCGCTGGCCTTCCGCATACAACGTATCGAACACGAGGCTCGACTTGCCCGAACCGGATGGTCCGGTCACGACGGTCATTTCGCCGGTGTGCAGGTCGAGGTCGAGGTTCTTGAGATTGTGCTGACGTGCGCCGCGGATGCGGATCGTTCCGCGGTTCGTACCATTAGATGACAATTTATCTGTCCGTCTGAATGAGTTTAGCCAGTGCCGCGGCCTGCCTGCGCCGCCGCGAATGGAAGTGCGCCCAGCCACGCGACGCTCCTGGCGAGGCGGGCTTCGATTGCACACTATACTGTATATTTATACAGGTTCCAACGTGCTGGCCACGGCTGCCCGCGTTTTTCGCGGGCCGGGAAATCCTGTCCCTCAAGCCGGCTGGCGCCGGTTCGAGCCGCCTGTCAAACCGTTCAGAACGGGGCCGGCCACACGTCGACTTCGCAGGATAGCGCGCGACGGCGGCCTTTGCCTGGCACCCCGCGCGGCTCAGACTTCCTTCGAGTCCATGACCAGCAGTTCCGCGCCGGCCTGCGCGAAGTTGCCGAGATCGCCGGCCGCGGCCTTGCCTTCCGGCGTGCCGAGTCCCTGCATCAACGCCTCGCTCGATGCGAAGTGCAGCACGGCGATCAGGTAATACGGCGACTCGCCGCCCAGCAGCTTGACCGGCCCGGTGCTGATTTCGTATTTCTGCAGCCCGGGAATCTTCTTCGCGAGGGGCACGTGGGTCGATTCGTAATGCGCGTCGAACGCCGCCTTGTCGGCCGGATTTTTGTAAAGCACGACGAGTTTTGCCATGATCCTGTCTCCGTTGGGTACGTTGAAGGTACTTTCTTCAAGGGTCCGTTAGAACCATTTGCCACAGCCGCGACGTTACGCCGTTTTTGCGTCAATACCGCGTGACGTCACTGCTTTTCCAGTTGCAGATACAGCCGTTGCACGTTCGCCGGCTGCGCGGTCGGGTAAAGCCGGTATTGCCTGAAATCCGGCGTCTGGACGGTGCGCATCGCTTCGCTCAGTCCGGCGCCCGACGCGTACGCGCGGCGCACGCCCGCATCCAGTTCGCGCAGATAGGCGCCCGTCGGGGCGATGCCGCCGGGCGCCACGGGCGGTCCGAAGCCCGGCACCACGATATGCACATCGAGCGAGCCGATTTTCCGCAGCGCGGCGAGCCAGCCCGGAATGCTCTCGTTGCGCAGTTCGGGAATGCGCCCGACGCTCACCAGTCCGCCGGCGAACAGCACGCCCGTCGCCGTGTCGAGCACGGCGAGGTCTCCCGGCGTGGCGGCCGGGCCGAAATACAGCAGCTGGAGTGCGCGACCGCCGGAATCGAGCGTCGTCGTGCTGTCGACGGTATGGTCGGGCACCGTCACGCGCGAACCCGCCATTTCATCTTCGCCGAGCGTGCGCCGCAGGTTCTTCAGGCAGATCCAGCAACGGTCGCGAATCAGTTCGGCCGCGCGCCGGTGCGCGAGGATCGGGATATCGCGATCGCGAAACGCCGCGGCGCCGAACACGAATTCCGGCGCCTGATGCGTGATGATCACGCGCTCGACCGGCAACGGCGTAATCGCGCGGATCGCCTCGATCATCGCGCGGCCATAGCGGTACGACGAACCGGTGTCGATCACCGTCACACCACGCTTGCCGACGATAAAACCGTTGTTCGCGACGACCCCGCGATTCGCCGGCGCGACGGCTTCGCCATTGCCTTCCATCACATAGACGCCCTGCGCGACCTGAACCGGTACCGGCACGGTCAATGGATGCGGCGGCTGAACGGGCGCTCTATCCGTTGTGGCATCCGCGTGCGCGACCCGCATGGCTACGCACGCCGCGAAAGCGGCCACCCACGCGCGACGCAGGAACTGGTCCGTCCCCTTCAAGGCGTCGCCGACGACGTTTGCTGCGCGGCCGGATGCGGACCGATCGCGACCTGGCTGTCGAACTGCCGGTTCTTCGTATCCTCGATGTGCGCTTTCAGCACGCCGCCATCATGCGGCACGAAGTAGAAGCGGAAGTTCGGATTCTCGCTGATCGAAAAATTCACGTTCGCGGTCATCACGGGTTTGTCCGCGTACGTCACCGCCACCTTGCGCACGAAATACGCCGACGCATACAGGCGCGTCACCTGGTCCATCGCCATGCCGGTACGGTTCGGATGGCGCACCATCAGCTGCACGAGTTGCGGCTTGCCGGGCGTCGACGGTCCTTGCGGCTGCAGGCGCACCTGCCCCGCGTTCGCTTCGGCGGCGGCGTCGTCCTTGCCGGCCGGCGCCGAGCATCCACCGGAAGCCTTGATGAAGCGCACCGCGCTATACAGATGGCCGTCGTTCGTCTCGGCGATCACGCGCATATACGTGTAATCCTCGACGCGGACCCGCGTTTCCAGACTCGCGAGCCCCGACTCCGGCGTGAATTCGAACCAGCCGACATACGGCTCCGGATTTTCGTCGATGAACATGTACAGCTTTTTGATGTAGCGCGACGGCGTCTGCGGAAACTGCGCGGTGATCGAAACCGGCACGACCGCCGCATCGGCGGCGCGCGCGGGTGCGTCGAAGCGGATCACGCTGTCGCCATGCGCATCGATCGGGCGATCCTTGAACGTGCCTTCCCTGAAATCGAGCCAGCGCGCGCTTTTGTCCGGATCGTCGCCGGGCTGCGCGGCGAACGACGGATGACCGGCAAGCGCGGCCAGTGTCGTCAGTCCGGCCAGCGCCATCAGCAAACCGTGCAGCGTGGTTCGCATTGTCGTGCTCATGATGTTCCCCTTCCTCGATCTACTGCTCCCACTCCAGCTCGGCGTACGCGGCGCTCACATTGCGCTGATGATAGATGTCGAAAAGCCGCCACCTGTCGCGCTGATCGAGTCCGATCGTATCGATCGCCTGCTGCATCGTCACACCTTGCCTGATGGCTGCACGCACATCCCGGACCAGCCCGGCGAGATACGCCTCTTCCGCATCGAGCGCGGGGCGCCACGGCGTGTCGATCGGGCCGTGGCCGGGCACCACGCGACGCGGATTCATCTGACGGATCGTCGCGATATCGTCGAGCCAGCCCAGCACGCTGCCGTCGATCACCGGAATGCACTGCACGAACAGCAGATCGGCGAGCCACAGCGTGCCGCTCCTTTCATCGTAGACCGTCACGTCGTTGTTCGTATGCGCTGTTTTCCATGTGCGCAGTTTCAGCACGCGATTGCCGATATCGAGCGTCAGATCGCCGCTGAACGGCAACGTCGGCGGCACGATCGTGCTGCCTTCGGCGAGCGTGCCCAGTTCGCGATGCAGCACGCGCAGATAGCTTTCCGCGTGCGACATTTCCGCTTCGCCGAGCGTCGCGCTGCCGACAAACTGCGGATGATCGTGCTCGAACGCGGCATTGCCGAAAATATGGTCCGGATGCATGTGCGTGTTGATCACGTAGCAGACCGGCAGCGGCGTGACCGCGCGAATCGCGGCGCGCAACGCGCGGCCTTCCTGCGCGGTTCCACCGGTATCGATAACCGCCACGCAGCGCGTGCCGACGATAAAGCCGATATTCGCGATGTCGCCCCGGTTCGCGCGCGTCGCGACATCGTCCTGCCCGCGATGCACGTAAAGACCAGGCGCGATTTCCCGCACTTTCAGCGCACTCGCCGACTGCGCCGCGGACATCATCAACATCAACGCGAAACCTGACAGCGCCACGAGAATCACACGCCGCAGCGCAGTGCTCATTTTATCTGGCCTGGCCCGGCGGACGCCGCACCTTCGAGAATCCGCGCAGCGGCCCGCTTCGGCGGCCTGAACGCGAACTGCGCGTATTCGTTCTCGAGAAACGGCTCGGCGTGTTCGAGCAGGAACCGGCGAAACGCGAGGCAGGTCGGCGACAACTGCTTCGAGCGCGAATGCACGAGTTGCCACGTCCGCTCGATCGGCGTGCCGTTCACGTCGAGCAGCGCGATCTCGCCCGTGCGCAGTTCGAGCCCGAGCGTATGCAGCGAAATCAGGCTCACGCCCATTCCCGCCATGACGGCCTGCTTGATGGTCTCGTTGCTGCCGAGCGTGACGGTGCGCGCGGGCTGGAACAGATGCTGACGAAACGTGTGCTCCACCACGGCGCGTGTGCCCGAACCCGGCTCGCGCAGCAGGAACGTATCGCCTGCCAGCTCCTGCAGATCGAAACTCCGCGCGTCGCGCAGCGGATGCGAGAGCGGCGCGGCGATCACATGCGGGTGATACGCCATCGGCTCGGCGGTCGTGCCGAGTTCAGGCGGCGGGCGGCCCATGATCGCGAGATCGGTCGCGTTGTCCTGCAGCAGGCGCAACAGCGTTTCCCGGTTGCCCACCGAAAAGCGCACGTCCACTTTCGGATACTGCTGCGAATAGAGCGCGAGCAGCTTGGGCGCGAAATAGGTCGCCGAACTCACGATGCTCACCGCAATCGAGCCGCTGTCGGCCTGCGTGAGCGAAGTCATCGCGTCTTCCGCATCCTTGATCTCGCCGATGATGCGGCTCGCGTGATGCGAGAAACGCTCACCCGCCTCCGTCAACGAAAGCTTGCGCGCGACGCGCTCGAAGAGCGGCAGGCCCACCACGTCCTCGAGCTGGCGGATCTGCATCGACACCGCGGGTTGCGTCAGATGCAGTTCCTCCGCCGCGCGCGCAAAGCTCGGGTAGCGGCTCGCCACCACGAAAATCTGCAACTGCCGCAGCGTCAGTGAGCGGATGAAGTTCACGTTCAGCGACTCGCACGCGGCGCCTGCGGTGTCCTGACCGGCGCCGGCTCGCCGGGTTTGGCCGGCGGTGGTGCCAGGCTGCGCAACGCGCCGGTGAAACTCAGCGATTCGGTCTGGAGCGGATGCGCGAAATCGTTGTTCGCGCCCGGCACCTCCGTATGGATCGACATGACTCGCCCCGGCACGGTATCGTCGGCGATGATGAACGTATAGCGCTTGCCGGTGTATTGCGCGAAGCGCGCCGCGTTAGGATCGCCGAGGTACGGCTGGATCACGATCTTGCGCGCCTTGACGGACTTGCCGCCCACCTCCATCACCACGGGCGTGATGGGCGGTCCGGCCGCCAGCGCGAGACGCACGCGGCGCTGGAAATAACGGCGCTGCCCGCCGGTGAGCTGCTCCATCTCCGCAACGTCGTGCTCGAGAAAATAAAGGATCACGGGGTTGCACGGCAGCCCTTCGGAGGAAACGTCGACGTTGCCGCTGCGATCGGTGATATGCGCATCGCTCTTCGCGTTGGCGGGGCTCGTCACCAGCACGCGGACGGTGTCGTTGATCTTCGCCGGCGGGCCGGAAAGAATGAACGCGTAGTCGAGTTCCGTCAGCGCTTCGACGCCGCTCATATGCGTCGTCATGAAGAGCAGTTTCTCCGCGGGCGTGATGTCGCCACCGGCTGTCGTGTCCGCGGCGAACGCCGCGCTGCCTGGCAGCATGAGCGCAAAAGCAATCGCGACGGCGGACACAAACGCAAACGCGCAGCAACCCGCACTGCGCGTCGCATACCCCATCCGGCACTTCATTGCGAAGCGGTCGGCGCGCTCGCGACCGGCAGTATCGGCACCTGGAAGCTCGTGAGAATCTTGTCGATCTTGTTCTGGTTCGCACCGATCCACTGATCGACCTTGGTATTCCACGTTTTCTCGCCGTAGCGCGTGCCCATCGAGATCTCATAGTCGAAGCGGATGCCGGGTGTCGGCGGGAACGGCACGAGTTTCACCTTGTCGCCCTCGCGCTTCGCGAAGTAGCCCGCGATCGGCCCCCACAGGAACACCACGTCGACGTTGCCCGCGACCAGATCGTGTTCGATCATCTCGCCCGGAAACGCAGCAGGATCGCCGCTTTGCGCCTGATACGACACAGCCTGGTCAATCAGGTTGTTGCCGAGCAGCCAGTCGACGGCCGGCGTCTGCGAGAAAATGCCCAGACGCAGCTTGCTTAATGTCCCGGGCGGCAGCTTCAGCAGATCGCTGGGTGTATTGATGCTCGCCAGTTCCGGGCGGTTCGAGAACACCATCGCGTACGTGGAATGCAGATACGGACGCGTTGTCGCCGTCATGTCGTAGCCTTTCGGCACGCCGATGACCAGATCGCACCTGAAGTTTTCCGTATCGGGCACCTTGTCGCGCAACGTGTGCCGCACAAAGCCCATTCGCTGCGGAAAATACGTGTATTCGAGCTTGTAGCCGAAATCGCTCGCCATCTGCGCGGCGATATGGTTTTCGTAGCCTTCACCCTTGTTGTTCGACAGGGGCATGTTGTTTGGGTCCGCGCAGACGCGCAGCACGCCGTCGTTGCCATCGTTGTTCGGCAAGGGCGGATCGGCGTACGCGGCATGCGCCGCCAGTCCTGCACAGCACAACGTGGCGACGCGCGCGAGCGCGAGCGGGCCCTGCTTGCGATCAGCCATCGATACCTCCGGGAGAACGGGACGAGCGGCTCACGAGGCACGACACAACACTCACATACGTTGTATCGCCTGTTATATCGCGCACTGCTTCATGTATTGCTTCATTTGGCATCGATGGCCTGCAGATCGCCGGGGTTGATCTTGCCGTCGGAACGGCCCTTCAGATACGCATACAGATTTTCCCAGTTCTTCTGCATCATCGTGCTGGTGCTGAAATCCGGCATGCCTTTATCCACGCGTCCGCCAAATACGGTGCGATGGAATTCGGTCTTGTCGAGCGTCTTGAATGCGTCGATCAGCGAGGGGCCGACGAGGCCTTCCTGCTTCGCGCCGTGACACCGTTCGCACGCGAGCGCGCGCCACGTTCTCCATCCCTGCAAGGTATCGGCATCGACCTTGTTGCCGTCGACGACCTTGTAAGCCACCGGTTTCATCGCCCCGCCGCTGGTCTGGGCAAAGGATGCGGGCATCACGACGAGTGTCATCGCGAGCGGCAGGAAAAATCGGCCTTTCATGCGTTCGTCTCCATCGGTTTATGGGTTTCGCGCGCATGCCTCTGTGCGGCACGCGTCGCGAAACGAAATTACTCCGGCCAGCAGCATATATGTCGTGCCGCTACCGCTGACGCCGCCGCGCAACCCTGAACCGTTGCGCGGCGGGCGTCGTTCCTCACTTCATCGTCCAGGCATACGATCAGCCGTTGCCGCCTGGAATGGCGAACACGAAGAGCGTGCCGCCGAGTGCCGTGTACTTCGCCAGTTCGCGATAGCCGCCGACCGCGCCGAGACCTTCCGTCGATTTCTGGAGGCCCGCGGCCATGCCGATACCCGCCCAGCCGCCGATGCCCGAATAGACGCCGACGAACTGCTTGCCCTGGTACTCGTACGTAAACACGTTGCCGATGATCCCGGACGGCGTCTTGAACTTCCACAGTTCCTTGCCATCCTTGATGCGCACGGCCTTGATATAGCCTTCAAGCGTGCCGTAGAACGCTATGCCGCCAGCCGTCACGAGCGGGCCCGACCACACCGAGAACTTCTCCGGCTTCGACCAGACAATCTTGCCCTTCGCCGCATCCCACGCGATGAAATTGCCCATCGCGCCGTTCTCGTTCGGACCCGGATACATCGACAGCGTCGCGCCCACGAACGGCTGACCGGACACGTAGTCGACATCGAACGGCTCGTAATCCATGCAGACGTGGTTGGTCGGCACGAGGAACAGCTTCGACGCGGGGTCGAAGGCCGCCGGCTGCTGGTCTTTCGAACCGAGCGCGGCCGGGCAGATGCCCTTGACGTTGTGATCCGGACCGGCTTTCTGCGTCGAGTAGGCCGCGTCGCGCACCGGCAGGCCCGATTTCACATCGACGCTGCTGGCCCAGTTCACCGCCGGGTCGAACTTGTTGGCAACCAGCAGCTGGCCGGTCACACGATTCAATGTGTAACCAAAGCCGTTACGGTCGAAGTGGACGAGTGCCGGGGTCGTCTTGCCGCCGATCGGCAGGTCGACGAGGATCATTTCGTTGACGCCGTCATAGTCCCATTCGTCGTGCGGGGTCATCTGGTAGACCCACTTCGCCATGCCGGTGTTCAGGTCACGCGCGAAGATCGACATCGACCACTTGTTGTCACCGGGACGTTGCGACGGGTTCCATGTACCCGGATTGCCGGTGCCGTAGTAGACAAGGTTGAGCTTTGGATCCCATGCGTACCAGCCCCACGTGGTGCCGCCGCCCAGCTTCCACTGGTCGCCCTTCCAGCTCTTGAGCGACGAATCCGCGCCGACCGGCGTCATCTTGCCGTCCGACCACGTCATCGTCTTGTCGGGATCGATCAACATTTCCGAGTCAGGGCCCGTGCTGTAGGCCTTCCAGACCTCCTTGCCGGTCTTGATGTCATACGCGATCAGACGGCCGCGCACACCGAACTCGCCGCCCGAGATGCCGGTGATCACCTTGTCGCCGAATACGTGCGGCGCGTTGGTGTTGGTTTCACCCGCTTTCGGATTGCCGTTCTGCGCGGTCCAGATCACATCGCCCGTCTTCGCGTCCAGCGCGACGAGTTTCGTATCGGCCTGCTGGAGGAAGATCTTGCCGTCGCCGTAAGCGAGGCCGCGATTGACCGTGTCGCAGCACATCACCGAAATCACCTGCGTGTCCTGCTTCGGCTCGTATTGCCAGATGAACGTCTGATCCTTCAGGTTGATCGCGATGACCTTGTTAGGAAACGGCGAGTGGATATACATCGTGTCGCCGATGACGAGCGGTGAGCCTTCATGACCGCGCAGGACGCCAGTGGACATCGTCCACGCAACCTGCAGCTTGCCCACATTGCTTTCGTTGATCTGCTTGAGTGGACTGTAGCGGTGATTCGAGTAATCGCCCGCCTGTGCCGCCCAGTTCGATGGGTTCTTGATCAGCGTGTCGAGCTGCGGATCGGCCTGTGCAACAAATGAATTCAGGGCCGTCGCCGCTACCACCGCCAGTCCGAGAACCAGGGTGCGTACGTTCATGTCTCCTCCAGATTGATGAAGCCGTCCGATTCGTCAATGACCGCGCTACCGTGTCGCACCGAGTGCGCCTGGCTCGGATACGGGTAACGACCGTGCTTCGCCTGATTCGTCGCCAGGTTCTTGCTTCCGGAGAGCGTTTGCATATTCCATGCCGGAACAGGGCTAACGCGCCTGGCACGCGCGTTTCGCCGCGAAGTGACACAGCCGCCCGCCGCTGGCGACACACGATCATTCGGATTGCGACACATACTGTGTCAAATACGCGATTTGTCATGCGTGCTGATTCGCTCGCAAGCACATGCTGTCATGCGGCGACGCAGCATGACCGATCGCCGGCACCTGCCTGTCCCCTATGCAGCCTCACGCAAGGCCGGTGCAGCGGCATGTTTCACGCATCGACCGGGGCGAGCGAAAACACGGCTGCCGGGGGGGGGCGCCGCCGCACGACTGGCGCGCTGCTTGCAGCCCTTTCAGATTCAACCTGCCGATACGACGGAGACCCGCACCATGACTCAAGCTGAACACGTGTATTCCGACGAGGAGATCCAGCAGCGCCTGCAGGGTCCGTTGCAGCACTGGTACCTCGACGATGGCTGGCTGCGCCGCAAGTTCAAAACGGAAAGCTGGAAGGGCACGCTGATGGTGGTGAACACCGTGGGCCACCTGGCCGAAGCGGCATGGCATCACCCGGACCTGACCGTTTCGTATGCGTTTGTCGTCGTGAAGCTGAAGACGCATTCGGCCAAAGGCATCACCGACAAGGACTTCGCGCTCGCCACGAAAATCGAGGAAGTGATCCAGTGGCAACCCGGCCTCGAAGGCGGTCCGCTCGAAGGCACGCCAGCAGACGACCAGCGCTTTCGCTACATCAAGTACGACGCGCCGAAGGCCTGAGCGCCACACGCCCGCGGACAACGACGTCCACGGCTCTGGTACGGCTCTTGCCTTGCAGTTTCCGGCGTGCTGTCCGCGTGACACGCGAGATGCGAGGCGATCCGCGCGTGGCGCGGGTCTTCGCCGGTCCGGACGCCGCCCGCACCCCTGCCAACGAGGAACGCTCACGATGCAGAGTCAATCCGGAGGCCTTGCCCCGCTATCGGCCGTGACGGTCGACGCGCCCGCGCGCCTGCATCTCGGCTTTCTCGATCCGAACGGATCGCTCGGCCGCGCGTTCGGCAGCGTCGGTCTCGCCATCGACGAACGCAGCACGCGCGTGACGATGCGGCTCGCCGACGCCATGCGCATCGAAACCACCCGTGGCGATGCCGCGCACGCACGCGTCGAACGCTACGTGGAGACGCTGCGCGCCGCGTGGGACGGACCCGCCGTCGCTATCGATGTCCAGCGCGCGCCGCGTGCGCACACGGGCCTCGGTTCTGGCACGCAGCTCGCCCTTGCGATCGGCACGGCTTACGCGCGCCTCGCCGGCCGGTCGCCGGGCAGCGCGGAAATCGCACGCATGCTGGGGCGCGGCGCGCGCTCGGGCATCGGCACGCTCGGCTTCGATCACGGGGGCTTTCTGGTCGACGGCGGACCCGCGCAGGCGCACGATCCGGCGGGCCACGTTCATACCGAAGCGCCGCCGCTACTGTTCCGCCAGCCGTTTCCGGACGCATGGCGCATCCTGCTCGTCGACGACACCACGCGCGAAGGCCTGCATGGCGACGCCGAAAAACGCGGCCTCGCCTCGCTCGCGCCGTTTCCGCAGGCGCTCGCCGCCCATCTGTGTCATCTCGTGCTGCTGCGCATTCTGCCCGGCGTCGCGGAAAGCGACTTCGACGCCTTCGCCGACGGCATCACCGAAATGCAGCAGACGATCGGCGAATATTTCGCGCCGGTGCAGGGCGGCGTGTATTCGAGCCCCGCCGTCGCCGCCGCGCTCGAAGCGGTCGCGGCGCGGCAGACGGCCGGCATCGGCCAGACCTCGTGGGGGCCGACCGGTTTTGCGTTCGTGCGCAGCGCGGAAGAAGCCGCGCACGCGCTCGCCACGGCCCAGCACGCGACGCGCGGCAGACCCGGCATCGCGTGTTCGATCGTCACGGGCCGCAATCGCGGCGCGACGCTGCGCGCCGTCGACCTGCAGCAATGCGGAATCGGCACGCCATGACACGTCCCGGTTTCAGCGCCGCCCTTCGCGGTCCGCACACGTTGCGCCCGACCTGTTCCGTCGTCCCGCCGCACCGCGCGTGACGCCCACCTGAAACGAGCCTACGCCCATGTCCGAAGCCACTGAAAGGCCTTACATCCTGCACATGTTCACGGCCACGCCGCAGATGAGCCCGTTCGACGTCAACATGGCCGCCGACGCCGGCTACCAGATCGTCGTGCCGTACTGCAACGTCGGCGAGGAGAGCGTTGTGCAGCTCACCCAGGACGCCATCTTTTCGCGCGGCCCGAAGGGGGTGTCGCGCACCGGCATCTTTATCGGCGGACGCGACGTGATGCTGGCCGCCGACATGCTCGACCTCGCCCGCCAGGCGATGGTGCCGCCGTTCGAGGTATCGGTATTCGCGGACCCGAGCGGCGCCTACACCACGGCGGCCGCACTGGTCGCGCTCGTCGAGCGTCATCTGAAGAAGGAGCACAAGACTGAACCCGGCGGCAAGCGCGTGCTGATCCTGGGCGGCACGGGCGCCGTGGGACGCGTCGCGGCGGCGATGGCGGCCTCGCTTGGCGCGGACGTCGTGATCGCGAGCCACACGAGCCGCGCGCGCGCCACCCAGGTCAGCGACGAAATCAACCGCCGCTTCGACATCGCGACCTCGGGCGTGGCGGCCGGTTCGCCCGCGGACCTGCACGCGGCGCTCGCCCGCGCGGAAATCGTGTTCGCGACGGCCGCAGCGGGCGTGCAGCTGATGACGCCCGCCGATCTCGCCCACGCGAAGCACCTGCTGATCGCCGCCGACGTCAACGCGGTGCCGCCCGAAGGCATCGCGGGCGTGAACGTCATGGACGACGGCAAGCCGCTCGCCGGCGCCGCGCGTCACGACGCCATCGGTATCGGCGCGCTCGCGATCGGCAACGTCAAGTATCAGGTCGAGCACCGGCTGTTCGTGCGGATGCGCACGGGCGGCAAGCCGGTCTATCTCGGCTTTCCCGAAGCGTTCGACGAAGCCCGCGCGATCGCATCCGGCAGCGCCTGAGCGGATCGCGTTCATGTCATCGACGGGGTCGTCGTCGCGCGCCATGAGGCCAGCGCTTGCGCGCTCGCCGTACGTCGCGGTCGTGGGACTGTCGGCGCGGATGCTGGCGCAATCGGCGGCGCGCGCCGGGCTGAACGTCGTCGCGCTCGATATCTTCGGCGACCGCGATACGCGGCAGCACGCCGGCCTCTGGTTCGATATCGGCGACGGCAGCGGCGCGTTGCGGATCGATCGCGAACGGCTCCTCGACGCGCTCGCGCGCGTGGCGCGCATCCCTCATCTGCTGGGGTACATCGCGGGCAGCGGCATCGAACCGCTTGTGCCGCGCCTGCAGCGCGCGCCGCACATGCCGCATTTTCTCGGCAACAGTGACGCTGCGTGCGCCGCCGTGCGCGACCCGCGGCGCTTTTTCCCGCTGCTGGATGCGCTCGATATCGCGCATCCGGCGGTGTCGTTCGCGCGGCCCGCCGACGGGCCGACCGGCTGGCTCGTCAAGCATGCGCACGGCTGCGGCGGCACGCATATCGAGCCGCTCGACACGTCCGCGCGAAACGAAGCCGTTACCGGGACCTATTTCCAGCGCCTCGTTCCCGGGCAACCGATGTCGGCGCTTTTCGTCGCGGCGCGGCGCGAAGCGGTTGTCATCGGTTACGCGCGGCAACTCGTCGTGAAAGCGGGCCCGCTGCCCTTCGTGCATGCGGGATCGACCGGTCCCGTCGAGTTGCCTCGCAGCGTCGCCGGAACGCTCGACGCGACGATTCGCGCGATCGTTTCGCGTGCCGGGCTGACGGGCCTGAACAGCATCGACTTCATGCTCGACGGCGAATCGGTGCAGGTGCTCGAAATCAACGCACGTCCGTCCTCGACGATGGCGCTGTACGAAACCGTCTGGCCCGGACAATGGCCGCGTGGCCTGATCGCCTGTCACATCGACGCGTGCCTGCACGGCACCCTCCCCGACGCCGCACCGCCCGATCGTGCCGGACCGCGCGCCGGCCAGCGCGTGCTGTTCGCGCCGCACGGCTTCACCGTCACGCAGGCGTTCAGCGATGCCTGCCTCGACGATCCGGTCTGTCGTGATGTCCCGCAGCCGGGCACGCGCATCGAAGCAGGCCAGCCGGTCTGCACGCTGTTCGTCACCGCGCCCCGCGCCGACGACGTCCCGCGCGCGCTGGAACGCGAACGCGCGCGCCTCCTGCAACGCATTGCAACCTGTCGCGAGTCCGCCCATGACGTCATCCCCGGCTGATCCTTCCGGCACGCCGCCCGCGCCCGCGCTGAGCGTGAACGCACTCAGCGCGCCACTCGTCGCGCAGCTCGTCGACGAAGCGGCGCAACTGCGCGTCGCCGTGTCGCGCACCGATGCGGGCACCGTCATCGTCGATGCCGGTATCGAGGCGCCGGGCAGCATCGAGGCCGGCCTGCTGGTCGCGCGCATCTGCATGGGCGGCCTCGGACACGTCACGACGCACATGAACGCCGACGCCGCGCCGTTCTGGCCCGTCACGATCGACGTCCGGACGTCGTCGCCGGTGCTGGCCTGCCTCGGCAGCCAGTACGCCGGCTGGAGTCTCTCGGCGACGAAGGAACAGACCGGCGGCAAGAAGTTTTTTTCGCTCGGCTCGGGGCCGGCGCGCGCGCTGGCGGGCAAGGAGGATCTGTTCGCCGGACTCGGCTATCGCGACCGGCACGACCGTGGCGCGCTGGTGCTCGAAGTGGATCGCCTGCCGCCGCCCGTCGTCATCGACAAGGTCGTGCGCGACTGCGGTCTCGCGCCAGAGCGGCTGACACTGATCGTCACGCCGACACACGCTGTGGCGGGGACGGTACAGGTCGTCGCACGCGTCGTCGAAGTTGCGCTGCACAAGACGCACGTGCTCGGCGTCGATCTGCACGAGATCGTCGAGGCGAGCGGCGCGGCGCCGCTGCCGCCGCCCGCGCCCGACGGCATTCAGGCGATGGGCCGCACCAACGACGCGATCCTGTACGGCGGCCGCGTGCATCTCACCGTGCGGCAGGATGCGGTTGCGAGACGGCTGGCGACGGAGTTGCCTTCCTCGAATGCACGCGACTACGGGCGACCGTTCGCGGAGATCTTCGCGTCGTTCAACTACGACTTCTACCAGATCGACGCGGCGCTCTTCGCGCCCGCCGAGGTGTGGGTCAGCAGCCTCGAAAGCGGCGCGACGTATCACGGCGGAAGCATCAACGCGGCGTTGCTGCAGGCGCAATGGGGCGCGAGGCCGGCGCCATGAGCGACACGCCCGCCATGACCGGCCTGCGCGTCGCGATCATGACCGACGAAACTGGCTGGCACACCACGCGGCTAAAGCGCGCGTTTCGCGCGCGCGGCGTCGAAGCCCGCTGCGTCGATCTCGCCGGTTGCCGCATCGATACGACATGGGCGCCGTACGGACTCGCGCTGCCCGGCTTCGGCCATGCGCTGCCCGATGCGGTGTTCGTGCGCGGCATCGCGGGCGGCACGTTCGAACAGGTGACGCTGCGCCTCGGCATCCTGCACGCGCTGCGCGAGTGCGGCGTGCCCGTCTACAACGATGCGCGCGCGATCGAACGCAGCGTCGACAAATCGATGACGAGCTTCCTGCTCAACCGTCACGGCGTACCGACGCCGCCGACATGGGCCGCCGAATCGACCGTGTACGCCCAGCGCGTGCTGATGCGCGAGGCCGCCGCGGGCCGCCAGGTCGTGCTCAAGCCGCTGTTCGGCTCGCAGGGCAAGGGCCTGCGACGGCTCGGCGCCGGCGCTCAGGGCCAGGATGGCGGCACGCTCAAACCGCTGCCGCCGCTCGGCGCGTACCGGCATGTGGCGTATCTGCAGCGCTATGTCGATGGCGGCGCGCATGGCTTCGACTGGCGCGTGCTCGTGGTCGGCGGTCGCGCCGTCGCGGCGATGCGGAGAACGGGCGGCAAGGGCTGGATTCACAACTTCGCCCAGGGCGCCGCCTGCGAGCCCGCCGCGCTCGACGACACGCTCGCGGGTAGCGCCGTGCGCGCCGCCGTGGCGCTCGGGCTCGACTACGCCGGCGTGGATCTGATCCCCGATCCCGACAATGCGTCGCGCCCGCTCGTGCTGGAAGTCAACGGCGTCGCCGCATGGCGCGGCCTGCAATCGGTGACATCGCGCGATATCGCCGCCCTGCTCGTCGACGACCTGCTGGATCGCAAGCTCGCCGCCTCGCGCGATGCATCGATCGACGTCCTGCCGCTCGCAGGCGGCGCTCATGCAGGCCGCTGACGAGATCGTGCGCGCCCGCGCGCGCGCGGCGTTCCTGCGCGCCTGCCGGCTCGACGTGGAGACGGCGAAGCCCGGCAACGTCAGCGTCGAAAGTGCCGGACACGGCATGACGTCAACCCAGTTCATCGAAAGCGCGACAGCGGCGGCGAACGCGCTGTTTAACCGCGGTGCGGCAATCGGCCCGCGCATTTTCGATGCGGTCACGCTCACGCGCGCGCGCGTCGCGTGCAATACGAATCTCGGCATCGTGCTGCTGGTCGCGCCGCTCGCCGCCGCGCTCGAATCGACGCCCGCGCCGCACGATGCCGCCCATGCCGCCGCCTGGCAGCGCGCCACCGAAGCCGCCCTCGCCGCGCTGGATATCGACGACGCCCGCGCCGCCTACCGGGCGATCGCGCTTGCGAACCCGGGTGGCCTCGGCGATGCGCCCGAGCAGCCAGTCCACGCCGAACCGACGGTATCGCTGCGCGAGGCCATGACGCTCGCCGCCGCGCGCGACAGCATCGCGCGGCAATACGCGGAAGGCTTTCGCGACGTGTTCGAGATCCGCGCCGCCGCGGCGCGCGAATGGCCGCGCGAAACACCGGCAAGCGTCGTCACGCTCGATGTGTATCTCACCTGCCTGAGCCGCTGGCCCGATTCGCACATTGTGCGCAAACACGGTGAGACGGTGGCGCAAAGTGTCACGCGAGAAGCACAGCGTCAGCACGCGCAATGGCGCATCGCGCGCGAGGAAACGCGCGGCGCGGAAGATGGAATCGCCGCAAACGCACTCGCGCGCTGGGACGCCGAACTGAAGGCGCGCGGCATCAATCCGGGCACGAGCGCCGACCTGACGGTCGCCACGCTCTTTGTGGCCGGCGTACTCGACGACGCCGGACCCGCAACCGGCACATGACAAACCCGTAGCGGACGCATGACGGACACGACCGCGTGATGCAGCGCACCACGCATGCGGATCGGGATTGGCACGGAACATGTTAGGAACACCTGGCTTAGCGTGGCGCTCATCCACGTCTTGCGCGGCCGTTGTTGCGGCGTCGCGAGTTGAACGCAGTCCGACACATCGTGTACACAATCACTGGAGGAACAGCATGGCCAAGATCAACCGTGTCATGGTAGGAGAGTCGCTGGTCGGCGACGGCAACGAGGTCGCGCACATCGATCTGCTGATCGGACCGCGAGGTTCTGCTGCCGAGACGGCGTTCTGCCACGCGCTAACGAACAACAAGGACGGGTTCACGTCATTGCTGGCGGTGATCGCGCCGAATCTGCTCACCAAGCCGAACACCGTGATGTTCAACAAGGTGACGATCAAGGGTGCGAAACAGGCCGTGCAGATGTTCGGCCCGGCGCAGCACGCGGTTGCGCTCGCGGTGGCCGACTGTGTCGAGGACGGCACGATCCCGAAGGACGAGGCCGATGACCTGTTCGTCTGCGTCGGCGTCTTCATCCACTGGCAGGCCGACGACGACAAGAAGATCCAGGAGTACAACTACAAGGCGACCCGCGAAGCGCTCCAGCGCGCGGTAGCCGGCGAACCCAGCGCGGCGGAGGTGGTCGCGAAGAAGGCGGGTGCGGCGCATCCGTTCGCGCCCAACTGAGCGCCGGCCGGGCGCCCAACCGGGCGGCAGGCAGCGCGCCAGAGCCGCGGCGAGACCCGCATCGAGCCTCGCCGCGGCGAACGCAGATCGATGCATTGACAACGAGGTTCCGGCATGACTTCACCCTGTCGCGCCCTGCTGGTGCTCGCGTGCTGCGCGCTGGCTGTGGCGCCGGCGGTATCGTTCGCGCAGAATGCTTCGGCGACCGGCGCGCACGCGGCGCAAGGTCACGACTATCCCACCCAGGGACGGGTCGAATACGTACTCAGCTGCATGGACGACAACGGCCACGATTTCGCCAACGTCTACAAATGCTCGTGCGCCATCGACCATATCGCGGCGGTGCTGCCCTACGACGATTTCGTCGATCAGTCGACGTTCGCGAAGTACGCGACGCTTGGCGGCGAAGGCGGCGGAGAATTCCGCATCGACCTGGCGCGGGCGCAGTCGAAGAAATTCCTTACCCTGCAGGCAGAGGCCTATCGCGCCTGTGGTGTCAGCAAAACCGCGGCGGCCGCGGCGCCGGCGAGCAAATAACGCAAACGCGTGCGGACTCCGGCGGCGCGCGGGTCGCCACGCCGTTTCACGTCATGCCATGTCGTTTCATCACACGGCATGATGAAGCCGTGCCTAGTCGGGAATCAGACCCTTGCCGAGCGAAACCCACGTCGCATTCGCCGTGCCCCGTGCATCGCGCCGGCGCTCGATCAGCACGCCGACCGATTCGACGTCGTCGAATTTGCCCGGTTTCGCGAGTGAAACCCGCACCCAGTGCGCGCCGAAATCCGCGATCAGCAGTTGCGCGACCTGTTCCGCGAGCGCTTCGAGCAGTTGCACGCCGTGCGTTCTGAGCAGACCGTGCAGCGCTTCGCGCACCGCTGCATAGTTGATCGTGTCGTCGATGCGGTCCGTTACACAGGCGCGGATCGACGGCACGCCGATCGCGAGGTTCATCCGCACCGGCTGCGGCGCGTGCAGTTCCGACGTGTCAATGCCGATCACCGTCTGGCCCGTGAATCCTTCGATATAGACGATGTCCATGGGCGCCGCGACCTCATCCATCGTCGAAAATCCGGTGTCGGTATGCTGCATCGCGTCGGAAATCCGGGAAACCGCGGAAAAACCGCTATGGCGAATCGCGTCGAAACGGTCCATGGTGTGTCCTCTGGCATGTGAGAAACCGCGCATTCCGGCGGATCAGGCAACCTTCGGACGCACGCCGGACACAATGCGCCGTTTATGACGCACAAACCGGAACACAACGCCGGATCGTTCGGCTTCCAGAAGGGTGCTGCACAGCAAAGCAAATTCCGGGCGCACACACGCATATTGTTGCGACTAATGATTGAACACTGCCGCTATCGGTTGTAGAGTTTGAAAGGGTGAGGCCGACGTTTGCAGGCACTCGCTGCAATATGAACATTCACCCGCAGTTGCGGAACAGGATAGGCCTGGTTGACGCGCATGCGTGCCCCGAGACACAGCAGCGCGAGGGGGAACCTACATAGATACGCGCCGGGGAGGCGCCACGCAACGTGCGTGGTGCACGCGCCGGACGCCACGGAGACAAGGCCCCATGTCGTTGCTTGCAGACATCAACATGCATGTCCGGGAAGTGCTCAACACCGTCAATCACCAGGTGGCGACGCGGCCCACCAGTGCCTCGGTGGCGCAGTCATGGACGCGCTGCCTGAACGAATTCAGGCTCGATCCCGCGCATTTCGTGATGCCGCCCATTCTCACGCAGCAGGAACTGGCCGCGCGGCGCGAAGCCGCGAGCGACCTGATCGCCTGCTCGAAGCTCGAAATGACCACGCTGTACCAGCAGCTCGCCGACCCTGAACTGGCCGTCGTGCTGGTGGACGCGGAAGGTGTGATCGTGCATCAGGTGTCGTCGGTGCCATTTGGCGAAACCGTGGCCGCCGACGGCCTGCGTGTCGGCGCGCTATGGAGCGAGCGCGAAGCCGGCACGAACGGCATGGGCACCTGTCTTGCCGAACGCGAATGTATCGCGGTTTACCAGCACGAACACTTCTATCCGCGTTACACGTCGCTGACCTGCTCGGCCGCGCCGATCTTCGACGATCAGGGCGCGGTTGCCGGCGTGCTCGACGTGACGAGCCGCTCGAAGCTGTTGCAGCAGCATTCGCTGGTGCTCGTCGGCATGTCGCGGCAGATGATCGAAAACCGCCTGATCGACGCGCGCTACCGTCGCGCGCACATGATTCATTTTCATAGCCGGCCTGAGTTCGTCGGCACGTTGCATGCCGGCAAGCTCGCCGTCAGCGACGAAGGCGTCGTGCTGGCCGCGAGCCGCAGCGCCCTCTTCCAGCTCGATTTCCGGTCGCACGCGGAACTGGTCGGCAAGCGCATCGAGGAAGCGTTCAACTCCTCGCTCGAGGACATGCTCGCACGCAGCATCCGTGGCTCGTTCCATCCGGTGACCGTGTACAGCGCGAACGCCAACAGCCGCTTTTTCCTGATCGCGCAGACGCCGCGCGACGCCACCAGCACCGCGACGCGCATCCTGATGACCGATCCGGGCGCGCGCGAATATCCGTCCGCCGCACGCAGCAGGAGCGTCAAGCCGCGCGACAGCCGGGAAGTCCGCGAGGCGCGGGATGCCGGTAACGTCCGCGATCAGGCTAACCGGCTCGACAAGCTCTCGCATCTGGAATTCGGCGACCCCGGCATGGCTTCGCAGATCCAGCTCGCCGCACGTGTGATCCAGCGAAAGATTCCGATCATCCTGCGCGGACAGACCGGCACCGGCAAGGAAGTGTTCGCGAACGCGCTGCACAGCATCAGCCCGAACAGCGCGGGCGCGTTTGTCGCGGTGAACTGCGCATCGCTGCCGGAGAACCTGATCGAAAGCGAACTGTTCGGCTATCGCGCGGGCGCGTTCACGGGCGCGCAGCGCGAGGGACGGCGCGGCAAGATCGTGCAGGCGAACAGCGGCACACTCTTTCTCGACGAAATCGGCGACATGCCGATGGCGCTCCAGGCGCGCCTGCTGCGTGTGCTCGAAGAACACGAAGTCACGCCGCTCGGCGCGGAAGTCACCGTCAAGGTGGATTTCCAGCTGATCAGCGCGAGCCACCGCAACCTGATGGAACTCGTGCAGAACGGCATATTCCGCGAGGACCTGTATTACCGGCTGAACGGCATCGAAATCAATCTCCCCGCGCTGCGCGACCGTGCCGATGCGCTCGCGCTGATTCACCACATCCTCGAAAGCGAAACGGACGATCCGCCCACGCTCAGCGCGGAAGCCCAGCGCGCGCTGCTCGGTTACGCGTGGCCCGGCAATATCCGCCAGTTGCGTCACGTGCTGCAGATGGCAATGGCGCTATGCGACGGCGGTGAAATCCGCTGCTCGCATCTGCCCGCGGATATCTGCGGCGGCGTTCCCGGTGCCCCCGGCACGATGGGCACCACGAACGCGTACAGCGCGCCAGGTCTTGCCCGCGCAACGGGTTTGTCCGGTGCCGCCACGCCCCCGCATGCGGCCGACGACGCCGACACGTCCACGCTCAACGCCATCCAGCTGAAAGAGCGTGAGACGGTGCTGGCGCTCCTCGACGAACATCGCTGGAACGTCAGCAACGTCGCGAAGGGGCTGGGCATCAGCCGCAACACGCTGTACCGGAAGATGCACCGGCTGCAGATCCGGCTCTCCCACGACGGGTCTTCGCCTTCCGACGCATGAACGCACCCACGCCCGCTCGCCGGCTCGACGAGTTCAAGCCCGACGCGCGGTTTGCGTGGTGCGTGACCGGCTCGGGTCACATGCTCGAGGAATCGATCGACCTCGCGCGCCAACTGCCGGGCGTCGACCTGTTCCTGTCGGCCGCGGGCGAGGAAGTCTTGCCGCTCTACGGCTGGACGATCGCGAAACTGCGCGAGCACTTTCGCGTGATGCGCGACAACAGCGCGAGCAGCGTGCCCGTCGGCATGATCTACAACGGCGAATATCACACCGTCATCATCGCGCCCGCGACGAGCAATACCGTCGCCAAATGTGCGTTCGGCATCTCGGATACGCTGCCGACCAATCTCTTCGCGCAGGCCGGCAAGCAATGTGTACCTGGCATTGTTTTCGCATGCGATACGGCACCGAGCGTCATCACGCAGACCCCGCACGAGTGGGTCGAGGTGCGGCCGCGTGCGATCGAACTGGAGAACGTCGAGCGGCTCGCGCGCATCGAGTACACGACGGTGGCGCGCTCGCTCGATGAGCTCAGGGCCGCGCTCGAACAACGATTAACCCACCTCAGGCTTGCATGGACCACATCGTCTTCCTGACCGGCAGACTGGCCGAGAAAAGCCTGAAGCAGGTGCTGGAAGGCATGGCGCCCACGCCGTTCACGTGGGAAATCCGCGAAATCGGCTTGCAGGTCGCCGGCCTGATGACCACCGACCTGATCCTGCGCCGCGTGCCGAGGCCGCTTGGCGCGAACCGGATGATCCTGCCGGGCCGCTGCCGTGGCGACCTCGACGCGTTGCGTACGCACTATGACGTGGCGGTCGAACGCGGTCCCGAAGAGGTCAAGGACCTGCCGCAGTTCTTCGGCCGCGAAGCCCGGCACTTTGACCTGAGCCGTCATGACACCGCGATTTTCGCGGAGATCGTCGATGCGCCGAAGCTCGATCTCGACGGCATCGCGGCGCGCGCGAAACATTACGCCGCTCAGGGCGCGGACGTGATCGACATCGGCTGCCTGCCGCAGACGCCGTTCCCGCATCTCGAAGACGCCGTGCGCATGCTGAAGGAGCACGGCTATCGCGTGAGCGTCGATTCGATGCAGACCGACGAACTCGTGCGCGGCGGCCGCGCGGGCGCCGATTATCTGCTGAGCCTGAATCTGGATACGCTGTGGATCGCCGATGAAGTCCCGGCGACGCCCATTCTGGTCGCCCGCGAGCCGCGCGATCCGGCCTCGCTCGACGCGGCCATCGAAGCGTTAAGCCGGCGCGGCCGCGCGTTTCTCGCCGATCCGGTTCTCGATCCGATCCCGTTTGGCCTCGCCGCTTCGATTGCACGCTATGTCGGGCTGCGCGAGCGCTATCCGCATATCGACATCATGATGGGCATCGGCAACGTCACGGAATTGACCGAAGCCGATACCAGCGGGATCAACGCGGTGCTGCTCGGCATCGCGGCCGAACTCCACGTCAGTGCGGTCCTGACGACCTCCGTCAGCCTGCACGCGCGCAGGGCGATACGCGAAGCGGATGTCGCGCGGCGCGTGATGTACGCGGCCCGCGAAGCGCAGGTGTTGCCCAAGGGCATTTCCGGCGAGCTTTCCGCGCTGCACGCAAAGCGCCCGTTCCCCTACGACGCGAAGGAGATCGATGAAGTGGCGAACGCCATACGCGATCCGAATTTCCGCGTGCAGGTCGCGACTGATGGCATTCACGTCTATAACCGCGACGGCCATCAAACCGCCGGCGATCCGTTCGCGCTGTACCCGGGCCTCAAGCTCGAAACCGATGGTGGTCACGCGTTCTATATGGGCGTGCAGCTGGCGCGCGCTGAAATCGCGTGGCAACTCGGCAAACGCTTCGATCAGGACAAGGCGCTCGACTGGGGCTGCGAAGTCGATCGCCCCGAGGAAGACCTCAGCGCATGGCAGGCACCGGGCGCGACAGTCAAAAAGCGCTAGGACTCATTCGTCCGTTTTCCATTTGATCGAGCATCCCAGCGCAGGATACCGCGGCCCTTGTGCCACGCCCACCTGGGCGATTTCACGCATCGCTTCGAAGAGATCGCGCCTCGCGTCGGGAACCGGCGCATAGCGCGACGCGTCAACCCGACCTTGATAGCGCAGCTTCAAGCCTGCGTCGTAGCCGAAGCACTCCGGCGTGCACACCGCGCCATAAGCGCGCGCGATCTGCTGCGATTCATCGTACAGGTAAGGAAACGGCAACGTCCATTGCGCGGCGAACGGCACCATCCGTTCGAACGCATCGTCCGGATACGTCGCCGCATCGTTCGAACTGATACCGACGACGTTGACGCCGTGTGCCGCCAGTTCCTGCGCGTCGCGGACCAGATGCGGCAGCGCGCCCAGCACATACGGGCAATGGTTGCACATGAACACGACGACAAGGCCGTGCTCGCCGCGCACGTCGTCGAGTGTCAGCGTGCGCCCGTCCGTGGCGGGCAGCGAAAAGGCGGGCGCGGGCGCGCCCAGTTCACCTGCGGGAGATTCGGTTGCCATCATGCGCTCCTCATCCAGTCAATCCAGCGGGATCCTGAACCGCCAGAATACGCACATTCGTCCAGTCCTTCAGGGCGATACATGCTGTCGCGCACGATGGCCTCTTTCGCATGGAAAGGTTCGAAAGATCAGTGGTAACGCCGCGCCATCGCATCGAGCGCAAGCGGCTTGATGCGATCGGCCTGCCCCGCGCAGCCGAACGCCTGAAACCGGTCGATGCAGAGATTGCGTGCCGCCGCCGTCGCGGCCTTCAGCGCGTGCCGCGGATCGAATTCCCCACGCGCCGACGCCATCGCCTGACGCATCGCACCCGTCATCGCGAGGCGGATATCGGTGTCGATGTTCACCTTGCGCACGCCGTTCGCGATGCCGCGCTGGATCTCCTCGACCGGCACGCCCCACGTCGCGGGAATCTCGCCGCCAAATTCGCGTATCGTCGCGAGCCATTCCTGCGGCACCGAAGACGACCCGTGCATCACGAGATGCGTATCCGGCAAGCGCCGGTGAATGTCCACGATGCGGTCGATCGCCAGAATGTCGCCGGTCGGCTGGCGGCTGAACTTGTACGCCCCGTGCGACGTGCCGATCGCGATGGCGAGCGCATCGACGCCGGTGGCCTCCACGAACGCGCAGGCCTGCTCGGGATCGGTCAGCAGATCGTCGCGCGTGAGCGTGCCCTGTGCACCGACACCGTCTTCCTCCCCTGCCTCGCCGGTTTCGAGCGAGCCCAGACAGCCGAGTTCGCCTTCGACAGACACGCCCACCGCATGCGCCGCCTCGACCACGCGCCGGCTCACGTCGACGTTGTAGTCATAGGTCGCCGGCGTTTTCTGGTCGGGCAACAGCGAGCCGTCCATCATCACCGACGTGAAGCCGGAACGGATCGCCTGCTGGCACACCGACGGACTCGCGGCGTGATCCTGGTGCAACACCACGGGAAGATCGGGATGCGCCTCGATCGCAGCCAGCACGAGGTGACGCAGATAGGCCTCGCCCGCGTATTTGCGCGCGCCCGCCGACGCCTGCAGGATCACCGGGCTGCGGGTTGCATCGGCGGCCTGCATGATCGCCTGGATCTGCTCCATGTTGTTGACGTTGAACGCCGGGATGCCATAGCTGTGCTCTGCCGCGTGATCCAGCAGCTGACGCAATGCGATGAAAGCCATCACACTCTCCTTGAAGTTAAGGGAAACCGGTTCTTCAGGCACGCGCGCGACGATCGACCAGTTGCAGGATCATCGGCGTGAAAATCAGCTGCATCGCGAGCCCCATCTTGCCGCCGGGCACCACGATCACATTCGGGCGCGACATGAACGAGTCGTGCAGCATCGTCAGCAGATACGGAAAGTCGATGCCTTTGGGCCGCGCGAACCGGATCACGACAAAGCTCTCATCGGCGTTGGGAATCTCGCGCGCGGTGAAGGGATTCGACGTATCCACGGTCGGCACGCGCTGGAAATTCACATGCGTGCGCGAGAACTGCGGGCAGATGTAGTTCACGTAATCGGGCATGCGGCGCAGGATCGTGTCGACTACCGCTTCATGCGAGTAGCCGCGCATCGTCTGGTCGCGATGCAGCTTCTGGATCCACTCGAGATTGATGATCGGCACGACGCCGACCAGAAGATCCGCATGCCGGGCAACGTCCACGTTTTCCGTGACCGCCGCGCCGTGCAGACCTTCGTAAAACATCAGGTCGGTTTTGTCGGACACATCCATCCACGGCGTAAACGTGCCGGCGTCCTGATTGCAGGCCGCGGCTTCCGCGTCGTCGTGTATATAGCGGCGAAACTTGCCGCTACCGGTCTCGCCGTAACTCGCGAAAAGCTGCTCCAGTTCTTCGAGCAGATTCGCTTCGGGGCCGAAGTGACTGAAGGTAAGCGCGCCATCGCGTTCGCTCTGTTTAAGCGCGTCACGCATGCCCTTGCGGTCGTAACGATGAAACGCGTCGCCTTCGACGATCTGTGCGTTGATGCGCTCGCGCCGGAAAATATGCGTGAAGCTCTTCATGACGGTGGTCGTGCCGGCGCCACTCGAACCGGTCACCGCGATGATCGGATGTCTGACTGACATGCGCGTCTCCCTGAGTCTGAAACCTGTCTGCTCATACGATCTGGAAGCGCGTTCCCGCCGGGCCCCTACGCGGGTGTTTCCGGCAGAAACAGCGAGCGTTCGTTGAAGAGCGGGGAGGTGAACGGCTTGTCCTCGCCGCGATCGTATTCGCTGTGATAGCGGCCGATGCGCGCCACTTCGTTGCGTGAACCGAGAATGACCGGGACACGCTGATGCAGTTTCTGCGGCACGACGTCGAGAATCCGTTCGCGCCCGGTGATGGACTGCCCGCCCGCCTGCTCGACCAGAAAGCTCATCGGGCTCGCCTCATACAGCAGACGCAGGCGCCCTTCCATCGCGGGCGTTTTAAAGTCGCGCGGATACATGAAGACGCCGCCGCGCATCAGGATGCGATGCACTTCGGCCACCATCGATGCAATCCATCGCGTGTTGAAGTCCCGCGCGCGACAGCCGCTGCGCCCCGCCTTGCATTCCTGCACGTAGCGGCGCACGGGCGGCTCCCAGAAGCGTTCGTTCGACGCGTTGATCGCGAATTCGCCGGTGTCCTCCGGAATCCGGATGTCGGAATGCGTCAGCACGAAATTGCCGACGTCGCGTTCCAGCGTGAAGCCGTGCGTGCCGGTGCCGACCGACAGCACGAGCATCGTCGAAGGCCCGTAAATCGCGTAGCCGGCCGCGACCTGTTCGCGGCCAGGCCGCAGGAACGCGCTTTCCGCGAGCGGCGCGTCGCGCTGGTCGTCCCGCACACGCATCACGGAGAAGATCGAACCCACCACGCCGTTGATGTCGATGTTCGACGAACCATCGAGCGGATCGAACGCGAGCAGGTAGTCGCCGCGCGGATACGCTTCCGGTATCGCGTAGACCTCGTCCATTTCCTCCGACACCATGCCCGCCAGCAGACCGTCCCACTCGCAGTGCTGCAGGAAGATATCGTTGGTCGCGAGGTCGAGTTTCTGCTGCTCCTCGCCGTGCGTGTTGAGCGAATGCGCCGTGCCATGGTGGCCGCCCAGCGCGCCTTTCGTCAGCGCGGCGGAAATCGTCTTGATCGATGCCGCCACGTCGATCAGCAGCGCGGACAGGCCTGGCGCCGTTACGGATACAGGCTTGCGGTCGAGCGTATCGATGAGAAACTTCGAAAGCGTGGTGCGTCCGTCCTGCATGGCCATCTCCTCGGGAAACGATTCAAGCCGGTGTGGGCGGCGCCGCTGCCGTTGCTGTTTCTGTTTCAGCAAACACGCGGCTCGCGCGGATATCCGCCGCGCCCAGCAGCGTCAGCGCGGCTGCATCCGCGGGCATGCCGCCTTTCAGCGCATCGGCGAAAAGGCGATTCGCCTGGCGCAGACGCGAGCGGTCCAGCGCGTTACGCACCGAGCGCGCGTTCGCGAAGTTCGGCTGGCGGATGCGGCGATCCAGGTATTCGCTGAACGCGGCGCGCGATTCGCCATCGAGCCGGTAGTGCATCTTCGCCAGCATGCGTTCGGCGATGTCGAGCAGTTCTGCTGCGTCGTAGTCGGGAAACATGATGTGATGCGCGATCCTCGACCGGAAACCGGGGTTGCTCTGAAAGAAGGTCTCCATTCGCGCTTCATAGCCCGCGAGTATCACCACCAGGTCGCTGCGCTGGTTTTCCATCGTCTGCAGCAGGATCTCGATCGCTTCCTGGCCGTAATCGCGTTCGTTCTCGGGGCGGTACAGGTAATACGCCTCGTCGATGAACAGCACGCCGCCCAGCGCGCGCTTGAGCACGTCGCGCGTTTTCGGCGCGGTGTGGCCGATGTACTGCCCCACCAGATCGTCGCGGGTGACCGAAACCAGATGATTGCGGCGGATATAGCCAAGGCGGTGCAGCACTTCGGCCATGCGCAGCGCCACCGTCGTCTTGCCCGTACCCGGATTGCCCGAAAAACACATATGCAACGTCGGCGCTCCGCTTGCGATGCCCAGCGTTTCGCGGGCGCGTTCGACGATCAGATGCGCGGCAATCTCGCGTATGCGGGTTTTCACGGGCGTGAGGCCAACCAGATCGCGATCGAGTTCAGCCAGCACGTCGCCGATACCCGAGTCGCGAAAGAGACCGACGAGGTCGACCGCCGCGTCGGCGGCAGGCGTTTGCGTACGCGGCACCGCCGCGGGCAGATCGGGTTCAGCTACGACGGTCATATGCGATTCTCCGGTTGCCTTCGGTCCTGCATCCCTGCGGTCGTCATGGCACTCACTGCGATGCGGGGTAGCGCTCGCCCGCCGGACGGTCCGACGCATAACTCTTCATGCTGTAACGCTGCACACGTCCCTGCGCTTCCGTGCGCTCCAGACGGAAGCCCGGCTCGACCGCCGGCCGGTTGACGATGAACGACATGCGCATTGTCTCGAAGCCGCGCACGGAATCGAACGCGTTGATCTTGATGTAGTGCTGCGGATACACCTTGCGGCATGCGTTCACTTCCATCAGCACGCCCGCCGCATCGCGCAGGTCGAACATCGGCAGGCCCCACATTTCCCAGTACGTGTTGCGCGGATGGGGATCGTCGGTGAATTCCACCGAGCACGACCAGCCTTCGCGCAACGCGTAGTCGATCTGCAAGCTGATTTCCGCGTCGGTGAGTTCCGGCAGAAACGAAAAAGTGCCTTGAGTGATTCGCATGGCGTGCTCTCTTCAGGTCAGGTGACGTTCAGGCCGCGGTCGGTGTCGCGGCGAAATCGGGCGTGTCGGTCGATGCGTAGTTGAACGTGACGTCGCGCCATGTATCGAGCGCCTGCTTGAGCGGCGTACACCAGCGCGCGGCGGCTTCGAGCAGTTCGGGGCCTTCGTTGACGATATCGCGCCCTTCGTTGCGCGCCTTCACGATCGCTTCGAGCGCCACGCGGTTCGCCACCGCACCCGCCTGAATGCCGCCCGGATGTCCGATCGTGCCGCCACCGAACTGAAGGATCGAGTCGTCGCCGAACAGATCGATGAGCTGGTGCATCTGTCCCGCGTGAATGCCGCCGGACGCGACCGGCATCACCTTGCGCAAGCCTGCCCAGGGCTGGTCGAAGAAGATGCCGCGCGACAGATCGACCTCGTTATGCGATGCACGGCACACGTTGTAATAACCCTGTACCGAAAGCGGATCGCCTTCGAGTTTTCCAACCGCGGTGCCCGAGTGCGCGTGATCGACGCCCGCCATGCGCAACCACTTCGCGATCACGCGAAACGAGATGCCGTGATTGCGTTGCCGCGTGTACGTGCCGTGTCCCGCGCGATGCAGATGCAGGATCATGTCGTTGCGGCGCGCCCATTTCGACATCGACTGGATCGCGGTCCAGCCGATCACCAGATCGATCATCACGATGCACGAGCCCAGTTGCTTCGCGAATTCGGCGCGCTCGTACATGTCTTCCATCGTGCCGGCCGTCACGTTCAGGTAATGGCCCTTCACCTCGCCGGTCTCGGCCTGCGCGCGGTTCACCGCTTCCATCGAGAACAGAAAGCGGTCGCGCCAGTGCATGAACGCCTGCGAGTTGATGTTCTCGTCGTCCTTCAGAAAATCGAGGCCGCCCTTAAGCCCTTCGTACACCACACGCCCATAGTTCTTGCCCGAGAGTCCCAGCTTCGGCTTGACGGTCGCGCCCAGCAGCGGGCGTCCGTATTTGTCGAGCCGTTCGCGCTCGACGACGATGCCCGTCGGCGGCCCCTGAAACGTCTTCAGGTAAGCGACCGGAATGCGCATGTCCTCGAGCCTTAGCGCCTTGAGCGGCTTGAAGCCGAACACGTTGCCGATGATCGACGCGGTGAGATTCGCCACCGACCCTTCCTCGAAGAGATCGAGCTCGTACGCGATGTACGCGAAGAATTGCGGCTCCGTCGCGCTCGACGCGGGCACGGGCTCCACGCGATACGCCTTCGCGCGATACATGTCGCACGCGGTGAGCCGGTCGGTCCACACGACCGTCCACGTCGCGGTCGACGATTCTCCGGCCACGGCGGCCGCGGCCTCTTCAGGTTCGACGCCCGGCTGCGGCGTGATGCGAAAAAGCGCGATGACGTCCGTGTCTTTCGGCGTGTAATCCGGCTGCCAGTACCCCATCTCGCGGTACTTCATGACACCGGCTGCATAGCGGGAACGCGGATCCGATGGATTGCGTTCGTGCGAATCGGGCTCGACGGCGGCCTTGCTGAAGTCGTTCATGAACTGTCCTCGATGGTTGGAGACGCACCCGGCGATGCAGACTAAGGAGCGACGCGGTCAATGCGTTCAACCCGCGTCCATGTCTGCAATGTAGGCGTGCCCCTCATCGAAGGGAATTCACGAATTTCTTCTCCATCCCTAAGCAGTTCTTTGGCTAACGGTGCGAATCGATGCGTGCACAACGGCCAGAAACTCGTATGATGGTGAAACACTCTGCTGCGTTTTCGCGACAGTAAGGCGCGTAAGCCAGCCGGGTTCCCAGCGTCCGCTTCACTGTGCTGTTTCTGGCACGGCGCTTGCGTGATTTCCGGTGCTGATCCGTTCCGGCGCTGCTTCATGTGTCGGCGGCGAAAGCCCCAACCAACCCTGGAGGATGACTATGCAGTGGACGACACCGAGTTACACCGATATGCGTTTTGGTTTTGAAATCACGATGTATATCGCAACCCGTTAATCCCGCACGCGCCGCCTTTGTGCGGCTTCCGTGCGGCCATCGCAGTCACTCACTCAGCTAACAGCCAGTTTGCAAACCGCCGGCTCGTAGTTCGCCGCAACGTCCAGCGTTCTCCGCCATGATTTTCGAAACGATCATTACGACTGCGGCGCGCGACGGCCGGCCTCACATTGCGCCGATGGGCGTGCGCTTCGAAAACGGGCGCGCGATCCTCGCGCCGTTCAGACCCTCCGCCACGCTCGACAACATCCTCGCCACCCAGGCCGCCGTGATCAACTTCACGACCGACGTGCGCGTTTTCGCGGGCTGCGTAACAGGCTATGCATTCGACTGGCCGACTTCACCCGCCACACGCGTGGCGAGCGTGCGGCTCGACGGCGCGCTTGCGCACACCGAGCTGGAACTCGACGAAGTACGCGACGACACCCAGCGTCCCACGCTCTACATGCGCTGCGTGCATCAGGAAACGCACGCGCCTTTTCCCGGTTTCAACCGCGCACAGGCGGCCGTCGTCGAAGGCGCGATTCTCGTCAGCAGACTTTTCATGCTGCCTGCCGTGAAGGTCGATAACGAAGTGGCGTATCTGAAGATCGCCATCGACAAGACCGCGGGCGACGCGGAACGTGTCGCGTGGGCATGGATCATGGATGCGATCGCGCGTTACCGCGCGCAGGCGGGCAAGACGCCGGACACAACGCCGGGTAGCTCGCGCGCCGCGTGATGCGCCGCGGCAAAACCGCTTTCTGGAGACTTCCATGACCGCACTGCTCGCGAGCGTCCGCTCGTATGACGAAGCCTGCGACGCCGCCCAGGCCGGCGCCGAGCTCATCGATCTGAAAGAGCCCCGCGAGGGCGCGCTGGGCGGCGTAGCCGTCGACGAAATCGCGCGCATCGTGCAGGCGCTGCGCGGACGGTTCCCGGTCAAGCCGATCAGCGCGACGATCGGCGACGTGCCGAACGAGGCGCTCGACGAGATCGCCACGCGTGTGATCGGCGTGAGCGATACGGGCGTCGACTACGTGAAGGTGGGCGTCTCGCCGGGCGCGTCGGCGCGGGCGTGCCTCGCGCATCTCGCGAGCCTGCCTGCCGCCGTGGTGCCGGTGCTGCTGTGCGACGAAGGTGTCGACGCCGCGCTGTCCGACTACGCGGCCGGGCTGGGTTTTGCCGGCATCGTGTTCGATACGGCCACCAAGAACGGTCGCACGCTGTTCGATTGCGTCGATATGGACACGCTTGCGCGCTGTCTCGCCACGATCGGTGCGCGCGGCGCGATGACGGGAGTGGCGGGGTCGCTCGGCTGGGCACAGCTCGCGCAGATCCACGCGCTCAAACCGGATATCGCCGGGTTTCGCACGGCCCTTTGCACCAAAGGGCGTTCGACGAGGCTCGATCCAGGACATGTCGCGCGATGGGCCGACGCGCTGCATCACGCGCCTCAGGATGCGCGCACGATGTGACGCGTGAGGTTGCTATCGCTGCTGCCGCATGCCGTGCCGCATGCCAGGCTACGCGGCCGGCACGTGCAGCAGACGATCGCGCATCAATGCCACGTCGCGCCGGTTCAGCAGTTCGACCACGTAATTCGCGTCGCTGACGTGATCGACGAAGCGCGCATCCAGCACGCCATCGCGCGTCAACGCCGCGAGCGGCGCACCCGCTTCCACGTCGCATGATTTCACGACGATCAGGCGCTCCGCATTGAGCGTCGTCGAAAGCCATGCGGCGAGGCTGTCCGAGGTGGTGTCCCAGGTGGTCATGTCGTCGGGCGTGTCGCGCATGAGGCCGGTAGGCACCCACACGGCGACGTGTCCGTCACGCAGCGCGCGGCGGATGCGCTCCTCGTTCGCGGCCAGCACGAGCTCGGGCCGCACGCCCTGCATCAGGATCGCGTACTGCGTCATCGCGAGCAGGCACATGTTGTGGGCCGCGAGGTCGTCGAAACGCCATTCGGTCTGGTACTGGCGAACCTTGTCGGCGAAATCGCCACCACCCGGCACGATCACCACGCGACCGCCGCCGAGTTCCCAGAGCTGCGTCAGCCACTCGCGCAGCAGCGGGTCATGGCTAAGGCTTCCGCCGATTTTTACCACCCACATGACCGATGCCCTCGCTCCAGGTTGACGTCATCGACGGCCCGTTTTCCACATCCGGCCGACGCGCTCCGCATTCTCTGCTACATCGGCGTTTCATGCAGTCTGGGCGCCTCCATGCCCGTGCCCATGCCTGTGTCCGTACCGGCGAGCAGCGCTACCGCCACGCCCGGCGCGCACGTCGCGACCCATTCCTCCAGGTCCGCGCTGGAAGGCGTCACGCCAGCCAGCACGGCGAAATCGATGTAATCGCGCCCGTCGTGCCGCGCGAGCGCCGCCGCCAGAAAACGCCCACATCCGGCGCCGACGATCGGTGCCCCGGCGAGCGCCGGATGCGCGATACGCACGCGCGACAGGTTCGTCGCGAGGATCGCGAGCTGCTCGTGACGCCAGCGCTGCGCGAAGCGACGCCATTCGGTTTCGGTGGCGTCGGCTGCGTCGAAACCGATCATCCGCGCGAGCCGTGCGCGGCTCGCGGCTTCGGTTTTCGGGCCGTTGTCCGCGGACGGATGCTGGTCGTGCGCGGGCCACAGTTCGCCCGTCAGCCGGTAGACGTCGGCACTTGTCGCGAACCATTCGTTCATGACGTTCGTCGTCTGGTCGCGAAACACGATCCGATGCGCGATGCCGCACAACGGCGTGCGCACCACGCCCTGATAGACGAGCTCGCCGGAGACGAGCCGCGCGGCGTCGTTCGCACCCTGCGCGACCACCCTGCCGCCGACGACCGGAATGATGTCCGTGGTCGTGCTGCCGATATCGACGAGCAGCGCGTCGGGCACGCGCGTCGCGAGCCATTGCGCCGTCGCAAGCCAGTTCGCCGATGCAACCGCGCGCCACCTGTCCCCGCACGCGGCGGCGTCGAGCCAGCCGTCCACGCCCGCGAAGAAACGCGTTCGCGGGCCAAGGCGCGCCGCGAGCGCGCCCGAGAGCGCACGCACGCCTGCCGCGCGATCGGGAAACAGGTCGACCATTTCGCCCGTCATCGTGATGACGTGTTGCACAGCAGCAGCACGCGCCTCGGGCCAGCGTTCGAACACATGATCGACGGCCCGCTCCAGATGGTCGAGTCCCTGCCACAACGGACACGCCCATTGCGCGACGTCGCGCGGCACGCCGGACGAATCCGCCCTTGACACCTTCACGTGCGCGCCGCCGACGTCCCAGCCGAACACAGGCGCACCGGCAGTGGAGGCGATGCGCGCGGCCTTCATGACGCGGCCCCGCACGCGAGCGTTCCGGTATGGCATTGCGCGGCGGACGCGCTCACCGTCACGCCATGCGATTCCAGCAGCGCGCGGGCCAGATTGCGCCCGAGCCGCGCGGACAGGCCGGCATAGGCCGCCGTCAGACGGGGGTTCACCTCGATCACGACCGGGCCGCGTTGCGGATGCCACACCAGATCGATACCGGCAAACCCGCGCAAGCCCGGCAACGCGGCGACCACACGTTGCGCGAGCGCTTCGAGCACGCGCCCCGCGTCGCTCTGCAAGGCGATCTGGTCGACCTGCACGCCGCTGAACTCGACGACCCGCTCCGCGTGGCCCGGCGCGGCGTGATCGGGCACGCCGATCTGCTGCCGGTTGATGCTGATGAGTTCCGCACGCGTTTCGCCGCAGATCAGCGAGAGACTCAGCGGTTCGCCTTCGACCCACGCCTGGAGCACCGGATTGCGCCCGGCCGCGAGACGCGCGCGATATTCCGCGCAGGCATCGTCGAAGCGGTCGAAGACAAACGTATCGAGCCCACCCGCGCCGTCGTCCGGCTTGACGACCCAGCGGCGGGCCGCCGTCGTCAGCGCTTCGGCGTGGCCGGGTTCGCTTCCACGGCTTCCATGTTCGGGCGGTAACGCGGGCGTCACGGCGATGCCGTGCGCCGCGAGGCATTCGGCCGTCGCGCGCTTGCCCGATGCGATATCGATGGCGTGCGGCGTGCAGCCAAGCCAGCGCGCTGCGCCGACAGCGTCGTATAGCTGGCGCAGCAGGCCGTCGCATTCCGGCGCGATCACCCACGCGTAATCGTGCTCGCGCGCCACGCGCGCAACGAACTGGCTCATCGGTTCGCCCGGCAGCGCGCGGCAATGCGCGAGCGACGCGTCGACATGCTCGAACCGTGAACTGGCGAACGTCACCTGCACGCCGTCGAGGGCGCGCAGGTCGGCGACGAGCGCATCGCGCATCGCGCGGCCTTCGACGATCAGCGCACTCAGGTCGGCGAGACTGCCTTCGCTGGCGAGATCGGGGTCGATGCCGCCGCCGGTCAGATACTCGTACACAAACAGCTCGGTCACGGGAGGTCATCCTTGCAGGTGAGATAGAGGCCTGTGTCGCGGAGGACCGCGCGCCACGCCGCTCCTGGGCCAGCGCCCCTGCACGACACAATATCCGTGCCACGCAGGCTGCGGGCGAGTGGCGTGTAATGCATTGGCAAGGCGGGGTGTTGCAGCGCGTAGCGGCCAGGTGACACAGTGTTTCAGAACGAAGCACATACTGTGCTGCGCGGGCGCGTGGCTTCCACCGGGTTTCACGTGCTTCACGCATGCCCGTTTCCCAGGACGGGCGACGCGGTCTGAAAATGAACGCGCTGTAATCCACATGTCGGGCGGATTCGCCACGCACGGGCTCACGTGCTCGCAAAGCCACGCGCCGATAACACGCTCCCGGCATGGTCCTTGCTGAAGACGCGACCATGCACCGTTCGTCCAACCATCCGTCGAGTGCCGGCCCGACGGGCGTGTCCACGTCCATCACGTCCGACTGGACCTGTCCTTTCTGTCCCCTGCTCTGCGACGACATCGCGGCAGGCGTGAACAGCGACGACAGCCTGAGCGCGCCCGCCACCGATTGCCCCCGGCTTGCCGGGGCGCTGGCGCTATACGGCGCCGCCGATACGCACTGCAAGGCATCGGTCGACGGCCGGGAAGCCGATCTCGATACCGCCCTCGCGCGGGCCGCCGACATCCTGTCGCAGGCACACAGGCCGCTGTTCGGCGGCATGGCCACCGATATCGCCGGTGCCCGCTCGCTGTATACGCTGGCCGCGCGCTGCGGCGCCATCGTCGATCATCTGCATGGCGACGCGCTGGCGGCCTCGACGCTCGCGCTACAGGATCGCGGTGCGTTCTTCACGACGCTCTCCGAAGTCCGCGCGCGCGCCGATCTGGTCATCGTGTTCGCGTGCCGGCCGTCGGCGCATCATCCGCGTTTCTACGCGCGCGCGACCGGCACGGCCGAAGGCGCGCCCGCGCTCACGCGCACGTTCAGGTTCGTGGGCTGCGAAGCCGATCCGGCAGTTGACGCACTCGATCACGCAGGCGCCACCTCGCTCCTTGCAGGACGCGACCTGTTCGACCTCCTCGCGCTCTGGTCCGCGCTGCTGGAAGGCCGTAGCGTCGAAGCGCTGGACGACGCGAGCGGCACGGCGCGCGAACTGGCGGCGCTCGTCGACGAAGTGAACGCCGCGCGCTACACGGTGTTCGTCTATGAGCCCGCTGCGTTGCCCGGGCCGCACGCGGCGTTGCTGATCGAAGCGCTGAACCGGATCATCAAGGCGGTGAACCGGACCGTGCGCGCCGGCGGTCTGGCGCTCGGCGGCGCCGACGGCGCGCTCAGCGCCAGCCAGACGTTCACGTGGCTATCGGGTTTTCCCCTGCGCACACGCATCGCCATGCCGGGACGTCTCGCCGAAGCGCCCCTCGATTACGACCCCACGCGTTATCGGACCGACACGCTGCTCGCGAACCATGAGGTCGACGCGTTGCTGTGGGTGTCGAGCTTCGGACCACAGCCGCTACCCGACACGCTCGATCCCGACGTGCCGGCGATCGTGCTCGGCCATGCGGCGATGGCGGCGATGGTCGCGGGCGCGGCCACCGCGCGTCGCGGGCCGACGGTCTTCATTCCTGTCGCGACGCCGGGCATCGACATCGGCGGTCACCTGTTCCGCACCGACGGCACGGTCGTCGTGCCGCTTTCCGCTGCGCGCCATGCCGCTCTGCCGGGCGTCGCCGACATCGCCACGCGCCTTGCTGAAAGCGTTACGAACACCACGCGGAGCGCGCCATGACCCTCGCGCGGCTAACCGGCGGCCTCATCTACGACCCGACGAACAATGTCGATGGCGAACGCCGCGACCTGTATATCCGCGACGGCCGTATCGTCGCGGAACCGCCAGCCGGCATGCCCGTCGATCATGACTACGACGCGACCGGCATGATCGTGATGGCGGGCGGCATCGACCTGCATTCGCACATTGGCGGCGGCAAGACGAACCTGTCGCGCCTGCTGCTGCCGGAAGACCACCGCAACGATGCGCCGCGCGGCGCGGATTACGAGTCCGCCGCCGATACGCAGGGCCGCTATCTGCGCATGCCGTCGTGCGGCATCTGCGCGCCCGGCACGCTCGCCACCGGCTATCGCTACGCCGAAATGGGCTACACGGCGGCGTTCGAGCCGGCGATGATGCCGTCCAACGCGCGCCACACGCATCTGGAGATGGGCGACACGCCGATCATCGATCACGGTGCCTATGTGATGCTCGGCAACGACGAACTGCTGCTGCGGATGCTCGCCGCCCGCGACGGTTTCGAGCGGCTGCGCGACTACGTCGGCTGGACGCTGCATGCCAGCAAGGCGCTCGGCGTGAAGGTGGTGAACCCGGGCGGCATCTCGGCGTTCAAGTTCAACCAGCGCTCGCTCGATGTCGACGAGGCGCATGTGCATTACGGCGTCACGCCGCGCGACGTGCTGCGCACGCTCTCACGCGCGCTGACGGAGCTGCGCGTGCCGCATCCGCTGCATGTGCATGCGAGCAATCTCGGCGTGCCGGGCAATATCGCCTCGACCATCGCGACGATGGATGCCGCCGACGGCCTGCCGATCCATCTCACGCACATCCAGTTTCACAGCTACGGCACGGAAGGCCCGCGCAAGTTTTCCTCGGGCGCGCGCGCGATCGCCGAAGCCGTCAACGCACGGCCGAACGTCTCGATCGACGTCGGCCAGATCATTTTCGGCCAGACCGTCACCGCTTCCGGCGACACGATGATGCAGTTCAGGAACGCGCCGCTCGGCTCGCCCCGCAAGTGGATCGTGGGCGATATCGAATGCGACGCGGGCTGCGGCATCGTGCCGTTCCGCTACCGCGAGCAAAGCTATGTGAACGCGCTGCAATGGATCATCGGCCTGGAAATCTTCCTGCTGATCGACGACCCGTGGCGCGTGTCGATGACCACCGATCATCCGAACGGCGGCCCGTTCACGAGCTATCCGCATCTGATCCGCCTGCTGATGGACAAAAGCTTTCGCGACGAACAGATCGCGAAGCTGCATCCCGAAGCGCAGGTCGCGAGCGCGCTGCCGGAACTCACCCGCGAACTGTCGCTCTACGAGATCGCGATCATCACGCGCGCCGGGCCGGCGCGCCTGCTCGGTCTCAAGGATCGCGGCCATCTCGGCGAAGGCGCGGCGGCGGATATCGCCGTCTATCGCGACGAGGCGGATCGCGAGCGCATGTTTTCGTCACCCGCGTATGTGTTCAAGGACGGCCAGCTCGTCGCGCGCGACGGCACGCTCGTCGCCACGCCGACCGGCGGCATCCACTACGTGTCACCCGACTTCGATCGCGGCATCGAAAAAACGCTGCGCGCGTACAGCGAGGCGAACCTCGTCGGCAACTTCGCGCACGCGGCGATCAGCGACGACGAAATCTGCGCGTGCTGCCGCGGCGGCCGGCTGCTGCCCGTCGCATGCCTCGCGGCGGTGAACCCATGACAAATGCCGCCGCGCCGATGGAAGTCAACGGCACGCTCATCGACGACACCTTCGCGGAAGCGTTCCCGATGAAGGCCACGAGGCTCGTCATCACCGCGCACACGCCCGTCTGGGCCAGGCACGCGGCGCAGTCGCTGACCGGCTTCGCCACCTCGGTCATCGGCTGCGGCTGCGAAGCGGGCATCGAGCGCGAACTGGGCAGCGACGAAACGCCCGACGGGCGGCCCGGCATCGCGGTGCTGCTGTTCGCGGTATCGTCGAAGGAACTGGCGAAGCAGATCGAGCGGCGCGTCGGCCAGTGCGTGCTGACGTGCCCGACGACCGCGATCTACAGCGGCATCGATCCCGCGACGAGCCGCGCGCCGCGCTCGGACGACGCCGCGCTCGGCAAGAACCTGCGTTTCTTCGGCGACGGCTGGCAGATTTCGAAGATGATCGGCACCACGCGCTACTGGCGCGTGCCGGTGATGGACGGCGAATTCGTCTGCGAGGAAACCGCCGTCACGGTCAAGGGCGTCGGCGGCGGCAACCTGCTGCTGCTCGGCACCGACATCGACGCCGCGCTCGCCGCGGCCGAAGCCGCCGCCGCCGCGATGCGCGCGCTGCCGAACGTGATCATGCCGTTCCCGGGCGGCGTCGTGCGCTCCGGCTCGAAAATCGGCTCGAAATATGCAGGCGCGACGGCATCGACGAACGACGCGTTCTGCCCGACGCTCACCGGCCTCGCGAAACGCAGCGAACTGACCGCCGAAGTGGGCTGCGTGATGGAAATCGTGATCGACGGCCTGACCGACGGCGACGTCGGCGCGGCGATGACGGCCGGCATCGCCGCGGCCGCCGCGCGCGGACGCGCCGCCGGCGTACTGCGGATTTCAGCTGGCAATTACGGCGGCAAGCTCGGTCCCTGGCACTTCCATCTGCACGAAATGGCGGCCGCTGCCGGGCGGAGGCCCGCATGAGCACGACCACGCTGCGCGTCAGGCACGCGCCGGGCTTTCGCGTGAACGCCGCGCGCCTGCTGCCCGCCGCGCTCGCCGCATTGCCGGTCGCGGACGTGGCACGCATCGCGTTGCCCGCCGGCAACGAAACCTGCGCGGCGGCCGACCTGTTCGACATCGCGCGCGCGGACAGCGAACACACCGCGCTCGTGATCGAAGGCGACGTGCGCTGGCTCGACCACGTCGGCGCGCAGCTCGACGAAGGCAGCCTCACCGTGCACGGTTCATGCGGCGATTACGCCGGGTTGCGGATGAACGGCGGCACGCTTCAGATCGAAGGCGACGCGGGCCGCTTTACGGGCTGCGAAATGCGCGGCGGACGCCTGACGGTGACGGGCAACAGCGGCGCGTTCGCGGCCGGTGCGCTGCCGGGCGACATGGAAGGCATGACAGGCGGCACGCTGACGATCCACGGCCACGCCGGCGCGCGCCTCGCGGACCGGATGCGCCGCGGCCTCGTGCTGGTGGGCGGCGACGCGGGCGAATGCGCGGCCTCGCGGATGGTGGCGGGCACGGTCGGCATTGCGGGACGCGCCGGCGCGCACTACGGTTATGGCATGCGGCGCGGCACATTGCTGCTGTTGCAGGCGCCCGCGCGGATTCCACCCACCTTCACCGAAGGCGGACGCGGCTTCGATGTGTTCTGGTCGCTGCTGGTGCGCTCGTTCGCGCAGGAAATCGCGCCATTTTCGGCGTTGCGCGGCGCGGCGCTGCCGCGACGGTACGCGGGCGATCTGGCGGTGGACGGTCGCGGCGAACTGCTGATCGTCCGTTAGCGGCAACGGATCGGCGGGCGGACCCTGGGTAAAACCGGATAGCCCGGGACGTACTAGAGGAACAAACAGAAAGTGGACGACGTGCAGTGTGAAAGCGGCGCCCACGACAGAAAATGGAGGCAGGCATGAACACTGCGCAATCGTCCGATGCGACCCGGAACGCCGGGGCACACGGGCCGCGCTATGCGCCGTCGCTGATCGCGTTGCACTGGCTGATCGGGCTCATCATCATAGGGATGCTGTGCATCGGCCTGTACATGGTCGGCCTGCCGAAAGGCCTGCCGTTCAAGGCGACGCTGATCAACTTCCACAAGTCGCTGGGCATGACCGTTTTCCTGCTGGTGCTGATCCGCATCGTGGTGCGCATGGCCGTCGGACGACCGGCCCTGCCGCCTATGCGAGCGTGGCAACGCGCCGCCGCGCGCATTACGCAGGTTCTTTTATATGTGGGAATGATCGTGATGCCGCTGACCGGCTATCTCGGCTCGTCGTTCAATTCATATGGCACGCGCTTCTGGGGCATCCTGCTGCCCAAATGGGGCTGGGACGACAAGGGATTGCGCAGTCTCTTCTTCGGCATTCATACGGTCTGCGCATGGGCCCTGATCGCGCTGGTCGCGCTCCATATCGCCGGTGCGCTCAAGCATCAGCTGATCGACCGCGACGGCCTGCTCGCGAGGATGCTGCCATGAGCGACGCCATGCTTTTCCTGCTCACGCCACCCTTTCGCGGAGACGCTCAATGAAAATCCGCGTACTCGGTTCCTCGGCAGGCGGCGGGTTTCCGCAGTGGAACTGCAACTGCCGCAACTGCGACGGCGTGCGTCGCGGCACGTTGAAGGCGACGCCGCGCACGCAGTCGTCGATCGTCGTCAGCGCGAACGGCGAGGACTGGCTGCTGGTGAACGCGTCGCCGGACATCCTCGCGCAGATCGCCGCGCATCGCGAACTGCAGCCGGCTCGCCGCCCGCGCGACAGCGGCATCGCCGCCGTCCTGACGATGGATGCGCAGATCGATCACGTCACGGGTCTGCTGATGCTGCGCGAGCGCGATACGCCGCTGCCGCTCTATACGACCGGTGTCGTGTGGCAAGACCTGAGCAGCGGTTTTCCCGTCACGTCGATCCTGTCGCATTACTGCGGCGTGGAGCGGCATGACGTGCCGTTCGACGGCGAGGCGTTGACGATCCCGGCACTCGCCAGCGTGCGCATCGAAGCGCTTGCCCTGTCGAGCAAGGCACCGCCGTATTCGCCGCATCGCGAGGCGCCGCAGCCGGGCGACAACATCGGCCTGTCGTTTGTCGATACGCACTCGGGCAAGCGGGCGTTCTATGCGCCCGGCCTCGGCGCGATCGAGCCGCACGTGATGGCGGCGATGCGCCGTGCGGATCTGCTGCTTGTCGACGGCACGTGCTGGACCAACGACGAAATGATCCAGCTCGGCCTGTCGAGGAAAACCGCCGCCGATATGGGGCATCTCGCGCAAACCGGTGCGGGCGGCATGATCGAGGTGCTCGATGCGATCGACCGTCCGGGCGTGCGCAAGGTGCTTATCCACATCAACAACACGAACCCGATTCTTGTCGAGGATGGCCCGGAGCGCCGCGTGCTCGCCGAACACGGTATCGAGGTCGCCCGCGACGGCATGGCCTTCGAACTCTGACGCACATCGACGTGAACCCGACCGATGGAGACCGCAGGTGAATACATTGCCCTTCCCGCCTCGCCGCAACGTTGAACCCACGCATGCCGGCGACGCGAAGCCCGCCTGGTCGCGCGAGGAATTCGAGGCACAGTTGCGCGCCAAGGGCGCGGGTTATCACATTCATCATCCGTTCAACGTCAAGATGAACGGCGGCGGCTGTTCGCATGAACAGATCCGCGGCTGGGTCGCGAACCGCTTTTACTATCAGATCAACATTCCACTGAAAGACGCCGCGATCCTGTCGAACTGCCCGGATCGCGAAACGCGCCGCCGCTGGGTGCTGCGCGTGCTCGATCACGACGGCTACGGCGACGACGAAGGCGGCATCGAGACGTGGGCGCGTCTGGGCGATGCGGTCGGCCTCACGCGCGACGCGCTCTGGTCGCTCGAACATGTCGCGCCCGGCGTGCGCTTCGCGGTGGACGCCTACGTGAACTTCGCGCGCCGCGCGCCGTGGCAGGAAGCGGTGTGCTCGTCGCTCACGGAAATCTTCGCGCCGCAGATTCATCGCGACCGGCTCGCGACGTGGCCTGAACACTATCCGTGGATCGAGCCCGCCGGGCTCACGTATTTCCGCTCGCGCATCTCGCTCGCGCAGCGCGACGTGGAGCACGGCCTCGCCGTCACGCTCGATTACTTCAGGACGCGCGAGCAGCAGGAACGTGCGCTGGACATTCTGCAGTTCAAGCTCGACATCCTGTGGACCATGCTGGATGCCATCGAAAAGGCCTTCCCGACATGAACGACAACGCTTCCCCGGAAAACGGCACGCAGGCGGCCGGCAGCGCATGGCGCCCCCGGCTGAAGACACTGTTTCGCCTGCAGTGGGAGCCGGCGCAGGACGCGCACGTGCTGCTCTACCCCGAGGGCATGGTGAAACTGAACCCGAGCGCCGCGCAGATCCTGCTGCGCTGCGACGGCACGCGCGATCTGCCCGCGCTCGTCGCGGACCTCGAACAGGCGTTCAACGTAACCGGCCTCGCGCCCGAGGTGCAGACGTTCGTCGACCACGCCCAGACGCGCGGCTGGCTGGAATAAACATCATGACCGACCTTTCCCGTCCCGATACGATTGCGCAGACCGCCGCGCGACCTGAAGCGAAACCGGATGCCATCGCGCCGCCGCTCTGGCTGCTCGCGGAGCTGACGTATCGCTGCCCGCTGCACTGCGTGTTCTGCTACAACCCGACCAACTACACCGACCATTCGCGCGAGCTCTCCACCGCGCAGTGGATCGACGTGCTGCGCGAGGCGCGTGCGCTGGGCGCGGCGCAACTCGGCTTTTCCGGCGGCGAGCCGCTCCTGCGCGACGATCTCGAAGTGCTGGTCGGCGAGGCGCGGCAACTCGGCTTCTATACGAACCTCATCACGTCCGGCATCGGCCTTACCGATACACGCCTCGATGCGCTGAAAGCGGCGGGCCTCGATCATATCCAGCTGTCGTTTCAGGACTCGACGCAGGAACTCAACGACTTCCTGAGCAGCACGCGCACGTTCGATCTCAAGAAGCGTGTGGCCGCGTCGATCAAGGCGCATGGTTTTCCGATGGTGCTCAACTGCGTGCTGCATCGCTTCAACCTGCCGCACGTCGACAAGATCATCGACATGGCGCTCGCGATGGACGCCGAATACCTGGAACTCGCGAACACGCAGTACTACGGCTGGGCGCATACGAATCGCGCGCAACTGATGCCGACCGCCGGACAGCTGCAGGAAGCGGAAGCCGTCGTGAACCGCTACCGGAAAGAAATCGGCGAGCGCTGCAAGATCTTCTTTGTCGTGCCCGATTACTTCGAAACGCGCCCGAAGCGTTGCATGAACGGCTGGGGCGCGGTGTTCCTCGGCATCGCGCCGGACGGCGCGGCGCTGCCGTGTCACACGGCGCGCTCGCTGCCGGGCCTCACGTTTCCGAACGTCACCGACATGCCGCTGCGCGAGATCTGGTACGAGAGCGACGCGTTCAACCGCTTCCGCGGTTTCGGCTGGATGAAAGAGCCGTGCCGCAGTTGCGACGAAAAGGAGCGCGACCTGGGCGGTTGCCGGTGCCAGGCGTATCTGTTGACGGGCGATCCGGCGAACGCGGACCCGGTCTGCGACAAGTCGCCGGAACACGAACACGTTGTGCAGGTCGTGCGCGCGGCCGCCACCCGCACGCCGGCGCAACAGATCACCAAAGAGCAACCCGTGCTGTTTCGCAACGACGCCAATTCGCGACGGCTCGCTGCAGCCGGCGATGGCCACCCACCGGATCACCCGGTCAGTCGAGGAGAGCGCACATGACAAACGCCCCCATCTCCGTCCTGCTGGTGGACGATCACGCGGTGGTCCGCGAAGGCTACCGGCGGCTGCTCGAACTGAGCCCCGACGTGCGGGTCGCGGGCGAAGCAGGCGATGCCGCGCAGGCCTATCAGCGCTTTTGCGCGTTGCAGCCGGACGTCGTCGTGATGGATCTCGCGTTGCCGGGTGCGAGCGGCATCGAGGCGATGCGGCGCATGCTCGCGCGCGAGCCCGATGCACATGTGCTGATCTTCAGCGTGCATGAGGAAACGCTGTTCGTGCGGCGCGCGCTCGATGCCGGCGCGCGCGGCTACGTGACGAAGGCCAGCGCGCCGGATGTGCTCGTGGAGGCGGTGCGTTCGGTCGCCCGGCGCGTGTGCTATCTGAGCGCGGATGTCTCGCAGGCGCTCGCGCTGCGCACGTCGTTTCAGGAAGGGCCGCCTGGGCGGCAGCTATCGGCGCGTGAATTCGAGGTGCTGCGTCTGCTCGTGCAGGGTTACACGCTGCCGAGCATCGCCGAGCGTCTCGGCCTGAGCCAGAAGACGGTCGCCAATCATCAATCCGTGATCCGGCAGAAATTCGGCGCGGACAATGGCGTGCAGCTCGCGCAGATCGCGAACCGCCTCGGCCTTCACTTTTCGGAATTCGCCGCGGCGCCCGCCGGTTGACTGGCTACGTTCGGCGTCGTGGGGCTGGCCTGAGCCGGCACGCGCGCGCAAAACAGAAATCCGCTGCCCGGCTCACTCGCGATGTGAAACTCGCCGCCGAGCGCCTCGACGCGCTCGCGCATGCCGATCAGCCCGAGCCCCTTGCGCGGGATCGACAGATCGACGCCCGGCCCGTCGTCGGCCATGGTGATCACGATCTCGCCGTCCTCGCCCGCCGTGCGCAC
The DNA here is from genome assembly GCF_907164575.1 of Paraburkholderia gardini. GTDB lineage: Bacteria > Pseudomonadota > Gammaproteobacteria > Burkholderiales > Burkholderiaceae > Paraburkholderia > Paraburkholderia gardini. The sequence goes on from NZ_CAJQYY010000005.1 coordinate 182,214, forward strand.
CAGATAAATCTCCACGCGGGCGTTACGCGCGAACTTCGATATGTTCGTGAGCCCTTCCTGCACGAGCCGGTAGAGCGTGATGTTCAGCGCGTCGCCGGCCGCGGAGAAATCGCCTTCCACCGTCAGCGTGAACGAAGCACCCGGCAGCCGTTCGCGCCAGCCTTCGACGCAATGTTCCAGCGCGCCCGGCAGGCCGAATTCGTCGAGCCCGGTCGGGCGCAGCCGGCGGATCATCCCGCCAATCTCGCGATACACGTGATGCGCGCTTTGCATCAGCGCGAGGGAAATCCGGTGAATCTCCGGCTCGCGCGGAACCGCCAGATCGCGGATACGTGCGGCGTCGAGTGAAATCGAGTTCAGATACTGCCCGAGTTCATCGTGCAGTTCGCGGGCGAGGTGACGCCGCTCGTTCTCCTGCGCATCGATGCCCTGGCTCGCGAGCCGGCGATTGTCGGCGAGCAGCCGTTCGGCTTCCTCTTCCAGTTCGCGGCGGCGGATCAGTTCGCGCTGCGATTCGCGATAGCGGCGCCACGCGAACCAGGCAAGGCCGCTTGCCAGCACGAACAGCGTGGGCGGCAATTCGTCGACCTGAAAGCGCTCGGCGCCGCGCGTCCAGCGATAGAACCGCTCGCCGAAATCCAGCGTCGCGCACAGCACCGCCGCGATCACGGTGATCGCCGCCACGCACGCCAGATCGCGCCGCACCGTCGAGCGCGGTGCGATCTGGCGTGCAGCGGATGAAAGGTGGGAATCGGGTGGCATCACGAAACCTATTCTACGCAGCGAACCCGCTGCAGTTGCATGCGCGCGCAACGAAAACGGCCTTCAGGAACGCTTCCCTGCGCGATCGGGAGAACTTCCCGGGCCATGCGGGACCGCCTTGTGCGACGCTATCTGTAAGGTACCGGGCCGGCCCCGCGCGTACGCCTCGACATGCGCGGCAACGTGCGACACGCGAGACATCACACCGGCAACGATAGTCAATGTACTGGCAGCAACAACTTGCATGGGACCAGAGTAAGGCGCTAAAGCGCCAACTCTGGTCGACAGGAGACGACGATGAAGAGCATGCCGCACAAGCTGCCCCGGGCGCATCCGTTCAAACCCCGTGCTGCGCTGCGTCTGTGCTTTGGCAGTGCGCTGGCCAGCGTAAGCGTCGCCGCCGCGGCGCAGGACGCGTCGAGCAGTCCGGCAGCGCCCGCGGCTGCGTCTTCCGCGACACAGGCCGCCGCGCAGGAACTGCCGCCGATCCTCGTGATCGGCACCACGCCGCTCGTCGGTGTCGGCACGCCGCTCGAACGGGTACCGGCGAACGTGCAGACCGTACGGGGACGCGAGATCGAAAAACAGCACCCGGTCACGCTCGCCGATTACTTCGCAGCGAACCTGCCCGGCGTCGACATCTCCGACGCGCAGGGCAACCCGTCGCAGGCCGACATCAACTATCGCGGGTTTACCGCGTCGCCGCTGCTGGGAACACCGCAGGGGCTGTCGGTGTTTCTCGATGGCGTACGCATCAACGAACCGTTCGGCGACGTGGTGAACTGGGACCTGATCCCGCAGGCCGCGATCAATACGATCCAGCTGATTCCCGGCTCGAACCCGAGCTTCGGGTTGAACACGCTCGGCGGCGCCATCGCGGTCACCACCAGGAACGGCAACACGAACCCTGGCGGCAACGCTGAAGTCAGCTTCGGCTCGTTTGGCCGCAAGATCGCGCAGATCGAACAGGGCGGCGCGATCGGCTCGAACCTCGACTACTACTTCACGGCCAACGTCACGAACGACAACGGCTGGGCCGACCACAATTCGAGCCAGCTGCGCCAGGCGTTCGGCAAGCTGCGTTACCACGATTCCGACAACACGATTTCGCTGTCGATGGGCGGCGCCGACAACATGCTCAACGGCTCGCAGACCATTCCGAAATCGTTCCTCGACAACCGCAGCCAGGCGTATACATATCCGGATACCAACGACAACAGCGTCGGCTACCTGACGCTGTCCGGCGAGCACTATTTCACGCCGAACGTCGAACTGAGCGGCAACGTCTATTACCGGCACTATCGCAACACGAATATCAGCAGCAATGTCAACGACGACTTCGGCAGCATCGACGACGACGGCGACGTCGACACGATCCAGGCGACCAACGACCAGTCGGTGATCATCACCGACAGCTACGGCGCCAGCCTGCAACTCACGTTGCTGAACCGGCTGGCGGGCATGGATAACCAGCTCGTGCTGGGCGCCGCCGCCGATTTCGCGAACTCGCATTTCACGCAGCAGTCGCAGGATGCGTTCTTCACCGACACCCGTGCGACCGTGGGCATCGGCGGTTTCGAGCCGCAGACCGACGCGAAGACGCGCAACCAGACGTTCGGCGTCTACTTCGAGAACACGCTGGCGTTCAACGAGCAGTGGTCGATGACGCTCGCCGGACGCTACAACTGGGCGAAAGCCGTGATCGGCGACGAAAGCGGCATCCAGCCGCTGCTCGACGGCAACCATACGTTCTCGCGCTTCAACCCGGCGGTGGGCATCAACTGGAACCCGACGTCGTATTTCACGGCGTATGCGACGTATAACGAGGGCATGCGCTCGCCAACGGCGATCGAGCTGGCCTGCGCCGATCCGGCCTCGCCCTGCTCGCTGCCAAACGATTTCATCGCGGACCCGGACCTCAAGCCGGTCATCTCGAAGACCTTCGAGGTCGGGGCGCGCGGACGCATCGGCAGCGCGACGTCATGGAGCGCGGCGATCTACAGCACGACGCTCGACAACGACATCCAGTTCGTCAGCAGCAATGGCGCCGCGAGCACGCTGGGCTTTTTCCAGAACGTCGGCAAGACACGCAGACAAGGGCTTGAACTCGCGGGCCGCACGCAATACGGCCCCGTCGGGTTTAGCGCGAGCTACAGCTACGTCGATGCAACGTATCGCTCGACGTGGACGGAGAACAGTGTGAGCAACTCCAGCGCCGACGCCGACGGCAACATCACTGTCAAATCCGGCGACAAGATTCCCGGCATTCCCGCCAATACCATCAAGCTGCGCATCGACTATTCGCCGTTCGCGAAGTGGAACATCGGCACGAACCTGTCGTATCGCGGCAGCATCTTCGCGCGCGGCGACGAGGACAACCAGGATGTGAACGGCAAGATTCCCGGCTATTTCCTGATCGACCTCGATACGACGTACAACGTCACGAAGCAGCTGCAGATTTTCGGCAGCATCAAGAACCTGCTCAACAAGAAGTATTCGACGTTCGGTATCGTCGGCGAGAATTTCTTCAACGGACCGAATCACACGTTCGACGGCGCGAATCCGGTCAACGAGCAGTTTCTCGGTCTCGGCGCGCCTCGCGGCTTCTGGGTTGGAATGCGGTACGCGTGGAATTAAGGCGAACGGTAACGGCGAATGTAAAAGGCCGCGAGGATGTCGCGGCCTTCAGGTCAGTCATTTCAATTTCAGTGAGCGCTCAATGCGATTCGATCGAACCTGAACTGGCCGGATACGTGACGATGCCCCACGCGAGCGGCAGATCGTCGATCTGCTTGACGGTCTGATAGTTCGAAGCGTCCAGCACGTACACCGCGTTCGAACGGCCGCACGCGAGCAGCAGCTTCGAGCCGTCCGGCGTGAAGCTGAAGTGCCAGCAACGTTGACCCACGGGCGCGTCGCTGATGTGCTCGTACGTTTTCGCATCGAACACCTGCAGCGTCTTGTCACGCGCCGCCGCCACCAGCAGATGTTTTCCCGACGGATCGAAGCCGACGCCGTAAGGGCCGAGTTTCGTATCGACCGTCTTCACGATTTTCATGCTTCCGCTGTCGAGCACGACGAACTTGTTGGTGTTCTCGAGCGTGACGACATACTGCCTGCCATCCGGCGAAGCGCGGATGCCGCGTGGCCGCGAGCCCTTGGGCATCTTCACCTCCCGCACCGGCGTACCACTGCCGACGCGGTACACCGAAACGGTATCGTCACCTTCGTTCGTCACGAGCAGCAGCTTGCCGTCCGGCGAAAACTCGACGCCTTCCGTTTCATGACCGCTCTTCACCGAGCGCACCACTTTCAGCGTCTTCAGATCGACGATCGCGATTTCGGCGGGCGGCGAGTTCGCATCGTCGTCGTCCTTGCCGCCCTGTCCGTGCTGCTCGCCCCCGCCCGATGCACCCGCTGCGTTTGCGGCGCCCGGCACGCCAGGCGGCGGTCCGCTTTCGCCAGGTTCATACGTCACGTAGGCGAAGCCGCGATGCACGCGCACGAACTCCGGGTTCTTGCCGATCTTCGCGCGCCGCTCGACCTTGCCGGTCGCGGTGTTGATTTCCGCGAGATCGCCGGTCTTCTTGTTGGCGACCAGCAGATGCTTGCCGTCCGCGGTCAGGCTGAGCCCGCGTGGACCGTCGTCGCCGAGCGAGATCGTGTTCGAGAGCGTCATCTGGTCGAGATCGATGACGCCGACGCCAGCGGTCTCGCTCGTCACGTACGCCAGGGGGGTCGCCGCGCGCGCGATGCCGGCGCCCGATGCGATCGCCCCAAACGCGGATAAAAGTGCGAGATGTACCGTGGTTTTTGTGAAACGCATGATTGTCTCCAGCAGTCTATTGACGTGCGGTCCTCGGGGTTTGTCTGATTTGAAGCCCGAACCTCAAGTTAGCCCATCCGCCCTTTGTCTGGCAATGCGACGGGGCAGGAGAATTTCCCGAATTCCGCGCGGCCACGACCCTGGCAAAGCCGGACGGCATGATCCCGGGCGTGGCCCGCTACTTCTGCTTCTGCGCCTGTGCCAGCAGATCGACCAGCGCGTTCACGCCGCGCTGCCACGACAGATCGGTATTGCCGCGTATGTCGACGGAGCGCTGGAAGACCGTCGCGCCGCTCGCCACGTCTTCGATACGCAGGTTGATGTTCAGGATCAGGTTGCTGACTTTCTGCACCCAGCACAGGCCGACGCGCCCGGCGTTCAGCCGGCGCCCCACTTCGCGCTCGCACCCGTTGCACGCGTTGAGGTTCTGCATGGACTGCAACGACGCGATCAGCGCGGCAGCGGGCGCGTTGTCCGCGACGCGGTAAAGGCCGCGTTCGCGCAGCGCATCGCGCAACTGGCTGCTGATCATCGTGACGCGCAACTGCTGGACGCGGGTCACGTCGGCGTCGTTGTAGGCGGCGTTGTCGTCGATCAGCGTGCAGTCCGGGATCGCGATCGTCTCTCGCGCACTGGCGGGCTGCGCGAGCGACTCGACAGGTGGCATGGCCACGCAGACGCATATCAATGCTGCGACGACGTGGATTTTCCAGGTCAGGCGCGGTGCTCCAGGCAAACGGGTCACGATGGCGCATCTCCTCGAGGACGGCATGTACGGCGATATACCTGGCTCCATGCAAAAAGCGTGCGATGAAGCAGGAATGGAGCAATTCGCTGCATGGCACGGCGTGCGCGCTATTGCCACATGCGTGTCATCGCGCACATTCCTGAACAAAATCAGCTACCTGCGGTCACTCGACGGAACAATCCCGATGATTTTTCGCGGCCCTGCGATGAAATCCGCGCGTGTGCGTCGCATACTGGTTTGCGGGCATCCTGAGCGCCTGTCCGGCACCCTCGAAGCACGACGAGGGCCTGTGTCCCGGCAGGACGCGTGACACCTTGTCCGCCCGTTGTCGCGCAGTGCGACACGCTGCGTTCGCGCAGCAAACCTGATCACGCGGGACGCGTATGAAAATCTCAGAGCCAGGCCAGACCTTCGTCGCGCCGCCCAGGCGGCAGCCGTCGCATCGCTTCGCACTCTTCAATCTGGGCTTCCGGCCGCTCTATCTGGGTGGTGCCGCGTGTGCGGCGGTGGCGCTCGCGCTATGGCTGCTGGTGCTGCGCGGCGTGCCGCTGTCCGGCGGCTACCTGATAAAGCTCGATCCGGTCGCATGGCACGCGCACGAGATGGTGTTCGGCTTCGCCGCCGCGATCATCGCGGGTTTTCTGCTGACGGCCGTGCGTGCGTGGACCGGCATGCCAACCGCGCGCGGCTTCGCGCTCGCGCTGCTCGTCGCTACGTGGCTCGTGGCGCGCGTGCTGGTATGGAGCGGGCCGGCCGTGCCCGCGGCCGTGATCGACAGCCTGTTCCTGCCGGCCGCCGCGCTGTTGCTGCTGCGCACGCTGCATCGCGCGGGCAACCGGCGCAACTATTTTCTCGTGCCGGTGCTGCTGCTTTTCGGGCTGCTGAACGCGCTCTTTCATTACTTCATGCTGCATGGCGAAGCGGATTTCGCGCTGCGCTGCGTGATGGCTTCCGTGGGCATTATCGTGCTGCTCGTGAGCGTGATCACCGGACGCGTCGTGCCGATGTTCACCGCCAACGCCATTCCAGGTTTCGTGTCGCGCCGCTGGCGGCCGGTCGATCTCGCCGTGCCGCCGCTCACGCTGCTGGCGCTGCTCGCGGACGCGGTGCAAGCGGGCCCGTTCGTCGTCGCCACGCTCGCGGCGCTTGCGTGCGCGGCGCATGTTGCACGGCTGGTCATGTGGCGTTCGTACGCGGTGCGTCGTCCGCCGATCCTGTTGATCCTGCATCTCGCGTATGCGTGGATTCCGGTCGGCTTCGCGCTGCTCGTGCTGAGCGCATTCGGCGTCGTGCCGCATACGCTGGCCATGCACGCGTTCACGGCGGGCGCCATCGGCGGCGCGATCATCGCGATGATCACGCGCACCGCGCGCGGACACACCGGCAAGCCGCTCACCGCCGATCGCCGCGATATCGCGAGCTATACGCTCGTCATGGCAGGCTCCGCGCTGCGGGTATTCGGACCGCTCGTCGCGCCGCAGTTCTTCCTGTTCTGGATCACGGCGGCCGGCCTTTGCTGGATCGTGGGCTTCGGCATCTATGTCGTCGCATACGCGCTGCCGCTGTGCCGTCCGCGTGCGGACGGCAAGCCTGGTTAAGTGTGGGGTCTGTTTCGCTTAAGCATTGGGCGTCGCTTTTGGTGTGGAGGCGGTGCGGGCGTTAGACGATGAATGGTTGAGTTGGGCAGGAATGGTGTCGCCTCGCATCGCAGCTACGCGCGATGACAGAAACACGGAGAGTGAATCGCCCGTCGTGGGAATAGTTTCGGCCACAACCGGTCATTCGACATCGGCGCGTAGGTGGTCAACAATTGTCGCTGTCGGCCTGTTGGCAGCAACCGCCCATTGCGATGAAATCAAGACCTCTGGATCCCGCGGAAAAAGCACTCATTGAGCATATGCTTCAAGAGTCTCGCAGGCGGCAAGGTTTGGCCATTCGCTCTCGAACTGCCTTGTCGAAGATCTGGGTGGTGGCGGAAAGGGTAGTATTCGGTTCAATTCGCAGAGTACAGGTGAGCGCCGGCTCGGAGTGGACCTATGTCAATTGGGGTTTTTGGATTCCGATGGTGTTCCTATCCTCGTCACGTTATCCTTGGACAACTTTGGTCAGTTGTTCGAACTGGACGTGTGGAAGGTCGATTTTTCGGCGATTCAACGTTTTCCTTCGGTGCGTTGAGCGGAGCGCAGGACCGCATACGTTGACAATCAGCTCGCTCCTGCGTTTGGATACAGCACACCCTCTTGGTAACGCTCCAATGTCGAGGACGGTTAATGCCTTCTGAAATAGACGTTCTTGCCCATATGCTTGATCAGGCGGAAGCATTGCTGCGCTCCTATGGGCAGGTTCGATGGGCAGAATGGTTAGCCAAAGATGCGAGACTGATTCGCTCCCTCGATGGCTATGGCATCGAACATTTACTTTCCGCATACGGAGGAATGGGTAGCCTGAACGACGTCGTTCTACAACGGAGCAATATCGGCACCGAACTACTGATCCCTGAGGGCGACAACGAGCGCTTCGACGAGCTTCGCGGCGAAATTTATGCTCTGGCGCACATGCTCAGGACGTTAGAGTAACAGCCTGAATCGCGTATTACAGACAGGGCTTCGCCACTGCAAATGGACTTCACCTTTCATACTCGATGGAAATAAGAATTGGTTTGCTCGAGTTCGCTTGGCGAATTGGTTCTTGAGATGCCGATGGGGGTTCCTTCCATCTACCTCCCTACGGAAGCCGCGTGGCAGAACTCTGCGCCTGAATGGGCGCAACCATATTGGAGCAAAATCCACGCGCAGCTAGAGGCGTGGTGCGCACGGCACGGCTTTCCCCTCTACGTGGACAGTACTGCGAGCGTGTTCGCCCAGTAGCGCTTGAGTTGACCACCTACCATGACGAACATCGACCTTCTATCCAAGATTGATCGAGCGCTGATCAGTATCGATCCGAATTCGATTACGGCATCGGCAAATATAGGAAGTATCCATCGCCAACTCATATGGTGCCGCGCTCAGCTTACTGGGCAACCGTCGGGACTAAAGCGGGGACCGCTGACGATGGGTTTGATTGCGACGCGAGAATTTGACATGTGGGGCGATAACCCGGAACTTGCAGGCTTGATCAACGAGATCCAGCGCGCTTTCGAATGAGGTGAACGGCCGCTTTCGGCAAGCACGAAAGACCGTTTGGGGTCGATCCGAGCCGGTCGCCGTCGGACTCAGTTCGGCCAAAAGGCGACGTTCGATGGTGCCAGTAGAATCGTCGACAATCAGCTCCGTCGATCTTACGGGCCCATTCTGGCCGTTCACTTTTAGCGAGGAGAATTGATGAAAGTAAAGATCGCGTACATCGAAGAACCGCCATTCGGCTGGACGGAGCCGGATCGGGTTGCTACGGGAGCAGACATCGAGTTGGCGGAGACAGTACTACGAGCGATCGGCGTAACCCACATCGAGCATCACCTGACCACATTCAGCGAACTGCTGCCCGGCGTCGAGGCAGGTCGATGGGATGTCCAGATTCGGCCTCACTCACAAGGAAATCGATCCCGCGCTCGTTGTTGAATCTCCCGGGACGTTCAAGGACTGAGCCGGTGGCATGGACCCGGAAGGCAACCCGTTTCCGGGTCGGACCAACAGGCGCCAATCATGCGCCATGCGCCTGGTCACACCTTCTTGACGAATTCCGATTTCAGGCTCATGGCACCAAAGCCATCGATCTTGCAATCGATATCGTGGTCGCTGTCCAGCAGCCGGATATTTTTTACCTTGGTGCCCATCTTGATCACCCCGGCCGAACCCTTCAGCTTCAAGTCCTTGATGACAGTGACGGTGTCCCCATTCTGCAAGACATTTCCAGCTGAATCGCGATAAACCCTGTCAACCGTTTCGGTCGGCACAGCTGCTTGCACCGACCATTCATGCGCACACTCCGGGCAGATGTAGACGCCCGCATCTTCGTACGTGAACCCGGAATTGCATTTCGGACAGGAAGGCAATGCGCTCATGTGTAACTCCTGATGCCTGACGAAGGCAATAAAAGCGCGAAAGTATAGCGTCGTCCGATGGCTTGCTTGTCTTGCCGCGCTCATGACGTCAATGTCGGGCGTCTGTTTTCAGAATGTCTGAAGATCGGCTTCACGCCCTGAGTCAGTCAATCAGGCATTTCGAGGGGAGAGCACGTTGCTTCCCGCACCTGGCTGGTCGTTGTGTCAATTCGAGGCGGTGTGACATACCGCCTCTACACGATTGCCAGCCGGATCGAACAGGAACGCTGCATAGTAGTCGCCATGGTAGTGAGGTCGAAGTCCAGGTTCACCATCCGAACGTCCGCCGGCGGCGAGGCCAGCTGTAAAAAATGCGTCCACTTGTTCGCGAGACACCGCCTTGAAGCACCAATGCCGCTTGTTCACATCGATCCTGCCTGGGTCCAGATAGACGCTCAGGCACGTCGATTTTGTGTCGGCCGACGTGCAGCGCTCTCCGTAACCGAGCGCATTGGAACGGTCATAGACCTTGGTTGCTCCCAGTGCCTTCATGGTCGAGTCGTAGAATGGACGTGCCGCGTCAAGATCGGGAACGCCGATCGAAACATGATCGAGAAGCTGCATTGATTTTTTCTCCTGTCAAAGTTCAGGCAGTTACCTTACCGCCCGGCAGAGCAATTACCTTTTACCAGGCCGCATCGATCGACGTTTGAATGTCCGAAATTGAACGAGGCAAATGGCCGGAGTGGGCTCGGTTACGGTCCACGGCCTCGTGAACGACTGCGTGTCGGGTTGGGACGACGACTCAATTCTGGCCTCCGATAGCGACCCAAAAAGAACCAGGCGGCACGTCTCATCGACGCAGCCCGCGCCCCATCAAACTGTCCAACTTCCGGAAAGCAGCTCAAGCCATCCCGGGGTTTTCATGCCGAGATATATCACACCGTGAGATGTGTTCGAGCCGCGCATCCGGCGTTCCCCACAGCGACCACCCCGTATTTACAGGGCTTCCAGCCCAAAGCCCAAGCCGCTTCCCCTTTCGGCGAACCCCGATTTATATCACAGCAGCATACATTCATGAGAATAAGTTCTTTCCCTTAATCGAAGGTTTCGCTTATGGTGACGGCACTTTTCACCCGACCCGCCAGGCCGTGCTCCGTCCGAACCTCACCAATACGCTGTCCGCATCCTCCACGCTCTCGTGGCTTGCCCGCTTCGCCCCCGCCGCCCTCACCGTCCGCTGGCCGGAACGGGTCCGTGCGTGCCTCGGCGCGCTGATCGGCATCGGCTTCACCGGGGTACTCACGCATTTCCTCGTCGGGCCCCTCGCGCTCATTCCTCTGCTGGTGGCGCCGATGGGCGCATCCGCCGTGCTGCTGTTCGCCGTGCCGTCGAGCCCGCTCGCGCAGCCATGGTCGCTCATCGGCGGCAATCTGGTTTCGGCGACGGTCGGCGTGTTCTGCGCGCACTGGATCGCCGATCCGGTCCTCGCTTCGTCGCTCGCAATCGCGCTCGCGATCTGCGCGATGTTCGCGCTACGCTGCGTCCACCCGCCTTCGGGCGCGGTCGCGCTGACCGCGGTGCTGGGCGGCCCGGCCGTCCATGCGCTCGGGTTTGGTTTCGTGTTCGCGCCGATCGCGATGCAGTCGGCCGCGCTGCTGTGCGCCGCGCTCGTCTGGCACGCGATCACCGGGCACCGCTACCCCCATGCCGCGCACGCGTCGTCGGGCGCCGCGGCAGGCCGCAGCGAGCCGCGCGGCGGCGTCACGCGCGCGGATCTCGAAGCGGTCATCAATCGGCGCGGGGAACTGCTCGCCATCGATCCAGACGACCTGGAATCGCTGCTGCACGAAGCCGAGATGCGCACCTACGCGCGCACCTTCAGCGGGACCACCTGCGCGGACGTGATGTCGAAAGGCGTGGTCAGCGTTGCACCATCCACCACGGTCAAAGCGGCGCTGAACCTGCTCACGCGCCACGGCATCAAGGCGCTCCCGGTTACCGATGCAACCCGGCACGTGGTTGGCATCGTCACCCGCGCCGATCTGTCGGGCAACCCGACGGGCGCGCGGAAAAACCCGACCGAAAGCCTGTCCGCGCGCTGGTTCACCCGCGCGCCGAACCCCGAAACGACCGTCGACACCTTGATGAGCAAGAACGTGTGCGTCGTGGAGGCCAGCACGCCGATCGGCGACCTGGTGCCGCTTTTCGCGGACCACGGACACCATCACATCCCCGTGCTGGACGCGACACGCCAGCTCGCCGGCATCATCACGCAGGCAGACCTGATTTCCGGCTTGTACAAGCAGACGCAGGTTCAGCAACGCCTCGTCGCATGACTTTCCGAACGGCTGAATCAGTATCATATTGCGATATATTCGCCGTTTAATCTGCTTCACAGACAGGCCATTCCCGAATGAAAGTAATCACGCGCGGGCTGACGAAGCCGGACTTCGAGCAGCTGTCGGAGTTTCGTTACCAGATGCGGCGCTTCGAGCGTTTTTCCGAGCGGGCTGCACAAGGCGAAGGCATCACGCCGCTGCAGTATCTGCTGCTGCTTCATATCAAGGGCTACCCGGAGCGCGACTGGGCGACCATCGGCGAGCTGGCCGAGCGCCTGCAGGCGCAACACCATAGCGTGGTCGCACTGGTCTCGCGGTGCGAGGCGCTGGAGCTGGTGGCACGCAAAGTCAGCGAAACCGACCGGCGCCAGGTGGAAGTTCATCTGCTGAAGGCCGGTGAAAGAGTGCTTGCGCGTCTTGCCGAATTGCACCGCGCCGAACTCCGTTCGCTCAAGGGTGCCCTCACGATTCCTCAAATTGATCTGTAAACCACCATGCAACACGATACACACAAGCGGGATTTTTCAACCAACTCACGACTGCCCGGCATTTCCGCACTGGCAGCCGTCATCGGCGCGCTCAGCACGTTCGCGGCCTTCGTGCTGCTGAACCTGATCCATCTGTTCACGAACCTGTTCTTCTTCGGTAGTTTTTCGTTTGCGGACCGTTCGCCGGCGCTCAATACGCTTGGTGCATGGGTCATCGTGATTCCGGCGGTGGGCGGCCTGATCGTCGGATTGATGGCGCGTTTCGGCTCCGAGAAAATCCGCGGCCACGGCATTCCCGAAGCCATCGAGGCGATTCTCTTCGGCAAGAGCCGCATGTCGCCGAAAGTGGCGATCCTCAAGCCCCTGTCGTCGGGCATCGTGATCGGCAGCGGCGGCCCGTTCGGCGCGGAAGGTCCGATCATCATGACCGGTGGCGCGCTGGGCTCGCTGCTCGCGCAGTGCGTGAAGGTCACTTCGGCTGAGCGCAAGACGCTGCTGGTCGCGGGCGCGGCAGCCGGCATGACGGCGGTGTTCGGCACGCCCGTCGCGGCTGTCCTGCTTGCCGTCGAGCTGCTGCTGTTCGAATGGCGCCCGCGCAGCTTTCTGCCCGTCGCGCTCGCGTGCGCCGTGGCGGGTTTCGCGCGTGCCGCGTTCTTCGGCACCGGCCCGCTCTTTCCGCTCAATACCGCGGCGCCGGATGCCTGGTCGCTCGTCTCGTGCGTGGTCGCGGGCCTGCTGTCGGGTGCGCTCGCGACCGGTCTTTCCGCGGCGCTTTACAAGACCGAAGACCTGTTCGGCAAGCTGCCCGTTCACTGGATGTGGTGGCCCGCGCTCGGCGGCCTCGTCGTCGGTATCGGCGGATTTATCGAACCTCGCGCGCTCGGCGTCGGCTATGACGTGATCGGCGACCTGCTGCACCAGCACATCGCCCTCCAGATCGCGCTGGCGATCCTGATCGTGAAGGCGGTCATCTGGGTCGTGGCGCTGGGCTCGGGCACCTCGGGCGGCGTGCTGGCTCCGCTGCTCATGCTGGGCGCGGGACTCGGCGTCGTGCTCGGCCACGTGCTGCCAGGAAGCGAACCGGCGCTGTGGCCGCTCATCTGCATGGCGGCAACGCTCGGCGCCACGCTGGGCGCACCGCTGACGGCGATCGTCTTCGCGTTCGGCCTGACGCATGACGCCAACGCGTTGCTGCCGCTGCTCGCGGCGACGCTGGTGGCGCACGGTTTCGCCACGGTCGTCATGAAACGCTCGATCATGACCGAGAAAATCGCGCGTCGCGGCTATCACATCTATCGTGAGTACGGCGTCGATCCGCTCGAACGTCATTATGTCGACGAAGTCATGACGCGCACGGTCGACGCCATCGATGCAAAACTCACCGTGCGCGACGCCCTCGCCGCGTGGTTCGGCGAGACGCAGACGCGCCGTGCGTATCCCGTGGTCGAAGACGGCGCGGTGCTGGGCGTGGTGGACCGCGCGATGCTCGAAAGCGTGCGCGCCGCCGGCGCCGACACCGACGCCGCATCCAGCCAGACGCTCGCGGACGTGCTGCACATGCATTCAGCGGTGTTCGCGCTGGCCGACGAAACCTGCCGTCTCGTCGCGACGCGGCTCGCGGTACACGGTCTGGAACGGCTCGCGGTGGTGACGGACATGGATAGCCGGCGCCTCGTCGGCATCGTGTCGCGCAGCGATCTCGTCAAGCCGTCGATCGCGCATTTTGAAGAGGAACACAAGCGGGAGCGCTTTCGCCGTCTGCGCCCGCGCTTCGGCAAGCGCCACTCCTGACCCTCGCATCGCACGGCGGCACGCCAGCGCACCGCCGCCGCTATCGCCCGTCACACAGGATCGCGGTGATCAGAAGCGGGACCACCTGTTTGACGATGGCCCCGCTGCCCGCTTCGCGCACGCGCGACTCCACGGTTTCAGCGGGACCGTTCACCACGACGCCGTAAGCGGAATCGCTGATCGGCTCGCCACTCCCCTTCCTGAAGATCGCGTCGTCATGTTCATAGCCGAGCACGGCGTAGACGCGAAATCCGAAAGCAGTGAGATTGCTGCCGCGTATCGGCCGGAACGCGTTGATCGAGTTGGCCTCGACGCGCATCGGGTTCGGCTCGATGTACTGGCTGTTGAGCAGTTGGGAGATGTAGTCGTGCGCGTTCGATTTGCAGTCGAGTTGCGGATCGAGTTCGTAGGCGCGACACAGGACCGGCGTGAACATGACGCCGCCGGTGGCAAGCGCGATCAGTGCATGGACAGCGACCTTTCTCATGGTAGCGATGCCGTTTCCTCTATCGCGTCACCCTCTCACGCAACGGCGCGAGGCGTATGTACGCTAGCCACCAGTGTCACACACCCGCGTCATGCCTGCAGGCGCGCTGCCGGCTTCCTGACAGTGTGGACCGGAACAGGCGCTCATGCCGCGAGCCGGCGGCCGTCCATCGCGGGACGGGCGGCGGCGGGCGGGAATACGTTCCATGAGCCGTCGTCGTGGCGGAAAAAAATGATCGACAGCAGGCCGCCCGGACGCAGCGCCTCGACGCATACGTAGCGGCGACGCGCCACGCCGTGGCAAAAGCGCGTGACACGGGCGGGCATCGCGGGCGTCGGCGCAAGCCATTTGTCGACGGCCTCGTGCAACGACTTTTCTGCGGCGTTCATGATGGTCTCCTTTCTGCCGGTTCGGGAATACATGGGCGGTGTCAGGCGGCCTGCGCCGCGACATACGCATCGTTTCTGCCGCCTTCGACGAATGCCTTGACGAGGCACACGAGCGCGCGCACACCGGCACGCGGATGCATGAGGCAGGTCTGCACCTGCTCGCTATGGCTCCTGCCAAGCAGGCACCACGCGCAGAAGTGTTCGCAGTTGTTGGTGAGCAGGCGATAACGGTTTTCACCGAGACGCGAGCGTGCGCGGCGCACGGCTTCTTCGCTGCCGTAGCGGGCGTGCGGATAAGGACGGACCATCACCATGTGGCCGGCGGCGAACTGCGCCAGCGTGACTTCCTCGACCGGACCGCGATGCGTCGAGTTTGCAAAACCCGCGTAGTGCACCACCCGGCCGTCACCGACATAGATGCCGTGGTGTTCGTAGCCGCGACGTTCCGTGACGAGATGCGCGCCGGCCGGAAGTTCGCTGTACGTGCGCAGCGGAAGGTCCGGCGACATCGAAACGACGATGGGGTCCTTGCCCCATCCTTCGCTGCATGTCAGTTGCTGGTTGCTGTTCATGGCTGCCCCGATTCGTCTGGTTCGTCTGGTTGCTGCAAGCGGTGCCTGCATCCGATGGCCAACACTTCTGACCGGTATTGCGCATCAACCGGGCCATGCCACACAAACCATTGATTTATATCGATATTCACGTTTTCGCACAGGCCGGCACGACACCGGATGTGCGGCTCGGGCCGACACAATTTCTGGCGAACTGTTGGCGACGAACCGCCATTTCAAATCAGGGCGTGCCCGTGCGTCTTTACTTTCTGGGTGTTGGGTCGGCCACCGCCATGCGGCGGCCGCTGTTGGCGCTGGACCAACGAACAGGCGGGAAATGACGTGTGCCGGGTCCGCGCGCACGCCATTAATCTTCAAATAATCAAGGCGTTACGCGATACGCGTGTGACGCCGGGACTTTCGGCATGGCCCTTGCATATAGGGGCTCAGACTTCTTTTGACCCGGCCGGGACAGACGGCCAACCGGAGACCCACCATGGCTTCCATTACTGTGAATGACCTCTCGTTGAATCTCGCGCTGGATCGCAAGGCAATGGCCGCGATCCGGGGCGGCGGCGGTGCGCCGTGGGTGTATGGCTGGATCCAGCCCTACGTTCGAGAAACGCCAAGCTTCGGCCCGACCGTTAACCTGTACGAGATCTCGAACAGCTTCTATGCTAACCAGATGATCAACACGTTCCAGTCGGTCGACGTCAACAACACCGGTTCGAATTCGAACCTCACCGTTTCTCCCGACGCGCGCAGCAAAAACAATGCGGTGTAAATGTCGTGACCTGTGCAAGCCAGTTTCGATGGACGTCATCGGCGCGTTCCGACGTGGGACGCGTCCGTGAGATCAACGAAGACGCCTGCCTCGATCAGTCCGGGCTCGGACGCTGGGCCGTCGCCGATGGCATGGGCGGCCATGCGGTGGGCGATCTGGCGAGCCGTCTCGTCATCGAAACGTTAAGCCAGCTGGCGCCGCCCGCGAGCATGAAGCGTTTTATCGCGGATGCGCGCGCACGCCTGCAGGTCGCGAACAAACAGCTCCGCGAAGAAGCCGCGCGACGTCAGGTGCAACGCATTGGCAGCACCGTTGTCGTGCTGCTCGCGTGCGACCGGTTCTGCGGCTACCTGTGGGCCGGCGACAGCCGCATCTATCTGCTGCGGCAGGGCCAGTTGCGGCAATTGACGCGCGATCACAGCCAGGTCGAGGAACTGCGCCTGATGGGCCACCTCACCGACGAGGAAGCGCGCAATCACCCCGCGCAGCACATGATCACGCGCGCGGTCGGCGCGACGGACCGGCTCGATCTCGACGAAGCCGCCATCGAAGTCGTCGACGGCGACATCTTCCTGCTTTGCAGCGACGGACTCTGCAACGAGGTGAGCGACCGGGAAATCCTGGCTGCACTGGCATCGGCCGACTGCCTGCGCGCTTCGGATGAACTGGTGGAAATCGCGCTCGCACGAGGCGGGCGCGACAACATCACGGCCGTGGTCGTGCAGGCGGAAGACCCGGCTGCATCCGACAAGACGTTGCTCAACCCCGCGCCCTGAAACGCGTTTGCGTGGGCATTGCCCGATGCCGTATTTCGGACGTCAGCCTGCCTCTTTCTCTTCGCTGTCGTCGCGGCTTTCCTTGCTGGCGTGATTGCGAAAATCCTTCGAATGCAGGCCGTGTTTCTTCAGCAGCATCTGCAGATGCGAGCGGTTCATGTCGACGCGCCGCGCGAGTTCCGCCACCGTGCCGCCCACTTCGTGAAGACCGCGTTCGAGAAACGCCTTTTCGGCTTCATCGCTGGCGGCCCGCTTTGCGTCGCTGAGCGACATCAGGTTCGTGACGCCCTCGCCGTTCGCGCCGGCCGGATGGGCGCCACCCGAGGTCGCCGGAGCACTTGCCGCAGGCCGCATGTCGACCGGCAGATGTTCGATGTCGGCCGTATCCCCCGCGAGACACGACACGCGGTACATCACGTTGCGCAGCTCGCGGATGTTGCCCGGATACGCGTAGCTCAACAGGAAATCGCGCAGCCGCGGCGTGAGGCGAACCGGCCGCCGCTTGAGCGCACCGGCGGCTTCGTCGCCGAACCATGAAAACAGTAGCGGGATTTCGTCGCGCCGCTCGCGCAGCGGCGGCAGCGTCACGTGAATCACGCTTAGCCGGTAAAACAGGTCCTCGCGAAACCTGCCCTCTTCGCTCAGTTGCCGCAGATTGCGGTTGGTCGCCGCGACGATGCGCGTGTCGACGGCAATCGGCTCATCGGAACCCACGCGCTGGATTTCGTGCGCTTCGAGCACGCGCAGCAGTTTCACCTGGCCTGCCAGCGGCAACTCGCCGATTTCGTCGAGAAAGATCGTGCCGGTATGCGCGCTTTCGAACTTGCCCTTGCGATCGCTCGACGCGCCGGTAAACGCGCCGCGCCGATGCCCGAACAGTTCCGACTCCAGCAGGTTGTCGGGAATCGCGCCGCAGTTCACCGAGATATACGGCTTGTCCGCGCGGCCGCCGTTCGCGTGAATGACCTTCGCCATCAGCTCCTTGCCGGTGCCGCTCTCGCCGTCGATCAGCACAGGCAGATCGGTCGGCGCGGCTTTCTCCGCGATTTCGAGCGCTTCGAGCAGCCGCGGGTTGTCGCCGAATGTGCCTTCGAAAATGAAGCTGCGTTCGAGCAGCCCCTGGCGCCGCGCCTGGCGCGACTGCTCGATGCGCACCGGTTCGGCCACCGCCGCCTGCACGAAGCGCTCCTTGTGCGACATCTGCATGACTTCGTCGCGCAGCGTATTCGCCTGGCGCAGCAGCTTCTCGATATCCGCGCGTTCGAGCCGCGACGACCAGCGCAGCGTCGAGCGCAGGATTTCGATCTTCTCGATCAGGGCGGCGTACGAGATCGCGGGACTGCTGTCTTCGGGCTGGTCGAGTATCTGCATCACGCGCTCAACTGTTTTTGCACGAGCTGGTAATACATGCCTTTGCGTTGCACGAGGTCCTCGTGACGCCCCTGTTCCACAATCGCACCTTCGTACAGCACGAGAATCTTGTCCGCGCGCATGATCGTGCTGAGCCGGTGCGCGATAATGACCGCCGTGCGTCCCTTCAGGATATCGTGCATGTTGCCGAGAATATTGCTCTCGGACTGCGAATCGAGCGCCGACGTCGCTTCGTCGAACACCAGCAGACGCGGATCGTGATACAGCGCGCGTGCGATACACATCCGCTGGATCTGGCCGCCCGACAAACCGATGCCCCGCTCGCCGACGATCTGTTCGTAGCCGAGCGGCATCTTGCTGATGAACGCATGCGCGTCGGCCATTTTCGCGACTTCCTCGATGCGGCGGCGATCGGGCGTATCGTCGCCGCTCGCGATGTTTTCCGCGATCGTGCCGGAAAACAGCAGATTGCTCTGCATCACGTAGCCGATCTGCGCGCGGTAATACGCCTTGTCGATCACGTTGAGGTCGTAGCCATCCACCGACATCCTGCCTTCCGACGGCGCGTAAAAACCCACCAGCAGTTTCGCCAGCGTGGTCTTGCCCGACCCGCTGCGCCCGACAATGGCAACGAGCTCGCCTGGCTTGATATCGAAGCTGATGTTCTCGAGCACATACGCGCTATCGCTGTCGCCGTAACGGAAATACACGCCGTTCAGGCTGATTTCGCCCTGCAGATCGGGCAGCATCACGCGCGAGGCAAGGTCCTGCGGCTTCTGTTCAGGTTCGATATCGAGCACGTCGCCTAGCCGCTCCATCGCGACACCGGCATCGTTCAACATGCTCCACAATCCGACGAGACCCATCAGCGGGCTTAGCACGCTGCCCATGAACGCGTTGAACGCAATCAGCTGGCCGATCGTCATTTCGCGCGCAAGCACGAGATTCGCGCCGACCCACAGGATCGCGATCGTCGTCGCGGCGTTCAGCAACTGGCTGCCAAGTCCGACAAGAATGCTGAACGCGTGCGCGCGATACTGCACTTCGAGCGCCTTGGCGTATTTCTTTTCCCAGCGCAGACGCACCGGCCGCTCGATGCCCATGCCCTTCACCGTTTCGACGCCCGCGAGCGCTTCCATCAAAAACGACTTCGAATCGGTCGATGCGGTGAACGATTCGCGCGCATAGCGTTTGATCTTCGGCGTGGCGATGGCGGTGAGCGCCATGATCGGAATCACGAACGCGATCAGCACCAGCGTCATCTTCACGTTATAGAAGAACATGATCGAGAAGTAGATGAACACCATCAGCAGATTGAGCGCGGTGGTCACCGTCGATTCGGTCAGGAACGCGCGGATCGTCAGGTTCTCCTGAAAGCGCGCGAAGATGTCGCCGGTCTTGCGCTTTGCGAAGAACGAGAACGGCAGCGACATCGTGTGCCTGAAGAACTGCGACATCATCGCGAAGTCCATGTTGCGCACCATGAAGTTCGCCAGATACGCGCGGATCGACGACATCAGTTGGGAAAACACGTTCGCGATGATCAGCCCGACGATCAGCAGATGCAGCAGGCTCACGTTCTGATGCACGATCACGCCGTCGAGTATGTTCTGGATGATGAGCGGCGGAATCACGCCCAGCACCTGGATCACGAACGTCGCAAGGAACAGGTACGCGAGAATCTTCTTGTACGGCGTGAGATAGCCGACAAAGCGGATCCACGGTGAGCGCGACGCCGAGATCTGCACGAGATCCGGCCCCGCCGTGAACACCAGACACGTCCCGCTCCAGCCACGCTCGAAGTCCTCGACCGTGAGCTTGCGAAAGCCAAGTGCGGGATCGGCCACCCACACGTAATCTTTCGACAGGCCGTACACGACGACGTAGTGATAGCCTTCCCAGTGCACGATGAACGGCAGGTCGAAGCCGCGCAGCGAATCGAACGTGCATTGCACGCCGCGTGCGGTAAAGCCGAGCGATTCACCCGCGCGCGCGAGACTGTCCAGCGTCGCGCCCTGCGTCGTCACGTTCGCGAGTTCACGCAGTTTGCCGAGCGTCATCGGAATGCTGTAATGGCGGCACACCATTGCAAGGCACGCCGCGCCGCAGTCCATTTCCTCCGCCTGTTCGACGAGCGCAAAACGCCTGATGACCTTCTCGCCGAACTCGGGCTTCGTATGAAGATCGAGCATCAACGGCAGCTTGCGACGCTGCTCGATGCGCTTCTGGCGTTGCAGTTCGCGATCGCCGTAGCGAATCCGCTCGTCGAGTACTTCGCGCAGTTTCGGATTGCGCTCGAGAATGAAGTGGACGGTGCGCTCGGGAATCACCAGCAGACGCGTATCGGTCGTCGCTATCACGGAAGCCATCTGCTCCTGACGCATCAGGCAGGCTTTCTCGCCGAAAATCTCGCCTTCCTTGAGCGTGGCAAGCGTGTACGCGTTGCCGTCCTCGGTCCGCACGATCCGCACTTCGCCCTGACGCACAACGTAAAGACGGCGATCGTCGCGTGCGTCCTGCTTGAGGATTTCCTTGCCGGCCGTCACGCGCTTCACGCCGACGCTACGCACATATTCCTCGAGTTCGGCCTTGTTCAGCTTGCCGCGCAGATCGAACAGCTGCGCGACAAAGCCGCCCGCCGAACTGATCGCGACATAGCTCGCGATGAACGCCATCGCGGCCTGATTGCCCGCGATCACCGGTTCGATCGCGCCGCGTGGAATGAACAGCAGTTCGGTCTTCGCCGACGAACGCACCGACGATTCATGCATATACGCGCGCAGCATCGCGATATCGGCGAAGATTTCGCCTGCCTTGCGCACGCCCATGCTGATTTCCTTGCCGTGCTCCTCGGTAAAGATGCGTACCGATCCTGAACGGATCACAAAGAGGCCTTCCGCCGGTTCGCCCGCGTTGCACACGGTTTCGCCAAACGAATAGAAGCGCGGCTGCGCGTGTTCCGCGAGACGTTCGAGTTCGTCGCGCGAGAACGGCGACAGAATCTCGACCGTGGAGAGAAACTCTGCCGCCGAAGGCGTGGTCTGGGGCGCGTCCATGTGCCTAGCGCGCCTCGATCACGTGTTCCTGCGAACGCGCGATCAGCCAGCCCTCGCGCAGGAGGCGCCTCACTTCAGCGGCGACGTCGGCATCGAGCGTCGCGGGATATTTCGCGGTTACCGCGAAAATCTCATAGCAGGAACGGTCCGGCGAAGGAAACGGCCCGAGCAGATCGCCCACCTGCGCGTTGAAAATCTTCGCCTCGATATCGGGTTTCAGCGATCCGCGCAGCACCTTGCCGATCACGCCGCCCGCCTCGCGCGTATCGGCGATGGAATGTTCACGCGCCATGTCCGCGAAGCTTTCGGGATCGTCGTTCAGGTACGAGATCATTTCCTTCGCCTTGCCTTCGCTGTCGAGCACGATATGGCTCACTTCGATCGCATCGAACTTCGGCGAATTCAGCGAGAAATATTCCTCGATCGCCGCTTCGTTGCCGACCTGATCGAGCATCTTCTCCTGATACAGCCCGTCGGTAATGAATGCCTCGAACTCGTCGAGACTCACGTTGAGCGTGTCGAGATACTGGTTCATGTCGGTCGCGCGATGCAGGCCGCGCACCCGGCGAAACTGGTCGGCGCGCTGCTGGATTTCGTCGGCGGTGACGGTGATACCCTGCTTCTTCGCCGCATGCACGGTGAGCTTGTCGCGCACGAGCTGCTCGATCAGGCTTTCGAACTGGCCGGTCAGTTTAAGCAGCCGGATGAATTCGGCGACGTCCACGACTTCTTCATCGATTCGCACTATCGCGGTCATCTCGTCCGCTCCTCAGGTTGGGCCGCGCACCTGCGCGCGGCCTTCGGTTCTTCTCGTTGCCGCAACTTCGCGCTTCGATCAGCCGGCAATCTGCCGGAACGGATCGAGGCCCAGATCGATCAGACGCCGTTCGCGCACGACGATCTCCGCGGTCGCCGTCATGCCGTAACGCAACGGATAACGGGTGTCCGCGATCTGATAGTAGTTCTTGTCGAGCGTGACGCGGCCTTCATAGACAGGCTGCTTGTCGAGCGCCGAAGGTTTCGTCGCGGGCGATATGAATGCAAGCGTGCCGCTGATCAGCCCGTAACGCTGATAAGGAAATGCATTGAATTTCATCTTGACAGGCAGGCCTTCGTGCAGGAACGCGCGGTCGTGCTCGGGAATCTCGATCTTCAGCACCTGACGGGCGTCCTTGGGCGCAATGCCGCCAAGCGGCGCGTTCGCCAGGATCTTGTCGCCGGGCTGCGTCGACGTGACATCCGTGATCACGCCCGAAGTCGGCGCGAGAATCAGCAGGAAGTTGTCCTTGTCGATATTCTCGAAACGGATGCGCGCCGCGGCCTCCGCGACGAGCCGCGCGGTTTGCACCTGCAGCCGCAGCTTGTCTTCCGTCGTGGCGATTTCGCGCACGGCGGCGTCGTACTGGATCTGCAGATTGGTGGTCTCCTGCCCGCTCGTTTCGAGTTGCGCGTTCGCCTGCGTATATTCGTGGCTCAAACGGAAGTCCAGCTCCGCAAGTTTCGACTGCGCGACGCGATACGCGTTTTCCGCCGCCAGATACGCGGTGCGCTTCGCCTCGACCTGAAGCTCCGCGATGCCGCCACCGCCTGGCTGCGCAAAGAGCCGCGAATAGCTGTCCAACTCCTGCCGCGCCGCATCGCGCGAGCGTCGCGCGTTATCGAGGATGCTGCGTGCTTCGTCGAGTTCGGCTTTCTGGCCTTCGGCAAGCTTCGTCGTGCCTTCGGCGACACGCGTCTCGTGCTGGCGTGCCTCCACGTCGATCTGGTCCTTTAGCGCCGCGGCCTTGCGCTCCATCAGCGCCTTCTTTGCGGGGAACTGCTGCCATTCGCGCTCGGCGTCTTCGAGTTTCAGTTGCGCCTGGAGCGCGTTGCTCGCCGCCTCGATCGCGCCGCGCGCATTGAGCCGCGCAAGCACGTCGCCTTTCGATACGGGCTGGCCCTCGGCGATGTACACGTCGGCGAGTTCGCCGTCGATCGGCGCATAGAAGCGGCGCACGTCCGATTCCGGCGAGAGCGTGCCGGGCGCGCTCACGATCACATCCGCGCGGCCGACGAACGACCACAGCAGCCCGACGACCACCAGCCCCGCCATCGCCAGGATCAGCGCGTGGGCGAGCTTGACGGGCTCGGCCATCAGGATCGCGATGCCTTCGGCGCTATGGTCCGCCAGCGCCTCGGACAGCAATTCAGGGTGACTGTCGCGTTTCACTGCTGTCGCCTCCGATGAGTGCCAGCTTCGACTTCAACAGTCCGGGTTCGAGCACCATGCGCAGTTCTTCCAGTGAGCGGCGCTGCATATCCGCTTCGGCGTTGATGTCGGCAAGCAGCGTGTCCCAGTCGGACGGATGGTCGGCCTTCAGCTGCGTGTAGATGCGCATGCCCTGCTGGGCGAGCGACTGCGCTTCAGACAGTAGATGCGCCTGACTGCGAAAGCCTCCGGAGATGCCGGATTCGAGCCGCTGCGTGCCGCCGATCGCACCGTTCGCACGGTACTGGCGCCACTCGGCCTGCGCGCGCGTCAGCAGATCCTGCGCGCGGGTCAGCGCCTTGTCGTGCGTCGCGGTGACATCCGCTTCGATCGCGTGCATGAACCAGGTGTCTTCCGCCGGGTCGAGCGCGGCGTAGAACGACAGCAGGCGCCCGTCATAGTCCTTCGTGCCGCGCGACTTCCGCAGATCGGCGTACTGGTCGAGCACGGCCTTCTTGTGCGTCTGCTCCGCCGTCAGCACGTCGGACCACGGGTTCGCGGGAATCGCCTGCAACGCGGCGAGCGCCTGTAACCCGTCGCCGTGTTGCCACGCAGCCGTTACCGCGTCGTGCCGCTGGATGACATCGGCTGAAGGCAAGCGGCTCGCCGCGAGGCGCGCGTAGTGCGCCTCGAACGGTGGCGTCGAGAAATGCACGTGTTTCATCAGGGCAAGCAGCGGCGTGAGCTCTCGCGCGACGGCGTCACCCAGCAGTTCGGTGTATGCCTTCAGATCGCCGCGCACGCGGTCGAGGCCAGCGAGCCGCGGATAACGCTGCGCGTAATCATCGAGCACCGGCGGCAACGCATCGGGCTTGTCGCGCGCGAGCTCGGTGTCGATCGTCGCGTTCAGCCGGCCGATCGCGGCGAGATACACGGCGTCGTCGCTTTGCAGCTTGCGCAGATGGCTCAACGCCTGCGCGTAAGGGTCCGCGAACGCGGGCACGTACGACGCGATCCGGTCGAGCGCGCGCTGGTGAGCACGCGCATCGTCTTCCCAGCGCCTGAGCAGATCGCCGATCCGGCCTTCGTCGGCATAGATGCGGATCGGTGCATCCGGGCCGCCGCGTCCGACCACGAAGCGTTCGAGATCGCCCACCCATTGCAGTTCGCCGACGAGCGATGTCGCATCCGGATTCACCGCACCCAGCGTTCTGATACTTCCCAGCAGCGTATCGGCGCGGTCGAATTCGCGCTTCTGCAGCGCGGCGAGCCAGTCGGGCACCTTCGCCTTCAACAGCGCCTCGCTCGCCAGCGCCTTCAGATGCGCGTCCGCCGGGTGCTGTCGCACGTCGTCGTTCGCGACGTCCAGCGCCTGTTCGTAGTCGCCCGCCGCGAGCAGGTTCTTCAGTTCGCGCTCCGATGCGCCCCTCATATACAGCGCAACGCCGATACCCATCACCGCGATCACGCCCGCGAGCCCCCACCACGCGGCACGCTTTGTCGCGAGCTGCTCGCCGCCCGAGAACGCGTTCGCAAGCTCCGTCGCCAGCACGCGCCAGCGCCGCTGCGCGCGATGCGCATGCGTGTCGCGCTTCGTATCGTCGGGATCGGGTTGGCTCGCTTCGTTGACTTCGTCTTCGCGCTGCCGCGCCTGGTCGACGCAGAAAATATCGAGGAACGAATGCGCGGCGCCGACGAAGGTGGTCTTGTCGGCGTCGATTGCTTCGATCGGGGGGGAGGCCATCATCTGGGTCACGGTCGGCTCGAATTCGGGTGTTTGCTGCAGCTCCACCCTGTAGACGAAGTGATCGCCGCCGAATGCAAGGACGTCGCCCTCCAGCAACGCATGCGCCGATTCGTCGAGCCGCCTGCCGTTGACGAACGTGCCGTTCGTGCTGCCCAGATCCTCGACGTAAAGATCGCCCGCGCGCGCGAAAATATGCGCATGGCGCCGCGAAATGTAATTGACCTGATGTGGATAGCGCGCCTTGTAGCGTGCGAAAACGTCGTCGACCTTGCTGACCAGAAACGGGAACGCGCGCACGTCGACGGGTAAAAGGCCCAGATCGTCGCGCTCGGGCACGAGCGTGAGACCGGCCGGCTGCGCGGCCTGCGCGGCGGCGACAATGCGCGCGCGCGGCTCGATGGCGATCCGGTACGACAGCTCGCCGCCAAAACACAGTTCGTCGCCGGCGCGCACGCGGCCGGGCGTCTGCCGAACGTCCTTGCCGTTCAGCGTCGTGCCGTTCTTGCTGTCGAGATCCGCGACGTAGACCACGCCGTGTTCGGTGAAAATGCGCGCGTGCCGGCGCGACAGGCGGGTAAGCAGTTCGCGCGGGTAATCGACGAACGGCGGTTCGCTGCGGCCAATGGCAAACAGGGTGTCGATGATCCGGATCGCACCGAGCGCCGGGTGCGACACCGGCGAGAGCACGACGTCGAACGCCTGGTCCAGTGTAGTGCGCGCCTCGGCAATCTGGACTTCGCCTGGAGTCATGATCTGGATCACTAAGCGTTTACCCGCTGCCGCGAATGCGTCAGGGGCGCGCCGCTGGCATCCGCGGCGGATGCGGCGTGACAGGCCCGACCGCATGGGCCGCGGTCACACAAAGAGTGTAAGTCACGTATCGCGGTAGTCAATTGTCCGGCGCGGACGATGAACCGCGTGAGCAACCGTTCACCCTGCGCTTTTGTGTCGCCTGACCGGCTCATGGCTGCTTCACCTGCAACTGCACATCGACAGCGGGCCAGCCGCCGCCGAGCGCCTTGTACAGCAGCACCGTGTCCGACAGAATCTGCTGATGATTGGCAAGCAGATCCTGCTGGGCCAGCAGCAACGTGCGCTCGGTCTCGAACACTTCGAGCTGCGACACCACCCCTTCTTTTAGCTGCGCTTCGATCTGGTTCGCGACGATCTGCAGCCGCGATACTTCTTCCTGCAATTCGACGCGCTGCTGGCGATGCGCATTCAGATTGACGAGCGCGCTCTCCGTTTCTTCAAACGCGGCCATGACCGTGCTGCGATATTGCTGTTCGGCGACTGTCTGCTGCGCCTGCGTGGTCTTCACATGCGCGCGCACACCCGGATCGAGCAGCGGAATATCGATGCTCGGCATGAAGCCATACGTGATCGACTTCAGCAGATCGGTCAGCGCGAAGCTGGCGGTACCGCCGTGGCCCGTCAGGTTGATCGTCGGCAACTGCGCGAGCTTCGCTTCGCCGACGAGGTCGTACGATTCCAGCACGCGAAATTCAGCCGCGACCACATCGGGCCGGCGTGACAGCAATTGCGCGGGCAAACCGGCGGGCACGGGCGGCAACTGCACGCGCTGCTGGAGATGCCCGGCCGGCAGTCTGAATTCGCCGGCGGGCACGCCGATCAGCGTCGACAGCGCGTTGTTCGCTACGTCGCGCGAGCGGCGCAACTCCAGCAGTTCGTTAGTCAGACGATTGATCTCCGCCTGCTGGCGCAGCACCTGTGTCTTCGGCGCGAGGCCGTTGCGGTTCATGCCATCGTAGATCGCGAGGATCTGGCGGTTCGTCGCGAGCGTCTTCTGTTGCTGCTCGATCTGGTCGTCGAACTGCAGGATCTGGAAATAGGTCGTCGAGACGTTCGCCACCAGTTCCAGATAGCCCGCGCGCCAGTCGGCCTCGCTCGCATGGAATTCGGCCTTCTGCGCCTGTACGCCCTTCTCGACCTTGCCCCAGATATCGATGTCCCAGCTCACCTGGGTCGCGAGGTTGTACTGATGCGAAAACGGTTGCCCGGTGATCTTCTGGTAATTCGCGCCCGCGCCGAGATCCATCACCGGCAGCGCGCCGGCTTTCGCTTCGCCGATCTGCGTGCCGGCCACGTCGATGCGCGCGGCCAGCACCTTGATATCGAAGTTGCCGGCAATCGCCTTCGCGATGAGCGCGTTCAGGTACGGGTCCTGGAAGCCCTTCCACCAGTCGGGCTCGATTGTGTCGGCGGGTGAAACGATCGAGCCGGTCTTGTCGGACCACGATGCTTTCGCGGGCGTATCGGGGCGCTTGTAGTCAGGCATGCTGACATCGACGCACGCCGAAAGCAGCACGGCGCACAGCGCAATGGTGCCGAAGGTCCTGAACGTGCGGGCGGTGGGTGCGGCAGGGAGGGGTTCGGCGCCCGCTCCATCGTCCGCGACGCGGCGACTGGCTGGCGCGATGCGCCAGGTACGACGGACTGGGCAATGATGCAACGCTGACACGATAATCTCCGGTCAATCCAGCGGCACGGCATTCGGGTGCGCGCAATCAGGCAACACGCGTCCTGCACGTCTTCCGGTTGTGGAGCGTGGCGGGCGGTTAGCGCGGGGACAGGTGCGATGCAGTGCGGTGCGGCGGTCTATGAAAAGAACGATTGGTTGCGGTTTCTTTTTCATGAAAGCCGGCGTACGCGATGACGCAGCCGGCTTGTGTCCGCGGAGACGTCGAGGCCTCCGCGGTGGTCTCCCCGTCACGCTTTACATGTTGACGGTGTTGTTGCTGTCGATATACGGATTCGAGATCGTCTTGACGTTGTCGAGGAACGCCGAGCCGTCACCGGTAGCGATCTGCGAGCCAAGCTGGTTCTCGTTGAGCTGCTTGACGTAGGCCGTCTTGCTGGAATCGAACGTGATCGGCATGATGTTGACGAAGTTGTTCGACGGGAACGGCGTGAAGCCGCCGCGCACGGCGCTCATCTTCTTGCTGTCGAGGTCCTGGGCGTTCGAGAGGTCTTTGATCATCAGCGTTGTCATGATAGGTCTCCAAAGAGGAAAAGGTCAGTCTTGCGATTGGTTTCGAGCATCCTGTCTGCTCGGGTGTCACTAATGCATGGCCTGTGCCAGGCATGTGGTCCTTAGCGCGAAAATCCTGCGGAGCCCTGAAAACGCTGGGGTGTGCACGAGATGCGTCAATGCGCGGGGCGCGCAAGGAGCGAAATGGAATCGACCTGGGTGATGGGCTTTGACCGACAACACGCCTGACAGTGTTGGATCAGGAGAGACATTAAAGACTTCGGCTTCGTGCGTTTTCTTTAGCGGCGTGCTTAAGGATGTCTGGTGTGATCTTTAGCCACGCTTTAGCGCGCCGCCAGCCGCAGGCAACGTACCACGGCGCCTCGCCCCTCACCTCACTTCGCGATGACGGTGATCTTCTTCGAATACACGGGCGGATTGTGCGGGATGTGCATGTCGTCGCCCATCAGCAGTTGCAGCGTGTGTCTACCGGGAGGCAGCTCGATCATCGTCTCCGTTTCACCCGCGCCGAAATGCAGGTGGTTGCGATCGGAGGGAATCTCCTGGTCCATCGGCGGCAGATCGGTATCGATCAGCAGATGATGGTGGCCGGTATTCGGATATTTGACGCCCTTAGGCGCGACGCCCATATAGCGCAGCCCGAACCAGACGCGAAACGGCTTGTTGGCCGGCACAACCTGGCCGTCGTTCGGATAGCCGATATAGGCATACGCTCCCGCGGGCGATGGCGTCGTGCCCGCGAATGCCACTCCGGGCGCAACCGGTGCCAGCGCGACAAACGTAACGGCAGACGCTACGACAGACACCGCGACAGATGCGACGACAGCAATGATCTTGTACATGGATGGTGCTCTCCGTCCTGACAGGCCGAAGCGGCCGCGCTCGCTCATTTCACGATGATGGTGATCTTCTTCGAGTACACCGGCGGATCGTGCGGCACGTGGTTGTAGTCGCCGAGCAGCAGTTGCAGCGTATGTTTACCCGGAGACAGTTCGATGCGCGCATCCGTTTCACCCGCGCCGAAATGCAGGTGATTGCGGTCCGATGGAATTTCCTGATCCAGCGGCGGCAGGTCGGTATCGATCAGCAGATGGTGGTGCCCGGTGTTCGGGATGTTGACGCCCTTCGGGCACACACCCATGTTGCGCAGTCCCATGCGCACCCACAGCTTGCCGCCGTGAATCACGGTGCCGTCGGCGGGCCAGATGATGTACTCCTCGGCGCCGGGCGGCGAAGGCGTCCGGGCCGCGAACGCGGACGCGTTCGCAAGGAACAGCGAAGCAACGACATACAGCGCACCCAGCATTATTCTTTTTGGCATCGCGCATTCTCCCGAAGAGTTGTCCGGGTCGCCCCCTGCTCTGCAAAACGAGCCTGTCCGCGCGCGCTGGCGCGATGTGTGCATACGTGCGTGCCGGAACGACCGGTAAAAAAACCGATCTGTGTTGTCTGCTTTATGAATTAGCTTAGGACGGAACTTGCCAAAAAGATACGCCACTCTCGTTAACGTTTTGACGCGCGAACTGCGTGCTATCGTTGTTCATAGCGACTCGCATACATCGATACGCCAGCAGGGTCGTGCGCTGACACTGCCGCGCCGCGCGTGGCAGCCGCCGGTACCGGAGCACCGGTGGCCGGAAACCTGAGTTCGGTCCAGAACAGACAGGAATTAAAAATGTGGCGAAAACTCCTGCTCATCGGTGTCGTTGGGGCGCTCCACGCACATTGGATCGACGCTTTCGCCGCACCCTCGCCTGCCGGCACGACCGCTACGGCGAGTGCGCAGATCCTCTTTCCCGATAGCGGCATGACCCCACGCGGCGTCGCACTGGTGATCGGCAATGGCGATTACCCCGACCATGCGCTGGAAAACGCACCACGCGACGCGATGCGGATACGCGACGCGCTCGCGGCGCGCGGCTTCGATGTCATCACGCGCACGAATGCTTCGCCGCAAGCCATGAAGTTAGCGCTTGCCGAATTCGCACGACGTCTGCGGCACGGCGGTACCGGTGTGTTCTATTTCGCCGGACACGGTTTCCAGCTGGCAAACGCCACGATGCTGCTGCCATCGGGTGTCGATGCACGCGTGCCCGCTTCGCTCGTCAAGGATGGACTGAATCTCGATGCGGCACTTCAGGCGATGTCCGCGCCGCGTGCGCACAAGCTCAATCTCGTGATTCTCGATACCTGTCTGAACAATCCTTTCGATGCGGCCAATACCGGCGACATCGCACCGCCTGCGCGGACAATGATCGCGTACGCGACCGCGCCTGGCGGATTCGCGGCGGATGGGCCACGTGGCGGCGTCTTCACGGATGCGTTGCTGCATGAGTTGTCGGGCGCATCGGCACACGATGCAACGGCGCTCTTTGCGCGCGTAGCCGCGAACATTCGTGCGGCGACGGATGGCAAGCAACGGCCACGCGTGGTCTCATCGTTTGATGAAAAGCTTGCAGCGGGTGCTGTCGGGCACGACGCCATCCAACCCACGCGCATGTACGTCACGAGCGCGGATACCGAAGCTCCGATCACACTGCATAGCCGCGGCATCCTGCCAAAAGACAGCAGCGAGCAATACGAACTGACGTTCTGGGATTCCATCAAGGACAGCACGTACCCAAGCGACTACGAAGCGTATCTGAAGGCCTATCCGAACGGGCGCTTCGCGACGCTGGCGCACGCGCGTATCGACCGCTTGCGCGCCGCCGCGAAGACGCAAACCACGCCCGAAGCGACACGCACCGCGCCGGCCGCCACCCTGCCGCCGCTGCCGCCGGAAAAACCGCGCACGACGACCGCCGCGCCCGTACCCGCACCATCGGCACCCTCCGCGACAGCACCCGCAAAAGCGGCCCCGCCCGCGGTCGTG
Source organism: Paraburkholderia gardini (assembly GCF_907164575.1). Classification (GTDB taxonomy): domain Bacteria; phylum Pseudomonadota; class Gammaproteobacteria; order Burkholderiales; family Burkholderiaceae; genus Paraburkholderia; species Paraburkholderia gardini. The sequence continues at coordinate 213,387 of NZ_CAJQYY010000005.1, forward strand.
GCCAGCCGCGCCGCGAACAACGGTGAAAGCAGGGACTGCGCGGCCTGTCCGGTCATGGTTTCACTGTCGCCAGGATCGTTCACGATGGGCAGCGCCACCGACGATCCGTCGGAGAAACCCGTTCATCACGTGACCATCGAAGCGCCGTTCGCGATCGGCAAATACGAAGTCACGATCGAGCAATGGAACGCGTGCGTGGACGCCAAAGCGTGCCCGGCGCTTTCGAGCAACAACAACCCGTCGAAAACAGCACCGGCGCGCGATCTCAGCTGGGACGATGCACAGGTCTACGTGAAATGGCTGGCGAAAACCACGGGCAAGCCATACCGTCTGCCGACCGAAGCGGAATGGGAATACGCGGACCGTGGCGGCACGACGACGCAATACTGGTGGGGCGACAAGATGGTCAAAGGCACCGCGAACTGCAAGGACTGCGGCAACCCGTGGCACACGGAAGGGCCTGAGAACGTCGGCATGTTCGCCGCGAATCCGTTCGGCTTGCACGACATGAACGGCAGCGTCTGGGAATGGGTCAGCGACTGCTGGCACAACTCGTATCAGGGCGCCCCCACCGACGGCCACACGTGGGATGCCCCTGGCTGCGACATGCGCGTGATCCGGGGCGGTTCATGGCGCGAAGGGGCGAACTACATGCTCACGTCGACACGCTTCAGGTACAGCTCGAGCGTGCGTCAGTCGCAGGATGGATTTCGCGTCGCCAGGGATCTGAAGTGAGCGCGGCGTGATCGCCTGTTCGAACCACTGACGCCAGCGCCGCGCACGCAGCGCGCGCTCAATGCGAGTGGGCCTTCGTCGTGATCTGCGCGATGTCGACGCCGATACGATCGCGTCCGTATTTGTCCGCGATCTGCGCGAGCCGCGCATCGAGGGCATGTAGATAATCGGCGCGCGATTCGCTCTCCGGACGCATCCTGTCGAAGAGCGGCACAGGCGTCACCAGCAGTACCACCATTTCCGCTCCGAACGGCTTTGCGATCACCCAGTCGCCGCCACCGCCGATGGTCGCGGCATAGTGCGGCGGCGCCTGATTGTCCTTCGCGCGCGGCCCCGGCACCATGTGGACGACGCTGCCATCCAGCTGGTAATAGTCGAGATTCACGTAGGAGTCGTAGCCCGGCGTCGTCACATCGACGATGAGCGGATCACCTTCGGTCAACTGGCCGCCCGCCGGACGCACATGGAGCGCCGTGGCCCGCCCACCCTGCCAGTTCCTGACCCAGTAAGGCGCGAACGATTTCATCTCGTCGCACTTGTCGTCGGCGAGTGTCTGCACATCGAGTTTCAGCGTATCGACACCCGGCACCGCGCCTAACGTATTTTGCAACTGCGTCACGCCATAGCGCTGCGGCACGAAGCCCTGTACGTGCAACGTGTGCCCGTCCACTGTGGAAGCCAGCGCGGAACACGGCACCAGGGCAAGCGCGGGCGTCACCGCCGCCATCGAGAGCGCGGGTTTCGGCGCGGGCACAGGCGGAACAACCGGCGGCGCAGGCGAAGACGTCGCCTGAACCGCCCGCGTAACTGAAGTAAGCGACGCAGGCGACGCAACCGAAGCCGCCGAACCCAAAGGCGCGACGGACGCCGAAGAAGCCACGGAAGCAGAGGACGCCACGCCACCCGATGGCGCCGCTTCCTCATGCCCGCCCGACGACGCCCGGTACACCCCGACGCCGACGCCCGCCGCGACCAGCACCGCCACCCCGGCCGCGACGCCCGCCTTCACGCGCATGGCGGATTTCAGTGCGACTTTTTCCTCGGCGCCAAACTCCTCGACGAAACGCACGACAGTCGGCGTGCGCGTATTGCGGTCGAACGAGAGCGCCGAGCGCAACGCGCGCCACTGCCGCGTGCCGAGGTTTTCCGGCCGCTCCGGCTTGCGGCCGGTGCTGCGCGCCTGGGTCGCGGACTGCCGGTCGAACGGATGGCGCCCCGTCAACAGCTCGTAAGTGATGCAGCCGAGTGCATAGATATCGTCGCGCGGATCGGGCTCGCGATGTTCGAGCATTTCCGGGCTCGCATACGCGGGCGTCAGCGCGCCGAGCGTGCCGGGATCGAACACGGTCGCGTCGCTCTCCTCTTCGGGCCGCTGAAACACGCGCGCGATGCCGAAGTCGATCACCTTCACCTCGCCCGTATCCGTCAGGAACACGTTCGCCGGCTTGAAGTCGCAATGCACGAAGCCACGTTCGTGCGCATACGCGAGCGCGCCGCACATGCCGCGCACGATCGGCAGCGCCGCGCGCACCGGCATGCCGTGAAAATCCTCGGTGCGCAGAATCTGGCTCAACGCCCTGCCCGACAGATACTCCATCGTCAGATAGACGATCGCGCCGTCGCGGTCGAAATCGTAGACGGTCACGATGTTGCGGTGCGCGAGCACCTGTGCCTTGCGCGCTTCGCGCTGCAACGCGATCAGCGATTTCGGATTGCCGCGGAACTGGACGTTGAGCACCTTGATCGCGAGATACGGCTTGCGATCGGAGGCTTCGAGCTTGCGCAGGTCGAGCGCCTTGTAGACGGTGCCCATGCCGCCCACACCCAGGCATTCTTCGAGCACGAAGCGGTTGTTGAGCGTGTCGCCGGTGCCCTTGATCTGGTCGTGACCGGGCAACGGGCCCGCCGTGCCCATGCCGGAAGAACCGTGCGACGGCGCATCCACATGCGCCTGCTGCCGTGTTTGCAGACGCGTTTCCTCGCCGCCCGCCGCCAGGTTCGAAACCGGTAACTGCTCGATCCGGCGCCGCACTTCCGCGTGAAGGTCGGCGGGCAGCGGTGAGCGCGCGTGCGCTTCGTCGAGGACGTCCATCATCCGCGCGGGACTGAGGCTGTCCGTCGTCAGCGTGTTGTCGAGCCGTGCGATGAACTCATCGCGCGTCAGGCCGCCGCTCTGATAATCGCGGATCACATGCGCAAGGCTAGCCATATGTGCGAAGCGACGTGCTCCCGTAGGACCGGCAGGAGCGGCAGGAAACCGCGAAGAGGCCGGCGAACAACCTGTCGTAACCAGTTACATGTGCTGTTTCGATACTAGCCCGCAGGTGACGCTTTCGCAAACCAGGATTGCCCCGCGACGCGCGCGCGGACACGTGAGCCGCGCGGGTGTCGCAGCCGGACCAACGCCGTGACGCGGGCAGTTGGCTACGCGCCACCATCGCGGGCATACGTATGCGGTTCACAGCGACGCCATACGTATCGCGCAATTCGCGTTGCGCCTTGCGCAGCAGGCATCGCGCGGTTTTTTTACGGCATGCGCCGCGAACTGGCACAGCCTGTGCGTTAGTGACTCCCGAGCAAACAGGATGCTCGCAACCCGCTGCAAGACTTCTTTTTCCGCCAGGAGACCCGAAATGAAAACGCTGATGATCAAAGACCTGTCGCACACCGAACAACTCGACGGCAACGCCATGCGCGCCGTTCGCGGTGGCTACGTGTTCCCGACGAACAACTACTTCAACTTCTCGCCGATCACGGTCGATACGAGCAAGCACGTGTACGCCGACCAGTCGATCGCTTCGATGATGAGCGTTCAGGTAGCCACCGGCAACGACTCGGCTTTCCTCAACAACGTCACGTCGAACGTCAATCCTTCGATCGACGCGAAGAACACGATCAACGTGAGCTAACGCGTACGGAAGCAGGCCGCGCAATCCCGCCGGTCCGATGCGGGCGGCCCGCTTCCCTTTCTCTTCCCGATACTTCTGGAGCATCACCATGTCAACCATCATGATTCAGGATCTGTCCCAGGCACGCGAGCTCGACCGTCGTGCCATGTCGGCCGTGCGCGGCGGCACGGGCATCAGCAACCCCTGGCTGCAAGGCAAGGGTCCGGTTGCGAGCCCCACCGTGAACGTCAACGTGAACCAGAACATCCAGCAGTTGCAGTACGTCAACGTCGAGGCGCTGAACAATATCGGTGTGCTCGGTGCTAACCTGGGCCCGCTTGCTTTCGACGTGAGCCCGACGCAGTGGGCCGCCAACACGACCAGCTTTTGATCCCGCGCCGTGGCAGGGAACCCGGGGGTTCCCGCCACGGCCGGTTAAATAAAGAATCGCGGCATACGGGGTGAAGGCGAATTTCCTATACTGGTTGTGCGAAGCAGTCCGCGCACCGGCAACCATCGTGCGGCAACCGGCCACGCCGGTTGCC
>NZ_CAJQYY010000006.1 GCF_907164575.1 Paraburkholderia gardini
AGCATGCGCCACAGCCGCCGGCCCGGAGCCAGGAACCGGACATTTCTAATGAGCCAGAACCAGACATTACTAAAAAGCTCTGACACACCAATGCTTGATAATTTATATTATGTCAAATACAGGGCGCTTTCCTATACGCAATGCGAAGCCCTGACGCCTGGCGTTCAACGTGACACCAATGACCTTTGCATTGACCAGGCGACAGAGTTGGATTGCAAAGGCCCCGAGACCTCCAACGCCAGTCTGTGCATGGCTTGCAGACAAATCTGGCCTTATCGAAAAACCCGCAACCCGTTACGGGTTTCCCGTTCGACGTTGATTACCTTTTGCGCTGCGGATTCCCCTGCTTCTAACCGACCCTCACTATCGCCAGTTCACGACTGGGTTATCCATTCCCGTCCCGCTCAAAAATAGTGAATAACGCCAAGCATCGCACCGGTCTGATTGTGGCCGGCGACGATGTCGGTGTCGTAGCCGTTAAGACCAAGGTTCGAGCCGTGGCTGTTCTTCACGTAGCCGACCTGGGTATACCACGACGTCCGCTTCGACAACCGGTCATGGTGTACTGATGCGTTCGGAGTGGGACGTACAGGCGCATTTGCGTTCGGGCGCATTGCGCATCGCGTTGCCCGACTGGTCGTTGCCGAGTGCGGATATCTATGCGGTGTACGGCGAGCGGATGAATGTGTCAGCCAAGGTCGTCGCGTTTGTGGATTTTCTGGCTGACTGGTTCGCGCGTATTCTCGAGCACGCCGACGACGCTGCACTGACCCAGACAGCGAGAAGCTATTGAGGCGTCCAGGGCCGTGACAGGCCAGGTTGCTCGCAAAGGACCTGGATTGCCGCGCCCAATAGCAGCGCACAACATCGCAGGCAGGCCTACCGTTCCGCCACGCCTGCCGGTGGTGCCAGCCAGCAATTCAGACGAACCCGGTCGTTCGCGCCGCGCCCGCCATTGAACCGGTAAGGAACGTAAAAACCACGCTCAACGACCCGACGAACGCCTCGCCCGCGCTCGCAGCGTGTTGATTTCATCGAGCAGGTCGAGGGCGAGCGCAATGCCGGGTGCGTTGATCTCGAGATCCTGTGCAAGTCGTCGAGCGGTTCGCACGCGGCGCAGTGCGGCACCGCTGAAGCGCCATTCGCGCGGCGTGGCACCTTGCGGCTCGACTGCGCCTTCCTCGATCCATAACGTCAACTGTTCTTCCGACGCGCCGCTCGCCCTGCACAATTCAACGAGCGTGAACTCGACGTCTTCCTCGACAATCTGACCTTGTACAAAGACCGCCACCGATTCTTTCATGGTCGAGTACCCGTGAAATTCGCGCGCGGCTCGAAATGGAACGCCTGCCGCATCGCGTCGTAGGCCGCTCGCGCGCTGTCGCTGTCGGCCGGTGGCAGCACGATGGCCAATATCACATACAGGTCGCCCGGCGTCTTCCCCGGAATCCCCTTGCCCTTGAGTCGCAACCGCCGGCCAGCGGCCGACCCCGCTGGCACGGTCAGCTCGACGGAGCCATCAGGCGTGGGAACGGTTACGTGCGCGCCGAGCGCGGCCTCCCAGGGCGCCACCGGTACGTCGAGCGAAACATCGCGCCCGTCGACGCGAAAATGCGGATGTTCCCGGAAAGTGATCTCCATATACAGGTCACCGGGAGGTCCCTGCCCCACCCTGGCAGCGCCCTGACCGGCGAGACGCAGGTGCTGTCCGGCACGCACGCCCCTGGGAATGGTGACGTTCAGCGTAAGCGGCTGCAGGACGACATGACCGTGTGCATCGAGGACCGGCATTTGCAGCGAAATCGAACGTTGCGCGCCGTGATAAGCATCCTCCAGATCGATCACGACTCTCGTGTGAAGATCCTGTCCGGGCATCGAACGTTGCGCACCGCGCCAGGCGCCCTCCAGATCGTCGGCCGCGCCGGCGGCGTGTTCCGATCCCCTGCCACGCCTTCCTGCTTGCCGTGCGTGCCCACCTGTACGCGCGTCGCTGAACATCGCCTCAAAGAAATCACTGAAACTGGCATCCGCGCCGCGCCCGTTACCTGCGCCGCTGAATTCGAAGCCTTCGTCCCAGTCAGGCGGCGGCTGAAAATCCTGACCGTTCTGCCACTGGTGGCCCAAACGGTCGTAGGCCGCGCGTTTCTCCGTATCCTTGAGAACCTGATACGCCTCGCCCAGTTCCTTGAAACGCTCTTCCCCGTCGGTCTGCTGGCTGACGTCCGGATGATATTTGCGCGCGAGCTTCCGGTACGCGCGCCGGACCTCGTCCTGCGTCGCGGTGCGTTGCAGGCCGAGAATCTCGTAGTAGTCCCTGTATTTCATTCCCGCGTCCGCCTGATCAAAGCGTTTCACATCCGTTAGCGGCTCGTCTGTACTGTAACAGTCGACATGGCTCAGGCATGCGTCTTTTTCAGTGCGCCGCCTTTGTGCATCGCGACATGGCCGGTCTTGTCGCTCCTGATCTCGTACTGTGGATCGTCAATGCTGGCGTGATGGGTGTACCCCCTGTAGCCGGCGTCTTTCGTGTGCACCTCGATGATCTTGCCACTCACATGGCCGGCCTCCGAATTCCACGTCACGTGATCGCCAACCTTCAATCTCGTCGTCATGATGGACGCCCTCCGTTCAGTGCGGCGTACAGTGCAGTGATGTCGATGCCGGCGCACGCGGACGCTGCCGGACATTCAACAGCACATTTTCATGATGATTCAGTGCATTTCACTATAGATCACGTTGTGATATAGCTTGAATTTAATTGAATCGCCGAAGTTTTCGACGCACAGGAATGAAGGTACAACTGCATCGGGCAGGCGCATCATGGGCCGTTCGAAGCACCCAATAACCCGAATTGAAGGAGCTGCACGTGGAATTCGAACATATGGAATTCGAAGTGGAGAAGATGACCGGCGATGTCGATGCGCAGACGCTTGTCCGGGCCATCGGTGCGGTCGACCCGGACGCGAAAGTCGACGTCGACGTCAAAGCAGGAGTTGTGAAGGTCGACTCGTGGCTGATGGCCGAGGAGTTCCTCGTCGCGTTCGAGGACACGGGCTACACGGCGAAAATCAGCAAAGGCTGATCCGGCGTGCGGACTCTGTAGCTGGCACCCGCCCCGCATGCCGCGTTCAAGGCGTTCAGCGACAGCGTTTTCGCCGATGGCGCGCTGCGGTACCACCAGCCCTGAACTCGAAGCACAACGTGGAGCGTGACGGCACTCCGGTCCATTCGCTCATGGCGGCACCGCCCCGCCGGTCTGTAGCAATCAAGGAGAGTACACATGAACCCAGCGGCTTCCCTCTCGTCCAGCGCCGCGACGCTGGACGATCTGTGCGTCAACACGCTGCGTTTTCTGTCGGTCGATGCGGTGCAGAAAGCCGACAGTGGCCATCCCGGTCTGCCGCTCGGCGCCGCATCGATGGCTTACGTGCTGTGGACCCGCTTTCTCAAACACAACCCGGCGAATCCGGCATGGCTCGATCGCGATCGCTTCGTGTTGTCGGCCGGACATGGCTCGATGCTGCTTTATAGCCTGCTTCATATGACGGGCTACGATCTGCCGCTCGAACAGATCAAGCAGTTTCGCCAATGGGGCAGTCTCACGCCGGGCCATCCGGAACGCGGTTTGACACCCGGCGTCGAGACGACGACGGGGCCGCTCGGCCAGGGCCTCGCCAACGGAGTCGGCATGGCGATGGCCGAAGCGCACCTTGCCGCGCGCTACAACCGGCCGGGCTTCGACATCGTCGATCACTTCACCTACGGCATCGTCAGCGACGGTGATCTGATGGAAGGCGTCGCATCGGAAGCCGTGTCGCTCGCCGGTCATTTGCAGCTAGGCAAGCTGATCTATCTCTATGACGACAACGAGGTCACGCTTTCCGCAGGCACGGACATCACGTTCAGCGAAGACCGTGCGCGGCGTTTCGAAGCCTATGGCTGGCACGTCCAGTCCATCGGCGACGGCAACGACAGGGGCGCCATCGAGCAGGCGCTCGGCAATGCGCGTGCCGAAATCCGGCGCCCGTCGCTGATTCTGGTGCGCACGCATCTCGGCTACGGTTCGCCGAACAGGCAGGACACCTACAAGGCGCACGGCTCGCCGCTCGGCGAAGAAGAAGTGCGTCTGACCAAACAGAACCTCGGCTGGCCAACCGGGCCGGCGTTTTATATTCCCGAGCCGGCAAGCACGCATTTTCGTCGTGCGCTTGACGAGGGTCGGCAAAAAGAAACCGAATGGAACACGCGCTTTTCCGCCTATAAGCAGGCGTTTCCAGAGCTTGCTGAGGAACTGCTGAACGCGACGCGCGGTGAATTGCCGGCCGGCTGGGATCAGGATATCCCGCTCTTTCCCGCCGATGCCAAAGGTATCGCCACGCGGGTCGCATCGGGCAAGGTGATGAAGGCGATCGCGCCGCGCCTGCCGTCGCTGACTGGTGGCTCCGCGGATCTCGATCCGTCCACCTTTACTGCACTGTCCGGGCTCGGCGACTTCGAAGCGCCCGGCGCCAGTGCCCGCGACCGGCAAGGCTCCGAAGGAGGCGGCTGGAGCCGCGCCGGCCGCAATCTGCACTTCGGCGTGCGCGAGCATGGCATGGGCGCGATCCTGAACGGCCTCGCCGCCCACGGCGGGACCATCCCGTTCGGCGCGACGTTCCTGATTTTTTCGGACTACATGCGTCCACCGATCCGGCTTGCCGCGCTCATGCATCTACGCGTGATCTATGTCTTCACCCACGACAGTCTGGCGCTCGGCGAAGACGGCTCGACGCATCAGCCCATCGAACAGCTCGCCAGCCTGCGGGCCGTGCCGAACCTCAACGTGATTCGCCCCGCCGATGCCAACGAAACCGCCGTGGCGTGGCGCGTAGCGCTCGAAACGCGTGACCGGCCGACCGCACTCATCCTGACGCGCCAGAACGTGCCGACCATCGACCGTGCCCAGTTCGGCGCCGCCGACGGTCTGCGGCGCGGCGGCTACATCCTCGCGGACGCGCCGGGCGGCAAGCCGGCACTGATCCTGATCGCGACCGGCTCGGAAGTCGGGCTCGCGATGGCCGCACGCGAGCGCCTGCAGGCGCAAAACGTTGCGGTGCGCGTGGTCTCGCTGCCCTGCTGGTCGCTGTTCGACGCGCAGCCGCAAGCGTACCGGGACGTGGTGCTGCCGCCCCCGGTCGGCGCGCGGCTGGCTATCGAGGCCGGCGTGCCGCAAGGCTGGCATCGCTATGTCGGCGAAAGCGGAGAGGTGCTCGGCATCGAACGCTTCGGCGCATCGGCACCCGCTGATATTCTGATGCGCGAGTATGGTTTCACCGTCGACAACGTCTGCGCATGCGCGCTGGCGCTGTCAGTCTAGCGATTGAAGGCGTGTGCCCGGAGTATGTGCGGGGCCGCGCCTCACGCTCGTGCTTTACCGCAGCGGGCCATCATGCACGACCGTCTGCGCCTCAAGCATGCTGTCGACCAGCGCGATCACGTCTATGTCCCCACCACGGCCATCGTCTCGCTGCTGTATGTGTATGGAATACAAGCCACGCTTTTCGTTGAAGCGTCGCTAATCATTTCCACGCCTGCGTGAATTCTCCAACCACGCGGGACAGGTGCGCGTGCATCGCGCTCTTCGCCGCATCTGGATTACGGTCCGCGATCGCGGCAAAAATATGCTGATGGTCTTCCTGCGACGCCGCACGCAACCCGGACGTATGAAAGTGCTCCTCGATTTTTTCCCACAACGGATCGCTGCGCGCGCAGTCCCACATCGCCGCGACCATATGCAACAGCACCGTGTTTCCCGTCGCTTCGGCAATGTACATATGAAACTGCCGGTCGGCCGCGTGATTGGCCTCTTTGTCGTGCATCTGCTCACGCATCGTGGTGAGCGCGGCAAAGATGCGATCCAGGTCACGATCCTTGCGCTCTGTTGCCGCGAGCGCCGCCACTTCCGATTCGATCAATGCTCGCGCGCGTAAGGTTTCGATCGGCCCGGGGCCACGCGGCAGCTCGAAGGTCACCGGCCGCGCGCCGATCCTGGCCGACACATAGATGCCCGAGCCCACTCGCACTTCCACCACACCCTGCACTTCCAGCGCGATGATCGCCTCGCGCACCTGCGTGCGGCTCACGGCGAACTTGTCGGCGAGCGCGCGCTCCGACGGCAATCTCGATCCCACCTCGAAATCGCCAGCCGCGATCAACGCATGAATCTGCCTGGCGAGCCCGATATAGGACCGGTCGGTAGCGTCGGCGTCCTGTCGTTGGGCAAAGGATTGAGTGGAGAGATCGGTCATAAGGCGCTCGCGAACAGGTAACGCGGCGGCTCACTCGCCTCCGCGCCGAAAATGGTACACCAATTTTCCGGTACATCGGATTCTGTGCCCCACTGGCGGCCCCTAAAGGGCCCACCTCTCCTCCGCACCGCCCCTTGAGCCATGTGGAGAGACTGGTAAACCACTATCGCCATAAATTGGTCAACCAATCATAATCCGCCCGTCCTGGATGTGGCATGGCCGCGTCCTGCCTGCCCAATCAGTCTCAAGGAGTGAAGTCGTGAAGATGTCTTTCCGGTGGTACGGCGAGTCCGATCCCGTCACGCTGCAATACATTCGCCAGATTCCCGGCATGACGGATATCGTGTCCGCCATTTACGACGAACCGGTGGGCGAAGTGTGGCCCATTCACAAGATCGCTGCGCTCAAGTCGGCAATCGAACAGGCCGGGTTGCGCTTCGAAGTGGTCGAGTCCGTGCCTGTGCATGAAAGCATCAAGCTCGGCAAGCCTGAGCGTGACCGGCTCATCGACAACTATCGGCAAACCATTCGCAACCTGGCGGCTGCGGGCATCAAGGTGATCTGCTACAACTTCATGCCGGTGTTCGACTGGACCCGCACCGAGCTGTCGAAAACGCTCGAAGACGGTTCGACATGTCTCGCGTTCAGCACGAAAGAAATCGAAGCGATCGACCCGGACGACGGCATTGCGCTGCCGGGGTGGGATTCGAGCTACAAGCCCGATCAATTGAAAGCGCTGCTCGCTGAATACCGCGAAGTCGACGAAAACAGGCTCTGGCAACATCTGGAATATTTCCTGAAGGCCATCATTCCGGTCGCCGAAGAATGCGGTGTGAAAATGGCGATTCATCCGGACGACCCCCCGCGCCCGATTTTTGGCTTGCCGCGTATCGTGAAGAATCGCGACGACCTCGCACGCATCCTCCAGATCGTCGACTCGCCGGCGAACGGACTGACGCTGTGCTCCGGTTCGCTCGGTGCCGGACCGCAGAACAACGTGGAAGCACTCGTGCGCGAATTTGGCGGCATGGGACGCATCCACTTCGCGCACATCCGCAATGTGAAGATCACGCCCGCAGGCGATTTCGAAGAATCCGCTCACCTGTCCAGTTGCGGCTCGCTTGATATCGCCGCAATCGTCAAGGCCTATCACGACACCGGATTCACCGGCTATTTCCGTCCGGACCACGGCCGCATGATCTGGGGCGAAACCGGCAAGCCCGGCTACGGTCTGTACGACCGCGCGCTAGGCGCCGTGTACATCAACGGATTGTGGGAAGCGATGGACAAGGTGTCCTGAGCCCACGCGATAACACCCTTCACCAGGACGCTGACGGACAGTTCGGTCGGCGTACATCACACCGCTATTACAGACGGAGACTTCCATGCCACGAATCCGCTGGGCCATGATCTTCATGTGCTTCCTTGCCAACGTCATCAATTTCATCGACCGGGCCAACCTGGCGATCGCGGCGCCGAGCATCCGTGCGGAGCTCGGTCTGGACGCGGTGGGCATGGGACTCGTGCTGAGCGCGTTCTTCTGGACCTACGCATTCTTGCAACTGCCGGCCGGCTGGTTTATCGACAAGGTCGGCGTGCGCGTGAGTCTGGCGCTCGCGGTGGGCTGGTGGTCGGCGTTCACGATCGCCACCGGCATGGCGCGCGGTCTCGCGCAGCTGGTCGGCGTGCGGCTGATGCTCGGGGTGGGTGAAGCGGCGGCGATTCCGTCGTTTGCGAAGGTGGCCTTCAACTGGTTTCCGCGCAGCGAACGGGGGCTCGCGAGCAGTATCTTCGACAGCGGTTCGCGCGTCGGATCGGCGCTCTCGCTGCCGCTCGTCGCGTGGTTGATCGCGCTCGTGGGCTGGCGCGGATCGTTCGCGATTACCGGCGGCCTCGGGCTTGTGTGGGCGCTCGCGTGGTGGTTCATCTATCGCGACCCGGAGCGTTATCGCGCGATCGCGCCCGGCGCGGTCGACGCGTTGCTGGCACAGCGCGGCGCACCCGCAACCGTTGACGCTGCCGGCACGGTGTCATGGCTCGACCTGTTTCGCTACCGCACGGTGTGGGGCATGATGATCGGCCTGTTCTGCCTGAACTTCGCCATCTACTTTTTTATCACGTGGTTTCCGACCTATCTGCTGCAGTCACGCGGATTTTCGCTGACGTCGCTCGGCACGCTCGGCATGCTGCCGGCACTCCTGGCGATCCCCGGCGGCTGGCTCGGCGGCATCGTGTCGGATAGTCTTTTCAAACGCGGATGGAGTGCGACCGCAGCCCGCAAGACCTGTCTCGTCGTGGGCATGTTGCTGTCTTCGTCGATCGCGCTGTCCGTGTTCGTGGAAAGCACATGGGCCTGTCTTGCGCTCTTCGCGCTGGCCTATGCGAGTCTGTCGTTCGCCGGCGCCAATGTGTGGACGCTGGTCGGTGAAGTGGCACCCACACCGGCCCATGTTGCGTCGCTCGGCGGCATTCAGAATTTTGCGGGTAATCTGGCCGGCATCTTCATTACGACCTTTACGGGCGTCATGCTGTCCGTCACCAAAGGCTCGTTTGTGATTCCGCTGCTGACCGCGGGATCGCTCTGCATCGTCGGCGCGCTGTCCTATCTGTTCGTGGTCGGCAAGGTCGAGCCGTTGCCGCTGCTGCCGCGTCATCGAATGGGAAAAGTGACCGGCGAGCGTGTCGTCTGAGCGATGACGACACGCTGTTTCGCTGGAGCAAGCATGCGTCTCACTTTGAGGCGCATGAACAGTCGTTCGCCCGCGTTATGACGCCTGTACGTTTCGCGGTCGTTTTCCCCTGGGCTCGAGTCCAGTCTTCTGACCAGCGCACTCGCCTTCGGCGACCGAGGCCTCTACGCCGACGAAGACGGCCGGGAGCCGATGCTTTGCCCGATCCCAGGCCTGTCATGGGCCATGGCTACCATGCGCAGACCGTGACGCACGCGGTCGATCGCATGTGCCTCCTGTCGTGTCGCATAGACCGTGAAAGCTGACCAGGAAAATTCCGGCGCATTGGCCACGCGGCGCAGGCGGCCGTCCGTCAGAAAGGGCTGCGCCGTACCAATACGGAAATAGCCCGAGCCGCCGACGGTCAGCAGGTAGGTCAGCGCAAGCGGGCCGAGGGAAATGGAAACAGGCGGATTCGCAAGCTCGGGAAAGGCAGCTTGATGGTTGACGGCGAAGCTCGGCCCCCAGTCGACATAAACATACCTGTCCGGATCCATTGCACCATCTGGCGCGCTCGTGACCATGATCAGCTTCTCTTCGACGAGCAGTTCGGAAACCAGATCGGCGCGTTGCGGCGGATTGTAGAGAACAGCAATATCGAGCGAGCCTTCCTGCACGCGATCGAGCAGGCGAGCCGGACTGTCGACTTCAGCCCGCAAGGCGATCTCCGGGCACTCGCGATGCATCCAGATAAGCCAGTCGGCGAGTAGCGGATGCCACAGGCTCAATTCGCCACCCAGACTCACCCCCTCCTCCCGCCCAGGCGGAAGCGCCACGTGCTGGCGCGCCTGCTCCCACACCTGGACGAGCGTCGTGGCATGCCGCACGAAACGCTCACCGGCCGCGGTCAGGCGGGCTCCTGCCTTGTTGCGCACAAAAAGCCGGCGCCCCAGTTGTTCTTCCAGCGTTTTGATCCGCGCGCTCACCGCCGTTTGCGTCAGATGCAGACGCTCCGCGGCCGATATGAAACTTCCACTTACCGAGACTTCCAGAAAGGTACGTGCCAGCGTGATGTCCATGATTTCATATCAATTTTATTGCGGTTATTTCCAATAATAATGCATTTGTGTGTTGACAATCCAGGGCGGAAAATAGGGACGATCACATCAATGCTGTACCGACCGGACGTGCAAGCAAGCGGGTACCTGCCGCCTCGACCGGGCGGAGCGCACATCTGGAGCCGGTAGCGGAAATGACTGTTTCGGAGTTTCGAGGCCCGGGGTTGACCGGGGCGCAGTGGGAACACATCAGCGGTCTTGCTTCATCGCTCGACTCAAAGCAACTTTTGTGGGTAAGCGGCTTTCTTGCCGGGGTCGAGCAAGCCGCGACGCGCGACGTATCGCCGTTGGGTACGGCGGTCGATGCATCACCCGCTCCGGGTGATGCAGGTCATCCCGGTCAGCGTCCGTTGACGGTGCTTTACGGTAGCGAGACCGGCAACAGCGCCGCGCTGGCAACCACGCTCGCCGGACACGCGGCGAAGCGCGGCCTTACCCTCTCGCTCCACGACATGGCCACGTACAAGACGCGGCAACTCAAGGACGAGCACGACATGCTGATCATCGTCAGCACGTATGGCGAAGGCGATCCACCCCAGCCGGCGGCGGGATTTTTCGAATTCGTGGAAGGCCGCAAGGCGCCGAAACTGCCTGCCGTACGCTTTGCCGTGCTTGCACTCGGCGATTCGACCTATGAACATTATTGCGAGGCCGGCAAGCGCCTCGATCGCCGTCTGGAAGAACTGGGCGCGCAGCGTCTAAAACCCAGAGTCGATTGCGACATCGACTACGACGAAGCCGCCAGCGCATGGATCGACGATATCGCGGCCACGCTGGGAAATACGTCGCTTACCGGTGGCAAGTCCGCGGACGGGATGTCTTCAGCGGCACTGCCAGCTTCGACGAAGACACAGACGCCGGCCTTCGACAAACGCAATCCGTTTTCCGCACGGATCATCGAAAACATCGCGCTGACAGGACGCGGATCGTCAAAGGAAACGCGGCACATCGAACTGTCGCTCGAAGAGTCGGGTCTTGCCTTCGAGCCAGGCGACGCATTGGGTGTCATGCCGGCCAACGCCCCTGCTCTGGTCGAGACGATCCTGATCGAACTCGGCCTTGCCCCGCAGACCGTGATCGACGTGAAGGGTGAGCCCGTCACACTGGGCGACGCGCTGGCGAACCGCTTTGAAATCACGACACTCACGCCCCGCTTTCTGGATCACTGGGCTCATCTTTCCGGCGCGGATGCGCTCAGGCGCCTGACGTTGGCCGATCGCGCCGTAGAGCGTACCGACTTCGCGCACGGCCACCATGTCATCGATGTGATCCGGCAATTCCCGGTCAAGGGGATCGATGCACAGCATCTCATTGCAGGGTTGCGGCCGCTGGCGCCACGGCTCTATTCGATTGCGTCGAGCCTCGCGGTCGCACCCGATGAAGTCCATCTGACTGTCTCCACGGTGCGCTACACCCTGCATGGCGAGCGCCGCTCCGGGATCGCGTCCGGCCATTTCGCGGAGCGCGGCGAGCTGGACGCGCGGTTGCCCGTCTATGTGCAGAAGAACCCGAATTTCCGGCTGCCCGCGGATGACGTGCCGCTCATCATGATCGGTGCGGGAACCGGTGTCGCACCCTACCGCGCTTTCATGCAGGAACGTGAGGCACGCGGCGCCGGCGGCCGGTCCTGGCTCGTCTTCGGCGAACGCAACTTCCGCACGGATTTTCTCTACCAGACCGAGTGGCAGACCCTGCTCAAGGACGGCGTGCTCACACGCATGGACGTCGCCTTTTCGCGTGACCGGCACATCGAGGATCGCGCGAAAGTTTATGTGCAACATCGGTTAAAGGAGCAGGCCCGCGATATTTTCGCGTGGCTCGAAGAAGGCGCGCACGTCTATGTCTGCGGCGACGCGAACCGGCTCGCCCCCGACGTCCATCAGGCGCTGGCTGCTGTCATCTCGACCGAAGGCGGGCTCGGCCCGGCCGCGGCGGAAGACTACCTCCATCGACTTCAGCAGGATCGCCGCTATCAGCGCGATGTTTATTGAAAAGGCACATATGTCGCAGACGCTTGCGCCGACAGATCGCAGCCGCGATCTGTCCCAGCCCGTTGAAAACCTTGGCCCCGACGAACGCATGAAGGCCTCGAGCGACCAGCTGCGCGGCACGATCCGGCACAGCCTGATCGATCAGATCACGGGCGCCGTGTCCGATGTCGACACCAAACTGCTGAAATTCCACGGCATCTATCAGCAGGACGATCGCGATGTACGCGACGAACGCAGACGTCAGAAGCTCGAACCCGCGTATCAGTTCATGATCCGGGTGCGACTGCCCGGTGGCGTCTGCACGCCCGCGCAGTGGCTGAAGCTCGACGAGCTCGCGCGCAGCTACGGCAGCGAGATGCTGCGCCTGACGACGCGGCAGACTTTTCAGTTTCATTGGGTGCTCAAGGACGATCTGCGCCCGACGCTGGCAGGGCTGCACGAAGTGCTGCTCGATACCATCGCAGCCTGCGGGGACGACTCGCGTGGCGTGATGTGCTCGGTCAACCCGCATCTGTCGGCACTGCACGCCGAAGTCCATGATCTCGCCCAGCGTGCGAGCGATCGCGCCATCCCGCGGATGCGGGCCTATCACGAGATCTGGTACGGCGAAGAGCGGCTGGCCTCTTCCGGGCCGGAGGAACCGTTCTATGGCGCCACGTATATGCCGCGCAAGTTCAAGATCGGCTTTGCCATTCCGCCGGTCAACGACATCGACGTCTATACGCAGGATCTGGGTTTCATCGCGATCGCCGGCAACGAGGGTCTCGAAGGTTTCAACGTCGCCATTGGCGGCGGCATGGGTCGCACTGACCAGGTGCCGTCGACTTACCCGCGTCTCGCCGATGTCATCGGCTTCGTCACGCTGGACAACGTTCCCGCGACCTGCGATGCGGTGATGGAACTGCAACGCGATCTTGGCGATCGGAAGGACCGCGCGCATGCGCGGTTCAAATACACGATCGACGACCGCGGTCTCGACTGGATCAAGGCAGACATCGAGCGTCGACTCGGTTTCAGGCTGGATGCGCCACGCCCTTACGTATTCGATTCGAACGGCGATACCCTCGGCTGGCAAACCGGCGACGACGGACGCCACCACGTGACACTCTTTATCGAAAACGGACGCCTTGCCAACCGGCCTGACCGGGCGTTGATGGATGGCCTGCGCGCCATCGCGCGCATCCACGACGGTACGTTCCGTCTGACGCCCAATCAGAACCTGACGATCGCGCAGATCTCCGATGCGAAGCGGCCGGACATCGAACGGCTGCTCGACGAATACCGGCTTCTCGCGTCCGCTGAAGGCAGCGCGTTGCGACTCGGGTCGATGGCGTGCGTCGCATTGCCGACCTGCGGTCTTGCCATGGCGGAAAGCGAACGCTACCTGCCGTCCCTCGTCAGCCGGATCGAGACGATCCTTGAGCGTCACCGTCTTTCGGACGTGCCCATCACGCTGCGCATCAGCGGCTGCCCGAATGGCTGTTCGCGGCCCTACGTCGCCGAGATCGGCCTGACGGGGCGTGCGCCGGGCAAGTACAACCTGTATCTCGGCGGGGGCTTCCACGGTAATCGACTCAACCGGATGTATCTCGGGAATGCCGGCGAAGCAGCCATTCTCGATGCGCTTGACGCCACGCTCGGCCACTTCGCACGTGAGCGCGGCGAGCACGAACATTTCGGGGACTTTGTCATTCGGACGGGCTACGTGAAGGCCGTCGCGGCCGGCCGCGATTTCAACAGCTAACGCAAAACGTCCGCAATTTGCATCAAGGAGAACGTGCCATGTCGATCCAGATCAACCTCACGTCGGAGGCCAACGACATTGTGAGCACCCTGCATCGCCCCGTCTGCGATCTGCTCGGCTGCACGTGGCCGGTCGTGCTGGCAGGCATGGGCGGCGTCGCGCGTTCG
Source organism: Paraburkholderia gardini (assembly GCF_907164575.1). Classification (GTDB taxonomy): domain Bacteria; phylum Pseudomonadota; class Gammaproteobacteria; order Burkholderiales; family Burkholderiaceae; genus Paraburkholderia; species Paraburkholderia gardini. The sequence goes on from NZ_CAJQYY010000006.1 coordinate 13,977, forward strand.
GAACTCGTCAGCGCGGTGACGGGCGCCGGCGGTTTCGGCTTTCTGGGCATGGTGCGCGAACCGGTGGCGCTGATCCGCGAGGAAGTCCAGCGCGTGCGCGCACATACCGACCGAAAGTTCGGCGTCAACCTGATCCCGGCCGCGACAGACCCGGAACTGCTGGACGCGCAGATCGATACCTGTATCGAACTCGGCGTGCCGGTCATCGGGCTGTTCTGGGATGTGGTTCCCGCAGTCGTCAAACGGTTGCGCGATGCCGGCATCCTGGTCGTCTATCAGGTCGGATCGACGAGAGACGCGCGTCTTGCCGAAGAGGCCGGCGCCCAGGTACTGATTGCCCAGGGACGGGAGGCCGGCGGCCACGTCTGGGGCGACCGGCCGCTCGCGATGCTGCTGCCGGAAATCGTCGCGGCGGCGCGGATTCCCGTTCTCGCCGCAGGCGGTCTCGTCGATGGAACCGATATCGCAACAGCGCTTTCTTTCGGCGCGCAAGGCGTCGTGCTCGGTACGGCATTGATTCCCACTCACGAATCCTTCGCCCATCCCTATCACAAGCAACGCATCGCCGATGCTGCTGAAGACGCGACCCTTCTGACCGACGCCTTCCACATCAACTGGCCGCGCGGCGCGCGCGTACGGGTGCTTGCGAACAGCGTCACCAGCGGCCAGCGGGGCGACCCGTTCGGCACGGACAGGACCGTGATCGGAGATGAGGAAGGTCGACCCATCTACCTGTTCAGCACCGACTCGCCGCTGCGTTCGATGACCGGCGATTTCGAAGCCATGGCGCTTTATGCGGGCACGGGCGCGGGAAGGATCGGCACGATCGTCGGTGCGGCGGAACGTCTGCATCGCATCGTCACCGACGCGGCTGCCCTCCTCGACTCTGGTGCCGCACCGATGCAGCCCGCCGACGCCGGCGGGATGCATGACACACTGCCGGCGGAGACGAACCGGGGTGAGTTGCTGGCCGCGCTGAACGAATTGCTGGAGGCCGAGCGCGCGGGTGCGCGCGTGACGTCGCAGACAGCGGCTGAAATCACCGCGCCGGAACTCAGACAACTGATAGCCGGCATCCGTCAGGACGAAGCACGCTGGTGCGGTGTACTGACGAAAGCGATTTTGTCGCTGGGCGCGACGCCGACCCGTCGCACCGGCGCCTTCTATGAAAAGGCGATGGCTATCGCCGATCTGCCTCAACGCATGGCTTTTCTGAACCGCGGCCAGGGATGGGTTGTCCGCAGGTTGCAGGCGTTGCTGCCGGAAATTCATGACGGGCGCATCCGCAACGACCTGGTCGCGATGCTCGCCTCTCACGAAAAAAACATCAGGCGCGTCGAAATTCAGCTTTCCCCTACTGACGACCGCGCGCCGTCAGTCAACGTATGACGGACACACCTTCCTTTAAAGAACTGCCTGACCCCTGTCTAACACCAGAAAAACGGAGAAGTCGGACTATCGGGACGTCAAGGGTCAGTTCGACCGGATCACGAGCGTCGGCATGTTCGAACACGTCGGCCGCGAGAATCTGCCGGACTACTTCACGCGCGTGCAGAAGCGCCTCGCCGACGATGGCGTCATCATGAATCACGGCATTACATCGACCGATCCGGGCAGCGGCGAAGCAGCGTACGGCGGCGGTGAATTCATCGACAGGTACGTGTTTCCCGACGGCGAGCTTCCCCACCTCAGCCTTGCGCTGAATGCGATGCAGGAGGGCGGGCTCGAAGCCTTCGACGTCGAAAACCTGCGTCGCCGCTATGCAAGGACCCTGCGGCTCTGGAGCGATAACTACGAAGCTCATGCATCGACGCTGCGCAAGATGGTCGACGAGGAGAAGTACCGCATCTGGCGTATCTATCTGGCGGGCTGCGCCTACGCGTTCGAGAACGACGATGTCGCCATTTACCAGATCGTTGGGCGCAAGGCGGGCCGTCGGGCCGACACACTGCCCTGGTCTCGCCGCTATATCTATCAGGGAGATTCCCACTGACGCAAAAAACCTGCGCGACCGGCAAGGTCGGGACCGGCGACGGCCCGGTGCGTTGAAACCGCGCACATCCCGTGCAAAACCGGCCTCCGGTCACGCGATAAAAAGCCTGCCGTACCGAAAACTTCAGCCCCTGGTCAGGGCGTTCCACATGAGAGGTCAATGTCATGAGCACTATCCGTCTGGGCGATACCGTGCCCGACTTCGAGCAGGACACGTCGATGGGCCATATCAGGTTTCATGAATGGGCCGGTGACACCTGGGTCGTTCTCTTTTCCCATCCCGCGGATTTCACCCCGGTCTGCACCACTGAGTTGGGGCTGACCGGAAAGCTGCAGCCCGAATTCGAAAAACGCAACGTCAAGGCCATCGCCCTTTCGGTGGACGACGTCGAGTCGCACAAGGCGTGGAGGAAGGATATCGAAGCAACACAGAAGACGGTCGTCGGCTTTCCCATCATTGCCGACAAGGACCGGAAAGTCGCCACGCTCTACGACATGATTCACCCGAATCAGTCGGGAACGGCGACGGTACGCGCCGTCTTTATCATCGATCCGCAGAAGAAGCTGCGCCTGACGCTCACCTACCCCTTGAGCATCGGCCGCAACTTCGACGAGATCCTGCGCGCTATCGACGCGCTGCAGTTGAGTGATGCCTGCAATATCGCAACGCCTGGCAACTGGAAAAATGGCGACGACGTGATCATCCCGCTCACGTTTCAGGACGAGGACGTCATCAAACAGAAGTTTCCGAAGGGATATCGCGCCGAGCGGCCTTACCTGCGCTTCACGCCGCAACCGGACAAGTAAGCGGCTGGCTGGCGCCCGGTCGATGACGCCCGGAGTAGCGTGCCGGCGCTCCTGACAATGCCGCCTGTTGATCCGGCAACAAGATGTCCGGAGGGTACCGCGTCAGTGCCCTCCGGTTTCACCCTGCGCCTTTCCTCATCGCGAGGATCAAGCTACGGCTCCGAGGGCCGTAGACCGCCTCGAACGAGATCGCTCCCCTGCTAGCCGAGCATGCCTGAACCGAAAATCTCGGTATGGACGCGCGCTGCCTCGACTCCGAGACGACCAAGAGTTTCCTTCTGCTCGATCATGAACGGCAATGGGCCGCACACATAGAAGTCAGCGCCAGCGATCAGCTCTTCGTCAACCAGCGACGACAGGTCGATCCGGCCGGTCGCATCGTAGTCGGTGCCGGGAATATCGTCTTCACCGACCGCCTCATAATAGACGTGCTTCGAGAGCATCCTGCGACGAGTCGCACATTCATTCACCCAGTCCTTGAATGCGTGGACGCGACCGTTGCGGCACGCATGCGCGAACACGATCCGTCGATCGTTCCGATCCTGAACCAGAAACGAAAGCATTGAGATCATTGGTGTGATGCCAACACCGCCGCTCACTAGCACCACCGGCGTATGTTTTGTCGTATCGAGTGCAAAGACCCCTGCGGGCGCGCTGACCTCGAGCAACGCACCTACGTTGACGCCATCATGCAGTACGTTCGAGATGACACCGGGTGTCGTCTCAATGTTGCCCGGTTCACGTTTTACCGAAATGCGCAGGTAATTGCTGTTGGGTGCATCCGATAAACTATATTGACGTGGTTGTTCATAGCCGAGCACGTCGATGTAACGCTTTACGCTTACATACTGACCTGGCTTGAAGCGACCCGGCGATCTGCCGTCGACCGGTTCCAGATAGAACGAGGAGATCTCATCGCTTTCGTGAACCTTGCGAACCACGGTAAAAGGGCGAAACCCTTCCCAGTCGGCAAGATCGTACAGCTTTCTTTCGACCCCGATCATCAGGCCCGCAAGCTGCGCATAGGCGGCCGACCATGCGTCGACAGTCTCGGCGTCGACTGCGTCGCCCAGTACCTCCACGATCGACGCGAGCAGATGCTCGCCGACGATGTCGTATTGCGCGGGCGCGATGTTCAGGCTGACGTGCTTGTTCGCAATGTGCGCGACGGCTGGACCAAGCGCGTCGATATTGTCGATGTGTGCAGCGTAGGCCCATACCGCGTGCGCGAGTGTCTCCGCCTGGTTCCCGTTTTTCTGGTTCGTTTGATTGAAAACGTTCCTGAGCTCCGGATGATGCGTGAACAGCCGTCGATAGAAATGTTTTGTGATCGTCACGCCATGTTCGGCAAGAACGGGAGCCGTGGATTTGACCTTCTTCATCTGTGTGGGAGTGAGTTGCGTCATGATGTCCTTCCGCCTAAAGATGCACAAATGATGCATTATTTGTGCACGATCCGCGGTGGGCGTTTTGTCGCACGATAAGGCGATATCCAAGCCGCCTCCCGGCGGTCATGGCGAGGCCGGACTGGTCCACAAAGTGGACCGGGTACATAACGAACCGGGAGGCAAGATCCACTTCTGGGGCACGATGATCACGTTCAACCTCACGTTCTTCCCCGTACACTTTCCGGGCCTGGCCGGTATGCCGCGTCGATGTTCAGACTATCCAGAACAGTTCAAGGATTTCAATCATGTGGCAACAATTAGCGCGTTTGGCTTTGGACTGCTGCAGGTGTATTTTCTATTTTTCGTCGCATTGCCCACTTATCGCGGAGTCGGCCACGAGAAGGCGGCCGGAAAGCCATGGGAAGGCGCGAAGGGCGCGAATGGACGGTCTCAGGCCCTGCGGATTTCACCCATCCTCGGGTAAGCAACCAGAGTGCTCCCCATCACTGGTGTAAAGGAACAACGGATGAAATTCGAAGTAAAGAACATGACGGGTGGCGATGACTCGCGCGTCATTGCTAAAGCGATCGGCAGCGTCCATCCGGATGCGAAGGTCGACGTCGACGAAAGCACGCGCTGCGTCACAGTGGGCTCATGGCTGCTGGCGGAAGAATTCCTGATCGCATTCGAGGAAGCTGGTACAACGTGCGGATAACGGAAGGCTAGCGCCGCTCGCTGCCAGTCCGTTTTGGGGAGGTGATTCATGAACCAGCCCAGGTACCCTGCATCAAGTGCGGCGATCGCGGTGGCCGACGCGCACGTCACGCAATTCCCCTGCTGCATACGCGGCCCTGTCAGGACGGACGCTGGAAGCGGGGCAACTGAACAGGAAATCATGGAGGCCATCCGGGTTGCTGCTGAAATGCGCGCTGACGTGCCATATGCGCATTCAGTGCTGACGCTCGAAACGATGGACGTTCAACCCATACTCACATCCCGCGCACGATACACGACGACGAGCCCCACATAGAGCAATCAGACAGTGAACAAGCATAAGCGTCCACCTTCTTCCCTCGCAAGCCTTCTGACCGATGTGCGTGCCTGTCGGGTATGTTCGCAATATCTGCCACTCGGCCCTCGCCCGATCGTACGCGCTGGAGCGGATGCACGCATTCTCATTGTCGGTCAGGCACCGGGTGCCCGCGTGCATGAATCGGGCATTCCATGGAACGACGCCAGCGGCGATCGCTTACGCAAATGGCTCGGCGTCGACGTCGCCACATTCATGGACGAGTCGCAGTTCGCCATTATTCCAATGGGATTCTGTTATCCGGGGCGAGGCAATGGCGGCGACAAACCGCCGCGCCGTGAGTGCGCGCAATTATGGCTCGACAGCCTGCTTGAGAAGCTGCCGGAGATCCAGCTAACCTTGCTGATCGGGCAATATTCGCAACGTCATTTTCTGGGGAGCGACCGCAAGCCGTCGCTAACTGAAACGGTCAGGGCCTGGCGAGAATACGCACCCGCCTTCATTCCGTTGCCGCACCCGTCACCGCGTAACCAGGCGTGGTTTCAGCGACACGTCTGGTTCGAAAGCGAGGTACTCCCGATGCTGCGTGAAAGGATCGACCAGCTCGTGACGCATGGCGTGAGTCAGAACGGATAACACGCATCGAAACGTTTTCCAGAACGGAGCAAGACATGCCACGCACGAACCGGAAAAAATCGAAAATCCTCGTCAAACGGGCCTATGAAGATGCCAGGCCGGAAGATGGTTACCGTGTGCTCGTCGACCGCATCTGGCCTCGCGGGCTAAGCAAGGCGACGCTTGAACTCGATCAGTGGGAGCGCGACCTCGCGCCAGGCACGGAACTGCGCAAATGGTTTGGCCACGATCCGAAGCGATGGGACGCCTTTCAGCAACGCTACCGAAGCGAACTTGAAAGTGAAGAGATGCAGGAACGTATGCGACACCTGCTAGCCGAAGCGGACGGCCAGACCATCACGCTCGTTTATGGCGCAAAGGACGAGGAGCACAATCAGGCAATCGTTCTCCAGAGCGTATTGTCGAGTCTGAATGGAGGATGACGCTCGCAGCGTGCTCATGTTTTCGACGAGGTTCGATACCGCGCGAACGGACGGGCAGATCGGCAGCGGACACGTTGCCCTGCGTAGCGTGCGCCCGGCGGACAGAGAACATCACTGATCAGGGATCGCACGGCTCGCCTCTGGCACTCGCGGAATGCCCGCGAACTGAACGGAATGCAGGCACTCCGGCCAGATACCCGATTCGCCTGGTAGTCACGCAATAATCTCTGCGAATGCCGCCCGGTTTCCGTGTCCCATCCTTGCGATTTTCCATCCTGCCATCGCCATATGTGTTGCGTTGGCAACACCCGGTCCGCCCGGTCATATATATCACTTCATGATATATAATTGAATGCAAGCCCTCGCGGTCTCGCGCGCGTGAGGCACCCAGTTCGTTACGACACGAGGGAGGTATCGTGATCATTAACAACGACTTCGAAATCGGCTATCTGCTGGTTGCATTCGCATTGCTGGGCATCATTCTCATCGGCAGTCTGTTCAGCATGCTGCATCTCGAGCGGTGGCATCCGAGACTCATAGGCGCGGCACTCGGCGCACTACTCGGCTTCGTGCTGATCGAAGCGGTGCCGATGTTCACCTGAACCGGTTCACGGCAAAACCCATTCGGGCGCGCAATCCAGAAGGCGCAGCGAAACCTGGCAAAGGACTGACGATGACCCCGTTCAACCGGATCCTGCTCTGCTACGACGGCACGCCGGAAGGGCAGCTTGCGTTGCGCTGCGGCGCAGCACTCGCGCAGCAACTCCAGGCTGAAACCCATCTGCTGTCGATTCTCGATTGCTCGTACTGGTCGAGTGGATTCGACGTTCTGTCCGCGATGAAATTCGAAGTCGATGAGCAGGCGGCGCGGGAAACACTGCGCGAGGGCATTGACCGTCTGCAGGCATGGGGTGTGGCCGCGACGGGCCACTATTCGACAGGAAACGCGGTCGACCAGATTTCCCGTCTGGCCAATTCATTGAAGGTCGACCTGATCGTCATCGGACATCACCCACATGGCTTTTTTGCGCGCTGGTGGACCGGAGAAAACCACGCATTGCTGCTCAACCGCGTGTCGTGCGGCGTCCTGTTCGAGGTCACTGAAGCGCGCGCGGAATCTTCCAGATGATGTCGGCATTGTGTTCGCGGGCTTCACGCATCATGTCGAGAAACGACCAGGCTGGCTGCGAAAGTCCACTGCCAGATTCCTGACCGTGTTCGCGGGGGAATTGCAGCGATTCGAGGGCAAGCTCCGCTTTTTCGTCATCGGAGATAGCCGCTTCAACACGCCTGATCGCGCCGGGTAGTTCGTCGTGCAGGATGACACCACGCGCATCGAGCCGTTTGCCGACGAGCCCCAGCAGATACTGGGCAAGCTCCCTGAGCATCACGACATCAGGCGTTGCGGGCGATTGAAACGTGATCAGCATGATGGCTCCTTGATTTGATCTTATTGCACGATCGCACCGGAAAGCCGTTGAGCAAAACGAATGAGGCGCGTCTCGACGATGCAGACGGAAAGGCCTCGGATCTACCCACGGCGATGCTCTCGTGGAAGTGAGGCAACGCATCTTTCACACTGTGACGACAGCGAGGGCCTTCAGGATGGCTGGCATTGCGCATCGGAGCGAAGCACGGCGTCCCCATCGGTACGCGCAATCCGGGCAAATCATCGTTGTAGTTTCATCCGGACTGCTCCTGCTCAAGGTCCAGCCACCAGAAGGCCTGCCATCATTTTATATCACGACATGATTTATTAGGGCTGGAAATAGCATCTATTGACGTTCCTTGCGACAGCCGTCGAACTGTTTTGACTCTATGGTCAACCCGCTTCTGCTGCACTGCCGCAGTCCGAACCACTTTTTATACCACGACGAAATATACCTGGCATAGCCACCGTTCCGTTGCCAGATTGAATTCAGATATAAATATCATAATTTGATATAATTTACGTTTCCCCTGTTTCTCGACGGAGCGCCGATGAAAGCCCTCGCTCGCAGCTTGACCAAGACAGACTTCGAGCAACTATCCGAGTTTCGCTATCAGATGCGGCGCTTCGAGCGTTTTTCTGAACAGGCCGCCCAGCACGAGGACATCACGCCATTGCAGTATTTGCTGCTCCTGCACATCAAGGGCTACCCGAAGCGCGACTGGGCGACCGTCGGCGAACTCGCGGAACGGTTCCAGGCGCAGCATCACGGCGTAGTCGCGCTCGTGTCCCGCTGTGAGGCGCTCGATCTCGTCCGCAGAAAAGTCAGTGAGACAGACCGGCGGCAGGTCGAGGTCCATTTGCTGAAAGCGGGCGAGCAAGTGCTTGCCCGTCTCGCCGAGATGCATCGTACCGAACTGAAGTCGCTCGACGGCGCCTTTAACGTCCCCCAGATTGATTTTTGAGTCACAGCGCGTTTCGATATCCGTAAGCGCGACTTTTCCATCAATACGCGGCTTGCCGGCATTTCCGCGCTCGCCGCGGCGATCGGCACGCTCAGCACGTTCGCGGTGTTCGTGCTGCCGGGCCTGATTCACCTGTTCACCAGCCTGTTTTCTTCCAGGAATTTTCGTTTGCGAACCGCTCGCGGGCCCTTAATGCACTGGGGATCCCGGTGGTAATCATTCCGGTAACCGGCGGCCTCATCGCCGGCTTCATGGCGCGCTACGGCCCGGAGAAGATTCGTGGGCACGGCATTCCGGAAACAATTGAAGCCATCCTGTTCGGCAATTGCTTCAAAGACGCGCGCCTCGCAGACCGTAACCAGGAAGGCGGGAACGCGGGAACGCGGCTCGCTCACGTGACATCGAACACCCTATCCACGATCCGACCGGTTGCGGATCGCGTGCGCACCGGATGCCCGGATACTTTGTGCAGACGGAAATCGTCGTGTCAAAATATGTACCGGCGGTTTTGTCCTTTCCTGCACGAATCATCATCGCGCGAAATCGATGCCGCAGTGTGCGACGTATCCAGATTCGACGGCACCCGCTGCAATCGGATGATCGCGAACGTACTATCACGGGTAGCTGGCGATGATGGCCACGACACTTGCACACCAACGATATAAATCCCCTCCTCTCCCCGGAGCCTCTCACTGTGTCCTGGCGATACTGGGCATTCTCTGCGTGGTCGCAAGCCCGGGTGCGCAAGCGCGGGCAATCAGGATCGTATCGGGTAGCGACGGCATGAACTGCGGAGCGCCACGAGGCAACGCGACTCATGACCTCGCCCGTCAGTGCGACGGTCTCCAGACTTGCCGGTACGTACTGCACAAGGGAATCACGGGTGCTCCATCCATGAGCTGCCACAAGGACTTTCGAGCCGAATGGCGGTGTACCGACACCGAATTCCACACCGCCGCGCTTAGCCCTGAAGCAGGGTCGAGCAGTACCCTTGTACTGAGTTGCGTCGAAGAGACCGGCCCAGGCAGATAGACGCCGCAGTGCAAACGGCTCACGAAAAATACCTGGTTTGCCTGGGTACCTGACGGCATCTCGAACGGCATGAGCCATTCGGGGTCGTGCGGGCTCCAGCCAGAACCCTTCGCGCGATTGGGGCAGAACATATATATCACAAAGTGATATATAATGATTTTGACACAGTGCGCTCCCCGAGGCTGGGCAGCAGCACGCGTGAGCAGTGGCCATTCATGCGGCGGCGTAGCCGCTGCCCGGCTGCTGGATAGTGGGTATCTCGAATCGGAGCGAATGACGATATGCCTGCGTTCGGGCGCATCCTGTTGTGCTATGACGCAACCCGTGAGGGGCGGCGAGCATTGCGTCATGGCGCCTCACTGGCCGGGCAGGTCAAGGCGGAAACGCACCTGCTTGCTGTCCTGAATAGCTCGACGTGGCAGCAAGGGACCGAGATTGCGTCGACCGTACCGCTCGATGTCCTGGAACAGTCTGCGAGAGAGATCCTTCGCGATGGAATCGAAAAGCTCGCCGCGCGTGGAATCATCGCAACGGCCCATTTCGCGATTGGCGATCCTCTGGAGCAGATTCCGCTTTTTGCCAATGAACTGAAAGTCGACCTGATCGTCGTTGGACATCGCCGAAGCGGTCGGGTCAGGCGATGGTGGAGCGGCAAGAACGACGGATTGCTGCTGGACAGGGTTTCCTGCGCCGTGCTCGTCGCCATGGAGCCGGAAGACGCGGATACACACGAGCCGGTAGAGGTGCTCTCCGCTCGCGTGTAAGCGCATCGTGAAAAACTCGTCGCCAGACGGCTGGACAGCCATGACTCAGACCGCGCCAATACTTCGGAACATGACTTACAGAACCATTGAAAGTGTCATTGGCAACACGTCGCTCGTCGAACTCGTTCGTCTTCCCGATGAAACGATCCGGGCGCGCAACAATGTCATCCTCGGCAAGCTGGAGGGCAACAACCCTGCGGGTTCAGTCAAGGATCGCGCCGCGCTGTCGATGATCAAGGGGGCTGAGCGTCGCGGACGCATACGGCCTGGCGACGTACTGATCGAAGCGACCAGTGGCAACACCGGCATTGCGCTAGCCATGGTGGCCGCCCTGCGCGGCTACCGGATGGTGCTGCTCATGCCGGAGGATGTTTCCGTCGAGCGGTGTCGCAGCATGGCAGCGTATGGCGCCGAAATAATCCTGACGCCGGCCAAGGGCGGCATGGAGTGTGCGCGGGACATCGCCGGGCAGATGGAACGGGAAGGCAAGGGAATCGTCCTCGACCAGTTCTCCAATCCGGATAACCCGCTTGCTCACTACGAAGGAACCGGTCCCGAGATCTGGCGTGAAACACAGGGACGCATCACTCATTTCGTTTCGGCCATGGGAACGACCGGGACCATCATGGGCGTGAGCCGGTTTCTGAAAGAGCAGAATTCCGCCGTGCAGATCGTGGGGGCCCAGCCTGAAGAAGGCTCACGCATTCCAGGCATACGCAAATGGTCCGACGGATATCTGCCGGCATTCTTTGAGCCCACACGAATCGATCGGACCGAGTCGGTGAGTCAGGCGGCGGCCGAAACCACAGCGCGTCGCCTTGCTGCGCTCGAGGGAATCTTTTGTGGAATTTCAGCGGGTGGTGCGTGCGCCGTCGCAATGCGCATCGCTCAGGAGGTCGAGAACGCGACGATCGTGTTCGTCGTTTGTGATCGAGGCGACCGTTACCTGTCAACAGGCGTGTTTCCAGCGTGATGAACATCGCGAAGGCCGGCCTGGCGCTACCTGCAACCTGCTGCTTCTCGTGCAGAAGGGGGCGATAGCACGAGCGATCAGCCTGGCAGGTGAATATAACCGGCAACACGGAATGCGATCCCGCTTTCACACGGTGACGGACTTGAGCGCAATCTCAGGAGATGGAGCCGATCATGAGCGCCGACGAGGCCTGGGTATGGCTGATTGCACTGGTGGCTGTGTGTTGCGTCCTCGGCGTCGCGCTGTCTGAACTTCTCCGCGATGCCAACTCCGAACCTGTATCGCGTCTGCACACGACAGGATTGCCGGATCGGCAAGATAGCGCGTCTCCCACCAGGGTGGGAAAAAGCGTCGCAAGCCGCCAACCGCCAGCACTTCCGTGGCGTAGATGTATCAGGTGGCCAAAGACACGACGGAGAACGCATCGTCCCTGACGGCCATGCCCTTCAGTAACAGCCTGATCCGTCCGGCGCTCTCGCTATCGAATGGCAACAGCACCCTGCCAGAGTCAGGAGTGATCCACTAACCGCCCATCGGCTGCAGCCTCAGCCTCCGCCCCGGCTCTCGCGAAACTGACACGAATACGCGCCCCTTCCCTGAACACACGTAACTCACCACGCTTCATCAGATACCGGATCGCAACGATCGCCGCGGCAAAACCAGACGCCGCACCGACCACGAGCGCCCAGCGCGGGCCAAAATGATCGGCCACCCAGCCAACGACAGGTGCACCGAGCGGCGTACCGCCCAGCGCGATGGCCAGCAGGATCGCGACGACACGTCCACGCATCTCGGGCTCGGTTGCCAGTTGCACGTAGCTGTTCGTCGACGTCGTGACCGTCTGCGCCGAAACGCCGATCATCACGAGCACCGCGCCGAACAGCCAGTAGGTCGGCATGAGCGCAGCCAGTCCGCAGCCCAGGCCGAAAACCGCCGACGCCAGCAGCAATAGCGTGATGTGAGGTCGCGCGCGACGGGCCGAAAGGAGTGCGCCACTGACCGAGCCGATTGCCATGATCGACGTCAGCAACCCGTACTCGCTGGCCCCCGCGTGAAATGCCGTGACGGACATCGTCGCGATGAAAATCGGAAAATTGAGTCCGAACGTGCCGATCAGGAAAAGCATCAATAGAACGGCTTTAAGATCAGGGCGCTTCCAGACGTAACGGAAACCATCGGCAAGACTGCCGCGGGTGTGCGCGACCCTGCTCTTCCGATAAAGCTCGTCCAGACGAAGAAATCGTAGCGAGCCAAGCACGGCCACGAACGACGCCGCGTTGATCAGGAACACCCATCCCATACCCACTGCCGCGATCAGGACGCCGGCCACGGCGGGACCGATCATTCGCGCTGCGTTGAACGACGTCGAATTGAGCGCCACGGCGTTCGACAGATCGGCCTCGCCGACCAGCTCCGACACGAACGTCTGACGCGCGGGCGAATCGAACGCGGTGACGCATCCGAGCAGAAACGCAAATACATACACGTGCCACAACTGCACGAATCCCGCGACTGTCAGTATTCCAAGGCCGAGCGCCAGCGCGCCCATTGAACCCTGTGTGGCGAACAGCAGTCTGCGCCGGTCGAGATGGTCGGCCGCATAGCCTGTCAAGGGCAACAGGAGCATCTGCGGCCCGAACTGCAACGACATCACGATGCCGACGGCGGTCGCGTTGTGATGCGTCAGTTGTGTCAGCACCAGCCAGTCCTGCGCCGTGCGCTGCATCCACGTCCCGACGTTGGACACGATCGCCCCGCTCGCCCATACCCGATAGTTGTATCCGCGCAGCGAACGGAATGTGCCGCTCACCTGCCCGCTCCCGGCTCGAGTGGCGCATTGCCGCCGTTAAACCGTCCAAACTGGCGTGCGAGTATCAAGCTCATCAATAACAGGCCCAGTCCCGTCGAAACAGCATATGCCATGGAGAACAGGTCCGCGCTGCCGACACGGCACAACAGCAGCCAGGCAACGACAAGATTGAAACCACCCCACAGCACGTTCATCGTCGAAGACGAAAGTCCTTCACCAGGCGGTTTCGCAAACGGCGTCTGAAACGCACGTCCCATCACGCCGCTCACGAAATGCGGAACGGCATTGGCCAAAAACGCACCGCCAAAGAACCACGAAACCAGGTGAATCCAGTTCATCGTCAAACGCTCCTTTCATTGAGTGCAGGGCTTGCCCGGTGCGGCCCAAAGGCATTTTCGGCAATAGCGCGTGCCGGTGCGATCAGGTATCGAGGAGGCGCTTGAGCAATTCGATCGCTGCGGCAAGCTTCTTTTGTTCGGCGGCCGCGAGCTTCGCGCGAATGGCACGGAAGAGCCAGTCCTCGCGCGCCGCACGGCCTGCCTTGATCGCTTTCCTGCAGGCTGCGGTGAGCGACAGTACCGTTTGCCGGCCGTCCACCGGATCGGGCTCGCCGCTAACAAACCCGGCCGCCTTTAGCGAGGAAACGGTCTCGCCCATCGATTGCGGGCGCACGCCTTCCGCGCGCGCAAGCGCCGTTACGGTGGCGGGCCCTTCGCGTTCGAGCAAGGCCAGCACGCGTGTTTGCGAAAACGTGAGATCGCCAAGGTTCGCCTCTTCGCGCATCCGTCGCTTCAGTTTGCCGACAAGAACCCGCAATTCGCCCGCCAGCGACAATGCCAGCGCGATGTCGTCGTCATCGCACGCACCTTTCGTTTGACTGACCATTTTTTGTCTTGCCGCCACATATGAAGGTAACCTTCACAGGTTACCTTTTCACATGCGCGCGCGTCAAGCACGCCTGAAAAGGGGCCTGGCGGCCCGGATCGATCAATAAAAGACGCTGGCACCATACGAAGGGTATACAGTGAGAAAAGGCCGGCCGCCCCTTGCGGCCTCCTGTTCATGGATCAATCATGCAATTACAGACCAAACCGGCTTCGACCCCTGTCGGCAAAGAGAGCGCGTACTCTTACGAGCGCAGGACGCAGGCCCTTGTCCTCGCAACGGCAGACGCTTTGCGCGCGGAACAGAGACGTGTCAGTTACGCCTCTATCGATTCGAACGCCAGTAAGTGGCGTTACTCAGTTGTACGCGAGAAAGGCTGATCGTGGTGCTTGAATTCCCCAATCCCAGTCGTAGTTACGATGCCTCCAGGCATTGCGTGTGTTTCTGGGGATACGACAATTCACGCGAAATCACCTTCCAGGTCGACGACGCGATGATAAGAAATCTGCAACCTGGCGCGGGCTCCGACGAGCGTTCGATACTCAGTGCCTTTGACCAGTTTCGCGAAAAGCTTCTTGAAATCGCCAGGAAGCAGTATGTCAGCGGCCCACGGAATCGATATTCGATTTCCTGAGCGGAACCCCTTTCACCAGAATGCTCCAGGATCGGCTAACCCGCGGCGGGCCTTGGGCCGCACCACACTGACGGACCCATGGCCGACGGTACGCTAGCATGCATCGAGGCGCTCCCATTTGAAGGATCCGCTCATGACATCCACGACCAGGCCATCAACCGGAATTGAGTCGACCGAGCCGCACCACGCGGCTGGATAGGCCTGCTGAAGCTTTCCCGCCGCGTACAAGGCCGCCCAGACCTCGTGGCTCATTTGTGCTTTTTGCCGCAGCGCTTCCCCGGCGTACAGGCGTTTAACGTCGCATCCATATCGCACGAGCCCGTCGCTCTCCGCCCAGGTTTCCCGCAATGTCAGGCGGCGTACTGGTTGTCCGGCATCATGGCATGCCTTGCCGGCGGTTTGCTCCCAGTGCTGATTTCGCGAAAACCAGAGTATGGGCTTGCCGGACGGTTCAGTTCCCATGCCGCCTGGAATCAGCATCCCGCTTGCGGTGATGTGTTGCAATTTCCGTCCCGTGGTGTAGTGCCATGCCAACATCGTTTTCCCTGATTCAAAGGTCCGGCGCCAGGCGACCTGCCAGCGCCCCTGGGTAAGGCGTCAACAGCCTGGCGGAAACATCGCCGAAGGTCGGGCGAAAAAGCTGGAGGGAAGCCGGAGCATCACGCAACCCGTTCGTCACGCTCGACGTTCTCGCCCGCTCCCTGACGAAGCGAAATCACGAGGGTATGCGACTTCGCATCCAGCGGCCCACGTACAGGCCCGCCGTCGCAATCAATACTCGCGCCGTCGAGCAGCACACGCATCACACCTCGCGCAGCCGCGGATTCAACGCGAATTTCATACCGCGTCGAATGCACATTGACCGTCGCTTCAAATCCCGGCCACGCATCCGGAATACACGGATCAACCACGAGAAAATCCCCCTCGCGACGAATGCCCAGAATGCCCTCGACACCAGCGCGGTACATCCATCCAGCGGACCCCGTGTACCAGGTCCAGCCACCGCGCCCGGCGTGCGGCGTCACGGAATAGACGTCGGCGGCAACCACATAAGGTTCGACCTTGTAGCGCTCGACGTCCATCGGCGTACGCGCGTGGTTGACCGGATTGAGCAGTGAAAACAGTCCGGCCGCCTTGTTGCCATCGCCCAGCTTCGCGAACGCGAGAATCGCCCACATCGCCGCGTGGCTGTACTGACCGCCGTTTTCACGTAGCCCCGGCGGATAGCCCTTGATGTAACCGGGATCGTGCGACGTTTTATCGAACGGCGGTGCGAACAGCAAGGCAAGACCATCCTCGTGACGGATCAGGTGCTTCTCCAGCGATGCCATCGCCTGCGCCGCGCGCGCAGGATCGGCCGCGCCCGACAGCACAGCCCACGATTGTGCAATCGAATCGATCTGACACTCGTCGCTGTTTTTCGAGCCGAGCCACGTGCCGTCGTCGAAAGTCGCGCGGCGATACCACTCACCGTCCCACGCATCGCGTTCCAGTGCCCCGCGCACCGACCTGGCATGCGCGCGCCAGCGCCCGGCACGCGCAACGCACGCTGCGTCACGCGCTTCAGCCAGCGGTGCGAACAGCTCGATGGTTCGCAATAGCAGCCAGCCGAGCCAGACGCTTTCTCCCTTGCCATCCGCGCCGACGCGGTTCATGCCGTCATTCCAGTCACCCGTGCCGATCAGGGGCAAACCATGCTTGCCGGTCAGCTCGATGCATTGATCGAGTCCACGTGCGCAGTGTTCGAACAGCGACGCCAGTTCGTCAGCAACCATCGGCTGGAAGAACGCATCGTGTTCGCCCGGACGAAGCGGCGGCCCATCGAGGAACGGCACGATCTCGTCGAGGATCGCGGCGTCGCCGGTGCACCCGGCATAGGTCGCCGTCGCGAACGCGAGCCACACGCGGTCATCTGAAATCCGCGTGCGTACGCCCTGCCCCGACTGCGGCAACCACCAATGCTGAAAATCGCCTTCGACGAACTGTCGCGCCGCGGAGCGCAGCAAATGCCGACGTGTCTCGTCCGGCTGTGCATGCGTTAGCGCCATGCCGTCCTGCAACTGATCGCGGAACCCATACGCCCCGCTCGCCTGATAAAACGCCGAGCGTGCCCAGACACGGCACGCGAGCGTCTGATACAGCAGCCAGCCGTTTAGCATCAGGTCCATCGCCCGGTCGGGCGTCTTCACCTGTACGGTGCCGAGCACGGTCTGCCAGTGGTTCGTCACTTCGGCGAGGACGGCGTCGAGATCAGCCTTGCGATAGTGTTCGATCAACGCGCGCGCCTCTTCGACGGATGCGCATTGCCCGACAAACGACACGACTTCGACGGTTTCGCCCACACCCAGCTCAATCACACCCTGCAACGCCGCGCATGGATCGAGGCCCGCGCCGGTTGCACCAGACAGTGGCTCCCTGCCGGCGAGCGCAGCGGGCGCGGCAGTCCGGCCGTTGCGGCCGAGAAATTCAGTGCGATCCGCCGTCCACGCGGTCTGCCGGCCACCAAGATCGGCGAATGCGACACGCCCCGCGAACCCGATACTCCACGGATTGCGCGCGAGCATCGCGCCGGTAGCGGAGTCCATTTCCGTCACGATGAACGGCCCCGACGCACCACGCGACGTGCCGAGCACCCATTCCAGCCACGCCGTCACGGACAGGCGGCGCGACACGCCAGACAGATTGCGCAACGTCAGCCGCGAAATCTTCAACGGGTCGGCGAGCGGCACGTATTGCAGCAAGTCGAGTGCGATGCCATTCGCCTCGTGTTCGAAACGGCTATAGCCGTGCCCGTGACGCGCGATATAGGTACCGCTGTCGCGGATCGGCAGCGCGGTGGCGCCCCACACGTCGCCGGTCACTTCGTCACGCACGTAGATGGCTTCGCCGGCTGGGTCTTCGACCGGATCGTTCGACCACGGCGTGAGCTGGTTTTCACGGCTGTTTTCAGCCCACGTGTAACCACTGCCTTCTGCCGCGACCTGGAAACC
Source organism: Paraburkholderia gardini (assembly GCF_907164575.1). GTDB lineage: Bacteria > Pseudomonadota > Gammaproteobacteria > Burkholderiales > Burkholderiaceae > Paraburkholderia > Paraburkholderia gardini. The sequence continues at coordinate 31,734 of NZ_CAJQYY010000006.1, forward strand.
GAAGCCGGGATTGGCGATCACATTGATCCACGGTGCGGGCGTCGTCGCGCCCGCCGCAAGAACGGTCACGTATTCCCGACCGTCTTTATCGAAGCCGCCAAGACCGTTGAAAAACTCCAGTCGTGCAGTTAAAGCCAAAGGCGCGAGGGGTGGGTGAACCGGTGCGGGCCAGGGCGACGACATCGGCACCTTCTGCCGTCGAAGTGCCGACGGCTGACCCTGCATCGATGGCAACCGTGCGAGCTGGTCGGCGATGGAGCCGCGACGCGCGATCAACGCGACACGCGCGACCGATTGCAGCAACGCGCGCGCCTCCACGCTCATCAAATCGGCGCGCAGCGTATAGACCGCCCCTTGCGCAAGTTCTTCGCCGAAATGCGGCCGCGACTGGCTGCTGCGTACGGCTGTTTCGATCGCGCCCTGCAATTCCTGGGTATACGACGAAGCCCGCTCGTTGACGATCACGAGATCGACGCCCAGCCGCTTCATCCGCCAGTACTCGTGCGCCCTCAATAGCTGCCGCACCTGTGCGATATCCTCGACATCGTCGATCCGCAACAGCACGATCGGCAGATCACCGGAAATCGCGTTGGGCCACAGTCCCGACTGCACGCCGGCCCCGCGAATGATCGTGTCCGACGGTGCCCTGAAACGCGCATCAGCGTAAATGACCGGCGCGGCGAGGCGCTGAAAATCCGCCGCCTCTTCAGCCTTGACGTCGAGATGGCGCAACTGCACCTGAGCCTGCGTCCATGCGAGCGTTTTGGCGCGATCGAACGCGTTGCGGTCATGATGCTGGTCGACCAGATCGAGCAGCAGTGCCCGCGACTCGGCCACCACCGTCCAGAACGCGACGCGCACGACCTTGCCCGGCGGCACCAGCACGCGATACCTGAGCGCGAAGACCGGATCGAGTACGGTGCCGGTGGTGTTGGTCAGCGGCTGATTGTCGAAAATCGCCGCCGCCGTGCCCGCGTTGCGCCCGCGGCCCAGAAAGCGCGCGCGATCCGATTCGTATTGCGGATCGGCGACGATCTCACCGTCGACCACCGCGAAATGCGCGGCCCACACCTGTTTTTCGTCGTGCGAACGCGGACGGCGCGTTGCCACCAGCGCGCCGAATTCGGCGAGGTGCCCGGTCTGGACAAACATGCGTGAGAAGGCCGGATGCGCGTTGTCGGCGGCGGGTGTAGCCAGCACGATTTCGGCGCAGGAAGTCAGCTCGATCTCGCGCGCCCGGCGGCCGCTGTTCGCCAGCGACACGCGGCGCACTTCGCCGTCCGCTTCGCCGGAAACCAGCACGTCCATCGTGGTCGTCAGCGAGCCGTCGCGGCGGATGAATTCCGCGTGGTCCTCGCCAAACACGACCTCTTCGTACTCGGCTTCGCTGCCCACCGGCTGTGCACTGGCCGACCACACCTGACCGCTGCGCGTATCGCGCAGGAAGATGAACGAGCCCCAGTCGTCACGGGTCGCGTCTTCACGCCAGCGCGTCACGGCCGTGTCGCGCCAGCGGCTGTAGCCGCCGCCGGTCGCCGTCAGCATGACCGCGTAGCGTCCATTCGACAGCAGGTGTGTCACCGGCGCCGCGTCAGCCACAGCCGACGCAGCGACGCGCCGCACGGTCGGCAGCACGGCGCCGTCTTCGACTGCGGACGTGCTCACTTCCTCGGCACGCGGTTGCGCCACGGCGACATTGCGCGGCATGCGTTCCTGCAACAGCAGTTCGCTCGCCTGGATCATCGGCTCGCGATGGAAACGCGCGCGCATCTGCGCATCGAGTAACGTGTTCGCGATCGAGACGATCGTCATGCCCTGGTGATGCGCCATGAAATTGCGGACAATCGCGGCATCCTCGTTATCCGGCAACCGCGAGCGCGTGAAATCGAGTGCTTCGTAGAAACCGTAACGACCCAGCGCGCCGAGTGCGGCGAGTTGCGCGTAGTTCTGTCGCGCGGCCTGCGGGTCGACCATCGCGGCGAGCCCTGTCGCATACGGAGCAATCACGCGATTCTCCGAAAGACCGCGCTTGAGACCCAGACCCGGCACACCGAAATTCGAGTACTGGTAGGTGAATTCGATGTCGCGGGCGTTATAGGCCGATTCCGAAATACCCCATGGAATACCGAGTGACCTGCCGTACGACACCTGCCGCTCGACGACAAGACGACTCGTCTGTTCGAGCAGGCTGCCGACCGGCGCGCGCATCACGAGCGAGGGCATCAGGTATTCGAACATCGATCCCGACCACGAGATCAGCGCCGAGCCATTACCGACCGGCGTCGCGGCGCGACCGAGACGGAACCAGTGGCGCGTCGTGACGTCGCCCTTCGCGATGGCAAACAGGCTCGCGAGCCGCGCTTCTGACGCGAGCAGATCATAGCAACTCGGGTCGAGGCTGTTGTCGGACTGCGAATAGCCGATCGAGAGCAGCTTGCGTTCCGGATCGAGCAGGAACGCGAAGTCCATGCCGAGCGCCATCGCGCGCGAGGTGTCGGCGAGCGACTTCAAACGTTCCCGCAGGCGATCCGGCGCGTCGGCGAGTTGTTGCCGGTCGCGGCCATGCTCGACGACGCTCTTGCCTGACGCATCGATCCAGAACATCAGGTCGGCCGAACTGTCGTCGCCGCTGGCCGGCACGATTTCGCGCGTTGCTTTCGCGGCTTTTTCCGTTAAACGGGCCAGCGATGGCGACAGGGCTTCGAGCGTTTGCGGCCCTTGCAATTGCGCTTCGATCTCGTCGAAGATCGCGGCAATCTGCCTGCCACGCGTGCCGCTTGCGGCGGGTAGCGCATCGACGGCTTCACGCGCGAGTTGCAGGTTATCCATCATCCCTCGTCGCGCAGCCGGTGCGAGCGACGCATGCAGCCATTCTTCGCAGGCGTTTGCGACGACGATCAGATGCCCCGCCAGATTGCCGCTATCCACCGACGAAACATAAGCCGGCGCCAACGCCTTGAGATCCAGTGTCCCGTACCAGTTATAGAAATGTCCCTTGAAACGCGGGAGTTTCTGCATCGACGCGAACGCCGCTTCGAGGCGCTCGACGGTTTCCGTCGTGCCGGTCCAGCCGAAATCGCGCGCGGCGACCGCCGACAGAAGATAAAGACCGAGATTGGTCGGTGAAGTCCGATGCGCGACGACAGGCTTCGGGTCTTCCTGGAAATTGTCGGGCGGCAGCATGTTTTCCGCTGGCGTGACGAAGGTCTCGAAGAAGCGCCACGTGCGCCGCGCGATCAGGCGCAGGTCGCGCGCGTCCGGGTCCGACATGGCGAAGCGCCGCGCGACGTCCGGTGAGCGGCTCGCCCACAACGCGAGCGCCGGCGCGGCAAGCCATAACAACGCAAACGGCAGCGCGAGCGGCCAATGCGACGGTGCGAACGCGATCGCGCTAACCGGCAGCGCCAGTCCGAGCATGGTGCCGCCCGCCATTTGCCGATAAAAACCTTGCAGGTCGAGCCGCGGACTCCCCTTCGACTGCGCAGCCGTCGTCCATTCAAGCAGACGGCGGTGCGTCACGAACAACCGTGTCAGCGACCGGACAATCGCATCGCCCATGTGCCATGCGTGATCGGCAAGGAATGCGACCGACAGGAAGATTTGCAGCGCGGCGAGCCGCACATCGGCGGCCAGCACACCGATGTGATTGCGCAGACGGATGCCGGTGCGCCGCGGCACGATCGCGAACAGCGTCGGCAGGAAGGCGGGAATCGCCAGCGCGCCTGACACCAGCAAGCCGCCCGCAATCCCGGCGCGGATCGGCATCAGCCAGCACAGACCGAATGCGGCGACCATCGACGGTGCGAGCAGGGAACGCCGCAAATTGTCGAGCATCTTGAAGCGACCAATCGACGGCATCGCGTGCCGGTCGCGACCGCGATGCCCGACGATCCATGGCAGCAATTGCCAGTCGCCACGCGTCCAGCGATGCTGCCGCCTGACCGTCACGTCATAACGTGACGGCACTTCCTCGACCACTTCGACATCCGATGCCAGACCGGCGCGCGCAAAAATCCCTTCGAACAGATCGTGACTGAGCAACGCATTTTCCGGCACGCGGCCATGCAAAGCCGCTTCGAATGCATCGACGTCGTAGATGCCCTTGCCGGTAAACGAACCTTCGCCGAACAGATCCTGATAGACGTCGGACACGGCCGCAGCATACGGGTCCATTCCGCCCGGACCGGAGAAGACGCGCTGATACAGCGAACCCTCCTGGCCAACGGGCAGCGAAGGTGTGACACGCGGCTGGAGAATTGCGTATCCATCGACGACGCGTTGTTCGACGTCGCTGAATTTCGGCCGGTTCAACGGATGCGCCATCTTGCCGATCAACCGCAACGCCGCGTCTCGCGGCAAACGCGTATCGGCATCCAGCGTGATCACATAACGCACGTCGGACGGCACGTGCGGTGCTCGCCCGGCGATCGACAGGAAGGTTGTGTCGGTCGCGCCGCGCAGCAAACGGTTCAGTTCGTGCAGCTTGCCGCGCTTGCGCTCCCAGCCCATCCATTTGTTCTCGCTCGCGTTGAAGACGCGTCGACGGTGTAGCAGCAGGAAGCGGCTACCGCCGGGACCTGGCTCGTACCGGCGGTTCAACGCCTCGATGGCATCGGCGGCGACGGCGAGCAGATGCGCGTCGCCGGCCACCACCTCCTGATCTGCATCGAGGCCGTCCGCCAGAAGCGCGAACGACAGGTCACCACCCGCACCCGCGAGGTGATGCACCTCGAGACGTTCGATCTGCTCGCGCAGGTCGGCTTCGCTCGTCAGGAGCGTCGGCACGGCGACCAGCGTGCGCAGCGACGACGGCACCCCCGCCGTCAGTTCGAGACCCGGCAACGTGATCGCGCCGAAAGTCCACGCGATCGTCCGGTTGATGAGCGCGGTCGCGACCTCGGTGGCGGGCAGGAATCCGCACACGGCAAACAGCACGAACACACTGGCGTCGAGACCGCGTGGCGCCAGCGACCAGAGCAGCCACAACGCCAGCGCCAGCATCGTCGTGGCGAGCGCGAGAATCTCGCCGACGTAGCCGCTGATGCCGAGGTGGAGGTTGAATCGCGTGATCCGCAAACGTGACGGTGGATGGAACCCGATCGTCTGTTCAAGCACGCGGCGGCCCTCCGCGATCAGGTGGTAGCCGGGGTCGCTGGTTCGCTCCGCGTGCGCGGCATCGCCTGTTTCTCCGGCCGCCGCCTGCGCCGAGCGAAGCGCGAGATCGGCGACTTCGAGTTCGGTAAAGTGCGAGCCGCGCGCCAGCTGCTCGATCGCGCTGCGGTACAGATTGCGGGTCGGAAAATCCATCGCACCAAAGGCGCTGCCCGCACGCAGCCGGGCGTCGACGAGACTCATGCTCTCGAACAGTTCCGCCCAGTCGATGTCGGAAATCAGCCGCATGCTGGTGATCACGTTGCGCACGGTGACGTTCGACGCGCCCTGCCGCTGCTGCGCGTGCTGCACGACTTCGTCGACGCTGGCGCCCTGGAGCCTGAGCCGCTCTTCCAGCCAGCCCAGCGCGGGTGTGGTTCGCGGATCCTGATCGCGCAGCCGTTTAGCCAGTTGTGCGGCGAACAGTTCCGAGAGCAGGTCCGACGAACGCGTCGAGATATCCGCTTCGAGTGCCGAGCGCGCGCTGCCCGATTCGAGCAGACGGTCGGTGAGCGCATCGGCGTCCGCGCGTGCGCCGCGCCCCGCGGTGATCTGGTCGGTAAGACGTCGCAGGTTTTCGATCAGGACGATGCGCAGCGTGATCGCGACCGCCCACAGTTCACCGATCGTCAGTGGCTGAACCCGTTGATACGCATCGATGAAACGCCGCAGGATCTGCGGATCGAAGTGGCTGTCGGTATGCGCGACGAACGCCCATGCGAGGCCGAATACGCGCGGATAGCCGGCGAACGGGCCAGCGGCGAGCTTGGGCAATTGCCGGTAGTAGCCGTGCGGCAGGTCGTCGCGGATTTCGCGGATCTGTTCCTCGACGAGGTGATAGTTGTCGAGCAGCCATTCGGCCGCTGGCACGACGCCCCGGCCGCTCTCCAGTTCCCAGGCGCTCGCCCGGTAGGCCGCGAGCAGGACGGCGGCGTTGTCGTCAAGCCGCGTGTGCAGCGATAGCACGACGGGCGGCGTCTTCGTCACCGGCTGCGCGGCAGCGAGGCTCTGCGCGTGTTGCTCGAGCCGTTCGACGCCAAACAGTTCCTCTCGCACCGGTGCGGTGTCGGTCCACGGCGGCGACACGAAGCGACGTCGCGTGACATAGTGAAGAATCGCGTTCACAGATGCGTTTCCTGCGACGTCTGTGCCATCGGCAGACCGGACTGGTCGCGGCGACGCGCGATGTTCGCGATGCTTGCATCGGACGCCGTCGTTGCATCGGCGCACTGTTCATCGAACTGGGACATGATCGGTTCTTCCTTCGAGGGCGGCCGGATTACGCGTGTCGCGCGTGTGGACGCCTGCCGGCCGTGGTGGGTCCGACGGATGCGGAAAGAGCACGCAAACCCGTCAGGACGAACAAGCGGCCACGTGCGGCCTCTGCCGACGTGGTCAGCCATGACGCGACGCGGCCACTGACGCAGCCGCGGATTACCGGCGAATCGAAACATTCCGCAGGAACCATGCGGGCAAAGGGAATGGGTCAGTCGACCGTCACACGCAAACCGTTAGCGGCCGTTTAGCGATGCACGAAAAGTCGGATGGACTTCGCATCGGACCGATGCGGCTCTGAATGAGAGACAGAGGGGCACTTGCGCATCCCTGTCCTTAAAGATGAAGTTCCCGGCTCAACATCCGGAAAGGGTGAAACAGAAAGGCCACGAATCCGTGCCCCGGGTGCCTGCTATTTTTTTCTGGCCGGGGCGCTGGCCGCGACGGCCTTCGGCGCACTCGCCGGGGACACGCCTGCCGCAGGAGCGATCACCTTTTTGGGTTGTTTAGGCTTTTTAGCCTCGCGATTGCCGCGCATCGTGCTCTTTGCCAATATGTTTCTCCTGATTCGCCGGTCGCGAAAGCGACCACCATGTCGCCCAGTCTGGGCGCATTTGGCGATACTGTCGCGATTTTTCTTTTTGAATGCCCGTTGCGCATCTTCCGGAGGAAGCCAGCCAGACGGGTCGCAATCAGCTCACCAATCTGTCGGCGACGAATATAGCGTATGCTGCTGGTATGACGTCATGTGTTTGCGACGGTCATAGCTTGATTCCCCTATTTTCTGCATTCCAGAATATTTCCTTTCCCCCCCGGCCAGCACGACTGGCGCAATGAATCGGGTTATTCCCCGAGTTGCTGCCTTGCGAGCCGGCCCCTTGCATTACGTTTGAGATAACCATGTTTTTACAGAAACAAAGCCACGTGGTGAACCCGCCATCCGCTCCACAAATACCGCATCGCAATTTTGACGGAGAAGCCCGCGATCGCCTGATCGTCTGGATTCGCCGGCGCATGGACGAATATGGAATAAGCACCGAGAATCTTGCCGCCGCCATCGAAGCGGATAAACCGTTGACGCCCCGTTACCGTGATCACAAAGGCAACGAGTGGAACGGTGAGGGCGATATGCCGGACTGGCTTAAACATGTCCAGCAACTCGGTGTAGACGTCGATTTTTTCGCAGTCCGTAAACAGGACGCCGCGCCAGGATCGGGTTCGCCTGGCGATGCGGGAATGTCGATTTTTACCGGTGCCCGATAACGCCTCGCGTTACGCTGCCTGGAGTCGACCCAGGATAAAGGCGAGCAAATCGCCACTGGTCGCATGAGCCATGCCAGTCGAAAAACTGGCTCAACAACAAGCCTTGAATCGAGTCCGCGCCAGCGCCAGTCGTCGCGCATGTTCACACCGTGCTCCAGCAACTCGTTTTCTTCGAACGATCGACCTGCTTGCAGGCGACACTGCATCCGCTTACCAGGCGACCAGTTCCCCGGCGCGTGAAAGAAAGAGCTTCAGCACGGCGGACGTATTCGCCCTGCTGTAGCCGATCACCAGATCGACCGTGGGCGCATCTCCTTCGAGCGGCCGGCTGACGACCGACCACGGCAGCAGATTGTTCGCGTACTCGGGCATCAACGCGAGGCCCCGCGTGGAAGCGACGAGCGACATCGCCATCGCGAGATTGTCGACACCGTGTTCCGCTGCGACTTCCACGCCGCTTTGCTGCAGATACTTTTCGATCACGTCGTGCAGCACGCTCGCCTTGTTCGACGCCATGATGAAGGGTTCACCCACGAAATCCCGCGGGCTGATTGCCGCTTTGGCCGTCAACGGATGATCACTCGGCATGAGCGCGAGCAGCTTCTCCCGGTTGACCACGCGATAGTCGAGATCGAATCCCGGTTCGGCACGCAGAAACGCGAGATCGAGCTTGCCGCGCGCGAGCGCATCGGCGAGATCCGGTGAATAGTGGCTCGAGACCGTGACCTCGATGTTCGGCAGTTCGTCACGCAGCACCTGCATGGCACGCGGCAGCCACGTCATTTCCTGCCCGGTCAGAAAACCGAGCGCAAACACCTGCCTTGCGGGTTGCGCCGCGCGGCGCGCTGCCTCGGTCGCGGCGTCGACCTGCGTGAGCGCGAGTCGGGCGTGATCGAGAAACGCCTTGCCCGCCGCAGTCAGTTCAACCCCACGCGCGCTGCGGTTGAACAGCTCGGCCCCCACCTCGTCCTCCAGATCGCGAATCTGGCGGCTAAGCGATGGCTGCGAGGTATGGAGCCGGCGCTCGGCCGCCACCGTCAGGCTGCCGGCCTCAGCGACCGCCACAAAGTACCGCAGATGTCGAAGCTCCATGGTCTCTCTTCAGTTAGCCATACCTCAAAGGCATGCCAGTCAGCCTACAAAGTCTTTTTGTTTTCCGCAAGCCTCCACTAAATTACCGTTCAGGCAGCGACACAACGAGGACCCAGCGGCGAAGGCCCGGCAACCCGATCGTCGACCTGCTTCATGCCTTTCATCTATATCGCAGGAATCGGGAAGCGACAGCCGGGCTGTCCACTGACCTTACAGGAGTTTCGCCATGACCCGCCATACCCATCAGAACGCACCGACGCAATACGTTGAAGCAAACGGCACTCGCTTCGCCTTTCGCCGGTTCGGCAAAACGGGCGGCGTGCCGCTCGTGTTCAACATCCACTTCACCGGCACGATGGATCACTGGGATCCGGCCGTGACCGACGGTCTTGCGCAAAGCCGCGAAGTGATCCTGTTCAATAACGCGGGCATTTCCAGCTCGTCGGGCGAGGTGCCGGAGTCGATCGAGGAAATGGCGGCCAACGCTGCGGCGTTCATCAAGGCCCTTGACCTCACGAAGGTAGACGTGCTCGGTTTTTCGATGGGCGGCCTGATCGCCCAGGAACTCGCGCTCGCCGAACCGCAACTCGTACGCCGCCTGATTCTCGTCGGTACGGGCCCGCGTAGCGGCGAAGGTATGAGTTCGCTTACACCCGAAGCGCAGGACATTTTCGGCGCGACATATGAGGAACCGGATCAGCTGTGGCTGCGTGTGCACTTCTCGCCTTCGGCGGCGAGTCAGGCAGCCGGACGTCAGTTCCTCCAGCGTTTCCGCCAGCGCACTGAAGGCCGCGACCCTGAAGCCAATGAAAAGGTCGCGCCGGCACAACTCGCCGCGCTCGGCAAATGGGGCGCTTCGCGCGAAAACCCGTACGACTATCTGAACGCACTCACGCAACCGACGCTCGTCGTCAACGGCGACAACGACGTGATCATCTATTCGATCAACTCGTGGATTCTTCAACAGCACATCCCTGATGCGCAACTGATCATCTACCCCGACGCGAATCATGGCTCGCTTTACCAGTATCCGGAGCGTTTCGTGACTCACGCCAGCCAGTTTCTGGACGAAGGCAACGAACGCGCTTAAGCCTGTGCTGAACCCATACTCAGGAGTCTTGTCATGAGCAACCTCACCGGAAAGACCGCCCTTGTCACGGGCGCATCACGCGGCATCGGCCGCGCCAGCGCACTCGCACTCGCAAAGGCTGGCGCCCAGGTCCTCGTTCATTACAGCAGCGGAGAAAAGGCGGCAGACGCGGTGGTCGCCGAAATCCGCGCGGCGGGTGGCAACGCCCAGAAAATCGCGGCTGATCTGCGTGCCGCGGATGGTCCACACTCTCTTGCACAACGTGTGCGCGCCGTGGTCGGACATCGCCTTGACATCCTCGTGGCGAACGCCGGCATTTCGAAAGCGGCGAGCATCGAGGACACGACCGTGGAAGACTTCGACAATCTCTTTGCCGTGAACGTACGTGCGCCCTTCTTTCTCGTACAACAGCTGTTGCCGGTGATGTGCAAGGGCAGCAGCGTGGTGATGCTCTCTTCGCTGGCGGCCCGTGCCTCGCTGGGCACCCTGCCCGCCTACGCCGCCACCAAGGGTGCAATCGACACGCTGGTCCGGCATTTCGCTACCGCACTCGGTGCGCGCGGCATCCGCGTGAACGCCGTCGCACCGGGCGTCGTCGACACCGACATGTCGAGTTTCACGAAGACAGAGGCGGGCCGCGAAGCCGCTCTCGGCATGCAGGCGTTGAAGCGCGTCGCGCAGCCCGACGATATTGCCGGCGCGGTCGTCTTTCTCGCGTCCGACGCGGCACGCTGGGTTACCGGCGATACATTGAGCGTGGACGGCGGATCAAGGCTCTGAACTGATCGGCAGTATATGGATGTCATGGTCGCATCTGAATTCGAAATAGTTAGTCATCCATATTTATAAATTGTCACAAAGATACGGTGCAATCCAGCTGCGAGCGCCAGGCGCATATCGCGACGCAATCCCTCACCGCACTGCCTCACCCTGACCGCTTAAGGAAAGATCATGGCTCATCTGTTCACATCAACGAAGCTCGGCCCGTACACCCTCTCACATCGCGTCGTGCTGGCGCCGATGACTCGCCTTCGCACCATCCAGCCCGGGGACATTCCCAGCCCGATGATGGCCGACTTCTATGGCCAGCGCGCTTCGGAAGGTGGCCTCGAAATCATCGAAGGCGTCAGCATTTCGATTCCCGCGCGCTCCTATCTCGGCGCGGCAAGCTTCTATCACGACGGCCAGACGGAAGGCTGGAAGGCCATTGCGAACGCCGTTCACGCAAAGGGTGGCCGCGTATTCATGCAACTCATCCACGGCGGCCGGCAAAGCCACGTCGAAATGACGGGCGGTGTCGATCCGGTCGCGCCTTCGGTGGTGCCATTCGAAGGCGTGGCGCTGACGAAGGACGGCTTCGTGCCCGCGTCGCCGCACCGCGCGCTCGATATCGGGGAAATCCCCGGCGTCATCGAGGAATTCCGCGTCGCGGCGCAGCGCGCGCTCGATGCAGGCTTCGACGGCGTCGAGCTTCACGGCGCCAACGGCTATCTCGTCGACCAGTTCATCCAGGACGGCACGAACAGGCGCACGGACGCGTACGGCGGCCCGATCGAAAACCGCGTGCGCTTCCTGCGCGAAGCCGTCGAAGCGCTCATCCCGGTGTGGGGCGCGGACCGCGTGGGCGTGCGCATCTCGCCGTCAGGCGAATGGGGCGGCATTGCCGACAGCGATCCGGAAACGACGTTCAGCCATGTCGCCCGCGTGCTCGACGAATACAAGATCGCCTACCTGCACGTAATCGAACCGCGTATCAAGGGCGACGACACGCTTCACGAAGATCATCCGCCAGTTGCTACGCGCTATCTGCGCCCGCATTTCCACGGTCCCATCATTGCGGCAGGCGGCTTTGACGGCGAAAGCGCCGAAGCGATCGTCGCGTCGGGCGATGCCGATCTCGTCGCGTTCGGTCGTCACTTCACGTCGAATCCAGATTTGCCGTATCGTCTGGAGCACAAGCTGCCGCTGACACCTTATGTCCGCGCGGCGTTCTGGGGCGGCGACGAGAAGCATTACTCGGATTTCCCGCCTTATCAGGCTGTCGAGGCCACCGCGGCTGCATAAGCCGAGGTGAACCCGGTTTCAACCATCCCGTTCAAGAGGTTCACATGTCACGCACGATCAGGTTTGCAAAAGCAGGCGGTCCGGAAGTCCTCGAATTCGTCGAGACCGACGTCCCCGCCCCTGGCCCGAACGAAGTTCGCATCAAAGTCAAGGCAATTGGTATCAACCGCGCCGAATCGATGTGGCGCACCGACGTCTATATCGAGCCGGTCGAGTTTCCCGCGGGGCTCGGCTACGAGGCGGCCGGTATCGTCGACGCGCTCGGTGCGGATGTCAAAGGTCTGGCAGTTGGCGACAAGGTCAACGTAATTCCGTCGTTCTCGATGAACCAGTACTTCACCTATGGCGAAGTGATCATCGCGCCGGGCCATGCGGTCGTGAAGCATCCGGAGTCGCTTTCGTTCGACGAGGCCGCTTCTGTGTGGATGATGTTCGTGACCGCATATGGCGCGCTGATCGAAGACGCCAAAATCACCAGAGGCGACGTCGTGCTCATTCCGGCTGCATCCAGCAGCGTCGGGCTGGCCGCGATACAGATCGCCCGCTACGCCGGCGCAACGCCCGTTGCGCTGACGCGGACCTCCGCCAAGCGCCAGCCGCTGCTCGATGCGGGCGCCGCGCACGTAATCGCCACCGACGAGGTCGATCTCGTCAAGGAAGTCATGCGGATCACCGAAGGCAAAGGTGCGCGCGTGGCGTTCGATCCAGTCGGGGGCGCGAACTTCGCGAAGCTGATTGCGGCTCTGTCGTTCGGGGGAATCGCGTTCATCTACGGGGCGCTCGACGAGGGTGTAACGCCGCTGCCGGTGCTGGACATGATCGCTAAAGTGATCACCGTGAAGGCGCACAACATCTGGCTGACAAGCGGCGACGCGACACGTCGCGGCGCTGCGGTCGAGTTCGTTCTGAAGGGGCTTGAGGCCGGCGCGCTCAAACCTGTCATCGACCGCACGTTCAGTTTCGATGACATCGTGGAGGTTCACCGCTATCTGGAAACGAACGGTCAGTTCGGCAAGATCGTCGTGACCGTATGAACACGTTCACCGGCTGGGCCCGCTCTTAAGCACAGCTGGTGCAGGCGCGCGCGTGCCTTGGGCGTCTGCTGTGGGTCAGCGCGTGCTGACACGCCGCAAGGGCGCGTCGACTACGCGTGGTTGAAGCTGCGCGACCTGGCGAGTCAGTTTCGTCAGGTCACGCGCGACAGCGCCGCACCAGATCGTGTCCTGCTGTGCCGAACGACGGTTGAGCGCATCGCCGCAGTGATTGCGCGAGTCCGTCATGTCGCTCGCGACGCGTTGATTGCGCGAGCGCGCCGCCCGGTCCATTTCCCGCTGAAGCCAGTTCCCGAATCCCACAACGGAAATCACCGCCACCGCCAGAAACGCATACTCAATTTTCCGCAAACGCATCGTTGTTCCGGCTTCTCTTTTTGATCCAATGATAGCGACGGGCTGACGCCGCTGCCGCAGCGAGCGAGATGATATCAACGACAGCGCGGGTGCGCTTGCGAACTGTGCCCTGATCGTGGCGCGCACGCCGCACGGTGTTGACGGACGTATTCCTGCTGGGCTTGACGTCTACGCTTGGCCGAAGCACGGCAGCTCCCTGGCGGGCCTACGGATTTTCCCTGAGCCTGTCCCTTTAGCTGGCCTTGATGCGCACCGCACGCGCGTCGCGACGTAACGCGCGCTGGCCCTGCGCACCGGCGCCGCACCCCGATACATCCCACCGCGTTGCCCCTCCTCTATGCGCCAGTTTCATACTGGATATGAATTCGATTGTATGGATTTATGGGCCAGACGCGGCTACCTTCGCAACACGTCTGAAAAAAGAGGCGCAGTGGCGGGCAATCGAACACTCCACCAACGACTTTTATATCGAACCGGATGAACATTAGTTCGTCATCCGATTTATTTTTTAAAGCACAAAAGACGACAAATATTAATTTCAAACGTCCGGGGCCGCCTGCGATGTCTCGCGGAAAAGGCTTGCTCAGTCTCATGCGGACAGCGTGACGATTCAAAAATAATGAAGGAGACAAAACCGTGATTAAAAAAGAGGCGCTGCTGCGCGCGACGACGCTAGCGTGCGTGACCGCGATACTGACCGCCTGTGGCGGCTCCAATGGCAACCCCGCGCAATCCGCTGTGCTGGCAAACAGTCAGGCCCAGGTCGAGACCGGTCTTGTCACCGGCAATCCTGCTGACTCGTCCGGCATTATCAGCTTCAAGGGCATCCCATACGCAGCGGCGCCCGTCGGCGCGTTGCGCTGGCAGGCGCCTCAACCGCCCGTCAAGTGGACCGGCAGCAAGGCGGCCACGCAATACGGCAACACATGCTGGCAAGGCACCGCATTCGGCCCCGTCGACAACAGCAAGGCAAGCGAAGACTGCCTGTTCCTCAACGTGTGGACCGGCGCGAAATCAACCACTGAAAAACGCCCTGTGATGGTGTGGCTGCATGGCGGCGGCTTCCAGTTCGGCACATCGGGAGATCCGCGCTGGGAAGGCGGCAACCTCGCGAAGAAAGGGGTGGTCGTCGTATCGCTTAACTACCGGCTCGGCGTGTTCGGTTTTCTTGCGCGCCAGGATCTCGACGCCGAATCGGGTGGCAAGTCGTCCGGGATGTATGGCCTGCTCGACCAGATCGCCGCGCTGCATTGGGTAAAGACAAACATCGCGGCGTTCGGTGGCGACCCGAACAACATTACCGTGTTCGGCGAATCGGCCGGGGCGCATGCGGTCGGGATGCTTCTGGCGTCGCCACTCGCCGCGGGCACCTTCAACAAGGCGATCGCCGAAAGCGGAGCCTTCTGGGAAACACCGCAGGGCGTGATGCGATCGCATGCTGCCGTGTCGCAGATCGGCGCGCAACTGGGCGTGACGATGGGCGCCAAAACGCTGGCCGATCTTCGTGCCTTGCCGGCTTCGCAGCTGATGACCGACCCGACGGAACCGGCCTGTAACCCGAGCGTCGACGGTTATGTGCTCACAACCGATCCTTACTCGCGATTTGCCGCCGGCCAGCAAAACGACGTACCGCTGCTCGAAGGACAAAATGCGGACGAAGGCACGATTTTCGCCGCAACGGCAGGCATTTCCGCCGACACGAAAGATCACTTCGTCACGGCGGCTACTGCCGCGTTTGGCTCCGCGAACATCAATACGTTCCTGCAGTTCTACCCGGCAACCACCGACGCCGCGGCACAGCAGTCGGAAGTCACGCTTGCGGGCGATCTGATCATCGCGTCGCAAACGTGGGAGATGGCCAATCTGCAGCTGAAAACCGGCAAGTCGCCTGTCTACTCGTACTACTTCAGCCAGACGTCCGCCTACAATCCGCTGCCCATCCACGTGTCGGAAGTGCCGTACGTCTTCCAGAATCTCGTGGCAAACGGCCACGGCGCGCCTGATGCGACTGACGCCGCGGTCGCGGATGCGATGTCGTCGTACTGGACGAACTTCGCGAAGACCGGCAATCCGAACGGCAACGGTCTGCCGGACTGGCCCGCGTACACGGGTGCGGGCGGCAAGGTCATGGGGCTCGCGACGCCGCTTCAGGCGCAGTCCGAAGTGTCCACGGCCCGCTTCCAGTTCCTGAACAGCTTCAGAAGCAACGGCAGCCTCGGATTCGCGTTCTAACCGTTCCTTGAATCGTGATGCCCGCTCGAAGGCGCTTGCGTCTCGACGGGCATGACGCCGACGTACAGTTTCATCAAAACGGCCATACAGGTGTCGTTCGACGGCAATCTGCGAGACAGACGGTTGCCCTGGAACGCAGCCCATTGGAGACCCGATGCACAAGTTTGTTCCAACCATCAAGTTTCGCCTGGCGATGGCCCTTGGCATCCCAGCGCTGCTCACACTGGGCATCGGTGTGGTGGCGACGGTCGCGCTGCGCGATTCGCATTCGTTTGCCGGCGTGTCCACACACGCCCTGCTCTGGCTACTACCTGTTGCCACAGGCGGGACGATTGCGATACTCGCGTTTGGCTTTGTGCATCTGCAAGCCATCGTGGTCGACGGTCTGGGCAGGCAATCGCGTTCGTTCCAGTACCTGTCGCAGACACTGGATCTGTCGAGGCGATCCGCCGCGCGCCGCATGGATGAGTTCGGGCGCGGCGCCGTATGGTTCGACCGGTTCATGAACCGCGTCGAGGAAACCGTGCTGACCGTCCAGGCCGCGACCGATTCGGTCAGTACGGCCACGCAGCAGATCGCGGCGGGCAATATGGATCTTTCAGCCCGCACCGAGGAACAGGCGGCGTCGCTTGAGGAGACCGCTGCGAGCATGGTCGAACTCACGGAGACGGTCAGGCACAACACCGACAACGCACGTCAGGCAAACAACCTCGCGAGCCGCGCGTCCGGGATGGCGGACGACGGTCACGACGCAGTTCAGGCGATGATGCACACCATCGAGCAGATCAACCAGGGATCGACCAAAATCTCCGAGATCACCGGTCTTATCGAAGGCATTGCGTTCCAGACGAACATTCTCGCGCTCAACGCCGCAGTGGAAGCCGCGAGAGCCGGCGATCACGGGCGCGGCTTCGCGGTCGTCGCAAGCGAGGTGCGCAATCTCGCGCAACGCTCTTCAACGGCGGCAAAGGAAATCAAGGCGCTCATCGGCTCGTCGGTTGCAATGGTGCGCGAGGGATCATCGCAGGCGGCGCATGTCGGCTCGACGGTGGAGCAGGTCAAGACCGCGATCGGACAGGTCTCGGCCATCGTGGCGGAAATTGCGAGCGCATCGGAAGAACAGAGCCGGGGAATTGAACAGGTCGCAGCGGCCGTCACGCAGATGGATCAGGTCACGCAGCAAAATGCCGCGCTCGTCGAACAGGCGGCGGCCGCAGCCCAGTCGCTCGAAGAACAGGTGACGCGCGTGCGAGGCACGTTATCGGAATTCAAGGTTGGCACGGCAAACACGGCGAAGCTGTCGGCTTGAGCGCGCATGGCCGCGCGCCCGTCGCACGTGACGTGGGATTCGCCTCGGCACCTTCATTTCGGTCTGGCGTGAAAAACACTTCAGGGTATGCGATACCAGATCCGGATGCCCGAATACCAGTGGCTGACGCTCGTGTCGTCACCGCTGCCGAACGTCGACAGACTTTCTACGTTCACGACATCGATGCTTTCTTCGGCAATCCATGCGTTTGCGCGTTCAACGAGCGCCGCCGCGTTTTCGTAGACGTGTCCCTTGATGAGGTGACGCTGCATGACCTGCCGCTCGAAATCCTTGAAAGCGATTTTCATTGTTGAAGTCTCCTGTGTCCGGGTCTTGTTGTGTGCCTCGGGACATCAGTCTATCAATCAAACGGAGCGAACGGAAACGCACGAAACGGTTGCGCAAACGAAACTGCCGCTCCGATAAGGAGCGGCAGCAGACGGCGACCTTAAAGGTTGCCGTTATACCCCGATCAGCCGTGTGCCCTTGAGGCCCACTGTTGCGGGGTCGTTCAGGCCTTGACGCGCCCGAAACAGCGACTTAAAGCGGCGTGATATTCGCTGCCTGCATGCCCTTCGGGCCGCGCTTCGTTTCGTAGCTGACCTTCTGGTTTTCAGCCAGGGTCTTGAAGCCATCGCCTTTCACTTCCGAGAAGTGCGCGAAAAGATCTTCACCACCTGCGTCCGGCGTAATGAAGCCAAAGCCTTTGCTGTCGTTGAACCACTTGACGGTACCGGTTTCCATAACCCACCTTGCGAAAAAAATAAATAATCCGCCCTGTTAAGGAGCGGCTGAGAAGGATCAAGGAGTGAGAGGACAACGAATACCGCTGAAGAGGCGACACATTGATGATCAGCAATCGATCTTCTTGAACTTCGGCCCTCACAGTACGCTGTGAAGGCTTTCAAAGCAAGGTTTATTAAGTAACGGTTTGTTGGTCAGACCCGCGGCGGCCGCCACAAAAGGGTTACGCGCGACCTTGAACAAACGGTTCTGACGTCCTGAACATACAGCAAATGGCATGAACCCGTAGCTCTGGGCCGACGCTTTACGTCTGCTCGATACTGAGTAGCCGCGCGTGCAGAAGACGTGCAAGCGATTCACCGCCCTCGCGCATCACCGCATCGTGATTCCAGCGAAAGACCGGACGTGCGATGGGCGCGAGCAGATTCATCCACGACCGGCTCGTATGGATCTGCCAGTCGTAACGCACGATGGTTGCGTCGCCATCGTTTGCAAACTGCCACCGGCCGGTGCCCCGCACGTCGCCGGTCGCCTCGCCTTCGAGCGCGACCAGCGGATCGACGTGCGTCACGTGCATGTCGAAGACGATCCGGTACGGCAACGCGCCTTTCCACGTATAGCGATGAACGGCGCCGATGCCCTCGCCCGTTCCCGGCGCGATTTCGACCACGCGTTCGACGTTCTTCCACCACCGCGGCCAGCGCGACGCATCGCGAACCACAGCCCAGACCGCAGGCAACGGCGCTTCGATTCGCCATGTCGTCGAAAAGCGGTATTGCGCTGTGTGCACGATTTCTCCTGCAATCACGTTGCCATTCCCGATTGCACCTGCCGGGTTTTACGCACCATATTGCCCGATTCCATCGATATACGACCACGAAAAAACGACTCCAGGCCGCCCGTTCCGGTCCATGTCGCCACAGATGAACGGTTTCAGGCCGCCCGCCCGATCAGGCCGCGCAACACCGTTTCGACTGTCACGACACCTTTCACCGTTTCGGCCTCCGACACCTCGAACCTGATCCAGCCTTCGTTGAAGCCGTCGAGCATCCGCATGCGCGGTACCGGATTCCGCATGCCTTGCGCGCGAAACAGCGACTCCCACGTATCGCGCGGCACGGGTTGCGCCCGCACATCCCGGTCCAGCAGATGACCGAACGCGGCGGCAAGGTCATCAGGGCTCACCCGGCGCGGACCTTCGAGCTCCACCACACGACGCCCCGCCCATGTTTCGCCCAGCAATCGAGCCGCGACGCGACCGACATCAGCGGTTGCGACCATAGGCACAGCGCGCTCCAGCGGCTGCAGAAAGCTCGGCATGATGCCGGTCGTGCTGGCAGGCTCGACATCCCACACCGCGTTTTCGATGAACCACGCGGCCCGCAAAAACGCGACGGGCATCGACAGCGTGCCGAGTTCCTGTTCCATGATCTGCAGTTGCTGCAACAAGTTGATCTCTTCTGCCTGAGCACCGATCGTCGACAGGCACACGACCTTCCGTGGCTGCGCGGCTTCCAGTGCCTGCCGCAAAGCCGCGATAATCCGGCGCGATTCCGGAAAGCCTGGTGACGGATCGAAATTCGGCGGCAACAGAACAAACACACCTTCCGAGCCAGCGAACGCGCGGGCCAAAGCCTGCGCGTCATCCATGCCGGCGAGCACCACTTCACAACCTGCCCCGGCCCAGGCAGCGCCCTTTGTCGCGTCACGTACTACCGCGCGAACGTCATGCTGCTGCGCCAGCAGTTGCCGTGCCACAACCCCTCCAACCTGCCCTGTGATTCCGGTAATCGCGAACATTGCTCTCTCCAGTGAATTGCGACCCACGCCGCACAGGAAAGCATTCTGGTCACGATATCCCGCTTCATCCAGCGCATGAATGTCATTTGATTAATGCCGTTACGTCATGTACGTGTTCACTCGAAGTTGAAACAGGATCGACCCGGCGAGTGGTGTTATTGCCTGTTTCACAGGCGTCTCCGGGGCGCCAGCATGAATAAAACCAGCTTGTCTCAAGCCACAAGGTCAGCCCCCCGCCCGCATGACCGGTCAGCAGGTACGGTGCCGCGCGTGCACCTGGGCCGGGCGATTGCAGCGAATCCGGGGTTTTTGGCCGATTTATTGAGGATTTTTTTCGACTTTTTTTGGGCTACCCTGGTGTCGCATGGCGAGCAGTTCGTCATGGGAGCGGGCTGTATTGACCCTCACGAACACAGGCTCACGAACCAGGGCGAACCAGATGACGACGCAAACGAAGGTCTCCATTTGTCTGCCGACCTGCAACCGTCCGGATCTCATTGTCGAGTGCATCGAGTCGTGCCTCGCGCAGACTCACACAAACATCGAGATCCTGATAGGCGACGATTCAAAAGACGACCGCACGCAAAGGATGATCGCGACGCGCTATCAGCACGAACCACGCATCCGTTACGTGAGGAATACACCCTCGCTTGGACAGGCGCGCAATGTGTCGAGTCTTTTTGCGCGAGCGGGCGGCAGCAAGATTCTGCTGATTCACGACGATGACTATCTTGCCGTCGATGGCATCGAGCGTCTGGTTTCGCTCTGGCAGCGCCATCCGGATCTCGACGTGGCGTTCGCGAACCAGTACGAGGTCGATCAGGCGGGTCATGTCGATCGCGACGCCAGCGACCGCCTGAACGCCGATTTTTACCGCACGAAAGGCGCTGAAGGATTGCAGCGGCAACCGGGGCGCACGGGCCTCATCCAGATGTTCCCGAACAATGGCTGGATGGCGGATGCCGATCTCGTGCGCCGCATCAGCTACAAGGAGCGGTACGGGATGTGCTGCGACTATGTATTTGGCGTCGAACTCTGCCTTGCTGCGAAGCAGGTGTATTACCTCAACGAATACGTGTCGTTCTATCGCAAGACCGACGTCTCGATTTCGACGACGACCAGACGTTCGACAAACGCGGCTTCGGTTTCCGCCTATGCGTTCATCGAAAAGCTTCGCCTTGACCGTCAGCTTGAACCGGCGCGCAAGCTCGCATTGCGACGTATCGTACCGATCGTCGTTTCGGTCTATTCTCGCAACCACGATCCGGTCAAGGGGCTGCGTATCGCGGTAAAGAACCTGTTCGCCTATAACTACGGCTTCAGCATGCGGCTTTACTATCACCTCATGATGATTTCGCGTTCGATGCTTACGCTCAAAGCGCGTTGATCCGTCAATCAGCGCTGCGCACGCGCGGTGGCTAACGTACCGCGCTCACACCGATCAATGCTGCACACCCCAACGACGCACCGTCACGCGCTCCAGCGTGTCGAATACAAGATGCTCGACGAGGAGACCAATCGCAATCACCGCGGCGAGTCCGGCGAACACGCGGTCGGTATAGAGTTCGTTGCGGTTCTGGAAGATGTACCAGCCGAGGCCGCCATTGCCGCTGCTGGCACCGAATACGAGTTCCGCGGCGATCAGCGTGCGCCACGCAAAGGCCCAGCCCACACGCAGACCGGCAAGAATCGACGGCAAAGCCGCCGGCACGAGAATCAGCGTCACGTGGCGCAAACCGCTCAATCCATAATTGCGTCCAGTCATGCGCAGCGTTTCAGGCACGGCCTGAAAACCTGAATACGTATTGAGCGCGAGCGGCCACAGTACTGCGTGTACGAGCACGAACAGCAGGCTGCCCGTGCCAAGCCCAAACCACAGCAGCGCAAGCGGCAGCAGCGCGATAGACGGCAACGGGTTGAACATCGCGGTGAGCATCGAAAGCAGGTCACGGCCAATGCGCGTCGACACCGCCAGCGACGTCAGCAGAAACGCGAACAGCACACCCAGCAGATAGCCGCGCAGCAGAACCGACAGCGACACCGCCGTCTTCTGCAACAGCTCGCCCGACAGGACGCCCTGAACGAACGCATTCAACGTCGCGCCAAACCCCGGCAGCAGCAGATCGTTATTCAGCACGCGCGCCGCGAGCTCCCACGCCGCGAGCAGCACCAGCGCGATCAGCGTCTTGCGCAACCACGATTGCGCCATCAAACGCCGCGCCACCGGCAACGGCGCTTCGGCGACGACGTCGCCCGGCAACTCCGGCGAGCGCTCGTACTCAGGCCGCACAGGCGGCAACCACGACGTACTGGAAGTGGGCGTGCTCATTGGACAGGCTCCGTCTCTTCGAACAGCAGGCGATGAATGTGCGCCACGCTGCGCTGAAAATCGATACGCCCGAAGCTGTCGTGCGAGTATTGATGGCTGTTGAGTTCCGCGCGAACGCGCCCCGGATGCGGAGAAAGCAGCAGGATCCGGTTGCCGACCACGAGCGCCTCCTCGATCGAATGCGTGACGAACAGCAATGTAAAACGCGTCTCTTCCCACAGGCGCAGCAGTTCTTCCTGCATCTTGCGTCGCGTGAGTGCATCGAGCGCGGCGAACGGTTCGTCCATCAGCAGCACGCGCGGCTCCATCGCGAGCGCACGCGCTATCGCGACACGCTGTTTCATGCCGCCGGATAACGTATGCGGGTAAGCGTCGACAAATGCAGCAAGGCCCACCTTCTCCAGATAGTGCAACGCTCGTTCTTTCGCTTCCGCGCGTCCGAGCTTCTTTGCGGTACGCAGCGGAAACATCACGTTTTGCAGCACCGTCTTCCATGGTGGCAGCTGGTCAAACTCCTGAAACACGACGATGCGATCCGCGCCTGGCCCGCGCACCGGTTTGCCATCAAGTGAAATCGAGCCCGAACGCGGCGCGATGAATCCCGCTACCGCCTTGAGCAACGTCGATTTTCCGCAACCGGAAGGCCCGAGCAGCACGAAACGGTCGGCGCCGTAGACGTCGAAACTCACGTTGTGCGTCGCACGCACGATGCGTTCGCGGGTGTGGTATTCGAGGTTGACGCTATCCACGGCGAGCAGCCGCTCGCTATGTCCGGGCTGTGATACGGCGGCGGCCTCGCCGGCCGCATCCGGGAAAAGCGTAGAAGGATTGGCTACCATCACTCGGCTCCTTGCGCAAAAGCTGTATCGAATGGTTCGGGCGTCATGGCGTTCACGACTGGATACCGCAAGTGCAAACCAGCACGATACGGTTCACACGCCCGCTGACCAACCAACGATTGCGCATATTCAATACAGCCTGACGCATAAGCATCGATTTCACTGCGATGACGTCCGCCAGCGCGCGAATCAGCTTCCACCCGCTGTGGCCGGGTCGTCGAAGAAATAATCCTTCCATGACCTGGGCTCATTGCGGATCGCGCCGACGCGATACATGAACTGCGCGAGCGCTAGCGTGTTCTGCGGCGCGACCTTGAACTGCACCTGCGGATCGCGGATGATCGACAACAGCAGCGCGCGATCGATCTTCGAATGATTCACGCGGATATAGGTATCGGCGGCCGCCTCGGGATTGGCACTCACGTAACGCGCGGCGTCGACGAGTGCGTCGACGAATGCGCGATACGTCTTCGGATTGTCGTTGCGGAATTTTTCCGTCGTATAAAGTACGGTGGCCGAGCTCGGGCCGCCCAGCACGTCGTACGAATTGAGAACGATGTGCGCTTTCGGATTGCTGGCCAGTTCCTGCTCCTGGAACGGCGGATTGCCAAAGTGCCCGGTGATTTCCGTTCCACCCGCGATGATCGCGGCTGTCGCATCCGGATGCGGCACCGTCTGCGTCAGTCTGTCGAGCCGGTTGAAATCCTTTTCGCCCCAGCGCTGCGCGGCGGCGAACTGCAACATCCGTGATTGCACGGAGACCGATACCGCCGGCAACGCGATGCGATCCTTCTCCGTGAAGTCCGCGATTGTCTTCACGTTCGGATTGTTCGACACGAGGTAATAAGGGAAATTGCCGAGCGACGCGACGCCCTTCACGTTCTGGCGGCCATGCGTACGGTCCCAGATCGTCAGCAACGGACCGACCCCAGCACCCGCGATATCGACCGAACCGGACAGCAGCGCGTCGTTGACCGCGGAGCCGCCGGAAAGCTGTATCCAGTCGACCTTGATGTCGATGCCGGCCTTGCGCCCTTCTTTCTCGATCAGTTGCTGGTCACGCGCGACGTTCAGCAGCAAATAGACAATGCCGAACTGTTCAGCGATACGGATCTGGCCTTCGGCATGTGCCGGAACGGCCACGCCAAAGCCTGCGGCGGAAACCACGAGCGCCAGGAACGCGGCGGCGAACCGGCGCACGAAGCGCGCGCGTTTAAACGGCCGGGGAGCGGCCGGACGAATTGAATGCATGGGAAACCTCAGGGTGCGTGGAGCGGCGCGTCAGGGCGCGCGTGAACGCCGTTAGAACGGCACATCGCCTTCGATGGTCGTGCGATACATCTTGCGGCGCAGATGGTTGGGGGTGCCGGCGGCAAGATGCATCAGCGAGCGGTTGTCCCAGAACACCAGATCGTGTTCCGCCCAGACGTGGCGATATAGATGCTCCGGCCGCACGCTATGCGCGAAGAGTGCGTCAAGCAGTTCCCGGCTTTCGTCGTCGGGCAGGCCCGCGATGTGCGTGGTGAAATGTTCGCTGACAAAGAGCGCCTTGCGGCCCGTTTCGGGATGCGTGCGCACCACCGGCTGCAGGACGGGTTTTACCTGCGCGATCTGTTGCGCCGAAAGATCCGGACGCCACGGGCTGCGCTGCTGCAGTTCCGCGTATTTCGCGAGATAGGTGTGCTGCGCGAGCCGCCCTTCGACCGCGTTGCGCAGATGGGCGGGCAGCGTGTCCCACGCGAGATGCATGTTGGCAAAGAGCGTGTCGCCGCCTTCGGACGGCAATTCCTGCGCATGCAGCAGCGAGCCGAGGCTGGGGTTTTCCTTGTACGACAGGTCGGAATGCCAGAAATGGCCGGCATCCCCGAGCCCGACTGGCTTGCCGTCCTCGACGATGTTCGATACCACCAGCACTTCGGGATAACCGGCCAGCTGGAACTGGTGCAGCACATGAATCTGCAGCGGGCCGAAGCGGCGGCTGAACGCAATGTGCTGATCGGGCGTAATGCGTTGATCGCGGAACACCAGCACATGATGATCGAGATGCGCGCGATGAATGCGCGCGAAATCGTCCACGCCGAGCGGCAGGCTCAGGTCGAGACCGAGCACCTCGGCGCCGGCTGGCGCATCGAATGCGCGGATTTCGATGCGCTGCGATGGCACGGATCCGGATGACTGGATATCGGCTTCGATACCGGATCGATAAGGGTCCTGATGCACGGAGCGATGAACGGCTCCGTGAGGCGGTTGATGGTCGGAAGTAGCAAGTGTCACGCAAAACTCTTCATCAGATCGTCGGATGGGCTAGCGTCGAAAGGCGCTCTTTCAAACCGTCAATCTACGGGTGTGGTCCATCGTGAGCAACGAAGCAAATCCGATACGTTTATCTGCTGGAACGATAAGCGCAACGCTCGTCTGGAAAAACTGTTGCGTTCCGCCAGTAAAAACGGCGGCACCGGAAATACCGGAGCCGCCGTTCTGACGCGCCGCGAAGCGTGTGTCGCTTACGGTTCGTTACGCAGATACCCTTCCTTGCCCGGGTCGCGCATGCGTAACGACACGAGGCCCGCGATCGCGCAAAGTGCCGTGACGTACCAGTAGAACATCGGTTCGCTGCCGGCCCGCTTGAGCCACAGCGCGACGTATTCCGCCGAGCCGCCGAAGATCGCGTTGGCGAGCGCATACGAGAGTCCGACGCCCAGGGCGCGCACTTCAGGCGGGAACATTTCAGCCTTGATCAGACCGCTGATCGACGTATAGAAGCTCACGATAGCGAGCGCCAGCACGATCAGGCCGAATGCCGCGTACGGATTCGTGATGTCCTTCAGCGTATGCAGCAGCGGCACCGTGCCGATGGTGGCGAAAAGGCCGAACAGGATCATCGACGTGCGACGGCCGATGCGGTCCGACAATGCGCCGAAGAGCGGCTGCATGATCATGTAGACGAAGAGCGCACCCGTCATCACGCTGCTGGCCGTCTTTGCGTTCATGCCTGCTGTGTTGACGAGGTACTTCTGCATGTAGGTGGTGAACGTGTAGAAAATCAGCGAGCCGCCGGCCGTGAAGCCGAGCACCGTCGCAAACGCGCCCTTGTGCGCCCACAGCCCCCGCAGCGTGCCCGCTTCCTTGCGATGACGCATTTCGGCCGTCGTGGTTTCGTCGAGTGATTTACGCAGATAGAGCGCGACGAGTGCGGCGAGCGCGCCGATGACGAACGGAATACGCCAGCCCCACGCCTTCAGTTCCGCGGTGGAGAGGGTCTGTTGCAGGACCACGAGCACCAGCAGCGCACAGAGCTGTCCGCCGATCAGCGTGACGTACTGGAACGACGCGAAGAAGCCGCGACGACCCTTGAGCGCGACTTCACTCATGTAGGTCGCGCTCGTGCCGTATTCGCCGCCGACCGACAGCCCCTGGAACAGGCGCGCGACGAGCAGAAGCGCGGGTGCGAGCGCGCCGATCTGCGCATAGGTTGGCAGCACGGCGATCACCAGCGAGCCGCCGCACATCATGAACACGGAGACCATCATCGCGGTGCGACGGCCTTTCTTGTCGGCGAGACGGCCAAAGAACCAGCCGCCGATTGGGCGCATCAGGAAGCCTGCCGCGAAGACACCGGCGGTATTGAGCAACTGGGTTGTTGTGTTGCCACTTGGGAAGAACGCGGGCGCGAAGTACAGGGCGCAGAACGAGTACACGTAGAAGTCGAACCATTCGACGAGATTGCCCGAGGAGGCGCCGACGATGGCGAAGATGCGGCGACGGGTGTCGTGAGGCTGGAGGACGGAGAGGTCGGTCATCGGGTTTGTTTTTCCTTTCTCTGTTTTTTGGTTTTTCTGGTCTGGTACTGTTTTTTTGTTTGGCTTGCGGCCGGAATTTTACCGGATGTAAGGTTTTGGTTAAGGGGTTTGTTGGCTTTTTGCTGGTATTTTTTGGGCCTTTCCTTGAATTCGTGTCGGTCTATTGGTGTTGCCCCTGTGCGGGGCGGCACTTACTTTTCTTTGTCTTCCAAGGGGACTTCCTTCGGGGCGTCTTCCAAAGAAAGGTAAGCAAAAGAAAGGCGCTTCGAAAGCGCTACTGTTTCCAGGTGCGTCATCCCCCGGGAATGGCAACCCATGAAGTGTCGCCCTCGCACTTCAGGCCGCATCGGTCCCCGCGCGATTTCGTCCCGCGCGCCTTCAGCACCCGTGACAAGGCGCTCATCCTCCCCGCTTCGCGCACGCGGACGGGTTCACAAAATGAGACCGGCCGAACGAAACACGCTGGTCTACTGGAGTTGTCCGTGCCCGTCATGCGGGATTCGCGGAAGGAACGCACGCGCAATCCCGAGTCACCGGTCGGCGACGCACGCAGTGCGGAGCCGGGTGAATGACTGCTTTGTCACGGGAGGTGCTGTGCGAGGGACGGTCCCGCGCGGGGACCAATGGGAGTTGACTTGTGAAGGAGACACTTCATGGGTTGCCATTCCCGGGCAATGACGCACCGGGAAACGGGGGCCTTTCGAAGCGCCTTTCTTTTGCTTACCTTTCTTTGGAAGACGCCCCGAAGGAAGTCCCCTTGGGGGGCAAAGAAAAGTAAGTGCCACCCCGCACAGGGGCAACACTAATAGACCGACACGAACACAAGGAAAGGCCAAAAAATACAGAACATCAAGCCCTGATCAAGGGCGCCACATACCGACATTCATACCGCTTCCTTACTGTCCCACTCTCATCAACGCTTTCGAGAAAAACGTCAAACTGCCAGAGGCGAGCCATATGCTTCAAAACCTCTTCACTGTCACCAGAGAGATGCCGGTTATCGCTCATGAAATGCCGAAGGGTCAAACTCCGGTCGCCACGCGTATTCACCGACCACACCTGAATATTCGGCTCACGATGATGCATATCGTACTGCCGCGACAACGCCTGCCTCACATACTGATACCCGCTCTCATCATGAATCGCGGAAACCTCAAGCGCATCCCGCATATCGTCATCGAGCACTGAAAACAGCCGCATCTCCCGAATCAGATGCGGCGAAAGATACTGCGCCACAAAACTCTCATCCTTGAAATTGCGCATCGCGTAATGCAGCGCTTCCAGCCACGGACTGCCGGCCAGTTCAGGGAACCATTGCCTGTCTTCGTCAGTAGGCGATTCGCAGATGCGCCGTATGTCGCTCATCATCGAAAAACCCAGTGCATACGGATTGATGCCGCTGTAATACGGCTTCGTCACCGGAGGCTGGTACACAACGTTGCTGTGCGAATGGAGAAACTCCATCATGAAGCCGTCTTCCAGCTTGCCCTGGTTATAGAGCGTGTTGAGCAACGTGTAATGCCAGAATGTCGCCCATCCTTCGTTCATGACCTGCGTCTGCCGCTGCGGATAAAAATACTGCCCCACCTTGCGGACGATCCGGATTACTTCCCGCTCCCACGGCTCAAGCAAAGGCGAATTCTTTTCCGCGAAATACAGCAGATTTTCCTGCGGCTCAGGCGGATAACGATCTTCCGTCTCCTCTGGCAATGCTTCCTTCTTCGAAGGCAACGTGCGCCACAATTCATTCACCTGCGATTGCAGGTACGCCTCGCGCTCGCGCCGTGCCGCCGATTCCTTCGATAGCGACAGCTTCTGCGGACGCTTGTAACGGTCCACGCCATAATTCATCAATGCATGGCACGAATCGAGCAGCTCTTCCACGCGATCGAGACCGAAGCGTTCCTCACATTCCGCGATGTAGTTTTTTGCGTAGACGAGGTAGTCGATGATCGCGTGGGCATCCGTCCAGAGCCGGAACAGATAGTTGCCCTTGAAAAACGAGTTGTGCCCATACGCCGCGTGCGCGATGACGAGCGCCTGCATCGTCATCGTGTTCTCTTCCATCAGATACGCGATGCACGGATTCGAATTGATGACGATTTCGTACGCAAGCCCCATCTGCCCGCGACGGTAGCTCTTTTCAGTGGAAAGATAATGCTTGCCGAACGACCAGTGCCGGTAATTGACCGGCATGCCGACGGACGCATACGCGTCCATCATCTGTTCGGAACTGATGAGTTCGAGCTGGATGGGATACGTGTCGAGCCCATACTGCTCCGCAACATGGGAAATGTGCGTATCGTATTCTTCGATGAGCTCGAAGGTCCAGTCGGACGGGCACGGCAGAGGCCGTCTATCGGCAACGTTCATACGGACTTCCCTTTGCCCTTCCACGGGCACCGCGGTTTGCCCAGGTGCTGCTGCTGCCCCGGCGGGGCCAGCGCTACCGGAATCCCTCTCCTTCGCGCTCTTGCCGCGCTCTGGCTTGTAGCCGCGCGCTTCATTGTGCAGATGTCGTGTTGTCATGAGGACGCCACCTGCTTTTCGAACAGTTCCCGGAAAACCGGGTAGATATCCGCTGCCGTTTCCACTTTCTTCATGGCCATCTGCGGCGCGCTCAGCGCGAGTTGCGCATATTCGAGCCACAGGTTCTGCTCTTCAGGCGTGACCTGAATATATGCAAAATAGCGCACCTTGGTCAGAATGTCATCTGCCAGCATCTTGCGGCACTTCGGCGAATCGTCAGTCCAATTGTCGCCGTCCGATGCCTGGGCGCCGTAAATATTCCATTCACTCGGCGAATAGCGGTCCTCCATCACCTTCGTCATCAGTTCGAGCGCGCTCGACACCACCGTGCCGCCGCTCTCCGTCGAATGGAAAAACGTGTCTTCGTCGACTTCCTCGGCACGCGTGTGATGACGGATGAACACCACTTCAATCCGCTCGTAGTTACGCTTGAGAAAGAGATACAACAGGATGAAAAAGCGCTTGGCCAGATCCTTGCGCTGCTCGTCCATCGAACCGGAGACATCCATCAGACAGAACATCACCGCCTGGCTCGACGGCTCCGGCTGCTTCACGCGGTTCACGTAACGCAGGTCGAACGGATCGATAAACGGAATGCGCCAGATGCGGCCGCGCAGATGATGGATTTCCTCTTCGAGCACCTTGATCTCGTCGCGACGGTCAGCCGGATCGGCCTTCATCTCTTCGAGCTGCTTTTCGAGTTCGTGCAGTTCGTTGACGAGCGGCGCACCGAGCGCGATGCGGCGGCCAAGCGCGCTGCGCAGCGAACGTACGACGTCGATGTTGTTCGGCGTGCCTTCGGCCGCCCAGCCTGCGCGGATACTTTTCCACGTCGGCACAGCGAGCAGATGCGTCTTCACAAGACGCGGCAGTTCGAGATCGTCGAAGAAATACTGCATGAATTCTTCGCGGCTCAGTTCGAATACGAAGTCGTCCTGCCCTTCGCCTTCGTTGCTTGCGCTGTTTCCGCCGCCACCACCGCCTCCGCCGCCGGGACGCGGAATCCTGTCGCCGCGGATATAGTCGGCGTTGCCGGGATGCACCATTTCACGCTTGCCGCCCGGGCCGTGCCGGAACGAAGGTTCCGCGATGTCCTTGCGCGGAATCGTGATGCTCTGCGTGTTCTGGATGTCCTTGATGCTACGGTCGCGAACCGCTTCCGATACGGCGCGACGAATATAGTTCTTTACGCGACGCAGAAAGCGTTCGCGATTTGCAATGCTCTTGTTCTTGCCTGCCAGCCTGCGGTCGATGATTTGATGAAGCACACCCGGTCTCCCGCTCGAATTTCTGGAGCGCGAGACGCAAGTTGCGCATGCAACCTCATGTCCATGCGGCTTGCGCCTCGCAAGGTGCCCGCGCCGTTGCGCGACGCAGGCCGTACGCCTTGTGTGTCATGACGACTTGCGTACGCGCAGATACCAGTCGCACAGGAGCCGCACCTGCTTCGGTGTGTATCCCTTCGCGACCATCCGGTTGACGAAGTCCTCGTGCTTGCGCTGTTCCTCCGCCGATCCCTTCGCATTGAACGAGATGACCGGCAAAAGTTCTTCCGTGTTCGAGAACATCTTCTTTTCGATCACGACACGCAGTTTCTCGTAGCTGATCCAGGCCGGATTTTTCCCGGCATTCGCAGCACGCGCGCGCAGCACGAAATTGACGATCTCGTTGCGAAAGTCCTTCGGGTTGCTGATACCCGCGGGCTTTTCGATCTTCTCCAGTTCGGCGTTGAGCGCGGCACGGTCGAAGCTCTCGCCGGTATCGTGATCGCGGAACTCCTGATCCTGGATCCAGAAGTCCGCATACGTCACATAGCGATCGAAGATGTTCTGCCCGTACTCGGAATACGACTCCAGATAAGCGGTCTGGATTTCCTTGCCGATAAACTCCGCGTAGCGCGAGGCCAGCACGTCCTTCACGAACGACAGATACTTCTGCTCCGTTTCCGGCGGGAACTGCTCGCGTTCGATCTGCTGTTCCAGCACGTACATCAGATGCACCGGATTCGCCGCGATTTCCGTCGAATCGAAGTTGAACACGCGCGAGAGAATCTTGAACGCGAAACGGGTCGACACACCCGTCATGCCTTCGTCGACGCCGGCGAAATCTCGATACTCCTGGAACGATTTGGCTTTCGGATCGGTGTCCTTCAGATTTTCGCCGTCGTACACCTGCATCTTCGAAAAGAGGCTCGAGTTCTCCGGTTCGTGCAGACGCGTCAGCACCGAGAACTGCGACATCATCTTCAACGTGCCCGGTGCGCATACCGCGTTCGACAGCGACGAATTGCGGATCAACTTTTCGTAGATCTTCATTTCTTCGCCGTAGCGCAGGCAGTACGGCACCTTCACGACGAAGATACGATCGAGCAGCGCTTCGTTGTTGCGGTTGTTGCGGAACGCCTTCCATTCCGACTCGTTCGAGTGGGCGAGGATGATGCCGTCGAACGGGATCGCGCCGAAGCCTTCCGTGCCCTTGAAGTTGCCTTCCTGCGTTGCAGTGAGCAGCGGGTGCAGCACCTTGATCGGTGCCTTGAACATTTCGACGAATTCGAGCAGGCCCTGGTTCGCGAGACACAGGCCACCGGAATAGCTGTATGCGTCAGCGTCGTCCTGTGCGTACTGTTCGAGCTTGCGAATGTCGACCTTGCCGACGAGCGAGGAAATGTCCTGATTGTTTTCGTCGCCCGGTTCGGTTTTGGCAATACCGATCTGCCGGAGAATCGACGGGAAGCGACGCACAACGCGGAACTTGCGGATGTCGCCGTTATATTCGTGAAGGCGTTTGACGGCCCACGGACTGAGAATGGTTTTGAGGTAGCGGCGTGGAATACCGTACTGTTCTTCGAGGATCGGACCGTCCTCGTCGTAATCGAAAAGCCCGAGCGGCGATTCGTTCACGGGCGACCCCTTGATCGCATAGAACGGCACACGTTCGGCCAGTTGTTTCAGACGTTCCGCAATCGACGACTTGCCGCCGCCGACCGGCCCAAGCAGATACAGGATCTGCTTCTTTTCCTCGAGCCCCTGAGCCGAGTGCCGGAAATACGCGACCACCTGCTCGATCACTTCTTCCATTCCGTAGAACTCACGGAACGCGGGGTATACCTTGATCACCTTGTTCGCGAAGATACGCGACGTACGCGGATCGTTACGGGTGTCGATCTGTTCGGGTTCCCCGATAGCTGTCAACATGCGTTCGCCCGCAGTGGCGTACGCGGCGGGATTGTCTTTGCAGAGCGCGAGATACTCCTCGAGCGAGAGTTCATCCTCCCGGGTTTTCTCGAAGCGGGTCGCGAAACTGCCGTAGATATCCATGCTACCTCCTCGCCGAAGTCTAGACCGATGTCGTGCGCGGCGCGCTAATCGGAAACAACATCGCTCGAATTCATCCTAAACCCTTTTAAATTTTTTTTCACGAACTACGTTGCGAAAATCGGCCCGCAACGGCGTCGTTACATTCGTCCCCTGGAAAAGCCATTTCGGGTCACCTACAATCTTCCGTCACACACAACGGTCCTGCGACCCCCAACGCAGCATTCGAATACGGCGCTATCGCTGACATTCGTGCTGTCGATACAGCATAAACGTTCTTCGGCCGCACAATCGCAAGCACGCGATGACGCTAATGTCTGCACACGCACATTACGCATGCGACTCATGTGCGCGCAACCACATTCACCCGCGACGCATCGTGTCCGCGCTTCACCGATCCGTGCCTCCGGCACTGCTTCTTTCCCTCAACGCGCGATCGGGGTGAATGGTGCACATAAACAGGTTTACGGCAGCTACAGGCACGCGCTGCAACTGGATGCAGTGCCTGTTACTTTTTCGCATGACGGAGTGTGTAACAGAGAGAAGGTGCGCGAGCGCGCATTGCAGCGCGTCGCGAGACGGGGCGGATCCTGGCACCCCGGATTCAAGGCACGTTCAAGGCACCTATAAGGCCCGCTTGAGGGCCCTTATGTCAGGACGATATCCACTTCACCGAGGCCGTAAATGCGCCCATGCACGGTGCCCGGCTGTTCGATGCGGTGGGCGCCGACGTACGTGCCGGTGGTGATGGTCCACTCAGGCTCGATTGCGATACCCATGGCAGCGCAATGGTTAACGAACCAGACGAGCAGTTCGCGCGGATCGCCGGCCGGATTACCGGTCGACCCGGGTACGAGCGACGCACCGTTGAAGGTCAGATCCAGTTCGGGCGAAACGAAGTCGAACGTGCGCGCAACGCCCGCGTAAGGCACGGACTGACCGGTAATGAGCGCGCCGTTGTTCTGCGCATCGGCCAGTTGCGCGAGCGGTGCGACCTCGGGCCAGTCCGCAAAGCGGCTGTCGACGATCTCGATGGCGGGCAGCACGGTACCGACACGCGCGAGCACCTCGTCGCGCGCATAGGCGACGTTGCGTGGCTCGATCGGTTCGGTGAAGCGAAAGGCGATCTCCAGTTCCAGCAACACGCGAAAGAACCCGCTGTGGGCGACGCTCGCGGGCGAGGCGATGACGCAGGGCGCTGGAATCGGGGCGCCCGAGGCGGCCGCGCCGGGGCTCTTCGCGCCGATTTTCCAGCCGCCCGTGGTGGTGCCCAGTCCAGCGATGACGGCCTGCTGGATCGCGTAGGCGCTGGCCGCATCGGGTGGCAGGCTGTCCAGTGACAGCCCTTCGACCGGGCGATGCTGCTGGCGCGCTTTCACGAGGCGTGTGGCGAGGTCGTATTGCGTCATGTAGGTCCCTTCCAGGCACGCTATCGCGCTTGATTGTGATTGACGACGTGTTCACTGCGTTGCAGTGGCATGATGCCCTGGACGGGCCCACCCATTCATGCCGCGAGAGCAACCTTCGCGCCCGACAATGTACCGGAAGCGCGTCGATCCTGGGTCACCTCATTATTCTGAATGGCGAAAAAAAGACCGTGATGGCCGGCACAAACCAGCAACCACGGTCTTTCGAGGGGACCTGCATGCGCCGCCGCCACGCTGCGGCAGCGCCGTGTTCTTCAGAAGGTTTCCCAGTCCTTGTCGCTGCCCGCTACTGCTACGGCCATGGCCGCGGCACGCGGTGCCGCGGCCAGCGCCGGTGCGGCGCTGGCGGGTCTCGCCGGCGTCGCCGGTGCCGCCCGGGCCACTTTGCTGGCTGGCACCGCCGTCGCCCGATGCACCGGCTTGCGTGCCGCGGCCACGACGCCCGATCCTGCCGGGCCATCTTCCAGATGAAATACGGAGACGGCCGTGCGCAGCCTGCCCGCCTGATCTTCCAGCGACTGCGCTGCGGCCGCTGCTTCCTCGACGAGCGCCGCGTTCTGCTGGGTCGCTTCGTCCATCTGCGTCACGGCTCGCGCGACCTGGTCAATGCCGCTGCTCTGCTCTTCCGAGGCCGCGGCGATTTCGCCCATGATATCGGTCACACGCTGCACCGCACCGATGATCTCGGTCATCGTGCGGCCCGCCTCGTCCACGAGCGCCGAGCCCGACTGCACGCGTTCCACCGACGTATCGATCAGCTCCTTGATTTCCCTGGCTGCCGCCGACGAACGTTGTGCAAGGCTGCGCACCTCGCCTGCCACGACCGCGAACCCGCGCCCTTCCTCGCCCGCGCGGGCCGCTTCGACGGCCGCGTTCAGCGCCAGGATGTTGGTCTGGAACGCGATCCCTTCGATGATCGAGATGATGTCGGCGATCTTCGTCGAGCTCTGGTTGATGTCGCCCATCGTGCCGACGACCTGCCCGACCACCGCATTACCCCGGTTCGCGATCTCCGACGCGTTGGCGGCCAGCGCGCTTGCCTGGCGGGCATTGTCGGCGTTCTGCTTGACGGTGCCCGTGAGCTCTTCCATGCTCGCCGCCGTTTCCTGCAGCGCCGAAGCCTGCTCTTCCGTACGCGAGGACAGGTCGATATTGCCGGCGGCGATCTGGCGCGTCGCCGTGGCGATCGATTCGCTGCCGGCGCGCACCGAGCGCACGGTCTCGATCAGGCTGCGCTGCATCCGGCCGACGCCTTCGAGCAGCTGGCCCATCTCATCGCGTGAACGCACCACAATCGGGCGCCGCAGGTCGCCTGCGGCGATTGCGTCGAAATGTCCGATGGCTTCGCCAAGCGGGCGGGCAATGGCGCCGCGCAGCGTAATGTACGAAAAGAACGCTGCCAGCAAGCCGGCGACAATCGCCACCGCGGTCACGATGCGAAACGTCGCGAAGCTCGACTGCGCGGCGTCGTAGCCGTCCTTCGCCTGGTTGAACTGGAGCTTGCCGAGCGTCTCATCGGCGGCCGACAGTTCGACGTGCGCAGCCTGCAGCTGTTTGGCCAGATCGAGAAGCTTTGCCTGGTCGCCGGCTGTGACCGCCGCGGCGAACGCATCTGCGACCTGATATTCGGCTGCGCGCTTGACGACGACATCCTGGGCGAGGCGGTCTTCCTCGGGTCCACGCGGCAGGTCCATGTATTTCTTCCACGCGTCTTTCGATATCGAGCGCATCAGACGCGCGCGCTCGAGGGTCTTGAGCGCGTCCGGCGTGCCGATCTGGAAGGCGGAGCGGTCGAGCGCGAGACGCTCGCGCGCGACATACAGTTCAGCGGTGCCGATATTCTTCGCGCTCGGCATCTGGTCGGTGAACGTGCTGCGATAGGCGTCGTTCGCCTCGCTCATGCCGGAAAGACCGAGTATGCCAATAGCGATCGACAGCGCGGCGAGAAACGCCATCGTCAAACCGATGCGCGCCTTGATGGTGATGCCCTTGTTCAACATGCTTCTTCCCGTATGCCATCGAATGAGAACTGGCATGCGCGACACCTGGATTCGCCGCGCACACGTTTGCTCCGGCGTAGATCCGTCGCTCTGGACGTGTTTACGGCACCCCTGAACAGGACTTGAAGTTTTTATATTGTCTGACTAATGCTGCGATGCATCGAGGTATAAATTACAAATAGCTGTCATCCGGGTTCCCGCCTGTCAGACTGGTTAACCCGTCATTTCCGCCTGATATGGAATCGAAGGCTGTGCGCCTTCACGCGTGACCGAGAGCGCCGCGGCCCGCTGCGCGAACCGGATCGCCGCGTCGACCGGCGCACCGGCTGCGAGTTGCGCCGCGAAGCCGCCGATGAACGTGTCGCCTGCTGCTGTCGTATCGACAGCGTTCACCTTCGGCGCGGCGTAGTACGCGGATTCACCGTTTTCCAGCGCCACGTGGACGCCCTGCGCACCCAGTGTAACGAGCACGTTGCGCGCGCCCGCCTGGCGCAGCGCCGCCGCGGCCACGGCAGCCTCGTCGGGCGTGCTGGCCGGCAGGCCAGTCAGTGTCGTCGCTTCGAGTTCGTTCGGAATCAGGTAATCGATGAGCTGAAACCAGTCGGACGGCAATGGTCCGACAGCCGGCGCCGGATTCAGGATGACGGTCTTGCCCATGCGCCGCGCCGTCGCAAGGGCTGCCTTGACGGTCTCAGGTGGCGTTTCCAGCTGGCATACGACGACATCCGCGGCGGCCAGCGCCGCTTCGTGGCGCGTGATGCTTGCCGGTGTGACTTCGCCGTTGCTGCCGGCCACGATCACGATCGCGTTCTGGCTGCCGTCGTCGACGATGATGAGCGCGACGCCGGTGGACGTGGAGTCGCTGGTTTCGAGCGCCGCGCAGTCGATGCCCTCGGTTTCGAGGCCGGCGCGCAGCTGCGCGCCGTTCGCGTCGGCGCCGACACAGCCGATCATCGCGACCTGCGCGCCGAGCCGCGCCGCGGCGACGGCCTGATTGCCGCCCTTGCCGCCCGCGACCTGCGCGAAGGCGTGTCCGGCGAGTGTCTCGCCCGGCCGCGGCAGACGCGGCGCCCGCGCGACGAGATCCATGTTCAGGCTGCCCATCACGGCAACCCGGCCGCGCGTTGCTGCTATTGCCACTTCCCTCTCCTTCAGTCGTTCAGAATCGCGGCGCCGCGCGATAACCCGTGTGTTCAAAGGTTGCCCGTATGGTTGCCGGCCGCGGCGTGACGGCGCGATGCGCTCATGAACGCCGAAGTCGACTCGCGGATGATCAGCCGCGGCGCGACGACGCGCCGGCGGGTCGGCGCGTCGGTGGCGCCCGTGATGCGTTCGAGCAGCGTCTGCGCGGCCATGTCGCCAAGCGCGCGCACCGATTGTCCGACCGTCGAAAGCGCCGGATACGTGAAGCGTCCCAGTTCGATATCGTCGAAACCGATGATCGAGCAGTCGCGCGGCACGCTGATACCGCGCTCGGCCGCGGCGCGCAGCGCGCCGATACCCATCATGTCGTTGCCCGCGAAAATCGCGCTTGGGGCCACCGTGTTGAACAGCTGGCTCGCTGCGCGATGCCCGCCCATCCCCGAAAAATCGCTTTCGACGATCGCGCCCGATGGAATCTCGATGCCGCGCTCCGTCATCGCGCGGATGAAGCCGTGCACGCGCATCGCGCTCACCGCGGTCGCGACGGGGCCTGTAATGCAGCCGACCCGTGCATGGCCCAGTTCGAGCAGATGCCGCGTCGCCAGATAGGCGCCCTTTTCATGGTCGATCTGAACCAGATCGGCGTTGAGCCCTTCGATGTTGCGATCGACGACCACGAGCGGCTCACGCGCGTCGGCAAGACTCTGCGCGAGCACGGAGTCGTCGCCGGCAGAGGCGATGATCAACCCGTCGATCCGCTTTTCCTGCAGCACGCGCAGGTAGTTGCGCTGCTTCGCGGGATCGTCGTCGGAATTGCAGAAGAACACGCAGTAGCCGTTGCGCGCGCAACCGTCCTCGACGCCGCGCGCAAGCTCCGCGAAATACGGATTCGTGCTGTTCGGCACCACGAGACCGATTGTCGCGGTCGCGCGCGCCTTCAGCGAGCGTGCAACCGCCGACGGCACATAGTGCAGCTGGCTGATCGCACGCTCTACCTTCGCGCGCACGTCGGCCGACACCGGCCGCGAATTGTTGACCACATGCGACACCGTCGTAAACGACACGCCGGCCACGGCCGCCACATCCTTGATCGTCGCCATAACCCGTTCCTCTCCTGCTCGTTCTTGTTGCTGACCGGTCTGTCACGCAATGCGTTCGCGCATGCGCGCCGGCTTTCTCAATCGATGACTGGCCCCAGTTTCATTTTGCTTCGACTGCTACTGCTACTGCCTTTACCACCCCACCTGCAACTCGCCCCGTCTGCGCCTTCGCGTCACGCCTTGCGTTTGCGACGGCTGCGATACGTATCGAGCACGACCGCGACCACGATCACCGACCCGGTGATGATGCGCTTGGTCGGCTCGTTCGCGCCGATCTGCGCCAGCCCGGCCGCCAGCACCGAGATGATCAACACACCGAAAAACGTGCTGATCACGGAACCGCGCCCGCCCATCAGGCTCGTCCCGCCGATCACCACGGCGGCGATCACCTGCAGTTCGAGCCCGACGCCCGCGTTCGGATCCGCCGCTTCGAGCCGTGAAATCTGGAACAGCGCCGCCAGCCCCGACAGCGCGCCCATCAACGCGAACACGATGATCTTGTAGGGTCGCGGATTGACGCCCGCGAGCCGCACCGCTTCCTCGTTCGTGCCGATGCCGACCAGATAGCGTCCGAACACGGTGCGCGTGAGCACGAACTGCGCGACGATCATCACCGCCACCGCGATCAGGAAGGCCGGCGAGATGCCGACGGCGATCGGATTCGACAGAAAGTCGAAGGCGTCGCCGATGTAGGCCGTGCGCGAATTCGTCATCTGGTACGCGAGGCCGCGCGCGGCTTCCAGCACGCCCAGCGAGACGATAAACGACGGAATCCGCCAGCCGACCGTGACCGCGCCCGTCACCGTGCCCGTCAGCGCGGCGGCCGCGAGGCCGATCAGCGCGGCGGGAAACGCTGCCCAGCCCCATTTCAATGCGGCGACGCTCACCACCGAGGCGCCCAGCGCGAGCACCGAGCCCACCGACAGGTCGATGCCCGCGATGATCAGCACGAACGTCATGCCGACCGACATCACGACGAGATCGGGAATCTGGTTGGCGATCGTGATGAACGTCTCGTACGTCAGGAAATGCGCGCTCAGCACCGAGAACAGCGCGATCATCGCCAGCAGCGCGCCGGCCAGCCCCAGGTAATTCGAAACGCCAAGGCGCGTCCCGGCTGGCCTGCCGGCCGGAACCGGCGCCGATGGATCGTCCGGCGGCGCGGCGTGCGGCGGGTTCGTCAGGTTTGTCATCACACACTCCCTGCTTCATTCGTTTCGGGCGCGTGGAGCAGCGCCTCGCGACTCCGGTAACCGGCGAACGCCGCTGCGAGCAGCGCGTCCTGCGACCAGTCGTCCCGGCTGAAAATGCCTGTCATCCGGCCCGCCGACATCACGCCGATCCGGTCGCAGATGAGCATCAGCTCGCGCAGGTCGCTCGACACCACGACGAGCGCCCGGCCCTCGCGCGCGAGGGCGCCCATCAGGCCGTAGATATCGAACTTCGCGCCGACATCGATACCGCGCGTCGGTTCGTCGAACAGCAGCACCTTGCAGTCGCGCGCGAGCCAGCGGCCGATCACCACCTTCTGCTGGTTGCCGCCCGACAGCTCGCCAACCGGTTGCGCGGGTCCGGCGCTGCGAATCCGCATCGCCTGGATCTGCTTCATCGCCAGCGCGTTTTCGCGTTTCGCGTCGACCACGCCATGACGCGCGACGCTGCCGACGTTGCCAAGCGACACGTTCGCGGCAATCGGCAGCGGCAGCAGCAGGCCTTCACCCTTGCGGTCCTCGGTGATGAGCGCGATACCTGCGCGCACCGCGTCGGCGGGCGTCGCGATCCGCAGCGGCACGGGCGCGGCGCCGGGCGTTGGCGCGAGCGATACCGTGCCGCGATCCTTCACGTCGGCGCCGTAAATCAGCCGCATCAGTTCCGTGCGGCCCGCGCCGATCAACCCGCTCACGCCGAAAATCTCGCCGGCGCGAACCTCGAACGACACGTCGCGCACGACGTCGCCGCGGCCGATGCCCTCCACCTTAAGGAGCGGCGCGCCGATATTGCGCACGCCGAGGTCGATGCGCTCGCCGATCTCGCGGCCCACCATCAGCGTGACGATCTGGTCGCTCGTCAGGTTCGCCATCCGGTCCACATGCACCAGTTTGCCGTCGCGCAGGATCGCGACCCGCTCAGCAACACGAGCCAGTTCCTCGAGCCGGTGCGAGATGTAGACGAGTGCCACGCCACGCGCCTTCAGCCGTGCGATCTGCTCGAACAGCAGGTCGACTTCGCGTGAAGTCAGCATCGCGGTCGGTTCGTCGAGAATCAGCACGCGGCAGTCGCCGATCAGGTTGCGCGCGATCTCGACCATCTGCTGATGCCCGATGCCGAGTTCGCCGACGAGCGTGTCCGGGTCGATCGCATCGAGCCCGACCTGCGCCATCGCCCCGCGCGCGTTTTCGCGCAGTTTGCGGCGGTCGATCCAGCCGAGGCGCAGCAGCCCGCTTTGCGGCAGATGGTTCAGGAACAGGTTTTCCGCCACCGAGAGTGTCGGCAGCAGGTTCAGCTCCTGCATCACCATCCGTACGCCAAGCGCTTCCGCCGCGCTCCGGCTGGCGGGCGCGTACGCGCTGCCGCCGAGGCGCATCGTGCCGGTCGTCGGATCGACCAGTCCGCCGATGATTTTCGACAGCGTGCTCTTGCCTGCACCGTTCTCGCCGGTGAGCGCCAGCACCTCGCCTGCATGCAGGTCGAGGTCGACGTTGGCGAGCACCGGTTCGACATACGTCTTGCCGATACCGGTGACGGATAAAATGGCCGGCTGTGCTTCGTGAGCAGTCAGATCCATCGCAATCCTGTTCTTGCAGCGTCCACGCCGGCTTTCGCGCAATACCCGCGGCGAAACGAAAGCCAGTGGTCGACTGCCTGTGTCATGGTCGCCGGGCTTGCGGCCATACGGGCTGGCCGGATTCAGCCCTGCTTCAGGCGCGGACCCACTCGCGCGATCTAACCATACGGCGCCGATTCCGGCATGTAAGGGGACGCGCGGGGCCGCAGGCTGTCGCCATGACGTCTATCTGTGCAATAACGGCGGCGGCGCGCCTTTCTTGAGCGTCCGTTGAAAAGCGACGAACCGGCGTGCGCGGAAGCGCGCGTCTGCTCACGGCCCATCGTGGACAGCCGCCGTCGCCGCCTTGCAGCGTTTTACTTCGTGACGAGGTCGACTGGCGTTTCAACCACGCCGGACAGCTCCGACTGCTTCTTGTGCTCGCTGAGCGCCTTCAGCGCGGTATCGATACCGAACACGGCCTGCTTTGCCGCGTACTGGTCGGCGGTGGCAAGCACGCGGCCGTCCTTCAGCATCGGCTTGATCGCGTTGATGTCGTCATAGCCGACCACGTAGACCTTGCCCTGCTTGCCCGCCGCACGCACCGCCGACACGGCGCCGATCGCCATGTTGTCGTTGCCGGCCAGCAGCGCCTTGATGTTGGGATGCTCGCTCAGCATCGCCGAGGCGACCGCGTTGCCCTTGTCGATTTCCCAGTCGCCCGACTGTACGGACACGACCTTCGCGCCGACCGTCTGCATCGCGTCCTTGAAGCCCGCCGTGCGTTGCTGCGCGTTGGTGGTCGTCGACACGCCCTCGATGATCCCGACTTCGTCGCCGGCCTTCAGCTTCTTCGCGAGATAGTCGCCGACCTTCTGCGCGCCCTTGCGGTTATCCGGGCCGACGAACGGCACGTTGAGGTTCTTCGACTTCAGCACGTCCTGATCGAGCCGGTTGTCGATGTTCACGACAATGATGCCGGCGTCGACAGCCTTCTTCACGACTGGCACGAGCGCCTTCGAATCAGCCGGCGCGAGCACGATCGCGTCCACCTTCGATACGATCATCTGCTCGACGATACGGATCTGGTTCGCGGTATCGGTCTCGTCCTTGATGCCGTTCGTGATCAGGTCGAAGTTGTTCGGATTGTGTTTCTGGTAATCCTTCGCGCCGGTTTCCATGGTGAGGAAGAACTCGTTGGCGAGGGACTTCATGACAAGCGCGACCTTCGGCTTGTGGGCAGCCTGCGCATAAGCGCTCGACATCGGCAGAACGGCGGCAGCGGTGAGCACGACGGTAGCCGCCAGGACGCGGCGACGAATGCGGTGGTTCATGCGGATCTCCAGTTGTTGGCTCCGTGCGAGCCGTATTTTTGATTGGGCGCAAACGTTTGCGGGGCCTATTCTCGACGTAGCCTGCCGGATATGTCAACGGCAGGCAGTGCTGCAGCGCACACCTCTTCACGCGGCGCGTGTGCCGTATGCAACCCGTGCGGCCGGTGTGGTGTGCCACAAGACTACGTTCTGACAAGGTCTTTCGCTCGGTCCGGCGTTGAAGTCATCCCATCCGGTGCACGGTTGCACGCCGACGGGCCGCTTATGCTGGCCTTTTATTGCGCGCGCTGCAAGCGGGAAGAACGCGGTGCTTCCGTCAGACCCGGGCGTGCCCTGCAGGCCAGGGGCGACTTCGCTATGATCGGGGCTACTTCCTTGCCGACCGGGACGGGCTGCATCATGTTCGGGATCATCCAGTTTCCGCTGTTCCTTGTTGCCGTCACCGCGCTCAACCTGACGCCCGGTCCGGACATCGCGTATGTGGCCGGCCAGAGCATCGCGCAGGGCCGGCGCGCCGGCCTTCTCTCGGCGCTGGGCGTCTCGCTCGGTGGCTGCGCGCATACGGTCGCGTGCGCGGTGGGCCTGACCGCGCTCATCGCGGCCTCACCCGGCGCGTTCAATGCAATCAAGTGGATCGGCGCGGGTTACCTGATGTGGCTCGGTCTGCGCATGCTGTGGCCAGGCGCCGGTTCCACCGGTTCCGCCGGCAGCGTCGAGGCGCGGGTCGCGTTGCAACGCTCGCCCCGCACACTGCTCTTTCGCGGCTTCGTGACAAATGCGTCGAACCCGAAAGTGCTGCTCTTCTATATCGCGTTTTTCCCGCAGTTCGTCGCCACCGGCAGCGCGCACAAGACCGCCGCCTTTCTCGTGCTGGGCGCGGTATTCGTCACGCTTGGGCTCATCAACGACTGCGTCGTTGCATGGCTTGCCGCGCGGGCCGCGCGTGCGGTGCGCTCGCAACCCGTTGTGCGCCGCTGGATCGACCGCGTGATCGGCGCCGGCTTCATCGGGCTCGGCGTCAGGCTCGCCCTGACCCGACGCTGACGCCGCGCGGCGGTGCGGTTGCCGGCCACGCGACCGGTGCAGCGCGACCGCCTGCATTCACAGCCAGTTGGCCTTCTTGAAACGCCAGTACAGGAACCCGTCGAGCAATGCCATCACGGCCACGCACGCTGGATAGCCGTATTGCCAGTGCAGTTCGGGAATCTCCTGGAAATTCATCCCGTAGATCCCGGCGATCATCGTCGGCACCGCGAACAGCGCGGCGAACGAACCGAGGCGCTTGGTGACCTCGTTCTCGGCGAGCGAGATCATGCCGAGATTGACCTGCACGGCGGTGACGATCATCTCGCGACGGCCTTCGATCGTGCGCACGATCCGGTCGAGATGGTCGTACACATCGCGGAAGTACGCCTGCATGCCCTGGCAGATCGCCGGGATACGCCCGCCCGTCAACTGGCCGATGCCTTCGAGAAGCGGCGCGATGTGATGCTCGAGCAGCACGAGGCGGCGCTTTAACGCGTACAGATCCTCGATGATCGCGCGCGACGCGGCGAGGCTGTGCTTGCCGAAGATGCGGTCCTCGATCTCCTCGATTTCGGCGCCGAGTTTTTCGAGAACCGGAAAGTAGCGATCGACGATGTTGTCGGCAAGCGCGTACAGTACGAACGCCGAGCCTTCCTTGAGCAGCTTCGGCTCGCGTTCG
Source organism: Paraburkholderia gardini (assembly GCF_907164575.1). Lineage (GTDB taxonomy): Bacteria > Pseudomonadota > Gammaproteobacteria > Burkholderiales > Burkholderiaceae > Paraburkholderia > Paraburkholderia gardini. Next base: position 75,447 of record NZ_CAJQYY010000006.1, read on the forward strand.
CAGCGCGCGCGCACTTCCTGGAAACCGTGCTGCGTCCGGTTACGCACCGAGAGCACATAGTTCGGACCGACGAATACGTCCATTTCGCCGATCAGCAGCTCACCCTCGTCGTCCATTTCGATGGTGTGCATCACCGCGAACAGCGAATCGCCGTATTCCTCGATTTTCGGGCGCTGATGGCCGTTGCGGACGTCTTCGACCGCCAGTTCGTGCAGGCCGAACTCGTGCTTCATCACGTCGAGTTCGCCGGGGCCCGGATCCTTCAACGCGACCCAGACGAAGCATTCGGGTTTGGCCACATAAGTGCTGATGTCGTCGATCTCGATGTCGGCCAGTTTCCGGCCTTCCTGGTATGCAGCGCAGTTGATCAGCATCGTCTCATTACCTTGATAACAGCGGCGGCCAGGCCGCGGTCGCAAATGCGCGCGGCGTGTCCGGATACAGTGAAAGAAGCGGCCATCATGTTACGGACTCTTTGTGCAGAACGTGCGTCGAAACTGCATCGCGCCGACAGGTGGCTGGCCTCATCACTTCGGCACACGCCGTAACTGGATGCGATGTTCCGGGTTGAACGTGACACTCGCGTGGTTCGTGTAGCGGTCGGTGACCATGAACTGCATCTCGATGACAGGATCGAATTGCGTCGACACGGCAATCCGGTGCATGCCCGGGCTGAGATAGAAGATCACGCGCTCGCCGTTCATCAGGTCGGTGACCTGCTCGCCGTCGACATAAACGAGCGCGTCGCGAAAGCGGATCACGACGTCGCCCGAGCGCTCGCGGCGGACGTCGACCGCGATCTTGCCGGTTTCGGGCTGCGTGTAGCCTGGCTTGACGATGCGCGCGGCGGGCACGTCCTTGTAGGGAACGGGCCTGGCGGGCTCCGAGGCGCAGCCTGCCAGCGCGGCGAGGCATGCCACAAGCGTGGCGCTCACGGCGAATTTCCATGCAACCGGCAAACGCAACGGCATGTCGGTCTCCCCTTGTTTTCGTTTCGCGGTCAGATAATTGCAAGCAGCCATGGGTGCGGCGCCTGTCCTGCGCCGTTCGATCGACATCCATGATACCTGCGGGGCATGCGCTTCTGGCAACACCTGGCCCGGCAACCTCGTCGCGGGAACACCGGCGTTCGGCCCTCTTGCGCGGCCCCCGCTTTCTGGTCATGATCGCTTCATGCCCTCCGGACGCGTCGCGCGTCAGGCAGCCCTACACCGGCAGGAGATTGCGATGTGGTATTTCACCTGGATTCTCGGCATCGGCGTTGCGTTGGGGTTTGGGATCATCAACGTGATGTGGCTGGAGGCGAACGGCACGTTCGCCCGCGGCAGCGGCAGTGACAGTGCCGACGCGTCCAGCACGGACACGCGTTTGTGACGCATCTGGTATTTTTCTGCGGCCATGCGGGCACAGGCAAGACGACCCTCGCGAAACGCCTGATCCGGCCGCTGACGCACGCCACGGGCACGGCCTTCTGCCTGCTCGACAAGGACACGCTTTACGGTGCGTATAGCGCCGCGGCGATCGGCGCGCTGACCGGAGACCCGAACGATCGCGACAGTCCGCTCTTCCTGCAGCATCTGCGAGACCCCGAGTACCGGGGGCTCATCGACACCGCGCGCGAAAATCTGGAACAGGGCATCAGCGCGCTCGTGATCGGGCCGCTGTCACGCGAGATTCGCGCCCGGCTTCTGTTCGACCGCGCATGGCTCGGCGTGACGGACGACGTCGAGATTCATGTCGTATGGGTTTATACATCGGAAGAGACGGCGCACCAGCGCATCCTCACGCGGAACAATCCAGACGATGCGTACAAGCTCGCGCACTGGGACGAATACCGGCAACGCCGGTTCGTCCCGAATGCCGAACTGGCCCGGGAACTGCTGATGTTCGACAACACGGCGCCGCAGCCCGCCGACTACGACGCGCTGCTCGCGCGCATCGCCGGCGCGCCTTCGCCAGATGAACCGGATGTCGTCCTGCCGCCCGTGCCGGCCTGAGCTGCGTCAGCGGCCGGCACACAACATCGCCTGAGCCGTCTGTCTAGACGGTCGCCGTCGATTCGTGCAACGCCTGGCCTTCGTAGAGTTGCCCGAAGCGGTTGCCGAGAAACGCCCGCAGCGACACCTGTTCCTGACGCACAAAGCCCTTTTGCGGCAGCTTCTTTTCGCGGAACAGGTCGAGCACCGCGCACATCGCACCGGCCGTCGTGATCTGGATCGCGCTCATCGGCACGCCGCACACCGTCTTCGCGAAGATCTTGCGCGTGAAGACTTCCTGCACCAGCTGGCCGTCGCGCGTGCCCGTCACGGTGATGAAGATCAGCACGACGTCCTGCGCTGTCGCCGGCACCGAACGGCGCATGATCGACTTCAGCGTGTCGCGGTCGGTCGCAAGACGCAGGTCTTCGAGCAGGAACTGCATCAGGTCGCGATGCCCCGGATAACGCACCGACTTGTAGTCGAGCGTTTCGACACGGCCCGCCAGCGTTTCGCACAGCGTGCCGAGGCCGCCGGACGTGTTGAACGCTTCGTATTCGGTGCCGTCGAGCGAGAAATGCTCGAGTCCTTCGAGCGGCTGAACCCATTGCGTGCGACTGTCGCGGATCGCTTCGCACGGCTGGCAATACTCGTTGATCAGGCCGTCGACACTCCACGTCAGGTTGTACTTCAGCGCGTTGGTCGGAAATTCGGGCAACGCGCCGACGCGCATCTTGACGTCGCGGATTTCCGTGAAGCGGTTTGCCAGCTCGTGCGCGGCGATGCCGATAAAGCCCGGCGCGAGGCCGCATTGCGGCATGAACGCGTGGTCGGCATCGTCGGCGATCGCGCGGATCGCGTGCGTTGCGCGCACGTCTTCGGTCAGGTCGAAATAGTGGACGCCCGCGCCCTTCGCCGCGGCCGCGACGTTCACGGCGAGATAGTACGGCAGCGCATTGACGAGCGCATCGAAGCCCTGCACGGCCGCGCGCAGTGCGGCGGCGTCGCCGGAATCGACGCGATGGGTCGGGATGCCCTGCGCGGCGAGCTTGTCGAGCGCTTGCTGATCGCAGTCGAACGCGGCGACTTCGTAGTCGCCGGTTTCGCGCAGCATATGGGCGATGGTGTGACCGATGAGGCCTGCGCCAACGATGGCAACTTTCATGCGCTTCTCCTTGTTCTGTGTGTGAGCCGTGCTTGCGCCGAACCCTTGTTACACAGTTTATGGAGACGTACGTACGAATGACAGACGCAAAATGCTGCGTTATGACCGCTGTTTTCGTCTAAATGACGAAAAAATAATCCAGTTCGACGAAAACGCGTTAAGACGGCGTAAAGGTCATGCACGCGACCATGCCCTCAAAGGGCTAACCGCCCTCCATGCCCCGGTCGATCTTGCGCGCGAGGATGATCGACGTCGTCGTGCGCTCGACGCCTTCGAGGCCGCCGATCTGGTCGAGCAGATCGTTGAGCCGGTCCGGCGAACCGGCGCGCAGCCACGCGACGTAATCGAACTCGCCGCTCACCGCGCACAGCAGCTGCACTTCGGGCATGCGTCCGAGCCGCTTCTGCACATCCTGCCCGTGCTTCGGCGCGATGATGATGCCGACGTACGCATAGATGCTCGCGTCGAGCACATCCTGGCCGAGCCGCACGCTATAGCCCGCGATCACGTTGCTCTTTTCGAGCCGCGCGATCCGCGCGATCACGGTCGTGCGCGCGACGCCGAGCTGGCGCGCGAGATTCGCCACGCTTTCGCGGGCGTTCTCCTGCAAAAGGGCGACGAGGTTTCGGTCAAGGTCGTCGAGCTGGTCGAGGCGCGGTGGTCTCATCGATGGCGGTCTGTCACGTTGAAGGAGTGCGTCGGTGCCGGGCAGGCACCACGGTATGCACGGATTATCGCCTGCTGTCGGGCGAAAGCTGTACCGGCATGCGCTTTCCGCTGTCGATTTCACTCGCCCCCCGCGGTGGAACGCAATTGGGACCGTCTTCACGGCCCGGTCATCGAACCCGTCGTGCGAATCTCCAGCAACGGGCTCCCCCTCGTCCACTCTCGTTGAGCAGGGCGTCAGGGATCACCAGCTCCAGCGCCCCCCCGACGTCGCCTTCGACGATGCTTCGGTGCGCACCGCTCACATTGCCTGTATAACCCGCGGTGGCAAATACGCTGCCGCGTGCGCTGACGTGCCCGGCAACGCCGAGTCCAAGCTGGACCGTCGTCGCGGCCACGCTGGCTGGAATGACCGTCGTCCCGGCGAACGTGGCGCTATCGGTTCCCCCGAAGTATCGCCAGAGGTTGGCGCGTGCGTACGGTTGCCACACCGTGTCCGCTGCTTCGAAGCGCCCCTGCAGCCGCACGCCGAGTCGACCCGCGAGACCACTCGCGGCGTGAAACGACACGCTCGATATGCCGTCGTCCAGATCGTTTATCGATGCGTGCTCCCAGATCAGTTGCATTTGCGGCTCGATGCTGAGACTCGCGGACAGCGCAATCGGCAAGCCCGCTTCCAGCGACGCGGTCACCGAATCACCATGCGTGGTCGCGCCGATATCCTGCTTCGACGACGGTTCGAAAGTCAGCGAACTGCCCATCAGTACCGCATCGGTATACCAGCCGCCCGGCCCCACATGCGTCCAGTACCCGCCGAGGCTGTAAGCGTTGATTGACAGCTGGCCGACCGCCAGATCGGGAAACCCGAGCGCGAATCCGCTCACGTCGCCCTGCGCTCGAGCGAACCCGAGAAAGAAGCCATAGTGGTTGCGATGGCCGCTTGCGGACGCATCGGCGTACACGTAGTGGCCCACCTGCACGCCCCCAACGTGCCGCTGAACTCCGGATCGACGGCGCCGTCGTTACGCTGGGTCGCGTGTTCGCCCCACACGCGCGCCCATGCCGCCGGCAGAGCGCCGGTCTCGCCCAGCAACGACTGCTCGCCCTGGCGGTCGTGAAATGTGCCTGTTTGCGCGATGCTCAATTCACGTGCGAGGACCGGAACTTCCGCATAGACCGGCACTTCCATCCGGTAAAGCGGCGTCGGCGCCGCGCCCGCCGGCGGTGGGGGCGGTAGCGACGGCGTGCCGGCCGCGGCGACAGGCGTGCCCGTTGGCGCGGACGTCGACGTCGGGGTCGGCGCGGCCGCAATGCTTGAACGCAGATACCAGTTGTCGACCGTTCCGGCGCTCACGCCGCCCTTGAACAGGTAGTACGTGTAGGCGCCCGCCACCAGCGGCCTGGGCAGCGTGAACGCACTCGCGGTCGTCGTCGCGCCGTTCGTCGCCTGTACGACCATGATGCCGTCCGTCACCGTGGCGCCGCCCGTCCCGCCGACGTTCGTGACGTCAATCGAAGTATTGCCCGAGCCGGTACCTTGCATGATCACCAGCCTGTCACTGGGCGAACTGTCCGCACCGAGAACGCTTTGCAGCAACAGCCGGCCGTTGAGCCCAACGTAGTTGCCGTTGACCACGAGCGCATCGCTCGTGCCCGTACCACCGCTGGTCAGATCGATCGTGCCCGCATTGCTGACGGCCACAAGCTGGCCGGCGACCGCGGGCATGATCGAAGGATCCCCCAGGCCACCTTCGAACAGGGTGCTGGTCGAATCGATATTGAGCGCCCCGGTCAGCGTGCCGCTGTCGCCAAGTGTCATGCCCGCGCTGTCGAGCGTGAGCTGGCTGCCGTTCGTGACGTTGACGGTCTCCCAGTTCAGGAAACGGCTCAGGCCGCTGGCCTGTGTGCGGTTGAACGTCAGGACGTCCGTACCGGGCCCGCGGTCGAACCACGGCACGCCGGCGAGCGTGGTATTGGTGAGCCCGGAGAGCGTCGCGGCGTCGTTGCCCGCAGCCAGCCGGATGGAGCCGGTGATCATGCCGCCACTCCAGTTGATCGTGTCGTTCCCGCTATTGGTGAGAATGGCCTCGCCATTGCCTCCCGAAATGTTGCCGGTGTTGTTGATCACGATATCCGATGCATCGTTCGAAACAATGGCCTGCGCGACGCCCCCTGGAGCGTGCCGCTGTTGTTGATGGTCGCGGCGGCGCCGACGAGGGACAGGGCGACGTTGTGGCCTGAAATCGTGCCGGCGTTATTGAAGGTGCCACCTCCGTTTGCGTCGATACCATTGTCCTGCTGGCTCACGATGCTCGCGCCCGCTGCGTTGTCGAGCGTCACACGGCCTGCGATGAATGCGCCCAGGCCACCCGGGCCGCTTGCGGCGATGGAGCCCGTGTTCGTCACCACGCCGGGCGACGAATCCAGTGACGTGATGCCGTGCGCGTTGGCACCCGACACATCGATCGTGCCGTTGTTCGTCACCACGTTATTCCCGGGTCCGCCAGCCGCTCCGCCATTCGCGAGCAGGCCGTGCGAACCGGCGCCGGTGGTCGTGATCGTGCCATTGTTGACGAGCGTGTCGTCGCTCGTCAGTGCAGCCATGCCCGCGGAGTTGTCGCCGGAGGTCGAGAGCTTGCCGTTGTTCGTCAGCGAGCCGCCACCCGGGCTGAGAAAATCGTGCATTGCAGGCGAATTGGTCCCGCTGGTCTCCTCCATGCAGGACAATTAACTTAACCCTTTGTCCTGAGCTGTTCGTCTGGATCAGTAACTCCTGTTTTATACGTTAAGAGCGGGAGATTGATATATTTCTGAACTCAACGTATTCAACGCATCCGTGTCAGGCAATATGTAAGTTTTCTGGGGTATTTGCAGAACCTGAAACCGTTATAGCGCGACATCTGGATAAGATTTCACATGCCTTACCCAGGTCCTGTAAATGACAGTCTTCGAGAAGCGTGGGGAAATCAAGCTGTCAACTCGCGCTATGGAACCCCGCCTTTACAGGCATTCCCGATTGACGGATTTAATGCGTTCTACGCCAGCACCCCGGTTGTATCGCGAGGCCGAAGCCGCGCAACGCGTTGACCTTCAGCGCCTGACCGTTGTTCGCGCAGGCAATCCCCGTGCTGACGGATTTATCCACCTGCTATTTCCTGTTCGTTTCGGTTGTAAGGAGTTGTGGCAAAGCGGGCGGACGACACGGATATCGTGATACTAATAGCGCCCACGTTGAAGCGCGCAAGGAAAGCCCATGAGGCATACGGCGCTTCGGCCCGATACGAACGGACATCAGGAGTCTCGATGAAAAAAACTCTCGTTATTCTCGCCTCCACGCTGGCGATGAGCGGCGCATTTGCACAAACCACGGCACCGGCAGGCGCGGCTCCGGCATCGGCGGCGGCACCCGCGCCAGCCTCGGGCGCGGCACATTACGAACAGCGTGTCGAACAGCGCATCACGTATCTGCACACGCAGCTCAAAATCACGCCGGAGCAGGAACCGCAGTGGAAGACGTTCGCCGACGTCATGCGCACCAACGGCGAAACGATGGCCGGCCTGTATGAGCAGCGCATGGCGAATCCGAACCAGTCCGCGCTCGACGACATGAAGCAGTATTCGGCGATCGCCACCGCGCACGCGGACGGCACGAAGAAACTGGTTGACGCTTTCGAGCCGCTCTACACGAGCCTTTCTCCGGATCAGAAGAAGCTGGCTGATACGACGTTCCATCATCCGTCGCGTGCGGAAGGACATCACAAGCACGGCGGCAAGAGCAAGGCCAAGAAAAAGGCCGCGCCGGCAGACGAAACCGTCAAGCCGTAAGGTTGCGTGTCTGACGATGCCCGTCAGGCAGGCCCCGATAGCGGCATCAGCGCCCAACGCCCGCGTTTTACCGCGGGCGTTGCTGTTTCCGGCGCGCGATCGAAGCGGCCGGATCGAAGCGGCGAGGATGCGCGCGAACGGCTTTCGCGCTACCCTTGCGACCTTGCAACCCGCGCATCCTTACCGGCCTCACGGCGACCTGAAGTCATGATCGAACTGAAGAATATCGACCTGCGCACCGATCCGGCCGCGCAACGCTACGTCAAGGACGAAACCGTCATCGTCGAATTCGCGCCGGGCGACGGTGAGCTGATGAGCCTCGAAGGCCCGAACCGTTACACGCGGGGCGACGCGCTGATCACCGGTTCGACGGGCGACCGGTGGGTCGTTTCACGCGAACGCTTCGATGCGAAATACCTGCCCGCCGATGCATCCCGCGCGCACGGCGATGCCGGCCCGTATCGCAACCGGCCGGCCGTCGTGCTGGCAAAGCAGATGGGTGCGCCGTTCTCGATGGCGCGTTCGGCGGCAGGCGGCGACGTGCTGCATGGCACCGCTGGCGACTGGATCATGCAATATGCGCCGGGCGACTATGGCGTCGTTCAGTCCATCCGCTTCGCGAAGGTTTACCGCCGCGCCGATTGAAGCCGACGGAGACGCCGGCGCCTGCGTTCACGCCCGACGCCTCCGACCGGATCACGCGAACTCGTCGCCCAGATCGACCGTGATCTCACGCGGCACGGCCTCGCCGTTCGCGTACATTTCCTCGAGCGAGCCGAGCGTCGCTTCCACATACGCACGCAATACCGCGAAGCCGCGGTCCCGCAGACGCGCCGGCGTCGCACGAAAGCGCGCGAGCGCGGCCGGCGCGATCATGACGCTCAGCGTGATGCGCCGCGCGGTCGAACCGAAGCGCATCGCGACCCACTGAACCGTCAGCACTGGCGTGCCGTCGTCGGCGGGACGCTCGATGAACTGGGTCTGCTCCGGGAACAGGTCGCTGATGACGCGCGCCAGTTGCTCGAAATCGGGACTTGCGCAGTCGTATTGATAAAGTTCCATCGTTACTGCCCGAAGGTTTCAGTTGATTGAACAGGGTGCGACGGGCGACGGAACAGCTTGACCAGCATGGCCGCCACGCCGATAGCCACGACCACATAGACGCCGTCGACCGCGACAAGCGGCAGCAGGTGTGCCTGAAACAGCGCGGCGGGCAGGTCGACCGCCGCGTGCGCGACGATCGCGAGCGGCAGGATCGCCTTCCACCCTGCCCGCACGCCGTGCCACATCAGCACCGACAACGCGATCTGGAACACGAGCGCAGCCACCCGTTCGACCGCGAAAATGCCAGCCGTCGCGGGCGACAGGCTCGCGAGCACCAGATGGATGCGCATCAGCGAATCCGGCGGCAGGTTCGACAGATGCGCGGCGAGTTCGCCGCGGTTTTCGAAGACGGCGAACACGATCCACTGTATCTGCACCAGCACGCCGACGAGCCACGCTTCGGCGCCGCCGTGACCGATCCCGTACGACAGCGCGGTGCTATTCGTACCCGCCGACGGCGCACCCTTCTTTAACGCACGCTTGAGCAGCAGACGCATCGCGATGAAGCGCCCGGTTTCCTCGCAGATGCCGGCAGCGAACGCGCCGTAGATCACGAACATGACCGGATTCGACAGCAGCGCCGCCGTGGCTTCGTTCTGCTGCAGCACGAACGCGTTCAGTGCGCGCTCGATCACCATCGCGAAGAACGCGAAGGCGGCGATGCCCGCGATCGCGTCGCGGCGGTCGAGCGCAAGCGGCGTGCGGTAGCGGCGATACAGCAGGATGGGCAAAGCGGCGACGAAGAGCGTCGCGAGCGCGAGACATGTGAGGGTGAGCGGTGCTACGACCATGAGCTTCCTTGCGATAACCGGCGCGCACCCGCTGCGCGCCACAGACCGCATGATCGCAGATCAGCGCCCGGTTGACCCGCGCACGATCAGTTCGCCCGCGAGCAGACAGTTCCGCGCGACCTCGGTCGCGCCGTCGATACGCTGGCTCAGGAACTCGACGGCGCGGTAGCCGATGTCACAGGTCGGCTGGCGGATCGTCGAGATGCCGGCCAGTTCGGCCCAGTCCGGATCGTCGAAAGAAAGCAGCGCGACGCGCTCGTGCCAGTGCGCGCCGTAGCGCGCCTTCAGATGCAGCGCGACCCGCAGCGCCACCGGCGCATTCGCCGTGAACCACGCGATGCGCCGGCCGGCTGCGGCGGCGGCATCGACGGCATGGTCGAGCGCAGCGAGCGCGTGCTGAACAGCGGCTTCATCGCCGAGATCGAGTACGACCGTCAGGCCGTGCGCGCCGCTCGCTTCGCGCATCACGTCGCCGAACGCCGCCTCGCGCTGACGGCGCGAACTGATGTTGTCGAACGGCTGCACGATAAAGCAGATTTCGTCGAAGCCGCGTTCGAGCAGATGGCGTGTACCCAGTTGCGCGGCCGCCGTGTTGTCGAGACCGACCATGTCGGCCTCGAGCCCATCGACGCTGCGGTCGACCAGCACGGCCGGAATACCGCCACCGCCCAGCGGCCGCAGTATTTCCTCGCCCACGCCCAGTGCATTGACGATCACGCCTTCCACGCGATACGTGGTCAGCAGCGCAAGAAAGCGGCGCTCCATTTCGACTTCATTCGCCGCGTGACAGATCAACGGCATATAGCCGAGTGCGTGGCACGCGGCTTCGACGCCCTGCAGCACCTCGACGGTATACGGATTGGTGAGATCGGCGACCAGCATGCCGATCAGCCGGTTGCGCCCGCGCTTGAGACCGCGCGCCATCTGGTTCGGCTGATAGTCGAGGCGCGCGATCGCGGCTTCGATACGCGCGCGCAGTTCCGGCGACAGCACGTTCATCTCGCCGTTCAGATAGCGCGAGATGCTGGTCTTGCCGGTACCGGCTTCGCGAGCGACATCGTTGATCGTGGCGCGTCGTGGTGCCATCGTGCGAACGGGTGTGCTCATGCGCCCAGCACTTCACGGTTGACGATGTTCGTGCGCAAGGTGCCGTCGAGCGCCGCGACGAGGTTTTCCGCCGCGCAGCGGGCCATCGCATGGCGCGTCTCGTGCGTCGCCGAACCGATGTGTGGCAGCGCGACGACGTTCTTCATCGACAGCAGCGGCGAATCCGCCGCGAGCGGCTCCTGTTCGAACACGTCGAGACCGGCGCCGTGAATCGTGCCGGCCTTCAGTGCCTTGATGAGCGCGGCTTCGTCGACGGTCTGGCCGCGCGACGCGTTGATCAGAATCGCGCTCTTTTTCATCGCCTTGAGTTCGGCCGCGCCGATCAGATGATGCGTTTCCTGCGTGAGCGGCACCTGCAGGCAGACGAAATCGGACTGCGCCAGCAGTTCGGCGAGTTCGACGCGCACGGCGCCGTACGCCTGTTCCGCGTGTTCATTCGCGCTGCGGTTCGTGTAGAGCACGCGCATGTTGAAGCCGGACGCCGCGCGTCGCGCAACGGCACCGCCAATGCGGCCGAGCCCGACGATGCCAAGCGTCTTGCCCTGCACGTCGACACCGAAATGCTCCGCGCCGATGCTGTGCTTCCACTCGCCGGCCTTCACGTAATCCGCCAGTTCGACCACGCGCCGGGCCGTTGCCAGAATCAGTGAGAACACCGTATCGGCCGTCGATTCGGTCAGCACGTCGGGCGTGTTCGCGAGCAGGATGCCGCGGCGCGTGAGATCCGCGACGTCGAAGTTATCGAAGCCAACCGAAATCGTCGCCAGCGCTTTCAGCCGTGTTGCGCCTTCGAGCATCGCCGGCGTGATCCTGACGCTCGCGCCGATCGCGCCGTCGGCGTCTTTCAGCGCGGCGACGAATGCGTCGTGCCGCGCGGCGTCGGCTTCGGCGACGTCCGCGTGTTCACGCAGATACGTCATGACATCGGCAGGCAACGGCTTGTACGCGACAATCTTTTTCTTCATCGACTCATTTTCCTTGTAGCGGTGTTGCGAGCTTGCGTACAGATCGCGTGGATTGCGGCTTGACGGCGAGCGTCAGGATCACGGCGGCAACGAGCGCCACGCTCATGAACGCATATGACGCCGCCGGCTTTCCGGTCGCGCCGTTCAGATAGCCGACCACATACGAACCGACGAATGAACCGAGCGCGCCCATGCTGTTGATCAACGCCATCGCGCCACCCGCGACGTTCTTCGGCAGCAGTTCCGGCACGATCGCGAAGAACGGGCCATACGGCGCGTACATCGCGGCGCCCGCGATCACCAGCAGCGCGTACGACATCCAGAAGTGCGTCGAGCCGAGCGCATACGAAGCCGCGAACGCGATCGCGCCGATCAGCAGGAACGGCCACACGAACGCCTTGCGCGCGTTGAGTTTATCCGAAGCCCACGAGGCCGCGAGCATCGCGATCGTCGCGGCCAGATACGGCAGCGCCGACAGCCAGCCGGTTTCGACCATGCCGAACGTCGAGCCGTTCTTCAGGATCGACGGCAGCCACAGCACGAAACCATAGACGCCGATGCTCCAGCAGAAATACTGCGCGCACAGCTTGATCACAGCCGGCGTGCGAAACGCCTCGCTGTAGTTGCGCACCGGTTTGATCGCGGCCTGCTCGGCGCGCAGCGTGTCGTCAAGATCCTTCTTTTCCTGCGGCGAGAGCCACGATACCTGTGCCGGCCTGTCCTGCACGATGAACCACCAGATCACCGCCCAGACGATCGCCGGCACGCCTTCGGCGATGAACATGTGACGCCAGCCGAACGAATGCACGAGATAGCCCGACACCACCGACATCCACAGCACCGTCACCGGATTGCCGAGAATCAGGAACGTGTTGGCGCGCGAGCGTTCGCTCTTGCTGAACCAGTTGCTGATGAAGATGAGCATCGCGGGCATCACGGCGGCTTCGACGATGCCGAGCGCGAAGCGGATCACCATCAGCGACGGAATGTTGCTGACCATGCCGGTGAGCGCGGCGCAGCAACCCCACAGGATCAGGCTCCAGAACACGAGCTTCCTGACGCTGCGCCGTTCGGCGTAGATCGCGCCCGGAATCTGGAAGAAGAAGTAGCCGAGAAAGAACAGCGCGCCGATCAGCGACGACAGCCCCTTGCTGATGCCGAGATCCTGATTGATGCCGGCAGCGGACGCGAAGCCGAAGTTCGCGCGATCGAGATACGCGAGACTGTAGGTGATGAAAACGATCGGCATGATCGTCCACCAGCGGCGGATCGCAAGCGATGAGGTGGTCATGGGTGTCTCCTTGATCCCCGTTGAAATGGATGGGCGTGTCGCGCCTTCGTGCACGTTCTAATGCAGCGTCTGCGACGCCGTGCGTGCGGATTCCCGTGTTGCAGCCAGCAGGCGACCGCTTTCCAGCGCGTCGAGTTCGACGCGCGTGGGCAACCCTTCCGAATCGCCGGTCACCTGAATCGCGAGCCCGCCGATGCGATTGCCGCGCGCGACGGCCTCCGGCATCGTGCGCCCTTCCAGCAGCGCGCTGATGACGCCCACCGCGAAGCCATCGCCCGCGCCCACCGTGTCGACGACGTTCGCCACCGGTTGGGATGCGATCACGCCCGCATCGTCGGCGGTGCGCAGATACGCGCCCTTCGCGCCGAGCTTGATGACGACGCCGCGCGCGCCCTGATCGAGATAGAAGCGCGCGATGTCTTCGGGCTTCGTGTAACCAGTCAGGATCTCGCCTTCGCCGATGCCGGGCAGCACCCAGTCAGCGTGCGCGGCAAGCGCGTTCAGCGTGGCGATCATCGTCTCGCGCGAAGGCCATAGCGTCGGGCGCAGGTTCGGATCGAACGAAATCGTCTTGCCGGCCGCGCGCATTTCCTTTGCCATATGAAAGGCCAGTTCGCGCGACGAATCGGACAGCGCGGGCGCGACACCCGTGAGGTGCAAATGGCGTGCCTGCAGCACGTAGTCGGCCACGTAGTCTTCAACCGATAGATGACTTGCCGCCGAACCCTGGCGGAAATATTCGACGGCCGGATCGCTGCCGTCGTCGTTTTTCGACTTGAGCTGGAAGCCGGTCGGATAGCGCGCGTCGGTCGTGACGCAGCTCGCGTCGATGCCTTCCTTCGCCAGCGTGTCGCGCACGTACTGGCCGAACGAATCGTCGCCGACCCGGCTCATCCAGCCCACCTTGAAACCCAGGCGCGACAGGCCGATCGCGACGTTCAGGTCGGCGCCGGCGATGCGCCGCGTAAAGCAGGAGACGTCGGAGAGTGCGCCGGTTTCGGCCGCGACGAACATCGCCATCGCCTCGCCATAGGTGATGACATCGAGTACCGGTTTCATTGAAAAATATCCTTGCTGTACTGCACGTTCTGACCAAACCACGCGGTGAAGCGCCGGTGCGGCCCTGGGTGAAATTGCGATGCTTTACGACACTATGCGGCCGCAAGCCAGGCGACATAGCGCGAAGCGTCGGCCTGAAGGCTGGCGGTGTCGAACGGAAATTCGATGCCGCGCGGCACGTGGCGCGGCAGAAGCGGCAGGACGGCCGCGCAGACGGGATCGTCGGGGGCGGGCGCGACCGCGAAGCGTCGTGCGCCCTCGCCCGTCACCGCCTTGCAGTGAATGTATTCGACATGTGGCGCGAGCTGCCGCGCGGCTTCGAGCGGCGCTTCGCCGGGCCATTGCCAGTTGCCGATATCGAACGTCATGCCGAGCACATCCGGATAGCCTTCGCGCTCGAGGGCCGCGAACAGCCCGACGAACTGCGCGAGCTGGCCGCCTGCCTTCATCTGCCCGTTTTCGACGACAAGACGGAGGTTCGCGCCGCGCAGACATCCGGCGATCGCGGCGGCGCGCGCTTCGTGCGCGAAGCCGCCGAGCTGCAGCTTCACGAAGCGTGCGCCGAGCGCCTCGCCTTCGGCGATCGTGAGACGCAGCGCGTCCAGATCGAGCGCGCCTTCGGCGGTGTACAGCGCGTCCGGTGTCGACCAGACCGACCACATGCCGAGTGCGGCGATCGCTTCGCCAAGATCGTTCAGGACGTCTGGCGCGGTGTCTTCTTCGGCGTTGAACAGTTCGCGCCGCACTTCGAAGGCGGACGCGCCGGCCGTTGCCGCCGAACCCAGCCACGCTTGATGGCCGTCACGCCGGATGGCGTCGGCGCCGAATGCGCTCGCTACGATCACGATGTCGGGCATGTCGATTGACCTCTGTTTCCAGCGGTTCCTTGATCATTAACAATGGAACCGGTTCCATAATGGGTTCTGAAAAAAGCGCCTGCGCGCCTCGTTGGAGAAATACTGCGCTTCGCAACTGCCCGGCGCCATAGTGGAAATCCCCTGGAACCGGTTCCGAAGCGCGTGGAACGGTCAGTCGACACCGGAAAGGCACAGCACCAGGAAGCGCTCCGCGACGCGCGACGGCGCGCTCGCGTGCGGAATCAGGATCGAGAAATGGCGGGTCAGCGGCTCGGGCGCGAGCGAGAAGAGCCGCAGCACGTTGTCGTCGTGGCGCATCGACATCGCCGACACGAAACCGATGCCCATCCCTGCCCGCACGGCCTCCTTGACGCCCTCCACGCCCGCGATCTCCAGCGCGACGCGCATCGGCACCGCAGCGCGCGCGAACGCGCGCTCGACCATCTGCCGCACGCCCGAGCCCGTTTCGCGCAACACGAGCGTGTGCTCGCCGAGTTCGGCGAGCGTCACGTGACGCCCAGCCGCCGGCACGCTCTCGCGCGCTGCCGCGAACGGATGCGTGCGCGGCATGATCGCGACGATCTCGTCTTCACGCCATGGATGGACGGCGGTATCGGGTGGCAGACCGGTGCCGACCGGCCCTTCGACCATCGCGATATCGACCGATGCCAGCGAACCGACGATGTCGGACGTATTGCCGTCGGCCGTATGGATCGAGACTTCGGGATAGCTCCGGTGAAACGCAGCGATCAGATACGGCAGCAGATAGCTCGCCGGCGTCGTGCTGGCGCCGATGCGCAGCGTGCCGCGTTCCATGCCGCGTAGCGCATCGCGATACGCATGCGCCTGCTGCCAGGTGTCGCGCAGCCGGGCCGCATAGCTTGCCAACTGCTCGCCCGCCGGGGTGAGGCGCACGCCGCGCCCGTCCCGCTGATAAAGCGCCTCGCCGAATTCATCCTGCAATTGCCGCAACTGGCCGGACACCGCCGGCTGCGACAGATGCAGCGCAAGCGCCGCCCGGCTGATGTTCCGGTGCTCGGCGACGACAGCGAACGTTATCAGTTGGTCAGGGGTCATGGAGACTAAATATCAGCTAATCCGATATTTTACGTCGCAAATGACGATTTTTCATATCGATATATCTAAATTAGGATTAGGCCATCGCATCGAACCCGTTCATTGACGGCACATCTCATGTCCACGGCCTCCCCCTCCGTTTCCGCTTCAGCGCTGGCCCGCAAGGCGCCATCCACGCGCGGGCAGCTCAACGGCATTCTCTTTGTCGCGCTGTTCGCGGCGGCGGTCACCAGCATTTCGTCGCTGCCGTTCATCGCCGGGCTCGGCATGAGTCCGTTGATCATCGGCATCGTCGCAGGTGCGGTCTACGGCAATGTGCTGCGCGACGGCATGCCGGAAAGCTGGGCTGCAGGCGTCAACTTTTCGGCGCGCAAGCTGTTGCGCATCGCGGTGGCATTCTTCGGGCTGCGCGTGAGTCTTCAGGAAATCGCCCAGGTCGGCCTGCCGGGTCTGGTGGAATCGGTCCTGATCGTCGTCAGCACGCTCGTGATCGGTACATGGGCCGGCATGAAACTGATGAAGCTCGATCGCGACACCGCCATGCTGACCGCCGCCGGCAGCGCGATCTGCGGTGCGGCCGCCGTGCTCGCGTTCGAATCGACCTTGCAGTCGAAGCCGCATCAAAGCGCGATGGCCGTGGGTAGCGTGGTGCTGTTCGGCACGCTCTCGATGTTCCTCTACCCGGTGCTCTACCATGCGGGCTGGCTGCATCTCGACACACGCGGCGTCGGCCTCTTCTTTGGCGGCACGATTCACGAGGTGGCGCAGGTGGTTGGCGCGGCGAGCAACGTCAGCCCGGAAGCGACGCATATCGCGACGATCGTCAAGATGACCCGCGTGATGCTGCTGGTTCCGGTGCTGCTCTCGCTGGGCGTGTGGCTCAACCGGTCGGCACGCGGTACGGCAGCATCGGGCGTAGCCGCCGACGGCACGCCGGCACGCAAGCTCGCGATACCCTGGTTCGCGCTCGGCTTCCTCGCACTCGTGATCGTCAACTCGATGCACGTGCTGCCGCAAGCCGCGACGCACACGCTGAACACGCTCGACACCTTCGCGCTGACGATGGCAATGACCGCCCTCGGCATCGAAACCCGCATCTCGCAGGTCAAACAGGCGGGCCCGCGTGCCCTGACGACCGGACTGATCCTGTATGTCTGGCTGATTGGCGGTGGACTGGGCATTACATGGGCCGTCGAGCGCTTCTTCGGCTGATACGCCCCGCCTCGCCGGTCCGACCGGCAGCCCCGCTTCGTGCGGGGCTTTTTGCGTTTTTGCGCCCGCGAGCGATACGCGTGATACGCGCAGCTTCGTCTGGTTTCGCGCCTGACGCCGTCCACGCACCTCGCCGCGGTTTTTTGTCCGCTGTTCACACAACGCGGCGCGCCGGCGCGGCATACTTTCGGCTCGCGCAGTCGAACTCTCAATCCAGGCGAGGATCGATCGATGGCTTATGAACTCTTTTACTGGGACGGCCTGCAAGGCCGCGGCGAATTCGTGCGGCTGGCACTCGAAGAAGCCGGCGCCCGCTATACCGAAGTGACCCGCGCGCCGGACAGGGACGGCACCGGCGCGATGCTCGACGTGCTCAGGAGCAAAAGCGAACCGCATCCGCCGTTTGCGCCGCCGTTCCTGAAAGACGGCGATCTCGTCGTCGCGCAGACCGCCAACATCCTCATGTATCTCGGTCCGAAACTCGGGCTCGCGCCGAAGGACGAAAACCTGCGCTACGTCGTGAACGGCCTGCAGCTCACGATCGCCGACATGGTCGCCGAAGCGCACGACACGCATCATCCGCTCGCGAGCGGCCTGTATTACGAAGACCAGAAAGACGCCGCCAAAGTGCGTGCGCACGACTTCATCGACAACCGCATTCCGAAGTACATGAAATACTTCGAGCGGGTGCTGAAGCAGAACCCCGATGGCGATGCATATCTTGTCGGCAACGCGTTGACGTACGTCGATCTGTCGATGTTCCAGCTGATCGACGGCCTCCACTACGCGTTTCCGCTTGCGATGAAGCATTTCGGCGAGCACTATCCGCGTCTCGCGGCATTGCACGACGCGGTCATCGCGCGGCCGAAACTCGCCGCGTATCTCGAGTCCGACCGGCGCATCGCGCATAACGAGGCGTGCGTCTTCCGGCATTACCCCGAACTCGACAAGGCCGCGCGTTGAACGCGGCCTTGTCGACGCAACCCGCGATGCCGTGCTGGCACGCGCCGTCCAACCCTGACTCCTGCCCGTTTCTTCCGTGCTTTCATTTCTGCTGAAACTGCGCACGCGCGCCCAAAAACTGTTTCGTCTGTCCGACGCTCACACGATGCTCGTGTGGTCGGTGGTCGTCGGCGTGGCCGGCGCGTTTGCGACGGTCGCCTTCCGTGAAGGGATCGCGCTCCTTCAGCGCGCCATTTCCGGCAGCAACGGCGGCATCGTCGACATGGCGCGGCGTCTGCCCTGGACCGTGCGGATCTGGCTGCCCGCCGCGGGCGGCCTGATCGCCGGCTTCTTCCTGCTGGTCGCGCGGCGCGGCGTCGACAAAAAAAGTCATACCGACTACATGGAAGCTGTCGCGATCGGCGACGGCGTCGTGCCGGTGCGACCGAGCCTGTGGCGCAGCGTGTCGTCGCTCTTCACGATCGCGAGCGGCGGGTCGATCGGACGCGAAGGACCGATGGTGCAGCTCGCGGCGCTCTGCGCGTCGCTGATCGGCCGCTGGGTGCATTTCGACCCGCCGCGTCTGCGATTGCTGGTGGCGTGCGGGGCGGCGGCGGGTATCACGTCCGCCTATAACGCGCCGATCGCCGGCGCGTTTTTCGTGACCGAGATCGTGCTCGGCTCGATCGCGATGGAAAGCTTCGGCCCGGTCGTGGTCGCCTCAGTCGTCGCGAACATCACGATGCGCGAATTCGCGGGCTACAAACCGCCGTACGAAATGCCGGTGTTCCCGCCGGTGACGGGTGTCGAGGTGCTGCTCTTCGTCGCGCTCGGCCTGCTGTGCGGTGCGGCCGCGCCGCAGTTCCTGCGCCTGCTCGGCGTCTCGAAGGCGGCCTTTCGGCGCCTGCCGTTGCCGCTGCCCGTCACGCTCGCGCTCGGCGGTCTCATCGTCGGCATCATCTCCGTGTGGTCGCCGGATGTGTGGGGCAACGGCTATAGCGTCGTGAACTCGATCCTGCATTCGCAGTGGACCTGGACGGCGCTCGTCTTCGTGCTCGTGTTCAAGCTCGTGGCGACCGCGGCGACCGCGGGCTCGGGCGCGGTCGGCGGGATTTTCACGCCGACGCTCTTCGTCGGCGCCGTACTGGGCTCGCTGTTCGGTCAGGGCATGCATGCGCTGTGGCCGCACGGCACGTCGGCGCCGTTCGCGTATGCGATGGTCGGCATGGGGGCGTTCCTCGCGGGCGCCACGCAGGCGCCACTGATGGCGATCCTGATGATCTTCGAGATGACGCTCTCCTACCAGGTCGTGCTGCCGCTGATGCTCTCGTGCGTGGTGGCGTACTTCGTGTCGCGCGCGATCGGCAAGACGTCGATGTACGAGATCACGTTGATGCGCAACCGTGACGAACAGGAACGCATGCGCCTGCGCGCAACGCAGATGCGCGAGCTGATCAAGCCGGCTGAAACCATCGTGCCGCTCAAGGCGACCGTGCATGACATGACGCGTGTGTTCCTCGAATATCCGGTGAAGTATCTGTATGTGATCGACGACGCCGGGTGCTTCCTCGGCGTCGTCGCGCTGAAGGACATCACGTCCGATCTGCTCGACAAACACGACACCTCGACGCGCACCGCCGCGCACTACCTGCAGCCCCATTTCGATGTGCTGACACCCGACATGCCGCTTGGCGACGCGCTGCAGCATTTCATGGCGTTTCAGGGCGAACGGCTGCCGGTGGTCGAGAGCACCGCGTGTCCGACGCTCGCAGGGGTCGTATACAAGACATCACTGCTCGATGCGTATTTCCGGATGAACCCCACGCGCTGACGCAGGCGTCTCGCACACCCGGTAGCAAAGCGCGGCATATTTTCTAGAATGGAAAAGAGCCGTGCAGCGTGCCGGCCTGCTGTTGTCTTCGGTCGACCGGGCGCGCGCTGCGCGGATAACCGTGAGCGCCATTTCGACCCGGAGCGAAGATGAGCGACCCGTCAGGCGATGCCGTCCGCCGCGATCAGGCCGGCTGGATTTTCCTGCACATCGAGGGCGAGCCGTACGATCGCGGTGAGCAGCACGGCCAGCTCCTCGCGGCCGAGATCCGGCATGCGATCGACACTGCCCGCTACCTCGCGAAGTGGGACACCGGCGAAGACTTCGACACGTTCGTCGATGCCGCCGTGGCGCAGTTCGCGCCGCGCCTCGACACCGAATTCGCCGACGAAATCCAGGGCATCGCCGACGGCGCGAAGCTGCCGTTCGCCGACGTGCTGGCATGGAACGGCTACATGGACCTGCTGCAAAGCTGGTGGCCAACTCACGCGGCGCAACAGCAGCCGCGCCTCGGCCTGAAACCGTGGCGCGGGCGGCGCGGCCATCATTGCAGCGCGTTCATCGCGACCGGCGACGCCACCCGCGACGGCCGCATCGTGATGGCGCACAACTCGTGGGACCGCTACGCCGCTGGCGACGCCTTCAACGTCGTGTTCGACATCGTTCCGGATGCCGGCCACCGGATCCTGATGCAGGGTCTGCCCGGCTGCATCTCGAGCCTGACGGATTTCTGGATCACGTCCGCCGGCCTGATGGTGACCGAAACGACGATCTCCAGCTTCGCGGGCTACAACGCCGCCGGCGCGCCCGAGTTTTACCGCTCACGGCGCGCGACCCAGTATGCGAACAGCATCGGCGAATGGTGCGAGAGGTTCGCGGTCGCGAACAACGGCGGCTACGCGAACAGCTGGCTGCTTGGCGACGTCAAGACGGGCGAGATCGCCCGCTACGAACTCGGCCTGCAGTTTTCCGGCTTCGAAAGCACGAAGAACGGCTTCTATAGCGGCTACAACACCGCGACCGACCTGAAGATCCGCAACCAGGAATGCGTCGGCGAAGGCGACGATTACACCGACGTGCGCAGGAACGGAGCGCGTCGCCTGCGCTTCATGCAACTGGCTGAACAGCATCGCGGCAAGATCGATATCGACGTCGCCAAAGCCATGATCGCCGATCATCACGACGTCTATCTCGACCGCAGCGACAACCCGTGCTCGCGAACGATCTGCGGGCATCTGGAACTCGACGACCAGCGCTTCGGCGGCTCCGATCACGGTCCGTTCAACCCGTGGGGCGCGAACGACGGCAAGGTCGTCGACAGCGAAATGGCGCGCGACATGGCGTTCTGGGCGCGCTGGGGTCACCCGTGCGGCCGGCCGTTCGACGCGCAGGCCTTCATGCAGCGCCATCCGCAATGGAACTGGCTGAACGGATACATGCGCGACCGGCCGTCCTGGCCGTGGACGCAGTTCGACGTGCTGCGCTAGCGCATTGCCCGGCCGGCGCCCAGCCAGTCCGGACCGGTCGCGCAAAACCGGCGCGAAATTCCCGCACCGCAACACGCATTCCGCATGATTGCTCGCAACTGAACGTCAGCCGTTTGCGAAGATTGCAAAAGTCTCCCGGTTTCGCGCGGTTTTGTCGTTTTTGCTGCGGCGTGTGGGCGAATTGCGTCCTAAGATAGTAAAAGGCGCCCCGTCTTCGCGGTCCGCGCCAGGCGGGTGTCAGGCTGCGGGATACCGCCATGGCACAACGCTTGCTGCAGCCTCTGTGCTGCAAGAGCAAAGGAGCTCGGGCGATGAAAATCTCGACGCTATTGACCATGGTGACGCTGTCGGCCTCGTGTTTCGCCGCGCCGGTTCACACGGCCTATGAAAACCCGGCGGCGGGCGCCGCGGGCGACCCTGACGGTTCCTCCCCGGCGGCGCTTGCGGCAAACGCCGCGCCGGTCGCACCAGCGGCGCCGGATGTGGCCGCGATCGACGGCAGCAAGACGCAGCACTGGGAGTTCATCGCGCTGCCGAAGTCGAAACACCCCGATCGCGGCTTTGTCGCGAAGAACGAGCATCTGCAGACCTGAGCGCCCGTTGCACCGGGTTGCCGCCTGCAAGTGCGGGAAGCGCGGGCTTCAGCATCACGCATCGGGTGCGGCGCCGCGGGTCGGGCACAGGTATTAATTAGAACAAGGACCTCGCGCATGACCGGCATCCCTATTCCCGACGAATCGCTCGATATGCAGATTACCGACATCCTGCAGACCATTTCCTGGCCCGTGAACAAGGACGCGCTCGTTGACGCCGCGCGCGAGGCCGGCGCAAGCAATGAAGTGCTTTCGATGCTCGACGGCCTGCCCGAGCAGGACTACGCCGATGTGAATGCGGTGACGAAACTGATTGGCAGCAACTACGGACCAGGACTCGGAAGCTGAGTAACTCAAGCCTGAGCGCCGCTAACCCGGCAGGCGCTCAGAAGCAGGACGCAAAACGGCGTGGAGGCAAGTTCAGAGCACCTCGTCCGCGCTCCTGCCGAACACCACCCGCGCGAAAAACTCCGAGAGCACCGTTTCGACCATGTGATCGGTGATGTGCTGCGGATCGGCCGTATAGAACGACTGCACCCCGTCGCAAAGACCGAAAAGACCGAGCGTCAGCGTTTCAGGCGGCAGCGACAGCGGCGTGCCGGCACGCACCGAAAACTCCTGGATGTACGCCGCCATCTGTTCGCGCTTCTCGCGCATGAACTCGTTGAAATTCGTGCGAAAGCGCGCGTCGCGCGCCGACAGCAGCTTGGCTTCCACCCACAACAGAAAGCACTTGTTGTCGAACGGCAGACGCCGATAGAACGTCAACACGCGCTTTTCCATCCCTTCGCGCGTCGACTCCCCTTCGAAGATGCTCTGCAGATCGGCCTGCATCTGTTCGTGATCGCGCCGCAGCAGTTCCAGGAACACCTCGGGCTTGCTGTGGAAGTTCGAATAGAACGCACCCCGCGTGTAACCCGCTGCGTCGGCGATGTCCTCGACACTCGTCGCGACAAATCCCTTCTTCATGAACATGGCGAGCGCGGCGTCAAGCAGGCGCTCGCGCGTCTGGTCCTTGCTCTGCTCGCGTGTGAGGCGTTTTCGTTTCATCGGCGGAGTCTAGCATCCAGGAGTAATTGATCCAGCTTTGCATTCAGATACACATATGCATTAGAATCCATACCAATATTTGAAGCAAGCGTCCCGCATCTCCTTTTTGATCCGCGTCCGCTGGCCACATCCGCCGCCTGTCGCACCCTGTTTGCTGTCCCTGTTCGCCACGTCAGTCCTGGGGTTATCGTGAATCGTCCTGGCTTTAGCGCGCCGGCTTCGCCGCGCAGGCAGTCCCATCAGCACGCAGGTTTCGCGCCGTTGCGCACTGCTGCGCTCGTCTCCGTATTGAGTGCCGTGACGGTGCTCAGCGCCTGTCACCGCAATGAAGTTGCCGCACCCGCGCCGCGCCCGGTTGTCGCGCAGGCGGTTCATCCGGACGGCCATCCCGTTTCCGCCACGCTGCCCGGCGAAGTGCAGGCGCGTTATTCCACGCCGCTGTCGTTCCGGATCGCGGGCAAGATCATCGAACGGCACGTGCGGCTCGGCGATGTCGTGAAGAGCGGCGAGGTCGTCGCCCGCCTCGACCCGGCCGATGCGCAAAAGAACGCGGCCAGCGCGCAGGCGCAACTCGAAGCCGCGAAGTCGCGTGCGGTCTACGCGAAACAACAGTTCGACCGCGATCGCGCCCAGGCGCGCGAGAACCTCATCTCGCAGGCGCAGCTCGAACAGACTGAAGATGCCTACACGTCGGCCATCGCGCAGCGCGATCAGGCACAGCAACAAACCGCGCTCGCGCAGGACCAGCTGAAGTACGCCACGCTCACGGCCGATCACGCCGGCGTCATCACGGCGGAACAGGCCGATACGGGCCAGAACGTGTCCGCGGGCCAGGCCGTCTATAACCTCGCCTGGACAGGTGACGTCGACGTCGTCTGCGATGTGCCCGAAAGTGCGCTCGCTTCGCTCGCGACCGGTCAGGTTGCGAAGGTCACGTTGTCCGCGCTGCCCGGCCGGACGTTTTCGGCACGCGTGCGCGAACTGTCGCCCGCTGCCGATGCGCAAAGCCGCACGTATCGCGCGAAGCTCACGCTGGAAAACCCCGGTCCCGAAGTGCGCCTTGGCATGACTGCCGACATCGCGCTCACGCAACCCGTGCCGGCGGCGAGTGCGGCAAGTTCCTTCGTCGTACCCGCTACCGCGCTGTTCCACGACGGTAACGCACCCGCGCTGTGGATCGTGCACGCCGGCGACAACAAACTCGAACTGCGTCGCGTGCAGGTCTCGCGCTACAACGAACGCACCATCGCCATTTCGCGGGGATTGAACGACGGCGACCGCGTCGTCCTGCAAGGCGTTCATACCGTGACGGCCGGCGAGCAGGTTCGCGTGATCGCACCGCTGCATCCCGAGGACTTCGCGTCATGACCGCGCCGGATTCGCAGGAAGAAGCGCGTCACGACGCCCCACAACCGGAAGACTACCGTCACGAGGAAGGCCGTTTCAACCTGTCCGCATGGGCATTGCGGCATCAGGCGCTGGTCGTGTTCCTGATCGCGATGGCGACGGCATTCGGCATCCTCGCGTACACGCGGCTCGCGCAGTCGGAAGATCCGCCGTTCACGTTCCGCGTGATGGTGATCCGCACGTTCTGGCCTGGCGCGACCGCGCGCCAGGTGCAGGAGCAGGTGACCGACCGCATCGGCCGCAAACTGCAGGAGACGCCGCAAATCGATTTCGTGCGCAGCTACTCGCGCCCGGGCGAATCGCTGATGTTCTTCTCGATGAAGGATTCGGCGCCGGTGAAGGACGTGCCGGAAACCTGGTATCAGGTGCGCAAGAAAGTCGGCGACATCGCCGCGACGCTGCCGCCAGGCATTCAGGGGCCGTTCTTCAACGACGAGTTCGGCGACGTCTATACGAACATCTACACGCTCGAAGGCGACGGCTTTT
This sequence comes from Paraburkholderia gardini, assembly GCF_907164575.1. Classification (GTDB taxonomy): domain Bacteria; phylum Pseudomonadota; class Gammaproteobacteria; order Burkholderiales; family Burkholderiaceae; genus Paraburkholderia; species Paraburkholderia gardini. The sequence goes on from NZ_CAJQYY010000006.1 coordinate 100,338, forward strand.
CCGCCGCCCAGCTGCACGACTATGCCGACGAATTACGCACCGTGCTGCTGCGCGTGCCAGGCGTCGGCAAGGTCGATTATTTCGGCGACCCCGACCAGCACATCTACATCGAGATCGCGAACACGCAACTGACGCGCCTCGGTGTCTCGCCGCAGCAACTGGCCCAGGCGATCAACTCGCAGAACGCGGTGTCTCCGGCCGGCACGCTGACCACCGCCGACGACCGCGTCTTCGTGCGACCGACCGGCCAGTTCAAGGACGTCCAGGCGCTCGCCGATACGCTGATTCGCATCAACAACCGCTCGTTCCGGCTTGGCGATATCGCCACGATCAAACGCGGCTACGACGATCCGGTCGCGACGCAGATGCGCTATGGCGGCAAGGCCGTGCTCGGTATCGGCCTGACGATGCAGCCTGGCGGCGATGTGATCCGCCTCGGGAAGGCACTCGACGAAAAAACCGCCATGCTGCGCGCGCATCTGCCGGTAGGGCTGAAGCTCGTCGAAGTATCGAGCATGCCGCACGCGGTCGAACATTCGGTGGACGATTTTCTCGAAGCCGTCGCCGAGGCCATCGGGATCGTGCTGGTGGTGAGCCTGATCTCGCTTGGCGTGCGTACCGGCATGGTGGTCGTGATCTCGATTCCGGTCGTGCTCGCGGTCACCGCGCTGTGCATGTACCTGTTCGATATCGGTCTGCACAAGGTATCGCTCGGCACGCTCGTGCTTGCGCTCGGCCTGCTCGTCGACGATGCGATCATCGCCGTCGAAATGATGGCAGTGAAGCTCGAACAGGGATGGAACCGCACGCGTGCTGCTGCATACGCTTACACGAGCACGGCGTTTCCGATGCTGACGGGCACGCTCGTCACTGTCTCCGGCTTTCTGCCGATCGCGCTCGCGAAATCGAGCACGGGTGAATACACGCGCTCGATTTTCGAAGTGTCGGCGATTGCGCTGATCGCGTCGTGGCTCGCGGCCGTCGTGCTGATTCCAATGCTCGGCTATCACCTGCTGCCGGAGCGAAAGCGTCAGGCGCACGAAGCGCATGGTCACGAACACGACATTTACGACACGCGTTTCTACCGGCGCCTGCGCGGCTGGATCGGCTGGTGTGTCGAACGGCGCTTCATCGTGCTGATCGTGACGGTGCTGCTCTTTATCGTCGCGATCGCCTCCTTCGCGCTGGTGCCGCAGCAGTTCTTCCCGAGCTCCGACCGGCCGGAGCTGCTCGTCGACGTGCGTCTGCCAGAAGGCGCTTCGTTCGAGGCGACGCTGCGTCAGGCACAACGCCTCGAAAAGGCACTCGAAGGACGGCCCGAAATCGATCACACGGTCGACTTCGTCGGCACGGGTGCGCCGCGCTTTTATCTGCCGCTCGACCAGCAGTTGCCGCAGCCGAATTTCGCGCAGTTCGTGATCACGGCGAAGTCGGTGGAAGACCGCGAGAAACTCGCACGCTGGCTGGAGCCGAAACTGCGCAACGAGTTTCCGGCGATCCGCACGCGCCTGTCGCGGCTCGAAAACGGCCCGCCTGTCGGTTATCCAGTGCAGTTCCGCGTGAGTGGCGACGACATCGCAACCGTGCGCTCGATTGCCGAGCGCGTGGCCGCGACGATGCGCGCCGATCGGCGCACGAGCAACGTCCAGTTCGACTGGGATGAACCGGCCGAGCGTTCAGTGCGCTTCGAAGTGGATCAGAAGAAGGCACGCGAACTCGGCGTCACGTCGGAGGACATTTCGAGCTTCCTCGCGATGACGCTCTCCGGCTACACCGTCACGCAGTATCGCGAGCGCGACAAGCTGATCAGCGTCGACCTGCGCGCGCCGAAGAGCGAACGCGTCGACCCGGCGAACCTTCTCACGCTTTCGATGCCGACGCCGAACGGCGCGGTGCCGCTCGGTACGCTGGGTCATCTGCGTAACGATCTCGAATACGGCGTGATCTGGGAACGCGACCGGCAACCGACGATCACCGTGCAATCCGATGTCGCGCCCGGCGCGCAGGGCATCGACGTCACGAACAGCGTCGACAGGACGCTGTCGCGGATACGGGCCACGCTGCCCGTCGGTTATCGCATCGAGGTGGGCGGTTCGGTGGAAGAAAGCGGCAAGGGCCAGACATCGATCAACGCGCAGATGCCGATCATGGTCATTGCTGTTCTGACGCTGCTGATGATCCAGTTGCAGAGCATCGTGCGCGTGCTGATGGTCGTGCTGACCGCCCCGCTCGGCCTGATCGGCGTGGCCGCGACGCTGCTGCTGTTCGGCAAGCCGTTCGGCTTCGTCGCCATGCTCGGCGTGATCGCGATGTTCGGCATCATCATGCGTAACTCGGTGATTCTCGTCGACCAGATCGAGCAGGATATCGCCGCCGGACACAAGCGTTTCGATGCGATCGTCGGCGCGACCGTGCGACGTTTCCGGCCGATCACGCTGACCGCCGCCGCTGCCGTGCTCGCGCTGATACCGCTGCTTCGTTCGAACTTCTTCGGGCCGATGGCAACCGCGCTGATGGGCGGGATCACGAGCGCCACGGTACTGACGCTCTTCTATCTGCCGGCGCTCTACGCCATGTCGTTCAAAGTGCGCAACGACGAGCGCGAACCGACGCCGCCCTCGCCTGCGCAATCGGGAGTCTGATCATGGCCCATGTTTTTTCCACGTACAGCATCACGCGAACGGCGGCCGGCACGCTCACCCTGTTCGCGCTCGCGGCCTGCTCGTTCGGACCCAATGGCGAGCCGCCCGCGATGCCAGCGCCGGCGCACTACGGCGCCGAGGCGCAGCCGACCCAGACCGTGCCGGCCCAGGGCGTCACGCAGCAGTTCGTGGTGGGCGCGAAGGCCGTGCCCGAGTGGTGGAAGCAGTTTCAGTCGGACGATCTGAACGCGCTCGTCGACGAAGGCCTGCGCAACAGTCCGACGCTCGCCGCCACGGACCGCAGTCTGGCCGCCGCGCGCGAGCAGTTGCGCGCGCAGATCGGCAGCTCGCTGCTGCCGTCGATCGACGCGGGCGGCCAGGCGACACGCGAACGCGCGCTGGGGATTCCCGAAGCCGGCCCGAATACGTTTCTGTACAACGTGTTTGTCGGTCAACTGCAGGCGCACTACACGTTCGACATTTTCGGTGCGGCGCGACTCGAAAACGCGGCGCTCGCCGCACGCGTGGACGTGCAGGCGTACCAGTTCGACGCGGCGCGTCGGGCGCTGGCGGCCAACATCGTGTCCGCGGCGCTCGCATCGGCAACGTTGCATGCACAGATCGACGCCACGCAGCGCCTCGTCACGCTCGCCAACGAACAGGCACGCGATACGGTGCGCCGCTACGATCTCGGCGCGGTGTCGCACAGCGATGCGCTCAGTGCGCAGCAAAGCGCGGCGTCGCTCGCGGCGAGCCTGCCGGGCCTGCGTCAGCAATGGACGACGACGCGTCACGCACTCGCCGTACTGCTCGGCCGCACGCCCGATGCCGCACCACCCGATCTCGACCTCGCGCGTATTCACGTACCTGAACAGGTGCCGGTTTCGGTGCCTTCGGATCTGCTGAAGTCGCGACCGGACATCCAGGCCGCGGATGCCACGTTGAAGGCCGCCGCTGCCGATGTCGGCGTAGCCACTGCGCAGATGTTCCCGAGTTTGTCGCTTACGGCGTCCATGGGCCAGGGCGGGTTTAGCTGGCCGGTGGCGCTGTCGGGCGCGGGCGCGATCTGGAGCATTGGCGCGTCGCTGTCGCAACCGATCTTCCACGGCGGCGCATTGCTCGCGCAGCGTCGTGCGGCGGTCGATTCTTATGAGGCCGCGACCGCGCAATACAAACAGACGGTGCTCGCCGCGTTCCAGAACGTCGCCGATACGCTCGCCGCGCTCGAACACGACGCGCAGGCGCTCGATGCGGCGAATTTCGCGGCGCGCTCGGCACGCGGCATCTTCGACGAAACGTCGGCGCGTTACCGGCTGGGCGCCGTGCCTGTGACATCGACGCGATCGAGCGAGCAGCAGTATCGCAACGCGCAACTCGATGAGATCCGTTATACGGGCGCACGGCTCAGCGATACGGCGGCGCTCTTTCAGGCGATGGGGAATCCGGTGCAGGACGTGAAACCTGCTGTTGAAGGTGTGGCGCGGAATTGACTGCGCACCGCGGTTATCCACAGATCATGTTGAAAGGGCTGTTGATAACGTTCTGACAGCACACCTAACCCGCTGATCGCAGAACACTTTTATCTGCTGCAACGAAATCAGGCCAGCGCTTCAATAGACAGCAGGTTCGCCCTCGGGACGATGTTTGAACCGCTTGTGAACCCAGTAGTACTGGTCGGGAATCCGCCGCACCTGAGTCTCCAGAAACTCGGTGATGCGACGCGCATCGATCGCCGGGTCTTCGGACGGAAAGTCGCTCAGCGCCTCGAATATCTTCAGCCGGTACCCACGGTATTCCGGCAGCACTTCGGTCACGAACGGCACCACGCGTGCATTGCCCGCCTTCGCGAGTCGCGAGACCGACGTCAATGTGCAGGCCTCGACGCCAAAGAACGGCACGAACACCGAATCGCGCAGGCCAAAATCCATGTCGGCCGCGAGCATCACCGGTTTGCCCGCACGCAGCACGCGCAACGCGTGACGCACGCTGTTGCTGCGCGGGATCATTTCCGTGCCGAAGCGGCCACGCTGACGCAGCGCCATCGCGTCGAACATCGCGTTCGACATCGGCGTGTACAGCGAGGCGACCGGGTGGCGCGTCGAGTACATCATGCAACCCGCTTCGATGCCGACAAAGTGAAAGCCCACGAAGATCGTCGGGTGCTCGTGCGCATGGGCGAGATCGATCGCACTCTCCACTTCGACGAGGCGCGCCAGCGATTTCGCGTTGCCGAACCATTGCGTGCCGCGCTCCACGAAACTGCGGATCACGTGCCGAAAGTGCGCACGTGCCAGATTTTCGCGCTCAGCCTCGCTCATGTCAGGAAAACATAGCCGCAGATTCGTGTGCACGACGCGACGACGGGAACTGGGAATCCGGTACAGCAGCGAGCCGAGCCCGCTCCCGAAACGCGCGACGATTCCATAAGGCAGGAACGCGAGCGCGCGCAACAATCCTGTGGCAAAACAGAGGAGAATGCGGTTCTTCAAAGGAGGACCCGATAAATGAGGCGTTTGGGGCAATCACGTCGTGCCTGGGCCGGAAACACCGGACACTGGAAACGCTGACCGTCTGGGCTGGCATGCACACGCCTTAACCGGGGTGAGACGCCGCGCCTGACGCGGAAATATTATCCAGCGGTGTTCACGGCAAAGGCAATAGTTACTTACCAGTGCAGATTACAGTGTGTGTCGCGCACCGAACTCCGCGGCATCCGGTGTCCGGTGCGACGCATTTCAGCGTGTTTCGCCGCTATACATCACGGCTTGTTCGATTCGAACAGGTCCAGGATCTGTTTCTTTTCGCTCGACGAAACATCCGGCGGCGTCAGGCCAGCGGGCCCCACGCCACCCACCGAGTTCGTGCCGCCCGCCAGCGGATTGGCGGCATCCATGCCAATACTCGCGACAAAACCGCTACCCGGCGTCACATCTGAATAGAACAGTTCGCCATCGATCTGCGTGACCGTATCGGGCATCGGCGGCTCTTCCTGCGGCACGCCGCGCAGCGCGCGCTGCATGTACTCGACCCAGATCGGCAACGCAAGCTGCGCGCCGAATTCACGGCTGCCGAGCGACCTGGGCTGGTCATAGCCCATCCACGCCACCGCCACGAGCGACTTCTGGTAGCCGGCGAACCAGCCGTCCTTGGCGTCGTTCGTCGTGCCGGTCTTGCCCTGCAGGTCCGAACGATGCAGCACGTTCGTGCCGGCGCCAGTGCCCGCGGTGGCTACCGAATGCAGCATGCTGTTCATGATGTACGCGTTACGCGGCTCGATCGTGCGCGGCGCATCGCGGCCGGCGGTCAACGGTTGCGCGCGTGAAATCAGCTGGCCGCGTGCATCGGTGACTTCGGCGATCAGATATGGATTGATCCGGTAGCCGCCGTTCGCAAACACCGCGTACGCGCCCGCCGACTGCAACGGCGTCACGAGCCCCGCACCGAGCGCCAGCGGCAGATACGGCGGCGTCTTGTCGACATCGAAGCCGAAGCGCTGCGTCACGAAATCCTGCGCGTACTTCGTGCCGATGAACGACAGGATGCGGATCGACACCAGGTTCTTCGATTTTTCAAGCGCGAGACGCATCGGCATCGGACCGTCCGGCTGGTCGTCGTCCTTGGGTTCCCACGCCTCGCCACCCGGCGTGGTTGCCGGGAACGACAGCGGCGCATCGTTGATGATCGTCGCCGGTCCGAGGCCCTTGTCGAGCGAGGCCGAATAGATGAACGGCTTGAAGCTGGAACCCGGCTGGCGCCATGCCTGCGTCACATGGTTGAACTTGTTCTTGTTGAAGTCGAAACCGCCGACCAGCGAACGGATCGCGCCGTCCTGCGGCTCAAGTGCGACGAGCGCGCCCTCGACCTGCGGCAACTGCGTGATCTGCCAGTTGCCCTTCGCATCGGCGATCAGGCGCACGATCGAGCCCGGCTTGATGCGTTGAGCCTGCGCGGCACGCGGGCTCAACGCCGTGGCCGCGAACTTCAGGCCGTCGCCGGTGACCGCCGCGACCGTACCGTCGACGAGCTGCGCGTTCACTTCCTTCGGCGTCGCGGCAGTCACGACAGCCGCGACGATTTCGCCGTTGTCGGGGTGATCGGCAAGCGCGTCGTCGATGGCCTGGTCGCGGTCGTCGCTGTCCGACGGCAACGCGATGAACCCTTCGGGACCACGATAGCCGTGACGCCGTTCGTAATCCATCACACCCTTGCGCACGGCCTGATAGGCCGCGTCCTGATCGGCGGAATCGATCGTCGTCGTGACGTTCAGCCCGCGCGTGTACGTTTCGTCGCGATATTGCGCGTACATCATCTGACGCACCATTTCCGCAACGTACTCGGCGTGCACGCTGTATTCGTTGCCCGACACCTTGGTGTGAATCTCTTCCTTCACGGCCTGGTCGTACTGCGCCTGCGTGATGTAGTTCAGATCGAGCATCCGTTTCAGGATGTATTCCTGACGGATTTTCGCGCGCTTCGGATTCACGACCGGGTTGTATGCGGAAGGCGCTTTCGGCAGACCCGCGAGCATGGCAGCCTGGGCGAGCGTGATGTCTTTCAGGTCCTTGCCGAAGTACACGCGCGCGGCGGCCGCGAAGCCGTAAGCGCGCTCGCCCAGATAGATCTGGTTCATGTACACCTCGAGGATCTGGTCTTTCGTCAGCGCGCGCTCGATCTTGTATGCGAGCATCATTTCGTAGATCTTGCGCGTGTAGGTCTTCTCGCTCGACAGGAAGAAATTGCGCGCGACCTGCATCGTGATCGTGCTCGCGCCCTGCGCGTTGCCGCCATGCATCAGGTCAGTCAGGCCGGCACGCAGGATACCGACGAAGTCGACGCCGCCATGCTCGTAAAAGCGGTAATCCTCGATCGCGAGCACCGCTTTTTTCATCTGGTCAGGGATATCGGCGAAACGCACGATACTGCGGCGCTCTTCGCCGAACTCGCCGATCAGCACGTGATCGGCCGTGTAGACGCGCAATGGCACCTTTGGCCGGTAATCGGTAAGCGCATCGAGCGGAGGCAGTTGCGGCCCCATCACGACGAGCGCGTAACCGGCGATCAGCGCGCCCACGACTGCCACGATGGCGATCAGGCCGATGAACCAGAGGACAATCGTCACGCCGACCGAACGGCCGCGCGATTTGTCGTCACGGGCGTCATGGCGATCTGGATGGGAGCCGGCGCGGCGGTCAGGATTCCGGTCGTTGGCCGGATGATTTGAAGGCGGTCGTTTGATAATTGGCATGACTTGTATGGTTAGCGCCCGTACTGCACGCCTTCTGCGCACGCGTCGCGCGCGCACGGATCATGGTCGTGGCAGACCGCGCATCGCGCAGGCCACACCGACGGGTTGACACATGCTGTCGAAAAGCGTCGCATTGCCCGGACAAATGAACGGCAACCCCGCTGACGCCCCAAGCGGCCCAACAACCCCGGCGGCCGCACAGCGCACGGCCCACAACGGCCGGCGCAACTTAACAGCGCATTTTAAAGAATTCAGACAGCGGTCTACCCGATTTTTTTGTAAGAATTCCCTGCGGATGGTTCCCCGCAAGCCGACGCAGGTCTTTTGCCGGGGAACGAGGGGTTATCCACACAAAATGTGCAAAGGCCTGTGGACAATAGCGCGGGAAAGGCTACAACTCATTGAAGTCACGGCCTTTTCCCGCGGCGCCCGGTTTTGTCGCCTTCTTCCTGACGGGGGGCGCTGTTGTGCCGGAACGCAGTTCGTACGATGCCCGTTTCGCATCCGCACGAGTCGCCTTATGATGGTCCTGTCACACCGGTTCGACGGGATGACAGGACCATCATAACCAGCCGCAAGCCGTAAAAACGCGTAAAACGCACGCGAGCCGACCATGAACAAGCCTAGCGAACGCATCGTCGTATTCGTCACGCCCGCGCAGAAACGCGCGATTGCATCGACCGCCGAGGGGCTCGGCATCAGCGTCAGCGAACTGATGCGGCGCGCCGTATTGAACTTCGGCGCGACCAGCGAGCAGGTAAAAGCAGCCAGCATCGTCGACCGGCTACGGGCGCCACGCGAGCCGGATGCGCTCAACGAGGCGCTGCGCAAGGCTGCACGCGGCACACGCCATACGCACGCGGCGGAACCCGTGCCGCTGCCACCAGGACTTGTGCGTGTACAGGCGGCTCCAGGCGACGACGCGCAACCGTACCACGCGCCGTCCCGTCTCGACCCCATGCCTTTCGACACAGCAGGCGCTCCAGCCGACGATCTGCCGCCCGATGCCCCCCCGTTCGATCCCGCAACAGCAACCGAAGAGGAAATGCGCAACGCAACTGAAGCGGTCGCGCGCGTGGCAGCAGCGAAAGCTGCCTCGCTGGCGGCGCATCCGGCGGACACAATCGATGCACTACGCTCGCCCGCACGAATTGGCGACGAACACGACGCCGACAGCGATCCGCATGGCGACCCCGCCACAGGTGGGCGCTTCGCATGACGGAGCTCGCCTCACGCTGAACGAAATCGACACACATCGGGCCACCGGCTGTGGCCCGATCTCAACCGGATCTGTTCTGGAATCGTCTTTTCGCGCACCGCTGAAACATGGGTATGAATCTGCGGTAATAACTACGTTTTGAAACCTTTGTGAAACCTGTCTTTAAGCCCGGTTTAAGTCATGCCGTGGTGTAATATCCGCGAGCGACTGGACCCACCCGCGCACTTTTCATGACAGTGAATCCGCGGCAATGGCGCGATCGAAGAATGCCGCCATTGCAATTCACGGAAACGACCCGATGTGGGGACCGGCCGTCTGCACAATGAAACGTGCGGCGGCGTAAGCTGTCGGTTAAATGCGCCCGGATTTTCCAGCGCCGAATTCAATCTACGGAGGTATTCATGTCGCTATTTGACACCGTCTCGCGCACGCTCAAAGGTCTCCTGAACGACGCGGCTGATTCCGTGCAGGATCCTTCGCGCGATTCGCGCCAGATCGTGCGCGAACTCGACGACAGCATCGCGAAAGCGGAGAACTCGCTGATCGAAATCCAGGCGCAGGTCGCGACGCAGCAAAGCAAGCGCGACGTCGCCGCCGACAAGGCAAGGAAATACGAAGACGGCGCAAAGCGCGCGCTGCAGGGCGGCGACGAAACGCTCGCCCGCGAAGCACTCGGCGCGCAGGCAACGGCCGAAGCCGAACGCAACGCGCTGGCCTCCGAACTGTCCACGCTCGAACCTTCGGTCGATCAGTTGAAGCAGCAGATCGACGAAATGCGCCAGCGCCGTAACGACCTGAACGCACGCTCGAACATCCTGCAGGCGAAGCAGCAGATCGCGCAGGCCAAGGATGTCGCCGCAACGGCGCTCGGCGGCATCGGCGGCAAAAACCTGTCGGAAGATTTCCAGAAGCTCGAGGACAAGGTCGCACTCTCGAACGCGCGCTCCGACGCGCGTCTGAATTCCGCCGACGTGAAAAGCGGCAAGGCGCTCGACGACAAGCTCGCGGAACTGAATCGCGGCCCTTCCGTGGAAGACCGCCTCGAAGCGTTGAAGAAGCAGTTGAACACGCCGGCTCAGCAGTAACCGCCGGACCGGTGCGGCGCCGCGCGGGTCAGGTCCGGTTCGATCGTCGTAGCCATGGTCGCAGTCGTGGTCTCGTCGTTCGAACCTTGCGTGACGCGCGGCGTCGCATCTGAATCGATTGCCGTGGAGACGGGCGTGAAGTCGCCTGGTCGCATCATGAAAAGATTTTTCGCAGCGGCGTTCGTGTCGTTGATGCTGGTGTCAGGCGCCGCGTTCGCGCTGCCCACCGCAACGCAGATCGAAACCGCCATGCAGCAGGGTAACTGGCAGCAGGCCGACGCCGGCCTGACGCAGGTGCTGCAGGCGCATCCGAACAATGCGCGGGCGCATTATCTGTACGCGCAGGTGCTCGACCGCGAAGGTCGTTACGCCGACGCGCTCGCGCAGATCCAGCAGGCGAAGACGCTCGATCCGCAGGTCCGTTTCACCGATCCCTCGCGCTTCGCGCAGACAGAAGCGCGTATCCGCACCGACGCGGCCCGCGCCGGTGCCATCCAGACGAACCGCGCACCCACACCCTCCGCGCAGCAGGCCGCGCAGATCCAGCAGACACCGGCAATGCAGCCGGTCGCGCCGCAACGTCATGAACCTTCGATGGGCCTGTGGATCGGTCTTGTGTTCGTCGTTGTCGTGATCGCGTTTGTGCTGCGCTGGACGTTAAAGCGCGCGCGCTCGAAAGACGATTCCCGTGTCGACGACGATCGCCGTGCGCAGTTAAAGCGTGCGACTGAACTGCTCAACGCCGTGCGTTCGCTCAAGCTCGACGTGAAAATCTCGACGGTGCCCGGACACGAGGCGCTGGAAAAGGAAGTCGAAGGTGCGGAGACACAGTTGCGGCAGCTCGTCGAAACATTGTCGGGCAGCCCGAACCCCGTGCCGCCGTATCAGCTCGACGATCTCGAACGCCAGGTCGAAAGTCTGAAGGCACGTGCCGAGGGGCGTCCCGATCCGAATGCGTCCGGCGCGGCGGCGTACGGCCCGGGCCCGCTCGGCAGTGGCGACTCCGCGTATGCACGTGAAGCCGACGAGCGCTTCGGTCGTCAGCAGGCGCCCTACCCGTATCCACAACAACAGCCGCCTGTCGTCGTCCAGCAAGGTGGCGGATTTGGCGGTGGCATGGGCGGTCTGCTCACCGGCGTGCTGCTTGGTCAGGTACTGAATTCCGGTGGCCGCGATCGCATCATCGAACGTGATGTGCTGGTCGATCCCGACGATGCACGCCGGCGTGCCGGTGGCGGAGATGTCGATTTCGGCCAGGGTTCGAACGACTGGAGCGACGGCGGTGGCGGCGGTGGCATCGACATGGGCAGCAGCGACGACTCCGGCGGCGGCTGGAGCGATACCTGAGCAGCGCTGTCAGTACACATACACGGCAGAACGAGAACAGGCTCCTTTCGGAGCCTGTTTTTTTGCCTGACGATCCCGCGCGTTTCTGCTTCTGCTTCAGTTTCCGCTTCGATGGATGAGCCGGCCTGCCGCTAGCTATTCGACGTACCGCCGACGTACAGACGCGTTTCGTAAGCAAATTCGACCGTGCCGTGTGTCGCGGTGTGGTCGAACAGTTGGCGTAGCGCGACGAGCATGGGTTCGTGATCGGGATGCCCTGTCTTTGGTGCGAACGACGACGACATCAGCCGCCCTTTCAGTCCATCGAAATCCAGCTGCTGCGCGTTCGGAAACGTCGCCTTGTGCGCGAAGCCATTGTCGAACCAGGCGGCCATTGTCGCGTCGTCGCCATAGCGTCCGGACACTTCCGTGTAGTCGACGCCATAGCGCTTGAGCAATGCTTCAAAGCCGGTGAGAAACGCAGTGCCGCTGAGCAGACGGCTGTTCCAGAAAAGCGCGACGAGGCCGCCTGGCCTCACGATGCGGGCGAATTCACGGCGGGCCGTCGCCGGATCGAACCAGTGCACCGCCTGCGCGGCGATGACGAGATCCACGCTGGCGTCATCGAGCGTGGTGGCGTCGGCCGTGCCCGCCTTGCTGCTGAAACCGTCGAAACCGGAGAGCCACGCATCGGCCGCGTTGCGCATCGCCTCGTTCGGTTCGACGGCGACGACCGGATGGCCCGCATCGAGAAAGAGCTTCGCGGAGATGCCCGTTCCCGCGCCGATGTCGGCAACCCGCGCGCCCTTCGCGAGACCGCAGACGTCGTGCAGGAACGTGATCACTTCGCGCGGATAGCCTGGACGGTACTTCACGTAGTCCGCGACGCGGTTCGTAAAGCGCTGGGTCGAATCCTGATTCATCGATACATCCTGTGCATGGTGTGGTGCGACGCTCAACGTTACCCGGAAACGCGCGCGATTGCCTGACGTGACACTTTCAGCCCCCGCCGGGCAGCAGCAGGAGGCCCCATAGAAACTTGCAGACCAGCACGATCAGCGCCCATAACTGCGCGAGCTGCGCCCAGCCTGCAATGCTGAATAAAACCTCGGACATGAAGTGATGGATGGAAAGTTGAGTCGCAGTGAAAACAGTAAGCCGAAGGGAGCGGCGCCGAAGCCTCCATGATATCGACCGAGGGATAGTCCGTATGAAGTCATGTGAAAGCGCGCCGTAAACCCAAGGAAGAAAACGCGGCATTCGCGCGGGCGAACCCGGGAGAATTGCGTTTCACCGATGCGACCCGCGACAACAAGGAGACATCCATGACGGGCTTCAGCTTTCGCCGGAAGGGCCGATCGAGTTCGGTGGTCGGCGATATTGCGACGCAGGCGGGCAAACTGGGCATCGAGATTTGCGACGTATCGGGACACGTCGACGAAGTCGCGGCGCGCGTTCAGCGCCAGGCACAGGTGTGTCGTGCGTTACGCGAATCCGCTGCCCTGACGATGCAGGGCAACGAGCGTATCGCCACGGCTGCGCGCGAGATGCGCACCGTCACCGCCGATGCCGCGAGCGGCGTGCAGGAATCGCAACAGACGCTGCAGGCGTCGCTTGCGGACATCCACGGGCTGGTTGAGGGCGTGACCGTCATCGAGAGCCAGATTGGCGCGTTGCGCTCCGCGCTGGCTCACGTAAGCCGCGTCTCCGAGGAAATTTCGCTGATTGCGCGACAGACGCATCTGCTTGCGCTGAACGCCGCAATCGAAGCCGCTCGCGCCGGCGAATCCGGCAAGAGCTTTGCGGTGGTCGCCGCCGAGGTGAAGAATCTGTCGGCGAAGACTGCGCAGGCCACCGGTCAGATCGAGACGACGCTTGCGCAGTTGACCCAGCAGACCGAGCAGCTGATTTCAGAGGGATCAGTGAACACGGCGCGCGCGCATCGAGTGCGGGAAGGTACGCGCATGATTGGCGACGTCGTGCATTCGACGGGCGAAGCAATCACGCAACTGAATGCCGACGCGGGCCAGATCGCAACGCTGACGGGCGAGATCGAGACGCAGTGCCACGGGCTGGAAGCACAGGTCGTGGAGATGGCGAGCGACATCGAGGATTCGAGCGAGAACTTCGTGCAGGCAAAGGATCGCTTGGGAAATCTGCTGGGCTTATCCGAAACGCTGATCGAACTGACGGCCGGGACGGGCGTGGAGACTGCCGACACTCGATTTATCGAAGCCGTCGAGGGCGCCGCGGCGAAGGTGGGCAAGTTGTTCGAGACGGCGCTTGCACGTGGTGACATTACGCTGGCGGACCTGTTCGATACGGCTTATGTGCCGGTGCCTGGAACGAATCCACCGCAGTTCATGACGCGGTTTACCGCATTTGCCGATCGCGTGTTGCCGGCAATACAGGAGCCGTTGCTCAAGCTCGACGAGCGCGTTGCGTTTTGTGCTGCTATCGATGCAAGGGGTTATTTGCCGACGCATAACCTGAAATTTTCGCGGCCGCAGGGGGAGGATCCTGTGTGGAATGCGGCGAATTGCCGGAACCGGCGGATGTTCAACGACCGGACGGGATTGGCCGCTGGCGCGAATACGAAGCGGTTTCTTCTGCAGACGTATCGGCGGGATATGGGAGGCGGGGCGTTTGTGTTGATGAAAGATGCGTCGGCGCCCGTCGTTGTCGCCGGGCGGCATTGGGGTGCGGTGAGGATTGGGTATCGGGTTTAGGTTTTTTTCGTTTTTCTGTTTTTGTTTTGTATTTCTTGCCAAAAAATCCAGAAATACAAAACAACCACTACATCGCCATGGCAAGCCGCCTCCTCTCCGCATTCTGCATAAACCGGTTAGCCACAACCACCCCAACCGTGACAACGGAAATAAACAGAGTAGCAAGCGCATTCATCTCAGGATTCAACCCAAGCCTGACGCGGGAAAAAACCACCAGCGGCAACGTGGTCGACCCAGGCCCGGACAAAAACGCCGACAACACCAGATCATCGATCGAAAGCGTAAACGACAGCAGCCACCCGGCAACAAGCGCCTGGGAAATCAACGGCAACGTAATCGCAAAGAACACCCTGAACGGCGTAGCCCCCAGATCCAGCGCAGCCTCCTCAAGCGACGGATTCAGATCCCTCACCCGCGACTGCACAATAATCGCGACATACGAAATGCACAGCATCACATGCCCGATCCAGATGGTGAAAATCCCCCGCCCGGCAGGCCACCCCAGCCACTTGCCCATTTCGATAAAAAGCAGCAGCAGCGAAATCCCCTGGATAACCTCAGGAATCACCAACGGCGCATTGATCATCCCCGTATAAAGCGTAAAACCACGAAACCGCCCCATTCGGGCGAGCACAAATCCAGCCCACGTCCCGATGAACACCGACGCAAATGCCGTCAGCAACCCAATCCGCAAGGAAAGCCACGCAGCAGCAATCAGTTCGTCGTCTTCAAGCAACGCCTGATACCAGCGCACGGAAAACTTCGTCCACACGGTCACCAGCTGCGATTCGTTGAACGAATACACCACCAGGCTCACAATCGGTATGTACAGAAACAGAAATCCGATACCCAGCGCGACGATCTGCAAAAAACGATTCGGCTTCATCAGTGGCTGTCCTCCAGCTCCTTCGCCTGCGCATACTGAAAGAGCGCCATCGGCACCAGCAGCAGCACAACCATCGCACACGTCACCGCGGACGCCATCGGCCAGTCGGCATTGTCGAAGAACTCATTCCACATCACGCGACCGATCATCAGCGTATTCGCCCCACCCAGCAGTTCCGGAATCACATACTCGCCAACCGCCGGAATGAACACCAGCAGGCAGCCCGCAATAATCCCGTTCTTCGACAGTGGCAGTGTGATCTGCACAAACGCTTTCCACGGCTTTGCGCCAAGATCATATGCGGCCTCTAGCAGCGTCAGATCCATCTTCACCAGATGCGCGTACAGCGGCATCACGAGGAACGGCAGGTACGAATACACCATGCCGATATATACGGCCGTGTTCGTGTGATAAAGCTCGATCGGCGCGTGAATCACGCCAATCGACATCAGAAAATTATTGAGCAACCCGTTGTTCTTCAGAATCCCGATCCACGCGTACACGCGAATCAGAAACGACGTCCAGAACGGCAGCATCACAGCCATCAACAGGATATTGCGCGTCGACGGATTCGATCGCGCAATGTAATACGCCATCGGATAACCCAGCAGCAGGCACAACAGTGTCGAAATCGCCGCCACCACCACCGAATTCACGTAAGTCGCGAAATACAGGCTGTCGGTGACGAGAAACACGTAGTGCGACAGATCCAGCGCGATATGAAGCACGCCGTCCTTCATCGACGTCAGTTCGGTATACGGTGGAATGCCCATCCGAAGATCCGCAAAGCTGATCTTCACCACCAGCACGAACGGCACGAGGAAAAACAGCAGCAGCCACAGGAACGGCCCGGCCACGACCGCGGTGCGCCCGGTCAGGCCAAAGCGGCGCACGGGCCACGAGGCGAACGAACTCATCGACCGCTTCATGACGTCAGCACCACGCCGGCGGACGCGCTCCAGCGCACATAGATCTCGTCGCCCCACGTCGGTGTCTCGATCTCGGAGATCGCGAGGCTCGACACGTTTGCAATCACAGTCTTGCCGCCGTCGAGTTTGACGTGATAAAGCGAGTAGCCGCCCATGTACGCAATGTTCGTGATGACGCCCTTGCCCCAGTTGTACGCGCCCTCAGGCGGCTTGCGCGTAAGCGCGATGCGCTCGGGCCGCACGGAAATGGTCACCGGCATCCCGAGCGGACCGGTAATGCCGTGGTTCACGTACATACGGCACGGCAGATCCGGCGTTTCGATGAACACGTGATCCGGCTCGTCCTCGACGACGTTGCCATCGAACAGGTTCGTCGAGCCGATGAATTCCGCCGAGAACCGGCTGTTCGGATATTCGTAGACTTCATGCGGCGTGCCGAGCTGCACGATCTCGCCTTCGCTCATCACGGCGAGACGCCCCGCCATCGTCATCGCTTCTTCCTGATCGTGCGTCACCATGATGCACGTCACGCCGACCGTGTCGAGAATGTTGACGAGTTCGATCTGCGTGCGCTGCCGGATCTGCTTGTCGAGCGCCGACATCGGTTCGTCGAGCAGCAGAAGTTTCGGCCGTTTGACGAGGCTGCGTGCCAGTGCGACACGCTGCTGCTGGCCACCCGATAGCTGATGCGGCTTGCGCTTCGCAAAGCGGCCCATCTGCACGAGCTCGAGCACGGTCTGCACACGATCGCGCAGTTCGGCCTTCGGCACGCCTTCCTGCTTCAGACCAAACGCGATGTTCGATTCAACGTTCATGTGCGGAAAAAGCGCATACGACTGGAACATCATGTTCACCGGCCGGCGATACGGCGGCATCTGCGCGAGGTCTTCGCCGTCGATCAGAATCCTGCCCGACGTCACGGTCTCGAGACCCGCCAGCATGCGCAGGAGCGTTGACTTTCCGCAGCCGGAACTACCGAGCAACGCAAACAGCTCGCCTTTTTCGACGTTCAGGTTCACGCCCTTGACCGCGACGGTTTCGCCGAACTTCTTGACGACGTCGACGATCTGCACGAAGTTTTCCGTTGCATCGTTTGCGACGAAGGAATTGCCTTGGGGCAGCGTGCCGGCCCCTGCCGACACGCCTGACTGGTCACTCATGATCTGCTGCTTCGCTCCTGCGTTTGACGAACAAAGCCCCCGGTGAACACCGGGGGCTTCTTGTTGATGCACTACCGCATGTGTCGGCCCGGCATCAGCGGCCGGACTTGAACTCGGTCCACAATCGCGTCTGCAGACGCTGGATTTCCGGCGGCAGCGGCTTCAGCAGGAACAGCGTCTTGATGACGTCAGCCGGCGGGTACACGGCGGGATCGTTCGCGACGTCCTTGTCCACGTACTTGCGCGCCTCGAGGTTCGCGCTCGGATAGTAGACCTCGTTCGTAATCGCGGCGTGGACCTGCGGCGTCTCGATATAGTTGATCCATTCGAGCGCGGCTTCCTGGTTTTTCGCATCTTTGGGAATCACCATCACGTCGAACCAGACCGGTGCACCACCCTTCGGAATGTAATACTCGATCTTGTACGGCTTCTTCGCTTCGACAGCGCGATGCTTCGCAATCACGACGTCGCCGGACCAGCCATACGCGAAGCACACGTCACCGCCCACCAGGTCGTTGATATAGCCCGACGAATTGAACTGCGTGATGTACGGACGGATCTTCTTCATCATCGCGAGCGCGGCGCGGTAGTCGTCCGGGTTCGTGCTCATCGGATCCTTGCCGATGTAATGCAGCGCGGCGGCGAACATCTGGTCGGGCGCGTCGAGCACCGAGACGCCGCACGCTTTCAGCTTCGAGATGTTCCCGGGCTTGAAGAGTACGTCCCAGCTGTCGAGCGGCACGGACTTGCCGAGAATCTGCTGGGCCTTCGTGACGTTGTAGGCAAGGCCGGTCGTGCCGTATGCCCAGGGTACCGCGTACTTGTTGCCCGGATCGGCGCCGGCGACGAGCGCCATCAGTGCCGGGTCGAGATACTTGAGATTGGGGAGCTTCGATTTGTCGAGCGGCGCGAAGATGCCTGCGGCAATCTGCTTGCCCGCGTAGTTGCTGGTCGGCACGACGATGTCATAGCCCGAATTGCCCGTGAGGAGCTTGGCCTGAAGCGTGTCGTCGCTGTCGTAGTTGTCGTATCTGACCTTGATGCCGGTCTGTTTCGTGAAATTCGGGATCGTATCCTTGGCAATGTAATCCGACCAGTTATACACATTCAACTGCGTATCCTTCGCCGCGGCCGCGACCCACGGCGCCGCGCACAGCACAAGCGCCGCCAGCCGGCCCATTACCCGTTTATTCATCCCGTTCTCCGATCCTGACCGGCTCTGTCCGGCCTTTGCCCCGCTCACACCGCAACGCGTCGCGCGCGGCTCCCCTGAAAAACCCGAAAACTACCACTAAATACTGCACGCTCCAAAAAAAACGGCGCGCTGTCGTGCAAAGGGTACAACCAGAAAACCACCCTGCAACCGGCCCCGCCTTCGTGGGGGCGATGCCAGCATTGCAAAATTGGGCGCAATTTTATCGGGTTATCGGCGCATGTCCACCCGAAAAAAACCCCATCGTCTATGTTTTGACGAAGGACGCTCATTTCGGAACATGACGGCCCGCGGCCTGGCGGCGAAGCACGCAAGGCGATTGACAGGAAAGGCGGAGCGCGCTGCCCACCGGCATAAGGCGACCATATTCGCTTCGCGCGAGTTGCCCGCCCCCGATACTGGCCGCCCTCGCCCGGGCCTGTGCGATGGGCCCCGGGCACGACGTTTGCGCCCTGCTTGCCCTTCGTGGGCGATTGATGCGTCGTTTGCCTGTCCTGTCGGTGGCAATGTGCGTGCGCACCCTGCGCTGATTTTTTGATGATCGCGATGAACCCAAACCTGTTCGCCATGCGTCACCACCGACGCCGCCCGCGCACCGCCGCCGGCGGCGGACCGCAACGCCCCGCGCCCGGACGGCCCGCGCACTGGTCCTCGTTCGTCGGTCCCGGCGCGCTGATCGCGGTCGGCTATATGGATCCCGGTAACTGGGCAACAGCGCTCGCGGGCGGCGCAAGCTTCGGCTACCGGTTGCTCAGCGTCGTGCTCATGTCGAGTCTGATGGCGATGTTGCTGCAATGGATTTCGTCGCGGCTTGGCGTCGTCACGGGACGCGACCTCGCGCAGCTGTGCCGCGAGCGCTTCAGCAGGCGCACTGCGTACTTCCTGTGGCTCACGAGCGAGGTTGCCATCATTGCCTGCGACGTCGCGGAGGTCGTTGGCAGTGCGGTCGCGCTGCAATTGCTGCTCGGTGTATCGCTGACGGTCGGCGTGCTGCTCTCAGCGGTCGGCACGCTGGCGATACTCGCGCTCCAGCGACGCGGGCGACGCACGCTCGAAGCGAGCGTCGTCGGGCTGATCGTGTTCGTGGGATTGTGCTTCGTCATCGAACTGGCGCTCGCGCGGCCCGACTGGCATGCGGCCCTCGCCGGCGTCGCGCCAGGCGCCGACCTGCTGCGCAATGCGGGCATGGTGTGGCTCGCGGCCGGCATCCTCGGCGCGACGGTGATGCCGCACAACCTGTATCTGCACTCGGCGCTCGTCAGAAACCACGCACCCGACCACGACGACGCAGCTATCGCGAACGCGTTACGCGGCGTCAATTACGACACGTTCGGCTCGCTGTCGTTTGCGTTCGTCATCAACGCGGCGCTTCTGATCCTGGCAGCGGCTGTGTTTCACGCGAGCGGTCATCGCGACATCACCGATCTCGCCGATGCCCATCGTCTGATCGCGCCGATCGTCGGCACGCACTGGGCCGCCATCCTTTTCGCGGCGGCCCTGCTCGCCTGCGGCCTGAGCGCAACCGTGACGGGCACGCTCGCCGGCCAGGCGGTCATGGAAGGTTTCCTTGCGCTGCGCCTGCCGCGCTGGCAACGCGCGCTCCTGACGCGCTCGCTGGCGATGGGTCCGGCGCTTCTTGCCGTCTCGATGTTCGGGCAGCACGGTTCCAACCAGTTGCTCGTTGCAAGCCAGGTTGTGCTCAGCCTGCAGTTGCCGCTCGCCGTCGTGCCGTTGATCCGTTTCGCGTCGTGCCGGTCGCTGATGGGCCACTGGCGCGTGCACGGCTTGCCGCTCGCGCTGGCGTGGCTGTCAGCGACAGCCATTCTGACGCTCAACGGCGCGCTGCTATGGCAACTTGCGTCCACGCTCTGAGGTGATCCGCGGCACAGTGAAATGCCGTGCGGCGCCCGTCGCCTGCCTTACGGTTTATCAAGCTGTCTTTTACAATGTGGATGCACTTTGCCTGGTGCGCCTGAAAACCGGCGCGGTGTGACTGTGTCGTGTGTCTGTGTCTCGTGGCCCCGTATCCAAGCTCCTTATCCCGGCCTTTTATCTGGACGACCGCCCATGCGCTTCGATGCCTCGCCTGTCTGTCACGCTTCTCCCCGCCATACCGCTTTTGCCGATGATCCGCAGCCGCTGCCCCGTTTCTGTCTGCTTCTGTTGCTATCACGTGCCGCCCTTCGGCTGCGGGCGTCGCGTACGGGGTGGCTGGCCCTCCTTGCCGTCGCGGGTCAGGCACACGCGGCCGTCGCGATGCTGCAGCCACCGCGCGAGGCCGCGGTGCGCGATCCGCTGCAGATCACACTCCTCTATTCCGACGACGACACCACGCCGCTCACTGTCACGGTGCCATCGACTCTCCGCGTCACGCTGACGAATGGCGACCTCGCACCGCAGCCGGTCGATCTCGTGCGCGATCCCGGCGTACAGGACACGTTGAAGCTGCAGCCCGGCCAGTATCGCAAGGTGACGTTTTCGGCGCCGTGGCCGAAATCGGCACGCGGCGTGATGCGGATCGATCCGGTCGGGTTCGACGCTTCGCCGGCGCTTGTCGCCATCAACCGCGGTGCGGATCAGGAGACGATCGCCACGGCCGAACGCAGCGAAGCGCAGGCGACGACACCCGCCCAGGTCGCGGCGGCATCTTCGGCCGTCAACAACCCGGAAGACGCGATCGACGCGCCGCTCGATTCGCTTGCCACGACAGGCCGCAGCGCGCTCGCGAGGCTCTCGTATTTCGAGCCGATGTATATCGGTTTCGGCAAGAACGGCGATGCGTCGGCGCGCTTCCAGCTGAGTTTCAAGTACCGCATCATGATGCCCGACGACCTGCGCTCGAAGGCCTTTCTCGACAACCTGTATTTCGCCTACACGCAGACCGTGCTGTGGGACCTGAGCGCCGATTCGCGGCCATTCCGCGATTCGAGCTACATGCCGCAGCTGTTCTACTACGTCGCCGACACGGGCTGGCGCAGTTCGTGGTTCACGCGCATGGGATTCTCGGGCGGTATCGGACACGAATCGAACGGCAAGAGCGGCGACGATTCGCGCGCGATCAACATCGCGTTCGTGCGCCCGACGTGGGAATTCGGCAACCTGGACGGCAACCACCTGACGGTATCGCCGAAAATCTACTACTACCTCAGCAAGAGCGGCAACGAAGATATCGCCGACTATCGCGGCTACGTCGATCTGCTCGTGAAGTACGGCAGTCCCGACGGCTGGCAACTCGCCACCACGCTGCGCAAGGGCACGAAGCACTGGTACGGCAGTATCGATTCGCAGCTGACTTACCCGCTGTCGAAACTGTTCGGCAGCGCGTGGGGCGGTTACGTGTGGGTGGGCTACTTCAACGGCTACGGCGAAGACATTCTCGATTACAACAATCGCCAGCACTGGGTCGCGCGCATCGGCTACAGCATCGCGCGATGAAAGGCACATTCGCATGCGCACGGCGAGGTTGACGTTCGCATGCGGGTGACGCGGTCATGACTGCCATCGCATCCGGCCAGGTCGATCGACCTGGCGCGTCACCCGGATCGGGAATCCGGCGGATCGGTTAACATGTCGAACGGTTTCCGTTCACCCTTCCTTCGCCCGGGCGTTTTCATGGCTTCAAATCTTCACGATCTTCCCGACAGCCCCTGCATCGGTGTCTGCTCGACGCTTTTCGATGAAGTCTGCAAGGGCTGCGGTCGCACCGCCGGCGAAGTGTCGAACTGGGTGTTCCTGAGCGACGACGAAAAGCTCGCGATCTGGGAGCGCATCAAACGCGAAGGCACCGCGATGCGATTCCAGAACGATCACCTCTGAGCAGCCACGTCCGCGCGCGGACGTCAGCAGCGCAACCTGACACGCGGCACCAGGTGCGCCCGGGAACGAAAGCAAACGCTAGAACTTCATCCCGACGCCGATGCCGACCACCAGCGGATCGATATGCAGCGTGCCGAGCGAGGCACCGCCAAGCGACGCATCAGTGTGCATCCAGATCTTCTTGATGTCCGCGTTGACGAAGAGATTTTTCGCCACCTGCACGTCGACGCCTGCCTGTAACGCCGGTCCGAAACTGTGATTGCTGATTGAGACCGGCTGGCCGCCTGCACTCAGGCCATTGTTGTAGAACAACGTGTAGTTGAGGCCGGCACCGACATAAGGCCGCACCGTCCCCTGATGGTTGAAGTGATATTGCAGCAGCAACGTGGGCGGCAACACGTTCACACCACCCAGACCGCCCAGATTCGATGTCAACTGATGCCGTGACGTACCCAGGATCAGCTCAACGCCGATGTTGTCGCGGATCATGTACGTGAAGTCGAGTTCCGGCACCGTGGCGTTGTTGACGTCGACATTGAGCGCCGACAACGTATTGCTCGTGCTGACTTGCGGCAAGATGCTGATGGCGCGCAGACGCACGAGTACATCACCTGCGTGAATCCCGCCCATGGCTGCCGCCTGAACAGCTTCCTCTGCCGCAGCAGCCTGGCTTGCCGGCATGCACATGCTCAGCGCGCATACCGCCGCGCCTACCCCGTTGGTCCATCTGTTCATCTTTCTTTCCTCGTTGTCGTAAAGCCCCTACATTTTCCAGGGACTTACGACCGGTCGTGTTGACCGGTATCAACGAAGCGAAAACGCACCGTGACGTGCAACCGCCGGTCGCGCTGTGCCTGTCAGCAGCAGCTCAAGCAGATCGCGCACGCTGCGGATCGCGTGGCCGAACGGCAGCGCTTCACGACCGCGAAAGAACAGGCCGTTCGCGACATCGCCGCGCAGCGCGGCCGCGAGGCGCGTGTCGATGCAGAAGTGACCGAACTTCTCGATGCCGTCACGCAATCCGCATGCACTCAGACACTCAAGCGCTGTCGGACACGCCTGCCTGAGCGCGCCGATTTTTGTACGGATACGTTCCTCGTGACGCAGATAGCGTGTGAGCCATGGCGTGCGGACGGCACGCGCCGGCAGCCCCGTCACGCTGACGAATTCAACGATGTCCTCGGGCGTCGCCTCGGCCAGTACGCGCTTGAAATCCGGATGCGCATCGCCCTCCTCGGTGACGGCGAACGGCGTACCGAGCTGCACGCCGCTCGCACCCGCTGCAAGGCACATGCGCACCGCGTCGTGACTGTTGATGCCGCCCGCGACGATCAACGGCACGTCGTTACGACCTAAGCCTAGCGACGCGAACACCGCCTGCATCTCGTCGAGCACGCGCGCGAATTCGAAGCGGCCGTCGTGCATTTCAGTGAGGTTCGTCACGCCAAGGTGGCCGCCCGCGTGCGCGGGATGCTCGATCACGATAGCGTCCGGCAGGCGCCCCTTCTTCATCCACTTCTTCAGTACAAGCGTCGCGCCGCGGCTATCCGACAGGATGGGAATGAGTGCGACATCGAACGCATGCGTCATGTCAGGCAGGTCGAGCGGCAGGCCCGCGCCCATGACGATCGCGTCGGCGCCGTTTTCGCAGGCAACCCGCACGTAATCGGCATGTGCGCTGACGGCTTTCATCACGTTGACGGCGATCATGCCGCGTCCTTCCGAGAGCACACGCGCAGCCCTGATTTCGCGGGCGAGCGCCGTGAGGTTCGCGCGTTCGAGCGTCTCGCGATCAGGATGCGTGCGACATGTCTCGACGAGATCCGCGTGGTGATGCCGCAGGTCGATGCTGGCGATCGTGCCCATCGCGCCTTCGCGGGCGACACTGCCGGCAAGCCGGTGCGCCGATATGCCGACGCCCATCCCACCCTGCACGACCGGCAACAGCGAGCGGCCACGAATCACGAGTGGGGGAAAAGAATGCGCTGGAAACATGAGAGGCCCGCTTCGTCGACATGAAACGTCCATGGTCGCGAATGGGCCAGACCTCGCATTGCGTGAGGTCAAACAAAAGGCGCGTGGACCGGTATCGGCACACCGCTTCCTGATTCAGATCAGCGGCGATGCAAATAGCTTCGCCTGTATTGCGCCCAACGCTGCATCACCGTGGCCGCGTCGCGCGATGAAAAAACCCGCTTCGAGTGAGGAAGCGGGCTCTTGTACCTCGGACCTGCATTGAAACGTTACTGCACGCCCTGGCTCAGCAGGAAGTCTTCGTAATTGCCGCCGAAGTCGTTCAGCGTGCCGTCCGTGCGCACTTCGACGATGCGGTTCGCCAGACCGCTCACGAACTCACGGTCGTGCGAGACGAAAATCAGCGTGCCTTCGTACTTCTCCAGCGCGATCTGCAGCGATTCGATCGATTCCATGTCCATGTGGTTCGTCGGCTCGTCCATCAGCAGCACGTTGTGGCGGCCGAGCATCAGCTTGCCCCAGATCATGCGGCCTTTCTCGCCGCCCGAAAGCACCTTCACCGACTTGCGGATATCGTCCGCGTTGAAAAGCAGCCGGCCCAGCGTGCCGCGCACCGACTGCTCGTCGTCACCTTCCTGACGATAGTTGTCGATCCAGTCCATCAGCGTGATGTCGTCCGGAAACTCTTCGTACGTGTCCTGCGGCATGTAACCGATGTTCGCGTTTTCCGCCCACTTCACCGTGCCGTGATCGAGTTTGATATTGCCGCGCAGCGAACGCAGCAGCGTGGTCTTGCCCGCGCCGTTCTCGCCGATGATCGCAATACGCTCGCCCGGCTGCACGCTCAGGTTGAAGTTCTGGAAGATCGTACGGTCGTACTTCTTCGTAATCGTGTCCGCCACCACCGCGATGTTGTGCAGCTTCTTTTCGTACTCGAAGCGAATGAACGGATTCTGCCGCGACGACGGCTTGAATTCCTCGATCTTGATCTTCTCGATCTGCTTCGCGCGGCTCGTGGCCTGACGCGCCTTCGACTTGTTCGCCGAGAAGCGGCGCACGAAGTCCTGCAGATCGGCGACACGTTCCTTCGCCTTCGCGTTGGCGGTCTGCTGACGCTCGCGTGCCTGCGTGCTGGCGAGCATGTAGTCGTCGTAGTTGCCCGGATAGACCTTCAGCGTGCCGTAATCCATGTCGGCCATGTGCGTGCAGACCTGGTTCAGGAAATGTCGATCGTGCGAGATGATGATCATCGTCGAGTTGTACTGGTTGAGCACGTCTTCCAGCCAGCGGATCGAGTTGATATCCAGGTTGTTGGTCGGTTCGTCCAGCAGCAGCACGTCCGGCTTCGAGAACAGTGCCTGCGCGAGCAGCACGCGCAGCTTCCAGCCCGGCGCCACGTTGCTCATCGGGCCGTTGTGGTCGGCGATCGCGATGCCGATGCCAAGCAGCAGTTCGCCCGCACGTGCTTCGGCCGTGTAGCCGTCGTACTCCGCGAATTTCGCTTCGAGTTCGGCGGCGTGCATGTAGTCGTCGTCGGTGGCGTCGGGGTTCGCGTAGATCGCGTCGCGCTCGGTCATCGCGCCCCACATCTCCGTGTGACCCATCATGACGACGTCGAGCACGCGCACGTCTTCGTACGCAAACTGGTCCTGACGCAATTTACCGAGGCGCACATTCGGTTCGAGCATCACGGTGCCCGAACTCGATTCGAGGTCGCCGCCGAGGATTTTCATGAACGTCGACTTGCCGCAACCGTTCGCTCCGATCAGGCCATAGCGGTTGCCTTCCCCGAATTTGACCGAAATGTTCTCGAAGAGGGGCTTCGGCCCGAATTGCATGGTGATGTTGGCGGTAGACAGCACGGTGCGTCCTTTGAATGTGTTGACTGCGAAAAACCCAACATTTTAGCAGGTTATTGAAACGGGACGCCCTGCCCGGCGCCCCCTCATCGCCGTTACGATCCGGCCCGCTTTGTTCCGCCGTCGCCGCGCGGCGCCTGACGGCGCTCTGGCTGCAATACGTCGATAAATGCCGTGAAATCGGCATCCGCGAGACCTGCCGCGACCGCCAGCCGCAGCAGTTGCTGGACGGTGCCCGAGACCGGCATCGGCGTGCCGGTCTCGACAGCCGTGGCGGCGACCGTCTCGACGTCTTTCTGGAACGTCCTGAAGGCGCCGAGCGGCGCGAAGCCGGTTTGCGTCATGCGCGGCACGAACGTCTGCAACAGCACGGAATCGGCCCAGCCGCCAGCAAGCGCTTCCGTCAGGCGCGAAGCGTCGATGCCGCTGCGTTCGGCAAGGGTGACCGCCTCGGCGATCGCCGCGATGGTCGACGTGACGATCGCCTGGTTGCACAGCTTGGTGGTCTGGCCCGCGCCGGCCGTGCCCATGTGCGTGACGCGCGACGCGTACGCCTTGATCAGCGGCGTGACGGCTTCGACATCGGCGGCCTCACCGCCCGCCATCACGGCCAGCGTGCCGGCTACGGCGCCCGTCGTGCCACCCGAAACCGGCGCGTCGATCCAGCCCACGCCGGCCGCCGCGGCGCGCGCCGCGAGGCTGCGTGTCACGCCCGGCGGAATGCTCGAATGATCGACGATCCAGCGCAATTTCCCTTTTGTGCGATCTCGACCATGAGCGTGCGCATCCGGACCCAGCACGCCGTGTTCGTCGAACACGACCGCTTCGACCGCCGCGGCGTCGGCGACGCATAGCACGATGGCTTCGGCGCACGCCGCGAGTTCACGCGGCGTATCGACGACCGTTGCACCGTCGCCCTGCAACGCCTCGGATTTCGCACGCGTGCGGTTCCAGACATGCACGACATGGCCCGCGCGCAGCAGATGCCTGATCATCGGCGCGCCCATCAGGCCGGGGCCACAGAATCCGGTTTCCACGTTGTTTTCCTTACTGGTCTGGTGTTGAAGTCCTGGCCATGATACCGCCCGCCAGTTGCTGCCGGACGTACCGCGCCGCGCCGGGCACGCTCCGCGCGGGCCGCTAACGGCCTTGTCATTGCCTATACTTTCTTCAACCCAAGGAGGGCTCATGAAAGACCACGTCTACAAGCACATCGAACTGACCGGATCGTCGACGAAATCGAGCGATGACGCCGTGCGTACAGCCATCGAAAAAGCGGCGAAGACGCTGCGAAACCTGCACTGGTTCCAGGTCACGGAGACACGCGGACAGATCGAGAACGACAAGGTCGTCCACTGGCAGGTAACGCTCAAGGTCGGCCTGCGTATCGACGACTAGTACATGCAGTTGCGCCACGAGCGCGCCCGCGATGGTGCGTGCGCGGCGCAACGGAAAAGGGCCATGCCGGTTCGGGCACAGCCCCTGAAAGCGGCGGCCCTGCAAGGTCGCCGTCTGGTCGAAAGTGAACAGCCCGCGGGTGCCGCGGGCTGTTGTCTGCATTACTTCGGCAGCGAGCCGTCGACGCCTTCCACATACCAGTTGAGGCGTTGCAGTTCCGGATCGGACAGCGTCTTGCCGGCAGGCACCTTCACGCTGCCTGACTGGTCCTTGATCGGGCCGGTAAACACGTCCCACTTGCCGCCAGCAAGTTGGGTGCGTTTCGCTTCGACGTCCTTCTGTGCGTCAGCCGGAATCGCGCCCGTGTTCAGGTCCTCGAGGTTGACGGCCTTTTGCGGGATGCCCCACCACACCGGATCGTTCTTCCACTTGCCGTCCAGCACCTGCTGGATCGCCGCGTTGTAATACACGCCCCAGTGCGCGACCACCGAACCGAGGTGCGCGTCAGGACCGAACTTCTTCATGTCCGAATCCCAGCCGAACGCGTGCACGTGCTTTTCCGAAGCCGTCGCGAGCGTCGCGCTCGAATCGGTGTTCTGCAGCAGCACGTCGGCGCCCTGCCCGATCAGCGTTTCCGCCGCCTGCTTTTCCTTGCCCGGATCGAACCAGCTGTTGATCCAGATAACCTTCGTGTGGATCTTCGGATTCACCGAACGCGCACCAAGTGTGTACGCGTTGATGTTGCGCACCACTTCCGGAATCGGTACCGACGCTACGAAGCCCAGCGTGTTCGTCTTCGTCACGTGGCCCGCGACGACGCCCGCCAGATACGCACCCTGGTACATCCGCACGTCGTACGTGCCGAAGTTCGCGGCCTTCTTGTAGCCTGTCGCGTGCAGGAACACGGTGTCCGGGAAGTCTTTGGCGACCTTCAGTTCGAAGTCCTGGAAGCCGAAGCTCGAACCGATGATGATCTTGTTGCCCTTGTTCGCCAGATCGCGGAACACGCGTTCCGAGTCGGCCGATTCAGGCACGTTTTCGACGCGCGTGATCTTGATCCGGTTGCCGAACTTCGCCTCGACTTCCTTCGAACCCTGATCGTGCGCGAACGTCCAGCCTGCGTCGCCCGGGTTGCCGAGATAGACAAACGCGACGCCCGGCGCATCGGCCGCGCGCGCGGTCTGGGTCAGCGCGGCACCGAGACCCAGCGCGGCGGCGGTCAGCGCGAGCGCGCCCAGTAGTTTTCTTTTCATCGTGGTTTCTCCTGTCGTGTGATTGAAATACTCGAAACAGTTTTGTAATGCGCGGGCTCGCGTCGCCGTCAGCCCGCGGCGAAGAACGGCTTGCCAAGCGAAGCCGGCGCGTTCAGCCGGATCGTGTTCGGATTGCGCGAAATCAGCACCAGCACGACGACGGTCGCGATATAAGGCGTCATCGCGAGGAATTGTGTCGGCACCGGCACGCCGATCGCCTGCGCGTAGAACTGCAGGCCCGTCACCGCGCCGAACAGCAGCGCGCCGATCAGGAGGCGCCCCGGACGCCACGTCGAGAACACGACGAGCGCAAGCGCGATCCAGCCGCGGCCGGACGTCAGCTGCTCCTGCCACAGGTGCAGGTTGACGATCGAGTAGTAGCCGCCCGCGAGACCCGCCATGCCGCCGCCGAACAGCGTCGCGCCGTAGCGCACGCCGATCACTGGAAAGCCGACCGAGTGCGCGACCGCGGGCGATTCGCCGACCGAGCGCAGCACGAGCCCGGCGCGCGTGCGATACAGAAACCAGCCGATCACGGCGAACATCGCGAACGCGAGGTAATCGAGCGGCGTGAGGCTGAAAAACGCAGGCCCGATGACGGGAATCTTCGACAGACCGGGGATCGTCCATGTGTCGATCGTCGCGCGCACGGCGGCCGATGTATACGGCTTGCCGACATAGGCCGACAGGCCGATGCCGAAGATCGTCAGCGAGAGGCCGGTGGCAACCTGGTTGGCGAGCATCGTCAGCGTGAGGAACGCGAACAGCAGCGCCATCGCAAGACCCGCGCCTATCGCCGCCACGACGCCGAGCCACGGGCTGCCAGTGACGGCGGTCACGGCGTAGCCGGTGACGGCGCCCATCAGCATCATGCCTTCGACGCCCAGGTTGAGTACGCCCGACTTCTCGGTGACGAGTTCGCCCGCGCCCGCGAACATCAGCGGAATGGCGGCGGTGACGGCGCTCGAGGTCAGCGCGCTGGCTTGTTGAATGTCCATGGGGATCGCCGGGAAATCAGTGGGTCTTAATGCGTCTGGGAGGCCACGGTGTGGCGGCGCACGCGGTAGTTCACAAACACGTCGGCACCCAGCAGGCAGAACAGCAGCAGCCCCTGGAACACGCCGGAGAGCGCCTGCGGCAACTGCATCGAGGTCTGCACCGCTTCGCCGCCGAGGTACAGCAGCGCCATCAGCAGGCTCGCGAGCACAATGCCGACCGGATGCAGCCGTCCGACGAACACGACGATGATCGCGGTGAAGCCGTAGCCCGGCGACCACGTCGCCTGCAACTGGCCGATCGGGCCGGCGATCTCACCCATACCGGCGAGACCGGCAAGCGCGCCGCCGATCAGAAGCGACGTCCAGATGGCCTTCTTTTCGGAGAAGCCCGCGTAGCGCGCGGCAAGCGGCGCGAGACCGCCGACGTTCATCCGGTAGCCCGCGAAGCTCTTCTTCATGAACACCCACACCAGCGGAATCGCGATCAGCGTAACGATGACCGACGCGTTCAAACGCGTGCCGTGCAGGAATTTCCAGTGCCAGTCGCCGGCGAACGTCGGATAGAGCGCGTCGCCGCTGAACATCTCCGAAAGCGGGAAATTCATGCCCTGCGGATCGCGCCACGGGCCGCTCACGAGCCAGATCAGCAACTGCGTCGCGACGTAGGTGAACATCAGGCTCGTCAGGATTTCGTTGGTGTTGAAGCGGCTTTTCAGGAGCGCGGGAATCGCCGCCCACGCCATGCCGGCCAGCATGCCGGCGATCATCATCAGGAACAGGATCCACCAGCCCGACGCCTGATCGAAATAAATCGCGACGCCGCTCGCGCCGATGCCGCCGAGAATCATCTGCCCTTCGGCGCCGATGTTCCACACGTTCGCGCGATATCCGACCGCGAGCCCAAGGCCGATCAGGCACAGCGGCGAGGCTTTCAGCAGCAGTTCAGACCAGCCGTTGACGCTCGACAGCGGTTCGATGAAGAACGCGTGCATCGCCTCCAGCGGATCACGGCCGACGAGGCCGAAAATGAGAAAGCCGATCGCGAGCGTGAGTAGCGCGGCGATCAATGGCACAGCGAGCCGCATCGTGCGGGAGGGCATCGTGCGCGCTTCGAGTCGGTACGGAAAAATCATGGGTAGCCGTGGTTAGCGTGTTGTTATGTATTCGATCGCAGGGGTTCGGTCTCAGGCTGCGGCCGTGCGTTCAGGCGTGCGCCGGCTCGCCCGCCGGTGGTGGCGGCGTGCCGCCGGCGCCGCCGTTGCGCTCGCCGAAGAGGCCCGCCATCCAGCGGCCGATTTCCTCCGCGTTCGTATCGCCCGTCGCCCGAACCGGCGACAGGCGGCCGCGCGCGAGCACCGCGAGGCGGTCGCAGATGTCGAACAGCTCTTCGAGCTCCTCGGAGATCACCAGGATCGCGACGCCGCTCGCCGACAGGTCGAGCAGCTGCTGACGGATGAACGCCGCCGCGCCGACATCGACGCCCCACGTGGGTTGCGCGACCACCAGCACCTTCGGCGCCTGGAGAATTTCCCGGCCGACGATGTACTTCTGCAGATTGCCGCCCGACAGGCTTTGCGCGATCGCGTCGGGGCCGCCGCAGCGTACGTCGAACGATGCGATGCAACGGTCCGCGAACGCGCGCATCGCCTTCGTGCTGATCCAGCCGGAACTCACCATCTTCTGCCGGTGCGCGGTCAGGAGTGCGTTGTCGGAGAGCGACATCGCCGGCACCGCGCCCCGCCCGAGCCGCTCTTCCGGCACGAACGCAAAGCCGAGCGAACGCCGGCCGCCCGCGCCGAGCCTGCCCGCGGCCTTGCCGCAGATCGTGACCGCTTCGGCCCGGTTGCCGCGCTGCTCGCCGGAGAGGGCCGCCAGCAGTTCTGCCTGACCGTTGCCCGAGACACCCGCAATGCCGAACACTTCGCCCGCGTGAACCGAGAACGACACATCGTCGAGCGATGTGCCGAACGGATCCTCGCTCGCCACGGAGAGATGCTTCACGTCGAGTAGCACATTGCCCGGCGTGTGCGTGCGGCGCTCGTAGTCCGGCAGCGAATGCCCGACCATCAGCTGCGCGAGCGACGCGTGCGTTTCCTCGCGCGGCTTCACGTGGCCCGTCACGCGGCCGCCGCGCATCACCGTCGCGGTGTCGCAGAGTTCCTGGATTTCGTCGAGTTTGTGGCTGATGTAGAGAATGCTGCAGCCTTCGGACGCGAGGCGCTTCAGCGTCGCGAAGAGCTTGCGCACGGCCTGCGGCGTGAGCACCGAGGTCGGCTCGTCCATGATGAGCAGACGCGGATTCTGCAGCAGGCAACGCACGATCTCGACGCGTTGCCGCTCGCCCACCGTCAGGCTGTGCACGTGGCGCTGCGGATCGATGTCGAGGCCGTAATCGGCCGATACTTCGCGGATGCGCCGGGAGAGTGTCTTGAGGTCGAACGGATCGTCGAGCGCGAGCGCGATGTTTTCGCCGACGGTCAGCGTCTCGAAGAGCGAAAAGTGCTGGAACACCATGCCGATACCGAGCTTGCGCGCGGCCGCCGGGCTCGCGATCTCGACGGCTTGCCCTTCCCAGCGGATCTCGCCCGCGTCGGGCCGCACCGAGCCGTAGATGATCTTCATCAGCGTGCTCTTGCCCGCGCCGTTTTCGCCGAGGACCGCGTGGATTTCGCCGGGCTCGACGACAAGCGTCACGTCGTCGTTGGCGCGCACGGCCGGATATTGTTTGCTGATGCCCGACAGTGCGAGACGTGGCGCGGCCGCGGCTTTCGCCGGCGATGTACCCGCGGGCCGTTCGGCGGCGTCGCCGCCAGAGGTGGAAATGTCGACCATGTAATTCCGTTGTTCGCAGTGACTGCCCTTTCGCAACGTGGCCGTCCGAAGCCGTGCGAAGCGCGCTGGACGACGTTGCAGCCGGGTGACAATACCTAATTCGACACAGCCCGTCGAGCCATCAAAATTCCCGGAAACCCGCGTCGCAACAAGGCGTTGCGGGTAAGCCTCCCTTGACGGCTCTTTCTGTCCATACTAAAACGCATATACCCCAAAGCCCATTCGATCAGCCAGAACATATATTCCGGAGAAGTCATGAGTCAGCAACGCGAGGCGATCGATACTTACTTACTACGCGTCTTGCACACGCTGTTGATGGAACGCAGCGTGACCCGCGCGGCGGTCAAGCTCAACCAGTCACAACCCGCCATCAGCGCGGCACTGCGTCGCCTGCGCGACATCACCGGCGACCCGCTGCTGGTGCGCGGCAAGTCGGGCATGGTGCCGACCGAGTATGGGCTGCGTCTGCTCGAACCCGTGCAGAACGCACTGCGCGAAATCGAGCGCATCAAGTTCCAGCAGCACAATTTCGATCCTGCCACGTCCATTCGCTGCTACCGCATCGGTTGCCCGGATTACCTCAACGTGCTGTTCGTGCCGACGGTCGTCGAACGCTTCCGTCAGGCTGCGCCGAACGCGACGCTCGAGTTTCATTCGCTCGGCCCCTCCTTCGACTACGAGCTCGCGCTCGAGGACGGCAAGCTCGATACCGTCGTCGGCAACTGGCCGGAACCGCCTGAGCAACTGCATCTGTCGAATCTGTTCGTCGACCAGATCGTATGCCTGATGAGCAACACGCATCCGTTCGCCAAACGCGGCGGCCTGACGCTCGACCAGTACCTGAACGCCCCGCATCTCGCACCGACGCCGTATTCGGTGGGCCAGCGCGGCGCGATCGACGTTCACCTCGCGCGTGAACGTCTCAAACGCCATGTCGTCGTGACACTGCCTTACTTCAACCTCGCGCCGTATGTGCTGGTCAAGTCCGATCTGATCTTCACCACGACGCGTCTTTTCGCCGATCACTACGCGAAGTTCCTGCCGCTCACCGTCGTGCCCGCGCCGCTCGATTTTCCGCCGATGCAGTACTACCAGTTGTGGCACGAGCGCTGCCATTACTCCGATGAAGTGCGCTGGCTCAGAAGCCTCGTCTCCGAAGCGACCCGCACGCTGATCGACAAGCCTTAAGCGTTCTCTTCGACGTTCACACCAGCGCGCGGAACGCGTGGCCGGTGCGAATGTCTTTCTTCTTGCGTCCTTCGTCCTGCGTGCAGCTCAGGCCGCGGCTTCGTACAGACTTTTCGCCAGACGGTTGTGCTGCTCGATCACCGTGCCCAGCTCGACCGTCGTCAAAACGCCGTCCTTCACCACGATCTTTCCGCCAATCACGCTGTGCGCAACCTGTGACGGCGCGCAGAACACAAGCGCGGCAACCGGGTCGTGCAACGCGCCGGCGAACAACGGCTGACGCAGGTCGAACGCGACAAAATCCGCTGCCATGCCGGGCGCCAGCGCGCCGATATCGTCGCGATTGAGCACCTTCGCGCCACCGAGCGTCGCGATTTCGAGCGCTTCGCGCGCAGTCATCGCCTCGGGACCGAACCCGACGCGCTGAAGCAGCAGCGCCTGACGCACTTCGGCGACCATCTGCGCGCCGTCGTTCGACGCGGAACCATCGACACCGAGACCCACCGGCACGCCCGCGAGCCGCATCTTTTTCACCGGCGCGATTCCGGACGCAAGCCGCATGTTCGAACACGGACAATGCGCGACGCCGGTTCCGGTCCGTGCGAAGAGTGCGATGCCTTCGTCGTCGAGCTGCACACAGTGCGCGTGCCACACGTCATGCCCGACCCAGCCGAGATCTTCCGCGTACTGCGCCGGCGTCATGCCGAACTTCTCGCGGCTGTACGCGATGTCGTTGACGTTCTCCGCCAGATGCGTGTGCAGCGACACGCCATACTGCCGCGCGAGCGCCGCCGATTCGCGCATCAGGTCGCGGCTCACCGAAAACGGCGAGCAGGGCGCGACGACCATCCGCAGCATCGCGTAGCGACCGTCGTCGTGATACGTCTCGATCAGCCGCTGCGTGTCCTTCAGGATGTCCGCTTCCTTTTCGACGACCGGATCCGGCGGCAATCCGCCATCCTTCTGCCCGACGCTCATGCTGCCGCGGCTCGCATGAAAACGCATGCCGATGCGCTGCGCGGCCACGATGCTGTCGTCGAGCCGGCTGCCGTTCAGATAGATGTACAGATGGTCGCTCGACGTCGTGCAGCCGGAAAGCAGCAGTTCGGCCATCGCGGTCAGCGTCGACACTTCGATCATCTCCGGCGTGAGGTTCGCCCACACCTTGTACAGATTCGTCAGCCAGCCGAAAAGCTCCGCATCCTGCGCGGCGGGAATGGCCCGCGTCAGGCTTTGATACATGTGGTGATGGGTGTTGACGAGCCCCGGAATCACGAGGTGTCCGCGCATGTCGAGCACTTCGTCGGCGCTTTCTGGCAGTTCGTGGGTCGGGCCCGCCGCGACGATCCGGTTGTCTTCGATATAGAGGCCGCCGTCGCGTATTTCGCGCCGCGTGGCATCCATGGTGACCAGCACGTCGGCGTGCTTCACCAGCATCGTCCGGCCGCGCCTTGGTGTCTGTGATATCTGCGATGTTTGTGTCTGCATCGTCATTCGTGTCTCCCGGTTCCCGCGAGGTTGATACCGTCCGAACGCGATGCGGCGAGCACGCTCCGGCGCCGCCGCGTCCATTCGAACGCCGTTGGCCCGGTTACCCAGCGTACAGCGCCGTCTTCGGGATGCACAGCACGCTGCGCATTGGCGTAACCTTCAGCGGCCAAAATTGCGCTGGCAATTCACCCAGTCGCCATACTTGTCTTCACAAACCCGATATACCGGTCCTTTTCTGACGTCGGCAGGATCGGTCCAGGTTTCGGCGTGCCTGGGAAAACCCGTATCCAGCGGACGTGAAACGCGTATATATATGCGCCAGGTATTATCTTTCCTATCGGGCACGCGCGGACGCAACATCCTTTTTACAATGGCTCCCACGGCGCTCGCTTCAATTCGCCGACGGGTATGTAGCCACTGACGTGGAGCCTCGATCCGCCGCAACGTATTCTGGATCGGGCCGCCGCTGAAACTCGCAATTTACACAAGGAAAACTGCGAATGGGCAAGCTCACTACCCACGTGCTCGACACCGCGAACGGCCGTCCCGGCGCCGGCATCAAGGTCGAACTCTTCGCGCTCTCCGGCGACACGCGCCGCGCGATCAAAACCACCACCACCAATCACGACGGCCGTTGCGATGCGCCCCTGCTCGAAGGCGACGCACTCGTTACCGGCGAATACGAACTCGTGTTCCATGCAGGCGACTACTTTGCCGGGACCGGCACGCAAGCACCCGAACCGCGCTTCGTCGATCGTGTCGTGCTGCGTTTTGGCGTCGCCGATGCGGGCGCGCACTGGCATGTGCCGCTGCTGGTGTCGCCGTGGTCATGGAGCACGTATCGCGGCAGTTAGGGCGGCAGCGGTTGTCTCGATGCATGCAAGGAACAGACGGTCAGCGGATATGAACCGGCAGCCCTGGTGAAAACCGCACACCCGCGCACCGCGCTCACTCCGACACAACCCGACTGGATAGCAACGACCCGCAATACCGCCGCGTTTTGCAGATGCCAGGAGACGCACCTGCAAAACGCCGTCGAATCGAATAGCAAGGCGCTACGCGCCAACGAATGAGAAGTGGAGGCGTTTCATGGAAGGCTTTATCACCGACTGGCTGAATCTCGCGATTCGCTGGTTTCACGTTATCGCTGCGATCGCCTGGATCGGCGAATCGTTTTATTTCGTCGCGCTCGACAACAGCCTGAAACCACCGACTGACCCGAACCAGCGTCGCCGGGGGGTCTTCGGCGAGCTGTGGCATGTGCACGGCGGCGGCTTCTACAACATGCAGAAGTACACCGTCGCGCCGCCGGAAATGCCGGAAGACCTGCACTGGTCCAAGTGGCCGTCGTACACGACGTGGCTCTCGGGCTTCGGCCTTTTCACCGTGCTGTATCTGTTTGCACCGAACACCTACCTGATCGACAAGAACGTGCTCGACATGGGCCCCGTCGTCGCGATCTTTTCGGCGCTTGGGTTCCTGATGGCCGGCTGGATTGTCTATGACTCGCTGTGCCGTCTGCTGGGCAACAAGGACCGCGTGCTCGGCATCTGCGTCGGCATCTATGTGCTGATCGCGGCATGGCTTGCCTGCCACATCTTCGCGGGCCGCGCCGCGTATCTGATCATGGGCGCGATGCTCGCGACGATCATGTCGGCGAACGTGTTCTTCGTGATCATCCCGGGTCAGCGCAAGATGGTCGACGCAATGCTCAAGGGCGAAGTGCCGAATCCGGTCTACGGCAAGCGCGGCAAGCAGCGCTCGGTACACAACACGTATTTCACGCTGCCGGTCGTGTTCGCGATGCTCTCGAACCACTACGCGATGACGTACACGCATCCGTACAACTGGGCCGTGCTCGTCGTGATCATGCTGGCGGGCGCGCTGATCCGCCAGTTCTTCGTGATGCGCCATCGCGGCCAGGTGCTGTGGTATCTGCCGCTGGTCGGGATTGCGTTGATGTTCGTCGCCGTGGCCTCTACGATGCCCAAGCCTGTGGTCGCGCAGGCACAGGCCGCGAACGCGCCCGTCCTCAAGATCGCCGACATCCAGCCGGTGTTGCAGCAGCGGTGCGTCGCCTGCCACTCCGCGCACCCGACGATGATGGGTAGCGCGCCGGCCGGCGTGCTGTTCGATACGCCCGACGAAATTTCGCGGAACGCGCAGCGGATTTATCAGCAGGCGGTGACGCTGAAAGCAATGCCGCTTGGCAACGTCACGCACATGACCGACGACGAGCGGCAGAAAATCGCCGCGTGGTTCCAGGGCGGTGCGATCAAATAGCGCTACTTATCGGGTGCTACGGGACATCGGGCTTCCAGTTTCCCTGTTACGGTGCATCAGAACGGGCCTTTGCGGAAGCAAAGGCCCGTTTTCATCTGAAGCCCGGAATAGTTATGTCTGTATCTCTTGGGCTACATTTTTGGCGCTATTAGCTATTTATGCAGCCTTTGGGCTACAAGTTAGCGTGGAAAGTTTGTATCCTGTGGGCTACAATAAATTGCATAAACCCGCCTATTGATGCCCAAGGGCTACATATGACCACGCTCGCAGACGTCTCGGACATGCTAAAGGATGTCCGCCATGAAACCGCCCTTTCACAGGGCGAACTGGCTCGACGCGCCGGTGTCGCGCGCACGACAGTCGCCCGTATGGAAACGCTGGCGAGAGGCGACATGAGCGTGTCGGTTCTTGTCCGCCTGCTGGAGGCCGCCGGTTACGATCTGAAAGTTGTTGCTCACGGGCACGGTCGCACGCTTGAGGACATCCTCGCCGAGCAGCGTGCATCGAACGGGCCGGCGCAATGAGGCTTGATGTTCATGTGCAAGGCCGCAAGGTCGCCTCGCTGTTTCGTGAGCGCGACGACTACGTGCTCAAGTATGGGCGTGACGTCGCGGCAACCGATTTCATCAGCCTCGCGATGCCGGTGCGCGAAGAAGCGTGGCGCTGGCCGCGCGACCTGCATCCTTTCTTTCGCCAGAACCTCCCCGAAGGTTATCTGCTGGGCCTGATCCGCGAGCAGTTCGGGCCTTTGCTCGACGGCACCGACCTGTCGCTCCTTGCCGTGGTCGGCGCTATGGGAATTGGCCGTGTCACGGTGACCCCGGAAGGCGTCGCGCCCGGAACGGAACTGCAGGCGCTCGACGTCAAGGAAATTCTTCAGGGCGACAACACGGCCGATCACTTCGCCCAGCTGGTTCGCCAATACGCGCGGGCGGCTATCTCCGGCGCTGTTCCGAAGTTCATCGCGCCGGAAAGCGATACCGCCAGCCAGGCAACGCCGCCACTGCCGCTCGGCAAATCGACGATCAAGACGAGCCGGTATATCGTCAAAGGCTCGGACGAGAACACGCCGTTTCTCGGCTTCAACGAGTTCTACTCGATGCGCGTACTAGACAAGCTCGACGTCGCGCCTGTTGCACGCACGCAGATGTCCGACGATGGCCGCGCGCTCGTTGTCGAACGTTTCGACGTGAACGAAGCAGGATTGCCGGTGCATGGCGTCGAGGACATGTGCGGCCTGCTCGGTCTGCCGCCGCACGAAAAGTACAACTCGACGACCGAGAAAATGGTCAACGCAGCAAAAGCGTATCTGCTTCAGCGGGACAGTCTGCGCCTGCAGCTCGAACAGCTCGCGTGGCACCTGCTGACGAACTACGTTGTCCGCAACGCCGACTGTCACACGAAGAACGTGGCGCTCTTCTACACGTCCGTCGACGATATCGCGTTCACGCCCGCGTACGACATCGTAACGACCCAGGCTTATCCGCGCTTCGCGGCGAACCCGCCGGGGCTACCCGTCGATGGCCGCAAGACATGGGCGGCCGGAAAGACACTCGAACGTTTCTTCAACACGCGAGCCGGTATTGCGCCGCGTGTTTATGCGACGATGGTCGAAGCACTCTGCGACTCAGCGGTATCCGTGGGTCACGAGGTGATCGCGGCGGCCAATAACGAGCCGCAGTGGCGCACCGTGGCCAAACAGATGCTGCACGCGTGGAACGAAGGAATGGAATCGTTGCGCAGCCCCAGAAAGAGCGTGCACTTCAAGGGGCTGACATCTGCGATAGAAGCCGCTGGATTCTCGGATCCGGAGCCGGCCGAACCCCCGCGAAAAGTCGTCGGACGCTCGCCGCTACTGGGCAAACGCGGCGGAATTTAGGCCCCGACTGCCCCGGCAAACAAAAAACCCACGGATGCCGTGGGTTTTTTTCGCATCGAACCGTCCATGCAGTCAGGCCGACACTGCGCTCAATGCATCTTCGGTAAGCCAGAGCGATTCGGCCAGATCCTGCTCGTTGAGATTCAGCCCGTCGCCGCCACGATCGACGACGACAAAATCGCTTACCTCGCCGAGCGCGATCAACGGATGGTGCCAGACGCCCTTCGCGTAGTTCACGCCCTGCCAGCCACTCGTGACGAACGCGCGAATCTCCGCCGCATCCAGATCGCCCGTCGGTGCCACGACCACCAGATACGGCTTGTCGTTGAGCGGCACGAACGACTGGCTTCCCAACGGATGCCGCTCGAGCATTTTCACCTCGAACGGCAGCACGCGCGGCTGTCCGCGAAACAGGTTGACGAGCGTGCGGCCGCCCTCGTCCGTCACATCGACTTTCGCGAGATCGTGAAAGCGGATCGTCGTGCCGAGATTGATCGGAATCTGCTTCGCGCCTTCGAGTTCGATCACGTCGCCGAACGGGGCGAACGCTTCGCGCGTCAACGGTTCGATGGCGAGCGTTTTCATGATGCGAGCGTGCCCCACAGACGCAGACGCGACACACCACCGTCCGGAATGATGTTAAAGCGCACGTGCGTGACCGGCCCGAGCGCCGCAAGCTCGCTTTCGAAGTCATGCTGCTTGTCCATCTGCAGTTTCTGTTCGCCGAGCAGCACCGGCCAGAACATCGCCTGCGTGACGAGCGAGCTGTCCGTGCCGCCCGTCACGTACGCAGCCTGGATCGAGCAGCGGTCCGGGAAGTTGCCCTTGAAATGGGCCGTGTCGACTTCGATCTTCCTGATGACGCCCGGTTGCGCCAGCGCCACGATCGCCCAGTCGTTACCCGGCTCGCGACGACGGCGCGTTTCCCAGCCGTCACCCATGTTCACACCGCGGCCCGGCATCAGGATCGTCGATGCGGCACCGAAGTGCTGGTTGTTCGCAGCCACGAGATACGCACCGTTTTCCATCGCGGCCAGATCGAACTGTTCGGTGCGGCTCGCGCCCGCCCAGTCGACCTGCGGCTGACCATACACGCGCAGGCGCG
This sequence comes from Paraburkholderia gardini, assembly GCF_907164575.1. GTDB lineage: Bacteria > Pseudomonadota > Gammaproteobacteria > Burkholderiales > Burkholderiaceae > Paraburkholderia > Paraburkholderia gardini. The sequence continues at coordinate 140,848 of NZ_CAJQYY010000006.1, forward strand.
CAATGCCGCCGTCCGGATAGATATTGACGCGCAGATGCGTGAACGCGTTCGCATCTGCGACGTCGACGTAGTGATGGCTGTTGCCCTGCAACGTCATCGAAGGAACGATTTCGGTCCATTGCGTCGACGGGTTCGGCGCGCCATCCACTACACGCGCCGCTTCAACCGAAGCCGCCGGCGGAAAATTGCCGGTGAAGTGGCTCGTGTCGATATCGAGACCCTTGATCACACCCGGGCGCGCGAGCTTCACGATGCACCAGTCGTAGCCGCTGACGCGCTTGCGACGCGTCTCCCAGCCGTCCATCCACTTGCCGTGTTCGTCGTATTTGCCCGGAATGAAGACCGCCGGCTCGGGATTCAGCATGCGTTCTTTCGGCGCGAAGAAATCGTCGCTGGTTTCGAGCGCCTGTGCGCCCAGACGCGGATCCGCCAGGTTCACATAACGGCGCGTGAAGTCGGGGGCGTTGGGATCGAGAGTCGGGAGTGCCATCGTTGTCTTCCTTTGTGTCTGTTAATGCAAAAAGCGCTTCGATTTCGGTTCGGCCTGCGTGATGCGTCCGGCGCACCGGACGCACTTACGCGTCGATCAGGTCGTCGAGTCTGAAGCGTGCGATGCGATAGATCTGGTCGAGGCTCGCGCGCAACTCGTCCGCACGGCTATTGTTCACGCGCGCCTCGAAGTTCGCGATGATGCCGTGGCGGTCATAGCCGCGCACCGCGAGAACGAACGGGAAGCCGAACTTCTCGCGATAAGCCTGGTTCAGGTGCAGCAGCCTGTCGAACTCTTCCTGCGTGCACTGCGAGAGGCCCGCGCCGCTCTGCTCGCGCGTCGACTCGGCGGTCAGTTCGCCGCGCACCGCGGCTTTCCCGGCGAGCTCCGGGTGAGCGTTGATGAGCGCCAGCTGTTTCGCTTCACCGGCTGTTTCGACCGCGTGCGACATCGTGCGATGCAACGCGTCGATATCGACGTAAGGCCGTTGCGAAGCGGCGATTTCCGCGACCCACGGCGAGTGCTCGAAAATGCCTGACAACGCCGCGACGAACGCGTCGGTCGAGGTGTGATTGAGCTGGTCGAGGGTATATTGCATGGCCTTCATACCGCTGCCCCGTGGTGATTGTTCTGGTAAGGATGATGTTCGCGCCAGTGACGCGCGATATCGACGCGCCGTGTTACCCAGACGCGATCGTGCTGCTCGATATGATCGAGAAAACGCTGCAATGCCCGGAAGCGGCCCGGACGGCCCAGCAGCCGGCAATGCATGCCGATCGACAGCATCTTCGGTGCTTCGCCGCCCTCTTCGTAAAGCACGTCGAACGCATCGCGCAGATACGTGAAAAAGTGATCGGCGGTGTTAAAGCCCTGCGGGCTTGCGAAACGCATGTCGTTGGTGTCGAGCGTGTAGGGCACGATCAGTTGCGGTTTCGTTTCGCCGCCCGTCACTTCGACGTCCATCCAGAACGGCAGGTCGTCGCCGTAATAATCCGAGTCGTACAGAAAGCCGCCGTATTCGGCGACGAGACGATGGGTGTTCGGACTGTCGCGACCGGTGTACCAGCCGAGCGGACGCTCGCCCGTGATGCGTTCGATCGCTTCCATACCAAGACGCATGTGCTCTGCTTCTTTCTCCGGCGACATGTCCTGATAGTGAATCCAGCGATACCCGTGGCATGCGATCTCATGACCGAGCTCGACAAATGCGCGCGCGAGGTCCGGATTACGTTCGACCGCCATGCCCACGCCAAACACGGTCAGCGGCAGCCGGCGCTTTTCGAATTCGCGCAGGATGCGCCACACGCCGGCGCGCGAGCCATATTCGTAGATCGACTCCATGCTCATGTGTCGGGACGGATAGGCCGCCGCACCGACGATTTCCGACAGGAACTGCTCCGAGCCCGGATCGCCATGCAGCACGCAATTCTCGCCGCCTTCTTCGTAGTTGAGCACGAACTGCACGGCGACGCGGGCGCGACCGGGCCAGTTCGCCTGCACCGGATGCCGGCCGTAGCCGATCAGATCGCGTGGGTAGTTCGAATCGAATGACATGATTTTGACGAAAACAGGGTAATGACGTTGCGACGGGAATTCGCGGGGGCGACAGGCGCGAAACGGCGAAAAGCCGTATCGCTATCCTGCCACCAGGACGAAGTCAGTGTAGCGAAAACACCCGGATGCGCCCATACATCCGGACAGATAGTGCGGGTCAGACGGAATGTATGTGCGTCGGCGCCGTGGGCGCGGCTTCGCCCGCCGAACCGCTCGTGTTTACCCCTGGTGCAGCTGCATCTGTCGCATCGCCCGTCGGGCTGAAGCGCGCGAACTCGCCGTCGTAGCGCTTTGCCAGCGGCCGCGCATAATCGCCGCGCTTGGCTGTACCCAGACGCAGCGACACCAGGGCCTCCACCCATTTGACCGCCGCCGTGACGCCTTCGATAACCGGCGCACCCAGCGCATCCTCGATTTCCGCGCACAGTTCGGCCATGCCCGCGCAACCGAGCACGATCGCGTCCGAACCGTCTTCGTCGAGCGCCCGGCGGCATTCGTCGAGGATGATGCGACGCGCCGCCGACCCCGGACGGTCGAGTTCGAGCACGGCGACGTCTGTCGCGCGCACGTTGCGGCAGAAACGCTTCATGCCGTAGCGCTCAGCGAGATGCCATGCCATGCCGCAGGTGCGCGACAGCGTCGTCACGACGGAGAAGCCCGGTGCCAGCACGCTCGCCGCGTGCATCGCGGCTTCGGCAATGCCGATCACCGGTCCACGCGCCAGTTCGCGTGCCGCGTACAACCCCGGATCGCCGAAACACGCGATCACGTAGCCGTCGAAGCCCTCCCGCTCGCCCGCCGCGATCTCGGCCAGCAGGCCCGGCGTGGCCAGCGCTTCGTCGTAATAGCCTTCGATGGACGGCGGTCCCATCTTCGGGCTGACCGCAACGAGCTCGGTGCCGGGCGCGACGACATCACGGGCACAGCGGCCCATCGCGTCCGTCATCCGTTGCGTTGTGTTGGGATTGATGAGCTTGATACGCATGTCGACTCCTTGCGGCAACGTCACTTACTTGCGCGCGAGTGCGCGATAGAACACGGCGCCGAGCAGCGCCCCGATGAACCACGAGAAATTCGCCATGCCATTGATGCCCGGTACGAGCACGCAGGCAACCGCGATTGCAGCTGCCGGCAGTAACGCAAGGACAGCGGTGTAGTTCACGCCGTTGCGATACCAGTACGCGCCCTTTTCCGACATCGAGTACAGATCGTGCAGTTCGATCTTCTGACGCTTCACGAGATAGAAGTCGACGATCAGCACGCCGTACAAAGGGCCAATAAAACTGCCCAGGACGTCGAGCGTGTAGTGGATTACCGTCGGGTTGTTGAAGAGATTCCACGGCGTGATGAAAATCGACGCTACCGCCGCCAGCATCCCACCCGCGCGCCAGCTGATAAGACGCGGCGCCACGTTCGAGAAGTCGAACGCCGGCGAGACAAAATTCGCCACGATGTTGATGCCGATCGTCGCGATCGTGAAGGTCAGCGCGCCAAGCACGACTGCCATCGGATAGTCGATGCGGCCCACCGTTTCGACCGGATCGGTAATCAGTTGGCCGAACACCGGCAGCGTGGCGGCCGTCGTGATCACCGTGACCAGCGAGAACGCAAGGAAGTTGACCGGCAAGCCCCAGAAATTGCCGCGTTTCACGCTGCGAAAGCTCTTGCCGTAGCGCGAGAAGTCGCCGAAGTTCAGCATCGGTCCGGAGAAGTACGACACCACCAGCGAGATTGCCGTGATCATTACCGGCACGACTTCCATGCCGTGATACTTCACGCCGCCCAGGTTGATGCCGATGTTCTGCCAGCCCGCGCGCCACACCATGTAGCCGGCCAGAATGAACATCACGATATACACGGCCGGGCCGGCGAAGTCGATGAACTTCTTGATCGTTTCCATGCCGTTCCAGAACACGAATGCCTGAAGTACCCAGAGCACCATGAAGCCGGCCCAACCCACCGTCGACAGGCCCATGAAACCGTGATGGTGCACGTCGGCATAAGGCAGCATTTGCGGGAAGAACTTGAGCACGACGATCACGAGCGCGCTCGACGCGAGATACGTCTGGATGCCATACCACGCCACCGCGATCAGGCCGCGAATCACAGCCGGCACGTTCGCGCCGAGCACGCCGAACGTCGAACGACACGCGACCGGATACGGCACACCGTTCAGCTGGCTTGGCTTCGCGATCAGGTTGCACAGCAGGTTGACGATCGCGATGCCGACCAGCAGCGCGATCAGCACCTGCCAGCTTGTCAGACCGAGTGCGAAGAGACTTCCCGCGAACACATAACCGCCGACGCTATGCACGTCCGACATCCAGAACGCGAAGATGTTGTATGCGCTCCACGTCTGATGTTTCAGCGGCGCAAGATCTTCGTTGTACAGACGTTCGCTGTAGCCCGCGGGCATGGATGGATTGCCGTCGCCGGCGCCCTCTTCGAACGTGGGAATGGCGGGATTACCCGGTGCTGCACTGAACTGAACCATGACTCCTCCTTGGAATGAGATCAGCTGAACACTGATCGTGGGGCACTCTCGTCCGCCTGCGTCGCGCGCCGTTTTTCATTCCGGCAAGTTGCGTTTGCATGCGGGCGCCGCGGTTGTGTCCGTACTTACGTACTTGTTTTTATGGTTTGAAACGGGCCGCGAACCCGTCCTCAAACGTCTCCTGGAGCACGACACACGTTGCGTACCAGCGCAGCGCGGTCACCGTGCATTTATTCGATTCGCTTCAGTTCACATTCAGTGCAGCGCAGCCGCTCCCGGGCGCGCCGTGGTCATGCCAGTGGCTTACAGATGCCGGCCTGCGCGCGGGCCAAATATTTCGTGCAGATCCGCCGCGCTGTTCGCCGGGCGGTCGAGCATCTTCAGTTCCACGCTCTGCAGATGGCGCGACATCAGGGCCGCGGCTTCCGTTGCATTGCCGGCGTCGAGCGCGACGAGAATCGCTTCGTGATCTTCGAACGAACACGGGCTGCGACCCAGCGATTCGTACAGTGCCGAGATCAGTGTCGAACGCGCGACGAGGCCGTTCAGACAGTCACACAGCACCGTGTTGCCTGTCAGCGACGCAAGCTCGGTATGGAACTCGCCGGACAGACGGATCCACGCGGGAAAATCACGCGTTTCGAACGCCTTGCGTTCGCGGCCGATCATGCCGCCGATGCCTTTCAACCGGCGCGCCCCGTGCCCGGTGCAAATTTTCTCGACTACCGCGAGTTCGACGATGCGACGCATCTCGAAGACCTCGTGGACCTCCTGCAGCGAAGGGCTTGCGACGAACGCACCGCGATTCGGTTCGAGATCGACGAGGTGGTCGGTCGCGAGGAGCGCAAGCGCCTGACGGATCGGTCCACGCTTCACGTTAAACACTTCGCAGAGCTGCGCCTCGGTCAGCTTGGCGCCTGGCGAAAGCCGATGCTCGAGGATCGCAGCGCGAATGCGCTCGGCGATCACTTCGGGTTTCGTGCCTGCGGAAGCTGCGGATATGTTTTCAGACATGATGTGCGTCTCGGTATGTTGGGTATCTTAGGATGGACATTAAGATTGTCAACAATTTTTAGATAAAATTAGCGACAATCCCCGGGTCAAATAATCACTGCCAGATTACTCCGCGCGGGCAAATGCATTGTATCAAGGCGCCTACGCCGATTTAACGGTGAAACGGACGAACGTTTTCTGGCTGACTTTTTGTCAACAAACCTTTCTTTTCCCGGCATCATCTGTGCATGTGGGAACGTTGGAATAACTGACGGTTAGTTGCGTTTCTGCGTGAAAATAAAGCGGGCAGCGCCCGCTTTCCCCTGCTGCAAAACGAACCTCAGGTGAGATAGGGGTATCCGGAGACCGTCAACGTAAAGCCATGGGTGTCCGCCTTGAGTTGCGCGTCGGCACCGACAGGCAGCGTCAACATATCCTCGACGTGGCCAAACTGAAGGCCCGTAATCACCGGAATACCAATCACTGAGCGGATCTGCCCGACCATCGCATTCAGGTCGTAACCATTGTCATAATCGAACGGCCGGCCGCCGGAAAAATCGCCGAGCACGAGCGCCTGCTGCTGCGCAAGAATTCCCGATAGATGCAACTGGTAGATCATCCGTTCGATCCGGAACGGCTGCTCGTTGACGTCTTCGAGAAAAAGAATGCCGTGCTCGACGGGCGGCATATACGGCGTGCCGACGAGCGACGTCAGCACCGCCAGATTGCCCCCCCACAGCGTGCCGCTGACTTCGACAGGCTGAACCTGCGGAACGTGGCTCGTGACCGTGAAGGACGGTTTCGACAGCGTTTCCCAGAAATGCTGCATCGTGAAGTTGCTGACTTTCTCGGCCCCGAAATCGCTCATCAGCATCGGGCCGCCGAAGGTCGTCAGGCCGGCGCGCGCCAGCAGCGCCATCTGGATGGCCGTGAAATCGCTGTGACCGACGAATGCAACGGGCTGATCCGTGAGGCGTCGCTGCAGGCCTTCATAGTCGAGGCCGTGCAGAATGCGCACCGCGCCGTAGCCGCCACGCACGGCCAGCACGATGTCGGGCAGCTTGCGCGACGCATCCGCGAGGCGGTTGAGTTCCGCGGCGCGCTCGCCGTCCGTTCCCGCGAACCGCTGAAAGCGGCGCTCGGTTGCCTGCACACCCACGACGTGATGCCCTTGATGACGAAGCCGGCCGAGGGCGCGATGAACGACCGCCGGATCATGTGGATAGCCCGAGGGCGCGATTAGTTCGATGGTGCGAGGCGCGATCATAGGTGAAATGGGTAAACGCTCTGATGGGGACGATTCAGATTAACGCGTTTCGGCCGGCGTGGATGCGTTGCTGGCTACAGATGCGGATTCTGTCGCGCGGGCCGAACGGGCTTCACGGCTCGCGCACCGCCGGTCCGCGAAGAAGGATTTGAGCGCCGCACCACACGCGTCCTCGAGCACGCCGCCGACGACTGTCGTGTGATGATTGAGCTGCGGATTCGCGAATGCATCGACGACGCTGCCGCATGCACCTGTTTTCGGATCGCGCGCACCGAATACGACGCGCGCGATGCGCGCATGCATGATGGCACCGGCGCACATCAGGCAGGGTTCAAGCGTGACAAACAGCTCGCAGCCCGGCAGCCGGTAGTTCTGGAGCGCTGCCGCCGCCGCGCGCAGCGCGGCCATTTCGGCATGCGCGGACGGATCGTGTCCGCCGATCGGATGATTGAAGCCCGTCGCGATGACTTCGTCGCCCCGCACGAGGACCGCGCCGACCGGCACCTCACCGGCCGCCCGAGCCGCTTCGGCCGCTGCCTGGGCGAGCGACATGAAATGGCGGTCACGTTCGTTCGACGCGCAATCCGAAGCCGGCGCATCGTCGCTCACGATGAAACCACCTCGCCGGACTCGTCGATCAGGACACGTTCCGACAACCTTTCGGCGATACGCCGGCAGTATTCGTGCGGCACGACCATAGGGCCGCCGCGCAGGGATTCGAGCGCCATGTCGAGCGCGAGCATTTTTGCCTGGAGACGGCCATGCATGGCGCCGTCGCCGACCGCATTCAGTTCGTTCCGGAGATCACACAGCGCCCGCAACTGTTCGACAGCCGGCGGCGCGAAGCCCGCGTTCTTCAGAATCCGGTTCGCCATGCGCACTTCCGTGGGGACGAGGGCGTCGTCATCGAGCGTCGGCGGAAGGCCGGCGTCGGGCAAGTCGTCGAACTCGCCACGCGCGGCCGCGGCGGCAATACGTTGTTCGACCAGTGCATCAAGCAATCTCATCAGCAATCCAGCACGTTGAGGCTCTGGCATTCTATCAGGGTGCTCAAAGGAAGTTCTGGCGCCGCGCTGGCGACCGCCAGACCGGCTCGCGGCGATTCGACTCCAACGGTCGGTCACCCCCGATCGCGACGCTGATGATAGCCGCCCCGGCCACCATCAAACGACCTGCGGCGGATGACCACGCCGGCCGCGCGATTTTCTTCTGGCCTTTGATTAGGGAAAACCCTATAATTACATCCAAGGGAAAACCCTCTCACCAGCATTCAACAAAGGAATCGTCATGAGCTATCTTTTCGCACTCTTTCAAAAGGTTAGCGATCTTTTTGCGTCGCACCATCTGCCCCTGGATTCGGACTACTCGTACGCCGCGCGTCACCGCGAAGCGGAGCGCATTCGCCAGTCGCAGGCCACGCTGTTCGGCATTCGTCTGACAGACTAATCCGCTTCACGTTATATCGCCGGTACCGTTTGTGCTTTTCTCCTGACGGGGTAACGCACTGAACGGGACGACTGACATTCACCGGTCTGAGTTCGCGACGGCGATGTGCGCATCTCGCCGCCGCTCTATTTCGCGGCTGCCGCGACAAGCCCGGTCGCAATGGCTCCCGGCGACGCCAGTTCGTTTCCGCGGCCTAATGGAATGACTCCATCGGCGTCGGCTGCGCCGTCACTCTCCTCTCCGATCTTCATCTGCTTGCCTGCCCTGAGGACGTTCAGTGTCCTCACGCGTCGTCGCGAAACAGCCCGTTGAGCGTCGCGCCCGGCGCAGCGTTCGCAAAACCATCAAAACGCCCTTCGGCCAGCCGCTGCGCGGCATGCATGAGTCCACCCCAGGCGGCGCGAGCCAGTCCACCGCCCACGCTGATGCGTCGCACGCCAAGGCGGGCGACATCCTGCACGGTCAGATCCGAGGTCGATCCAATCAACAGGTTCACCGGCTTCGGTGCGACTGCCGCCACCACCGCTTCGATCTGTTCCCGCGTTTGAATGCCCGGTGCGTAGAGGCAGTCCGCGCCGGCCGCCGCGTATGCCTTGAGACGCGCGATCGCGTCGTCGAGATCCGGCACGCCCGCGACGAAATTTTCCGCACGGCCGACGAGCAGCGTATCGCCGCCACGCGCGTCGATGGCGCGACGCGCGGCCTTGATCCGCTTCACGGCGACATCGATGGCGAATAGCGGCGCATCGGCGTCGCCAGTCGAGTCTTCGACCGAGAGGCCCGCGACGCCTGTTTCAACCGCCAGCCCGACGCTCTGCGCAACCTCCTCCTCATTCATGCCGAAGCCGTTCTCGAAGTCGGCGTTGACGGGCAAGTCGGTCGCATCGACGAGCGCGCGCAGATGAGCGAGGATCGCCTCGCGCGGCGAACTGTTGTCCGCCTTGCCCATCGACCACGCGAATCCGGAACTGGTCGTCGCCAGCGCCTTGAAGCCGAGGCTTTGCAGATAGCGGGCACTTCCGATATCCCACGGATTGGGTAGCACGAAGCAACCCGATGTGTGCAGATCACGAAAAATTGCGCGTTTTTCGGCGGCGGTGCGAGGCATGGCGTATCTCCTGAATCGGGAAGCCGGGGGCTCCTGAGGGTGTTATGCGGGTAGACGGTGCGTCAGGCGTGGGGTTCAGCGACGGGCAAGCGCAACGACATTACGCCGGGCGTGACGGTTAGTCAAAGTGAGTCAAAGTGGCAGCTGGCGGCGCCATCGCCAACCTTCGGAGTCTGAGCGAAAGGATGGATCGACGCCGACGCCCCGGATACAAAGCACTACTGAGGTTATCTGCAATTCCATCAAACCCGGATGAACCCGGAACGGATACACCAGATCGAACAGCAAGTTCGCGATGCTGCCGCGCAGCGCCCTTCCCGGCTTCTGCGTATCCAACAAACAACCTGGGCCCTGCGGGCCGGCAGCGCGTGGCCAGCCTTCCCCGCAATAGCCGCGACGCCCGAATGCGCTTTGAGGACTACCTCGAATATCGGCAAGTGTTTAGACCATATTGCGCTAAGCACTTTTAGGCCTGTTCTATCAAGAATTCAATCTATCACGGCGTGATGGTTGTTCGGTAAAGTTGCGGTGCTGCGCATCCATGGCAAGTGCATGGAAGGCAACAGCACGTTCAATCCCGGGCACCCCAATACGACCGGAATCGCTGCATGGCGTGAATTGCCTGATACGGGCACGCCGGATGGCACATCCACGTACACGTCGTTAGATCATCTGGAGGATCGCATGGCCGAAAGGCAGCTGGAGCAGACAGGCCATTTTGCTACGAGGCCCGCTTTCAACGCGTTTGATTCTGGAATCGAGAAGGTCCGCCATCTGAAGATATGGGCCTTTCTCAATCGATACGGTGTGCTGATCCTGTTCTTCGCGCTATGGCAGACTGGCAGTTCTCGCGGATGGCTCAATCCAGCGGTGATTCCGCCTGTCGACGCTATCGTGCGCGCACTGTTTGCCGCGCTGGTCAATGGCGTGCTGCTCGGCGACCTGTTCATCAGCCTGCAGCGGGCTGGCATCGCGTTCGGCGCAGCCGTCGTCGTGTCGATCCCACTGGGTCTCGTCATGGGTACGTTCTCGCGGTTCGAGAACGCGATTGATCCGATCTTGCAGATGTTCCGCCAGACGTCCGCGCTCGCCGTCTACCCGATTTTCATTCTGCTGATGGGTCTTGGGGAAACGTCGAAGGTGTTCGTGATTTTCTGGGCAACGGTGTTTCCGCTGCTGATGAATACGATGACGGGCGTCAAGCAGGTCGACCGGCGTCTGATCGAGATGGCGAGCATGTTTGGTGCGTCGAAACTGCAGACTTTCCGCCGCGTGACCCTGCCCGGCGCGATTCCGTCGATTTTCGTCGGGCTGCGCCTGAGCGCCGGGACGGCTTTGCTGATGCTGGTGGCGTCGGAAATGATCGGGGCCAATCAGGGGCTCGGTTTCAAGGTCATGCAGGCCCAGTACAACTTTCAGATCCCGCTCATGTTTGGCGCGATCGTTCTTCTCGCCGGCCTCGGTTTGCTCAGTAACTACTCGTTGATCTTCCTGCAAAGAAAAATATGCAAATGGGTCGATCCGAGAGATATCGGATGAATCCGGCTCCAGCAGCCGCACCGTTGTCCCCTCGCGTTTCTCTTGACTTCATCCGCACAAAAAATACTGGAGTGGCAAACCGATGGTCCATGGGTTCAGAAATCTGGTTTTGAATAAGCTCGGACTACTGGCGGCGGGACTCGTCCTTCTCGCCAGTGCTCACGCTGCAGAATCGGTACCGCCCGCGGCGGGCACGCAGAAAGTCACCGTGATCCGCTATCTGAGCAATGCCGGTTCGATCAATGCCAGCGAGATTGCCGCCGCGAAGGGGTGGTTGCAGGCCGACGGTGTCGTGCTGGAATCGAAAGGCTTTTCGCAAGGCGGCCCGGAGAGTCTCTTCGCGATAGCGTCGGGTTCGGTCGATGTGGCGGGTGCCGCGACCGCGGCGGTGCTCAACGCGATCTCCAACGGCAACGACATCATTGCGGTCAAGCCGGGCGGCGGCCTCAGCAAGACGGTGAAGAGCAACTTCTACGTACTCTCCAAAAGCCCGATTACCAAACCGGCTGACCTGATCGGCAAAACCATCGCCGTGAATACGCTGGGCGCGCATCTCGACTATACGGTGCGCGAGTATCTGCGGATTCACAACATCCCGCAGAATGCGGTGAGGCTCATCGTGGTCCCCGGGCCGCAACTGGAACAGACGCTTCGATCGGGTCAGGTCGACGTGGCGGCTGTCGGAGCGTGGCAGGCAGTATTTGCCGGCAAGCTCGAGGCCGATGGCGGAGTGCGCGTGCTGTTCGACGACTATCAGGTCCTCGGCGACATCACATTGGGCTACGACGTCATGCGTAAAACGTTTCTCGAAGCCCACCCCGCCGCCGCGCGCGCCTTCGTGACCGATTCCGCGAGAGCGGCGGACTGGGCCGCCGAACATCCGGACGACGCGAGGAAACTGATCGCGCAACTGCTTGCGAAACGCGGTGAAAATCCGGCGCTCGCCGGCTATTGGCCTGGTTTCGGACTCAGGCAGCATGCGCTTTTCACCGATCACGATGCGCAGTTCTGGCTCGACGTTTTTGAACGGGAAGGAAAGTTGCGCAAGGGACAGCTGCCGGTCAATGCCGTGCAGACGAACCGGTTTAACAGTTACGCGTCTCAATAGGAGAGCCGGTATGGTGTCGGTTAGCGGGTCACCGCACAAGCTGCAGATCAACCGTCTGAGCAAGTCGTTCAGGATCAACGGATCCGTCGTGCCTGTTCTCAAGGACGTCGAACTCGATATCGCGGCGGGTGAATTCGTCGTCATCGTCGGCGCTAGCGGTTCCGGCAAGACAACGCTGTTGCGCATTCTCGCCGGACTGGAAAAAGGCGATCGCGGAACCGTGAAGGTGGATGGCGAGATCGTGACCGGCGTCAGCAGCGAGCGGGCGATGGTCTTTCAGGAGCCGCGCCTGCTGCCGTGGCTGACGGTCGAAGCGAATATCGCTTTCGGGCTGGAATTGCAGAAATACACCGGTGAGGAACTGCGCCAGAGGATTGGCGAATATCTGCACCTCGTGGGACTGGAGAATTTCCGTACCGCTTACCCGAGCCAGTTATCCGGCGGCATGGCGCAGCGCGTGGGCATCGCGCGGGCGCTCGCCATCAACCCTGACATTCTGCTGCTCGACGAACCGCTCGGCGCGCTGGATGCGATGAAGAAGATGGCCATGCAGCAGGAACTGGAGCGCATCTGGCTGGAAGAACAGGTCACCATGGTGATGGTGACGCACGATATCGAAGAAGCGGTCTACCTGGCGGACAAGATCGTGGTGATGTCGGGCGCCGGAGCGGATACGCCGTTCAGGATCGTTCCGGTGGATTTGCCGCGTCCGCGGGATCGGGGCAGTCCGGCGTTCGTTCGCTTGCGGGAATCGTTGCTGCAGGAGTTCCAGTTCGATATTCGCAATTGACGGGATGTCGCCCGGCGGGCGCAACCCGCGGCTGCCGGGCGCACGCGCCCTTCTGAAGACAATGGGTCATGCCCCGGCCTCTACGGCCCCCCCTGTTCCCCAGACCCGCGTTCAGCGAAGTCTTTTTATCGCCGCTGCCGTTGCCGATACCGTCGGCGACCTTCCCCGCAGGCGCCTCGATGCGCGCCATTACGCGCCTGATTCCCGGACTTCCAGATCGAAAGCCATCCGCTCGGTTTGTACGCGATAATTGCCCTCGCGACGGCTGCCGCAAGGCATTAATAGGGAATATGGTGAGGCAAACGCCAGGACCATAGCTGTGCCCGCAACTGTAAGCGCGAAGTCCGATGTCATCAGGCCACTGGGCAACCGGGAAGGCGGCGTCGGGCGCTAACGCGCAAGCCAGGAGACCTGCCGCGCCCGGACGCAATCGCGTCCGGCACACCCGCCCATGCGGGCGCTTCACCAGCATGCGAGGACATTCATGCGACAGTCTTACCTTTCCCATCTGTTCGACGACGGCCCGCAGGCGCTGCGCGGCAAGATCATCGGCATTTTTTCATTGCTCATCGTGGCCAACGTCGGCGTCTGGATCTGGGCGCTCACTGCCCTCCATGGACACCCCGCGTTGATCGGCACCGCACTGCTCGCTTACACGTTCGGCTTGCGCCACGCGGTCGATGCCGATCACATCGCCGCAATCGACAACACCACACGGAAGCTGATGCAAGGCGGCAAACGCCCGGTTGCAGTGGGCTTTTTCTTTTCGCTGGGGCATTCGACGATCGTGATCGCGCTCTCGGTTGCGGTCGCGTTCGCGGCCGTCACGCTGAAAGCGCGCTTCGAAGACATGAGGTCGATCGGCGGCGTGATCAGCACCTCGGTGTCGGCGGGTTTTCTGCTCGTGCTGGCCATCGTCAACGTAATGATTCTGGTGTCGGTGGTGAAGACTTTCCGGCGCGTGCAGCGTGGCGAGCGCCTCGTCGAGGAAGACCTCGACATGCTGCTCAACAGGCGCGGTTTCCTGTCGCGCATTTTCCGTCCGCTGTTCCGCCTTGTTTCACGTAGCTGGCACATGTACCCGATCGGCTTCCTGTTCGGCCTGGGCTTCGATACGGCGACGGAGGTGGCGCTGTTCGGCATTTCCGCCGCTCAGGCCGCTGACGGCATGTCTCTCGCGACCATCCTGATCTTCCCCGCGCTGTTTACCGCCGGCATGTGCCTCGTCGATACCATCGATGGCGTGCTGATGCTCGGCGCGTATGGCTGGGCGTTCATGAAGCCGGTCCGCAAGCTGTACTACAACATCACGATCACGTTCGTGTCGGTGGTGGTGGCGGTGCTGATCGGCGGCATCGAGGCGCTGGCGCTGATCGCGGACAAGCTCGAGCTCAAAGGCGGCTTCTGGGATCTGATCGGCACGGCATCGGACAACTTTGGCCTGCTCGGCTACATGGTGATCGGCCTCTTCGCCGTCAGCTGGCTGGTGTCCGTGTTGTTCTACAAGCTCAAGCGCTACGACGACATGCCCGTCAACCTGGGCTGACTCGAAAGCCAGCGGTCGCGGTGGGGGGCACGTTCATGGAACCCGCCACGCGCGACCCGCACAGCGCGTCAAGGAGCCCCGCTTCGCAATCCTGTCAGCACTGTTTCCATCAGCGGCTGCGAAGCATCCAGCGCTTGCGGTGTGAACGGAAAGCGCGACCACGCCTTGTGTGCATAAGCGCGGGTCCCGGCGCGGTAATACGGCGACGCGGCACTCGCGCAGCCAGTATCGCGGATCCACGCGTTCGGCTGGATCGGGCGCGACGGCTGGATCATCGCCCGTTGAAGACGGCCCAGGCGGACGGGATTGCGGCGGCACATTCCCGGTGTATTCGCCCTGCACGGCAAAGAGGCTATTTCACTGTCCTGCAAGCGCGGCGAGCGCGGTTTCAACCCACTGGAAGCCAATACGCTCCTGCTCAAGCCTCAGATTCCCGCGAAGCCGGTTATCGCGCAGGTCGTTGAACAGCGCCTGCTCCGCATCGGCGAGCCGTGGCAAGTCGCGGAGTACCTGATCATGCTCCTCGCCCCATTGAGCTTCGTGGGCGATCAGCGTCGCCCGGTCCATCAGGAAAGACGCGACGTGGTCGAAGCGGCTGCGCAACTGATCGAGGATGGCGAAGCCGTGAGTGTCGATATCTCCCCAGTAGTGGATGCTGCAGCGGGAAAGCCATGCCGCTTTTGACAGCGCGTCCCATCCGTAGCCTGCGCCGAAGACGACGATCGTATCGGCCAGAGGCGGGAACGCGAGGAAGTTTGTCTCGTTCTCGGTGATGAAAACCCGGCGGATCGGCACGGCCAGCGCGGCAAAGCTGTCTGCATCGACTGCGATATCGGGAAGCGCGGAGCCGGGAAGCATGGGCAACCGTGCGTCGAGCACGCGAAACCGGATACGAACAGGCTTCTCGAGAAAACCGTAGCGGGCCGCGAAGTGCGCACCACCGTTTCTTTCTATCGCGACGGCCTCCAGCGGCAGTACGAGATCGAGCCATTCCGCCAGCACACCGCGCCAGTTTTCGATGAACTTGCTGTGCACACCGG
Source organism: Paraburkholderia gardini (assembly GCF_907164575.1). GTDB lineage: Bacteria > Pseudomonadota > Gammaproteobacteria > Burkholderiales > Burkholderiaceae > Paraburkholderia > Paraburkholderia gardini. The sequence continues at coordinate 156,223 of NZ_CAJQYY010000006.1, forward strand.
CAATGTCCACCTGTCTCAGGTAAATGCCGGGACGTGGATGCCGTACGATCCAGCCGACCACCGCCAGTAAACGTTCACATTCGTCAGCCAGCTCGAGCGCCTGCAGCGGACGCCGGCGAAACCATGCCAGCAGCGCCGGCTGCCGCGAGCCCACGAGGACGAGCAGGCGGCCGAACTGTGCCGCGTCGCCGCGCTTGCCGATCATCGCCAGCGCACTGTCCAGATCGCCGATCCAGACCGCCTGCGGCACGCGCTGAACACCCAGGACACGATGCCTGAACTCGCGCCATTCGATCCGGATCTCCGCGACCGCGACAAGCCCGGCAATCCATTCACGAACGGCCTGGAAACGTTCGGTGAGTTCGGCCGAAGCCGGTCCCTTCAGGACGAGTCGCAGGGGGAACGCACAGCCGGCGCGCGGGCCAACCTTCGCTTCTTCGCGAGCGACAGGCACGGCATTCGGCGCCGCGTCCGCACCGTCGCTCATCATGCTGCGCAACAACTCGCCTCGCTCCCACAAGCGGCGCACCTGTGCTTTCAGGTCGCTGGCGGTCGTCCAGCTCACGCCGAGCCCTCCGCCTTGCGTGCAAGATGCTCCTCGATCGACAGATTGCGCAGCTTCGAAGCGCGCCCCTCATCGTTGTGCACGAAGCCGACGCTGGAAACGAACGGCTCGATGATATGGATCTTCTGCAGCGGCGTGACGATCAGCAGTTGCAGATTGAGCTGCCTGAACAACTTGAGCCCATATTGCGCGGACTCGTCCGAGCCGCGTCCAAACGCTTCGTCGATGACCACGAAGCGGAACGAGCGTGACCGTACCGCGCCCCACTCCAGACCGAACTGATACGCGAGACTGGCCGCGAGGATCGTGTAGGCCAGCTTTTCCTTCTGCCCGCCCGACTTACCGCCCGAATCCGAATAGTGCTCGTATTCCGTGTCGTCTTCACGCCAGCGCTCGCTTGCGGCGAACAGAAACCAGTTGCGCACGTCGGTGACCTTCGTCGTCCACCGGCGGTCCTGATCCGACAGGCCTTCGCGGCCGCGAAACCGGTCGACGATCGCCTTGACCTGCAAAAACCTGGCTTCCGAATACTGCGTGTCGTCCGAACCGGTCAGCGTACCCTCCGTGCAGGCTCGCAGTTCCGCCTGGAAATCGCGGATGTCCGCGTCGGGGCTTGCCTGGGATTCCAGCACGATATAACGGCCTGGGTCGTAGTCGATTTGCGCCAGCGATTCATTGATGCGGGCGATGCGCTCCTTGATCGTTTCACGTTCCCGCGCCAGTTGCCCGTTGAAGTTGGCAATCTCGTTGATCGTGTTGATGTTCAACAGCTCCTTGAAGCGAGCCTCGAAGCGGGGAAGATCGTCGGTATTCAGGCGAGCCAGCAGCTGGCGATACTCGAACGCGGCTTCGAGGCTGGCGTCGAAGTCGGCCGTATCGAGCTTGTATGTGTCCTTGAACGTCGACATGCTCTTGATGATGCGCTCGGTGAGGCGATCCAGGCGCCTGGCCTCGGCGTCCATATGGGCCTGCAACGCGTCACGCAGTTCGCGTTCACGGTTATCGCATGACTCGACCGAAAGCTGATGCTCGCCCAGAATCTGTGCGCGCAGCACGTCTAGCCGCGCGCGGATATCGGGGGCGATCGCGGCCAGCCATGCCGCGGTTTGCTCCCGCAATGCATCGGCCGCTTCGCGTCTGGCGTCGATACCACCCAACTCGCGGTTGACGTCCGACAATGCCTTCTCGCTCTCCTTCAGCGCCGTCTGCACCGACTCGAGCTGCGCGGCCAGTTCCAGCAGCGCATTGCTGGCCGCCTCCAGACGCGCCTTCTCATCCTGCAGGCGAGCGATCATGGCAGAGCAGTGCTGCCAGTCCAGCTCACGAAAATCGTTGAACTCGTTGAGCGCCGCCAACACCTCCAGCTGCCGCCGCAGCTTCGTCTGATCGCCCTGCGCTGTGGCGATCTGACTGGCGATGCCCCCGAGCCGCACCTCGAGCGCACGCACCTGCCCTTCCAGCGCGGCGATCTTCGCGGCGTTGCTCCAGCCGAGAACGTAGCGGCTGCGGTCGTCGAGACGATGGCGGTCGTCTTTCTCATGGCGTTCGCCGGGCGCCTTGACCTGCCCTGTGCGAGTCAGCGCACGGGACTCGCGACGAAACTGCTCCTGCGTCGCGCAGCACGCGTAATCGAAGCGCTGTGCCAGCATCCGCTCAAGCCAGCCGTAAAATGGCGAATCCGGTTTGAGCGCGACGTTGTGCACCAGCGAATCGCGATGCAGCCCGGCGATGTCCTGGTCGCGCATGGCCCGCACGCGGAAATAGACGAGCCGTCCCGCGAGATGCGTGCGATCCACCCACGCGGCGACATCGGCATAGTGCGCATCGGGCACGAGAAGCGAGAGGCCAAAGTTATGCAGCACCCGCTCGATCGCGCCTTCCCATTCGCGCGCCTCTTCGCGCACCTGGATCAGTTCGCCGGCGAACGGCATGCTGTCTTCGTCGAGACCGAGTGCCGCGCACAACGCCGCACGCATGGCGACCTGCTCCCTGGGAATATTGCTGCGCCGCGCCTTCAGGCTCGCGACTTCCTCGCCAAGCACGTCATGTTCGCGCTTGCCCTCGCGCAGCGACACGCCCCACTCGGTGATCTGGTTTTGCAGATCGGCTTCCCGCTGACTCACGCCCTCGCGCAGATCGGCCACCTGCTGCCGCTGCGCCATGAAGGCAGGCTCGTCGGCTGCAGCGGTTTCACCGATCGCAGCAAGCAATTGGGCGTGACGTTCGGCGCGCTGCTGGCGTCGATTGCGCTCACGTTCCTCGTCGCGAATAGCGGCTGCAAGCTGCTCCAGCCGGTCACCGCCCTGCTCGGCAATCGCACGCTTGAGGCGATCGGCCTGCGTTCGCTCATGGTCGCACTGCTCGATGCGCCGCTCCCTCTGCGCGGCCAGGCGTGCATGATCTTCGGCGAGCAACTGCAAGCGCCGATCCAGCAGGCCCAGCTTCAATTCGGCGAAGTACGGCTTCAGCGCATCACGGCACGCGCGCGACGCCTCCTGTTCCGCCGCCAGCGTGCCGTGCTGGTCGCAGTCCGCCACCAGCGGCCTGAGCAGTTCCACCTGGCGCTTCGCCTTGAGCACTGCCTCGTGCGCGCGGGTCAGATCGTCGAAGTGCGAGATCAGCGCGGCAATACGAGGCGCGACGTCGAATGGCTCGAGCATGTGGCTACGCACGAAATCGGTCAGGTTGCCGACCGACTTCATCGACACCGTCTGATGAAACAGCTCGAGCGCCTGCTCATTGTCGATGCCGAAGCGCCGGCGAAACCACGCGCTGTATTTCGGAAAGGTGTCCTCGATTTGCGCGCCGAGGCCGCGCAGCTTTTTGCGCAATTGCGCGATATCGGAGCCGAAGTGGACAAAATCCGTCGCTATCGACAAATTCCGCTCGGCGCCCACGTAAAAGCGCTCGGGTTGGCTCTGCGCCTCTTTCATCCAGAAGACCTGCGCGAGCGAGATCGTCTGGTCATACCCGGCGTTGTGGAACACGCCGAGGATCACCGAGTAGCTGTTGCGGTCCCGCAAGGACACGGGCCTCGCTGTACCGGTCACCTCGTTGCGCTCGGACTTGTAATGCCCGAGTACGTACGAGCGCAGCGTCCGTTCCTTGCTGTCCGCGCCTGCCGCCTTGTTGTAGGCGATGCGCTGCGAGGGGACCATGAGCGTCGTGATCGCGTCGACCAGCGTCGACTTGCCCGAACCGATGTCGCCCGTCAGCAGACCGTTCTTGCCGTCCAGCTGAAGCGTCCATACGCGCCCATCGAATGTGCCCCAGTTGAAAACTTCCAGGCGGATCAGGCGAAAACCGGAGAGCGTGTCGTCGGCAAGAAAATCCAGCTCCAGCAGTTGTGGAATCGCCTCGTTCGGCTCATTCATCGACGTCCCCTCCCGACCCTGCCGTCGTGCCCGCCAGCTGCGCCTGGTACGCAGCGAGGCGGGTGTCGAAGTCCGACAGCCATTGCGCGTCGACGAACGCCTTCAGGATGCGCCGCACCTCGAAACTGGCCGGGCCGCTCGCAACCTTCAACCGGCGCAGGAAGCCCAGTTCAACGATCTTGTTGATGTGCGTCTCGATCTGATCGATCAGCTTCGCTTCATTGCTGCTGTCCGGAAGGAAGACCCTGACAAGCTCGACGATGTCGTCGCGCGATAGTACGAGGCGCGTATCGCCACCGCCGGCATCGAATTCGGCAAGCTTCTTGCGCAGCAACGCCAGCAGCAGGCTGACCGGAAAAGAGATCGGCCGGCGTGCAATCAGACGCGGCAGCTTTGGCGCCGCGCCATCTTCGGCCTGCTCGGGAAGGCTGCGCAGGAACGCGTAGCCTTCGGCCTCGTCCAGCACGAGTTCCAGGCCCAGTACCGACACGTAGTCCCGCACGCGCGCCTGCAGGTCGAGCAACGCGCCCCACAGACGTTCATCACCCTCACGATAGATCACGCCTTTGAGCAGCGTGATCGCCAGTGTCGACAGATCGGTGTTCGCCGCCACCTCTTGCCGTTCGTCTTCCATCCTCACCTCACAAAGATCACGCGTGGCAGCCGGGCGCGCCGTGCCTTCGGCATCTCGTCGCGACGGGTTGTTTGCCACGCGATGACTTCGTGCGCGTCTTCGTCCACCACCGTCTTGAATGCGTCGCTGCCCAGTTGCAGATACGCGACGAGTTCCGCAAGACCCTGCTGCAGCGGATGCGATTCGATCAGCTCGCGCAGCGTCACTTGCGACCGGTCCTGCAACGCCTGGCGGATGTGACCCGCAAGCTGCGCCCGGTCGACCACCACCTGCGAATACAGCGCCGCAGCGTCGAGATCGACGTCGCCCGTTTCCAGCGCGATATCCGTGATAACCGGCTTCTGCACGGGCGTGTGCAGCGGACGTTCCATCGGAAGCTCGACGTCGGATGACGACCCGGCAAGAGTCATTATCTCGCCGACCGGCGGCGTGTCGCGTACGGCCAGCGCTCTCGCCTCGATGCCGCGCAGGATGTCCATGATGCGGCGGTTCTCCAGCCACGCCTGGTCATCGAGAAACCGGCGCAGTTGCTGCGACAGCTGCGCGACCGTGCGCTGCGTATGTTCACCCGCCTCCAGCCAGTCGTAGTGCACGCGACCGGTCCGCGCGTCGGGTTTCAGGTTGGCCACCGCGGGCAATGCGAGTACTCGCGCGAGCCGTTCGGTGAGCTCTTCCTGGCGCGTGCTGGACATCAGGAAATCCCAGAATGCGCGGAAGCTTTTGCCCTGGTCGGAGTCACCGATCGCGTCGCGCTCGCCCATGATCTCCTCCAGTAGCGCGCCCTTCGATCCCTCCCATAGCGCGATGCGCTCGCGCACGCGACGATCGAGCATGCGAAAGTTCTGCTCGACCTCGCGAAAGTCGGTCAGCAGGTCACGCGCCAGCTGCATGAATTGCTGGAAGCGATCCTTGAGGGCCGTGTCGTCCAGCAGTGGAAGATCGCCGGCATTCACCCGTGCGATCTCGGCATCGATCTCGTCTCGACGGCTGTGTAATTCGGCCACGCGCTTTTGCGGATCGGATTCGCTGCCTTCGCTCATCTGCCGCAGTAACTCGAACAACGTCAGCAGGCGTGATTCCGTGCCGACGAAACTGCGTTCCGTGAGTGCGTCCAGCCAGACGATCGCTTTTTCCGTCGCTGGCGTAAGGTCGAAGTGCGGTTCGTCCGAGTCCTGGCGGTAGAACTTGCGCAACCAGCCTTTTTCCGCGCTTGCCCAGTCGTTGAGGTAGTCGAGCGCGCGTTTTGGATAAGCATCCTCACCCAGGCGATCGCGCAGGGCATAAAGTTCGTCTTCCAGCGCTTCGGCCAGGTCGGCGGCGGACATCGCGCGCACGTTCGGCACCACGAAAACGCGATGCAGGAAGCTCGCCACCAGCGCGACGTGGTCGGAACGTAATAGCCGCCACGCTGGATGGTGCGTGCGAAGGGCGTCGAGGGTTAAGTAGTCGAGGGGCATGGCTTTGCTCTCGGGCCGGATCGGATCATTGAGTACGAGCCGCCCGCGCGCTCATGTTAACCCGACGATTGTAACTGCATGCCGTTTGCGCGCGCATTGAAACCTGTCGTCGCACACCCTCTGCCGCTTCCGTCTTCGATATCCTTGCGCGGCAAAGCGTGTGAAACGCGGTCCTCGATACAGGTCACAACCGCGATGCAGCGCGAAGATCGTCGTGCTCGAAGGCACTCGCCATGCGTGCGATCCCTGCCCGCCTGCAACCAGCCTCCCCGGCAACCACGTGCGACGTTCGGGTGACGTGGCTCACCTCCCGGGTCGTCGCCCGAGCCTGTCTCAGCGACAAGCCAGAAAACTCCGCGGCATTTTCCTGGAGTCCACGGGCGTGTGGAATTCGTCCTCTGCGCTCCAGCGGAATCGCAGCGCGCCCGGGCGAGTTCCATCAGCTACGCCCCGAAGGACGTCAATTCATTCCCACTCGATCATCAACGAGGCTCGCAAGTCCACATGGTTAAAGGGATTTGCAGTGATCGACATGGGTCTTTACCGTCGCTTTTACCGTCAGGAAAACATGCTCTTTTGCTGGCGCGGGAGATGGAGCGATTTGCGGGGCGACGACTCTTGCGACACCATCATCAATCAGGCAGTAGCATACCGAAGATGCACTCTCAAGTCAGGCCCGGCTTTCGGCAAGGTCCTCTCACAGATCACACAGTGACCAATTCTCAGGAGCGAAGCTGAATCACTCACAACTTCTCCGCAAGGGCCTTTAACTGCTTGCTCGCCCGCGCTACCTTAATCTGCGCCTTCCCATCCTTGCTCACTCGCACCGAGGTGGCGTATTGAATGATCGCGTCATATGCCTCCTTGCTGGTTGCCTCGTACCAGCCTGACTTGCGAGTGAGCTTTCCCGCGGCAACCATGCCTTCAAGGTCGGGGTAGTTATCCACTTGATCTCTGATCAGCTTCTTGAGGTCCGCTATGTCTTTTTCTGTGAGTTGCATGGTTGCCCTTGTTTTTGGGTCAGTGAGTCGGTGACAAAAATACTTGCGTAGCTGAAAGCTCGACCACTTTACTGATCCCGCGGGGAAACCTGTGCATCATGCTCTAGCAAGCTGCGTAGGTTACTCCGCACGATCGCTGCGACCGTGGCCGCCGAAACATTGTGCAGGCTGCCCAGCCTCTCAATAACCGCAGCCACGTCTGCAGGCTTCGAAGGCCGTGTCCCGGTCTTGGTGAAAGGACCATCCGTCTCGGTCAGCAGCCGTTCGAACGGAATGGCTGCGACCATGGCCGAGTGTCGTTGGTTGTCCAGCATCGCAGCATTGATCGAGAAGTAACAACCTAACTCTAGGGCACGCGTCGCCTCCGCCTTGGTACCAGTAAACCAATGAAGCACGACTTTGCCTCGCGCGGGTGGAAGATAAGACTCGATGTGATCAAGCACAATTCTGGCAGCGCGGATGCTGTGGACGGTAACCACTTTGTCCCCTGCTTCCGCACAACGCTGCAGAACATGTTGAAAGACTCGCTTCTGCAGATCAATTGACTTGTAGAACCGCGGCCCAGCGTCGAGTCCCACTTCCCCAACATAGCGCGTTTCTGGCAGATGCCGATCCCACAGATCGAGTTCGTCCGCCCTTTCCGCGACCAGTTGAGGATGCAGTCCGAGCGCCGCCCGGACGTGCCGCGTACGTTGGGCCAACTCATGATTACGGGGCCATGCCCTTGGAGTCGTCGTGACAGCCAGTGTAAAGACTCCCGCGTCCTCCGATTCTTGAACCGCAGCCTGATGATCAGGGTACAGATCCAGATGACAATGGAAGTCCACGAGGCCTGCCGTGGTAAGCATATTCGGTTCCGACATCAACTCGGTCTCGTCTCGACGCCATCGATCAAGCGTGCAACTTCATTTAGGCCGCGCCGGTAGACGTCGGCGAGCTGACCGAGATGAGCAACCTCGTCGGCGAGCGAGCCAGGTTTATGGATCAGAAGGTTGGCAAGCTGCGGCCGATCACGCAGACGCTCGATCGCGTATTGAAAGGATCGCACCTGCTTACCCATAGATTCCCGGGTATCCAATGCCCTGGCGCGAAGATCCGGCACCGTATAGGTTGTCTTGTCGCCTCCAGTACCCCATGCACGCTCCAATGCTGCGCGCCGGATCAGGCACGGCAAGCAGTACCCGCAATGCTCGATGCCCAGCCCCTGCCATCGCCCCTTCGTCGGGGACGAGCACGACAAAGAATCCGGTGCAAGCTTGGTCAGCAGCGCCGGGTTACCACAATTTGATGCCATCTCCCCTTTGGTCTGATCCCAATATGGGTTCGCAATGCGTCCGTTGATGCCGAGTTCTGCAAGGAGTTCGTTCCAGCGAGCCATATAGTATGGGTGCGTGGTACGTGTGCTATTCGAACCGAGTCGCAATGGGTCCAGCGGAACGTTCAACGCGATCAGCCCATTCTCTGGCACCCGCAAGGTGAAGGCCTTTCCCATCCCGGTCCCTGTAAACACGCCGAGCGCGAAGAACAAGAACGAGCGGCCACGCGTGCTGTTCTCCGATCCAACGTCCTCGACCAGACCGTCAACGAATGTCATGCCCACGCGCAAGCGCTCGAATGACGACTTGTCGTAGTGCTTCTTCAAGGTGGCGAAGAGCTTGCCTTGGGCATCGCTGGTCGCCCCTTCCCCAAAGTGACTGACCAGCAGTGGCGTCGATCCGGCCTGCAGCAAATCGATAGCACCGATCAAGCTGTCCAAGCCACCCGAAAACAGGCTCACGGCATCGAAAGGAAGAGCAATCAAGGTTGGTGGTGCATCTTGGGCTATGCCCGCGAACCTTGGCGGCCGCGCCCGAAACCCAATCGTCCATCGGTCGCCTGTGAGGAAATCTAAGGCCTTCGTCAGCGTTGATACGGCGCCTGTCCAGCGCCCCGGGTCACTGACTGGAACGACCAGGCGGATCTCCCGCGTCCAAGAGTCCTGCGACTGTTCTGCGCGAGAAATGCGGGTGTCTGCCGCGTGGACATGCGCAGCGACAACCAACAAGTCAATACCGATTTCCGATGGGAAAATGCCCAGCTTTTTCAAGCTCGTCAACGCACCGCCAATGCCGTGGTCAAGTGACGTTTCACCAGCGACCATCTGAAGCGAGGTGCACTGTTCGTCGGCCGCCGTGGGAACGCTCACTTGATCGTCAGGGCCGAAGCGGCCTACCAGGAGTTGCCGTTTCATTGGTCGGCCTCCGCTTGACCCAGCGATTGGAGGATCGAGAAGGCGGATTCGTACACCGTGTCGACGAACGACTGAATGCGCTCCGGGGTCAGTTCCGGCGATTCGGCACGCGCCCTCGTTAGCGCATCGCTTACACCACCACGGATGAAATCACGCAGCTGCGCCTCCGCCCGGTGCGCAGCCTGCGCGTCCGTTGGCATCGTCACAGCCTTGGCGCCAATGTCGTTGCAGATCCGCGCTTCGATCGCATGCGTCGCATACAACTCGAACACGGTTTGCATCTGGTCAGGCGTGAACGTCGAAAGGTCGGTCAACCCCTCGGAGGTCAGTTCGATTATGGTCTCGATATAGGCCTCTCGCGCGATACCTTCGTCGACAGTGCCTGCACCAGGACAGATGTAGTCCGCCAAACCGACGAAAATCTCTATGATCGGACGTCCCGCAAGCGACTCAAGGTCCAATGAGCGCAGTGCTTCGCGCACGCCGCGGGCCTGTGCATCCGCCAGAAAGCCGAGCAATCTCGCACCAGAGCCGCGTGAGGCTCCCATGCGTTGGGCCGCTTGGCGTGCGCCCCCTGCGGAAGTGGAGACGTACCGTGAAACGGCGCGCCCGAGGCTGGCCCGGTCACTGCCGCCCGAGCCAGCAAATCGCGTGAAGCTATTGCGGGCACCGGAAAAGCGCTGGGAATCTGCTGCAGCGGGAATAGCCGGCCGGTTAGGTGCGGCAGGTGGCGCCGTGCCGTTACCCGGTGCAACGCCGTCGCCGTCCGCCCCATTGCCTGCGGCGGGCAATGCCGGCGGTGAGCCACCGCCATCCGCTTCTCCCAACCATGAAGGCACCAACGGCGTCCCCCCACCCGGACCGCCATATGCTGTAGACGTTCCCATCAGCGCGTCCCCTTCGTGTCTTTCAGTGCCAGCTCGGAAGCAGTCTTGAGTGCGAGGTTGTTAGTCACCTTGCTCCATTCCGTGAGTAGTTTCGTCAGGCGCCCGACGCATTCAGTGTCCTTGACGACACCCTGCCACCCACGGACCGCCCAAGGCCCACATTTACTACTTGGCAAAGCCTCTAGGAAGTCCAGCAGTTTGCTTTGCAGGCCGGGTTGCGCCTTCACCAACACAATGAGCCCCTCAACACCGGGCGGCATGGTCTCGAAGGCACCGGCTCCCATGATCCTGGTGCGCATCGCCTCAAACACCTTGTCTGCTTCCGGCTGCACAAGCTGCTTCAGCTCGGTGTCATAGCCCTGAACGGTCATCTTTCCGCCAAACAGCTTCTCCACCACACTGGCTAGGTGTCCCAAAACCGACACTGGGCCGAAGTAGTCCTTCTTGTCTTTCGTCACGAAGAGATACGGGCGAAGATCGATGCCAGACAGCAAGGGCTGGACACGCGCCCAGTCGCAAACCGTGTCCGATGATTTCCACTCTGCCAGGACGACGCTCTCCGTTGCGGGCGAAGTGACTTCTGTCACCTTGTGTCCTTTGTTAGCATCCCCCGCCGCTTTGCCGTCGCTCTTGGCATCGACGCCATCGGTTGCGAGGCTCTTCTCAAGTGTCTCAAGGTCCTCGCAGATGCCCTTCGAGTGAACAGCCGCGACATAAGCGATCTGCTCGAAAAGCCGTGGGATGAAGCGCTCGGCGAGCATCAGTTTCGCTAGCACGGGCAAGGTGATGTCAGCGCCGAATCCACGCGCGGTCGCCGTGCGCTCCCGCAACAGTAAGGTATTCAAGAACCGCTTTATCTGGCGCGGGTTGCCCTTGGTACCGCTCGCCAGGATCGGACCAATCTGATCACTGAGTGCAAGCGCGTTATTGGCCTTGTCCGCCTTCGTCCCGAGCGCGGCTCTGACGGTTGCAGCATCGAGGCCGACGTTTGCCCAAGGCCGTTTGAGGCGTTCTCTTGCTGCTGTAATGAGCTTCGCGTATTCAGCGTCCGAATCGCCGATCTCTGCGCCCGCCAACAGCAGTGTCACGTAGATGCGCGTCTCGGACTCGCCCAGAGCTGGGATGCGAAACGGCACCTGAATCAGTTTTTCCAAGTAGTTTCGGGCGTAGTCACGCGGGCCCGTGGTTTCCGGCAGATCAGGAAAGTGCTTGCGCACCGCGTATTCGATCATCGCCTCATCGGCGGCAACCACGAAAGCAGTGCGGGCGGTAAACACGAACAGCCGAATTGCTTCGAGCGTCTCTATGGCTGTATCCGGCAAACAGCGGTCAAGGTCATCAATCAACACAATGAGCTGCTTGACGCCCGCATCTTTCAGAAGCTTGTCGAATGCCCTCCGAAAGGCCTCAACCTCCTCAGGGACGTTCCTGGTTTCTGCCGGCTTTAATATCGACTTCACGCCATCGATTGCGGACGTGAGATTTTCTTTGGTCGCCAGCTTGCCGGGGTCCGCGAACATCCCTTCGAGCATCCCCACAACAGCGCCGATCTGGTCCGGCGTCGGCATGCCAGTGAATGCAGTAACAGCCAAGCCCCCCGCGCGCTTCGCAACCTTTAGCCAATCAATGCGATTGAAGACATCCTTGACCGCGCCTGCAGCTTTTGTCATTGCTGGGCGCTTGTCCACGAGGCCAGTGACGATACCCTCAATCAGTGCGATCTTGGCGTCTTCGAAACCTTGGAAGCGCCAGCCGTTGAACTTCAGGCAAAGCACGTCGTCCTTGCCCGAGAATCCCGCTTCGATCATCTCCAGGACACTGGATTTCCCGGCGCCCCAATCGCCGTGGACTCCGATCGTGACGGGGTGGTCTGGCTTCTCCCTCAACAGTTCAATGATCGTCGTCGCGATCGCTTCGTTGTTAAGGAGGTCAACCTTAGTTTCGTTGTCGGTCAGGATCACCCGTTTCTCCTCATCGCCACGGCGCATTCATTCCGCTCTACTCTGAAATTACACGCGCGAGCTGGGATACGAGCTCTTGATGTAGACGTGCAGGAACTTCCCCTTCGAATCCGAGGCCATGAAATCCTGATAGACCGATTCCGGTACGTTGTAGTACTGGTAAAGACCACCGCTTTTGAATTCGACTTCCAATGTCTCTGACGCGGCCTCATAGCCCACAGACAAGACCGTGGACGAAGCTACCATTTCGCGTTCCATATCAGCAATCTCCCCAGGTTTGAGTTTTTCCCGCTTCAAGTGAGCCGCGGCCCATAATGGATTTTGGGCTCGCCACGATGCAGCAAGCCTGGTGTAGTCCTCACTGATACGAGAACCCTTCCAGCGTTTCGCAACTGCGGGATCTTCGCTCTGCGGACGATGCTCTTCATTCGGCAACGCGATGCGACAGCGTAACGGAAGACGTGCGGCTTCGCCTGTAATGATCGCTTCGCCAGTTCGCAAAACGGGAAGGCTCTCGACAATGCCGGACAGGTTGTCCGGCAAAGCGCCCTGGACTTTACTGCGGTCTGCCGCGTTGGAAAGCCGCAAGGCAATGAATGTGCCGCACTGCGATAGGATCGTTTCGTCGACCTCGGAAGGACGTTGACTGACGATCATTGCACCAATACCGAACTTGCGTCCTTCCTTGACGATTCTCTGCACGATGTCGCGCGCCGGACCACCGCCCTCCTTTGAGAGATAGCGATGCGCCTCTTCCATGACAACAAGCATGGGGCGGTGAATGCCGCCCTCGCTTTTTTCGCGCCCCCAGAATAAGCCCTCGTAGATGATCTTCAAGATGGCCGCGATCAATTGGGCGAGTACAGCACTCGGAATGCCGGAGAGGTCCAGAATGGTTATTGGCTTCCCATGGCCGAGCCAGGTACTTAGCAAATCCGGAAGGTCTTTCTCGGTACTGCCATCGATCTCAGGCTCCCACGCGCCTGGGTGCAACAGGAAGTCATAGCGTCGATCAAGAAGACGCGACCGCATTTGATCCAAGGGCCGCCGGATGCTGAGCACGCCGATGTTGTTGATGAAGGGTGCCGTCGATCCCAAGCCGTTTGGCTTGTACTTCGGCGCCCTCAGTGTTTCCGCATCACCAGCTTCCATGAGCGCAGGCTTGGTCTTGGCCGAGTCCTCCCAGGTCTTGATCTCCGGGTCAACCAGTTCAAACCACAGCTTCTTCAGATTGAACGGAATGGGGCTGTCCGCCGTCATCGACGTGACGTCCAGCCCTGCGAATGACACTGCATTGGCGAGCGTCATCTTATATTCCAGAACCTTGTCCAGGATCTGACTCATGGCTTTGTCGTCGAGTTTCCCCATCAGGAAAGTCAACAGGTCAGCAGGATCAAGTGCCCAGAACGGGATGTGCAACGGTTCCTCGCCGTCACTGGGGTTGACCCGAAAGACCGTAGCGATGGATTGCAAGGCGCGGCTGTACTCACCATGGACGTCAAGCAGGAGAACGCTCGCGCTGGGGAACCCGCCCTGCTCATCTCCGGCGTCGCCCATGACGATCGACCGCAGCAGACTTGCCACCGTCGTCGATTTCCCTGCACCCGTCGAACCAAGCACGGCACTGTGCCGTGTGACGAGTTTGTCGAGATCGATTCGGACTGAAATTCCTTCAGCGTTGGCCAAGCGGCCAATGACGACCTGGCCACCATCAGCCGAACCGTAAATCACAGCCAGATCTTCCTCGGTGACCAAGTGCACTTCATCGTTGACGCTGGGGTACTGGCTGATTCCGCGCTCGAAGGACGAGCCGACAATCTCACCAACCAATTGAATCGTCATCCACCGGTCGCCGCGATCATTGGGTTCGCGCACTGCCTCCGGCGTCGCGTTTGCACCGACCTCGGCGACGATGCCGTACAGGTCGTGATACCCCTGTGGGATGCGCACGAAACTGCCGACCTGGCCTATGCGATAGCTCTTGCCCCCAATGATGGCGATGCCTGAAGCCACACTCGGCGATTGACGGATACTCACCGTCGCGCCTGTCACGGCGCCAACGTATCCCAATAGCGTCGGCTTCGAGTTCATGCCGGGCCGGCGGTGGAGCCCGCTGCAGGCAATGGCCCGTCGCCTCGCGGAGCAGGTTCGACAGCTGCGGCCACGGGGTCTACTACCGGTGCAGCGGGAGGAAAATGCTGCGCAGCGCGCGAGGACGCGAAGAACCGCGCGAGCCGATCAAAGCGCCCGAGTTGAAATTGCGCGGCCCCGCTCTTCTCGTCGATGGCCCAGTAGGTGGCTCGAATCGCACCCCAATCGCGTGTCGGCATGTCACCCGGCATCCACGGAGCGGCGATGCCGTTGATCATGGCTTTATCCGGGGAATACAAACTCATGTTGGCGCGGCGCCCCGCGATGTCGCAGGCATAGACTTCCTGGTCAAGCGGCTTGAATTGAAACGCGAACACGCTGGCCGAAGGATTGGCCGCCAGGCATTCATCGATTCGTGCGGAGATGTGCGCATCGGCAAAGGAAAACCCAGTGGCGATCAGCAGCGTGTCGGGTGTCATCAGGAATGCTCGCAGCCTGTCGAAGAGTGCGGCATACGGCGCCTTCTGCGTCTGGTCGTACTTGAGGTGTTCTGGGAACACCAGATGCGTCGCGTCGGCTCGCCCGGTGCGGATCACCTCACCCCTTGCATTGGCTGCCCAACCGAGCGAACCATGCAGTTTCCACAAGCGCGTCCAGCGTGCTGGCAAATCATTGCTAGCAACCGAAGAGGGGTCGAAGAATGGCTCACTGGCACCGCTAAAACCGTCGAAGAATGGGACGCGCGTGCGTTCCAACGCTTGCTCAAACAGCAGGTCGTAGTTGGTGGTGAAAATTTCAACTGGGTGTTCGCGACCTGTACCACTGATCCACGTCACAAACTCGGTGTATGGCGAAGGGCCCTCGTGAAGGGGCCTGTTGACGATGGCGCCGATCTGCTCGCAGATCGCCTCGCTCAGCTGCTTGTACCCCTCCCCATCCAGGTCATGAACCTTCGTCTTTCCGATGACGCCAGCCAGACTACGCACGCGCGACAGGATCGTTTCGATGTTGGGAGTATCGAGTTCAGCCCGCACGGAATCCAAGGTTTTGCCGTAGTCGGGTTTCAAAACCTCCATCACCATATTGGTGAGGCCCGCCACAGCAGGAATCAAAGGCTTGTCGCTGCCGGGAGGGAAGATGCCGGCCGGCGCGCCGGCGCCGACCAGAAGGCCGATCCGCTTACGTCCCTGTGCAATGATCTGCCGCAGACTCGCCATGTACTGGTCTGGATTGTGGACACTGACCGTCATCGGGTACTTCCCCTGTTTTTTGAACAGCTTAGGAGGCATTTCGCTGTTTCAGTTCTTATTATCACATTTTCGAAGACTAACGATTTTCATGGAACCCGGACTTCACGCTGAATCCTCAATCCCCATCATGAACGCTTCCGGCAGGCGTGGAGTATCGGCTGACGCCGCTCTGGCAATCCGTGCTCGATCCGCTTACAAACCTGATGAATTGGTCAACTCGGCAGTACGCCGAGATCAGCGCTGTGCGGGCGCGCTACACGCTGTTGCATCCCAGTTTGTATGCGTGATAGTTGCCCGCATGAAGCAATACTTGCTAATCGCGCCAATGCAACGATGTCATCGACCCTTCCATACAACTCATTCGCTTTAGCCGCGAGACGCTGACGGAATCGTCGCGGCGGCCGGCTACGGGTAACTTTATTCGACCGAAAGCCCAGGCCACTTTCAAAGATGCAACGACATTCCCGAGCCACACAGAGTCGCAGTGATGTTTTGCCCTATGCGTCGTTCAATAAGTGACCTTTAAGGCATTAAGCTGAAACATCAGCATTTTTTTCATTCTGACGAGAAATCCGTGGGAGAAGAACTTCGGCTGCGATCTACCCTGCCCTGTCGGAAGCCCCGATCCCGGGCCATAAACGCTTCCAGCATATGTGGAATCAGCGCCACAGCATTGGCCGTCTCGCCATAGATTTGCGCATGCAGCGCTGCGTAACATTCCAGTTCGGCCTTGAGTTTCGCGGTGCAGGCGAAGGTAATCTTTACGCTCTCGTTTTTTGGCAACGGCCCTAGTCGTAACTTTCTCCTGGATACGCTCATGGCATTAACCCTCGCTGGACAAAGAGCGGCTGGTACAGCCGCAGCACCATATCCTTGTTCACCATCACGTTGACTTGAAACCCCGGCCGTACCGTCAGCGTCGGCTGGATACTCAAGTCGCGGCGTGTGATTTCCTGACCGACCTGATTGGCCGTGTCCTGCGAGCTGTCGCGCAGCGCGATCACCGTATTACCGTTGGCGCTGCCCTGATTCGAGACGGCCAACTCGGAACCGACGCCGAGCATCGTGGACAGCACAGCACCCGTCAGAATGCGGCCCCAATGCCAGTCCACGCCATCCTCCAGGCCGGCATAACCGGCTGGGTCGATGCCGGGCAACTTGTCGAGCGCGATCGACGAGGTATCCGGCAATACCAGCCGCAACCAGACCAGCAGCACCCGCTGCTGCCCGAAGGCAACCTGACTGTCATAGCGCCCGATCAGGCGCGAACCCTGCGGAATCAGCAGGTAGTGGCCAGTCGCGGTGTCGTACACGGGCTGCGTCACCTCGGCAATGATCTGCCCCGGCAGGTCGGAATTGATGCCCGTCACCAGCGCGGCCGGAATGATCGTGCCCGCCATCACCGTGTATGGCGAGGCCGGTGCCTGCAAGCTGCCGGTATTGCTGGTCGCAGCGTCGCCGCCCTTGGCCATGAACGCTTCCTTCTGGTCCTGCCGATTCTGGATCGCCGTCGGATCGTTGGGTTGTGCGGCCGTGGATGCCGGCCCGGCCCCCATCGGATTGAAGGCGCCGGCCGCCGCATTGGCCGCGGACATGGTGCCCGCAGACGCGGTGGCTGCATCAGGCTTGCCGGTATCGCTGCCGGTGTGGAAGAACACCGCAGAGCGGGCAATCTCGTCGGCCTGGCGCTGCCGGTCGATGTTCTCGGCCGATGGCCCCGGATTGACGTTGCCACTTGGTAGCGGTGGCATCGCCGACGCTGCACCCCAGTCGCCGGGCAACGGCGGCCCGAGCTGCGGCACGCTGGCCGGCGCCGCCGGAGCGGGTTTCGCCGGCAGCTTCGAGTAGTCGGACGGCAACTGGTCGAGATCGTCGGCTTTGGCGACCCGATCGACGTTGTAGAGGTTGGTCTGATCGCCCGAACCGCGCCGGCCCTTCGATTGCAGCGCCCACATCGACACGCCGGCCACGGCCACCGCGAGCAGCGTGGCGGAGACGGCCAGCGTTCGACGGTTGAGCCGTGTTACCGCACGCGGTGCCGCGCGCAACGCAACGCCCTCGGGAGCGACCTTCGGAGCGGGCTGGGCTTCGTGGTCAGTCGTGCCCATGACCAGCTCCCGCAGCGACGCCATCGGTACGCTCGATGCGTACCACGGCCGCCCTACTCCCATCCTTGCCGCCCAGGCGCAGCTCCGCTGCGCCAAACAGACGATCCACGATGTCGTAAGGGGCATGGAAACGGTAGTTCACCAGCTCGCCCTTGCCATCCGGCCCGACCACGAACAGCGGCGGCAATTCGCCCTGTGCGATCCCCGCCGGAAACTGGATATAGACATGCTGCCCGTCATCGAACGCGCGCACGGGCTTCCACGGCGGGCTGTCGCCCGTGATCGCATAGCGGAAATGCAACTGGTCGAGTGACAGACCATCGGCCGCAGGCGCGACCGCATCGGCGGCCTGCGCCTGGGCCTGCAAGGCCAGCATCTGGTCCTTTGGATACTCCCACGATACTGAGGCCATCCACGCCTTCACCGTGGACGTGAGTTCAAGCAGATAGGTGCGCCGGTTCGTGGTGATGACAAGGTTCGTCATGATCCCCGCGCGCACCGGCTTGACCATCACGGCCACGCGCCGGCTCGTGCCGCTGCCGCTCGCGGTATCGCCCACGATCCATTGCACGGTATCGCCGGCGGCGACGGTCACCAGTTCCTCCCCCGACTGCAAACTGATGACCGTCACGCGGCCGGGGCTGGTATAGACCTGATACAGCGCGCCATCGGAGAACGGCCAGACCTGGATCGCGTTGATGTAGCCGTCGCGCGTCGGCACCACGCTCGCGTCGGCATTGGCCTGCTCGACGCGCGCTTTCGCATCGGCCAGCTCAGGGGCTGGCTTTGCATCTGCGGGAGGCAGCGGCTTCATCTGATCCGGCAATGGCAAGGGCTTCGGCACTTCCACGACCGCAACCGGCTTGGGCGGCTCAGGCAATGGCTGCGCCTTGACCGATTCGTCCAGCGAGATCGCCGGCGGTGGTTTGCCTTGCGTGGCGCACCCGGCAACGCTGCCCAGCAAGACGAGGAAGGCAATGGCAGTGATCGACGGTTTCATGGCTTCTTCGCTCCTTCCGGCGCGTCCAGGTCACGACTCCAGGACAGCCCGTTGATATAGATACCGAGGGGATTACGGCGCACCTGCTGTTCGGTGCGCGGCGTCTGCATGACGAGAGTGAGCATCGCCGTCCATTGCTCGGTGCCGGTCGGCGTGCCGTCGTTGAAGTGCTGTTCGGTCCAGCGCACCTGGAACGAGGTGTCGCTGACGCGCACCACGCTCGTCACTTCCACCGATATGGAGTCCTGCCCGACATGAGCGAACGGATCGTGGGCACGCGCGTAATCGTTCAGCGTCGCCGCGCCTCGGTCGGTGGTGTAGCCGTAGGCTTCAAGCCAGTTCTGCCGTACCACCACCGGGTCGATCGACAGCGAACGCACGTCGGTCACGAAGCGCGCCAGGTGGTACGCGATCTGTGCATCGGTTGGCCGGTACGGTGTCGTAGCTGCCCCGACCGCGCGGACCTGCCCGGCGTGATCGACCTCGACCACGTAGGGCGTGACGCGCGACTGGCCGGACTGCCAGACAAGGCCCGCAGCCATCAGCAGCGCAAGGCCCAGGCAGCCGAAGGCCATCAACCGCCAGTTCTTCGCCTGCACGCGCGCGCTGCCGAGGCGTTCATCCCATACCTGCGCGGCGGCCTGATAAGGCGTGGCGGGCGCAGGTGATTCGCTGTAGCGCACGCCGGGTCGTGTGAAGCGCATGGCTCGCCTCCCTTACTCGTTCGAGGAATCGTTGAGATCCGGCGCGGCCCCGCCGCCGCCGTGGTCGGCCGAGCGCACGACATGCGCGGCCGTCGAAGCGCCATGCGCGGCGCGCTGGCGGCGTTGCAGGCGTTGCGCCCAGTCGGGCGGTTTGTCGGTGGATGCTTGCGATGCGTTATCGGTGGTCGCCGATGGTATGGATGTTTCGCCGGCGTTTCCGTGCGAGGCGGATGGCGCGCTCGCGCCGACGGCCGATACCGCGCGATCACGCGCAGCGCGAGCACCGGCTGCAACCCGCTCGCCGGCGGCCTGTGCGCCGCTGTGCGCGACGTTGGCCACACCGGCACCGAAAGCACGCGCGCCAGTCGCGCCCGATGCAGTCGCACCGGCGCGATAAGCCGACGCGGCGCCGCTGGCCGCGCGTGCGGTCCCGACTGCGCCGCGCGCTGCAAGTCGTGCGCCGGCGGCGACTGCCGCGCCACCCGTCGCCACGGCCGCACCACCGGCAACGGCAAGGCCCGCGACACCTAGCGCCGTACCGGCGGCCGCTCCGGCGCCGAGCTGCGGTGCACCGGATACCAGGCCGGTCGCAATGCCCGGCCCGAAGATGCCAAGTCCCAGCATCGTCAGCGAGGCCAGCATGATGGCGAGCGCGTGGTTCAGCGACGGATCGGCACCGGCCGGCGTCTGGAACTGACTGAAGATCGTCGAGCCAATGCCGACGATGACGGCGAGCACCAGTACCTTCACGCCCGACGACACCACGTTGCCCAGCACCTTCTCGGCAAGAAACGCGGTCTTGTTCCAGAGCGCGAACGGGACCAGTACGAAGCCCGCGAGTGTGGTTAGCTTGAACTCGATCAGCGTCACAAAAAGCTGCACGGCCAGGATGAAGAAGCTGATGACCACGACGACCCAGGCGAGCAGCAGGATCACGATCATGTCGATGTTGCTGAAGACCGCGGTGATGCCGTTGGACATCGTGCCGACCTGTTGCAGAATCGGCTGTCCGGCCTGGACGCCAATCGCGGCCAGGCGTCCGGGTTGCAGGAAATTGCCGATGCTGATCGACGAGCCGGACGCGAGCAGGCCGAGGCCCACGAACGAGCGGAAGACGATGCCCGCGAGCGTGTTGAAGTTGCCGATGATGTAGGCGAACGCGCCGACGTAGAGCGTCTTGCGGATCAGCTTCGCCAGCACTTCCTCGCCACCCATCGCCCAGAACAGGCCGGCGAGCGTCATGTCGATCACGATCAGCGTGGCCGAGAGATAGGCGACTTCGCCGTGCAGCAGACCAAAGCCTGAGTCGATGTACTGCGAGAAGACGGCCAGGAACTGGTCGATGACGGAAAGATCATTCATGGCCGATCTCCTTGCGACGCCTCGAAGCTCGCCGGAATCGGCGGCAACTCGGCGAGCGTCTGGTATTCGTTGGCGCCGCCCAGTTCGAGGAAGAAACGCCGCGCATACGCCGCGTCCACCAGGCCGCATGTGGCGTTGTCCATGTGGGGGTGTGCAACGGCACAGCGATGGCGCAGTGCGTAAAGCCGCTGCGGATCATGTGCGAGTGCATCGGCCGTCAACGCCGGCTCATGCCGACCGCAAGCGGTCAGCATGGCGATGATGGACAGGACCAGTGCGCGGCGCATGGCCGTCAGTTCCCGTAGAAGCTCACCGACTGCGGCGTGTATTGCGGACCGCTGCCAATGAAGCGGGTACGGACCTGCTGGGCCTGCGCCTCATCGGCCGCAGCACGCGCCTGGTCCAGTGCTGTCGCGCGCTGCTGGGATACGGTGAGTTGCTGCGACTGAATCGCCTGACGTGCGATCAGCGCGAGCAACTGGTTCGTCGCCTGGCTCGCCTGCAAGGCACCGACCGCGCCCTGGCTCTGTGTCACCAGACTGCTCAATACGCCTTGGTCGGACAGCAGGTTCTGCGCGGCCTGCGACTGCATCTGCGTCGAGGTCTGCAATGCCTGTACCGATGTCTGCCAGCGCGTCTGCGCGTCCTGCACCATCTGCGCGTTGCTGGTGGTAGCGCCGTAGGACGACGGGTACAGCCGGTTGAACGTCGCCTGCGACTGCGCGACGTTGAAGGTCAATCCCTGCGCCTGCGAGATCAACTGGTTCGTCGTCGCCAGCGTGGACAACAACTGCGACAGCGAATTGAAGTTCAGGCTCGTAAGATTGCGACCCTGGTTGACCAGCATCGTCGCTTCGTTCTGCAACTGCTGGATCTGGTTGTCGATCTGTTGCAGCTCGCGTGCGGCGGTCAGCAAGTTCTGCGAATAGTTGGCCGCGTCGAACACCGCCCACTGTGCGAAGCTCGTGGACGACACCGACAGCAGCAAGGCCGTGACGACGGCCAGCCCGGTCTTCTTCATGGCTGAATCTCCGTTGATGTGAGGAACGAAGGCATAAGGTCGGCAGCCCAGTCGAGGCCGCTATGGCGCAGCCAGGCACCCGCGAAACCGGGCGTGCCGGCGTTCAGCAGCACGTGGTCGATGTCGCGCTGGTCCTGCGGCGTGGACGCGCCGACGAATGCCAAAGTGGCCGGCCCCAGGTCGAGGTCGAACAGGCGATTGCCGAGGCGCGACTGGTAGTAGTAGTCGCGCTTGGGCTCGGCGGTGGCGACGATCTCGATCTGCCGGCTGTTCAGGCCAAAGCCTTCGTAGATCGTGCGAATCTGTGGCTCGGTCGCCTGGGGGTTCGGCAGGAAGATGCGGCTCGCGCAGCTCTCGATGATCGCGGGCGCGATGCTCGAATCCTTGATGTCGGCGAGCGACTGCGTGGCGAAGATCACGCTGACGTTCTTCTTGCGCAGCGTCTTGAGCCACTGGCGGATGCGCGCGGCAAACACCGGGTCGTCGAGGAACAGCCAGGACTCGTCCAGGATCAGCAGCGTCGGCGCACCGTCGAACCGTTCATCGAAGCGCGCGAACAGATAGCCCAGCACGGCGAGCACCGCCGCCTTGCTGGGCATCAGTTCCTCCATCTCGAAGCCCTGCACGTCGGCCACGCCGAGCCGGTCGTGGTCAGCATCGAGCAGGCGGCCATGCGCGCCGCCAAGCACGTAAGGCGCAAGCGCCTGACGCAGCACATTGGACTGGAGCAACACCGACAGGCCCGTGAGCGTGCGCTGTTCGACGGGCGCACCGGCGAGGCTGCCAAGCGCCGACCATACAGCGGCTTTTTCGTCGGGGCCGACGGCAATGCCTTCGTGCAATAGACGGCCTTCGACCCATTCGGCCGCCCAGGTGCGATAGCCTTCGCGGTCGATGCGTGCGAGCGGCTGGAACGCGATCGCACCATCGGAGCCGAGGTCGTAGTGCTCGCCGCCGAGGCCGAGGATCGTGGCGCGCATCGAGCGGCCCATGTCGAACGCGAAGATGCGCGAGCCGCGATACCGGCGGAACTGCATCGCCAGTGTGGCGAGCAATACCGACTTGCCCATGCCGGTCGGGCCGACCACCAGCGTATGGCCTACGTCGCCGATGTGCGTCACCAGCCGGAACGGCGTGTCGCCGTCGGTGCGCGTGACGATCAGCGGCGGGCTGTCGAGATGCTTGTTCTTCTCCGGACCGGCCCACACCGCCGACAGCGGCATCAGGTGCGCGAGGTTCAGCGTGGAAATGCTCGGCTGCCGCACGTTGGCGTAGGCGTGGCCGGGAATCGACGAGAGCCACGCTTCGACCGCATTAAGGGTTTCGGGAATCGTGACAAAGCCCCGGCCCTGGATGACGCGCTCGATCCTCCGCAGCTTCTCGTCGGCCGCCGCCGCATCCGCGTCCATGACGGTCACGGTCGCCGTCACGTAGCCGAACGCCACCTGATCGCTGCCGAGTTCCTGCAGGGCGGCATCGGCATCCATCGCCTTGTTGCTCGCGTCGGTATCAACGAGCGGCGATTCCTGCTGAAAGATCGTTTCGCGTAGCAGCGCGATGACGTTCTTGCGCTTGGCGAACCATTGCCGGCGCAGCCGCGTCAGTGCCTTCTCGGCTTCGGCCTTGTCCAGACACAGGAAGCGCGTGGACCAGCGGTAGGCAAAACCAAGCCGGTTGAGGTCATCGAGCAGGCCCGGCCAGGTCGAGGTCGGAAAACCGCGCACCGTTACGACGCGCAGGTGCTGGTCGCTCAGCATCGGTGCGAGGCCGCCGATCAATGCCGAGTCGGCCAGCAGCGCGTCGAGATGAAACGGCACCTCCGGCACGCCGATGCGGTAACGCCGCGTCGAAATGGTCGCGTGCAGGTACGTGAGCGTTTCGCTGTCGTCCAGCCAGGCGATCTCCGGCATCACGCCGTCGAGCAGGTCGAACACGCGATCGGTTTCGGCGACGAAGGCGGCGAGCCGTTCGCGCCAGTCCACGCCGGACGTCGGTGTGTTCTCGTACAGGAGCTTCGCGGCGCGTGCGCGCGACTCTTCCGGCGGCAGGTACACCAGCGTCAGGTGATAGCCACTCTCATAGTGGCTGCCGGTCTGCTCGAACGCGGCACGCCGTTCCTCGTCCACCAGCCACGACAACACCTCGGGAAAGTCCGAGTGCGGATAGTCGGCTGCCGGTCGTCGATCGGCGTCGATGAACAAGGCCCAGCCCGATCCCAGGCGGCGCAATGCGTTATTCAGGCGCGCGGTCGTGGCGATCAGTTCGCCCTGCGTGGCGCTGTCGAGGTCCGGCCCGCGAAAGCGTGCGGTGCGCTGGAACGAACCATCCTTGTTGAGCGCCACACCGGGCGCGATGAGTCCGGCCCACGGCAACCAGTCGGCAAGCAGTGCGGGACGCTGGCGGTATTCGGCAAGATGCAGCATGGCATCGTCCTCACACGTCCAGCAGCGATTTGTGCTTCAGATGCCGCGCGAAGACCTGCATGAACTGCGGATCGACTTTTGCGCCCCACACAGCGAGCGAATGGCCGATCAGCCACAGCGCCATGCCTGGAATCCACAGTTGCAGGCCAAGCCCGACGGCAGCGGCGAGCGTGCCGTTGGCGATCGCCACGGTGCGCGGCGCACCGCCCATCAGGATCGGCTCGGTGAGCGACCGATGCAGCGGCACCTCGAAGCCGAGGGTGATGGTGGCTGGCTCGTTCATGCCACCACCGCGCCGCCGGAGAAACTGAAGAACGACAAGAAGAAAGACGATGCGGCGAAGGCGATCGAGAGTCCGAACACGATCTGGATCAGGCGCCGGAAGCCGCCGCTGGTGTCGCCAAACGCGAGCGTGAGGCCCGTCACGATGATGATGATGACGGCGACGATCTTGGCAACTGGCCCCTGGATCGAGTCGAGGATGGATTGCAGCGGCGCTTCCCACGGCATGTTCGAGCCGCTGGCTTTCGCCGTGCTGGTCAGCGCGAGCATCACGACGGCCAGCATCAAACCCTGCCGTGCGGGCTGGACCAGGCGACGAAGACGTGGAAGCGGATTTACGGAAAAGCGCAGAACATGGACATGGCTCATCAGAGTTCTCCGGTGGGAAGCGAAGACGGGGCTGGATCGGATGGCGACGGCATGGCGTCGCAGAGCTGATAGCTAGTGGCATCGAAGCCGGTCACACGGGCGATGCGTTCGATGCGGCGGCGACGGCCACGCCCAGCGATGTGGATGACGACATTCACCGCCTCGGCGATCAGCGCGCGCGGCGGATTCACGGCAACTTCGAGAATTAGTTGTTCGAGGCGCAGCAGCGCGCCCAGCGCGGAACCGGCGTGGATCGTGGCAATGCCGCCTGGGTGGCCGGTGCCCCACACCTTGATGAGATCCAGCGCCTCGCCACCGCGTACCTCGCCGACGATCACGCGGTCGGGACGCAGGCGCATCGTGGCGCGCACCAGCTCGGTCATGGACACGACGCCGGCGCGCGTGCGCAGCGGTACGTGGTCGCGTGCCGTGCATTGCAGTTCGATGGTGTCTTCGAGCACCAGCACGCGGTCGCCGGTGGCGGCGATTTCCGCGAGCAGAGCATTGGCGAGCGTGGTCTTGCCGGTACTGGTGCCGCCGGCGATCAGGATGTTCTGGCGCTCGCGCACCGCGTCGCGCAGGAACGCAGCCTGCTCGGCGGTCATCATGCCGTCGGCGATGTACCGATCCAGCGGAATGACACCGACCGCGCGCTTGCGCAGTGCGAAGGCCGGCCCTGGCGCAGCGGGCGGCAAAATGCCCTCGAACCGTTCTCCGGTTTCGGGCAATTCGGCGGTCAGCAGCGGCTGACCGCGATGGACTTCCGCGCCGACGTGCGCGGCAACCAGACGGATGATGCGCTCGCCCTCCGCCTCGGACAGCTCGGCACCCATCGGCGCGCGGCCCGATGACAGGCGATCGACCCAGAGCGTGTGGTCGGGATTGAGCATGATTTCCACCACGTCCGGGTCTTCGAGCGCGGCAGCGATCAGCGGCCCCATTGCCGTGCGCAACATGCGGATGCGCCGGTCGAGCGACGTGGTAGCGAAAGATTGGGGCTGCGCGCTCATGAGGCACGCTCCTGCGCTTCGGCCTGCGCTGCCGCATCGTTCAGCCGTTCGGCGTCGGGGTTCAGCTCCTCCACCACCTCGCGCACGAGGCTGCGCCCGCGCATCAGGTGGCGGCCGAGCTGTTCGACGAACTGCTCGAAACGCGCTTTGCCCTGCGCACGAGCGGCATCCTGATGAGCTTCGGGAACGGGCGTGCTGACCGTGAGGAAGTAGCGGACGAATAGCGCCAACGTCTCGATCTCGATGTTCTGGTCGCGCTCCAGCTTCTCGAACTGGCGCGAGAGTCGGTCGAGTCGTTTGGCAATGGCCGCCTCGCGCTGGTCGCCCGCGTCGGGCGAGAGCCAGGACGCGAGCGCCGCCGCAACGATCGACGACTTCGACACGCCTTTCTTCGTCGCCAGCTCGTCGAGACGCCTGGCGTGCTCGGGCAGAATGAACAGGTTGAGGCGGTACTGGCTCATAGCTGGAGTCCATCGTCGTGATCGAGGGATGCCAGCCGGGCCGTGCGCTGCATGGCCGGGTCGAACTGGCGAGGGAGCGGCAGCGGCAGGTCGTCGTCGAGCAGCGCGAGGTCGCTGTCGGCGGCCTGCTGTTCGGGGCTGTATTCGGAGATTTCCGATAGCTCCGGTTGCCGGCGCAGGCCACCGTCGTCAGCGGTGCCGTCATCCTCGTCGACCAGGCCAGCGGCGACCGGCGCAGCCGGTACAGTGGGAATAGCCAACCCGCTCCAGTCGTCGGGACGAACGGTCGGCACATCGGCGTAGTGCCCGACGGCGAGTACGGGCGGCGGCAGCACGCGGCGTTTGAAATTGCCGTCGCTGTAGTAGCGCAGCTTCTTCGCCCTGATCGGCGCGACACTGGACACCATCACCACGGCCTCGTCGGGCGGGAGCTGCATTACTTCGCCGGGCGTCAACAGCGGACGTGCGGTCTCCTGCCGCGACACCATGAGATGACCCAGCCACGGCGCGAGCCGGTGGCCGGCATAGTTGCGTTGCGCGCGCAGTTCGGTGGCCGTGCCAAGCGTTTCGGAAATGCGCTTGGCGGTGCGTTCGTCATTCGTGGCGAACGTCACGCGCACATGGCAGTTATCGAGAATCGAGTGATTCTGGCCGTAGGCTTTATCAATCTGGTTGAGCGATTGCGCGATGAGGAAGCTGCGAATGCCGTAGCCGGCCATGAACGCGAGTGCCGTCTCGAAGAAATCAAGCCTGCCGAGTGCCGGAAATTCGTCGAGCATCAGCAGCAGCTTGTAGCGGCGTGCGATACCGTCGCTACCGTCGAGCGATTCGGTCAGACGCCGGCCAATCTGGTTGAGGATCAGACGTATCAGCGGTTTCGTGCGGCTGATGTCCGAAGGCGGCACAACCAGATACAGCGAGACGGGATGCTCTGACGCGATCAGGTCGGCGATGCGCCAGTCACAGCGCGAGGTGACTTCGGCTACCGTGGGATCACGGTACAGGCCGAGGAACGACATGGCCGTGGACAGCACGCCCGACCGCTCATTGTCCGACTTGTTGAGCACTTCGCGCGCAGCGGACGCGACGACGGGATGCGGCGTGTCGCCGAGGTGCTTCGTCGTCATCATCCGGTGCAGCGTCAGCTCGAACGGGCATGCCGGATCGGACAGGAAGTTGGCGACCCCGCGCAGCGTCTTGTCTTCGCCTGCATAGAGCACGTGCAGGATGGCTCCGACCAGCAGCGCGTGCGAAGTCTTTTCCCAATGATTGCGGCGTTCGAGCGCACCCTCGGGGTCGACCAGGATGTCGGCGATGTTCTGCACGTCGCGTACTTCATGCGCGCCGCGCCGGACTTCGAGCAGCGGGTTATACGCGGCCGACTTCGCATCGGTCGGGTTAAACAGCAGGCAATGCGAGAAGCGCGAGCGCCAGCCCGCGGTGATGGTCCAGTTCTCACCCTTGATGTCATGGATGACAGCGGATGCTGGCCAGCTCAACAGCGTGGGAATCACCAAACCCACGCCTTTGCCCGATCGTGTCGGCGCGAAGGTCAGGACGTGCTCCGGGCCTTCGTGGCGCAGGTAGTGGCCGTCATGCAGGCCGAGAAAGACACCTGCCGGTTGCGTCAGGCTAGCCTTGCGAATGTCGCGGGCATCGGCCCATCGCGCCGAACCGTAGGTGGTGACGAGGCGCGATTGCCGCGCGCGCCACACCGACATGCCGATGGCGACGAAGGCGGCGGCAACTCCGCTGGTCGCCGCGATAGCACCGCCCGTGAGGAACAGGCGCGGCGCATAGGCGTCATACCAGTACCACCACTCGAACAGCCGCCACGGGTGATAGAACGGAATGCCAAGGTAGTCGAACCAGGGCGAGCCAAGGCGTAGCTGGTAGCCCAGATGTGCGGCGGTCCATTGGGTAGCACCCCAAGTTCCCGCGACCACGATGCCGAACACCGTCAGCATCTGGCCGAACAACACACTGGTCCCGTTCATGCCGGCCTCCGACTTCCACCTGCGTCATGCGGCGAAGACGTGCCGCATAGCCAGGAGCATCGGTGCCGGGTCAGTGCTGGTCAAAGACCGTTATGGCGATAAAAAAGATCGAAAATGCAAGATTTCTAGCTGGGAAAATGCGCTGCGCGTCACAGCACATTTCTGCGTGTGACAGCGCAAGCGCCAACGAAGTCAGCCAATGTGTTGCGCAACCAAAGAATCAGAACTTTGGAGCATCTTTAGACGGCGTGTATTGCGGACCCCTGCCGATGAACAGCCGATGCCTTGCTTCAGATGCAGCGCTGCATTCAGCAGCAGGCATTTTGGCGTCACTGTCCGTACACTGTCTTTCGACTTCACGGAGTCGATCTGGATGAGAAATTAGCGAGTCCACCGTATCATTGGGTTCTGATTTGCCACAGCCCGTCAGTGCCAAAACGAGCATCAGCAACGTGATCTTGTTCATGGCTCGACGTCCTCAGAAGCGGTGGAGTCAGATAAAGCGACGGGTTTCTTTGTAGCGGATGATTCAAGCGTACTGGCTCTCTCAATGAAACGAGCCAGTGCCTCTGAAGGCTCGCTATCCAGATATAGCAAATAAGTGGTTAACGTGGCCGGCGGTCCGTCAAGCAGCCGAGCTACCACGCCCGGCTCGCGGCAGGCGGCGATCTGAGAAGCACCAGCCAGACCCAAGGCGAAACCGGCCGCCACCAACGCCATCATCAGGTCAATGGATGCCACCCGTTCAGCAATTAAAGGTTCTTGATCGACCCGGCGCAGCACACGTTCGAGCTGTCGGGTATAACCTTCGCAGGTATGGGGATCACCAAGTACCAGCGGATGGCGCAGCACTTCTTCCAGAGGGATGCGTTTGTGCGCTAGCAGAGGATGGCGAGCTGGCACCGCTACCACCAGGGGATCATTCCAAACGGCCTCAGCTATGATGCCGTCGCCGACCTCATCCGACCGCGAGAACCCTACGTCGTACAAATCGTCGTGCAGCCCTTTGATCTGCTGCGCCAGCGGAACCTCGAATAGACGTATTTCTATTTCCGGTTCTTCTTCGCGGCACAACGCCAGAAAGGTCGAGAAGCGCGCCGTTGGGATGCCATCCGAGAGCGCGACCCTCAACTGGCTATGGAAGCCATTGGCAGCGGCCTTCACGCTATCGCGTGCCTGCTGCAACGCCGTAAAGACACGCGGCACGTACTCAAGAAACAGCTTTCCTGCGCGGGTTAGGCGAGTGCTGCGCGTAGTGCGCACAAAGAGTTGGGCGCCCAGATCTTCTTCCAGTTCCTTGATCGCCCGCGACAGCGGCGACTGTTCAATGTGCAGTCGCTCCGCTGCCCGAGCGAAATGTAGTTCTTCGGCGACTGCAATAAAGCATCGTAAGTGGCGCAATTCCATAAGTCATCGCTCGCCCCAGCCAGCCCAAGTCGCGAATTGCGTTGTTTAAGCGGCCAGCTTTTCTTTTTCACAATCGCATCGAGCCACCGCCAACCTCTAGCGTCTGCCCTATCGCATAGCGCGCATCCGTACCGGCGCCGAAGGCAACGAGGTCAGCGATAGCAGCCGGGTTCACTTCATTTCGTAGGACTTTGCACCCGTACCTGCCAAAGTGCCGTTATCGACGATCAGATATTCTGGCCGGATCGGCTTGCCATCGAAAAAGCATTGCAGGATCTCCAGCGTGCCGGCCGCATAGCGCGCCTGCCCAGATAGCGACGTACCGGAAACGTGTGGCGTCATCCCGTTGAACGGCATCGTGCGCCACGGATGGTTGGCGGGTGCCGGTTCCGGAAACCACACGTCGCCCGCATAGCCTGCCAGATGACCGGACGTGACCGCGTCCACGACCGCGTCGCGATCGACGAGTTGTGCGCGCGCAGTGTTGATTAGATAGGCGCCGCGTCTCATGCGCGCGAGCATTGCCGCGTCGAATAGGTTTTCCGTCGACGGATACAGTGGAATCTGCAAATTAACAATGTCAACGGCGCTTGCGAGCGATGCCGCGTCCGGATGGTAGATCAGATCCAGCTCTCGCTCGACGTCCGCGCCGAGGCGATGGCGCTGCGTGTAGTGCAGGGTTAGGCCAAACGGTTTCAGCCGGCGTAGGACCGCGAGGCCAATGCGGCCAGCGCCTACCGTGCCGAAATGCATCCCCTCGATGTCATAGCTGCGCGATACGCAATCGGCGATGTTCCAGCCGCCTTGCTCCGCGAACCGATGTGACGGCAGGAAATTACGGACCAGCGCAAGCGTGCTCATCACGACGTGCTCGGCGACGCCGATGCTGTTCGAGCCGGTTACTTCGGCGACGACGATGTTCGCACGGGCGGCGGCCGCGAGATCAACGTGATCGGAGCCGATGCCAGCCGTTAGCGCGAGCTTCAGCTTCTTCGCCTTCGCGATCCGCTCGGCGCTCAGGTAGGCGGGCCAGAACGGCTGTGAGATCACCACATCGGCCTCGGGCAACCATTTCTCGAATTCCGAGTCAGGGCCATCCTTGTCGCTCGTCACGATGAATCTATGCCCGCTCGCCTCCATGTACTGATGCAGCCCGAGCGCGCCGGACACGCACCCAACGAGTTCGCCCGGCTTGAACCCGAGAGGCTCTTTCGGCGTCGGCGCGGTCTGGCCGTCGGCGTAATGGGTGATGACCGGGATAGCGTCCCGAACATAGCGCGGCGGATAGCCGTCGATCGGATCGGGGTAAAGTACGCACAAGACGGTTGCCATCGAAGACTCCTCTTGAGTAGCGTCCAGCAAAGCCGAACTCAGAATAGGTTGATGCTGTCGATCAGAGTCGCACCAGCCTGCCATCGACCACGAGTACTCGGCCGGTGGCGAAGCGGACACCGTCGCTGATGAAAAAGGCTATCGGTCCGGCGATGCCGGTGAGCCTACCTAGCGGGCACTGGCGAGACTTCACCGGATCGCCCTCTGATGCAACATCGGGGATGTAGGGGATATCCACTTAAATGCTCGCAGCAATGAATTGGCGTCCTCGAATCTAAGTAGATCGCCCGAGACTGCGGCGACTGCTCAATGTGCAGTCGTTCCGCCGCGCGGGAAATGCAATTCCTCGGCGACCGCAATGAAACAGCGTAGACGGCGTATTTCCATCCAGTTTCCAGTCACACCGTCGCGCCGTCGATCAGAGGCAGTCGTTTTTTCAAGCCCTCGTTCGGACGAAATACTCTTCGTTCCTATTAGTCAGATTGCGATCACGACCTTTCCGACCGTCCTGCCGGATGCGACGAGTTCGTGGGCAGCTTTCATCGTTTCGGCCGTGAGGCCCTCCAGCAGCGTCGTCATAATCGGCTTCACGCGACCCTCGACGACGAGCGCGGCAACGGTTGCCAGGATTCTTCCCTGCCGTTCCGGCTCGCTGCCGTAGATGATCCTGCTGAATACCATCTCCAGATGGAGCGAGGCTGCTTTCGGCGCGAGCGGGCGGACATCGAGCGGTGGGCCGCCATCCACGACGGAGAGATGGCCGAAAGGGCGTAGTACGTTTGCGATCCAGCCGATGTTATCGGCAGACTTCGCCGTGGAGAGTACCCAATCGACATGCGGGATGCCTGCCGCGCCAAGCTGTTCGGCGATGTCGGCGCTGTGGTCGAGCACCAGATCGGCACCCATCCGCTTGCACCACTTCTTCGAGTCCGGACGTGAGCCGGTACTGATGACGAACGCCGTGGTCCTGGCCTTCAGAAGTTGCGTCGCAAGTGAACCGACAGCGCCCGCGCCGCCCAGCACGAGCACGCGATCCACGCCGGACGGCAGCACGTCCTGGTCGCGGAAAACTGCCTCCCATGCCGTCACGGCGCCGATCGGCAAGCTTGCCGCATCGGTGAACGAGAGCTGGTCAGGTACGTGGGCGACGATCCGATGATCGACGGCCACGCGCTCCGCCCAAGCCCCGTCGCGTGTCATATCGCCGGTGCCGAAAACCCGATCACCGACCTTGAAGCGCTCGACTGCGGGGCCTGCGCCCACCACGATACCGGCGAACTCCCAACCCAACAGAACACGGCCACCAGGTTCGGCGCTCTTCATGCTGCGGATGGCCGCTTCGCCAGGATTGACGCCGATGGCTCGCACCTCGACCAATACGTCTTGGTCACGCAGCGCCGGTTCTTCGACATCCGCAAGATGGATCGCGAAGTCAGCAAGGCTGTGCGCCTTTTCATAAACGAGAGCCTTCATAGCACGAACCTTTCGCCGAAAGTGAGCCGGACACCCGCGAGCGGGCCGCCGAGCTGTTGGAGTCGCCCACCGACCGCGAGAGAGCCGAGATCGATGCAGCTAAAGCCGACTTCCTCAACGAGGTTGCTGACCGGCTGCTTGGCATCGGCGGCGTCCCCAGAAATGAACAGGACGGTGCGCGGCTTCGTGGCCGAGAAGTCGGAAATCCACGACATCGGCACGGAGTTGAACGCCTTGACGACCTTCGCTCCAGGAGCGAGGTCCGCGACGATCTCGCTGGACGTTCGCCCCGATATATCGCCCAGGGACAGCGGCGTGTAGCTGGCGACCCGGTTCGTGGCATCGACAAGGATGCGCCCCTTCCAGTCCGGAACACCGAACAGTGCCGGCTGCACGCTGGACCACCTGACCGCGAGCACGACAATATCCTGCTCCGCAACTTGCTGGGGTGTTCCGGCCGTCGCGCCGGCGCCAAGCTCCTTCACCACGTCAGCGAGGGAATCCGGCCCGCGCGAGTTGCTGAGCATGACCTGATGCCCGAGAGGTAGGACATGCTTCGCGATCGTTTGGGCGACCGTGCTCGCACCGATGAAGCCTATCTTCATGACGCGCTCCCTTGGGCTTTGGCCGCCTCCGCGACCGAACGCAAATACTCGGCGGGCGTCGTGGGCTTGTGGCCGATAAGCGTTTCGAGATCGTCGGTGACCTCCTCCCACTCGCCCTGGTTCATGCCCTGAACCCACTTCAGAATGAACGGGGCGACAAAATCGGGGAAGCCGAGCCCTTGCATCGACTTGATGTATTCCTCATCCGAGATCGCGATGTAGGGCACATCCTTGCCGTGGACCTCTGACAGAATCCGGGCAATATCGGCCCACGAGACTGCCGGTGAGCCCGACAGGTAGTAGGTTTTGCCTTCGTGCCCCGGTTCGGCCAAGACTGTCGCATGAGCCGCAGCCAGATCGTCGCGAGTCGCCGCAGTGAACTTGCCGTTACCCGCCGGCACCCGAACACCCGTCTCTACAGCATTCGGCCCGGCATACATGATGGCGGGCTCCATGAACGGCGGGTGCTGAACAAGCGTATAGGTTAGACCCGATGACCGCAGCTTCTCGACCGTGAAGATATCCTCTTCGGTGATTTCTTTCATGACGAAGGTCGAGCCAGCTTTACGATAAATCGGCATGTAGACGAGGAACCGGACGCCCGCCTCGACCGCTACGTCGATCACGTTGGCGTGAGCCGTCTTGCGATCGGTGAAGGCGTGTGCCGAAACCAACATCAACTTCTCGACGCCGACGAAAGCGCGCTTCAGGGATTCACGATCCAGATAGTCGCCCTGGCGAAGCTCGACGCCGAGCGCCGCCAAATCCTTCGCCTTCGCCGGATCACGGACCAGCCCGATCAGATCGCTCGCGGGCCGCTTTTTCAGCAGATGCAGGATGGTCTTCCGGCCGATATCGCCGCTCGCACCCGTGACAAGAA
Source organism: Paraburkholderia gardini (assembly GCF_907164575.1). Taxonomy (GTDB): domain Bacteria; phylum Pseudomonadota; class Gammaproteobacteria; order Burkholderiales; family Burkholderiaceae; genus Paraburkholderia; species Paraburkholderia gardini. The sequence continues at coordinate 190,107 of NZ_CAJQYY010000006.1, forward strand.
TTTTGCTCATAATCTTTTCTCCAATTTCGTCAGTGACAATGGTTGATGAGGGTCAGCTCGCAAGCCTGGCCGCTTCGCGCTCCGCGCGTCTGACGGGCTGGGGTGCCAGAGGATTGAGGTCTTTGGCGATGGCATAGGCGCGCTCGGTCGCCGGTCGCGAGGCGATCGCTTCGAGCCAGCGCTCGATGGCCGGATATTCATCAAGATCCAAACCGAACAGGCTGTAGGGTGCCGCCCAGGTATAGACGGCGATGTCTGCGATCGAATAAGCATCGCCGGCGAGCCAGTCCCGTTCTTCGAGGCGCTTATTGAGCACACCATAGAGGCGTTGAGTTTCTTTCGTGAAACGCTCGATGCCGAAGGGATACTTCTCCGAGCTACGCAGAAAGAAAATGAGCTGCCCCGCCATCGGACCGAGGCCAGCCACTTGCCAGAACAGCCACTGATTGACTTCGACGCGGGCGCGGATGTCCTGTGGCATCAGCTTGCCGGTCTTTTCGGCGAGATATTGAAGAATGGCGCCGGACTCGAAGATGCTGATCGGAGCACCGCCGCCGATTGGATCGTGATCCATGATCGCGGGCATCTTGTTATTGGGCGCGATTTCCAGAAATTTCGGCTCGAACTGTTCGTTCTTGACGAGGTTGATGGGCACGATGTTGTAGGGAAGCCCGGTCTCTTCCAAAAACATCGTGATCTTGTGGCCGTTCGGCGTGGTCCAATAATGCAGGTCGATCATATTTCGCTTTCTCGCTGGGAAGCCGGGAGGCCCGCCGCCCGGTGTTGATACGGAGTGTCAGCAGATCCGGCGGCGGGCGCTGTGGTCAGATACCGGCCAAGGTGCCCCAACCACCACCGACAAAGAGCGTATCGCCGGTGATGTAGGAGGCCCGCTGCGACGCCAGGAAGACGATGGCTTCCGCCAAATCTTGGGCCTTGCCGGCACGGCCTTCGAGCGGCACCGTGGCGAAGAACTGCGCGTCGGTGATACCCATTGCCTGAGTGATGGTGTTGCGAACCTCGTCACCGCCGGGGGTGATGATCGGTCCGGGCGACACGATGTTGACGCGCACACCCTTCGGCGCCACCTCCTTGGCGAGCGATTCCGACCAGTTGTTCAGCGCGGCCTTGGCGGCGCCGTAGTGCGCCATCGGGCCACCGAATGCAATGCGGCCGCCGGCAGTGACATTGACGATCGAACCCTTCGTCTTAACCAGTTCGTCCAGCGATGCGTAGGTGATGCGTAGAGCGGCCAGGAAGTTGATGTTCAGGCTATCGACCCATTCCTCGTCCGAGATCGCAGTCGAGGCCGGCAGATGGAGTCGGGCGGCGCCGGCATTGTTGATCAGGATGTCGAGACCGCCGAGCGCGGCGATTGCCTCCCTAGCAACCTTTTGCGCGCCTTCCAGCGTGCGCGTGTCGCCAGCGATGAACGTCGCGCTCTTCGGCGTTTCGGCATGTGTGTTCCGGGCGGTGACAACGACCTTCGCGCCGCCGTCGATGAAGCGCTGCGCGGTGGCCGCGCCGATGCCGCGCGTTCCGCCCGTGACAAGGACACGACGACCGGCAAACTCTTTGGTGAGATCGAGAAGATATTCAGACATAAAGCCATCCATTTTCAGTTGAGGTTGGGACATTCCCGGCGTATCAACCGCCCTTGGCACGGGCGAGTTGATCGAGGATCGGAAAAAGGTGATCGGGTTCGGGACGGCGCGTGTAGTCGGGATTGATCTCGGCGTAGGCAATGACGCCGCCCTGGCCGATCACGAAGCGAGCGGGCATCGGCAGCGACCAGCTCGCTTCTCCGTTGATCGCCTCCAGATCGTTGCCGAGGGTGCGGTAGAGTTCGACTGTCTTGGGTGAGAGCGCGTATCGAAGACCGAAGGCGTCGGCGACCTTGCCGCCGGCATCGATCAGGATCGGAAAGCCGAGCTTGTTCTCGCGCGCGGACTTACGGCTATTCGCAGCGTTCTGCATCGACACGGCGACGAGTGCTGCGCCGCGCGCCTCTATCTCGGCGCGGGCTTCTTCGAGCGCCTGTAGTTCGATGTTGCAGTAGGGACACCAGACGCCGCGATAGAAGCTGACGACCAGAGGCCCTTTGGCGAGCAGTTTGGCGGAGCTGACCGACGTGCCGCTTTCGTTCGGCAGCACGAACGACGGTGCGTCATCGCCGGCCTTGAGCGCATGATCGGCCTGGCCACTGGCAATTTGTTCTGCGATACCGTCTCTCAGCGCAGTAACGAGCGGCTGGGGAATTGCGCCGCTGCTTACTAGGTCGTTGGTGAACGCGTCGAGCCTGGCCTGCAATGTCATGTTGCATCTCCTATCGGAATACAGGGATGCAAACCTCCCTGACCACGATGGAGATGATCTTTTATTCGCCTAAGACGCGGTAGAGGAGAAACATGACTTTCATATATTCAATTTATGAATATATTTGCTCAGCATTCGCAGTGGCCGCTGCGGCATCAAGAGAACTCAGATTCCGTATCACGCGCACGGCATGACGCTTGGTGTTCATTCCATAGCACGTCCAGCTCCCCGAATTCGGCACTGATGAAATCCGAGAAGGCTCTGGCAGAAGGTTTGGCCGCTCGACCCGCTGGCAGGATCACGTGAATGTCGGCCGAACCCAGTTCCCAGTCGGGGAGTACTCGGACCAGGAGTCCACTTCGTAACTCCTTGAGCATACCGAGAGCACCCGCCGAAATAATGCCTAGACCGGCAACCGCTGCGGCGGTTGCACCTTCACCGCCATTCAGGATGAACCGTCCATCTACACGGACTGATGTGGTCTTACCGTTCTTCTTGAAAACCCATCCCTCCATCCCTCGGCCAGCCGGCCCGACAATGATCGAGAAATCGCTCAGATCGGAGGGAGTGCGTGGTACGCCAGCCTTGGCGAGGTAGTCGGGCGAAGCCGCCAGCACTCTATGCACGACGCCAACCTTTCTGGCGACGGCCGACGAGTCGCCCAGACTGCCGACACGCAGCGCAACATCAACGGCATCGTTGACGAGATCCTGTTTTTCGTCGTTCAGAAGGAACTCGACGCGAAGATTAGGATGCTGCTCGGTAAAGCGCGGTAGCCGAGGCAGTACGCATCTAAGCGCTAAAGACGTGGACAGCGCGATCCGAAGTACACCGCGCAGTTCCCCCGTGCCCCGAGCCGCGTGGTCGGCCTCGTCCAGTGCGGCGAGAATCGCCTCCACCCGTGCCAGATAGTCTGTCCCCGCCTCCGTCAGGGTGACAGCACGCGTTGTTCGCACAAGCAGCGCTGCACCGACCTGCTTTTCGAGTGCCGCCACGATCCGCGAGGCGGTCGGCTGGGAGATGCCCAGCTCGCGCCCGGCGATGGAAAAGCTGCCGGTCCGCGCGACGCGGGCAAACAACTGCAAGGAATAAAATCGGTCATTCATTCAGAAATTGAATTTAAGATACTCAATTCTTCATGCTACTACGAATTTCCCGCATAAGTTAGTCTCCGTTATTACCGTCGGCGTGCCTCGGCCGGGTTGATCTGCAGATCCAGCCATCACGCGATCGGAACTGCTGAAAGCCGATCACGGCGATCTAACGCGAAACTCCTCCCCCGCACAACTTCTTATGCCATCTAACCACTCCCCACAGGCCGAGGTCGCTACAAGTCTGCGTCAGTGGCTTTCCGCTATCGCGGTCGCTATCAGCGCTTTTGCCTTTGTAACTGCGGAAGTTCTACCGGTAGGCCTGCTCCCACAGATCGCAGCCGCGCTCGGTGTCCAGTCGGGTGTGGCAGGCCTCATGGTCACGGTGCCTGGCGTAATGGCAGCCTTTTCTGCGCCCACTCTGATGATCCTTGCCGGTCGACTTGATCGACGCAACGTGCTCCTGCTACTCACCGCCGTTTTGCTCGCGTCGAACGTCGTGTCGGCTGCGTCTCAAAATCTTGCGACAATGCTCGTCGGGCGTGCGATGCTCGGCGCTGCGCTTGGTGGTTTCTGGACGCTCGCCATTGCTGCCGCTGCGCGGCTCGTTCAGCCGCACGATTCTGCGAGAGCCACCGCAATCATTCTCACCGGCATCGCCTTCGCGACGGTAGTGGGAGTCCCTTTTGGCACGTTTGTCGCAACTCTTATTTCGTGGCGAGCGTCGTTCTTGGCGACCGGGGGGCTTGTCGCAATCGCGCTGGTCGCACAGGCGTTTCTTGTGCCATCTCTGCCGTCGGTAGCGGCCGTGAATGTGACCGACTTCATTTCGTTGGCGCACCGTCGGCAAATCCAGTTATCTATGCTCATGATCGCCCTGATTTTCGGCGCACATTTTGTGACGTTCACCTATATCGCACCACTCCTGCTTCAGGACTTCACGATCAATGAGATGACGCTGCTGCTCCTTGCGTTCGGTGTCATTGGATTTTTTTCGAACGCGATTCTGTCGGTAGCCGCAACAAAAAGACTCACGGCTTTCATTGCGGGACTGACCGCGCTATTGCTGTGCGCGATCGTGATGATGATGCTTTTCGAACACTCACGGATTGGTGAAAGTGTAGCGATGTTAATTTGGGGCATTGCGCTTGGTGCGTTGCCGCTCTTGTTCAGTATGTGGATTCAACGCACCACCGCGGACCTTCTCGAAGCAGGCTCGGCAATGTTTGTCAGTGTGATCCAGGTGGCGATTGCCGTAGGGTCTGCGGTCGGCGGTGTAATCGCGGATCACGCGGGAATGAACGTGGACTTTCTGGCGGGCGGAGGCCTTACCGTTGTCGGCTTGCTGATTTTGCAACGACTGAGTAATGTGCGCCACGGGATCGTGGAAACGCCCGTAAGACAAGGAAGCGAGCAATCTGTCGATTGACGCATTGGACAGGTCTCGCCTTCAGATCCAATGCGAAACCTACGCAATGCACATCGCAGATCAAGGATCTACCGCGTTCAGTCAGCCAATTGTTGGATCTCGTTGTCGTCCAATCTCCCAAGACACGCTACCATTGCGCACCTTCGCGGCGAGCTGCTGCCCAAACCTCGGCTCTATCACAGGCTTCCACGGCACCAGCGAGAAGCCCATACCGTCATCGAGCATCGCGTAGCGACCGCTGGCGAGCATGACGGAACGCCGGTAGATACCGACCACGCGCTGCCCGTCGGCCACTGGCCGATGCGCCAGGCCGGTTTCAGCGGCAATGTCCTTCGTGGCCTGCGCCAGCTCGCGCCCGCGCAGCGTCGCCAGCAGGTTGCGTGCGAGGATGACGCGCTGCCCACGATGCTCGGCCAATCCCTGTTCGGTCAGGAAGTCGGCGCGCTCCCGCAACGCGTCCTTGACCTCAGCACCAAAGCCCAGTTCGCCCAGCCCCTTGCCACCGCCGATCAACTGCTGGTCGAGCCAGGTTGCGCCGATCACGCGGGCCTGTCGTTCGATAGGCAGGTACGATTTCAGCTCCACCGCCACGCTGCCGCCGAGCCGCTGCGCGTCGTACTGGCGGCCTCGTTCCGCCAGGTCGCCTGGGATGCGCCAGACACCTTCGGCCTCGCGCTCGACGATGGCGGCACGGCGCAGGGCTTCGAGCCGGCGAACATGGGCGGCCACCACCTCGCGCGGGTCGCGGTCGGACGTAGCCTGACCTTGCGCGACGGCCAGGTGGTGATCGGTGCGGTATACGCCATCGACGGCCAACGCGGCGATGTTACGGTCAGCGGCGCGCACGTCGGTCGCGCCTTTCACTTCCACCACGGCACCGGTCGGGTACTGCTCCAGTTCCGACCGCGGCGGCAGCGCGACGTAGTGCGCCTTGCCGTCCGTGCCATCGACGATTAGGTAGCCCCTGTCGTGCAGCTCGTCGACCAGCCCCTTGCCGACGACGCGACCGACAACGGCGCGGCCATTCTCGCCGGGTTGGAAGACGGTCACCTCGCGTTGCCTACCGCTCATGGCCCGCTGCATGGTGCGGATGATGTCGCCGCGCTCACCCATCGCCCGCAGGGTCGGCTCAGCCTCGGCATGGATGGCCCACACGCCCGGCTGCGGCTCGGTCGCCAGCCCCATGCGCTGCAAGCGTTGCAGACGGCCGATTAGCACTTGCCGCTGGCGTTGCAGCCGGGGTTCGGCGAAGCGTTCGACGAGCACCAAGCCATCGTCGCCAGCCTCGCGCCGCAAGCTGCGATCCAGCCCCGTCCACCGCTCCTGATCGACTTCGCGCTGCATAGCGCGTTGCATCTCCAACTCGGTGCGCGGCCCCAGCCATTCAGTTGCCAGCTCCGATGCCCGCCGGCGCATCCCCTCGGCGATGTAGTCGCGGGAAATGATGAGGTCTTTGCCGGCGTCGTCCTTGCCGCGCAGGACGACGTGCGTGTGGGGGTTGTCGGTGTTCCAGTGATCGACCGCCACCCACTCCAGCCGCGTGCCCAGGTCGGCCTCCATGCGCGCCATCAGGTGCCGGGTGTAGGTGCGTAGGTCGTCGAGCTGTTCGGCATCCTCCGGCGAGACGATGAACCGGAACTGGTGACGATCGTCGGCGCCGCGCTCCTTGAACGCTTCGAGGTCGGCATCGTCGGTCGTCGGCCCGTAGGCATGGCCCGGCCCGCCCTGGCGATCGACGCCTTCGCGCTCGATGTAGCGAAGGTGCGCGGCGGTCGAATGCGGCCCAGCCTGCGCCAGATTCACCAGCCGGGCCTTGATCGTCACGCGCCGCGTATTTGCCCCAAGTCCCCGCCCAGCGAAGCGCGCCGCGACATGGCCGCGACCCAGCCGAGAACCGGGCCGCTGGCCGACCTTGCTGGCCGCCTTGCCGAGCTTCGCGCCGGCCTTGTTGGCCTGCCGCAGCACCTTGTTGACGTAGGCATCGCCGCGCTGTTTCGGAGCACCAGGCCGGACGCGGAAACGGTCGTCGTCGCGGTTGCTCATGGGGCGGCTCCATCCAAAACCGTCGCAGTCCAGCGGACGAAGCACGCGACTTCGCCAACGCCGATGCGGCGTTGCGCACCTTCGCGGCACGCTGCTGCCCCGTGGCGCGTGCCGCGCTCCCCCCACGTGCAGACAAGATTTTCAAGCGGCGATGTGCCGCGACCTTTTATCTTGCCCTCCGCCTTTGCCCTTCGCTGTCGCTCCGGGCGTCGGCGCCCCGGCGTCGCTGCGCTGCTCGCAGCCAGCTCGCCGGCGAACGTGACCACTGCCACAGGCCGGGCACGTTCGAGGTAAGACGCCTGCACGTGGGAAAGCCGAGCCAGAGGTCGCGCGAAGTGCGGCGCGAATGCGCTCGCACGACACGTGCGACGACATGGCGACGGCCAGCAGGACGACATGCCGGATGGCACGATCGAATGCACAACGCCATGCAACGAATCGGCAGCCATCATCGTCGCGTCTCCAGCCAGACCGGATGCGCGACACCGATCACGGTGGATGCGCTGACCGGGCCGAAATAGCGGCTGTCGAACGACGCCGGGTTGGTCGCGCTCAACAGGAACAGTTCGCCGGGTTCGAGGCGGCGGCACTGCTGCCAGAATGGCAGCGGCCGGCCTAGCCGATCGGCCCGCAGCACAGCGGCCGAAGGCACGCCGTCGATGCGGACGATGCTACTGGCGATGCACACCTTCTGCGGCGACACGGCGCCCACGCGTTTGAGCAACGGAACGCGCGTCGGCAGGTAGCCGCGCTGCGCTGCCAGCTCGGCGGCTTCGGCCGGCAGCGGAACAAGCACGATGCTGCCTACGGACAGCAGGCGTGGCAACGAGGAAGCACGATGGTCGAGTGGTTCGATGCGATACCAGCCGACCGCCACGCTGTCGGTCGGGTTGTAAGTCAGACGCGGCAACGGCGACATCCAGGACGCCCAGGCCAGCGCAGCGAAGCCGACGGCAGCCAATGTCGCCACGACGATGCGAGCGCGCAGGCGCGAGCGAGGACGCGACGCGGCGACAGGAGCAAAATCGGTCTTCATGACAGTGCCTTCCCGGCCAACCAGGCAGCATGCCGCTCGGCCGTGTACACGGGCAGCGGTAAGCGCGCAGCGAGCCGGTTGGCGAGCGTGCGCCAGTACGCGGGCGACACGTCGGCTGGCGCGATGCCTTGCGCCTCGATGGCATCGAACTGCGTCAGCACGGCGCGTACGACCGGCTCGCCCTCGGCGTGCAGCAGCAACCGCGCGCCGGGCCGCACGGCGGGGATGCGCTGTACCGCGTCCAGTGGCGTGCAAGCCTGCATCACCATGAGTTGCCAACGGATCGTGCCGTAGTCGTTGGCCTGCCAGCGAATGCGGCAGAACACGGCGCCCGGCAGGAACACTGCGACGCGACGCCAACGATCGAGCCGAACGGTGCGTGCCGGTTCGCCGAAACGCAGATACAGGTTGATGCGCTGCTCGATGTAGGCGAGCGATACGAGGGTCAGCGACGCGGTGCTGGTCCGGCCAGCGGACACCGCGAGCGAAGACAGCGGCGCGGCCGTGGCCGCCGAAAGTTGCGCGTTCATTGGGGGTTCTCCGGGAATTCGCGTTCCAGCAGCGCGCGCAGCAGTTCGGCCACCGTCACGCCGCGCGTGAACGCGGACACCTTGATGCGCGCCCGCATCGCGGGCGTGATGTCGAGGGTCAGGCGCGCGGTGTAGAGATCGCCTTTCTGGAGGCCGTCGGCATCGCCCTGGCGAACCCACGCCTCGGCGTGAGGGTTCGCCGGCGGACGTGCGCCGATGCCGATGCGTTTGCCGCGCGCGATCGTCATGTCGGCCACCGCAACAGTTCATCCGTAAGCGCCGCGATCTCGCGTGCGGCGGCGCAGTCGGGTGCTGTCTCGCTGGCAAGCCGGCCAGCGGCCACGCTGTCGGCGAAGACGATTCGCTGATGCACTTCCGAGCGCAGCGCCGGCAGCGGCTGCTCGGCGAGCGCGCTGCGCGCCTCGCGGCCGATGACGGTGGTGCTCACGCGCCGATTGACGACAAAGGCCGCGCGAAGCACAGGCCGGAATACCTGCGCTTCGCGGATCAGCGCCACCATCTCGGCAGACGCCCACAAGTCGTAGGGGCTGGGCTGCACCGGGATCAGCACGCGCTCAGCCGCCAGCAGCGCGGAGCGCGCCAAGGCGGCGATGCGCGGCGGGCCGTCGATGACGACGTGATCGGCGCGGCGGGCCAGCTCGGGCGCTTCCTGGTGCAGCGTCTCGCGTGCAAGGCCCACGGCGCTGAACAGCCGTGGCAAGCCTTGCTGGCTTCTGCGCTGCGTCCAGTCCAATGCAGAGCCTTGCGGGTCGGCATCGAGCAGGATGACGTGCGAGCCACGCATCGCCAGCTCGCCGGCGATGTGGGTGGCGAGCGTGGTCTTGCCGACGCCGCCTTTCTGGTTGAGCAGCGCGACGATCATGAGACGGTTCTCCATGACGGAAAACGGCTCGTTGATCGGCCGGCGAAACGCAACGGTTTGGGCTGTTGGCGTTGCCGTTGCTTTTGCGTTTCGGCAGTTGTCCACTGCGACGGCGTGGCTCTACTACCAGTTAGTGTTTTTAAGTTAGGTAAGTTAGAGAGCGCGTAAACCCACGCCGTTATTGGGTTTGCGGCCGATTTTGTTGCCTGATAGCACGAGGATTTGTTGCCTGATAGCACGATACCTCGCACGCCTGATAGCACGAGGCTATTCACCGCTTGTCCCCAAGTTATCCCCGTGCCGTGTACGGCACGGGCTGGAAGGTCAGCAGCTCCGCTTTGCGACCGGCCTTCCACTCGATGCCAAGCACATAGCCGGGCATGGACTGCTTCTTCACCAACGAACGCAAGTCGGCGGCGAAGTCGTAAAACCGGGCCATGCTGCCAGACTTGCGATACAGGTACGCGAAGTCGAACTGCCAGCCGCCGGCCTGGCGTCCGCCGTGTTTGCGCACGAGGCGATACAGCCAACGCTCGATGCCACCCGTGAGCCGAAAATATGCCGGGTCGATGGTCAGCACCAGCGCGGCATCGAGCACACCCGCATAGAACCAGTCTGGCAGGATCAATTCGATGCCCAGTGGCACGCCGCGCGTATCGGCCTGTTCCTTCCACTCGTTGATCCACGAAAAGCGATGCAGGCGCCGTCCGGTCGTTTCCCGGATCGACGTGGCCACCGTGGTCGATTGCAGACGATCGAGCGCGGCCTTGAGGCGCTGGTAGTCGCGTAGCGACGTACCGCGCCCGATGAAGCGCAGGATCTCGTAGGGTGTGGCCTGCATCAGCCGCGAGGTCGGAATGCCCGCGTCGCGGGCTTCGACGATCTGGCTGGCGGCCCAGATCAGAATGTCCGCATCCCAGATGGTGGCGATGCCATGCTCCGCTGTGCCTTCCACACGAATGGTCACGCCGCCGGCCTGGAAGTCGATCGGCGCTGTGCGCCGCGACTTCGCCAGCGAGAAAAACGGAAAGGCCATCAAATCCTGACTGTCGCGTGGCGCCATGTCCCCCGGCAGCGCGCGGAACAGCGCAAGCTGTTCGTGTGCCGGTCGGGACATGGCGATGGCCGCCCGCGCGCCGCCGGTCAGCGCGCACGGCTGTCCGCCGAGTGGCGCTCGGCGTACTCGGGATCGGACGTGGCCTCGAAACTGCGCTGGTCGGCCCAAGCGTCGAGGTCGGCGACGGCGTACATGACGCGCCGGCCGAATTTGCGGAAGCGCGGACCACCGCCGATCACGCGTTGTTTCTCCAGCGTTCGCGGCGATAGCCGCAGGTATTCGGCGGCCTCGTCGTTGGTCAGGTAGCGCGGCGGTTGGGCGGTTGTGGCGGGTTGCTGGGTGGCGGTGTGGGCGGCATAGGGCCGCACGGGAGCGGGTCGCATGGGGTGAGCCTCCATCAGTTGAGAGCGCCAGCCGCGACAGCGCGGCCGGATGGAGGCAGTCTCGGGAAAGATCGGCGACTTGCTCAGGGACGTTTTGCAGGCCCGTGCAAACGTCCCTGTAGGGTTGGCGCGTGCTGGAGTAGGCGGCGGTAGTCGCCACGCATCAGCACCGCGCCGCGCTGAGCGAGTCGGCGCACGCGGGCGCGCAGTGCGCTGTCAGCGTGCCAGTCGGCCGCGACGGTTGCCGACCCGTACAGCGATTCAGCCACCTCGCGCAACGTGGCGCCGGCCAGCGTGCCATCCAGCGTTTGCAAAGTGTGCGGCTCAAGCAGCGCAGCGCGACCCGGCCGCACCCAGCTTCGAGCCCACGACGAAGACGTGCTTCCCGTGAGCGGCGGCGAATCACCATCGTGGAGTGCGTGGACATAGGGCATGCCATGTTCCAGCGCCGGGGCAAGTGCGAAGCGCTGCCAGCGCCCCGGCAGCCAGGCGGTCAGTGACAGGTGCTGGCCGTCATGGAACAGGTGCTTGTGGCCGGCGATGCTCCACAAGTCGAACGGCACTGCGTCGCCCGCCGGTGCCAAGTCGGGATGGAACTGCATCGTGCCTGCCGGCTCGGAACACCACGCCGGATGCGCATCAAGCGCATCCAGGCCTGGATTCTCCAGCCGGTATAGGCCCCAGCGCCGGGCGGCAAAGACGGCGCTGGCACGGCGGCGATAGCGCCACCAGTCGCGGCGGTAGTCCGGGTTGCGACGCAGGTATTCCCAGGCGAGTGCCGGGCCGTCCAGATGCAGCACGTACAGGTAGGCGGCGCTGGGTTGCCAGGCTTCAGGCGAATCGGTCATGACGCGGACTCCTGTTGGACACAGGGCATCGCCGAGAGCGGCCACGAACCGAAGTGCGATCGTCAAAGCATCATGACGATCAGCAAGCGGTTGGGAAGATCAAGACCGTTTTGTTCCGGTGTATTGCGTGGCTCGTCCGGGTACGATGGCCGCGCGCACCGCTTTTGCGCGCGTGGCACCCGCTAGCGTGCATAAAATCGGGAAAGCGATAACGACTCTTTGGGTCTGATACGCACCCCGATGGTGCGGTAATCCCGATTAAGGCCGAGCCGGTCTCACGCAAGACCGAAATAGACACAATGCGCCAGGTTTGGCGATGGCTTGCAGGGCTGCGCCGTCGTCCATCAGTCCGGGATCGATCCATTGAGTTTTGCCAGTCGGGTGTATTCCGACAGGCAGCGCGTGGCCCGAAAAAAACGATCCCGCAGGACCGGCCGATTCAGTGGGCCGACGATGGATGCGAGATCCGACAGCCGGATCGTGCCCAGCTCGGGCATGCCGATGCCGACATCGCACAGACCCCATGCGGTATCGCTATCGGTCGGATCGAGCGCGGCCAGCAACCAGATCGCGTGGGCGTCCGGGGTGAACAGCCTGACCACCGGCATCGGATCGAAATTCGACGCAGCAGCGCGAGCGTGGCCGTTGGCCAGTAGTTGCGCGCGTTCGTCGTCGGTGATGAGGGGCGTCATGGTGATGTCCCCATGCAAGGATCGCACCGCGCAGTATCGGCCTGGTTTGTGTCAGCGCCGGTGCGAAAGCGCACGCAACCGCCAAGGGATGCATGCGCTTTCGCACGGATGAGCGTATCCGCCGATCCGCTTCCGTGGTTTCGTACGAAAGCACGGACACGCATGTCCACGCATCCGTTGAAGCGCACAAGCGCCGATGCGGATGTGTGGAAGCCAGTAAAGCCACGGATACACATTTGCGGAAATCATCAAACCCACAAAAGCGCCGAATCGGCTTTGCGCAACCGCGTAAAGCCTCCGGTGATGGTAAACGCAACAGCGCGTAATGAGTTATCTTTAACGTGGTTTTAATTGGCGTGTCAATCGACGCTTCTGCCTATGCAGAAGCGTTCCATTCAGCGCGGCCGCCCCACAGGCGCCACAACTTTCGAGGCCGAGCCTGCCAAGGCGTTCGGAGCCGCCGTGCGTGCCCTGCGCACGGAACGCGGCGTTGCACAGGAAGACCTGGCCAACCAGGCCGGTATCGAGCGCTCGCATCTAGGCAAGATCGAGCGCGGCGAGCACATGCCGACGCTCGTGCTCATCCTCAAGATTGCTCGCGCGCTCGGGTGTTCCTCTTCGGATTTGATGACGGAGACGGAGAGCCGCCTGGCGGCTCTCGGCTCCTAGGTGAAAGCGCCCCGCCGCACGGGGCGGGGCGCGGTGGTGGCGGTTAGTCGGCCGACTGCGGCTTGCTACGCGACCAGATCAGGTCGTGCGTGCCGTCCTCGTTCTCGATCAGGCGCGCATAGACTGTTGCCGGGAACGAAGGATCGTCCAGGGTCACGGACACGTAGGGCCGTTCGGCCTTGCTGACTTTCTTCCACGCTGCGCCGATGTCGTGGCCCGCCGCCTGCACACGGAAGTCGGGGGCGTTCTCGCTGTCGCCTTTGTCGTTGGGAACCAGCTTGACCTTGACGTTGAGCGTCAGGGTGCGGAGCGTGCCGGTGAAGCCGTCTTTTTCTGCGGTGAAAGTGCCGATGTTAGCCATGATGTTTCTCCTTTCGGTGAATCAAGGTCGCGCCAGTGCGTCCTTGTTGTGATCCGGCCGGCGGGGGATGGGCGGGCCGCACCGCGCAGCGGTCGCAACGAAGTGGAGAGCCTGAAAGCGAAAAGAATTTGCCCCGCGAGGAAGCCGCGCAGCGGCGGGGAAATTGTTTTCGCTGCAAGGTTGCGGTCATGAAGCCCAAGGCGCAGCCACACCCCCGCCAGGATTCACGACAAGACAAGGACGCACGGGCCGCCTGCTCCGAAAGGAGACATGACCGACTCGGCATCTCCGCGTGACGGCTTCGCCGGTTTGCACCCTGACGCGGGCAAGGCCAACACCCCAACTACCGGCGAGAACGTCCCTTGCCGCAACTTGGGGCAAGGGGCTTGAGGCGCGGCGTGGAAGCTTCATAGCGAGGCCGGGCGGCGCGTCGGTGAACCGTCCTTCGTGACGCACAGGCGGCGAATCACCAGCGTCGAGGACGGCACGCTTTCGCACAACCTGCGGCAGCAAGCCGGGGCGTAGCCCCCACACGCCTCGCCCTTGCGGCGGGGCGCTATCGAAACCTTGCCCGCGTCAGCGCGCACCGATTGCCGTATCGCGCGCAAAGCCGTTGCGCGCTCGCCCCCGGGGGGCGGCGGGGTAAGGGGGGGGGCGGGGGGGGGTTTTTTGTGGGGGGGTGACGCGGG
>NZ_CAJQYY010000007.1 GCF_907164575.1 Paraburkholderia gardini
GTCTGGCTCAATCCGGAGCGCATGCAACCGGCAGAACTAAAGCAGTTCGCGTGAAGTGACGCGACAAGTACGTTGACAACCGCCGCCCGCGCAAGGCGTCGATGATACGCGTCCGTCGTGTCACGGCGATCGCCATGAACTCTACCCGCAAGGCTGCGCGCGTTGGTCAAGCAGTCATCGATAAACTGAAAGGCTTGGCCGGGACTTACCGCACCGCGCAGGCGGCGGCCGCTCTGGCGCCCGATCCACCTACCGCTAAAAATCTTTGGTCTCACTCATAAATATCTTGGAGAGCCCACCATTTGCTGCGCGTGCCGCGCCCGTACTATGGACGCCGACAGCAACGGCCGGCGCGCGTTCTCGCCCTGATACTTGTTCATTTTCAGTCGCCCGGTCGGCAAGAGAAGGGCGACTGGCAAAGAGTTTGATTTTCGTATGTCCGCCTTTCCCGTTCCTAACCGCGGGCTCCAAGCAATGACGATGACCGACACTCAGCGAGCGATATTGCATTGCGGGATCAAAGTATGTGCCTAACATGTTTTGAGCAGTCTACTTTTCCTCGCAATGACTGGTATTCTTTTAGAAGTGAGCCGCGCTTCGGCTGAATGGACGGCAGATTCATGGAGCGCTGACAGACTGGCATACAAAGACAACGGCTAATAATGCAAAATGTTGACTTGGAGACCATCTCCGATAAGTCCAAGGGGTTACCGGATTGCTGGCACATCGACTCTCAGGGGAAATCGAATCCGGAGGCGCTGCAGAAGCACTTTAAGCTGCCCAGGAGTTTTCGTACCGATAAAAAGCTTCTTGAGATTCTATTAGGCCGCAATGCCCGCTTGAGCCGTTTTGTCGCGGCATTGCTTCACTATCGCAACCTTGGTACTCCGATCATGCTGATCGGTGATGGGGCGGGCAGCCCGGAAGCGCATGCGCTCGCGCGCTTTGACGAGGGTTGGCACCTTCGCGATGAAGCCGACCTGACGGAGTTCTCACGGATCGAGGAGGGGCAGCAGCGGCAGATGTTGTCCGATCTGCTTGCCCAACGCGAGCACAAGGACTTCAGACATCACCAGTTGAAGCTTCAAGCACTGGCAAATCGGGCGAATACCACGGTGGAGCGCGCGTTTGAGCTGATGCTCAAATGTGCCGCAGAAAGCTGGCTTCGCGCGCGAAACGAACTGGCGAACTGGACAAGGCTTGAGGAAGCCGACAGGTCGTTGCTGGCGGAGGCGATATTTTGCGGGTTCACTTTTTTCGGAAAGCGAGCGCTCGAAGAAGCAGCAGCGATCGAACCCAGCGTGCTGACCTATTACAGGACGTTCAGGGGGCTGCCGGCCGAGGCAGTCGAGGAGCCGCTACCACAATCACCATCGAAGGAACGCAGCGAGTCTGGAACAAACGCCGCCCCGTCACATCCGCAAGCGCTCGGAAACGACGTTGTGATACCAGCAGCCCAGGTTGCGGTAGCAACCGTATCGGAGGATGAAGGCCAGTTGCCCATGCCGGGCACATTGCGACAGCTATATGAGCTGATTGGCGAGATAGGCCTTGAGGCCCAGCGCACGGGAGGCTCCGATCCGGAACCGGCGCTTCGGATCAAGGCTATCCTTGACCAGCATCTGCAGAGGCTGATCGAGCTGAGCGAACGGATCTCCACGGCGGAAGCGGCGGTTCTGGTTGACCGCTATTGTGACGGATTGCTTGAGGTGACAACGGCACTCGGTTTCGCGCACAGCGACCAGCGAGACCTGATTCCACCTCTGCGTTCGGCATGGAAAGTGGCGGTCATCACCGCGCTGGAGAAAGGGCAACCACGGACCTGGTTCGAGATGACGTTGACTGAGCGTCGAAATCTCAAGGATTTCGTAGACCGTTTTGCTATCGAAAACGGAAAGATTTCTGCCGCGCAATTGGAGATCGAAGAGATCCGCACACAGATTGCGGAAGCCAAGTACACGGCGAGGACCGCTCTAAAGGCGCGTGAAACAAAGAAGCTGAACGAGGTAAGCGACGCCCAGCGTGAGCTGGAAACGATTCGGGTCGAAGCCGCTCATAGCCTTGTCCCAGATGGAAGGACGCTCGATGATCTCATGGAAGATGAGGCAACCCTTACGGACTGGGACTTCGATGCAGAGACGCTGAATCCGGAGGCCGTGAAATCCTTAAAGTCGGTAGTCAATGCGTTGGGCGGCGAACCCAGCGTGCGCGAGGCAGGCAAGCGTGACGACGAGTTACCGCAGACCCCGCAGACCCCGCAGACAGCGCACGAAGACAGCAGGGGAAGTACGGTCTCCGAGCCGGTTGAAAGCCCTGTGCAGACAATCCTCCCAGATTCTGCAACGACGGGAAAGATTGCCGTTGTCCCGACGGAAGAGCCGAAGCCGGATGCACAGGCGAATGCACACTCCGAAATTGAGGATCCGTCTTTAACGACTGAAATGCCGGCCGCGCAAGACGCTGTCGTAACCGGGTCAGTTGTCCGCGAGGAAGGTCTGGCACAAGGTGCTGGCGATGACATTGCATGGGATCGCACAGACGAAGACGACGGCGTCGAGTCGTATCCGGAGATTGAGGCTTTTGAAGATGTACCCGCCGAACCGAAGGTTCTCGGCGTTGAGGATGCATTGCGCCATTTGCAGTATTCGGAATCAAGAGAAGAGGCGCTAAAGGCATTCCGGCTGGCGTACGATCAATACGCGGAGGTGCCAACCGGGCTGGCGGAATCGATGGCCGTCCACTGGCTCACTGCCGGTCATCTTAACGTCGCGTACCAGATGCTGCGCGATGCCAACGAATCGACGCTACTGAGCGGCCGGGTTCTTGACGCGTCCTTGCTGCGTTCCGCGTTCCACGGCATCAATTTCTGGCCCAAAGACCGTGATTCCCTCAGTTATACGCAGCGCGATCTGAACCTTGTCAATCATACGGATCTCGAGGAACAGCTCGCCCGCAAACCGATCGGCAAGCTCGTGCCGTATCTCCTCGTTTGCGCGACGCTGCAGCCCGCGCTCTTTGCCGGCAGCGAGACGCTCGCCCCGACATTGCTAAAGGTCGCCGTAGACTACTTTGACGGCCCGCTCCGGCAGCTGATCTCCACCGCCGCCGAGTTCGCAATGCGCGGAGGACGGGTTGACCTCGACCTCCTGCGTAATGAAGACGCGCAAGAGGCCCATCTCGCCGCTGCAAGATTGCAGGATCAGGTGAACGCCTGGGTGGATATCAACGCCCAGCGGACTACGCGGTGGCACGCGCTGCGGGTTGCACTCAAACTGTGCCCGACCGAACCTGTCATCGGTGAGGCAATCGAGGCAATCCGGGCTGGCGAGCGTGGAGACAGCATTGCTGTGCGCACGTTTGTCGAGCGATATCGCGCACATGCGGATTCGAGGGCGCTTCTTGACGAACTGGTGGCGCGGATCAGGGCTGACGGCCAAACCGATAACATCGACAGCACTGCGTACACGAGTTTCTGTCAACAGATCGATTCGCTGGTGGCCATCGCACAGGCGTGGTTGCTCGAAGTTATCCCGGCCGACGTTCGGCCAAATGAAACAAAAGAGTTCATCAAGAAGTTTCATACCCAGCTTGACCGTTCAATTGCGATGCTCCTTTCGCATCCAGGATCAGCTGACCTTGAACATCGGGCGGGCAGCGCATTGTTGCTGAACGCACTGCAGTGTCTGCAAGGCGAAATTCGGCTCGACTCCCACTCAACATGGAAGTTCGAGCAGACTGATGCCACGTTCCGTCTGCCCGAAACGTTGGCCCGTCTGGAAATTGGGGACGTTGGCGTCGATCTGCGGTTCGAATGGTATGCGATGCGCCTCCTGTCGACGAACTGGCTTGGCGACATGGTCGAGCTCGCGGCCAGGCATAAGGCCCACTGGGCCCAGTTGCTACTGCTGCGCCAGCTGGAAGGTCTCGGGAGCAAGCTCGACGGAGAGATCGATGCGACCATCGCGTCCATCGCTGGCATCCGCGCCGGACATAAGCAGGATATCGATCAGTTCAGGAACCTGTCGGTCCAGGCGATGTCGGCCGACCTCATCACGGAAGATGAGCATTTGTCCAACATGGACATCGCCGACGACTGGCTCGAAAAGCTGTCGTCCCTGAAACCGTTCATTGACGTATCGTTCATCGGCGACGCGATCAACAGCAGGACGCGTGGCCTTGAAAAACTGCTGAACAGCAACGCATCGGAACTCGACGAGGAACTCAACCAGGCACTGCTGACGATCCGCACGAAAGTGGGTCCGGATGCTGTACCTGATGGATGGGATGTACGCGCCCGTTCAGCGCTGGAACGGCGAAGCCTGACAGTTGTGCGGGAGTTGATCAATCAGTTGCAGGACCACATCAACCGCAACGCCCGTCTTCTCGAGTCATCGCAACACGAAAACGTCGATCTGAAGACTTTCATTCAGATTGAACCCGAACTGTTTGAACTGCTTCACACCCACCAGAATCCCCGGGAGGCAGGCGACCGGGTCATCCAGGAGCAACCTGGAGGACTTGACTACTCTGTTCAGAAGGCGGCCTTCAGGGATACGATTGCGACGTTGATGGAATGGGGCGGAAAGGGGCCCAATAAGCGATCGACGCTCGACCGCAAAACCTACGAAAGTATCGTCGGTGTGCTCAGATTCCTCGGATTCACAGAGGAATACCCGCAGGGAATTCCGGACGTACTGCTCGACTGCGAATACAGTCCAGGCGGGGGATTCCGGCGCCTGAAGATCCGGGTGCAGCGCCCGGCCTTGCCGAAGGGGTTCCCGTTATTCGAGGGTGATGTTTCATCATCGACTCTGCTTAACGTGATCCTTGTGCACGGTAACTGGTCCTTGGCCGGTCTCGCCGAACTCGTTGAGCGTCACGGCTTGCCGGATCGCGCCGTGCTGCTGGTTGGCGAGCCGCTCAGTGGCGAAGAGCGCAATGCCTTTGCCAACTTCTGCCGGGATCGCAAATGCACGATCTTCCTGCTCGATCCTGTCGTCCTCTCATATCTCGCGACGTCTGCCCATACCCAGGCGGCCCTTGAAATGTTCCTGCGTGTAACGGCCGCATGGACGTTTTTCAACCCGTATACGAAGGGGGACGCCCGCATGCCCGCGCCTCCTGAAATGCGGTTTGGACGGGAAAACGCAATCGCTTCCCTGGTCGAGCCTCGCGGCGCGGCACTGGTCTATGGCGGCCGCCAGCTCGGCAAGACAACGCTGCTGAACGCGGCCGTGCAGGAGTTCAAGAAGCGCGATCCGGCGAGAAACCACGCGTTCTATCTGCGCATGGACGGCCAGTTCCAGCACGCTGTCGAACGTGAGGAAATGGATGTCGAAAAGCGCGTGCTGGAACATCTGGCGAAAAAGCTCATCGAGGCGAAGCTGTTGAGTCAGAATTCGGATGTCAGTCTGGACGGGCGCCTGCACGCCGAATTTCAGCGGGAAGGCGCTACGCGTGTCCTATTCTGCCTCGATGAAATCGACTCTGTGCTGAACAAGGATGCGCGAAAGGATTTCCAGCTTGTACGTGCGCTGGCTGCCCTGGTCAATCATCCGAACCAGCGTTTTCGCGTCGTATTCGCCGGGCTCAACAACGTCAACCGCTTTCGCACCTATCCGAACGTCCCGCTGGAGCAGCTGGGGAGTCCGCTACCCGTCGAGATCCTGCCAGCACCAGACGCGCGCAGCCTCATCCTGCAACCGCTGACGTCGCTAGGATACCGGTTCGAGGAAGGTGAACTGGTCGATCGCATCATGGCTTTCACCAATCGCCATCCCAGTCTCCTGCACATTTTCTGCAGCGAGCTCGTCGAGCAGCTAGGGCGTGACCGCAGTTCGAGTGCTGGCCTGCGTGTCATTCGTCAGGCTGACATCGAAAGCATCGAGAGTAATTCGGACGTGCGTCGACTGTCAGGCGAGCGGTTAAACATGACGCTCAATCTTGACAGGCGGTACGCCGTCGTCATGAACGGCCTGATGGACGAATACGGAAAGGCCATTGGCAATTTCACCGTAAAGCAGGCTCTCGATGTCGCCCGGGGGTTGGTGCCCGAGGAGTTCGAGCAGATGAGCGAATCGGGATTCGAGGGACTGCTTCGCGAACTGGTGGGGCTGGGCGTGTTGCGGGAGGTGGATCGCTTCAATCACCAGTACGCGCTTCGCAACCAGTCGATCCTTCAGTTGATCGGCACGCCCGATGACATTCATCTCAACCTACAGGATGCCATCCGGAATCTGCAAAATCAGGCGCAGGATGCGTTGACGTGTCACCCGTGCAGAACTGATCTGATCCCGTCGCCACTCACGCTCCACGACGAAAAACAGGTTCTCATTGCCAATTCGCCAGATGGAGCGCCGAAGTATTCTGTTTCGATCGTGATGGGGACGCCAGCTCTGGGTCTCAGTACGAAGGCTCTCGAAGACAGTTTCCGGGGGATCATCGAGTATCAGTTTGGCAAGACGCTCTCGAAAAACGACATCAAGACCATTCCAAATGCCGAAACGTACGAGCTGAAGCGCTTTGCAGAAGTCATCGATACGGCAATCGAAAGCTGGGCGATGTCGAGTCCTTCAGTCATTCTTGTATCGCTCGAGGACTGCCCGTCAATTAACCGGATCAACGATCTGCTTAGCGTTGCCAATGAGAAGGCTGCGCGTGCGACGCGTCTCAGGAATCCGCTGCGCATTGTCTTCCTTCTGGGGGCACGAGCGATGTGGAGCTGGCATTCGCATCCGTGGCTCACTGCCGCACCAGGCGAAATTGGCGGTCACGTCGAATTGAATCGCTGGACGCAGCCCGCATGCGAGGCGCTGCTTGAACAACAGGGTCTTGGCGTGACGCCGGAGATGGCACGGAACCTTTATGAGGCGACGGAAGGATGGCACGCATCGCTCCTGAAGTTCATCGATATCCGTAACAAGAAGAAAAGGGATGCTGGCAGTCTCCAGGACCTCTCGAAAGATTTCGCCAGCCTCGCGACGTTGCCGGCCAGGGCGTTTGAGAATTTTGTGCAGCAGACAGGCATGACGAGCCTCGCCTGGTCGATGCCGCTCGCGTGTGCGCTGCACACATTCGATGCGTTAAGCGAGTTCTCGACGGAAGATCTTGAGGCGGCGATCGAGTTCGTCGGAGGCGAACATGCGGAACACATTGCCCCGGAACAGGCAGGCAACGTCGTTCGCTGGTGGACCAGCCTTCGCGTCATCGAGGCTAACAACAAGGAGGCTTCCGCCAGAGCCGGCAAAGAAGGCAAGGTCACGTACAGGTTCACACACGCCCTGCAGCGTGCCGTCAGGGAGTATGCGTCGCAGCTGTCGCCGGCCATTGAAGGAACGCCAACGTGAACGATCGCATGCAGGCAGCGGGCTGGCGCGAAGTCGTCGAGCATTCCTGGCCCGCGGTTACCGCCGCAGAGTTGCTGACGGGGAAGGAGGCAGTATGGCAGGCGGAGGGACTGGACAAGCCGGATGAGGCCGAAGCCGTAGCAATGGCGGCAATGGGCAGACTCGTGCGATACGGACAGTCAGTCTCGGTCGCGCTCCCGGTAAGCCACGCGTCGAGGCTGCCCCGGATCGCGTTCTATCTTCACCGCCTACGGCTCGATGCAGCGCAAGGTCTTGTCCGCTCGCCCTGGCTTAACCGCATATCGGTGGCCCGGCGCAATGACCTGCTGGTGTTCGGGCGTCCACGGAGAATGCTTCGGGATTTTGCGACTTCCACTGTGATGCGTCCTCAGCTGGTCGACGGAAGGCGGTCACTTGAGCGAACCGGATTTCAGCGCACGCTTCTCGTCGACGGTCACGGCGACCTGTTGGCCACGTTGAACCTGCTCGAGCAACACAGTTCGCCGTTCTCGATCGTGGTCGCCATGTCCGCGCAAGGATGTGACGATAACGCAGCCAATCTTCTCAAGGCGCTTCCGGCAGTATTTCCCGGTGTTCCCATCGTGGCGGTGGGTTATACGGGTACGTCGCCAGAAGAAGAATCCTTTGAGATGCACGCGTGGATCAGCCGGCTGGGGGATCGCACCGGAGTTCCGGATGCCAGTTCTGGCGTGCCCGCTTTATCACCCATCGAAGTCGTGGCGGCACGCGATCCGGCCATGGACAATCTTGTAAAGAAACTGGGATATCTGGTCTGGAACCTGAAGCGGCTAGCCGACCAGACAGGGAGCCATTCACAGGAGCTCGCCGCGCTTCTCGCGGCCGATCGCGCCTTGCGATGTCTCAACGTACCGTTCGCCATACATGAACGAAGCATGATTCGCAGCATGCGTGGCGGCCCGTTTCCCGTGCGCCCCATACAGGGGTGGATTGAGACGGCGTCGCGCATGCGCGTGCATCGTGGCGACATCCAGGCATTACTGGATGAAGTGCTGGCGCTGGCACGGCAAGGGATCAGGCAACTCGAGAGTGCGAGGCATGGACGGTCCGAGGTCATCCTACACCTCGCATCGGAAGCTCTTGGGCAGCGCCATCGGATGTGTGTACTGGTCGGGGGCCAGCGGGAGGCCGCGATACTGAAGGAGTGGATCCATGAGGAACTCGGACCCGACGCAGTCACACGGATCAATGTGCAACACATGGACGGCGCTTCGGCGATTGCCCCGCAGGGCATGGACGTCGTGCTGTTTGCCGCCCCCCTGTTTCCCTCGCGCAGGCACTGGCTGGGCGTTGATACGCGACGAAGGATTGTCCTGTGCCACCCGTTCGAGAGTGAGCGGGTATGCGCACAGATGGCGCAATGGTGGCAGAGCTACGCGCTGCCAAGCGTCCCTGATGGCGACAAGCTGCGGTTGTGGAATCTCGACTGGCCGCGTGGAGAGTATCTGCGCGACCAGTTGATCGATCCAGCAGGCGAGCCGGCTGACTTTGCCCGCTACCATCAACTGGACATGGACGGCAGCTATCCTCAGGCGCTCAGAGTCGCGCAGCTTGAGACTTCGCGAAGCTTCGATGACTGGCTTCAAACGTTGCTGGCCGAGCCCGTGCACATCGTGCGCGAAACGAACGATGAGGCCGGATCCAGTAGCGATATGGTCGTCCTGTATCTGGATGGGCAACGGGAGCCGCTGCGCTGGAGAGCCGACAGACAGCTCATGAGGCTTGAAAGCGAGGCACTGGTAGTCGGCCCGGCGGACGATCTGCAGGTCGGACACGAACTGGTCCTGCTCGAAAATAGCGATGAACGCATCGCCACCCAGCATGAGCTCTTCGAAATGTTTGCCCAGGACAATCACGGCCTGCAGCAGACCCTCGGGGTAGCCGAGAAGTGGCAGGAATATGTGGATGCTGCTGTGGCCAGGCTGGGGTCAGTTGCAGAGCTGACCCGACATCTCAAAAGCCGGAAATACGAAATCACCCAGAGTGCTGTCCAGCACTGGGCGGCGGGCAAGGTAATCGGCCCGAAAGTGCCCGCTGCGATTCGCCTTCTTGCCGAACTCGTCGAAGTACCGAACGCGGCCAAAATGGCGAATCTCGTTGAAAACGCCATCGCCGTCATCCGGACGGAGCATCGTCGTATCGGTAGCGATATCCGCAAGGCAATCGCCGTGTCGCGTAACCGGGAAGTCTCCGCAATCCAGATCGGATCGCGCAGATTCCTGAGGGAAGTGTTTGATTCAATGTTGCAGGTCTGCCGGGTTGTTCGCATTGAACGTCCCGCCAGATCGCACAGCGAATCGCCTGCCAGCAGGACCATACGTGACGTTGCGCGGGGATTCGCTGTCCGGCATCCGTCACAGATCGTGTTCACCCCAGGCTGTGAACGTTCCATGCGGAACTCGCCGTTCGAGGATCTGGATGCGTTCGGCAAGATTCTCACGGTGTTGGTCGAGGGGTTCTATGCGATGTATTCCGGAAAGAACCTGTCGCTTGCCCAGGTCGAAAACATGCTGGCCCCGATCCCGGCTTCCTACGCTGGCAACATGTCCGCGGTAACGAAAGGCAAACACGAAAGCGATTATTTCAAAGTGTACAAGGGAGAGAAGGTCGATGCGTCCCGCCATATCAGGCTCGGGCGGGCTTTTGACCCACGATACACCCTGCGACTGCATTTTCACTGGGACGCCGGGGACCGGAAAATCGTCGTTCATCATGCCGGCGAGCACCTTCCGACCTTGAATGACTGAGCGACGGCGATGCTGCCTTTGCGCCGCAACTTCTGACAGAATAAATCCAGCGAGATCAGAGAATCCGTATGCCACTGAGCTACAACGAGAAGATGGATATATCGGAGCGGTTGCTGGACGCGATGCGCATGCGCCTTACTGGCAAACGCAGCGCCGTCCTGCCGCCCGACGGGGTGACGACCGAACTGGACCCGGCAGAGATTTCACTCGTCGGCGGCCTCGCGCCACGGCCGGACCCGGCCTATCACCGGGAACAGCCACCGAGCGCGATGGGCATGGTCCTGATGGTTGAGCCCACCGCTGATGGGCGCGTAGACATTACGCTGAACGGCCGCTTCGATGTTGTGCATCGATACATTCCGTCGTTGCGACAAATGCGTGAGCAGATACAGGTCAATCCCGACGGCGAAAAAACGCAGCAGAAGATTCCGGACTGCTTCAAACGCTATTCCGTGGAATTTGCGGATGTGAAGTTTTCCTTGCACGCTGAACGACTCAACAGCTGGTCCGAGGACGCGCTCGGCGGGCTCCTTCGAACGGCGGGCGAACGCTGGAAATCCGATCCACGCGTTTTCCGCACATGCCCCCTCAACGATCGTGGTTATGCAAACCTGGTTGTACCCTGGGGCAGGGGTGATTGTGCAAGCGACGAGGAACTGGCTGATCTGGTGCGACGACATCTCTTCGTCGATACATCGATCCTGATGCACGAAGTGGCTTTGCGTACACGGTTGCGGCGGCCGCCTCCGAATTTCGCGAGCGACGCATCACGGTATCTTCTCGAAATCTACATTCAGAACAATACTGATCCGACGACCGGTAGGGCGTATGGTCTGATGCGGCCGTGCCTGCTTGACGTTGAATTTTGCGCCCGGCTGGATGCCGGGCGTCAGTACGATGTCCCGCATCGACTGCAACCGGAGGACTATCGGTACCGATCCGAAGATGGCGTAGCAGGGTACGGCGTAACCTGTGCCGTCCAGCGGGTGACGGACTCTGTTTTTCGAACAAATTCGATGCCTTTGTTTGCGCAGCCCCGGGTTGATGCGCCGGGTGCTGATGAGGTCGGCATGCCGTTTCCGGCCAGCTTTGATCTGCTGGCGACGCGTCCGCTTGATGTCCTGAACGGGTTTGTGGACGCGCTGAAACGATACGATTTGGTTTGGGAGGACGTACTGAAGGAGAAAGCAGGCAATGCGGCAGAAGTCGACGCGGTAAGGGCTGACCGGGCGCAATACGAGCGCGAAGTCGCGCGTATTGTTGACGGCATCGAACTGCTCGGGCGCCACGAGGACCTGCTACGGTGCTTTTGCTGGATGAACGAGGTGATGAAGCGCGCAATCGCACTTCAGAACAAGTCGTTTGACGGATGGCATCTTTTTCAGCTCGGCTTCATCCTGACGCAGGTCAGAGCCGTTTTTGACCGCCATGCGCTGACGTCTGAGCGCAAGGATGTCGCAAAGTTTGCGGACGTCCTGTGGTTTTCGACCGGTGGCGGGAAGACGGAGGCTTACCTCGGCATCATTGCCTTCGCCATGCTCTACGGACGGCTCAGGGGACGACAGTACGGCACGACCGCGTGGATGCGCTTTCCGCTACGGATGCTGTCGGCACAACAGTTTCAGCGGTTGTCCTTTGTGGTCGCGCAGGCGGAGATCCTGCGCTGCCGTGAGGGCATCAAGGGCCATCCTTTTACGGTTGGCTACTACACCGGCCGTGGCACGCCGGGGCGTATCAGCCGCCCGGAAGTGAAGGGTGCCGATGTATGGCTGCCGGAGTTAAACGAGGAAAAACTGCAACGGTTTCGCTTCATCACGGACTGCCCATACTGTGGCATGAGTGATTCGGTACGGGTGGTGCGCGATATCGACAGGGTGAGAATGAAGCACCGGTGCTCGAACGAGCGGTGCTGGAGCAATACTGAAGCGGGTAGTGGTAGTTATGGTGAGGGTATCGTAGGGGAGGTCGGCATCTACGTAAGCGACGAAGAGTGCTATCGCTACCTGCCAACCGTGCTCGTCGGGACGGTCGACAAGCTTGCTGTTATCGCACATAACGAACGCTTTGCCGGTTATCTGGGTGCGTTTCGGCACTTCTGCCCCGAGCACGGATTCAATGCGGAGCCTAAATGCAAACATCAGCGAATCCGCCAGACGCTATTCGGTGGCGATCGGGCCTTCGAATCGGCCGATTGTGGTAATAACTCGCGAACGAGCAAGATCAGGACACTGCAACTGCCACCGATGCTCGATCCAGGATTCAGCTTCATGATCCAGGACGAACTGCATCTGCTTCGTGAGTCGCTCGGCAATTTCGATGCGCACTACGAGACGCTGTTGCAGGCGTTGCAGCTCGGTCACGGTGGTCAGCTATCGAAAGTGCTTGCCGCGACCGCCACCATCAAGGACTTCGAGAACCACATCCAGAATCTCTACATGCGGCCGGGATTCCGCTTCCCCGCACCCGGTGCGCGGCAGGGTGAGTCGTTCTATGCGCGCGTGAGCAGGGAGGGCGGCCAGCCGCTCATCCGCCGCTGGTTTGCCGGTGTGTTGCCGTTGAGCTTTGCGCGAGGCGGCACGGAAAGGGCATCGGCCGAGATCGCGTCCCGATATCTTGACCAGATCGATGAATGGCTGCGCGGACTGGCAACGCTTGATCCGGAGGTGGTTCAGGAGATCGGTGTGTCCGCAGAACGGGCTCGCGAGGTTCGTGCATACATCGGCAAGTACCTGAACACGGACCTCATCTATGCCAACCAGAAGCGCCAGACAACCACGATTCGCACTCACCTGGACGACCTGAATACGCGCGACGGGAATGTACGTAACCATCGCCTGCTTGATGGCCAGACCCAACTTGACGATATTCTCGACGCACTCAGGCAGGTCGAGACGAAGAGTATTGAAGATCCGATGCGACATCTGGTTGCGACGAGCGTCGTTTCTCACGGCGTCGACATTGCCGAACTCAACTTTATGGTGCTCGATGGCTGGCCCCGGTCCACGGCCGAATACATTCAGTCATCGGCACGGAGCGGTCGCGTGCACCCGGGAATTGTCGTTTCAGTGCTAAGCGCGGGGAAGCTGTTTGAGTCGGGCGTATTTCTGAACTTCGACGATTATCACTTTTTCCTTGACAAGCTGGTCGACTCCGTCCCGATCAACCGGTTTGCGCCAAACGTTCTGCAGCGGACGCTTCCGGGCGTTTTCACGGCGGTGGTGTACAACTGGGCAAAATTTCAGGCCGGTTGGGGCAGCACATTGACCCGATACGCCAACCAGCTTCATAGAGTGCTGAAGGAGCCCGCACTGGAGGCGCGTCTGCATCTTCGCGCGATGCTCCTGCAGGCGCTCGACGCGCCTACAGAGGTTTCCCATCTTTTTGATGCACGCGTGCTGGCGGCCTTTCGCAAGCAACTGGAAGACGAGGTCGATCGGGGCCTGCACCGGCTTGAGAATCTGAATGCTGCCAGTGCAGACAAGGATCTGGGTTCGGCCTTGGAGTCGATCTATCAGTTTCCGCCCATGCGCTCGTTCCGCGATATCGAAAATCAGATTGAAATTGTTCCCGCAGGTCCAAAGGACCAGCGAACGCTAGCTGCATTGGGACGGTAAGACTATGGCAGACAACGAAGACCAGGAACTCGTACAGAACAGCCGGATCTTCTATGAGGCGTTTCTCCCTGGCGCGGTGACCCGACTGAGAAACCAGGCGCTGGCTCAGGTGGTGGGTGTTGCCGACAGGGAGGACGCGCTGGAAGGACTGGATCGTACGCAGCTCGTGGACGCAGTCCGAAAATACCTTGCTGACTGGCAAAACGCTGGTGGTGAGGTCGATGCGCTGATCGAGGAGGCCGCGCAGCGAAGTGAATTTCGTATCCAGGCGCCCTCAACGCTCTTCGTCACGCCGTATCCACTGGTCCTTCGATGCACCACATGCGGCGCCGTGCAGAATCATGACAAGCCAAGGCGCCAGCACGAGCACCTGCTCGCGACGGCGTACGGTCGCATATCCGGGCTCGACAGTGCACATGGATCCTCCATTCGATGCACTCAAAAGGGATGCGGCGGGCACATGACGCAGGTCCCGTTCGTTGTCGTCCACCGCTGCGGGCATCTTTCCCAGATAGGAACGCCCCCGGCGGCACGGAGTTACGATCAGCTCGGGCTTCGCCATAACGCGGGCATGTACCGTCAAAATGTTTTCTTCGACCTTCTGACCGACAGCAACATTGCTTCAGCATCAGTGGAGATGTGTCCGACCTGTACGGTCGGGCGAGTGCCGGACAGTTCCACGCTTCAGAAAGGTACGCCCGTTAGCGGTGGTGATGCTTTCTTCCCGCAGGTTATCCAGTTTGTTGCGCTTTCGAAGAAACCCGGTGAACTCGTGTCGAACATCGAGGCTGAACTGGCAAAGCAGCCTGAGAGCACACTGAAAGGACGGGCGCGCGACCTTGCCGAGGGTGTTGCGCTTGGGCTACTCGGACGCATCGACAGCGAGGCATTACAGGCGCAATTGCTGCAGATCCTTGAGGGCGGCGAGGCTAGGCCTGAGGACATGGCCGACATTGACCAGCAACGTCAGGAACTGCTTGGGGAGATAGACCAGCTGGACAGCCTGATCGCCGGCGGACTGGCGTTACATAAGTCACGAGACAGCGCTAGGGAGCGCCTGTCGAAGCTTATTAGCCGAATGGGTGCATCGGAAGGAACCTTCGGTGAGGTCCGCCAGTTTATTCCAGACGATGCCGTCCTGCTGGATCTGATCAAGCAGCGTCGAACCATGGAAGCTGTCCTGCTCAGACATGATGTAGGACGGCGAAGTGTTAGCCAGTTGATTGCCTCAACGCCCGACCCGGTACTTGGAGAAAGCCGGGCACAAGACTGGAGCGATGTTCGCGATACCTACGGTATCCAGGATATTGCTCACATTCCGGATCTGAAAGTTGTCCTGAGCGCGGTTGGCTTCACGCGGGAGAAGCGTGAGCCAGAAAGGGAGCCCGATCAGATAGCCGTCAAACTCAACCCCTTCGAGGACAGGATCAGGACGGCGGCAAAGGGAAAAGCCGTGCTGTACGCGTTCAGCGCACAAACCGAGGCATTGTGGATCAGGCTTGATCCCGTCAAGGTTTTGCGCTGGTGCGTTGATCATGCCGGCTGGGAACCACCCCCTGAAGCATGTTTCGCGTCAGCGGCAGCAGCGCAGGCCTGTCTGCTTACTTGTAGTCCTGCCCTGACATCTGCGCCGGGTTCGGCAATCGAGCTCACCAAGACAGTCGGACATTCTGCCGCAGCGCCATTTCACCTCCTGCACACGATCAGCCATTCACTGATGCTGACTGCGCGGCGCCACAGCGGGTACGACAGTCAGAGCCTGACAGAGTACCTGTTCCCGATGGATCTTTCTTTCCTCGTGTATGTCACGTCGGTCCAGAACTTTACGGCTGGCGGTTTGCTGACACTGTTTCAGCACTATTTGAGACGCTGGTTCGACGACGCCTCGTTGCATGCATTCAACTGTGCCTTTGATCCGATATGCAGCGATGTGGGATCATCCTGCCCGGGCTGCATTCAGCTTCCAAGAGGATGTGAAACGTTCAACGCCGGGGTGTCGCGCTCATACCTGCATGGAGGCTTTGCGGACCAAGGACAGGGCCTTTGGGTTCCAATCGGATTCTGGCAGCCTCAGTCCTAGGCTGCGGCGGTGCTTGGAGGAATTATCTCGGCAGTTGGTTGGCGGTCGGGGAGCGGAGTGCAACGCTGGTGTGGGGTACGCTTGGTGTCGCTGCCCTGATCGGCGTAGTGCTCGCAGTACAATTCAAAGCAGTCGCGCGAGTCCGACGGGCCGGTGGAGGCGCTGCGCCTAGCGATAAAACAGTCCGGTCCCTCGCAGGTCATAATCCCGCGAGAATCAAGAGATTGACGACTACTTTCTGTACGGGCAACGCGGATGACCACTGCGTTCAGTGTATTAATAAAATCAGAGTTCTTTCTACACGGTGAGTTCTTTCTCTACATAAACAGACGGTAATCGTACGAGTGGTCCGAGAATCGATCGAGCAGTGCACCGATCCTCGCAACGCGCCGTGATGTTTCGATCGTTGCTGGAAGTTGCCCGTACAGATCGAAACTATTGAAGTTCATCTTCGACAAGCCGAGAACTTCATCTGCGATGGTCATCAAATCGGTCGTGCCCGCATGACGCCGGATCACCAACGGGGCTGGAATTCGCCGCTTGCCCTGGAAATAGTGTCTTCCGGGATTCAGGGCAGTAGATGCGCCGTGGACCCACAAAAGAGCCGTGTGATCGTCGATGACCACTGTCGTACCGCGCCGAATGGGATAGTTGTCGATCTCGAACTTTCCGTCGGAGGTTGGGTGGGACGCCACATATCGTAGCGTGTCGTCAACGAATATCTGCAATAGCTCGACGCACGCAACGCCCTCGAGTCCAGCTTGGAGCCCACTGCGTTCTTCGCGAAGGAATGGGGTCTGCTTGTGGATCACCACTCGCTCAGGAAGTCGAAGATGGGCGGCGAAAAACAGTTCACGGATGCCCTCACCGAGCCGTCTTGCATCGTCGAAGCTCATGAAGGGATTCTTGTTGCGCATGATTGGATCTTCGATCTTGCTCAGGCGGAACTGCAGACCGATGCCGTTCGGGCTATAGAGGTGGCTACAGCCCAGCACGACGTGTGCGCCCGCATTCTGCGCCGTCTTGCGTTTGACGCTGAAGCCGAGACCCACATAGGCGGATTTCTCGCTGAGGCCTTCCAACGTCCACGGCGTGCGCATACTTTTGACGTACAGGGCAAGCGAGAGCCACCAGCGCACGCGGCATTGCTGCTGCGTGTTACGGAGGGTGTCCTCTTCGACAAACTGTGTCGCGCAGCCTTTCGGAATCGCCGCCGCCTTGACGAAATCGTGTAGATCGAACTCTTCATCGTCGATCATGTAGTTGCGCAACGGAGCCCAGCGATCGGGGACGTAAATGATGGTTACGTCGGGACGCTGCGACGCACTCAGGGAGGCAATCGATCTGGTGATTGCTCCGGCCAAAGCGCGTGCCGAGGAGGGGGTCATGCTGTCCGGCTCGTCAAGCTGGACGAACGATTGTTCACCAACCGAAGGGATCTCGATCGGGCACTGGTAGGCGGACGCGAAACCTGGAAACGGCGGGAGATAATCCGCGTCCTTCCCCGGCTGTGCCGCGACGTGAAGCTGGGACAGGTACTGGTGAACGCGTGTGGCGTCCCGGGCGGGCGCAATGATCCCGACGCGGATGGACGAAGCTATCCCTGCCGTGGTGAGGCTGGAATCGAACGGCCTGTTGTTGATCAAGCCTCGGACGGGATGGGTGTCGAATGCCGGCCCGGCTGCCGATTTGCGCGCGAATTTCAGTCGCGGTTCTGCGAGTTGAAGTCCGGCCTGCCTCGCGGCTAACTCCTGAGCGGAGCTGAGTGAAACGGTACGCTCGCGCTCGTCAGTGATTCGCGCAAACAGCGGTCGTCCGGAGAAGGTCAGATCGATACCGTCTTCATGGTCGGGGAAGCGGACATGAAAATCGCGCTGAGGCACGAGGCGACGTCGCCACGCTTCGGTTGCGCCGTTGAATTCCTTGTTGTGCTGGTAGCCCAGCACGCGCTGCTTGACGAGCCGCTCGGTATCCTTGGGTGCGATCGCTCCACTTTGGTCGGTAACGTACAGGGTGGGCTTCAGGACGAGCGCCAGCTCGCTTCCGAGCGGGCGTATCTGTACCAGTACGGCCTGGTGAACTTTCCAGTCGACCCCGTCCAGGCGCAGATCCTCGACCTTCTCGGATGTCCAGATCAACGACTCTCCGTCTGACGGGCAATTTGCCTTGGCCGATAAGGCGAGGACGGTCGCACGGCGGACAAGCTGGTTGATGACGCCGTCTTCGTATCGTAGATCGTCATCGTTCAACGGTACCCGTTTGATTTCCCCTTTCAGATTTTCGCCGAACGCGAGGCGTAGACTTTCGGATATAGCGATCGCATAAATCTTCGATCGGAACGGCGCGGCGACAAAATTGTGCTTGTCGCCAAGCTCCCGCAACGTGGCCCACACGGTTCCGGAAGCCGGCCATTGATGCAGATCGAACTCCAAAAGCTCCTGAGGCGGTGTCAGCGGAATTGCGTTGCTTTTGATGAGGCCGGTAGGGGGAAGCGGGGGGAGCCCGAATGCAGTGAGCTGGTTAACGGGCGTCGTCGCATGCTCGTCAAGGATCTTATTGACGCGGTCTCTGGCCGGCCCCTTTGACAGGTAGAGCGTCAACCGCCGCATGAGATCGTCGAAGGAAACGCCCGGAACGAGGAAGCGGGACGGCTCGTCGTCATTCGTCGAGAGGAAGGCGCTGACCGTATCCAAAGGCGGGTCCTCGCCGTATTGCGTCCAGAACAGCGGCAAATCTGTTCGCGCGGGACCTGATGCCGCGTAGTGGTGGAATGCCTGCATCACACTCTCGTCGCGACCGCTGTATCCAGCAACAACGACGGTATGTGTTCCTAAGGCCTCAATGAGCGAGTCACGAAGCTGGACTTCAACCTGGGCGAGTTCTCCAGGCGAATTTTTGAGTCGATCATATCGGTAATCGCCGTGCATCGAGACGCAGGCCAGCTCGCCTTTACCTGGCGCGCGATAAAGTCGTTGCTGGGAATCTACTCCGATTTCGATGGGTGTCAGATTCGTGGCAGTCGCAGCGCGCGCGATGAGTCCGTCGAAATTTGTCGTCCACACAGTTTGAATCAAACCGGAAGCGGCGAGCTCGGCTAGCAGCCTGTAACCGGTGTGGGGCGTAGACTGCTTGACCCATCTTTCAAAATAGCGACGACGATCGTCACTGCGCGAGAAGCATGCTTCAATGTATGCCCCATATTCGTCGGGATGCCCTGCGGCAGGATAGCACCGTTGCCTGTCCAGCCACGTCTGGATTCTGCCACGCACAGAGGGCAGGGAGAGTTCGCTAAACTGCTCCTCAATACCGGGATTATTCGAAAGGAAGATATCCCTCTTCCATTCCCAGATGCATTGGTTAGCGGAAGGCATCCCGGAAGTCATCGATGCGCCCGCGCCAAGGAAGAGCATCAACGGTCGGTCTTGGGACACGGCCAGTGATCGAACTAGGGCGTCCACGCCCATCCGTCTCACGGAACTCCCCGTTTGCAACGCAGCGCGATTATGCATATTAGATTTTCTCTCTTGGCAAACAAAATGCGGCACGGCGTGTGACTCGTTCAAATGTTCCATTGCATGAACACCGATGGCTACCATTGTAACGGCGCAAACTCCTGCCGCTGTGGGTCCCGAAGATACGGGAGACAGGCGGAAAGGTAGTCGGCTGTCCGATAGAAGTCTGCCAGGGGAATTTCAGCGCAAGCGAGCACGCGGGTGGGGGCGCGACTTTGAAACCGCTCACGACGCAGCTACAACCGGATAATCTGAAAGGCGTGTGCCGCATAGGAAGTTCCGATGCGTGCATGAAGGCCGGTGTCATATGCCGTGGGTCCCCAAGTCTCATGGAGCATAACCGCCAGTTCGATCTCCTGTTGGGCAGTGTCAACCATGTTCGTCAATCCTTCGATTCTTGCTGGTATCGCCCATCTGCGCCCTGTACGAGCTAAGTTAAATTCTGTCGACATAGCGCGCATATGCAACGGAACGAAAACGTGTTTAGCCAACGCGTCGCCACACTGACCGTCATAGACCGGTATCTTTTGGTGCCTCGTGGCCGACTTAGTGGCCTGCTGTGGAGTCAGCGTCGGCGGCATGAGGATCTGGCCCAACTCGGCTCTTGCCAGTAGTTCTCGTTCGCAAAACGGATGTGCGAGTAGACCACTCAACGGACGTTGAGGATCAAGTAGTATGTTTGGTAAACGCGTCGTCGCGAGGCGCGGTTAACGATCAATGGGACGCACCGTGTACGAAACGATTGAAGATATCCAGGCTCTCCGCGACGTCGTGGCCGAGTCGGTCAACCTCGAATTCAAAGCAGGGGCCAAACTCGAAAACATGAGTGACAGGGCGCGAACGGATCTGATCGCAGACGTTACAGCATTCGCCAACGCGGGTGGGGGCACGTTGATATATGGCCTCGGCGAAGTTCAACGCGACGCCAAGTCCTATGCTGGCGAGATCTCGCCAGTGCGAGACGCGCGCGTGACGCAAGATCGCCTGAGAGAAATCATTGTCTCCAATACAGACCCGGTGCTGCGCGGTTTCACTATCACGCACATCCCGGCTGATGGCGGATCGATCTTCGTTGTCAAGGTCGAAGAAGGTGATACGGCATATCAAAATACCTGCGACCGCAGATATTACAGTCGCATCGACGCATCAGCTCAACCGATGCACGGGTTCGCCATCCGTGACGTGATGAACCGGCGCACGCGGCCTCACGTGACGGCCTCATTCAAAACAGTACCGCGCGGAGCCCGAGGTGACCAACGAGAGTATGTACTGGTTGGGGACCTCAAGAACGAGGGCAACCTTACGGCGCACCACTGGGCGCTGCGCGTCGCAATCCCTGACGTCATTGGAACGCATGAGGGTCAGCTTTTGCAGCACATGCGGGGGCACGGCAAGGGCCGCATAGAGGGGCTCGGTTACTCGTGGTACCGGTACTTGTCTGAACGGTCGGATGGTCGGTCGCTCCGGATATTGCCTGGCGAGACATTGAATCTGCGCGAGAACTTTCACGAAACTGCACAACTGGTCTTGCGTGTCGGAAGCCCCGATCAACAGCGAATCATGGATCGCGCGCCTGCAGTGTATTGGGAACTGTTCGTAGACGACGCCGCCAGGCAGAAAGGCGAGCTACCGTACGCGGACTGGTGCGACTTCTGATCGGACTAAACAAGCTTGCCGACTGTGAAGTTGCGCTCGCACGTGCCAAGCCTAAATGCAGTGCGCCACGATTCGGAACCGCTCGCCGTGGCTTATCCTCGCGATCAGAAATACCTTGAGCAATGCGTGACGCTCAGCGCCCATCTTTTACTTGTCATCGCCCCGCTTCGTTGCACGTGCATTCGTGGACTCAAGAGACTATTCCCAATAGCGGCACGCGGGCGCCTTGCGCCGAGCCGGTTTTCGTTCAAGTGTCAGTCTGCGGCGGGGGTAGTGCTACGGGCGCGGCATTTTGCGAAGAAGCTGGAGCCGCAGGAGCGCTTGGCGCGGGGGGAGGCACCCCCAGCACCGGTGCAGAGACAGAAGCCGCAGGGTCAGCCGGCGCGGGGGCAGCCGGAGGCGGCGGGACCATCGATGCTCTGTATTTCGCAATCAAGTCGTCGATGATCTCGATGCACAGGTTCTCGTCATGCCCAACGCCCATGTGCGCCCCGCGTTGCGCCATGCCCGCGACCCGAAAACGGTCATCTGTGAAGGGTCCGCCGCTGTTGCCGGGCCGGATGCTACCTGCTCCGGTGACGGTAAAACTGTTCATGCCGATGTGTGGCGAAGTCCGATTCAAGACCGTCTGCTGGTTGATGTCTGGCAGATTCCAACGTTTCCACGCCGGATAACCGATGAGGAACCCTTGTGCGCCCGGCTCGATGGGGTTGTCCATCGCGGAGAAATACCGGTGCAGCGGAGGCGCGCCGTCGAAAGCGAGCAGGGCAAAATCCATTGGCTTATTGCGGTAGATGACCTTGGCGGGCCACTTTTCCTTGGTTCCCGGCCGAACGAGTGATAAAACTTTGCCGCTGAGGTGCGCGCTTTCATAGTCGATCACCGCAGGGAACTTCCCTTCTTCGTTTTCCCAGACGAGCGCGTGATTGCAGGTTATGAGCACATTGAGTTCGCGGTAGACGAAGGCCGTTCCTTGGACGTAGGGCATCTCGGCTCCGATACCCGGCTCGTTATAATCCCCATACCACTCCACGACGAAGCACGCTTCCTGCGCGGTTACTTTGTCCCGCACCACCGGCTGCACCGGTAGTTTCGGCGCGTGAAATACCCCTGTGGCTTGCGCCGCACCGACGGCGGCGTTATAGCGCTCGGCGAGCTTGGTGTAGATCAGATCGTCTTTTCCACGCACCATGCGCAGGTAAAGCAACTTGCCCCAGAGGACGTTTTTCAGTTCAGGAACCTTCCCGCTGCGCGTCTGGCGTTTCCACGGTTTCTTCTCATACGCCCCGTTGGACTGTGCCACCACACGAGCTTGCCACGTCTTTTCGGCAGCATCGTAACCGTGCTTCTCCCATGCGTTCAGCGCGCCACGAATCCGGTCGATGAAGATGCGAGGAACGTTCGGAAATCGGTTGATCGTGAGCCCGGTAACCTCCAGCCTTCGGCTGCGGTCGCTCAACCGCGTCTTCGACGAGTTGAGGTTGAAATGGTGCTTGTTGACGAGAACATCGTGCAGTTCCTGGCCAATCTGAACGGCGCCTTCTGCATCGACGGAGCAAATCGCAGCCGGCAGTCGCGCGGCGTTGCGGACGTGAAACGAGAACGTTATATCGTCGGCGTAGCGTGTGTAGCGTGCCAGGCTATGGCGCGCCAGTTCGGTCAAGTCGC
Organism: Paraburkholderia gardini; assembly: GCF_907164575.1. GTDB lineage: Bacteria > Pseudomonadota > Gammaproteobacteria > Burkholderiales > Burkholderiaceae > Paraburkholderia > Paraburkholderia gardini. Next base: position 22,663 of record NZ_CAJQYY010000007.1, read on the forward strand.
GATCCATCGACCGGCAGATCAGGTTGGAGAAAAACGGCGAGGTGGGCGCGCCCTGCGGCAGCGTCCGGTCGAGCGTGCAGAGATGGGCGATGACCGTAGCCACCTCGTGCGAGAAGTTAAACGGATGCTTCCGCAGCACGCCCCTAACTCGATAAAACGTGATACTGGGGAAGAAATCTTCCAAGTCAATGTTGAGCAGGTGCTGGGTCTTCGGCGAGCAGTGCACCCGCGCGTTCGTCAGGATGCTTCGCTTGCGAACGAAGCCGTGCACTGAGGGCTTTACCGGACCGGAGCGTTCGTCCAAAAACGCAAGAACCTTTTCTTGTAGGATCTTCAAGCGCTTGCGCGGTTCGTGAATGAGCCGCGCCGTGCCGTCGCGCTTTTTGATGATAAAGCTACGGTAAGGCGCGCGCGGGTAAATGATCGCCTTCAGGCGGTCGTATGAGATTCCGAGAACGCGGCGCGAAAAGAAGCCTATGTTGCTGCGGACAGCCGACTCGGTGATCGCGTCGAAGTTGGGAATGCTGGCCATTCGGTCCCGGTTCGTCTCTATCGTAAGGTGCCGCCCCCGTACGTCTTTCTCCTGTATCACGCGATCATTGCGGATATGCGCTGCTAAGTGATGCCGAGCGCGCGGGGATACCTCGTGAGAAGCCTACGTTAACGCGGGCCCGATTAAGCTCCGTTGGGGGGCGGCATTGGATTGTAAAGGTGGTTGCCCTTCAACGTCACGCAGTGTTTTACCCGCGCACATTTCCGTCGCACTAAACGTGTACCAGCACGATAGTTCGACCTCCTGCCCACAGGAAAGCCGAACCGGCGAATCCCGCGAGAAGCGACCGCCAATCCGGGCAGTCCCGCTAATTTGGTAAATCCAGTCTCACGAAACGCGGCCCAGTCTCACAAATTAGGTTTCCCAGCATTATCCGTGAGCAGATCGATCTCGACAGTTCAGCAATACCGAAAATCCTAGCCGAGCACTGTACGTGCATCTGCGGTCGAGTGGGCGGCAACGGTGATGACGGTTAGATGGAAGCCGATTTAAAAGCGCCCGCCTGCTAAACAGGCGGACGCGGGACGGACATTTGCTTGAACATTGCACGAAATGAAATATTTCATTTTATGCTGTTGGTCATTTCATTTTATGCTGCGGATATTTCATTTTATGGTGCGGCCCACATCAGCGCGAGGTTCCTGATAAATCCGCTTACCCGCACGCGCCAATTTCCCCGCAGGCGGTACAAAAATCGCAGCCGTCCTTTCGGATGACGGCGTTCGCGCCGCAGTAGTCGCACTTGCTGCCGAGCATGGCCGGCGCGGATGCGGGTGCGCTGGCTGTGATGCTGGCATCGGCGCCGGAATCCGCGCCGGGCTCGCGGCGCGGCGCATTCGCCATCGCCGCGTGCGTGGTGTCGACCATCTGCCCGCGTGGCAGGCGGGCGAGCAGGCGCGACGGCACCTGGTTGCCTTCCGCGTCCAGAAAACCGCGACGGTGCAGGATCTGCTGGATCGCGTAGCCGAGCGCCGCGACTTCCGAATCGTGCCAGCGCGGCGAACGATGGCCGTCGGGGCGCAGCACTTCGCCGAGCCGCACCTGGCCGCGATCCCACGAGACCTTGCGCATGTCCTGCAGATTGCGTGCGATGAACCCGCCGCGCGCCGCGAGCGACAGAGAACGCATCGTGGCTGTGATCCATTGCTGCGAATCGTCGCGCTGGCCGGCCGGGATGAAAATTTCGATCGGCCGCTCGATGGTGACTTCCTCGCCGGCAATGCGCCCGGTGACCTCGATGAACGATACCGCCACGTACAGCGACTTCTTGCCGAGCTGCGTCAGATACTCGACCTTTTCGATGATGGCGGGCAGCTCGCCTCTCGGGCGATGATCGAGCGTCACGCGCAGCGGGTCGAGATCCGCCGCGCCGGGCACTTCGTCGGGCGTGTCCGTCCCGGTGGGGGTGACACTCAGCACGGCACCGAGCGTCTCGTTGGGACGATACGTGGCGAGCCCTTTCAGCCCGCTTTTCCACGCATCGAAATAGAGGCCCTCAAAATCCTCGAACGGGTAATCGGCGGGCACGTTCACCGTCTTCGAAATCGACGTATCGACGAAGGGCTGCACGGCCGCCATCATGTCCAGATGGTCGCGCGCGGACATCTCCAGCGCGCTGACGAAATAGTCGGGCAGCGTGCCGACGTCGCCGCCGAGTTCGCGGTAGAGACGCCACGCGTGATCTTCGACCGCGAACTGCTGACGGCTGCCGTCGGCCATGATCTTCATGCGCGTGTAAGTCCACGAGAACGCGGGCTCGATGCCGTTCGACGCGTTGTCCGCGAACGCGAGGCTGACCGTGCCGGTCGGCGCGATGGAAAGCAGGTGACTGTTGCGGATGCCGTGGCGACGGATCGCGTCCTTCAGGTCCTCCGGCAGGCGCGACGCGAAGGTGCCGTCTTCCAGATAGCGGGCCGCGTCGAAGAGCGGAAACGCGCCGCGCTCGCGTGCGAGTTCGACCGACGCGCGATACGCCTCGTCACGCATCAGCCGCGCGACGCGGGCCGCGAAATCGCGGCCTTCCTGCGCGTCGTAACGAAGACCGAGCATCACGAGCGTGTCGCCCAGACCGGTCAGGCCGACGCCGATACGCCGCTTCGCCGCGGCCTCGTCGCGCTGTTCGTCGAGCGGCCAGAGCGTGACGTCGAGCACGTCGTCGAGAAAACGCACCTGCGTGCGCGTGCGGTGCGCGAGCGCTTCCCAGTCGAACGAAGGCGTGCCGCCGTGCATCTGCGCAAACGGATCGATAACGAAACGCGTGAGATTGAGCGGCCCCAGATTGCAGCAGCCATACGCCGGCAGCGGCTGCTCGCCGCACGGGTTGGTGGCGCGGATCGTTTCGATCGCCCGCAGGTTGTTGTCCTCGTTCATGCGCGAGACGAACACGACGCCCGGTTCGGCGACGTCATACGTCGAGCGCATGATCTTGTCCCAGATTTCGCGCGCGGGTTTCTCGGCGTAGATCCAGTAGCCGTCGTCGCGCTGGCGCAGATCGTTCGCCGCGCGCATCGCGGGCGAGGGCTCCGCGCGATGCACGAGTTGCCACGGCGCGCTGGCTTCGACCGCGCGCATGAACGCGTCCGTCACGGCGACCGACACGTTGAAGTTGTTCCAGCGTCCCTTCGAATGCTTGGCTTCGATGAATTCGATGAGGTCGGGGTGATCGCAGTCGAGCACGGCCATCTGCGCGCCGCGCCGCGAGCCCGCACTTTCGACGGTGCGGCACGACGCGTCGAACACATCCATGTAGCTGCACGGACCGGATGCCGAGGAACTGGTGGTGTGAACGCGCGCGCCGCGCGGACGGATCGCGGAAAAGTTATAGCCGACGCCGCCGCCGCGCCGCATGGTTTCGGCGGCCTGCAACAGCGCGACGTAGATGCCGGGCAGACCTTCGTCGTCGACGCCCTGGATCGAATCGCCGACCGGCTGCACGAAGCAGTTGATCAGCGTGGCCGCGAGGCCGCTGCCCGCCGCGCTCATGATGCGGCCGGCGCCGAGCGCGCCGTGCAGCAGGTTGTCGACGAAGCGTGCCTCGATCACCGGACGCAGCGCTTCCGGCTCCGCCATCGCCACGCCGCGCGCGACGCGCCGGTAGACGTCGTCGACCGTCTGCTCGTCGCCCTTGGCGTATTTTTCGAGCATGACGTCGGTGGAGAATTGTTGCGGAGCAATCGATAGCGTCGGATCGTTTTCTGCCATGGTCCCGTCCCAAACGGCGTTGCGTGGATGATGCGGTGCGGTGAAGCCGGCGATGCGCGTGAGCCGCCGGCGCGATCCGTCTCACGGTACCGCACACGGGCGCTCGCCGCAATCGCCCGCCTTGCGCGCTATCAAATGCGAGCGAGGCGCCGGCGTCCGTTGATGCGCGCGTACGGGCATCGCCGGATGGCAGAAAAGACGTGCCCCGCTGCAACGCATGCCGTCGACCGTTTACGATGTGGCTGACGGGCGATTCATCGCGACCCGGACTGGAACAGAACAGGAAAATCCCATGCCCGACGAAACGCCGCTGGTTGTGTATCGCGACAGGGTCCGCGCCGAATGGGTGGACTACAACGGCCATTTGCGCGACGCGTTCTATCTGCTGCTTTTCAGTTACGCGGCGGACGTGCTGATCGAGCGGATCGGACTCGATGATGCGACGCGCCGGGCGCGCGCCCGGTCGATCTATACGCTCGAGGCGCACGTCAACTATCTGCACGAGATCAAGGAAGATGCGCCGGTGCGCGTCGATGTGCGCGTGCTCGCGCACGACACGAAGCGGCTGCATATCTATCTGGAGATGTTCACCGACGCTCGTGATGTGCCCGTGGCTGCCGGTGAGCAGATGCTGCTGCACGTCGATACATCGGGCCCGAAGGCCGCCGCGTTCGACGCCGATATCGCGGCGCGCATCGAGGCGCTCGTAGAGGCGCAGTCGCTGGCGAACCTGCCGCCGGCGAAGCACCGTGCCCGCGCGATCGGCCTGCCGTCGCCAGGGGCGCGATGAAACCGGATCAGGCGTCGAGCAGGTTGCCGAGGATTTCGGCGGAGATCATGGCCGCTGCGTTCGAAGGCGCGGGGCGCTCAGCCGGTTTGAAGACGGCATCGCCGCGACGGATCTTGCTGCGCGACAGCGCGCAGGTGCCCGACGTGTGCGCCGAGCGGCGGCGCCAGCGCTGCTCGCCGTAATGGCAGCGGCCCGGCTCGACCCAGCGGATGACCAGCGTCGTGTCGGAGCGCTCGAGAATCTCGATGTGCACGCCTTCTGTTCCGCTCAGAGGTAAGGACGCTAGGGTCTGCATGGTCGGCTCCGTTGTGTGGTGTGCCCGAATGTAGTCCCGCGCGCGCGGGAAGAACATTGTGCATACGTTGAAACACCGTTCCATGTTTAGCAACAATGGTGCCACGGTCGCCTTGCGGGACGGAACGACGCCCCGTTTCACGCGATATGGCATGTTTTTGCAACGCTGTGTTGTTTCGGGCGCGACATCCAGCCGGCGTCTGGTGGCCGGTCGAGACGGCTTCACTGTCGACGGGCGGGCTCGCGCCGGGCATCCTTTAAGATGCGGGATCGCTTCGTGCGTCGCGCTTTCGGAGGCGTTTTCCCCTCAGGCCGCATCGTCCGTCGTTATTCAACCCAGCATCGAGGCTTCATGAACCAGCGTCTGCCCGCATCGCCCGACCCGCAATCCAGTCGCCAGAAAGCCCAGAAAATCGGGCTGCAGGTGCTGTACGTAGCGCTCGTGCTGCTAGCGCTGTGGATCGTGCGTTCGTTCATCCCTGCCGTGGTCTGGGCGAGCGTGATCGCCATCGCGCTCTGGCCGCTGCTCAGACGCGTGGAAAGCCACACCCTGTTCCAGGGCCGCACGACGGTGATTGCGTTCGTGTTCACCGCGGCCGTCTCGCTGCTGGTGGTGCTGCCGATCGGGCTTGGTATCGCGCAGGCGCTCAACGAGGCGCACGATGTCCTTGCATGGTTTCGCGACGCGCAGGAAAACGGCGTTCCGGTGCCGGACTTCGTTAACCATCTGCCGTTCGGCGTCGCCCAGATCACGGGCTGGTGGCAGACGAATCTGGAACAGCCGCTGCGCGGCTCGGCCGCGATGAAAGGCCTGCACAGCGAGGCCGTACTGACTTTCGGGCGGCATTTCGGCGCGCGTGCGGCGCATGTGCTCGTCGTGTTCGGCTTCATGCTCGTGACGCTCTTCATGATCCTGCAGGCCGGTCCGAAGCTGTCGGATACGCTGCTCACGGGCGCGCGGCGCGCGTTCGGCCCGGAAGGCGCGCGGCTGATCCAGCGCATGGCCGGCGCGGTACGCAGCACGGTAACGGGCCTCGTGGTGGTCGGGCTCGGCGAAGGTGTGCTGCTCGGAGTCGTCTATGCGATCGTCGGCGTGCCGCACGCGGCGCTGCTTGGACTCGTGACCGCCATCGCGGCGATGTTGCCGTTCTGCGCGCCCATCGTGTTCTGCTGCGCGGCGCTCTGGCTGTTCGTGCAAGGCTCGGTCGCGGGTGCGATCGGCCTGGCGGCGGTCGGCTTCGTCGTCGTGTTCGTCGCGGAGCATTTCGTGCGGCCCGTGCTGATTGGCGGCTCGACACGGTTGCCGTTTCTGCTCGTGCTGTTCGGCATTCTGGGCGGCGCGGAGACGTTCGGCCTGCTCGGTCTCTTTATCGGCCCGGCGTTGATGACCGTGCTGATGGTGCTGTGGAACGACTGGGCGCGCTAGTCGTATCGATTGGCTCGCGCCGTGCCCGATGCGCGCGCGAGGTTTGCGATGCCTCGCGCACGAGCGGGCCGGCGGCTCGCGCACGACGCGATGAACCGCGAAACCGGCTCCGCCGCCCACGCGACGAGCATTAGCGAGACGACCGCGATCGCATCGGCGGCGAGGCCGAGCGGGACGTCGAGCAGGCCATCGGTTGCCTGATACAGCAGCGAATCGACGACGAGCGAAATCACGGTTCCCGCGACGAAACACACGAGGCCCTTGCGGCCGATCAGACTGATCCACGGCAGCCTTTGCGCGATCTTGCCGGTCCAGCCGAAGCGTACGAGCGTGGCGACCAGCCATGCGATCGCCAGAAAATTCAGCACACGCAGCCACATGAGATTCTGTTTGAAGCCCGGGGCGAGTGGCGCCGTTGCGATGGCGAGCTTGTAGTACGCCGCCGCTCCGACGACCCCCGCGGCCAGCAGGGTGACGATCCAGCCCCAGCGACACGCGGCGACGCGCTGCCAGACCGGCTGGCAACGCGCGATCAGGCCCACTACGAACATCAGCTGCCACGCGAGCGGGTTGAAGTCCCACGGTGTGTTTCCGACGCCCGGCAGCCAGCCGGCCAGATGCGGCGCGCCGGCCCACAGCGCGACGCTGCCCGCGAGCAGCAGCCACGGCTTGCCGCGCGCGAGCGGCAGCACGACGGGCACCATCAGCGCGAAGAACGCGTACATCGGCAGCACCGACGCCAGATATGGCTGACGACGGAACAGCAGGATGTCGCCGAGCGACGCAAGCGGCGCATTGATCAGGTCATCGAGATCGTTCGTGGCGAGGTTCGGCGCGTCGACGCTGAACGCGACCATCATCGCGCTGACGAGCAGCATCAGGCCTGCGGTGACGAGAAACGCACGGTAAATCTCGAGCGAACGTTTGAGAAAGCGGTTACGGGCGATGGCATCGGTGCGACGTTCGGCGAGCGCGGCATACGCGGTTGCGGTGGCGAACCCGCCGAGGAACACGAACACTTCCGCGGCGTCGCACAACGCCCAGGCGTGCAGCGTGAAGCGCGACAGGATGCTGCCGCCGATGTGATCGACCACGATGATGAGCAGCACGAGCCCACGAAAGAAATCAAGCTCGACGAGACGGTGCTGTGACGTTTGCATAAGTGTTGCCAGAACAACCTCATGCGGGACGCACGCGAGATGCGTGGTTGCCAGCATGAGGTTTGCTGAATAAGGAGAACCGGTATCGCGTGCGTTGCCTGCGCGGCCGGAATGGCGCGCAAGGCGCGAAGCGCCACGAAAAGCGGGGAAAGCTGGTTGTGCAGGCAGTCGTGAACCGGCTGCCGGGCCGATGAAACCGGCCGGGTTGATAACGGAAATTCCCCGGCGCGACTGCGGTTTCAGCGCGTGATACAACCCGCCGATGTTAGCAGGTCCGGGCAAATCGCTTAACGAGCCCTGCAGGCACCGCTCAATGCGCGAAGCGTTCGGGTGCGCGTGCGGTTGAAACATGCGCGATGCGGCTCAAGCGGCATCGCGTGGCAACCCGACTGAAAGCCGCGCGTATTCAAGCTTTCCCTCAAGTTCGTGAGCATGCTGCCGTTAAGAAAGAGGCGGTCGTGCCAGCCGCCGTGCGGGTTTCTGACCTGAACGGTTGCGCCGTGCTGGACGAGTCACGGGGCCACGATCGCACCCCACGTCCGGCGGATGTCCGTTTTCGCGCCCAGGTTGCGGCGATATCGACTTCAGCCGGTCGAAATATTCGCTTCGTAAGCATTTGTATCGAGTTGTTCGGACAGCGCGCAGATTGTGAAGCGACCATTACAATGCTGCGTGAAATCTAATCGTGAATCTGGCCCTTTTCGTGTGAGGAGTCTTTCCCTGTTGCGAGAATGAGAAGGCCGCTTCATGCGCGGACCGGCGCAAGCTGGTTGCGGACTCAACGATGTGGGTTTTCCATTGTGCCGTCCGTATAAGACGCCATTACGTGAATGCATGCCTTCTGCGCAACGTACGAAAAGCGTGGCTACTGAAAGACGCAGGAGTCGAACATGTTGAGAAGTCGCTTCGACAGGACAAAAACGGGTCTCGCCGGTTTGTGGGTCGCCGTGGCGATCAGCGGTTGTGCGAACGTCGGGCAGCAAGGTGCTTCGGCGGATAACGCGGCCGCGAGCGCGCAGGCCGCGGCGGCTGCCGCACAGGCATCCGATGCAGCCACGCAGGCGCAGCAGGCAGCAAGCGATGCGGTTACCACCCGCACCGTCACGACGACAAAAACGATCCATTACCGGGTCAAACGCGGTGACACACTGGCTCGCATCGCGCAGAAGAACAATTGCAGCGTGAAGGATCTGCTGGCGTGGAACCGGATGAACGCTTCGGCGCACGTGAAGAAAGGGCAGGTGCTGCGCATCGTCACGCAGCAGACGGTGACCACGACTGTCGATGCGAATGGCAATCCGGTCGCTGCGCGCGCACCGGCGAGTTCCGCGGATTCACGCGCGATGGCAGCGCAGACCAGGCGTGCCGCAAAGAGCGTGGCGCTGGCGTGGCCGGCGCAGGGTGTCGTCGTCGAGCCGTTCCAGGCGGGTGAAACAAGGGGTATCGAAATCGCGGGCAATGCCGGCGATCCCGTGCGCGCGGCCGCCGACGGCAAGGTCATGTATGCCGGCACCGGGCTCAACGAGTACGGCAGTCTCATCATCGTCCAGCACAACAAGGACTTTCTGACGGCTTACTCGCACAACCGCAAGCTGCTCGTCAAAACGGGCGACATCGTGCATCAGGGACAGCAGATTGCCGAAATGGGCAACGAGAACAACACACGTGTCTCCGTGTTGTTCGAGCTGCGTCACGACGGCATGCCGATCGATCCAATGCCGTATCTGCCGCAAGGGCGCGGCTAGGCGCATTGTTTCGTTCAAACCCTGACGACGCAAAATAAGACAGCCCCGGCAAGTCGCTTGCCGGGGCTGTCTGTCGTTGCCTGATGGTGTAGCCTGGCTGCCTGGTTTCAGCGCGCTCAGATCACATACAGATCGACGTATTCATTGACCGGCGTGGCTTCGAGCCTTGCCTGATCCAGCGACACGTCGAGAATCGCCTGTTGCTGCTTCGCCGGGAAACGTCGGGCGAGGTTGGTTTTAAACTTCTCGACCAGCAGCGGAATGCCGTCGGTGCGCCGCCGCTTGTGGCCGATCGGATATTCGACGACGACCTCGTCGAACTTCGAACCGTCACTGAATTCGACCGTGAGCGCGTTCGCGATCGAGCGCTTTTCCGGGTTGTGATAATCCTGCGTGAACTGCGTGTCCTCGACGCATTCCATCTTGTCGCGCAGCGCATCGATACGCGCGTCCTGGGCGATCGAATCTTCGTAATCGGCTGCCGTCAGGCGACCGTGAATCAGCGGCACGGCGATCATGTACTGGATGCAGTGATCGCGGTCGGCCGGATTGTTCAGCGGACCCTTTTTATCGATGATGCGAATCGCCGCCTCGTGCGTGCGGATCGTGATCTTGCTGATGTCCTCGACTTTTTTGCCGGCTGCACGCAGCTTTTCATGCAGGGTCATCGCGGCTTCCACGGCAGTCTGCGAGTGGAATTCGGCCGGGAACGAGATCTTGAACAGCACGTTCTCCATCACGTACGAGCCGTACGGACGCTGGAACTGGAACGCGTTGCCCTTGAAGAGCACGTCGTAAAAGCCCCACGTTTTAGCGCTCAGCACGGACGGATAGCCCATTTCGCCGGTCTTCGCGATCAGCGCGAGACGTACGGCGCGCGAGGTCGCATCACCCGCGGCCCACGACTTGCGCGAGCCCGTGTTCGGCGCGTGACGGTAGGTGCGCAGCGAGTGGCCATCGACGAACGCGAGCGACACCGCGTTGATCAGCTCATCGCGCGTGAGGCCGATCAGCTGGCCGACCACGGCGGTCGAGGCGAGCTTCACGAGCAGCACGTGATCGAGCCCGACCTTGTTGAACGAGTTTTCGAGCGCGATGCAGCCCTGGATTTCGTGCGCCTTGATCATGCCGACCAGGACGTCTTTCATCGTCAGCGGCTTTTTGCCCGCGGCGATGGCGTTGCGCGAGAGCCAGTCGGCGGTGGCGAGAATGCCGCCGAGGTTGTCCGACGGATGGCCCCATTCAGCGGCGAGCCACGTGTCGTTGAAGTCGAGCCAGCGGATCATCGCGCCGATGTTGAAGGCGGCCTGCACCGGATCGAGCTGGAACGAGGTGCCCGGCACCTTCGCGCCGTTCGGCACGATCGTGCCGGGCACGATCGGTCCCATCAGTTTCGTGCAGGCGGGGTACGTGAGTGCCTCGAGTCCGCAGCCGAGCGTGTCGATCAGGCAGTTACGCGCTGTTTCGAGCGCGAGCGTGCTGTCGATCGTGTAGTTGAGCACGTAATCGACGATATCGACGAGAACTTGATCCGGTTCGGGCCGGACGTTGGAGATGTGTTGGCTCATGGTGTCTTGTGGTCAGGTGGTACACCGGGCGCGAGTTGCAGCGTCCGGAAATATCCGGGTAAAAAAACAGCCTTGACTCGTGGGTTGAGCGAGTCAAGGCCCAACTTCATCGCGTCGCGCGTCGTGCACGCGATGGAGGAGAAACATGCGGCGCTTTCACTGCGCCGCCGATGGGCCCGCTCGCTCAGCCGCGCTTTGCCAGCGGCACGAACGGCAAATTGTCCGGACCGGTGTAATTCGCACTGGGTCGGATGATCTTGTTGTCGATGCGCTGCTCGATGATGTGCGCGCTCCAGCCCGCGGTTCGCGCGATCACGAAAAGCGGCGTGAACATCGCCGTCGGCACGCCCATCATGTGATACGACACCGCGCTGAACCAGTCGAGATTCGGGAACATCTTCTTCGCATCGGCCATCACCGTTTCGAGCCGCTCGGCGATGCTGAAGAGCTTCAGGTTCCCGGCTTCCTTCGACAGCTTCTTGGCGACGTCCTTGATCACCTTGTTGCGCGGGTCCGAGATCGTGTACACCGGATGGCCGAAACCGATCACGACTTCCTTGTTCTCCACGCGCCGGCGGATATCCGCTTCGGCTTCATCGGGCGTCTGGTAGCGCGACTGGATCTCGAACGCGACTTCATTCGCGCCGCCGTGCTTCGGGCCGCGCAGCGCGCCGATCGCACCGGTGATCGCCGAATAGAGGTCCGAGCCCGTGCCCGCGATCACGCGGCCGGTAAAGGTCGATGCATTGAACTCATGCTCGGCGTAAAGATTGAGCGACGTGTGCATCGCCTCGACCCACGACTTCGACGGCGCGACGCCGTGCAGCAGATGCAGGAAGTGGCCGCCGATCGAATCGTCGTCGGTTTCGACCTCGATACGCTTGCCGTTGTGCGAGTAGTGATACCAGTAGAGCAGCATCGAACCGAGCGACGCCATCAGCCGGTCGGCGATATCGCGCGCGCCTGGCAGATTGTGGTCGTCTTTCTCGGGCAGCACGGTGCCGAGCATCGAGACGCCGGTGCGCATCACGTCCATCGGATGGGCCGACGCGGGAATCCATTCGAGCGCGGCCTTCAGGTTCGCGGGCAGGCCGCGCAATGCCTTGAGCTTCGTCTTGTAGGCCGCCAGTTCAGCCTGCGTGGGCAGCTTTTCGTGCACGAGCAGGTACGCGATTTCCTCGAACTCGCACGTGGTGGCGATGTCGAGGATGTCGTAGCCGCGGTAGTGCAGGTCGTTGCCGGTCTTGCCGACCGTGCACAACGCCGTGTTGCCCGCCGTCACGCCCGACAGGGCGACGGATTTCTTCGGTTTGAATGCGCCGGCTGCAGGCGCGCTGTTATCTGCTTCGCTCATGGTGTCGTCCTCAAGGTCCTGATTATTTCTGTCCGGCAAACAGCGCGTCGAGCTTGTCTTCGTACGCGTGATAGCCAAGGTAGTCGTACAGATCGGCGCGCGACTGCATGGTTTCCACCGCAGCCTTTTGCGTTCCGTCGCGCTTCACGACTTCGTAGAAGTTGAGCGCGGCTGCATTCATCGCGCGATACGCGCCGCAGCAGTAGAGCGCGATGTCGACGTTCGCGTCGCGCAGTTCGGCGGTGGTGAAAAACGGCGTCGAGCCGAATTCGGTCAGGTTCGCGAGAATCGGCACCTTGACCGCGGCCTTGAAGCGGCGATAGTCGTCGAGCGATTTCATTGCTTCGGGGAAGATCATGTCCGCGCCGGCTTCGACATACGTCACCGCGCGCTCGATCGCCGCATCGATGCCTTCGACCGCGGCGGCGTCGGTGCGCGCCATGATGACGAACTGGTCGTCGGTGCGGGCATCGACGGCGGCCTTCACGCGATCGACCATCTCTTCCTTCGACACGCATTCCTTGCCCGGACGATGGCCGCAACGCTTCTGGCCGACCTGGTCTTCCAGATGCACAGCCGCGACGCCCGCCTTGATGAACGACTTCACGGTGCGCGCGATGTTGAACGCGCCACCCCAGCCGGTATCGATATCCACGAGCAGCGGAAGGTTCGTTGCATCGGTGATGCGCCGGGCGTCGATCAGGACGTCGTCCATCGTGCTGATGCCGAGATCGGGTACGCCCAGCGAATTGGCCGCGACGCCGCCGCCCGACAGATAGACCGCCTTGAAACCGACGGCCTCGGCCATCTTCGCCGCGTAGGCGGTAATCGCGCCGACAACCTGCAGCGGCTGTTCAGTGGCAACTGCGGCGCGGAACGCCGCGCCGGCGCCTGCTGGATTTCCTGTGTTCACAACATCTCCTTGACCATGACTGGACCCTGTACAGCAAGGAACGGGCCAGTCACATGAAAACGCGCTAAACCATTGATTTAAAAGACGATCGCTAATTCGCGGTTTGACCGTGTGATTTCATAAATGAAATTTAAAATTTCATCGATGAAGTATGATGCATAATCTCAGGATGAATTTCGACGCCACGAAACCCGAGCGATCATGATGCCGCTTCCCGTATCCGGCCCGCGTCCGCGCATGTGGGCGATCGGTATCAGCAAGCTGCGCGACCTGTACCGGGACATCGCGGGTGAATACGATGGCCGCGCCGATCTGCGGCTTATCTCACGTGGCTTCGAAGACGCCGTCAACGAAATCGCGGCGGCGGGCGCGAACCGTCCGGACATCGTCGTTGCCGCCGGATCGAACGGGACGTACCTGAAAGCGCGCGTCAACGTGCCGGTCGTACTGGTCGCACCGACCGGCTTCGACGTCATGCATGCGCTGGCGCGCGCGCGGCGCGATGGCGCATCGGTTGGGCTCGTCACACACGGCGAAACGCCTGGCGAGCTGCGCCGTTTCGTTTCCGCCTACGGTATCGACGTCGTGTTCGGCTCCTACGAATCCGCACAGGACGCGGAAACGTGCGTGCTCGATCTGCGCGATCGCGGCGTCGAAACGGTGGTCGGGCCGGGGCTCGTCACCGACCTCGCCGCGAGAGCCGGCATGGGCGCGGTGTTTCTGTATTCGCGTGCTTCGGTGCGCGCCGCGTTCGATAACGCGCTCGATGTCGCGCAAGCCACCTGGCGCGAAGCGGTGCGCCGGCAGCGGCTCGACAGCGTGTTGCAACATCTGCGCGACGGCGTCGTCGCGCTCGATGCGCAGGGGCGCGTCGAAGCGATCAACCAGCGCCTCGCGCTCACGCTCGGTATTGATCCCGCCACCGCGGCCGGCAAGCTGCTGCTCGATCTCGCGCCCGATATCGCCAACGCCGTGCCCGACGCCGAGGGCGAATCGCTGGAAACGGTGCGCGGCGTGAGCTATGTCGTGCATCGCGGTCCGCTCGCCGATAACGGCGTCACCAGTGGCACTGTGCTGACGTTCCAGGAATCGCGCGCGGTCGAACGGCTCGACCGGACGCTGCGGTCGCGGCAGCGCGCGCAACAGTTCGCCGCGCGCTACACGCTCGATGACATCGTCGGCGAGTGCGCGGCCATCGAGCGGGTGCGCAGCCTCGTGCGACGCTACGCGCAGTCGGAAGCGACGGTTCTGATTCGCGGTGAAAGCGGCACCGGCAAGGAGATGGTGGCGCAGAGCATCCATCAGGCGAGCGCGCGACGCGACTTTCCGTTTGTCGCGATCAATTGCGGCTCGTTTCCCGAAGCGCTGCTGGAGAGCGAACTTTTTGGCTATGAAGAGGGCGCGTTTACCGGCGCGCGACGCGGCGGCAAGGCGGGCCTGATCGAAGCGGCGCATCGCGGCACGCTCTTTCTCGACGAGATCGGCGAAATGCCGTTGCCGCTGCAAAGCCGTCTGTTGCGTGTGTTGCAGGAACGCGAAGTCGTGCGGCTCGGTTCGACGGAGCCGACGCGCATCGACGTGCGTATCGTCGCGGCGACGCATCGTGGTTTGACAGAAGGCATCGACGCCGGCGAGTTTCGCGCCGATCTGTATTACCGGCTCAATATTCTGAACATCGCACTGCCGCCGCTGCGCGAACGGCAGGTGGACATTCTGCCGCTCGCCGCTGAACTGCTCGTGCAGACTGCGCGCCGCGAGCCGCGTCTGGCACGGCAGATTCACAACGTCACCGACGCGGCGAAAGTGCTGCACGCGGTTCGTGTTCCGTTAAGCGAACATCCGTGGCCCGGTAACGTGCGCGAGTTACAGAATGTGATCGAACGGATCGCGGTCGAACTCGCGGACCCGGATGCAGTTGAACTGACGGGCGATGTGCTGCGTTCTATCGCACCCGAACTGTTCGAGCGTGCATCGCGCGAAGCGGCGAGCCTGACGTTGCGTCAGCGCAGCCGCCGCGTCGAAGCCGACGAGATTCGCGCCGCGCTCGACGCATGCAATGGCGACCGTGACCAGGTGTGCGAGATGCTCGGCATCAGCAAGACGACGTTGTGGCGCAAGCTGAACGATGTCGCACAAGCCAGCGGTGCAAAGCCGCGAAGCCGTTCGTTGCGCTAGCAACGGACCGGACGAGACGCATCGGGAGACCTCCCGCAGAACCTCACCTTTGATTGCACGCTGCGCTGAAACAATCGCGACAAAAGCGGGCGAATTCTTGCGCAAGCAATGCCATCGAGCGGTTCAAACAAGTGAACGACGCATAAAATCCCCTGAAACAAGGGGATTTAGCGCAGTCTGAAATGCATGATGATGACGTTGTCAATAGCGAAACGTCCTTTGCGCGACCTGACGCACGGAATCCGGCCGCTTCAGGTTGAAAAAACAATGGTGAGGATATTCGGGACCCGCCGGCGTGCACCTGGCTAGCGGGGAACCTTCACGAGATCATGCAATCGAAACGCACCATGACCATTCCGGCAAACATCCAGCCATGACTCATTCATCCTCCCGTCGCGGGCTGTTGCTCGCGGCTGCTTCCACCCCTTTCATCGCGGCCTGTTCTTCGTGGGCAACCGGTGCTTCGAAAGGCGCTTCGCCGGAGGCGAAACTGGCGGCACTCGAAACCTCGGCAGCAGGGCGCCTTGGCGTCGCGGCGCTGAATACGGCGAATGGCGCCACGCTGATGCATCGCGCGGACGAACGCTTTGCGTTTTGCAGCACGTGCAAGGTGATGATCGTCTCCGCGATCCTCGCGCGCAGCGCGAAGGAGCCCGGGTTTCTGCAACAGCGCGTGCGCTATACGAAGGCCGACCTCGTCGCGTATTCGCCGGTTACCGAACAGCATGTCGCTGAAGGCATGACGATTGCCGAACTGTGCGCGGCCGGCATCGACTATAGCGACAACACGTCCGCGAACCTGCTGATCAGAATCGTGGGTGGGCCGTCCGCGGTCACGGCATTCGCGCGCTCGACCGGCGACGAAACGTTCCGCCTCGACCGCTGGGAAACGGAGTTGAACACGGCAATTCCCGGTGACCCGCGCGACACGACGACACCGGCCGCGATGCTGGCAAGCGTGCAGCGCCTCGCACTTGGCGATACGCTGGGCGCGCCGCAGCGCAACCAGCTTCAGGCGTGGATGCGCGCGAATACAACGGGCGGCGAGCGGATTCGCGCGGGCGTCCCAACGGGCTGGGACGTGATCGACAAGACCGGCACGGGCGATTACGGCGCGACCAACGATCTCGCCGTGCTGTGGCCGCCCGCAAAACCGCCGATCGTGCTCGTGACTTATTTCACGCAGCGTGACAGGGACGCGAAGTCGCGCAGCGACGTACTCGCTGCCGCGGCACGCATCGTCGTAAAAGCTTTTGCCTGACGCGAACGCCGCACCGCTGGCCGTGCGCTACCTGTCCGCCGCCTCGCGCAGCGCCTGCGCGACCTGCCCATGCGCGTGCAACAGGTCGGGGCTCATCTGCAGCAATGGCAGATAGCGCGGCAGGAACACCGCGTTCGGGTCGCCGGGCGCGAACAGGGCGATAACCGCTTCCGCGGCGGCCGTCCTGTCGGCGGGTGTGGCTTCCTTGTCGTCGACGACTTCATCGATGTTCGCGATGAGCGTCGAGAGCGGCGTGATCCAGCGAAAGCCCGAGCCGTTGATCAGCACCTGAAGAAACGCCGCCGGTGTGACCGGGCCGAAGTCTTTCTCATACGACGCACGCTCGTGGTCGAGAATCGCCTTGTGCAGCGACAACAACGGTTTGCGAATGGTGTTCAGGAATTGAATCGCGCGCGCTTCGTTCATCGTTCTCTCCTTTCAGTTCGTCAGGCGATTCTGCCAGCCTGCCGGCACACGCGCTGACAGACGGCCAACACGCAATTTCAGTCGGCGCTACAATCGTTTCGCCTCTTCCTTCATCGCCGTTCATTGCTGTCCCACTGAGTGCCAGACGCTGGTCCTCGCGCTGTTCATCAGCATAGTCCCGTATTAGCGATGGCCGACGGAATAAATTCCGGCTTGCCAGCGCGATTCCTGTCCCATCCAAAACAATAGCCCCACAATCCGGAGCCGCCTATGACAACGCTTACCGTAAATGGACAGACTCATACCGTCGATGCACCACCCGATATGCCGCTGCTCTGGGTGTTGCGCGATCTCGTCGGGCTGACCGGCACCAAGTTTGGCTGTGGCATTGCCCAATGTGGTGCCTGCACCGTCCATCTCGACGGCGTCGCGGTTCGCTCATGTGTGCTGCCGGTCGCGGCAATCGGCGAGCGCAGGGTGACGACCATCGAAGCCGTCGGCGACACGCCCGCGGGCAGGAAAGTGCAGACCGCGTGGCGTCAGCTCGATGTCGTGCAGTGCGGCTACTGTCAGTCCGGACAGGTGATGTCCGCGGCTTCGCTGCTCTCGTCGAACCCCAATCCCACCGATGCCGATATCGATGCCGCGATGACAGGCAACATCTGTCGCTGTGGCACGTACAACCGCATCCGCGCGGCCATCAGGCAAGCAGCGAAGGAGGCGTGACATGTCGCAAGGACTGCTCGATGCGAAAAACGACGGCAAGCGCGAAAAGGATCCGCACGGCGTGTCCCGTCGCACGTTTCTCAAGTTCGGTGCGACGGTCGGCGCGGCAGCAGGCGGCGGCCTGCTGCTGGGTTTCAGTCTGCCGGCGGCAAGCCAGGATCAGGCGTCACGAAAATCGGTGATCGGCGGCGACGGCGTCGAGACGCCGCAAGACGGCGTATTCGCGCCGAACGCGTTCGTGCAGATCGACCGGACCGGCAAGGTCTCGCTCGTGATTCCCAAGGTCGAAATGGGCCAGGGCGTGTACACGTCGATTCCGATGCTGATCGCGGAGGAACTCGAAGTGCCGCTCGATAGCGTCACGATCGATCACGCACCACCGGACGCGAAGCTCTTCACGGATCCGCTGCTCGGCGGCCAGCTCACGGGAGGCTCGACGTCGATCCGTTACGCGTGGGAACCGATGCGGCGTGCGGGCGCCACCGCACGCGTGCTGCTGGTCAGCGCGGCCGCGCAGCAATGGCAGGTCGATCCCGCGACCTGTCACGCGCAGGCGGGCAAGGTCGTGCATCCCGACAGCAACCGCAGCATCGCGTACGGCGATCTCGTCGATGCGGCGGCGAAACTGCCCGTGCCGCAAAACGTGCAGCTTAAAAATCCGAAGGATTTCAAGCTGGTCGGCACGGGCGCAAAGCGCCTCGACTCGCCAGAGAAGGTGGATGGCACGGCGGTGTTCGGTCTCGACGTACGTGTGCCCGACATGGTTTATGCGGCCATTGCGACGTGCCCGGTATTCGGAGGCACGCTCGCGGGCGTCGACGATACGAACGCGAGGAAGATTCCGGGTGTGCGTCAGGTGGTGAAGTTTGACAATGGCGTGGCCGTGATCGGCGACCACACATGGGCCGTCAAGCGCGGCGTGCAGGCGCTCGAAATCACGTGGAACGAGGGCGCGGGCGCGCGGATATCGATGAAACAGATTGTCGACGATCTCGCGAACGCCGCGCAGCGCACGGGTGCCGTCGCACGCAAGGACGGCGATGTGAATAGCGGGTTTTCGTCCGCGAAGACGCGCGTCGATGCGGTGTATCAGCAACCGTTTCTCGCGCACGCGACAATGGAACCGGTCAACTGCACGGTCCATGTGCGGCCCGATGGCTGCGATGTCTGGCTCGGCACACAGGTGCCGACGCGCATCGTCGATGCGGCCGTGGCCGTGACCGGCCTGCCGGCGCAGAAGATTGCCGTCCATAACCATCTGCTGGGCGGCGGCTTCGGGCGGCGGCTCGAGTTCGATATGGCGACGCAGGCGCTGAAGATCGGCAGGCAGCTCGGCGTGCCGGTCAAGGTGGTGTGGACGCGCGAGGAAGACATCCAGCACGACATGTACCGCCCGTACTACTACGACAGGATTTCCGCGGGCCTCGACGCGAACGGCAAGCCGGTTGCGTGGCAGCACCGCATCGTGGGTTCATCGATCCTTGCCCGCTTCGCGCCACCGGCGTTTAAAAACGGCCTGGATCCCGATGCCGTCGAAGTGGCCTCGGACCTGCCGTACGACCTGCCGAACCAGCTCATCGACTATGTGCGCCAGGAGCCGCACGCCGTGCCCACCGCGTTCTGGCGCGGCGTGGGACCCACGCGCGGCACGTTCGTCGTCGAAAGTTTCGTGGACGAACTTGCCGCGCAGGCGAAGATCGATCCCGTCAAATATCGTCGCGACCTGCTCGGCAAGTCGCCGCGCGCGCGCAACGTGCTCGACGTCGCCACGCAGGCGGCCGGTTGGGGCAGCGCGATGCCGCAAGGCCAGGGGCGCGGCGTTTCGGTGATGCATGCGTTCGGCAGCTTCCTTGCGATGGTCGTCGACGTGGCGATCGACAAGGGCGAAGTCGCGGTCAGGCGCGTGGTGTGCGCGGTGGATTGCGGCATGGTTGTGAATCCGGATACGGTCGAGGCACAGATACAGGGCGGCGTGATCTTCGCGATCACGGCGGCGCTCTACAGCGAAATCACGATCAGGGATGGCCGCGTCGAGCAGAACAACTTCACGGATTACCGGATGCTGCGCATCGATCAGACGCCGCCGATCGACGTCCACATCGTGAGGAGTACCGAGGCGCCCGGGGGCATCGGCGAACCGGGTACGGCGGCGCTTGCGCCGGCGCTGACGAACGCGATCTTTGCAGCGACGGGCAAGCGGATCCGGCAATTGCCGGTCGGCAACCAGCTGCAGACCGCCTGAGCGGAGAACGTCGATGAATATCACACTCAAAGCGTTATCCGCGGCACTGGGCATGGCGTTGCCGTTCGTCTCGCATGCGGCCGACGACGCGCTCGTTCAACGCGGCGCGTACCTGGCGAAGCTCGGCGACTGCATCGCGTGTCACTCGGCGCCGCGCGGCAAGCCGTTCGCGGGCGGTCTGCCGATGAACACGCCGATGGGCCGGATCTATACGACGAACATCACGCCCGACCCGGACACCGGCATTGGCCGCTATACCGGGGAAGACTTCGCGCGCGCGATGCGTGAAGGCGTCGCGAAGGATGGTCATAACCTGTATCCGGCGATGCCTTATCCGTCGTACGCGAAGATCAACGACGACGACATGCACGCGCTCTACGCGTATTTCATGAGCGGCGTTGCACCGGTGAAGCAGGCGAACCGCGAGCCGGATATCAAATGGCCGCTCAACATGCGCTGGCCGCTGAAGCTGTGGAATCTCGTGTTCCTGAAAAGCGGCATGTACCAGGACAAACCGGGCAAGGACGTCGCATGGAATCGCGGTGCCTATCTGATCCAGGGGCTGGGACATTGCGGATCGTGTCACACGCCGCGCGGATTCGCGTTCCAGGAAAAGGCACTCGACGAAAGCGGCAGCGCGTTCCTGACGGGCGGTCTGCTCGACGGCTGGTTTGCCGCGAACCTGACGGGCGAGCATAACGTCGGGCTCGGCCGCTGGACGGAACAGGATCTCGCGACGTTCCTGAAGACCGGTGCGAACGCGCACGCGTCCGCGTTCGGTTCCATGACGAGCGTGATCAACAACAGCACTCAGGCGATGAACGATACCGACGTTAGCGCGATGGCGCGGTATCTGAAGTCGCTGCCGGCCGCGGGCGGCTACGGCGGCGCGCAGTATGCGTATGACCCGAAGGCGACGAAGGTGTCGCTGAACCGGCCAGCAAACGATCCGGGCGCGAAGGTTTATACGGCGTACTGCATGCACTGCCACGGCGTCGACGGACGGGGCTTCGCGCCGATGCTCGCGCCGCTGGCGGGCAATCCGAACGTGCTGGAGAAAGACGCGTCGTCGCTTGTCAACGTGACGTTGAACGGCACGGGCGATCTGGTGGTCGGCGGTATTCCGGCGCCGTATCCAATGCCGAAGTACGCGCCCGTACTCAACGACCAGCAGATCGCCGACGTACTGACGTTTATCCGGGCCGGCTGGAACAACAACGCACCGGCTGTGCCGCCGGACGATGTCGCGAAGTTGCGCAAGTCGACTGGCGCGGCGCGTTAAGCGCGAAGGCCATCGCCGTGCAGACGGACAGAAACGCCACTGCGGAAATAATGCCGCCGTGGCGTTTCTGTCAGGGGTCTGGGCGCCGGCACGCGCGTACGCCAGTGCAAGGCATCAAGCCGATGCTAAAAGGCCGCGAAGCGGCAAACGCTTCGCGGCCTTGCAGATCCCGAGCGGGGTGCGAACTATGCGGTGCGCACTTTCACATAGCGTCCGGGGGCCGGCTCGATCGCCTTGTGAACGGTGTTTCCAGGCTTCACGCGCGCTTTGACCGATGCTTCAGCGTACGGCTTCAGCCACTCGATCCAGTGGTTCCACCAGCTGCCCGGCCGCGTTTCGGCGGAAGCCAGCCACGCATCCGGATCGGCGGTCGAATCGTCGCTGACCTTGAAACTCCGCCTGTTCTTCGACGCGGGATTGACGACTCCGGCGATGTGGCCGCTCGCGCCGAGAACGAACTGCGTCGGGCCGCCAAGCAGTTGCGTGGATCGATGAGCCGAGCGCCACGGCACGATGTGATCTTCTTCGGTTGCCAGCACGTAGGTCGGGGTGTCGATATTCCCCAGGTCGACGGGCGTGCCGCACATCGTCAGGCGGCCCGGCTTGCAGAGGTTGTTCTCGAGGTACATGTTGCGCAGATACCAGGTGTACATGGGCCCCGGCAGATTGGTGCTGTCGGCGTTCCAGTACAGCAGGTCGAATGCCGGCGGCGATTTGCCCTTCAGGTAATTGCCGATGACGTACGGCCAGATGAGGTCGTTTGCCCGCAGTGTCTGGAACGTGAACCCGAGTTCCTTGCCGGAATAGAGGCCGCCTTGCCCGATCGCGCTCTCGCGCTGTGCGACGCCCGCTTCGTCAATGAAGACGCCCAGCTCGCCGGGTTCCCCGAAATCCAGCATCGTGGTGAGTAAGGTGAGGCTTGCCACCTTGTCTTCACCGCGTGCCCGCGCGATCGCCGTGGCCGACGACAGAATGGTGCCGCCTACGCACCAGCCCACCGCGTTGACCCGGTCGGCGCGGGTAATTGACTGCGCAACGTTCAGCGCCGTCAATGCACCGTGTTCGACGTAGTCGTCCCACGTCGTTTGCGTCATCGTGGCATCCGGGTTGCGCCACGACACCATGAACACGGTCATGCCCTGTTCGCAGGCAAAGCGCACAAAGGAATTTTCGGGCTGCAGATCGAGAATGTAGAACTTGTTGATACACGGCGGCACGATCAGGAGCGGGCGTTTCGCGACCTTCTCCGTGAGCGGAGCGTACTGGATCAACTGGAACAGATTGTTCTCGAACACGACCGAGCCTTGCGAAGCAGCCACGTTGTGGCCGATCTCGTAAGCGGTCTCGTCCGTGATCGAGATGTTGCCGCGCTGCATATCGGCAAGCAGGTTCGTGAAGCCGTCACGCAGGCTTTCGCCGCTGGATTCGAACGCGAGCTTGAGCGCCTCGGGATTCGTCGCGGCGAAATTGGCCGGGCTCAGCGAATCGATGAGCTGGCGCGTGAAGAACCTGAACTTCCGCTTGTCCTTTTCGGTCGTGGCGACTGCATCGACGATGTCTTCAAGCAACCGTGCGTTGAGCAGGTAGTTCTGCTTGAGCAGGCTATACCAGGCGCTCCTGTGCCAGTCTTCCGCAGCAAAGCGGCGGTCGCCCCGCTCCGGCGCGATCACGGGCTCGGTTTCCGCGCCCATCGTGCCCACCAGGGTGCGGGTCCAGACGGTCGCCAGTTGTGGCCAGTACGCCGAATGCGCTTCGAGCAGCGCCACGGGAGCGGCGAGCGATTTCAGGGGCTGCAATGCAGCGGACGTGTCGTCGGGGGGAACGCCATTCGCGTCCAGAGCGGCCATGGCGCGCCAGAACTGCTGGCCGGACGTGATGAATCCCTGTACGTATTCAGTGGGTACGTTTAACGGCATGATTGTTGCGCCTCGATTGACTCACTCGTGATTGCAGGCTCTCCGGCACCGTCCGCGCATTCGGCCACACGCCGCGCACGGGACGTCGCCATGACGACCGCTTCGCCGTCGATCACCACTTTTCCCGCCACCGTGCAGACGGTCGACATCACGACGCGGCTCTTTTCCGGCTGCAGTTCCTTCACGGCGACCGTTGCGTGCACGGTATCGCCGGCCCGGACCGGTGCCTTGAAACGCAGGTTCTGTCCGACATACACGGTACCCGGGCCGGGCAGGCGCCCGGCGAGGGCCGCGGAAATCATGCTCGCGGACAGCATCCCGTGCGCAATGCGTCCCTTGAACGGCGTGGTCCGCGCGAACTCCTCGTTGATGTGAACTGCGTTGATGTCGCCCGATGCGGCCGCGAAGAGCAGGATGTCCGCCTCCGTAATGGTTTTCGCAAAGCTGGCGCTCATGCCTGCTTCCAGGTCTTCAAAGTCGTAACCGCCGATTTCGTTCATCTGTCTCTCATATAGTTGTTACTGAATGAAGGGGCCGGACCCGCCTGAACCGATGGCGCGACGTTTTCTCAGGCGTCCTTCAACACGATCAGAAGATCCTTGGCGGCAACACGGTCGCCGGCCTGCACCCGCACCTCGGCGATTTCACAATCGCGCTCGGCTGCGATGTGCGTTTCCATTTTCATCGCCTCCAGCGCGAGCAGCGTGCTGCCGGCGCTCACGCGCTGGCCCGGCTGCACGGCGACCGTAACCACCGAGCCCGGCATCGGCGCGGCCACGTGTAATGGATTCGACGGGTCCGCGGCGGCCCGGCGCTCGCGAACGGCTCCGGTCTGCACCGTAGTGCGCCGCCTGACCTGGGTGGTCCGCGACTGGCCGTTCAGTTCGAACTGCACCTTGACCATGCCGTCTTCGGCATCGGCGTGCTGCCCCTGCAGCGTGACCAGCAAGGTCTTGCCCGGGTCGATATCGATCGCCGCTTCTTCCTGCGGTTGCAGGCCATACAGGAAGGCAGGCGTCGGCACTATGGAGGTATCGCTGTACGTCCGCAGGTGCTCGAAGTACTCGATCGCCTGCTTCGGATACATCAGGTACGACGCGAGCTGGCGGTCGTCGAGCGGCTGCCAGCACGCGGCTTCGCCATCGGCCCGCGCTGCTTCGAGATCGACAGGCGGAATCTGGTCCCCCGGCCGGTAAGGCGCGGGTGGCTCGGCCTTGAGCGCCTTGCGCGACAGGTCTGCCGGAAAGCCATCTGGCGGGAAGCCCAGTTCGCCCCTGAAAAGCGAGACAACCGATTCGGGAAAAGCGATTTCTTTGGCGGGGTTGCATACGTCGGCCGCCGACAGGTCGTTGGCGACCATCACCAGCGCCATGTCGCCGACCACCTTCGAGGTCGGCGTGACCTTCACGATGTCGCCGAACATCCGGTTGACGTCGGCATAGGCGCGGGAGACCTCCGTCCAGCGATGCTCGATGCCAAGCGAGCGCGCCTGCTCGCGCAGGTTCGTGTACTGGCCACCTGGCATCTCGTGCCGGTACACATCGGCCGTGCCGGCGCGGATCTCCGATTCGAACGGCGCGTAGTAGCGGCGCACGCCCTCCCAGTACATCGACGCCTCGTGCATCCGTTCGAGGTCCAGGCCCGGGTCGCGCTCGCTGCCTGACAGGGCAGCGGCGATACTGGACAGATTGGGTTGGGACGTCAGTCCGCTCATGGCGTCCAGTGCGCCGTCGACCGCGTCGCAGCCCGCGCCGATCGCGGCCAGCACCGAGGCGGCGGAAATTCCGCTGGTATCGTGCGTGTGAAAGTGGACGGGCGGGCCGGTTTCTTCCTTGAGCGCCTTCACGAGCGCGGCCGCGGCCTGGGGCCGGCAGATGCCGGCCATGTCCTTGATACCCAGCACGTGCACGCCTGCGCGCTGAAGCTCGCGGGCAATGCCTACGTAGTACTTGAGGTCGTACTTCGCGCGCGAGGGGTCGAAGAGGTCGCCTGTGTAGCAGATCGCGCCCTCGCACAGCGCGCCGCTCTCGCATACCGCGTCGATCGCCACGCGCATGTTGCGCACCCAGTTGAGCGAGTCGAACACCCTGAAAACGTCGACGCCCGCGCTGGCCGACTGCTGGACAAAGAAGCGCACCACGTTGTCCGCGTAGTTTGTATAGCCGACCGCGTTCGAGCCGCGCAACAGCATCTGGAAGAGAATGTTGGGCACGCGTTCGCGCAGTTGCGCGAGACGCTCCCATGGGTCCTCCTTCAGAAAGCGCAGTGCGACGTCGAAGGTCGCCCCGCCCCAGCACTCGAGTGAGAACAGCTGTGACAGCTCGCGCGCGTAGAACGGCGCGACCGGCAGCATGTCGGCGGTGCGCATGCGGGTGGCGAAGAGGGACTGGTGCGCATCGCGCATCGTGGTGTCGGTCAGCAGCACCTGCTTCTGGTCCAGCATCCACTGTGAGAATTTCTCCGCGCCCAGCTCGCGCAGCCGGTCCCGTGTACCGGCGGGGACCGGCCCGCTGCTGTCGACGCGTGGCAAAACAGGTTTCGCCAGCGGCAACGCGGGCAGCGTCCGTCCGACCAGTTCCGCGTGCCCGTTGACAGTCACTTCACCCAGATATCGCAGCAGCTTCGAGGCGCGGTCACGGCGCTTCGTGAAGGCCAGCAGTTCGGGCGTCGTATCGATGAAACGGGTGGTGAGCTCGCCGCGGCCAAACGCCGGGTAATTGATGACGTTCTCGAGGAACTGGAGGTTCGAAGCCACGCCGCGGATACGGAACTCGCGCAATGCCCGGTCCATGCGGCGGATCGATTCAACCGCGGTGGGTGCCCACGTGGTCACTTTCACCAGCAGCGAATCGTAGTAGGGCGTGATGACCGCGCCCCCGTACGCGGTGCCCGCATCGAGGCGTACACCGAAGCCGGCGGCGCTGCGATAGGCCGTGAGCTGCCCGTAGTCGGGCAGAAAGCCGTTCTCCGGATCTTCGGTGGTGATCCGGCATTGCAGTGCGTGACCATTGAGCGGGATCGCCGCCTGCGCGGGCACGCCGGCGGCGCGCGTGAGGATGTTGCCGGATTCGTCGGTTTCGTCGTCGGTGATGCCGATCCTGCCACCTTCGGTGATACGGATCTGCGCCTTCACGATGTCGACGCCGGTGATCATCTCCGTCACCGTGTGCTCGACCTGAATGCGGGGATTGACCTCGATGAAATAGAACAGGCCGGAGTCGGCGTCCATCAGGAATTCAACGGTGCCCGCATGGCTGTAGCCCACCGCGCGCATCAGGCGCAACGCGGACTCGCACAGATTTGCGCGGGTGGCGGCGTCCAGGTAGGGTGCAGGGGCACGTTCGACGACCTTCTGGTTGCGTCGCTGAACCGTGCAGTCTCGCTCGTACAGATGGACGAGGTTGCCATGCGTGTCGCCCAGCACCTGCACCTCGACATGGCGCGCGTGACGCACGAGCTTTTCAACGTACACCTCGTCATTGCCGAAAGCCGCAAGCGCTTCGCGCCGGGCAGCAGGCAGCGCGGTTTCGAGATCCTGTTCGCGTTCGAGCACCCGCATGCCGCGCCCGCCGCCGCCCCAGCTTGCCTTCAGCATCAGCGGAAAGCCCACGCCCGCGGCAAGACGCCTGCACTTGTCCAGATCTTGCGGAAGCGGTGCAGTGGCGGGCATGACCGGCACGCCGGCCGCGATCGCCGCATTGCGCGCGGCGACCTTGTTGCCGAGCGTGCGCATAACCGCGGGCGACGGACCCATCCACCGGATGCCGGCATCGATGACGGCCTGCGCGAAATCGGGATTCTCGGAGAGAAAGCCGTACCCGGGATGGATCGCGTCGACGTTGGCCTTGCGGGCCACACGCAGGATGTCCTCGAAATCCAGATAGGCTGCAAGTGGCTTCTTGCCTTCGCCGACCAGATAGCTTTCGTCAGCCTTGAAGCGGTGCAGCGCGAGCCGGTCTTCCTTTGAGTAGATCGCCACGGTGCGAATGTTCATCTCGGCGGCCGCGCGCATCACCCGGATCGCGATCTCGGACCGGTTGGCAATCAGCAATGAACGGATCGGTGAAAAGGCCATGATGGAGTTGTCTCATCTCTCGGATAACGGACCAGCCACGCACCAGAAAAGGGCTGGAAACTGATAGTGCTTCACACTTCCGCAAACAGGCGGGCCTGACACGCGGGCTCAGGAACGCTCGAAGAAAGGGGCGTGTGAATTCATCCAGTCATAGTGAGCCGTATCGCGCGCCCACGCCCAGTTCGTTGTGGCTTGAGCCCGGTCCTTCGCACATCGCCCGTTTTGCGTCGCGTCGGTCCGGTCATGGTGGGAGCCGGCTGCCGCGACGGGCCGGGTGTCTACGTCTTTTCGTTCAGTGTGAGTCATCGCCGTATAAAGGATAGATGGGTTTATTGGTGACAGCCTGTGCCGCGTGGCCGATGAGTCAAGGCGATAAAGCGTGTACGCGAGTGCGCGTGCCGAAGTGAGGTTAAGCAAGTGCAAGGATTGGGCCATGTGCGTCTGATTTCTGTAAGTAATTGATTGTTCGAGGGATCTCGCGGCGGCGCGGACACCTTTGATTTCGGAAATGAAATCCGCTGTTTCAGGTCTGGTAGATTGATTCGGGGCGCGGAGGGAGTGATTGATGCCGGTTTTGGGCACATGCATAGCCCGGTGTCCGATTCCTCCTGTTCCTTTCAATATGGTTGATAAATCAACGTTTCAGTAAGCATCCTTGTCGACGGGGTTCGACACGATCGGTAGATGGAGGCTTTACCCCGATCACGAATTCAAACCTATAATTCCGGCACCAAAAACAACGTGGGGGAAGTGCAGTGAGGTCCTACGACGAAATCCAGGCAGAGATAAAGCGGCTGCAACAGGAGGCTGTGGAGAGCCAGAAGCGCGAGGCAGCGATCGCCAGAATTCGAATCGAAATGAAGCGCTTTGGCATTTCCGCGGACGAACTGGGCGAGCCTTCGACGCACAAGCGCGCGGCGGCTCCAAAAGCGATGGCTAACGCGAAAAGGGCGATGGCCTCGAAGCGCGCTGCGGAAACGGCGATTACCACCGACGAGTCACCGGCAGTCAGGCTTCTCAGGCGTGCGGGTGTCGATTTCAGCCGCCCGGGTGCGAAAGAAATCAAGCCACCCAGGAAGACGAGGCCAGCGGAGAAGGTGAAGGCGGCCCCGGTTGCAAAGCTGCCGCCGAGGTATCGCGACCCCAAGACCGGCGCCACCTGGAGCGGCCACGCGCGCGCGCCGGCGTGGATCAAGGACGCGAAAGATCGCTCGGTCTATCTCATCGATCACCCCGGAGTACCTGCCGCACGAAAACAGGCGACGACGCAGGAACGCGTTGCCAGGGCGGCTCTCACATCGAAGGACCCGGCTCGAAAGGCTGCTTCCTGACGGCAATGGAAGGGCAGAAGCGGGGCCTCGCCAGCCCGTTCTGACTGTACCTCTCCACATCCCCCCGCTTGTAAGGTGCAAAAAGTACGAAAGATGCTGCAGTGTCGATAAGGTTGAGATAGCAAGCAAAATGGTTGTTATATCAACTTGTGGAATTCCCCTATACAGCGTCTGCGGATGATTTCCGTTAAATGTCACGAAGAGGCGCGCGGTTCGCCGCCCGGACGCAGGGGGTCGCTGATCGTGTCGCCGTCAGCGACCCTGGCCCTGTCTAGCGGAATTTCAGGAGTCGATACATGCAAGGTAGTCTCACAGGCGCAGCCAGCGCCGGGCCGCAAGTCCACGTCAGCGCGCGGCGCTCGAACCCGACCTCGGGGGGCGGTACGGCAAGTGTCAACAGTCCTCTTGCGGCCGCCCGGGAACGCGCGGACCGCGCCTGTGCGGTCGTCAACTGGATCATGCTGGCGGGTTCGCTTGGTATCGGGTGGCACTTCGACAACCTCAGGCCGGCCTGGGTAGTCGGGCTGCCATTCGCGCTTTTATCGACTGCCCTCGCGTTTGCCATGCCCGGACATCGGGCTACCCGGCTGGTTTCCGCGATTACCTTCATGGGCGGCGCGGCCGTGATGATCGACATCGGGAAAGGGCAGGATGAGTTTCACTTCATGGTGTTCATCCTGCTGTCGTTGCTGCTCGCTTACCGCGACGTTCGGGTCATTCTGCTCGCCACGGGATTCATATCCGTGCAGCAACTCGCATTCAACTATTTCCAGGCCTGGGGTTGGGACGCGAGTGCGTTCCCGCGGACAGGGCTTGATGTGGTGGCGCAGCATTGGGCCTTTCTATGGCTCCAGACGCTGTTTCTCGCGGCCATCTCCGTGCGCCAGGAGCGTGACGCGCGGATCGCGGGCGAGCTCGAAATGATGGCTCAGGGCATTGGGCGCGAGTCTGGCTACATTACGCTGAGTGAGTGTCCGGTCCGCCCTGTTAGCGGCGTGGGCTGCTCCTTTCACTCGACGCTCGGGATGGTTCGCAAGACGCTGCTGCAGGTGCGTAATAGCGCCCGCGAAGTCGCGGAGGCGGTCGCCAGCATCAGCGAGCGCAATGCGATCCTTTCGGAGCGTACCGACCAGCAACGATCCTCCCTCGAAGGCATCGTCGCGGCCATGGAGCAACTGAAGCAAAGTGTCCACGAGAACGCAGACCACGCGAGCTCCGCGCGTGCGCTCGCGGGTTCGGCGAGCGAAGTCGCAACCGAAGGGCGCGCGGCGATCGATGCCGTGATTGACACCATGGGCGAGATTTACCGCTCGTGCGAACGCATCACGGACATCATCGGCGTGATCGACGGCATCGCGTTTCAGACGAATATCCTCGCGCTTAACGCTTCCGTCGAGGCCGCCCGCGCCGGGGAGCAGGGGCGCGGGTTTGCGGTGGTGGCGGCAGAAGTACGTGTTCTGGCGCAGCGCAGTGCAGCCGCCGCCAAGGAGATCCGTGCACTCATCGGCGAATCCGTCCATCGTGCCCGGACCGGCAACACGCTCGTCGAAAGCGCGGGCAACACGATCGCGGGAATACTGGAAAGTGTCACGCGTCTGACTACCATCGTTCACGAGATGGCGCAGGCGACCGACGCCCAGCGTGCGGGCATCGACCAGGTGGGCGACAATATTGCCGGCATCGACGAAGCGACCCGCGAAAATGCGGCGCACGTTGCGGCCACTGTCGAGCAGGTGAAATTGCAGCACCAGCAGACCGGGTTGCTGACAAGCACGGTAAAGATCTTTCGACTGGACTGAGCCAGCGGACACAGGCTCGCGCGCAGCTAAAACAGGCGCGAATGCGATCGGTGCTGCGGCAAGCAGGCCCTTTCAGGGGAGGTATGACCTGAGAGAACTACGGGCTGCTTCTATGACGATTGCGCCATTCACGGGGCGTCATCTGGAAGCGCCCCTGGAACCAGACCGTGAACGACCCCTGGTTGGTGTAGCCCAGCAGGGCGGCGACCCGGCCGATCGGGTAGCGTGGGTTAAGGAGGTAGCGCACGGCGAGGTCACGCCGCACTTCTTCAACGATGCCCGAGAAACTGGAACCGGTCGAATCGAGCTGGCGCTGCAGCGTGCGCACTGTCAGGTTCACCTGCCGCGCCACCAGTTCGATCGAGGCCTGGCCAAGAGGCAACAGCAGATAAATCGCCTTGCGCACCTCCAGCGCAATCGAATCGGCCGCCATCGCGTTGAGCGGATTGGCGAGGTTTTCCGCGTAGCGGACCAGTACGGGGTCGGCATTCGGATTCGGAAAATCCAGATCTTCCGCCGCACAGACGAAGCCGTTGAAATCGCTTTCAAACGTGATCGGGCATCCGAAAAACCGGCGGTGGAAAACGAGGTCACCGGGAGCCAGATGCGTGAAGTGCACACTGTGCGGTTTCCAGTGGGCGCCGAGAAGCGCGCTGGAATGACGGGAGAGCACGCCCACTGCCAGCTCCATCGCCTGCACTGTCCGCGTACCTGGTTCTGCAATGAGTTCTTCGCGGATCGTCACCGTATCGCCGGTCGTTTCGACGTGAATACCCAGCGCTTCATTAAGCAGATGTCGATATTGGGCAGCGGCCAGCAGTACGTCGCGTAGCGTGCGCTTGTGGGCAAGCAGAATGTTGACAACTCCACTACCGAACTGCTGGCGCGTTTGTGCAATCTGCAGCCCGAGTGTCGGACACGACGCCCTTTCCGCCGTTATTTCCAGCAGCCGGCAGGCGCCGTCTGCCGGAATCCGGTCATCGGGATTCGCCAGCGCCACCGCGTCGAGACCTACTTCCTGGACAAGCTCATAGGGATTGAGGCCGAGCCGCCGCGTCA
The DNA here is from genome assembly GCF_907164575.1 of Paraburkholderia gardini. GTDB lineage: Bacteria > Pseudomonadota > Gammaproteobacteria > Burkholderiales > Burkholderiaceae > Paraburkholderia > Paraburkholderia gardini. The sequence continues at coordinate 53,959 of NZ_CAJQYY010000007.1, forward strand.
CGTCGAAATAGCCGTGCATCGACGACGATCTCACCATGGTTTGCATCTGATTTCGTTCCTTTTCTGGCCGGAGCGCGGCCCGTATGCGCAGCACTGGTGTTAACGCCTGGTGTCGTTGAATCATAAAACAATGTCACCAAAAACGAAAACTGCATTGCCGGATTGCCGTATCTTCGCCGGACTGATTCATTTTCCGTCGCGTCCAGGATTGCTCTGGCGCGGAGGTGGAAAGTCCAACCATATCTGGAGAACACGATGCAATTTCTCGACGACTCGCTGCACCCCGAAAATCAGGAAAAGGTAGTCATCACCGTCGCACCGTACGGTCCGGAATGGATGCCCCAGGATTTCCCTGAAGACATTCCGGTGACGATGGAAGAGCAGATTCAAAAGGCTGTGGACTGCTACAACGCGGGTGCAACGGTGCTTCACCTGCACGTGCGTGAACTGGACGGCAAAGGCTCCAAGCGTCTGTCGAAGTTCAATGAACTGATTGCAGGCGTGCGTGCAGCCGTGCCGGACATGATCATCCAGGTGGGCGGCTCGATTTCGTTCGCACCGGAAGACGATGGCCAGGCCGCGAAGTGGCTGTCCGACGACACGCGTCACATGCTGGCCGATCTCGACCCGAGGCCGGACCAGGTGACCGTCGCGATCAACACCACGCAGATGAACATCATGGAACTGCTCTATCCGGAGTACCTTGAAGGCACTTCGCTTGCGAATCCGCTTCTCCATGCCGCATATAGTGAAATGACCGTGCCGGCCGGCCCGGCGTGGGTGGAAGAGCATCTGCGCCGCCTGCAGGCCTCGGGCATCCAGCCGCACTTCCAGCTCACCGGCATCCATGCGCTCGAAACGCTCGATCGCCTCGTGCGCAAGGGCGTCTACAAGGGTCCGCTGAACCTGACGTGGATTGGCATCGGCGGTGGCTTCGACGGCCCGAACCCGCACAACTTCTTCAACTTCGTGCACCGTGCGCCGGATGGCGGCACGCTCACGGCCGAGTCGCTGCTGAAGAACGTGCTGCCGTTCAACATGATGGCGATGGCGATGGGTCTGCATCCGCGCTGCGGCATCGAGGACACGATCATCGACCAGCACGGCAACCGGATGACTTCGGCGCAGCAGATCGAACAGTGCGTGCGTGTGGCGCGCGAACTGGGTCGTGAGATCGCGGGCGGCAAGGAAGCGCGCGCAATCTACAAGATCGGTGTGCAGTACGAGACAGTCGATGAAACGCTCGCGGCCAACGGCATGGCACCGAACCGCAAGGCTGGTGTGAAGAACCGGCCGCTGCGCGCAGCGTAACAGGGTGGTTGAAGGAGGCTCCCGGACCCGGTTCGGGAAGCGACACACATACCGGCCCCTTTGGTCCCTTGCGGGCAAAAGGCACGAGATGCCGAGAGACGTGATGGAGACAACAATGCTTTTGCAGCACGCTGAGCCCACGACGGGCGAAACTACAGTAACGAAGTCGGACATTCCAGTCTACGCGTGGGTGGTTTGCGCGCTGACGATCGGTCTGCTGCTTTCCGACTATATGTCGCGTCAGGTATTGAACGCGGTCTTTCCGTTTATCAAGTCCGCGTGGAACCTCTCCGACACGAAGCTCGGCTCGCTTAGCAGCGTCGTCGCATTGATGGTTGGCGTGCTGACCTTTCCGCTTTCGGTTCTGGCGGATCGCTGGGGCCGCGTCAAGAGCATCGCACTGATGGCGGCGCTGTGGAGTCTCGCGACGCTCGGCTGCGCGATCTCGACGAGTTACGGCGAGATGCTGATTGCGCGCGCTTTCGTCGGGATTGGCGAGGCGGCCTACGGCAGCGTGGGCATCGCGCTCGTCCTGAGTATTTTTCCGGCGCGCCTGCGCGCCACGCTCACGGGTACCTTCATGGCGGGCGGCGCGTTTGGCTCCGTGCTGGGCATGGCGATCGGCGGCGCCGTCGGGACCCATCTCGGATGGCGCTGGTCGTTCGGCGCCATGGCCTGCCTCGGTATCGTGCTGGTGGTCGTCTATCGTTGCGTTGTCACCGAGAAAAAGCTGGCGGCAGTGCAACCGCCGGGCGCCGCGACGAAGGGCGACCTTGACGTGCGCATGAGTTTCAGCGCGCTGGTGAAGGGACTGTTTTCCACGCGCTCCGTCGTTTGCGCCTACGTGGGCAGCGGGATTCATCTGCTCGTGCCGGCGGCCGTGTGGGCGTGGATGCCGAGCTTCCTGAACCGCTATTACGGCATGGCGCCTGGCAAGGCGGCCATGAGTGCCGCGGTGTTCGTGCTGGTAACCGGCCTTGGCATGATCGTGTGCGGCAACCTGGCCGACCGTCTCAGCAGAAAGGTTGCAAAGAGAAAGTGGATGGCCGCGATCGCGTACTGCCTGTTGTGCTGCGTGCTGCTCGGTACGGCGTTCCAGCTGCCGGGCGGCCCGGCTCAGCTCGTCCTGATCGGTTGCGGCATGTTTTTCTGTGCTGGCGCGACGGGGCCTTCGGGCGCGATGCTAGCGAACCTTACGCCGCCGTCGATCCACGCTTCGGCATTCGCCACGCTGACACTCGCGAACAACCTGTTAGGCCTCGCCCCCGCGGCGATTCTCACGGGCATCGTCGCAGACCGCATCGGCCTGCTCGGCGCCCTGCAGCTGGTACCGCTGGCACCGCTGCTCGCAGCTGTTGCGTTCGCTATCGGCCGTCGCAGCTACGCGCGCGATCTCGACCGTGTGAACGCACTGCGTGAGCAGGCCGGGCACTAGCCACGTCGCGCTGGAGCACGGCAGTACCCGGACGTCATGCGGTAACAGACGCCTGCGGCGGGAGGCGATGGTCCTCCGGCAGGCGTAATCCTTTTTAGCAGATCAAGAAACAACCTGGAGAACGAATCATGGCGAAAGCAGTCCGCTTTCATGAGACCGGTGGCCCTGAGGTCCTGCGCTACGAAGACGTTGAAGTGGGCGATCCGGGCCCGGGGCAGGTTCGCCTGCGCCATGAGGCAGTCGGCCTGAACTTCGCGGATACCTATTTCCGCTCCGGCCTGTATCCGGTCCCACTGCCTGCCGGCATGGGCGTGGAAGCAGCCGGCGTGGTCGAGGCGCTGGGCGCGGGCGTCACGAACGTCGCGGTGGGCGATCGTGTCACCTACACAGGCTTCATTAACACGCTTGGCGCGTACAGCACCGGGCGCCTGTGCCCGGCCGCGCCGCTCATCAAGCTGCCTGACGGCATCGCGTGCGAAACGGCTGCAGCCATGACCATGCGCGGGCTGACCTCGTCGTATCTGATGCGACGCATCCATGACTTCAAGGCCGGCGACACGGTCCTGCTGCACGCGGCCGCTGGCGGCGTCGGGCTGATCGTCTCGCAATGGGCGAAGCTGCTCGGGGTCACGGTGATCGGCACCGTGTCGAGCGACGCGAAGGCGGAAGTCGCCCGCGCGCACGGTTGCGACTACACCATCAACTACAGCCATGAAGATGTCGCACGGCGCGTGCGCGAGTTGACCGATGGCGCTGGCGTCAATGTCGTTTTCGACAGCGTCGGCAAGGACACCTTCGAAGCCACGCTGGATTCGGTCAAGCGCCGCGGTCTCATTGTTTGCGTTGGCACGGCATCGGGCCCGATCCCTGCATTCAACCCGCAGATCCTCGCAATGAAGGGCTCGCCGTATCTGACGCGTCCGGCGCTCGCCGACTATATCGCCGACCCGGCGGAAAAAGCGGACCTCGCTGCCGAACTGTTCGGCCACGTTGCGGCCGGCCGCATCAAGATCGAGATCAACCAGCGTTACTCGCTCGAGGATGCCGCGCAGGCGCATCGCGATCTCGAAACGCGCAGGACGACGGGCTCGTCGGTCTTCGTTATCTAGGGAGGGCACCATGCGTGTCGAACAACTCACTAACGCCCTCGGCGCTGAACTGGTCGGCGTCAAGCTCGCCGATGCGATCCATGACGATGGGCTCTTCGCCGAGATCCGCGCGAACCTGGTCAAACATCGCGTGCTGTTCCTGCGCGATCAGGACATCAGCCGCGCTGAACATGTCAGTTTCGCGCGCCGCTTCGGCGAACTGGAAGATCACCCGGTTGCGGGCAGCGACCCTGAGCATCCGGGACTCGTGCGTATCTACAAGTCGCCGGACCAGCCCAACGACCGCTACGAAAATTCCTGGCACTCGGACGCCACGTGGCGGGAAGCCCCGCCATTTGGTGCCGTGCTGCGCTGCGTCGAATGTCCGCCCGTCGGCGGCGACACGATGTGGGCAAACATGGTGCTCGCGTACGAGAACCTGCCCGCGCACGTGAAGGAGCAGATCGCCGATTTGCGCGCACGCCACAGCATCGAGGCGAGTTTCGGTGCGGCGATGCCGATCGGGAAGCGCCATGCACTGAAGGCCCAGTACCCCGACGCGGAGCATCCGGTCGTGCGCACGCACCCCGACACGGGCGAGAAGATTCTGTTCGTCAATGCGTTCACGACGCACTTCACGAACTTCCACACGCCGGCGCGCGTGCGTTTCGGTCAGGACGCCAATCCGGGCGCGTCCGAACTGCTGCGTTATCTGATCAGCCAGGCGTATATCCCGGAGCACCAGGTGCGCTGGCGCTGGAAGCCGAACAGCATCGCGATCTGGGACAACCGCAGCACACAGCACTACGCGGTGATGGATTACCCGCCGTGCCATCGCAAGATGGACCGCGCCGGCATTGTCGGCGACCGGCCGTACTAACCTGAAGGGATCCGCATCGTGACTCTCAATACAGAACCGACCGTACTGATCGTGCCGGGTCTGCGCGATCACGTCGCCGAACACTGGCAGACGCTGTTGCAGGCGCGCCTGCCCAAGGCAGCTTCGGTGCCGCCGCTCGAGCACGACAAGCTCAGCTGTGCGGCGCGTGTCGCGGCACTGGACGAGGCGATCGCGAAGATCGATGGCCCGATCGTACTGGTCGCTCATAGCGCCGGTGTGATGATTACCGTGCAATGGGCGCAGCGCCACCATCGCCCGATCCAGGGCGCGTTGCTCGCGACGCCCGCGGACGTGGAAATGCCCATGCCCGCCGGCTATCCGACGCTCGACGCGCTCGAAGCGAATGGCTGGCTGCCGCATCCGCGCAAGCCGTTGCCGTTCCCGAGCATTCTGGGCGCCAGCCGCAACGATCCGCTGGGAGCGTTCGATCGTGCTGCGGCGATGGCCGCGGACTGGGGCAGCCGCCTCGTCGACCTCGGTGAGGTTGGGCATCTGAACCCGGCGGCCAGCTACGGCGAGTGGCCGCAGGCAGAAACCCTGATTCGTGAGCTTCTCTGACATGAACGGGACAACGAAGCAGGGCACTCCTGTCAATAGAAACGCGTCACTGACGGTCGATGTCCACTTCGATTTTGTCTGCCCGTGGTGCCTGATTGGCAAGCGCAATCTCGACGCGGCCGTCAACCGCTTCGCCACCTTGCGCCCGGATGTCACCGTCAAGGTGCGGTGGCACTCGCATCAGTTGCTGCCGGATATGCCGGCAGGTGGCGTGCCTTATCAGGCGTTCTATGTGAATCGTCTGGGAAGTCCTGGCGCGGTCGCAGCGCGGCGCGCACAGGTCCAGGAGGCCGCGCACGCCGCTGGCGTCCAGCTGGCGTTCGACAGGATCGAGGTGATGCCCAATACGCGGGCCGCGCACGGCCTCGTTGCGTGGGCTGTCGCCACGGGCGCGGGATTTTCACCTGCGCCGCTGATCGACCGCCTCTTCACCGGCTACTTCATGGACGGCGAAGATATTGGCGACCCGGACGTGCTCGAGCGAATTGGCCTCGCGTGCGGCCTCGATGCGGCAGATCTCGCCGAACACCTGGCGGCAGCGCGACGCGGGGACAGCATGGCACGCCCAGATTCCCCGCAGGCTGACAGCGTGAGTGGCGTGCCGCATTTTGTGATCAATTCGGCCCTGTCGCTGTCAGGTGCATACTCGCCCGGCGCAATCGTGGATGCCATGTTGCGCTCGACGGGCGATCAGGAGAACAGATGATGTCGCGCCAAATACCCGTCGGGCCGGCCGATGAACTCGCGCCAGGACAGCGCAAGCTTGCTTTCGTCGATGGCCGCAGCATCGTGATCTTTAACATCGAAGGCGAACTCCACGCCATCGAAAACGCGTGCCCGCACAACGGCGCATCGCTTGCGGGCGGCCAGCTCGAAGGGCACCTGCTTCGTTGCCCCGCGCACGGCCTGCGTTTCAACGTCGTGACCGGTTGCATGCCGGGGCTGGACGGTCTGAATCTGCAAAAGATTCCCGTCCGGAACGTCGGCGGCACGCTCGAACTCACTGTCGACGAGGCGCCCCCGGCACAGTGTCACGCGCAGCAATGCGGAAATCAGATAAATCAGGAAGGTACCCCATGCATGGATTGATGATGCAGCAGCCGCTGCTGGTCGCCTCGCTCCTCACCCACGCCGAGCGGCATCACGGCGAGCAGGAAATCGTGTCGCGACGGGTCGAAGGCGACATTCACCGCTATCGCTATCGCGATCTGGCGCAACGCGCCCGACGCCTCGCCAATGCACTCGCTGGTATCGGGATCGGCGAGGGTGAGCGCGTCGGCACGCTGGCATGGAACGGCTACCGCCACATGGAGCTGTACTTTGCGGTGTCGGGTTCCGGCGCTGTCCTGCACACGCTCAACCCGCGTCTGCACGTCGATCAGCTTGCCTACATCATCGATCACGCTGACGATCGCGCGATCTTCTTCGACCTGACGTTCCTGCCGCTGATCGAGTCCGTCGCGTCGCGTATCAAGAGCCCGAAGGTGTTCGTCGCGATGACCGATCGCGCGAACATGCCGGCCACGCACGATGTGCCGGGCATGCTGATGTGCTACGAAGACCTCATCGACGGACACGGCGATGACTTTACGTGGCCGCTTCTGGACGAGAACACCGCGTCGTCGCTCTGCTACACGTCAGGCACCACCGGCAATCCGAAAGGGGTGTTGTACAGCCATCGTTCGACGATTCTGCACACCTATGCAGCGGCATTGCCCGACTCGCTGAACTGCTCGGCACGCGATGTGATCCTGCCGGTCGTCCCCATGTTCCACGTGAATGCGTGGGGTCTGCCGTATATCGCATGCATGGTCGGCGCCAAGCTCGTGTTTCCGGGGCCCGCACTCGACGGAAAATCGCTTTATGAGCTGATCGAGGCCGAACAGGTCACGCTCTCCGCGGGTGTTCCGACCGTATGGCAGGGGCTGCTCCGGCATGTGGCCGAGCGTGGCTCGACGTTTACTGCCATGCGCCGCACGATCGTCGGCGGGGCACCATGCCCGACCGCCATGACGACAGAATTCCAGGAGCGCTATCACGTCGATGTCCTGCACGCGTGGGGCATGACCGAACTGAGCCCGGTCGGCACGGTGTGCAGTTTCAAGGGCCATCACCTGTCGTTGCCGACGCAGCAGCGCTATGCGGTCCAGGCAAAGCAGGGCCGTGCCGTGTTTGGCATCGACATGAGAATCGTGGGCCCCGACGGCGAAGCGTTGCCGTGGAACGGCCGCGCGGCGGGTGACCTGCAGGTGCGCGGTCCGTGGGTGACGACGGGATATTTCGGTTGCGATGAGACGTCGCCGCTATGCGACGGCTGGTTTCCGACGGGCGACGTGGCGAAGATCGATGCCGACGGCTTCATGCAGATCACCGACCGCAGCAAGGACGTCATCAAGTCCGGCGGTGAATGGATCAGTTCGATCGACATCGAAAACGTGGCGAGCCTGCACCCGGAAGTGGCGAGTGCAGTGTGCATCGCCGCGAGGCACCCTAAGTGGGACGAACGCCCGCTGCTGCTGATCGTGAAGCAACCTGGGAGCGCGCTTGAAAGCGCTGAACTGCTCGATTTCTTTGACGGCCGGGTGGCGAAATGGTGGAAGCCCGATGCCGTCGTATTTATCGACACCCTTCCTCTCGGCGCGACTGGCAAGGTCCTCAAGAACCAGTTGAGGGACAGGTTTAAAGACTACTACCTCACGGCCTGACGTCGCCCACCATGGTAGCGAAAACCTGATCCGGTCAAAGCGGAATCCGCCGGGCTCGCGCCCGGCAATCTACGGGGCCGCCGGCCCACGACAACAGGAGACGTGAATGCAAAAAATCAGGGGACTCAGGCTGGCGATCGGCACGTGCATCGTTGCGATGTCCATGAACGCGTGGTCGCAGGGCGGCCAGGCATCCGGTGCAGCGGCGGCGCCTGCCGGTGCTTCCGCAATGGTCGCGTCCAGCGCGGCACCGGCCGGGACCGGCCGCAAGGCGGATCGCGCGCTGCGCAAGAATATCTATGCGGCCATCTCGAAGCACAAGGAGATCAGCGCCGGCGATATCAGTGTCACCGCGAAGAACGGCGCTGTCACGCTGAACGGAACCGCATCAGACGCTGCGCAGGTCGCGAAAGTCGCGGAAATCGCGGGTGGAGTAACAGGCGTGACTTCGGTGAACAACAAGCTGACAGTCGGGAAACCGGCATTCGGCACCCAGTAACCTCGATGGCCAGTCGGCTTCACCGCCGGCTGGCCAGCCAGTGTCGTTGCGATACGCGGGTTCGGATGTAACCCCCCGCACAGCGGGCTGGTCGAGCAGGCGCGTCTCGCACCGGCTGGTCATGCATCAGCGAGTATGCGTGACAGGCCTTATTCGGCTTGCCATCCGTGCGATTCGAGAAGCTTGTCCAGCAGATATCGCAGTGCGTCCATCTCCGGTTCGCTCAGACACCGGTAGAGTTCTTTGTCCCGCGTCTCCACCATCGGGGCAATTTTCCTGAAAATCTTCCGTCCTTCCGGCATCAACGAAATGATGACGCTGCGACCATCCTGATTGCTCGCCGTGCGCGACAGCAGTCCTTTTCCGATCAACGTCTCGGTAGTGCGGCTTGCCTGACTTTTGTCGAGGTTCGACCGGCGTGAGATGTCCATGACGGTTTGCGGCCCAAAGGCGCCGAGAACGCCAATAATCATTGCCTCTGGCATGGGCAGGCCAAGTTTTCCGCGGGACAACTCGCTGCTCATCCGGTCGGCGATCTTGCCAAGTGCCTTGAGCCGATAGGTCAGGGATTCATCAGGTGTAGGATCGGCCGTCGTCATGAAAGTGTAACGTGAGATTGCGGGGAGTCGCGCGTTCCTTGCTTCGCCTGACCAGTCGATCAACGCCCCGGTGGCAGAGAGCCGGCAAATCATACACTGATTGAACTCGCAAGCATTTCGTGCGCCGGCTGGGAGGGCGTGCGAACGTGTTCGCCCAGACGTTGCCGGGCATATCCGGCACATAAAAAAACCGCCTCGAACGAGGCGGCTTTGAATGCCGAAGAAGGCGTATCTGCGACCCGCCAGCCTGGCGTTCCGCCTCAGAAGGAGTGGCGGATGCCGACCATGCCAGCGGCGGTATTCTTGCCCACCGCAACCGGCTGGCCGTACACGAGAGTCTGGTTCATCGTGCCACGGTTGGAAACGTAGCCGACCTGACCATACAGCGTCGTTGCCTTCGACAGGCTGTAGTCGGCACCGAGCACATAGGCGTCCGACTGGTTCTGGTTATGCTTTTCGTCCTTCACGTAGTAGATGCCCGACGTGACTTCGAATGCAGGCGAAAAACGATAACCGATGCCACCCGTCCACATGTCGAAATCACCCGAGGCGACGCCCGCCGCGAGGTTGCCGTTCTCGTTCGCCGGGTTGCGACCGTTGCTGAACGAACCCGAGACCGAGAGGCCATGCCACGTGTATTTCCCGCCGAAGTAGACGAAGCGGTTGTTGTTCACGCCCGTAGCCGGGATCGGGGTCGCGCCCGGGTTTCCCGCAGTCGGGTACGGGTACGGGCTGGCATCATGCCCGTTGTAGTAGACGGCTGCGGCATTCAGGCCGTAGTTCGAATATTTGAGCACTGCGGATTCGCGCGTGCCGCCCTGGAAGTGACCCGCCACGCCGCCCGGAGCATATTCCAGCGCGACCGATGCGCCATGGAAGGAGGGCGAGTTGTAGACCAGCGCATTGCTGTCATACAGCGCACCGATGCTGCCGTTGGTGCTGTTTGCCGTCCAGCCCGACTGCTGGTTCATCGTGAGCCACGCGGTCAGGACGCTGCCGAAGAACCACGCGTTGCGCACGTCCGTATCTGCGAGGGCGTAAGCCATTGGAGCGAGCTGGCGACCGGCGTCGAACTTGCCGAACGCGCCCGATACGCCTACCGTTGCAATCTGGTTAAACATGGCTGTCGCACCGGCCGTGTCGCTCAGCTGGAACTTGCCGGTACCGCTATCGAAAGAGCCCTGGAGCCGGAAGTTGATCTTGTAGCCGCCGCCGATGTCCTCGGTGCCCTTCATGCCGAAGAGGCTCGAGTAAATGCCGCCGTCCTTCAGGCGGACGACGTGCCCGAGATCAGGGTTTTTTGAAGCGACCGGGAGGAAATTTGCGGCTGCAGTGTTTTGCCACAGCAAACCCGTATCCACTGTTCCGTACAGCGTCACTGACGACTGCGCGTGTGCGACACCTGCAAATGCGAGAAGTGCTGCTGCCCCTGTAATCTTTAACTTCATGCGGTCTCCGGCGTATTGATGGTCAATCTGACGCACCGCGGCAAGCCCCTGTGGATCCGCGCTGCTGTTAGATTGAGAGCATACGTAACCGTCTCGCATCTTTCCCCCCCATCGGAGGGGGGCCGGGTTTCCCGTAATTCCGGTACCGGCGAAGAACCGCTTCTCCATGCTGCATAAGGCTTTCAGGGAACCCCGGGAGAACATCGCGCGCTTCGCGCTACCCACCACTTCACGCTGCGTTGCGCATTTGTGACAAAAACTGGTTGATTTCACATCTATATTTTTCTGGACCGGGAAAAGGTCGTCAGGATTTCCCTTAAGGGTCTTAACGGCATGCAGGCAAGGGGACGTCGAATCCGGTCTATTTGAAAAATCAACCATGTCATACCGGATTCACTGGCGCCGCCTGTTTGTTCATTCAGCCGAATCCGGACTCAACCGGGCCGTATCCTGAAGGAGGCCCATGAGTTGTGCGCGACAAACAATCTGCTTGCGTGAAGTCACATCGAGTTTGACGAACAGATTCTTCAAATGCCATTTCACCGTTTCCTGGCCGATTCCCAGGGCGAGTGCGATTTCCTTGTTGGTGAGGTGGCGAGTGAGCAGTTCCAGCACGGAACGCTCCTTCGGCGTCAGCGTCATGCTGGGGATTGCACGATGCCCGCTCGTGCCCTCCGCCGCAGGCGTGGCGACCTCTGTCGCGGATTGATACACCCCGGCGTGCGGATGAGTTTGACGATTGCCTCCGGGAACGTTGGCCCACCCGGCGACGGCAGGGTGCAGGTCGAGCGGCACCAGCTTCATTCCGTATGACTCACTGAGGCCTGTCGCCTCGTTCAGCAGGTCAGCGGTGGGCTCCCCGCAGTTATCGAGGACGAAAGCCCGCAACGTCATCACGTCGACCCGCACGGCACCCTGATTCATTGCCTCGGCGCCGGCCTGCGCGCGCGCCAGATTCCGTCCGGCGGCCTTCCAGTCCTGGGCGGCCATGTCGGCATATGCGCGCGCGATGTCCTGATGCAAAAGCAGCGTGCGACGTTTGACGTGGTCATCTGGCGACGCGTGCCGCGCCACGATCTGGTCGATGCGTTCGACAAGCGTCCGGCATGTCGCGGCACGGTAGCGTCCACTATGCAACCGGATCTGCTCGGTCAGGCTGGCGACGCAAAGCCGCGGCGTGCCGCGTGCAGCGCCGATCGCGTCAAGCGTCCCCAGGAGGTCAAGCGCCCGATGGTCGGCGCCCGCGACGGCGGCAATACGCGCAAGCGTCCGGTACGCCACGATGACCGCGTCGGGCGTGCCGCGCCGTTCCAGGATGTCGAGACGGTTGGCCAGTAGTGCAGTAGCTTCGTCGAAATCGCCGCGTTTGAACCGGGTCGCGGCAAGCAGCGCCGCGATCATGCAGGAAAAAGGGTGTCGCCGGCCAAGATCGTCGTCCGCCTGGACCAGCGCCGGGCGCAGGGTGCGCTCGGCGAGCAGCATCTGCCCTTCAAGCAGATAGCCAAAGCCCGTCATGTAGTCGCGCCAGCGGCTCACGTAGCGGCAGGCGACCGTGGATCCACCACGCGGCGTTTGCCGCAGCAAATGGCGCGATGCGGCGTACTCGCCCAGCATCGTTGCCCGCGCGGCAAGCCGGTTCGCATGCACCTGCTGCAGCCAGGCGTCGTCAGTCGGAGGCGTGTCGCCCCAACGCTCCATCACGCGAGCCGCGCGGTCGGGTTCGTCGGCAAAATACGCCGCCGCGCTCAAGATAAGGTCGACTTCGTATTGCACCGCCTCCTCGGGCTCGGCGCTACGCAATATGGCCTGAGCCTGGATCTGCGCTTCCTGGTGACGGTCGCTCATTGCCAGCGCCCACGCAATCGCAAGGCGCATACGCGGATGCTGGTCCAGCACCGTCTCCGGCAGCCAGTCCAGCCATTCGAGCACGTCGACGAGACGCCCCTGCGTCAAGGCTTCGTGGAGGCTGCGCTGTGCGAGTGCGTAGGCGGTCTCGGTCTCCCCGCACGCGAGGGCGTGGCGCGCAGCGGCTTCGGTCATGCCCTCGTCAGCCAGCCATTGCATCGCGCGCCTGTGCAGATCGAGCCGTAACGTGTCGGGGAGTGCAGCCAGACGCACGCGCAAAGCTTCGCGGGCCATCGAGTGCAGCCGGAACCACTCGCCACGCCCCTGCGCGCTGAAAAAGAGGGGTGTTTCGCTGGCAAGACGCAAGAGCCGTTGCCTTGCGTCGGGCATCCCGGTGAGCGCTGCGCAGAGGTCTGCGTGCATGAGGTCGACGATCGAGATGCGCGACAGGAAATCGGCGTCTTCGGGGCTGAGTCGTTCGAGCAGCGCCATCACGAACTGTTCGCGAATGCCGCCCGCGCTGCTGGCGAAGGCGTCAATCGCGGAAACGGGATCCTGTGTATCAGCGATGGCGGAAAGGGCGAGTTGCAGGCCAAGCGGCCAGCCCTCGGTGATGTCGTGCAGCCTCGCGCTCGCGTCAGCACTGACCTCGGCACCGAAGCGGCTCGCAATCAACGAGATGGTTTCATCGAGGCGAAAGCGCAGCGACGAGGCATCGACCGTCGCGCAAAGACCGTAGGGACGCAGGCGTGAGATGACCTTGTCGTAACCGCCGCGGGCGGCAACCACGACGCGCAGGTTGGCGGGCAGGTTTTCGAGCAGGTGGCCGAGCACCTCCTGACTCGCCTGCTGCAACTGCTCCGCTTCGTCGAGTATCAGGACGATGTCGAGCGCTGTGCGCGCGACATCGGCAAGCCACGCGATGACGCCTTCGAGCGGCGCGTCTGGCGCGGCGCCGCCTTCCAGCAGACGTCTGCCGAAGGTTGCCCGCCCGGAGCCGGTCCGGACGGCCAGCGTCAAACCCACGAGCAGGCGCCGTGGATCGTCTCGCCCGTCAAGCGAGAGCCACGCCGCCGCGCTGCCGCGCATCAGGTATTCGTGGCGCCACTGGATCAGCAGTGAGGTTTTCCCGAAGCCCGGTGGCGCCTGCACGATCGTCACCGGACATTCGCGAAAGCGCCCACTTTCCGCGCTCAGGCGCGCTCGCGCGAGCATGTGTCGCGGTGCACGGGGAGGGCAGATCTTGAGGGTCAGTTCCGGGCTGGCAACGGGTAGTTGATTTGTCATCGGTCTGGTTGCACCTCAAAACTTGCCGCGGGGGATCGAGTGTCGAGCCCCCATTTTGTTCCTTGCAAGGCACGCGTGCCCCTTTCCGCGCGGGAGGGGAATGTGGGGTCATGGTTTCCTGCCATTGCAACCGTCTACTGTAACCCTTTTACAGAATGGGCAGGCGAGGAGATCCTCAATGTGGCCGCGTGTGCCGGGTATCAACGCGACTCTCCAGCCTGCTACACAGGTGGCTATGTGTTCTGGGCGCTGTGCATGCGGAAGACGAGGGCGCATTGCCCCCGTGCTGGTTAGCCATGCAGTCGGTGATCACGTAGGTACGACAGACCGTGCACCTGCTTCAGCGCTGCAAGGAAGCGCGACGCTTCAGTCGGGTTCGGAACCGCGTGCCGGAAGTTTGCGCTGAAGTCGATGAACTTCTGCTGCTGAGCCTTTGCGAACACGGGCGGCATGACGATCCCGAATCGAATGTTGCGCGTCCGCCCGTCAGCAGGGCCGCGCTGACCGGGCTGTCGTCGGCGCTTGCCCGATGCGCCAGGCTCGTGCGGTAAGCGAGGGGCCGGGAGGAGAGCGCCATTCTGCCCGCGGCGCTTCGCCATCTGGAAGCGGTGGAGTGGGCGCAGCTTCATACGAAACGCCATGGCGCATGCCGGGCGAGCGCCAGCGCAAGCGTATCGGGTACGTTTGCGGGCGTGGGCGACATGCTTTACAAGGCGACGCAGGCTGGCGAGTATCAGCGGGCTTTGCGATAACCCGCGCTCCGCTGGCCGGCGAAGCGTTGTCAGCCACCTGTCTATCCCGCCCCAATACCGTGGAGAGCAGGTGTCGGGCCGATGCCGCGATCGCCGAGTGTGAAGACGGCCACCGCGTTCTTCTGCTGCGCGGCCATCTGGTCGAGCGATTGGGCCGCCGCTGAGGCCTCTTCGACCAGCGCGGCATTCTGTTGCGTCACCTCGTCCATCTGACCGACCGCAAGATTGACCTGCTCGATGCCGCGGCGTTGTTCCTCGGACGCTACCGAGATTTCGGCATTGATGTCTGCCACGCGTTTGATGGCCTGCAGCACCTGCTCCATCGTGCGCCCGACCTCTCCCGCCTGCTCCGACCCGACGCGCACGGTCTGCACCGAGTGCTGGACAAGATCCTTGATCTCCTTCGCCGCACTCGACGCGCGCTGGGCAAGACTGCGAACCTCGCCCGCGACAACGGCAAAGCCGCGACCCTGCTCGCCCGCGCGCGCTGCTTCCACGGCGGCATTGAGTGCAAGGATATTCGTCTGGAACGCGATGCTTTCGATGAGTGTGGTGATGTCGCCGATCGTCGCGGAACTGGTTGATATGTCACCCATCGTTGCCAGCATGCGGCCGACAACGGCGTTACCGGCGTGAGCAATTTCAGTGGCGCTGGATGCAAGGGTTGTCGCCTGATGGGCGTTCCCGGCGTTCTGGCGGACCGTCGCCGTGAGCTGTTCCATGCTGGCGGCTGTTTCCTCAAGCGAGGCAGCCTGCTGCTCCGTGCGGGACGAGAGATCGGTGTTGCCAGCGGCGATCTCACCCGCGGCGACCGAGATTGACTCACTGGAACTCTTGATGCCGCGTACGACATCGGTCAGTTGCCGGTCCATCGTCCTGAGCGCATGCAGCATATTGCCGAACTCGTCGTTCGACACAATGGTGATGTCGTTGTCGAGCTTGCCGCCAGCGATGCGTTCGGCCACCTCCACCGCGGACCTGAGCGGACCGAGGATCACCTTCAGGAGATAGGCCGCCGCACAGATGACAACCACGAACGCCATGAAAAATCCTCCCCATTCGAGGCACCTCACCAGAACATAGAGGTGTTCGCTTTTCTGGTTGGATTCCTCGATCTGGGCAACCTGCATGGCGGAATTCCTGTCCAGCCCGTCAGAGAGACTGACGCTGACGGACATCAGCTTGTCCAGGGTCGCAGCAGCACCGGCAGGATTGCCGGCATCGATATCGGCCACTGCGGCGTCGACGAGTGAGAGGAACTCGTTGACGCACGTAGCGATCCGGTTCGCGACTGCGCGCTTCGCGTCGTCGGTCAGCCTGCCCGGGTAATAGTCGGTCCATGAGGCGGTCAGTTTTTTTTCCAGTTCGCGAATGTGTGCTTCTGTCTGCTGCACTTCGCCGGGATCGCGCTGGGCAAGCAGTCGCATCAGTGCGATATGGATTCCCAGTGCGTTGATCCGGGTTGCCGCGAGATCTTCCACCGGTACCGTTTCATGGGCATAGCTGTTCGCGCGGTGTTCCTCGAGCGCGCGCGCTCCTCGCGCCTCAATCACGCCGTTGATGAAAACAATCGTCAGGCAGGCCCCGAGAGCCGCGTACACCTTCAACCTGATCGAGCCTTTGAGCTTCTGCATGCGTAACCTGATCGACAGTGAGTGGGCATGTTGCCCTGATATTGCCAGACGTTTTCAGTAATCTGGATGCGTAGTCAACAAAACGATTGTCGGCATGAATCCGTAATTATTTAGGGTTTTCAGAAAAAATAGTAGATGTCACAACTATATATTGTGATCGAGGGAGTGGCGACGGACGGCCTTGGGACCGGAACCGGAAAGGGCGTTACCATGTTGTCGTGAACTGACAGGCCGCGTTTCAGGTATGCCGGTCAGACCGCTATCGCCTGGCTGGCGAGGGCGAGCGATGCCGCGGCTGCCAACTGCATACCGATGTCTGGTTTCGCGCCAGCGGCTCGATGTAAATATAGTGAAAGTTGCTGCGAAGCCGACGTTGTGGACAGGACTTCCGCGAGCGAGGGATCGACGGTGCCTGCTGCACGCGCGGCGCGCATTGCAGATGACACAGCGACGCTTGATGCGCTAACCTTGGCGCGAGGGCGCCGAAGGGCGTCGCTTCATGCGGGTGCACGCAATGGTCCGTAGTTCCGGTACGCAGCGCAGACGGATCGTGGCTGGACGCTTCGCATTCGCGTTAGCCCGTGACCCGGCTCTTAGGGGTGACCTTTCGTCAGGGATCTCCATGGCAGCATTTATGCGGTGTGAAACCCACCATGCCGGGGTCTTCACAAGACCGTGGACTCGCGCAGTTCTACATGCTGGCTTGTGGCGCACACGTACGCTGCGCGCCGTCTGGTGTGCGTGCTTATGGCTGACCGTGGCCAGCTGCCTTCTGCTCTTTACGACGGCCGGCAATCCGGCATTAGCCGTGCCGCTTCCCGCCGCGCTGCAAAACTTCGCCAACAGGGCGAACGGTGCTTCAGCGCAGCCGGCCTCGGCGGTACAGGCTGCATCGGCACCTTCGCCCGCCAGCCAGGCTGAACTCGCGAGCTCGCTGGACAACCTGATCGGCACGCTCGAGAACGATACACAACGCAAAGCGCTCGTCGCCCATTTGAAGGGGCTTCGTGAAGGCACCCAAAGTGTTGCGCCCGCGGCGCAGACACCCCTGCCGTCCGCACAGGCCAACAGCGATCTGCTCGGCGCGATTGCATCAGGCATTGCGTCCGTCGAGACGGATCTGAACGAGGGTCGCACACCGCTGCACTACTGGGTGGCCCGTTCCAGAGTGGCGGCAAATGAGCTGCGGGCCATCGTGTCGGGTGAGAGCGGCGAGTCGCCCGGCATCGTTTTGCGCGGCATGACCGCGACGCTGGCGGTCTGGGGCGGGTGCGCCGGCTTGCTGATCTATCTGCAGCGGCGCCTTCGCATACGTTATGGCTGGGACGTCGCGCTGAAGCCAAATCCGACGTCGATAGAACTGTTGAACTTCGCATTGCAGCGGGCGGGTCCATGGATTCTCGCGTTCGTGGCGGTGCTGCTGTTCGTGCGTGGAATGCCCGATGCGCTCGGCCGCACGCTGGGAGTCGTGATCGCCTACTCGATCGTTGCAGGCTCGATCTTCTCGGCGATCTGCATGATCATGTTCTCGGTCTTCAGTTCGGCACACCGGCGTACTGCGGTCCAGCAGCTGCTCGCGCGAAGCTTCTGGCCGCTTTTCGCGATCGGCGTATGTGGCGCGCTCGGCGACGCTACGGCGAACCCGGATGTCACACAGCTGCTGGGCGCGAATCTCTCCGGGCTCGTGTCGGCATTCGCAAATGTGGCGGCTGTTCTCCTGATCGCATATTTCGCGCTCGCTTACCGGCGGCCCGTCACGCATCTGATACGCAATCGCCCGTATGCGCGAAGGCGCGATCACAAACTCGCCACGGAAGCGTTCGATATCCTTGCGTCGTTGTGGCACATCCCGATCCTCGTGATCGCGATCGCATCGATCGTCGCAATCGTCGACGCACGCGGCGCGGCCGGGAATGTATTGCAACTGTCGCTTTTCAGTGCGCTGTTACTTGTGCTCACGCTGTTCGCGTCGGCACTCCTGCTGCATTTCACACGTCGAAGAGATACGCCCAGGCAGCGCCGCGCGCCGCATCTGATGCGACTCGTGCGCTTCGCGAGCACGCTGTTCATTCTTCTGGTGTGGCTCGTGTTCATCCAGTTCGAACTGGACTTGTGGAGTGGTCCGATTGCGCGCCTGGTCAGGCACAGTGCGATGACACCGGCTTTCAGGCATGCGTTGATTGCAGTCATTGCAACGGTCTTCGTTGCCTGGTTCATCTGGATTCTGATCGACACCGCAATTCTTGAAACACTGGGCCCCGGCAGCTCGCGTAACAAGGCGCTCAATCCTGGCGTGCGCGCCCGCACGATGTTGCCGATTGTGCGCAACGCGGTTTTCGTGACGGTAGCGAGCCTGGCTGCGATTATTGCCGCCGCCAGTCTGGGCATCAATCTGACACCGCTTCTTGCCGGTGCGGGCGTGATCGGTCTCGCAGTCGGTTTCGGTGCAAAGACGCTCGTGACCGATCTGATCACGGGGCTCTTTATCATTGTCGAGGAAACAATCTCGGTCGGTGACTGGATCGAGATCGATGGTGGTCATGCGGGCGTTGTCATGGACCTGACGATTCGAACGGTCCGGCTGCGTGACGGGCAAGGCGCGGTACACACCGTTCCGTTCTCGCAGATCAAGATCGTGAAGAACCTGTCGCGCGACTTCGCCAACGCGTTATTCGAGGTGCGGGTGCCGTTCTCCGTTGATCTGGAGGAAGTCACGCGCATGATCACGGAAGCAGGCGCCGAGCTGATGCAGGATTTTCGCCTCAGCAGCGAGATATTGGGGCCGGTCGAAGTGTGGGGGCTCGACCGCTTTGAGACCAACTGGATGGTCGTGAAAGCGCAGATCAAAACGAAGCCGCTACAACAGTGGAGCGTGGCGCGCGCCTTTAACGCGCGGCTCAAGCGCAAGATGGACGAGGCCGGGATCGAGATTCCCGTGCCGCACATGCAGCTTCACACCCCGTCGAATGGACCCGGTGCGTGGTCGCCACCCGACCATGACGCCGAGGACGGAAGTCGCCCGGCGACCGGGGCAGACGGCCCGGCCGGACGCACGCCGGGTGCTGCCATGCCGCGGGAGCGCCGCGTGCCAGGGGAGCCTTCGACAGAACCACGGACGGGGTAGCCGGCTTTCATTTCACCGGCTGGCGCGTCAGGCAGCGCTACGGTCCGTACCTGGGATACGCGTCAATGATGCGCAACGTTTACCGATGCTGTCCGACCCGTGCCTTGCGTTCCAGCGAACGCGCATACCAGGTCAGCGGAAAGCACATCGCGAAGTAGAGCAATGCGACCATGCCGTAGATCGGGAACGGACGAAACACCGCATTGGTGATCATCGAGCCGGTCTTTGTGAGTTCGACAAAGCCGATGATCGATGTAAGCGCTGTGCTTTTCACGACCTGCACGAGAAAGCCCACGGTCGGCGCCGTTGCGATCTTGCGCGCCTGTGGCCATACGATATAGCGCAACTGCTGCGTGTGCGTCATGCCAAGACTCGCGCCCGCCGCCCACTGGCCGCGCGGCACGGCTTCGACGCAACCGCGCCAGATATCCGCGAGATAGGCACTCGTATAGAGCGTGAGCGTGACGGTCGCCGCGACCCATGGCGAAACGTCGATGCCCAGCAGCGGCAGCCCGAAGAACGCGAGGAAAAGCTGCATCAGTAGCGGCGTGCCCTGAAACAACTCGACGTAGAGCACGACGACGCGTCGCAGCCATGACAGCGGCGACACACGTGCGGCGAGCAGGATCAGCCCGACCGTGCCGCCGCACACAAAGGCGATCAACGAAAGAAGTACGGTCCAGCGTGCTGCGAGCAGCAGGTTGCGGGCGATATCCCAGAGCGTGAATTCCATCATCACGAACGCTCCGCAGGCAACGCGCGCGTACTGCGCCACGCAAGGACAAGACGCAACAGGCCGCGCGGCGTGGAACGCGAGCGCGGCATGCGACCGGCGAAGAGGCGCGCGCCGAGACGGTTCATCAGCAGCCGCAACGCGATCGAAAGGAACAGATACGTCGCGGTGATGATCACGTAGCTCTCGAACGAGCGGAAATTGCGCGACTGGATAAAGTTGGCCGCGTACGTCAGGTCCGGCACCGAAATCTGCGAGACCACCGCTGAGCCGAGCATCACGATCAGCACCTGGCTCAGCAGCGCGGGAAAGACGTTCGCGATCGCCTGCGGCAGCACCACGTGACGAAACACCTGACGACCGTGCAGCCCGAGTGCCATCGCGGCCTGTACCTGGCCGCGCGGAATCGAATCGATGCCGGCGCGTACGATTTCGGTCGCATACGCGCCGAGATTCACCGACATCGCGAGAACCGCGGCCGAGACTTCGCCGATATGAATGCCGAGCCCCGGCAAG
The DNA here is from genome assembly GCF_907164575.1 of Paraburkholderia gardini. GTDB lineage: Bacteria > Pseudomonadota > Gammaproteobacteria > Burkholderiales > Burkholderiaceae > Paraburkholderia > Paraburkholderia gardini. Next base: position 74,394 of record NZ_CAJQYY010000007.1, read on the forward strand.
CCAAAGAAAATGAAAAACAGCTGCACGATAAACGGCGTGTTGCGGATCAGCTCCACATACGCCGCGACGACCATGCGCGCCCAGCGCGGGCCGCCGATACCGATGCCCGCACCGGCAATGGCGATGAGCCCGCCCAGCACCGTCGATGCGGCGGTAAGCCCAAGGGTGACGCCGACGCCACGGGCAAGCAGACCCGTGTATATGCCGAAGCCGCTGAAATCGAACACATAGCTCATGAGGTGCTGGTCATCGTCTGGTGAAGCCCGGGTGCGGCAGATGCGGCCCGGGCCTGCGCTGTCGGCTTAAAGATCGGCCGGCAGCGGCGTGCGCAGCCACTTCTGCGAAATCGCGTTCATCGTGCCGTCCTTGCGTGCCTTCGAGATCGTTTCGTCGACCTTTTGCAGCAGGCGCGGCTCGTTCTTGTTGAGGCCGACGTGATCCGGCGAGCTGAACAGCGCGAATTTCTGTTCCGGATCGATCGCGGGGTGACGGGCGAGAATCGTCGCACCCACGTCGTTGCCGACCACCATCAACTGTACCTGACCAGAAAGAAATGCAGAAATGGCGCCGTTCGGGTCGTCGAAACGTTTGATCGTGGCGGTCGGCGGGGCGATCTTGGTGACGCTCAGATCTTCCAGCGTGCCGCGCGCCACCGAAATCGATTTGCCGGCGAGGTCGTTCGCGTTCTTGACGGCCAGCGATTTCGGACCGAACACGGCGAGGTAGTACGGCGCGTACGGCTTCGAGAAGTCGATGACCTTTTCGCGCTCCGGCGTCTGGCCGACGGAGAGCAGCATGTCGGCCTTGTGATCGGCGAGGTACGCCATCCGGTTGTCGCCCGTCACGGCGACCAGTTCGACCTTCGCGTTGAGGGTCTTGCCGATCAGGTTGGCGACGTCGATGTCATAACCCATCGGCTTCATGTCCGGACCGATGGAGCCGAACGGCGGATAGTCCATGAAAACGCCGACGCGCACCACGCCGGTCTTCGCGATCGTGTCGATGGCATCGGCGTGTGCGGCCGGTGCATACGCGCCGAGCGCCGCGGCGCCGGTCAATGCAAGCGTGGCAGCCGTCGCCTTGAGCATGCGGCGGGTGCGTGCGTTGAGGGAGTGAAGGGTGGTCATGAGTCGTTCCTCTGTCGAAAACGTGGGTACTGGAAATATCAATGCGTGGTGCGGGCTGCAATCAGTTTGCACGCGTGCGCGGGCAGTTCGGCAAGCACGGGCATGCCGGTCGCAAGACCCGGCGTTTCGCGCGGCGTGGTCGCGGCGGTGAGCGTGAAGCCCGCGCAGTCGATGGTCGCTTCGAGCGTGGCGCCCACGTCGCGAATGAACGTGACGGTGCCGGCCAGCTGGTTGCCGCTCTTTTCACCGGAAGCCGGTTTGACGCAGACGTCCTCGGGCCGGATGAGAAGGCGTATTCCGTCGCTGGCCGCCGCGGCGACGCGCGCCGGATTCGCCACGATGATCTGCTGGCCGCCTGGCAGGCTGACGCCGCCGTGGCCGTCGTGCGTAACCGGCAGTATGTTGCCAAGGCCGATGAAACCGGCGACGAATTCGCTCACCGGATCGCGGTAGATATCGAGCGGTCTGCCGACCTGCGCAATGCGGCCTTTTTCCATCACGACGATTTCGTCGGCCATGGTCATGGCTTCGCGCTGGTCGTGCGTGACCATGATCGTCGTGATGCCGAGGCGCTGTTGTAGCAGCCGGATTTCGACCTGCATCGCTTCGCGCAGTTTGGCGTCGAGCGCGGAAAGCGGTTCGTCGAGCAGCAGCAGTTTTGGCGACGAAGCGATCGCGCGCGCGATCGCCACACGTTGACGCTGGCCGCCCGAGAGTTGCGTCACCGGCCTGTTCGCCATGTGCGGCAACTGGATCAGTTCGAGCAGCTCGGCGATCCGGCGCGATTGCGCGGCCTTGTCCGTCTTGCGCAGCCGCAGCGGATACGCGATGTTTTCCGCGACGCTCATATGGGGAAACAGCGCGAGCGACTGGAACACCATGCCGAAATCGCGCCGGTTCGCGGGCACATGCGTGAGGTCCTTGCCGGCGAACATCACGCCGCCCGAGGTCGGCGTTTCAAGGCCGGCGATGATCCGCAGCAGCGTGGTCTTGCCGCAACCCGACGGGCCGAGGAAGCAGACGAGCTTGCCGTCGGGCACGCTGAGGTCGACGCTGTCGACAGCGGTCGAGCCGTTGAAGCGCTTCGTCACGGATTGCAAGGTCAGATGCGTCATGGTGATTCCTCAAGCTTGCACAAGTTAGAGCGCGACACCTTCGTCGCCGACCAGTTTTTCCAGCGCCCAGATCAGTACGAAATCGATCGCGACGATGAACACCGCGAACGAAAACACGGTGGGATCGAGCGACGACACGGTGCGGCTGTAGAGCCACACCGGCAGTGTCATCGTGTTGATGCCGTAGAGGAAAAACGTCACGGTGAATTCATTGAACGAGATGATGAACGCGAACAGCATGCCGGCGAGAATGCCCGGCTTCATCAATGGCAGCACGACGTCGATCAGCGCGCGTCGCGGGCTCGCGCCGAGCACGCAGGCCGCTTCCTCGAATTCCAGGCCGATCGTCGCCACCGATGCCGCGCAGTTCTTCACCGTGAACGGCAGCGCGAGAATCACGTGCGCGATGATGAGCCTGAACACGCCGAGTTCGACCGGCAGCGCGTTGAATACCAGCAGCAACGAAAGCCCGAGCATCACGAGCGGATAGACGAGCGGCAACGCGACCAGTTGCTCGACCGCCGGTTTGCCGCGAAAGCGGTAACGCGACAGCGCGTAGGCGGCGGGCACGGACACCAGCGTCGCGATGATCATGGTCGAGATCGCGACGATCAGGCTCGTGGAGAGCGCGCTGCCCATCGAGAGCACGTCGCTTGCATCGGGCGAGACGAACGTGTGCCAGGCCGCGCGATACCACTGCAGACTGTATGCGTGCGGCGGAAAATCGAGCGTGTCCGATGCGCTGAACGACATCGTGATCATCGTGAGGATCGGCAGCGCGGCGAGAAACAGCACGATCGCGGCGAGCAGGCTCGACATCTTGCCGAGACGGCCGGGCATCGTCGAGGGCAGGCGGAACGTGCGCGAACGGGCGACGGTGCTCATGCTTTCGGCTCCACTTCGAGACGTTGCGTGCGGTGCACGAGGCGCTGCGAGATCGCCATCACGACAAGCGTCGCGACCATCAGCACGATGCCCGATGCAGAGGCCGCCGGCCAGTTCAGGAGCGGCGCGACCTGATCGTGGACCAGCACGGCGAGCATCGGCACGCGGCGGCCGCCGAGCAGCAGCGGCACGGCAAACGCGCTGGCGTTGTAGGCGAATACGAGCAGCGCGCCCGATACAAGACCGGGCATCGCGAGCGGCAACATCACATGACGCAGCGTTTGCATGCGTGTCGCGCCGAGCGTGGCGGCGGCTTCCTCGTAAGAGCGCGACACCGCGCGCATCGCGCTCGAAAGCGGCAGCACGGCGAGCGGGAACGCGGTCTGGATCAGCCCGAGCAGCACGCCGTGCTCGCGATAGAGCCACTGCACGGGGCGATCGACGAGACCGCTCGCGATCAAGGCGTGATTGAGCAGGCCGGCTGGCCCGAGGATCACGAGCCAGCCATATCCCTGCAGCAGGAGATTCACGAGCAGCGGCAACAGCACGCCCGCCAGCAGCAGGCGACGCGCCAGCCGCGATTCGGTGCGCGCCATCGCCAGCGCGACCGGGATCGCCAGCAGCACGGCGCACACCATGCTCTGGAACGCGAGCCGCAAGGTCAGCCACAACGATTTCATGAAGTAGCTGTCGGCGAGGTCCGCGTAGTTCTGCAGCGTGAAGCCGTGCCATTCGTGACCGGACGTGCCGAAGCTCATCCGCAGCACGACGAGCGCCGCGGCCGCCAGTACCGCGAGAAACGCGAGGATCGGCGCGAGCAGGATCCACGGACGGGCCCGCGCGAGCAGACCGTCCGACGTGCCCGCTCCCGGTTCATCCGGTGCACCGGAGCTGGCGCGCGGCGACGAAAGCGCGGGCATCGTGGTCATGCCGCGAAGATTTCGGTGTAGCGCTTGATCCACGCGGGTTGCACGCTGGCGAGCGCCTTGTCGTCGTGCAGGATGGCTTTTTCGGCGATCTGCTGCGGGCTCGGCACGAACGCACGGCTCTCCGCGGGAATCTGCGCTTTCGAATTCACCGGGCCGTTCAGCACGTCGGCCGCCATGCGACCTTGCACGCCGGCGTCGATCGAATGGTTGATGAACGCGTGGATCAGATCGATGTTGCCCGGGTGCGCCTTCGGAATCACCGTGAACATCAGCTGCGTCGCGAAGCCTTCCTTCATGCCATAGGTGATGCCCATCTTGTACTCGGGCTTGCGGATCTGCGCCGGAAAAAAGGCCGGCGAATAGATGCCGCCGATATCGAGCGAACCGGTGCGGAACAGGTCGGCGACCTGGTTCGGATTTTCGCCGAGCGTCATCACGCGGTCTTTCAGCAGCGCGAGCTTCCTGAAGCCCGGCTCGATGTTCTGCTGCGAGCCGCCCGCGAGCTTCGCAGAGATGATCGCGAGATCGACCGCTTCGGCCCATTCCGGCGGCGGCAGGAAAATGCGGCCGGCGTACTTCGGGTCCCACAGCGCTTCGTACGATGCCGGCGGCGTCTTGACGGTCGCGGTGTTGTAGATCAGGCCGTCGGACCACAGCAGGTAACCGACGCCAAAGCCATTCGCGCCCGTGCGGTACTGCGCGGGTACGTCCTTGAGATTGGGCAGCTTGTCGAGATCGGGCTTGACGAGCAGACCCGCATCGCCGAGCCCCGAGGCGCCGACGCCTGCCAGCGTGATCACGTCATAGGTCGGACGGTCGCCCGCGGCCTTCGTCTTGGCGACCATGCCGGAGGTGCCGTCGGCGCGGTCGGCGATGACTTTCGCGCCGGTTTTTTCGGTGAACGTGGCCGCGATGTTGCGCATGGCGGCGGCGCCCGTGTCGTCCGACCAGGTCAACAGACGCAGCGTCTGACCGGCGAACTTGCGTTCCTGCGCATTCACGTTGATGAACGGCATCGGCAGCGTGGAGGCAGCGACTGCCGCACCGATCGTCTTGATTACCTGTCGTCTTTTGATGTCATGCATGGCCGTCTCTCCCGTTGTGAACGTTGCAACCCGGCGCAGCCGATGGTGTGGCGCGTTGATGCACTCTAGGTTTGCCAAAATCACGCAACAAACGAAATCTCTGCATGGACGCCATGACGTATTCTCATGCGCTTCGGGGCGGAGCACGCCAGATGGCGGCCTGTGCCGATCGTGCGAAGGCTTGGGGCAGCGCCGTGTGCGGGTTTACGTCCAGCGTGGCAGCGCAGGCTGCGCGGACTGGAGGTATGAGGAAAGGTCTGTCATGGTGCGAAAAACACGCGTGCGGCACTAAAGCGGTGCGTAAGCCGCATGAAGAACGGCGCTCCGGTGTCATCCCCGAACTGTTTTTTCACGGTGCAGCGGCCTGAAGATCGACGTGCCCATGAGACGAACGCATGCGTGCGCGGGCAAACGCCAGTCGTGCAGGTGTTTTGAATGGCGTATCCTGCGGGCGTGACACGCATCCGCGCATTGGATCGATACGCGGGCTGCAATGCATTTTCCTGATAGCTGGGCGCCCCCATCATGCGACGACTTCCCCCTCTTAACGCCCTGCAGATTTTCGAAACGGTCGCGCGGCATCGCAGCTTCACGCGTGCCGCGGATCACCTGTGCCTGACGCAAGGCGCGGTCAGCCGCCAGATTCTCGCGCTGGAAGACTATTACGGCTTTCCACTGTTCAAACGGCATGCAAAGGGTCTTACGCTGACCGCCGAAGGCGAATCGCTGCTGCCTGCCGTCAAGGAGAGCTTCGCGCGGATCGAGGAAATCTCGTTGCGCCTGACGCGTCAACGCACGGATCTGGCGTTGAAGGTGCCGACCTGCGTGATGCGCTGGATGCTGCCGAAGATCATGCAGTTTCAGGCGGAATATCCCGACCTGCACGTGCAGGTCACCACCACGTGGCAGCACGACGTCGATTTCCAGATCGAGCCGTTCGACGCCGCGATCGTCTACGGTTCGTCGCCGGGGGCGGACGTGCAGTCGGTGGCGCTGTTCGAGGAACGCCTGACGCCCGTCTGCGCGCCGGAACTCCTCGACGACAAGCCGCTTGGCAGTGTCGCCGATCTCGCGCGGCACACGCTGCTGCATCCCACGCGCGATCATCGCGACTGGAAGATGTGGCTCGATCACGTCGAGGCCCGCGATATCGATGCGAATCACGGCCCAAGCTTCGATACGCTCGATCTCGCGACGAATGCCGCGCTACAGGGCTTTGGCGTCGCGATCAGCGACCTCGCGCTGATCGACGAGGACGTCGCGGCGAAGCGGCTCGTGCGGCCGTTCGATACCGTGCTGACCACGGGCGCGCGCTATTACTTCGTGTACCCGGACAGCGTCGCGCATCAGCAGAAGCTCAATCTGTTTCGCGAATGGATCGCGGAACACTGGACTGAAACGATCGCCTGAGCGGTTGCGCGGGCCTTGAAAAGCACGTCCGCAAGGCCCGTGCCCTCAAGGCGCGATCGACAGGAACAACCACGCGGCGAACAGCGACAGATGCACCGCGCCTTGGAGGATCGTGGTGCGGCCGGTGCCGAGCGTCAGCGTGCCGACCACGAGCGTCAGGAACAGCAGCACCATGTCCTTGCCGTCGATCCCGAGTTGCAGCGGCTGACCGATATAGAGAAACACGACCGCGACGGTGGGAATCGTCAGGCCGATACTCGCGAGCGCCGAACCGAGCGCGAGATTGAGGCTGGTTTGCAGACGGTCCGCGCGCGCGGCGCGCAACGCGGCGAGCGCTTCCGGCAGCAGCACGAGCGCCGCGATCACGATCCCGACGACGGCCTCTGGCAGGCCCGCATTGGCCACCGCCGTTTCCACCACGGGCGAAAGCAGCTTCGCGAGCAGGACGACCGCGACGAGACACACCACGAGCAGACCGGCGCTCAGCAGGGTCACCCGCGCGCTGGGCGGCCCGACATGGGTGTTTTCATCGGAGACGTCGGCCAGAAAGTAATCGCGATGCCGCACGGTCTGCACGAACACGAATACGCCATACAGCACGAGCGACGACACGCCCGCAAACGCCAGTTGCGAAGGCGTGAGCACGGGCCCGGCGGCGCTGGTGAAATTCGGCATCACCAACGTCAGTACCGAAAGCGATGCCAGCACCGCAAGCGCGGCACTGGCGCCGCGAATCTGGAAATCCTGCTCCCGATGGCGGATGCCGCCTGCAAGCAGGCACATCCCCACGATCCCGTTACAGACGATCATCACCGCGGCAAACACCGTATCGCGTGCAAGGCCGGCTTTCTCGGGGCCCGCGCTCAGCATCACGGAGACGATCAGCGCCACTTCGATCACCGTCACGGCGACGGCGAGCACCAGCGTGCCGAACGGCTCGCCCACGCGATGCGCGACGACTTCCGCATGGTGGACGCCCGCGAAGACCGCACCCGCGAGCGCGGCGCCGACGAGCGCGAGCAGTACGGCATTGCCTGGCAGTAGCGCGGCGGCAGCGAGCACGATCCAGCCGGCGACCGGCACCCACAGTGTCCAGCGTGGCAGCAGCGTCGATGTTGTAGTCATGCGGGGAGTTCCTGTCCAGTATGGGTGTCGACGGGCGGTGGGCGGCCGCGGAGGCAGCCAGCCTGTACGCTAGAATAAAAAAATTATCGAGGCATGATGAAACTGCAATCTTAAGGAGACTTCGTGATCCGCAGTCAGGAAACCTTGAACATGCTGCTCGACAGCATCAGCCGCTTTGTTCGTGAGCGCCTCGTACCCAGCGAGGAGATCGTCGCGGAAACCGACCAGATTCCGGCTGGTCTGCTGCAGGAAATGAAGGATCTCGGTCTCTTTGGCCTGTGTCTGCCCGAAGAGTACGGCGGCCTCGGCCTCACGATGGAAGAGGAAGTGCTTGCCGCGATGGAGCTCGGCAAGACCTCGCCTGCGTTTCGCTCGGCGATCGGCAGCAACAACGGCATCGGCTCAACCGGCATTGTGATCGACGGGACGCCTGCGCAAAAGGAAAAATATCTGCCGCGCCTCGCATCGGGCGAACTGATCGGCTCGTTCTGCCTCACCGAACCGGAAGCGGGCTCGGATGCCGCGTCGCTGCGGACCACCGCCGTGCGCGACGGCGACCATTATGTGCTGAACGGCACCAAGCGCTTCATCACGAATGCGCCCGAAGCCGGGCTCTTTACCGTGATGGCGCGCACGGACCCGGCCGGCAAGGGGGCGGGCGCGATCTCGGCGTTCGTTGTCGAAGCCGGGACGGCGGGGCTGTCGCTTGGCCGGATCGATCGCAAGATGGGCCAGAAGGGTGCGCATACGTGTGACGTGATCTTCGAGAACTGTCGCGTGCCGGCGGAAAACCTCATCGGCGAAAAAGAAGGCGTGGGTTTCAAGACCGCGATGAAGGTGCTCGACAAGGGACGTCTGCATATCGCGGCCGTCGCGACAGGCGCCGCTGAACGCATGCTGGCCGATGCGCTGCGTTATGCGACGGAGCGCCGGCAGTTCGGCAAGGCGATCGTGGAATTCGAATTGATCCAGGCGATGCTCGCCGACAGCAAGGCGGAAATCTACGCGTCGCGTTGCATGATCGTCGACGCCGCGCGCCGGCGCGATGCGGGCGAGAAAGTGACGGCCGAATCATCGTGCGCGAAGATGTTCGCAACGGAAATGTGCGGGCGGGTGGCCGACCGCGCCGTGCAGATTTTCGGCGGCGCGGGTTATATGAGCGAATATGGCATCGAGCGGTTCTATCGCGACGTGCGCCTTTTCCGGATTTATGAAGGCACAACGCAGATTCAGCAAATCGTCATTGCCCGCGAAATGCAGCGAAGTTTTGAAAGCTGAATGATGGCTTTAATCGCTGTTCAACAGCACCGGTTATAAGCCCGCTCTAAAAGCGCGTTATAAAGACGCCGGGAATATGCGAAAAAAACGCCGCCTCTTTCGAGGGCGGCGTCTGGCGGGGATGAATCGGCCCGCTTGCTATTACGTGCCTTCCGGACGAACCGACAGTGCGTTCTTCACGGACGTCACGCCTGCCACGCCCTTGGCGACTTCCGTTGCCTTGTCGCTTTGACCCTGTTCCGGCACGGTGCCTTGCAGCGTGACAGCGCCGTCGCGTGCGCGAACGGTGATGTTGGCGACGCTTACACCCTTGGCCTTCGACAGCGCTGCACGCACCTTTTTCTGGAGCGCGCGGTTAGCTGCCTTGGTCGCCTTGTATTGCTGCTTGGCGCCAGCTGTCGTCGACGTATCGGGAGCGGTGGCGTCGCTTGCCTGGGCATAGGCGCTGATCGATGCCACGACGAGAAGTGCGCTACCTGCCAGTTTGATTGCGTGGATTGCCTTCATGCATTTTCTCCTGTTGTCACAATTTTGCGCGGGTTCCGGGCGGAACCGTTGCCCTACACCACCAAGGTACTTCTGGATTGAGTCGCGATGGAACGGTGTTCTGGTATTGCTTTGTAAATGGCGATAATGCAGACAGAAGCGCTAAAACACCTGCCGGTATGCCTGTTCAGTTGTGCCGGAAGGTAAAGATACCCCAAATGGTGCCATAGTGACTGCCACGCGACCACGAAATGAGGCTTTGACGCAACGTATCACACCGCAACCCGCGCGCATCGTGCCGCTCAGGCGTGATGAACTACCCGTCGACACGATAGAACTCGCGCGCTTCATGGTCGGTAAATACCTCGTTCACGATATACCGGAAGGTCGTATCAGTGGGCGGATAGTCGAAATGGAAGCCTATCCGCTGGGTGATTCGACAAGCCATGCCTTTCAGGGACGTCGCCCCTATAACGGGTCGATGTTCCTCGAGCGGGGCCATGCGTATGTGCGGCTGACATACGGCACAGCGTACATGCTCAATATGTCGAGCGAAACCGTCAATATCGGCGCGGGCGTTTTGCTTCGCGCCGTCGAGCCTGTCGATGGCATCCCGCTCATGGAAGCGAGGCGGCCGCGCGTGCCGCTGCGCGATCTCGCGCGTGGGCCCGGGCGGCTTACGGCGGCGTTCGGCATTGGGCAGTCGTTCGACGGCCGCGATCTGTGCACCGGGCGCGATTTGTGGATCGGCAAGGGTGAAGACGAGGCAGACCCAGCCGTCGCGGCGACGAAACGGATTGGCCTTTCACGCGAAATGCATCGGCCATTGCGTTTTTATATGCCCAATAGCGCATACGTCAGCGGACCGCGCCGACTCCTTTTACTGCCTTCGACGGGCATATCGGGCGTTTGAATCCGGGATTCCCTTCAATCGTTTACGATTCCTGCGATTATTACGGTAAATATCGACTGACAAGGCTTTCAACCAACCTGCATGCCCGTATTCTTGCGAATCTCGCAAGTGTTTATGTCTGAAATAAGGGTTTTCCCTTTGTGCGGTGGTGACTACACTGAATTTAGTCGCTCGACACATCATGTGTTTTGCGCAGGCAAAAACAGCGTTCTGGAGGTGAGTCATGAAATCCCTGATCAAGGTGGTTGTCGTCGCTGCAGTCCTTGCTGCTCCGGTTATTTCGTTTGCCCAGACGAACCAGCCCGTCACCCGCGCTGAGGTGCGTCAGCAATTGATCCAGCTTGAACAGGCGGGCTATGACCCGGCGCGTAGCGATCCACAATATCCGGCCGATATCCAGGCTGCCGAGCAGCGCGTGAATGCGCAGAACATGGCCACGGCGCAGGCGCCGGCCGCCGATACAAGCGGTTACGGTATGGGCACGCACGGCTCTTCGCAATCGGGCGCTTCGGGTATGACGCCGCAACAGCGGAACGTCTACTTCGGCAATTAATCGCTCGCCGTCAGCCGTTACTACATGAACTGACGGCCTGCGTCGCATGCCGGCTTTCGCCCTGGGGCATGCAGATGTCCCAGGGCGAAAGCCGGTGCAACCTGTTTCAGGGAACCTCCGCCGCCATACAGGTGGCTTCGCCCAATCCTCGCGGTTTGGGCGCTTTTTCGTTGCCGCCTGCGCCGTGTGATGCGCGGTGACTGCACTGCAATGCGGACGCCGCTACGCGGGCCGCTCTCCTGTGATGTACAGCTCCAGTTGCTGGATCGTGAACTGCTGCTCCGCGATGATGTTCTTCACCAGATCGCCAATCGACACCATGCCGACGAGTTTTTCCCTGTCGATGACAGGCAGGTGGCGCATGCGGAAGTCGGTCATGATCGCCATGCAGTCGTCGGTGGTCTGTTCGGGCCGCACGAAGCGCACTGCGCGGCTCATGATGTCGCGCACGGGCGTCGCCTTCGACGCGCGATCCATCAGCACGACCTTTCTCGCGTAGTCACGTTCGGTGATGATGCCGGCGATGCTGTCGCCATCCATGACGACCAGTGCGCCGATCTGCCTGTCCGCCATCAGTTTGATCGCGTCGTAGACGGAATCCCCGGTCGTGACCGTGTAGACGGTGTTGTCCGGCTTCGTTTTAAGTACTTGCGCAACGCTTGTCATGGAGCGGCTCCGTATCGCAATGCAGCACGTCGGTGGGTGGCGCGCTGTCGTGTAGACAGGCGATTCCAGTATAGGCGCGCTCTGCCGTTGCGCGCCACGTGCGGTGCTTCATGCTTCAGGCTGAAGCGGGGCGTTCCGTGGGGTTGAACCGGTGCGCGATGCCGAATAGCGGTAAACTCCAGTCCAGTCTTGACCTGGCTTCAACGCCGGGATCGATCTCCGGGTTTTCGTCCCGGCCATGCATCAGATCTGTCCGCACTCTTGTCCAACGCCATGTCCACGCCTTACGTACCGTCCACGAACTGCGCATCCGACGACAGCGAATGCGTCGTGCTCGACGCCACCGCCACACTCCCCACCCGTTATGGCACGTTCACGTCATACGTCTTTCGCGTCGTCGAAAACGGAGCGGAGCATCTCGCGCTGGTGATGGGCGACATCACGACCGGCAAGTCCGTGCTGACGCGTCTGCATTCGGAATGCCTGACGGGCGACGTACTGGGTTCGTATCGCTGCGATTGCGGCGAGCAGCTCGATCAGGCGCTGCGCTATATCGCTGCGGAAGGTTGTGGCGTACTGCTGTATCTGCGCGGTCACGAAGGGCGCGGCATTGGGCTTAGCAACAAGATCCGCGCCTACGCGCTGCAGGAGCAGGGGCGCGACACCGTCGAGGCGAACCTTGATCTGGGCCTGCCCGACGACGCCCGTGAATACGATTCGGCCGCCGCGATCCTGCGTCTCCTGAAGGTCACGTCCGTGCGACTGATGAGCAATAACCCGAAGAAGTTCGACACGCTCACGAAACACGGCATCCCGGTGTGCGAACGCGTGGCGCTCGCCATTCCGACGCGCGAGGAAAACGAGCGTTATATCCGCACGAAGCAGGTCAAGTTCGGACACTACTTCGAAGAAAACGAATAACCGCGTTTGCTGTTCGCGCATGTCGCGGTGCGCGGTGCGCGGTGCCGGTTGTGCCGGTCATGCGCGCCGTGGTCGTTTGTGCCGGTCACGTCAGGTTAGTAGCGTCTCCTGAGTGTTTGCACCGTTTCATTGAGCGTCCAGCACGGCCTGTCTGACGAGCGGCGCGAGTACGTCCGCGAGTGCGGTCGTACCGAAACGGCGCCCGGTGACATTGGCTTCGATATCGATGTGCCCCGCGTTGTGCGCATCGTAAAGATCCACGATGAGGTTTGCGTGCTTCGCGCTTAAGCCGCCCCTGGTGAGCACCGAAAACCATTGATTGCGTGGCAATTCACGCGCGACGATCTCACGCCCCGCTTCCTGCTGGATCACGCGCGCGACGTCCATCGGCGAGACGCGCACCATCGCTTCAATGCTGACGATACGGGTTGCGGTGACCGGTGGTCCTTCGCGCAACAACGTCGCGGCCAGCGCGCCGACATCCTGCGCGGCGACGCTCGGGAAGCGTTTCGTGAGCGGATGATGCAGGCCTGGCAGCATGCCGGTGGCGAGCGCGACGGGTATCGCGCGGCTCCAGTTCTGCATGTGTTCGGCTGAGCGAAGCAGCGTCAGACGCGGCACACTCGCGCTGAGCTGCCGTTCAAGATAATGGAAGAGCCGCGTAATGCCGGTATTCATGTCGAGCTCGGCGCCGTAATCGGAGATCGCGAGCACATGTTGCGGCGGGTTGGCGCGCAACGCCTGAGCGGCGACATCGATCATGGTGTGCATTGCATGTTCAGGGTCTGCGTGACCGGACGGCACCGGGCAGATCATCTGCACGGCCTGTGCGCCTTCAATGGCCTTTGTGACCGAGGCCAGATCCATGAGGTCCGCGAACGCGATCTCACACCCGGTCGCCTTCAATTCTTTTGCCTGGTCCGCACGCCTGACGACAGCGCGTACCGGAAGGCCGGCTTCGCGAAGCCGGGTAGCGGTGAGACGGCCTGCATGTCCTGTTGCGCCGAAAATGACAAACACGTGGCACTCCTCGTCGATGAATGAATGGCGTGAGTCCATCATGGGCGAGCGGTGCAACCAGGATGCACATACACGGACCGGTTTGAGCAGATCCGGATGATTTTTTTCGACGAACCGCACGACAATGAACGCCTGCAGAATCGCCCGAATGGCATCACAATGGGCGCACCCAATGCCCCCTGTCAGAAGGAAACGTCATGAACACCGCGCGCCCTTTGCCTGTCCCGCCAGCCGGAAGAACAGTCAGCCCGCGTTCGAGCGCATCGCCCGGCTGGCGAGGTTTCGGCGCGGCGGTGGTGGGTGTTGCGGCGGGGGCGCATCGCATTCCGGGCACGCCGTATCACCGCATTGGCGTGCATGTCGGCGCACCGGTGAGAGCGCGCTGCCGGTGCGACGGTCGCCGCGTGTCGCGGATCCAGGCGCACGGCGATATGGACGTCATCCCCGCGGGGCTCGACGGCGAATGGACGGACGACGGCGACTGCACGATCCTGCGCATCTGGATTGACGACACCTTTGCGCGCACGACGATGGAGCAACTCGACGCGAGCCCTTCGCGTACAACATTGCGCGCGCAATTCCAGCTACGCGATCCGCGCCTGCAACATCTTTCGTGGGCATTGCGGGCAGAACTCGAGGCCGAGGAAGCATCGGATGCGCTGTATGCGGAAAGCCTGTGCACGGCGCTGATCGTCAGGCTGACGGCGGGCGTTCCAGAGCGGGACGACCGTCGACGCGCGCTCGCGCCGATCATGGCGACACGGGTCATCGACTACGTCGAGGCCAACCTCGACCAGCCGCTCACGCTAACGGAACTCGCTGCCGTCGCTGGCCTGAGCGTGCCGCATTTCAAGGCGTTGTTCAGGGAGACGCTCGGCACGCCGGTGCATCGGTATGTGATCCAGCGCAGGGTCGAGCGGGCGAGAGCGTTGCTGCTGGAGGGACGGCTGAGCGTCACGCAGATCGCGCTGGAGACCGGTTTTGCCCATCAGAGTCATATGGCGCATTGGGTCAACCGGCTACTGGGTGCGGCACCGCGTGACATTGCAGGAGCGGGGCGGCGCGGATAGCGCTGTGGGGCCAGTTGCGCCGCTCCACACACCACACCCGATCAGGCTTTGATCCTTAGCGACTTCGGATCGTAAGGCGCCTTGACGTGCAGCGTTGCCGGCAACGTGTCTCCTGCAACATCCACGACGAACCGGCCGTCTGCCAGGAACGCCTCATCGATAGTGCCCGCGGCGTTCGACACGTATCCCATCGCAACCGGGCATCCGAACGTGTGCCCGAAGGCGGCGGACGAGACGAATCCCACCACCACGCCGTCGCGCAGAATTGCTTCACCACCCCATAGCATCCGGTCGCTGGCGCCGTCGACGGTGAGTACGACCATGCGTCGCCGCAAAGGCGCTGCCTTCAGTTTCAGCAACGCATCGCGCCCACGAAAAGCGACGTCGCCAGAAAGCTTGCAGGCAAACCCGAGGCCCGCCTCGAACGGATTCGAGTCCGGTGTCAACTCACGTCCCCACGCGCGATAGCCCTTTTCGATCCGCAGCGAATCGATCGCGTAGTACCCCGCGTTCACGAGCCCGAATTCCTTGCCCGCTGCATGCAACGTCTCATATACGCCCACGGCAAATTCGACGGGTACATACAGCTCCCATCCCAGTTCGCCGACATAGGTCAACCGCGTCGCCCGCACAGTCGCATAGCCGATATCGACTTCCCGGCTTTGCCCGAAGGCGAACGCCTCGTTGCTGAAGTCTGCTCTTGAGACGCGTTGCAAGAGCGCACGCGAACGCGGCCCCATCACCGCGAGCACCGCATACTGGCCGGTGACATCGACGAGCGTGCAATAGCTGTCCTGTGGAATCAGCTTTTCGATCGTGTCGAAATCGCGCGTGGTCTGCGCGGAACCGGTGACGATCAGATACTGGTCATCGGCAAGCCGCGTGAGCGTGAAATCCGATTCGTACGTGCCGCGCTCGTTGAGCATGCCGGTATAGACCGTCGTGCCGGGCGGCACCGCGACATCGTTGGCGACGATGCCTTGCAGCACCGCTTCGGCATCGCGTCCCTTTACCAGGAATTTGGAGAACGACGTCATGTCGAAGAGCGCCACGGCCTCGCGGCACGCGCGATGTTCCGCGCCGCTCCACGCGAGCCAGTTCTGCTGGCCGAACGCATAGTCGATATGCGCTTCTGCCGGCGAGGGCGCAAAGAAATTCGCGCGCTCCCAACCCATCTTGCTGCCGAAACACGCCCCGTCTTCCTTGAGCAGCGCGTAAAGCGGCGAGCGGCGAAACGGCCGCGCGCTGTCGAGTTCGCGATTCGGCCACGGCATCGCGTAATGCAGCCCTAGCGTTTCCTTGACCCGGTCGTGCAGCCACGTGTCGTTGCCGTTAAAGCGCGCGAAGCGGCGAATGTCGACAGGCCACAGGTCCATCGTCGGTTCGCCCGCGACGATCCATTCCGCGAGCGCCATCCCCGCGCCGCCCGCCGATGCGATGCCCATCGAATTGAACCCGGCGCCGACGAAAAAGCGTTTCAGTTCGGGCGCCTCGCCCAGCATGAAGTTGTTGTCCGGCGTGAACGATTCTGGTCCGTTATAGAACTGCCTGACCTGCGCGGTTTCTAGCGCGGGCACGCGTTGCAGCGCGTTTTCCATCAGGATCTGGAACTGATCCCAGTCGTCGGGGAGCAACTGGAACTCGAAGTTTTCCGGAATGCCGTTCATGCCCCACGGTTTCGCGTCCGGTTCGAATCCGCCCATGACGAGACCGCCGACTTCCTCCTTGAAATAGATAAAGCCGTCAGGGTCGCGCATGACCGGCAGATCCGGATGCACGCCTGCGATCCGTTCAGTGACGATGTAGTAATGTTCGGCCGAATGCAGCGGCACCGTCACGCCGCACAGACGGCCGATTGCCTTTGCCCACTGTCCCGCGCAATTGACGATGACTTCCGCTTCGATCGTGCCCGTCTCGCCATCCTTGTTTTGCCACGTGAGGCCGCACGCTTCGCGGCCGCCCGAAGCGGAGGGCCGCGTGTGAATCGCGCTCACCCGTGTGTTTTCGACGATGCGCGCGCCGCCGGTTCGCGCGCCGCGCGCGAGCGCCTGGGTGAGATCGGTCGGATTCGCCTTGCCGTCGCCGGGCAGCCAGACCGCGCCGAGCAGATCGTCGGTGCGCATCACCGGCCACAGTTCGCCCGCTTCTTTCGGGCCGATCACGTCACAGGCGACACCGTACGCACGGGCAACCGCAGCCGTGCGTTTCAGTTGCGTCATGCGCTCGGCCGTACGCGCGACCGACAGCGATCCACATTGTTTCCAGCCGGTGCCAAGCCCCGTTTCAGCCTCGAGCCGGGCGTACAGCGCGGTCGAATAGCGGATCAGCTTCGTCATGCTTTCCTGCGCGCGCAGCTGGCCGACAAGGCCGGCCGCATGCCACGTCGTGCCGCATGACAACTGACCCTGTTCGAGCAGCACGACGTCGGTCCAGCCGAGCTTTGTCAGGTGATACGCGACCGAGCAGCCCACGATGCCGCCGCCGACGATTACCACACGCGCATGCTGGGGAAGAGTGGCTGTCATGGTTTTATTCCGTGAATGTGTGTGGATATATGTGGATATTGATGGAAGTATATCGCAGAAAGATGACAGTAAATTCAACGTTTACATCGATATCTATACAAAGATGGGCGTTAAATGGTGCATGAAATGTTTATTCATGTGGAAATTTGATGAGTTTGGCTTCCGGGCAGCCAATGCCTTTGTTAGACTGCGGTCTCCGAGACCTGATGGCACGCCTATGTTTCCCACCCAGCGCCAGGCTGAAATCATGCGCATCGTGCGCTCGCAGCAGACCTGCACGATTACCGCACTGGCGAGGCTTTTCGACGTATCCGACGAAACCATTCGCCGCACGGTCAAACCGATGATCAGCGACGGACTGCTCGTCAAGGTTCACGGCGGCATCATGCTGCCGGGGCACGTCGACGAGCCGCCGTTCCAGCGCCGCATGCTGGAAAGTCGCGAGGGCAAGCAGATCATCGCGGCGCGCATCGGCGAACTGGTCGAGGACGGCGATTCGCTGATTCTCGACAGCGGCAGTACCTGCGTTCACATCGCACAGGCGTTATGTGCGCATTCGCGGCTCACGGTGGTGACGAATTCCGCGGAAATCGCGCGCACGCTCGCGCCGCGCAACGAAAACCGTGTCTTCATGACGGGTGGGGAATTGCGTCCGGATGACGCCTCCGCGTTCGGCGAGAACGTGCTGACGTTCATGCGTCAGTTCCATGTGCGCTACGCGATCGTCTCGGTGACGGCGATCGACAATCACGGGCACTTCATGGATTCGCTACCGTGGGACGCGGCGTTCGCACAGGCTGCATTCGCGCAGGCGGAGCAGCGCGTCGTGGCAGCTGATCACACGAAATTCGGCCATAGCGCGCTGGTGCGGGCATTCAGTCCGGAAGAAGTCGATCTGCTGGTGACCGATGCGGCGTTGCCGCCAGAGTCCGCCGAGGCATTTTCGTCGGCCGGGTTGAAGGTGAGGGTGGGTGCGCCGCGTGCAAGTGTCGCGCCAGCGATAACCGCGTGAGGCTTAGGCGTCTTTAGCGGCGCTGGCGTTCACGTTCACGCTATCGCCAGGTGCGCTTTCTTCGGGCCAGCAATTTTCAAAGACACACGCTTCTAGCGGCATCCGCGATGCCCAGCGTTCGGTTTCGAGCATCGGCTGATCGTAAAACGCATCGACGTGCCCAAGACACAGAATGCCCACCGGCCGCGCGCCGGCTGGCATACGTAGCAGCGTGCGCACTTCGTCGACGTCGAAGAGCGATACCCATCCCATCCCGAGGCCTTCCGCGCGGGCCGCGAGCCACATGTTCTGGATGGCGCACGCAACGGACGCAAGGTCCATTTCCGGCAGCGTACGTCGACCGAAAATGTGTTTCTCCCGATCGTCCATGAGCGCCATGACCAGCAGTTCGCCGCACTCGAGCATGCCTTCCACTTTCAGCTTCATGAACTCGTCGCGACGCTTGCCGAGCGCATCGGCGGTGTTCAGCCGCTCGCGTTCGACAACGGCGTGCAGTGCGGCGCGAAGCGAGGCGTCGGTGATGCGGGCAATGCGCCACGGCTGCATGAAACCGACGCTTGGCGCGTGATGGGCGGCGTCCAGCAAACGCTTCAATACGGCCGGATCGACCGGCTCGCTGACGAAGTGCCGCATGTCGCGTCGCTCGTGAATGGCGCGGTAGACGGCCGCGCGGTCCGGATCGCTAAAACGCTTCGCCATGAAAGAGTGCAGCCGTGAAAGCCGGATTGGAGGGCCAGTAACTGTGCATGTACGTCGCGACGATGTTGCCGGCCCGGAACACCGCTTCGCCCGGTGCCGTCGATTGCGCGCGCACGGCTTTTGTCAGCGGCGTCATCGTCGTCTCCAGGCGTGAGTAGTGAAACGTGTGCCCACGCATCGCGCCGCGCGTACCGGTGATCTGCTGCATGCCAAGCGACGCGAGACGGGACTGCATCGTCGCATCGCCGGGTAGCAGGCCGAGCATCGGTGTGCGTGTACCGCTGACATCAGTGAGCGTATCCAGCAGATACAGCATGCCGCCGCATTCGGCAATCAGTGTTTTGCCGGCCCGCGCGTGGGCGTGAATCGACGCCGCGCTGACCGTATTGCGCGAAAGCGTCGGTGCATGCAGTTCCGGATAACCGCCGGGCAACCAGAGCGCGTCGGCGGCCGCGGGTACGGGTTCGTCTGCGAGCGGCGAAAAATATGTGACGCTCGCGCCGAGCTTCTCGAGAAGCGTGACGTTGGCCGGATAAATAAATGAAAACGCCGCGTCGCGCGCAATGGCGATCCGCATGCCATCGAGCAGACGCGGCATCGTTTCGCGTGATGCCGTGCCAAAATCCACCGGCGCCGGCAGACCGGCGAGCGGCGTGCCGGCGAGCGCATCGGCTGCGCGGTCGATGCGCGCGTCGAGGTCGGCGATTTCGTCGGCCTGATGGAGGCCGAGATGGCGGTCCGGCAACTCGATGTCGCTCGCGCTCGCGATATGTCCCATCCAGCGCAAACCGTCGGGCAACGCTTCTTCAAGCATCTGTGCGTGCCGCGTCGAACCGACGCGGTTCGCGAACACGCCCTGAAACGGCACGTGCGGCCGAAAATGCGCAAGGCCGAACGCGACCGCGCCGAACGTCTGCGCCATGGCTTTCGCCGAAATCACGCCGACCACCGGCACGTTGAACGTCGTCGCCAGATCGGCGCTGGATGGCGTGCCGTCGAAAAGACCCATTACGCCTTCGATCAGGATCAGGTCGGCGTCTTCCGCCGCTTCCGCCAGCAACACGCGACACGCATGTTCGCCGACCATCCACAGATCGAGCGACTGCACCGGCGCGCCGCTCGCCCGCGCGAGAATCATCGGATCGAGAAAATCGGGCCCCGTCTTGAAGACGCGTACGCGTCGCCCCAGCTGCGCGTGATGGCGCGCCAGACCGGCGGTAATCGTGGTCTTGCCCTGACCCGAGGCCGGCGCGCTAATGAAGAGGGCGGGGCACGCGGACATCGTTCAGAATTCCACGCCGCGTTGCGCCTTCACACCCTGCTCGCGATACGGATGCTTGACGATCCGCATTTCGGTGACGAGGTCGGCCGCTTCGATCAGCGCATCGGGCGCGTGACGGCCGGTCACGACAACATGCACCATGTCCGGCCGTGCCGTCAGCACTTCAAGCACTTCGTCGAGCGGAAGATAGTCGTACTTCAGCACGGTATTCAGCTCATCGAGAATCACCATCTGATAATCGCCGCTTTCGATCATGCGGCGTGCTTCGGTCCAGCCCTTGCGGGCCGTCGCGATGTCCTTGTCGCGGTCCTGCGTATTCCACGTGTAACCGTCGCCCATCGTGATGAACTCGCAATGCGCCTGCGCGCCGAGGAAGTCGCGCTCGGACGTGTGAAGCGCGCCCTTGATGAACTGCACTACACCGAGTTTCATGCCGTGTCCGAGCACGCGCACGGCCATGCCGAACGCGGCGGTGGTCTTGCCTTTGCCGGTGCCCGTGTTGACGATCAGCAGGCCTTTTTCGACCGTCGCCGAAGCCTGTTTCTTTTCGTGGCCCTCGCGACGGCGTTGCGTCATGCGTTGATGCGATTCGGGATCTGTCTTCATGGCGTGTCCTGTTTTTCGTAATGTTCAGGGTGCGCTGGCGATGGCAATCGTCACGCCATCGAGCACGGTTTTGGGGACGATCAGCGTGGCGCCGGGCAACGCAAGCAGTGCGCACGGTTCGCATACGCCGTCGACGCCAAGTTTCGCGCGTACCGCACTGGACGGCGTGGGCAGTTCGCCGAACGCGTCGATCTGTCCGGCGGTGAACGTGTGCAACGGGAGCGCGTGGTGAGCACAGAATCCAGCGATGCCGGGCTCGTGCGCTTTCGATTCGATCGTGGCGACGGCGATGACTTCGTCGAGAGAACGGGCCGCCAGCGCGAGCGCCGCGCGCACGGCGGATTCGATCTGCCGGGCGGACGCGTTGCGTCTGCAACCGATGCCGACTGTCAGCGTTTTCATACGGTGTCGCCATGCGGAATGGGCGACTCGCCGAGCGTCGCGACGTCGCCGATTACGACGATCGCAGGCGAGCCGAGTCCCGCCGCCGCGACGTGGGCCGCGAGCGTATTGAGCGTCGAGCGAACGTGCCGCTGTTCGGGTCGTGTCGCGGATTCGATGGCGGCGCACGGTGTTTCCGCGGGCATGCCAGCCCGCAAAAGCGCGGCCTCGATCTCGTTCAGCCGACGCATGCCCATATAAATAACCAGCGTCATGCGCGTGGCGACGAGTGCGCGCCAGTCGGGTTCACCGTTGCCCGCGCCGTGTCCGGTGACGAACACCACGCCCTGCGCGTGATCGCGATGAGTCACCGGGATGCCGATCGCGGCCGGCGCGGCGATACCTGCCGTGATGCCGTTGATGATTTCGACGTGAACGCCAACCGCGGCGAGCGCCTGCTGTTCCTCGCCGCCGCGCCCGAACACGAACGGATCGCCACCCTTTAACCGGGCGACACTACGTCCAGCGCGCAAATGGGTGAGCATCGCCTCGACAATGCCGGCCTGCGACGTGGACGGTTGCCCACCGCGTTTGCCGACGTAGACGATTTGCGCATCCTTGCGCGCGAATTGCAGCACATCGGGGTTCACGAGATCGTCGACAAGCACGACGTCAGCTTCGCCGAGTGCGCGCGTCGCCTTGAGCGTCATGAGTTCGACGTCGCCGGGGCCCGCGCCGATCAACCAGGCGCGGCTCATCGTGTGCAGCACGGCACGGGCCGCGTGGTGCAGTCAGGGAAGGAAAGCGGGGAAGTCGCCGTCATGACGGCTTCAGGGAATCGATGAATCATGCGTTGCCACACGTCAGGCGCCTCATTCCGTCCCCCGCGGACCGGGCGTTCGGCGATCGCAGCGGTCGCCCCTCGCGTCTGGCCGGTATCCGGGCTGACGACCACATGCCATTCGCCTTCCCACCAGCACGACGCAGGCAGTGGCGTTGAATGACATGCGCGGACGAATGATCCGCGGGTCGTGTACCGTTGCGGGGACAGCACAGGCCAGCCGCGTCACCTTGCTTCCTGTTTCCCGTTTAACTGCACATGCGAATGCATGTGCGGGCACCAAACGCGCGCATACGATATCACAGGCGAGCGCGAAAAAAACTTGCAGAAAGCGCTTGGGATCACGGTCGTACGCATAGTCCTTTTCTTGACGTCGCCACCGTCGAAGCCTACACTCGCACGCACTCTGGTGCTCGCGCGCACGCTCCGTGCGCGCAGTTAAACGGGAAACAGGGAGCCGTTCCTGCACGGATCGGGCCAACCTGTGCTGCCCCCGCAACGGTAAGCGAAGGCATTGCGCACACGCAATGCCAGGCCGGCTTCAATAGATGCACGCCACGACGTGTATCTACGTGTCCACTGCGCAACGTGTCGATGCGCGGGAAGGTGAAGCGGCGATTTCGTCAGCCCGGATACCGGCCCGAGAAAAACAGGCAAATGCCGCGGGGATGCGGCGTATCGTCCATGCTTTCTTCGATTGTCCAGTCATTCCGGGCAACCCGTTTTTCGTCCCCATCTACTTCAACTGTCCACCCCCTGGAGTCAGGATGCAGACGCGCAAGATTCCCGTCACGATCGTTACGGGCTTCCTCGGCAGCGGCAAGACCACGTTGCTGCGGCACATTCTTCAACATGCAGGCGGCCTTCGCGTTGCGGTGATCGTCAACGAATTCGGCGAGCTCGGCATCGACGGCGAAATCCTCAAGGGTTGCGGCATCGGCTGCAATGAAGATGGCAGCGAGGCGGAAGGTCAATTGTATGAACTCGCCAACGGCTGCCTTTGCTGCACCGTGCAGGAAGAGTTTTTCCCGGTCATGGAAAAACTCGTCGAGCGTCGCGACCAGATCGATCACGTGCTGATCGAAACGTCCGGCCTCGCGTTGCCCAAGCCGCTGGTCAAGGCATTCAACTGGCCGCAGATCAAGAACAGCTTTACGGTCGACGCAGTCGTCACCGTGGTCGACGGTCCTGCCGTAGCAAGTGGACAATTCGCGGAAAACCCACTGGCCGTCGACGCGCAGCGCAAGGCCGATCCGAATCTCGATCACGAATCGCCGCTGCACGAACTGTTCGAAGACCAGTTGTTTGCAGCGGATCTGGTGATTCTCAACAAGACCGACCTGCTCGACGAATCGAAGCAACGCGAGGTCGAGGCCCTCATCCATGAGGAAATCCCGTCGCAGGTGAAGGTGGTGCGCGCGCACATGGGGCAACTCGACCTTCATGCGCTGCTGGGTCTTCAGTCGGCTTCCGAAGAGTCGATCCATCTGCGTCACGACCATCACGGTTCGGCCGACGACGCCGATCATCACCACGACGAATTCGATTCCGTCGTGGTCGCGGCAAATGTTGCCTCGCGTGAAGCGACCATCGCGGCGTTGCAAAGCCTGGTCGAGAGCCACACGATCTATCGCGTCAAAGGTTTCGCGGCATTGCCGGGCGCTGCGATGCGTCTCGTGATTCAGGGCGTGGGCCGGCGCTTCGACAGCTATTTCGACCGGCGCTGGCAGGCGGACGAACCACGCGCGAGCCGTTTCGTGCTGATCGGCGAAGACCTCGACCGGAAAACGTTGCAGCAGGCGTTCGACGTCGCGATGAATGCCGTGCCCCACGGCACGACGCAACAGGCGTAAAACGACATGCATCTGCTGCGCACCACACCCGGCGGTTTCGTCGACGATACGGCCGGCGTCATCCGGATCGATCAGCGTCCCGCGGACATCGTGGTGCTCAGTTCGGCCGATACCACGCTATCGCTGCTCGCGAGCGTATTTCCGCGGCTGGGCGCTGATTTTCCGAGCCTGCGGCTCGCGAACGTGACGTTTCTCAGGCAACCGGCGTCGGTCGATTTCTACGTCGAGGACGTATTGCAGTACGCGAAGGTGGTGATCGTCGATCATCTGGGCGGCGAGGCGTACTGGCCTTACGGCATCGAACAGGTGGTCGCGCTCGCCGAACGCAGGCAGCAGGTGCTGGCGATGTTCTCAGGCGACCTGCAGGAAGACCCGAATCTGCTTGCACGCAGCACGGCCGATGCCGCGCTATGTCATCAGCTATGGCGCTATCTTCGCGAGGGCGGCCCGCGGAATGCGGAGCGTTTTCTGCGTTGTATCGCGCATCATGCGCTGGGCTGGGGCGAAGAGCCGTCGCTTGCGCAACCGTTGCCCGCCGCATCGCTTTACCATCCGTCGCGCGACGTCCCGACGATCGAAGACTGGCAGGCACGCTGGCATGCCAATGCACCTGTCGTCGCGATTCTCTTTTATCGCGCGCATCTGCAGGCGGCGAACACCGCTGTGTTCGATGCACTGATCGACGCGCTCCATGCACAGGGTCTTAATCCGTTGCCACTCGCGATCACATCGCTGAAGGACAACGTCAGCCGCGACATGGTGCAGCAATTGTGCGCGCGACATGACGTGGCGCTGGTACTTAACACCACTGCATTCGCCGCGTCGGCGATTGACGATCCCGAACCGCTCGCGCTTGCGGGCGACGCGCCCGTGATGCAGGTGATCCTGAGCGGCGGCAATCGCGACGACTGGCTCAAGGACAATCAGGGCCTCAATTCGCGCGATATCGCGATGCATATCGCGCTGCCCGAAGTGGACGGCCGCATCATCACGCGGGCCATCAGTTTCAAGGGGCTTGCGTATCGGTGTCCGCACACTGAAGTCGACGTCGTGCGTTATCAGCCCGATCACGGGCGCGTCGCGTTTCTCGCTGAGTTGAGCCGACGCTGGTGCAGGCTGCGGCGTATCGACAACGCGGACAAGAAGCTCGCGCTGATTCTCGCGAATTATCCCGTAAGCGAAGGGCGCATCGGCAATGGCGTGGGGCTCGACACGCCTGCGTCCGTTGTCGGCATTCTTTCGATGTTGCGTGAGCAGGGCTATACGGTTGACGATATTCCCGTCGATGGCGATGCCCTGATGCGTACGCTTACTGAAGGCGTGACGAACGACCCGGTGGTGCGCGACCTGCGCCCGGCACTGCAAAGCCTTGCGCTCGACGACTATCTGACGCATTTCCAGCAGTTGCCCGCTGAGGTACGCGACGCGTTGAACGCACGATGGGGCACGCCCGATCAGGACCCGTCGCTGCGGCGTGGCCGCTTCATGATCGCGGGCTGGCGTTGCGCGCATGTGTTCATCGGCATCCAGCCGGCGCGCTCGCGCGAAGGCGGCGATTACGCCAGCTATCACGACGCCGATCTCGTGCCGCCGCATGCGTATCTGGCGTTCTATTTCTGGCTGCGTCACCAGTTCGGTATCGACGCGGTCGTGCATGTCGGCAAGCACGGCAACCTGGAATGGCTGCCGGGCAAGAGCGTCGCGCTCAGCGACACCTGCTGGCCCGATCTCATTCTCGGGCCGATGCCGCATCTGTATCCGTTTATCGTCAACGACCCGGGCGAGGGCAGCCAGGCGAAGCGGCGCACGCAGGCGGTCATCATCGATCATCTGATGCCACCCCTCACGCGTGCGGAGAGCTACGGCCCGTTGCAGGATCTCGAACGCCAGGTCGACGAATACTATGAAGCGTTGATGGTCGATCCACGTCGCTCGAAACTGCTGCGGCGGACCATTCTCGAAACGATCATCACGCATCGTCTGCACGAGGAGCTGAGTCTCGGTCTGCCCGACGGCCTGGATGCGGAAGACGCGCTGCTCACGCGCGCCGATGCGTACCTGTGCGAATTGAAGGAAGCGCAGATTCGCGATGGCTTGCACACGTTTGGACAGTCGCCGCGAGGCGTTCAGCGACGCGATACGCTGCTTGCGCTCGGCCGTTTTCCGGTGGGGGACGGACAGCGCGAGAAGGCAGGGCTGATCGATGCGCTCGCGCGCGATCTGCAGATGGATCATCTCTTCGATCCTTTGACAGCGGACTGGGCAGCGACATGGGAAGGCGCGCGCCCCGACGTCCTTCAGCAGGTCAGCGACGCGCCGTGGCGGCATAACGGCGACACGCGCGAACGGCTCGAATTACTGGCGTCGGCATTGCTGAACGATATTGCAGGCGGGAGCGCGTTGCAGGCTGGAGCGGTATATCAAGCCGATACGTTGCCTCAGGCGGAACGTGTGATCGAGCGTCTGCGAAACGACATCCTGCCGCGGCTCGATGCCTGTGGACCGCAGGAAATGCTGCAACTGGGGCGCGGGCTTGAGGGCCGCTTCGTGCCGCCGGGCCCGAGCGGCTCACCTTCGCGTGGTCGTCCCGACGTGCTGCCGACCGGCCGTAACTTCTATTCGGTCGACACACGTGCCGTGCCGACCCAGTCGGCGTGGACGTTGGGCCTGAAATCGGCGCAGCAGCTGATCGAGCGCCACGTGCAGGAACACGGCGACTATCCGCGTGCGATCGGCCTGTCGGTGTGGGGCACCGCGACGATGCGCACCGGCGGCGACGACATCGCGCAGGCGCTGGCATTGCTCGGCGTTCGACCCCGGTGGGCGCCAGGCAGCCATCGTGTGACCGACTTCGAGATCATGCCGATCGAGGCGTTCGATCGCCCACGTATCGACGTGACCTTGCGCGTATCGGGCTTCTTTCGCGATGCGTTCGCCAACGTGATGCATCTGTTCGACGCGGCCGTGCAGGCTGTCGCCGAACTCGACGAACCCGAGGAAATGAATCCCGTCCGCGCTCGCGTGCTGCGCGAAAAAGAGGCGTTGATGGCGCGCGGCATGGATGCAGCCGAAGCGCGCCGCCGCGCCGGCTGGCGCGTTTTCAGCGCGAAGCCCGGTTCGTATGGCGCGGGTCTGCAGGAGATGATCGACACACGGCAATGGCAGACCGACGCGGATCTGGCCGAAGCGTATCGGGCATGGGGCGGCTATGCGTACGCGCAGAAGAGCGCGGGTGAGGACGCGCGCGAGGTCTTCGGTACACGTCTCGCGGCGCTGGATGTCGTGCTTCAGAATCAGGACAATCGCGAACACGACGTACTCGATTCGAACGACTACTACCAGTTCCAGGGCGGCATGGTCGCGGCTGTCCGGCATCTCGCGGGTACGCAGCCGCATATCTATCACGCCGATCACAGCAATCCGGCTGCACCGCGCATCCGCACGTTGCATGAAGAAATCGCGCAGGTGATCCGCTCACGCGTGGTGAATCCGAAATGGCTGGACGGCGTGAAGCGTCATGGCTACAAGGGCGCCGCGGAAATCGCCGCCACCGTCGACTATCTTTACGGTTTCGATGCGACGGCACGCGTGATTTCGGATCACCAGTACGCGCTCGTCACCGACGCCTACCTGAACGATAGCGCGACGCGGGATTTTCTCGCGAAGCACAATCCGCACGCGCTGCATGGCATCTGCGAGCGTCTGCTCGAAGCGGTGCAGCGCGGCCTGTGGCAAAACCCGGGCGACTATCGCGCGCAGATCGAGCAGCATCTGCTGGCAAGCGAACAGCAACTCGAAGGAACACGAACATGAACGCATCGACGGATTTGCCCGGCGGCGGCATCGCGTCGTCGTCAACCGCCCGCACCACGTTTCCGTTCGCGGCGTTGATCGGGCAGGCGCCGTTGCAGCAGGCGCTATTGCTTGCGGCAATCGATCCGGGACTCGGCGGCGTGCTGGTGAGCGGCCCGCGTGGCACCGCGAAGTCGACGACCGCCCGGGCTCTCGCCGAATTGCTGCCCGAGGGGCAACTCGTCACGCTGCCGCTGGGTGCCAGCGAAGAGCGTCTGATCGGCACACTGGATATCGAAACCGCGCTGCGCGACGGCTCGGTGAAGTTTTCGCCGGGTCTGCTTGCAAAAGCGCATCGCGGCGTGCTGTATGTCGACGAGGTCAACCTGTTGCCAGACGCGCTTGTGGATGCGCTGCTCGATGCAGCCGCGAGCGGCGTGAACACGGTTGAGCGCGATGGCGTTTCGCATAGTCACGCGGCGAGCTTCGTGCTGATCGGCACGATGAATCCGCAGGAAGGCGAGTTGCGCCCACAACTTATCGACCGGTTCGGTTTGATGGTGGAACTCGAAAACTGCTTCGATTCGAAGGTGCGGCAAGCGATCGTCAAGGCGCGCCTTGCGTTTGACGCTGACCCGGACACCTTTCGCGCGAGCTACGCGACGCAACAGGCAGCTTATGTGCAGCGTATTCACGCCGCGCGTGAACGGCTGCCGCAACTTGCGTTCGACGATACGGTTCACGGGCACGTCAGCCGTGTATGTATCGATGCCGCTGTCGACGGGATGCGCGCGGATATCGTCATGCTGCGCGCAGCACGTGCGCTGGCAGCGCTGGAAGGGGCCGCGGCGATCACGGTCGAACATGTCGATCGTGTGGCGGAAGCGGTGTTGCGGCACCGCCGCGTGAATCGCGATGCGGATACGCATGCGCCACAATCGTCATCGCCGCCTGCGCAACAGGAAATGCACGAATTTCCGCAGACGTCCCAGGCGGAACGCAAAACCGGCAGCGAAGGCGATTGGGGACAACTGCCGCCGGAGGCAGCCGGTACGATGCGCGTCAAAGGCGTCATTCCGTTACCTGCAAAAAAACGCTGAGCCATCGATCAGGCGCCGCCGCTGGATCGATCAGCGGCGTTCGATGGCCACATACAGCAGGCGCTGGCACGCGGGGCTCAAAACCCGGCAGACGTATCGACTGGCCGTCGACGCTCGCGGCGAAACGGCGTGAGCCGCTCGCACGCGCGCACGTGCGCTTCAGGCGCGAAGCGTCGAAGGGCAGCGTGCTGCACTGTTTCGTTCTCGACTGTTCCGGCTCGATGATGTCGGGCCAGCAGCTTGCGCTGGCAAAGGGCCTGCTTGTCGCGATGTTCGATCAGGCGTCCACTGCGCGCGCCGAAACCGCGCTGGTGTGTTTCGGCGGTGCGCGTGCCGACGTACGGTTCGGGCCCGCGGTGCCGCGCTGGTGGAACGAGCGCTGGCTACAGCCAGTGGGTGGAGGAGGAGGGACGCCACTTGCGCTCGGCGTGTCGCGGGCGGCTCACGTCCTTGAGCGCGCCGCGCGCGGCAAGCCGGGACAGCAGCGCTGGCTGTGGCTGCTATCGGATGGACGCAGCAGCGACCTGCCCGTGCGTCCGGTGTTTGCCGATCAGATCGTGTGCGTCGATTTCGAACGTGGTGCCGTGAGGCTTGGCCGTTGCGAACAGATCGCGCGCGCCTGGGATGCACTGTGCTGTACACCGGAAGATCTGATCGCATCGTGATTTCCGCTGGACGCGATCAGGTTCGGTTCACGCACGCGTCATGCTGCTCCAGATGTACACATCGTCCTGACGGTCGAACACGAACGCTTTGAGCGCGGTCTGCATCGACGGTTCCAGCACATCGAACTCGAGGCCGTGCGCGACCAGTTCCTTGTGCTTCTCGTGAGCTTGCAGATTGCGGATCACCGCGCGCGTTTCGATCAACGTTTCGATCTCGCCCGATGTGACCCAGAACGACAGACGCAGCCGCTCACCTATGCGCCCCAGCGCGCTCGTCGTCGCGAGTGACAGACCCAGCACGCTGACGCCGTCCGCGAGACCCACGCCGTCCCAGGCTTCATTCGCTTCGGTGCCGTGGCGAACGGCCAGATGCGCGCGCACGCGGATCGAGCGCCGTTCGCGCAGCCGGCGGATCGCGCCGGGTTTCGACAACACAATGTAATGAAAGGGATTGCTGCAGAGCGCTTCGACGGTACACGTAAAGCGGTACACCGCCTGGCTCGCAATCGCGACGATGTCGAGGTTTTCGTTGAGCTCGATCGGCGCGGCCTTGCCGTTCGCGGCCGGCGGCGTGATGAACAGCACCTGGTTCGGCGCGAAGCCGATCACGCGGGCGGGATGCATCGGGCGGCCCATGCCGATCAGCGAACGCACGCCGAGCAGCGCGCCGATCGGCAAATGCATTTCGGGAAGCGACGAGGGCAGCGGGGTTTCGCTTTCAGGCTGCGCGGACGTTGCGCCCGCAACCGTCGTCTCCTTGCGGCGAGGCTTGAAATGCGCGAAGAGAAAACGGCGTTCGTCCTCGTTGGCAATCGATGCGCCGCGCTCACGCAACAGGGCGCCGTCCTGATCGACAATGGGCCACGACAGCGGTGTGGCTAAAGGAACGTCACTGGGCTTAAACGCCAGCTCGGGTGCGACGACCGATTCTTCTTCTGCCAGTTCGTTTGACGCCATATACCGACCACCTCGTTTCGGGTTCTTAACGGCCGTATACGGCCCGGCAAAATAAAACTTTAATTGAAGACTTAAGAACCTCCATTATTACAGGCAATAATCGAACTGGATACCTGTTGTGCATCGGTTAATAGCACTGGATGCAACTTCTTAACCCTGGCGATACCACCTTGGCGTATAAGCCCATTCCACCCCGCCATTCACCGAAAACGCGCGTGTAAGCGACGATCCGATAATCACCATCGTCCGCATATCGACCATTTCACTGCGAAGCGCTCCAAGCGACGTGTGGCGTACCTGGCCGCCGGGTCTGCCGACGTTTCTTCCCAGCACGACCGTTGTCTCAGGCGAACGGAATTCGCGAACGATATCGAGCGCCTTGTCGAGTTGCCAGGGGCGCGCGCGCGAAACCGGATTATAGAAAGCCATCACGAGATCGGCCCCGGCGGCGTGTCTCAGGCGATTTTCAATGACATCCCACGGCTTGAGATTATCGGAAAGCGACAGCATGCAGAAATCGTGACCGAGCGGCGCCCCGGCCTGCGCGGCCGTCGCCATGGCCGCCGATACACCCGGCAGGATTTCGAGTTCGACGCTGGCCCAGCGTGCGTTGCCCGATTCGTGAAGCGCCTCCAGCACGGCGGCGGCCATTGCGAACACGCCGGGGTCGCCGGACGACACCATCACGACCGAACATCCCTGGGCGGCCAGTTCGAATGCGTGACGCGCGCGCCGCATCTCTTCGCGGTTGTCGGTGCCGTGTACGCGCTGGTCCGCGCGGAACGGGCCCGCCATCGTCACGTAGGTTTCGTAGCCGAGCACATCGGTGGCCGCGTCGAGCGCCTCGCGTGCGGCGGGCACCATCAGGCGCGCATCGCCCGGGCCGAGACCGATGACGCTTAGTCGCCCACGTGTCTGCCCGACGGAAAAGGGATCGACCGGGGCGCGCGCGATCGCCAGCGCAACCGGCGAATCGCCGGCCAGAATGTCGTGCGGCACACGCATCGCCGGGACCAGGAGCGTGTGCGGTTTCTGTTCGTTGTTGCCGGTGGTGGGCATGGCGACAAAACGGAGCGCCACGCCGAGCGCTGCGGCTGCTTCGGTCAGCGCGAGTTCCCCTGCGCGCTCCATGGGCGCGAGCAGCGCAGCCAGCGAGAGCGCGGCGATCCCGTTTGCGCTCAACGCATCCTGCACATGCCCGACGATGTCGCCATCAAGACCACCGATCGCGGCGATGACGCTGCGTGGATGGATCAGCAACTCGTCCGCGCTGCCGTTCCATGCTTGCGGCGTGACGCGTATGGCGAGCCGTGCGTTGGATGAGCGCGGCAACTGCGCGTCGTCGAGCCAGGGCGCTTCGCCTTCGATGCGCGTACTTTCGCCCGCGAGCAGGTCCGATACGAAGCGCTTGCCCTGGGCAAGACTCGAAAGCGCGTACCCGTCGGGCGGATTCAGCACGCATGTGCCGAAACGCAGCTCGCCGCTCGTCGTGATGGCGGGCGCGATGTTCAGCGCGTCGGCGATTTCGCGGGCCATCCGGTTCACGCCGGCCAGACCGCCCAGCAACGGCACGACCGCGCTGCCGTCTTCGGCCACGGCCAGCACGGGCGGCTCCGCGCCTTTGTCCGAAAGCAGCGGTGCGAGGCAGCGAATCACGATGCCCGCTGCGCACAACGCGACGAGCGGCGTGCCGCGCGTGTACAACTCTCGCAGATGGGCGCTGAGTTCGCTGTAGGCGATGTCCGCCTCGACACGTCCTGCAAGCCCGTGAACCTGCGCGCCGGGATAGCACGCCGCTATGCGTCGCGCCGTGTCGAGTGCGCCGGCGCCGAGAATCACGATGGCGGGCGCGGTTGAATTCATCCACGCCATTTTTCACCCGGCACGACGAGCAGCGAGAAATAGGGCGACGCCATCGGATCGACTTCAGCGAGTGGCACGATCCGCTGGTTTGTCATCGTGGCGCGCTCGACGTAAAGCGCACGCTTTTCAAGGCCGAGTTCGCACAGCACGCGCCGCACCTTGTCGAAATTGCGGCCGAGTTTCATCACGACCGCGGCGTCTGCGTCGGCGAGCCGTCGTTTCAGTTCGTCTTCCGGCAGCACGCCCGACAGCACGGAAAGCGTCTGGTTGCGATAGACGAGCGGCGAGCCGAGTATCGCCGCCCCGCCCAGCATCGAACATACGCCGGGCACCACTTGCGCTTCGAAGCGGGGCGCCAGACGGTCATGCAGATACATATACGAGCCGTAGAAAAACGGATCGCCCTCGCAGATCACCGCGACATCGCGGCCCGCATCGAGATGGCGAGCGATGATGTCGGCGGCGGTGTCGTAGAAGTCGGCGATCACGGTTTCATACGAAAGCGGCGGCGCGAGCGTTTCGGTCGTCACGGGGTAGACGAGCGGCAGGCGTTCCTGCGCTTCGTCCAGATGCATCTCGATGATCCCGAACGCGTTGCCCTTTTTTCCTTTGGCCACGAAGTACGCGACGACGGGCGCGTCCTTCAGCAGACGCACCGCTTTCAGTGTGATCAGCTCCGGGTCGCCAGGTCCTACACCGAGTCCAAAAAGACGTCCACGCACCGTCATTTATTCTTCCTCCGAAGCGAGGGCGTTCACGGCTGCCGCGGCCATGGCGCTACCGCCGCGGCGTCCCGCGACGATCACGAACGGCACGCCGCGACTGTTCTGCGCGAGCATCGTCTTCGATTCCATCGCGCCGACGAAACCCACCGGAAAGCCGAGGATCAACGCGGGTTTTGGCGCACCGGCGTCGAGCATTTCGAGCAGATAGAAGAGCGCCGTGGGCGCGTTGCCGATCACGACGACGCTGCCTTCGATATGCGGTCGCCACAGTTCGAGTGCGGCGGCCGAGCGCGTGTTGTGCAGCGTGAGCGCCATCGGCGCCACGCCGGGATCGCCCAGCGTGCAGATGACCGGATTGTCGGCCGGCAGACGCGCGCGCGTGATGCCTTCGGCGACCATGCGCGCGTCGCATAGCACCGGTGCGCCGCGCAGCAGCGCCGCGCGTCCGGCGGCGCCCGCGCCGGCGGAAAACTGCAGATCGTCGACGACGTCGACCATGCCGCACGCGTGAATCACGCGCACGGCCAGCTTTTCGAGGTCGGCGGGAATGCGACGCAGGTCGGCCTCGGCGCGGATCGTGGCGAAAGACCTGCGATAGATTTCCCGACCGTCGCGAATGTAATCAAGCATCGAATGAACTCCGGGTCAGGCGTTCGAGCGTATCGGCCGCCTGATCGATCGTCAGATTGCGTGCGACGGGCGCGCCAAAACCAGGTGTGCCGTCGCGTCGAAAAACGTCGTAGCGGGTGGGCGCCACGGCAAGCAGCGTCCACGGCGCGCAATGCGCCGCCGCGCAGGAGCGCGGGCAACCGCTGAAATGAACGTCGACACCGGCCGGCAGGCGGGCCGCGAGAAGGAGGGCGTCGGCCTTGGTGTCGGCCATGCCTTTCACGCAGCCTTGCGAACCGGTGCAGGCGATGACATGTGCCGGCGGATTGGCGGCATCCGTGACGAGTCCAATCGACTCAAGTCGCTTTAACACGTGCGATGCTTTGTCGTCGGGAACGTCTGGAATGATGATGCCTTGCCACGGCGTCATGCGAAGCGTTGTGCTGCCGGCATCGATGGCAAGCCGGGCAAGTGCCTGCAGCGTTTTAAAGTCGAGACGGCCGAGCACCGGTTGAGCGCCCACGTAAGAGAGATTCGCACCGTCTTGCGAATGCGATCCGAGTCTGAGTGACACCTGAGCCGGCAAGCGACGCCAGGCGTCAACGTGAAAATCATTCGCAAGAGTGAAATCGACTCGCGCCTGCACCTGCTCCATGAAGGCCGCGATGCCGTGCGCGGCCAGCACATCGCGCATGCGCGAGTCGTCAGGTGCGGCGAGATCCAGAAACGTATGCAGCAACGCGGCGACGAGCGCGGGGACCTGATGAGGCAAGACAGTACCGGACGCCGTATGCCGGGATGTATGCAAGACAGGCGGACACCCCGCAAGCCCAAAGGCAAACCGCACGTCCTTGCGATCCCGCACTGCAGCAAGCCAGATATCGTGCGGATGGTCGAGCATGGCAAGACGTTCGCCACCGTCGAGCATCAACGCGAATTTGGGCGAAAGTGCCGTGAATCGCGGATCGGTTTGCAGAAGCGAAAGTATCTGCGCAGCAAGCGACGTAATGTCGAAGAGCGCGTGCGGATCGCGCCCTGCAAGCGGGCTCACCATCAGATTGCGAAGATCGTCGCGCGCGACCGGGTTCGTTTCGTGAGCGTCGCGTGGCGCTTGTGGTCCTGATCCTGCGTCGAGCAGCCGGCCTGTTAGCGCGTTTTCCTCGCCGGGGCGTACGCCGCGTAGTTGCAGGTTCGCGCGGTTCGTCACTTCGATTACGCCGGACGTGTGCCGCTTTGCAGCATCCGCGATAGCAAGCGCCTGATCCGCGCGCAGTTCACCGCACGGCAGCCTGATTCTGCACAGACCGCCGTCGCGTGCCTGCACGATGCGCCACAGCCCCGGGCAAGCCGAAGGGCGCAGCGATGCAGTGGAAGCGAAGGCAGACGTAACGTGGTTCAAGAGATCACCGGGTTGTGCGTCGCGCGACGGCCCGAGCGCCTCGTCATGGAGGAGATGCTGCGGCATCGGTACACCCCGCCCGACGTTGGCTGGCACGAACAGGTCTCACCGGCAGGTCTCCTGGCTCGCAGGTCGTGGTCCGCGCCGGCCTTCCCGGTCGAACCAGTGGCACAGGTGAGGCGCGGACTCGCTGCATACAGTTGCGGGGGCAGCCACAGTCGATCTGTGTTCCCTCTTAGGTCCCGAGGGACACCGGCGAGGCTGTATTATGCCTTTTTTCGAATAGCGCAAGTACGCTGCGGCGTTGCCTGGCATGCCGCGATCTCGACTTGCATGGGACCAGAGTAAGGCGCTAAAGCGCCAACTCTGGTCGACCGCAACAAGTTGCATGGGACCAGAGTAAGGCGCTAAAGCGCCAACTCTGGTCGACAGAACACAGGAATGGGGATGGGTGCATGCCAGCATGGCTGACCGTGGTGGGAATGGGCGACGACGGTTTTGCCGGTCTGGGAAGGCCGGCGCGGCGCGCGCTGCTGGACGCATCGGTGGTCTTTGGCGGCGAGCGTCATCTCGCGATGCTGCCGCCGCGTCTGCGCGCGCGTCGCGAACCGTGGCCGCGTCCGTTCGATGTGACGCAGGTGCTCGCGCATCGCGACGATGATGCACCGGTCTGTGTGCTCGCGAGTGGCGACCCGATGCTGTTCGGCGTCGGCGCAACGCTCGCCCGTCAGCTATCCACCGACGAAATGCGCGTGCTGCCCGCGCCTTCGTCGCTTTCGCTCGCCGCGGCGCGACTCGGCTGGCCCCTGCAGGATGTCATGATGGTCTCGCTGGTCGGAAGGCCGCTTGCCGCGCTCAACGCGTATCTGCATCGCGATACGCGACTCTTTGTACTGTGCGGCGATGGCCGCACGCCCGGCGCGATTGCCGCGCTGCTAAACGCACGCGGCTTCGGTCCAAGCCGGATGATCGTGCTTGAACATCTTGGCGGTGCGTCGGAACGCCGGATCGATGCGCGCGCCGACGCGTGGAATCAGGACGAAGTCGCCGCGCTCAACCTGGTCGCAATCGAATGTCGGGCGGGGGAAGCCGTGTGTGCGCTGCCGCTTACGCCAGGCTTGCCCGACGAAGTCTGGCAGCACGATGGCCAGTTGACGAAGCGTGACGTGCGCGCCGTCACGCTAGCGCGTCTCGCGCCTGAGCCTGGCGAATTGCTCTGGGACGTGGGCGCCGGTTGCGGATCGATCGGCATCGAATGGATGCGTGCGCATCCATCGTGCCGCGCGATCGCCATCGAGGCACATCGTGAACGACAACGTTTCGTCGAGCACAACCGCGATGCGCTCGGCGTGCCGGGTCTGCAGATCGTGGCGGGCAGGGCGCCGGACGCGCTTGAAGGACTCGCCGTGCCCGATGCCATTTTCATCGGCGGCGGCGTCACGGCGCCGGGCGTCCTCGACACCTGCTGGGCGCGCCTGCGCAGCGGCGGCAGGCTCGTGGCGAACGCCGTCACCGTGCAAAGCGAAGCGACGCTTGTCGCGTGGCGCGAACAGCATGGCGGTACGCTGACGCGCATCAGCGTCGCGCAGGCACAGCCGCTGGGCGGCTTCGACACCTGGCGCCAGGCGCTGCCCATCACGCTACTTGAAAGCCGCAAACCGTAAATGCGCGACGAAACCCCCGAACAGCCCGCGCCGCTGCGCAGCGGCTACACGACCGGCAGCTGCGCCACGGCGACTTCGCTTGCCGCGGCGCGTCTGCTGCTCGCGGGTGTGGCGGGCGACGTTGCGGAAATCGTATTGCCGAAGGGGCAGCATGTACCGATGCCGCTCGTGTTTTGCCGCCTGACGGACGACGGCGGCGCGGAAGCCGGCACGATCAAGGACGCAGGCGACGATCCCGATGTGACGCATGGCGCAGTCGTGTTCGCACGCGTCATGTTGCGTGCGCAACCAGGTGTGCGTTTCTTCGCGGGCCCGGGCGTCGGTACGGTCACGCGCGCGGGACTGACGCTGGCGGTTGGCGAGCCGGCGATCAATCCCGTGCCGCGCCAGATGATGACCCGGCATCTCACCGATCTCGCCGCGGAACACGGCTATGCGGGTGGCTTCGACGTCACGATCGGCGTCGAAGGCGGCGAGGCACTGGCGCTAAAGACGATGAACCCGCGGCTTGGCATTCTCGGTGGGTTGTCGATCCTCGGGACGACGGGTATCGTCCGGCCGTTTTCGTGTTCCGCGTATATCGCGTCGATTCATCAGGGCATCGACGTTGCCCGCGCCAACGGCTATCAACATATCGCCGCATGCACCGGTAATGCGAGTGAAGACGCGATGCGCGCGCATTACGCATTGCCGGATATCGCACTGATCGAAATGGGCGATTTCGTGGGCGCCGTGTTCAAGCATTTGCGTCGTGCGCCAGTCGAACGCTTAAGTGTGTGCGGCGGATTCGGCAAACTGAGCAAACTCGCGTCGGGCCACCTCGATCTGCACAGCAGCCATTCGAGTATCGACCTCGACCGGCTCGCGGGCTGGGCCGCGGAGCGGGGCGCCGATGCCGGTCTGGTTCAGGCGGTTCGCGCGTCGAATACCAGCCAGCAGGCACTGGCGATTGCACGCGATCATGGTGTACCGCTTGGCGATATCGTCTGTGCTCATGCCTTGAGCATCGCGCGCGATATCGTGCCAGCAGAAGTGAAAATCGAGATGTTCGCAATCGACCGGCAGGGAAATATCGTGGGCGTCGCGCAATGACGCGCGTCCTGCTGCTGGGCGGCACCGGCGACGCGATGCAGGTCGCGCGGCAACTGGGCCCGCATGACGTCTATAGTCTTGCCGGACTTGGCAAGGTGCCGGCGGACCTTGCCTGCAGGGTGCGCGTCGGCGGCTTTGGCGGTGCTGAGGGGCTCGCGCGCTATCTGCGTGACGAGGAAATCGGACTGCTTGTCGATGCAACGCACCCTTACGCAGCGCGGATCAGTGCGAACGCAGCAGCGGCGACCCGTGTGCAAGGCGTGCCGTGCTGGGCCGTGCGCCGCGCGCCGTGGCAGCCGCAGGCCGGCGACGACTGGCGCATGGTCGACGACTGGGCGGGCATCGTCCTGGCGTTAGCGCCGTTTTCGCAGCCACTGTTTACGCTTGGACGCGAACCGCTTGCGCATCTGCATGAGATTCCGGCGCATCAGTTCTGGATCGTGCGGTGCCTCGACGCGCAACCCGGTACCGAACGTTCGCGTGTGATGGACGCGCGGGGGCCGTTTAGCGTAGAGGGCGAGCGCGCACTGTTTGGCGAGCACCGGATCGATGTCGTGGTCAGCAAGAACAGCGGCGGCAAGGCGACAGAGGCGAAACTCGACGTGGCGCGCGAGCTTGGCTTGCCGGTCGTGATGGTGCGCCGCCCGGCGCCTGGCCGTGCCGATCGCGAATTCGATTCGCCCGCGCAACTGCTTGCTGCGCTAAAAGAAATGCTTTAGCGAAAGACGTATCGACGTCTTTCGTGCAAATGGAATGATGGAGTCGTGGATGACCGTATTTTTTATTGGCGCAGGGCCGGGCGATCCGGAACTGATCACCGTGAAAGGGCTAAAGCTCGTGCATCGCTGCCCGGTGATTCTTTACGCGGGTTCGCTGGTTCCGGAGG
The DNA here is from genome assembly GCF_907164575.1 of Paraburkholderia gardini. Lineage (GTDB taxonomy): Bacteria > Pseudomonadota > Gammaproteobacteria > Burkholderiales > Burkholderiaceae > Paraburkholderia > Paraburkholderia gardini. Next base: position 112,928 of record NZ_CAJQYY010000007.1, read on the forward strand.
CGATGCTTGCGGGCAACGTGGCTGAACGCGTCGTGAATACGGCGGATCTGAACCTTGACGAAATCGTCGCGTTGCTCGCGGACGCGCACGCAAAGGGGCAGGATGTTGCCCGCGTGCACTCGGGCGATCCTTCGCTCTTTGGCGCAATCGGCGAGCAGATCCGCCGGTTGCGCGCGTTGAACATTCCCTGTGAAATCGTGCCCGGTGTGACGGCCACCGCCGCGTGCGCGGCGACGCTTGGCGTCGAACTCACGTTGCCCGACGTATCGCAGACCTTGATCCTGACGCGCTACGCACGCAAGACCAGCATGCCTGAAGGCGAGGCACTCGGCGATCTCGCACGCCATCGCGCGACAATGGCGATTCATCTTGGCGTGCGGCATCTCGCAGCCATCGTCGACGAACTGGTGCCGCACTATGGCGCGGATTGTCCGGTCGCGGTCGTTTATCGGGCGAGCTGGCCCGATGAGGAACGCGTTGTCGGAACGCTCGGCGATATTTGCGGGAAAGTGCAGGGTACGCAGATCGAGCGGACCGCGCTGATTCTTGTCGGGCGCGTGCTCGATGCGGTGGCGTTCAGCGATTCGTCGCTTTACGCCAAAGCGCGGCGGCCAGTCGTTTAAGCACGCTGGAGTGGCCCGACCGCGGCTTCCCTGTCGAAACAGGAAGCCGCGGTCAGCCGTTCAGAAGCCTTAATGCCTTAATGCTGCCGCACGTGCGACGGCTCAACTGACGCACGCGGGTGCGTCACCGCGCTCACGATCGCCAGCACGATCACGTTCACGGCAAGCGCCAGAAAGCCGATATTCACGTCTTTCAGACTGTCGGGCAGGAATGGGAACAACTGCGCAACGCTCGTGTGCAGGGTCGTTGTGAGTGCAACCACGAGGACGCCCGCGAGAATCCCGCAAAACGCACCCTGTTTCGTCGCGCGATTACGTCTGGCAAGACTGCACACCAGCGCCGGGAACAGCTGTGTGACGAAGTTGTAACCCATCAGGAGCAGCGCGACAATCGTGTCTCCGCCGTGCAGCGTAAAGCCGACCGCGACGAGCGCGACCACCGGCACGAGCAGGCGCGCCAGCTTGCCGACGGCCGCATCGGACGCGTTACGTTGCAGTCCACCGCGATAGACGTCGTTCGCGAGCAGCGTCGATGCACTTGTGAGTATCATCGAACCCGGCACGAGCGCCGTCAGGACACCCGCTGCGCCGATCACGCCGACAAACCACGGGTCGAACGTCTGGATCGACAGGCGGAACAGCGACAGGTCGATATCGCCGCCCTTAAGGCCCGGCACCTTCAGCACCGCAGCAAAACCGACGAAGAACACGAACAGCAGGATCAGCTGATAGAGTGGCAGAACCATTGCATTGCGCCGGAAAATCCGTTCATCGCGTGCGGTATAGATCGAGCCGAACGTGTGCGGCCACATGAAGAAGCCGAGCGCCGTCAACAGAACCGTGGACTGGAACCACGTCACGCTGGAGCCCTTTGCCGGGAGCGTCAGGAAGCCTGGGCGCGCGGCATCGATGTCGCGGAACATTTCGCTCAGTCCGCCGTAATGGTGGATCGGCAGATAGATACCGAGGAACAGCACGATCGCGAGAATCAGCACATCCTTCACGACCGAGTTCCATGCCGAGCCGCGAACACCCGACACCATCACGTAAGCCGTCACGACCACGGCGCCGATCCAGATCGCCGCAGTCGACGAAATCGCGCCATACGATGCGGTCGCAACGATGATGCCCAGTCCCTTCAGCTGGAGCACCAGATACGGAATCAGCGCGGCGACGCCCACTAGCGCCACCAGCACACCAAGCGCCGGGCTGTCGTATTTGCGGGCAAAGAAGTGCGATTGCGAAACGAGGCGTTGCGCCTTGGCGTAGCGCCAGATGGGCGGCAGGAGCCAGTACGACAGGATGTACGCGAGCGTGCCGTACGCGAGGATGTAATAGACCGGCGCGCCCTTACCGTAAGCGAAACCGCTGCCGCCAAGAAACGTGAACGTCGTGTAGATTTCGCCAGCCATCAGCAGGAACACGAACCCGGTGCCGAAGCTGCGGCCGCCTACGGTCCACTGTTCGAGATTCATGTCGTGCCCGTGTCGCGCGCGCACGCCCAGATACAGCGCGAAAAGCGTGACGGCGGCAATCAGGATCAGTGCGCTGTTCATGACTGCACCTCCGCGGTATCGTCGGCGACCTGGCGGTTGACTGGATCGAAACGATAGATGATCCCCATGATCACGGCGCCCGCCACGACCCAGAACACGATCCAGGCAAGCACGAATGGCATGCCCAGCACGAGCGGTTCGACGCGGTTGACGAAGGGAATTCCAAGCAGGATGCCGATGAACGGCAAGGCGGCCAGCAGGCGAAACAGCATAAGACAGCTCCTCAACGCGGTGGATACGTCCGGTGGATTCTGTTTTCAGGCGTGTTGTCGCATGGACTTTATGCCTGGTCTATCCTCGCCGTAAAGACCTTCAAAAAAACTGAATGGTAATTGTAATAATAGAACGAAGCGGAGTATCTTGCATCGAGCAAGCCGTCCATTCCGGCTTGCGCTCCAGTATCATCGGTTGCAGAGGCGCCATGACACCGCCAGCCCGGCACACGGATATGGCGTGATCCCGGTCGCGGCCGGTCATATAACAACACGCTACCCAGCGATGCCGATGCGGACGTTGGGTTAGCCGTTCGATGCGAAGCGCACCCATGGTAGAGAGCCTGATCTCGGACATTCTGTTTGGCTTTACCGGATTAATCAGCATCATTAATCCGATCGGCGTCGCGTTTGTGTTTCTGGATCGCACGGAATCGCTCAGCAACGAAGAGCGTGCGACGCTGGCGAGGAAAGTGGCCATCAACGCCAGCATCGTGCTCCTCGTCGCGTTTTTTCTGGGCACGCCCGTGCTTCATTTCTTCGGCATCTCGATACAGGCCTTGCGCATTGGCGGCGGGCTGGCGGTAGCCGTGAGCGGCTGGCAGATGCTTAATGCGCCGGACGTGCGTCCCGGTGCTTCGGCGGTGCGCAATGTGGACGGCGACAATGCAATGTCCAAGGCGTTCTTTCCGCTGACGATGCCGCTAACCACCGGACCGGGTTCGCTTGCCACGGCAATCGCGCTGACTGCGAATCGCAGCCACAAGCTCACTGATTTTGTTCTGTCGGCGATTGCGTCGCTTGCGATCACGGCATTGATCGGCATTGCGATCTACCTGACGTATAGCCGCGCCACGTTGTTTGCCCGCTACCTGGGCAACGATGGAACCAAGGTCGCGATGCGTGTTTCTTCCTTTCTGCTGCTGTGCATCGGCGTGCAGATCATGTTGACGGGTTTCGGTGAATTTCTGACGCCTATTGCCCAGCTGCGCGTGACGCCGTAGGCGTTAAGGATTCCATAAGCGTGCCGATGTCAGTGCACAGTTTTACAGCAAGCAATTTGCATGGGACAGGAGATCGATTATGTGCCGCTGGCTCGCTTATACAGGTAACCCCATCCAGCTCGAGACAGTGCTGTTTCGCGCCGAGCATTCGCTGATCGACCAGAGCCTGCATTCGCGCATGGGACACACGACCACGAATGGCGACGGCTTTGGCATCGGCTGGTACGGACATCCCACCGACATTCCGTTTCGCTATCGATGCGTGCAGCCCGCATGGAGCGACCGCAATCTTCGCGAGGCGGCGCGGGCGGTAAAGGCGCCGCTCTTCATGGCGCACATTCGCGCGGCCACCGATACACCCGCGCAGGAAACCAATTGCCATCCGTTTCGCTATGGACGCTGGCTCTTCATGCACAACGGCCTGATCCGCAATTACCCCAGTGTCAGGCGAGATCTGATGATGGCGATCGATCCGGATCTGTTTGCTTCAGTGGAAGGGTCGACCGATTCGGAAGTGATGTTCTTTCTGGCGCTCACGTTCGGACTGGAACTGGCGCCCATTCCGGCGCTGGAACGGATGGCGGCGGTCGTCGAGGAAGCAGGGCGCCGGCATGGCGTCGAGCATCCGCTGAACATGACGGTCTGTGCGACCGATGGCGAGCAGATCGTGGCCGTCCGCTATTCGAGCGAGCGTGAATCGCGCTCGCTTTTTCACAGTACGTCGTTTCGCCATCTACGGGAGTTGTATCCTGACGACGCCCGTATCAAGGCGGCCGGCGACGACGCGTATCTCGTGCTGTCGGAACCGCTTGTCGATCTGCCGGGTGCCTGGGAAGAAATCCCCGAGAGCGTGGCCATCATCACGAAAGGCCCGAACATCGAGCAGTATCCGTTCACGCCGGCGCTGCCCTGAGAGAGGCGCCGCTCACACCGCGCGCCGGATTTCGGCCACGCCGAACGCGGCAAGCGCGAGTCCTGCCATGCGGTCGATCAGATGGCGCATCCGCGTACCGAGCGCGTGGCGCGCGCCCGAAACCTCCGCGACCAGAAAGCACCACCACGCAACCGATCCGCAGAATACGCCGGAAACGGTCGTCAGCGCGACGCTCATCGAAAACGGTCCGCGCGGCGCAAGCGTTGCGAAGAGGGCGGCGAACATGATGATTGTCTGCGGGTTCGTCAAGGTGAGGAGCAGCGAGCTGGCACAGGCGCGCGCGGCACCGTCGGAGGGCGCCGCGCCGGGACGTGCCGTTTCGGCAACCGGTTTCTGCATGAACGTGCGTACGCCGATGTAGAGCAGGAAGAGCCCCGCGATCAGATGCAGCGGCCGGTCATATGCGAGCATGAACTGCGAGATGCTGACCATGCCCAGTGCGGCGACGAGACCATAGAGCGCGTCGCCGCTGGCGATGCCGAAACCGATTGCCAGTCCGGCGCGCGGCCCTTCGGTCAGCGTGCGACGGATGCACAACATGCCCATCGGACCGACGGGCGCTGCGACCGCGAGTCCGACGCCCGCGGCAGTAAGAAAGAGACCCGCACCAGTCATGAATGCTCCAGAACCAGAAATTCCTGTTTGTCTTGTGGCGAAGCGGCCGCGCCATATCCGTCTGAACCCGGTCAGACCGTTCGCCCGTCGATCCTTATGTATAGCACACCACTTCGACGCGATAGCCGTCCGGGTCGACCGCGAAGCGCTTGCCTGTGAAATGAACTAATCTGCAACCGTTAAACGCCATTCAACACGGGAACCGCGTCAAAAATGGAAATGGAAGAACGCTTTGAAGACGGCATGCTCGACGTAGGCGATGGACACACGATCTACTGGCGAAGCCAGGGTAACGCGCAGGCACCTGCCATCGTGATCCTGCACGGCGGCCCCGGTGGCGCGATGAATCCGCAATGGGCCGGTCTGCTCGATGCGCAGCAGTGGCGCATCGTCCTTTTCGACCAGCGCGGGTGTGGCAAGTCGACCCCGTTTGGCGAGCTGCGCAACAATGGTCTTGCGGATCTCGTCGGTGATATCGAAGCGTTGCGCGAACACCTGGGCATCGGGCAATGGGCTGTATTCGGCGGATCGTGGGGCACGACGCTTGCGCTGGCGTACGCGGCGGCGCATCCATCGCGTTGTCTTGGGTTTCTGCTGCGCGGCATCTATCTCGCGCGCGGCGAGGATACCGACTGGTTTCTGTGGGACGTCCGTCGCGTGTATCCCGATGTGCATGCGAGCTTTCTCGATGCGATCGAACAGGCAGCCGGCCGAAGACCTGCCTGCGCACGCGAGGTGCTCGAATTCAGCGGCGTTCCGCTTTCGCGTTTCGACGCGGCCAGTACCGCGCTTGCGCGCGCGTGGCGTGACTATGAGTCGACATTGTCGCGCGTGAATCACGACACTCAGGCAGAAGAGAGCGACGCACGCACGGAGGAGGAATCCTCGCGCGCGGCGATCGCGATGGCGCTGCTCGAGCGCCACTATATGGCCGACGAATTGCCACCGCCTGCATTGCTACCCGCCGTGCCGCGTTTTGCGCACCTGCCGTGTCAGATCGTGCATGGCCGCTTCGACATGGTGTGCCCCGTCGATCAGGCGAAAGCGCTGGCCGACGCGTGGCCGCGCGCGAACCTCCTGATCGTCGATGCGGCCGGGCATTGGACCTTTGATCCCGGCGTGGCAGCGGCAGTGCGGGAAGCGGGTAAAAGGCTCCGCACCGAAATGGGGAGCGCACAGCCCGCCGCGTAGCAAGCAACAATGAAAGGCGGACGAGCGCTCAAGCCTCCTCGGCGGCAGCGACTGGGGCGCGATCGCCGTTCGCCGGTGCCTTGTCCGCCGCGTGCGAGACACGGAGCAGGCGCATCTGCCCGGGCTCCGGTCGCAAGCCGACCGCGTTCATCAGACGGTACAGCGTGGCGCGCGAGATGCCCAGTTCCTCGGCTGCGCCGGAGAGGTTATAGCCGTGCCTGCGCAGTGCCTGCTGGACAGCGGCACGCTCGGCTTCCGCACGAATCTCCGACAGGGTGCGCCGCGAATTTTCCGGATCGACCGGCAGACCCAGATCCGCCGCCGTGATGAAACGACCTTCCGCCATCACCACGGCGCGCCGCACGCAGTTGAACAGCTCGCGCACGTTGCCGGGCCACGGATAGCTGCAGATCGCCGTGATCGCGTCCGAAGTGAAGCCGCGCAGCTTGCGCGAGTTGTCGCGGCGGAACATGTTGAGCGCGTAGCTGGCGAGCAGCTTGACGTCTTCGCCGCGCTCGCAAAGTGGCGGCTCGCTGAGTTTTAGCACACACAGACGGTGGTACAGGTCGGCGCGGAACCGGCCGGCTTCCACAGCCGCTTCGAGATTCACGTGGGTGGCGGAAATCACGCGCACGTCGACCTTGATCGATCCAGTACCGCCAAGACGCTCGATCGTGCCTTCCTGCAGAAAACGGAGCAGCACGGCCTGACATTCGATCGGCATGTCGCCGATTTCATCCAGAAAGAGCGTGCCGCCCTGGGCTGCTTCGATACGGCCGATCTTGCGTTGCGCGGCCCCGGTAAACGCGCCACGCTCATGGCCGAACAGTTCGGACTGGAGGAGGGTTGGCGGCACGGCCGCGCAATTGATCGCGACGTATTCGCCGTTCGCGCGCACCGATCGTTCATGAATGGCGCGTGCGGTCAGCTCCTTGCCGGTGCCCGACGCGCCAGCGATGAAGACCGGTGCGTCGTTGTGCGCGCATTTGTCGATGCCCCGATAGAGTTGCAGCATCGCCTCGCACTGACCGATCATTTCGTGTTGCCCGAGCGTCAGCTGCTGCGGCGTGGCGGCGCGCGAGCGCAGCGACGACAGCCCGTGCGCATGGCCGAGCGCGAAAGTCAGGCGCTCGTCGACGCACGGCATCGTGACGAAGTCGAAACAGTAATCGAGGATGAAGCGGCGCAGCGATTCGTCGTCGGTCTGGCCCGGCCAGACAGCCGCGATCCAGGTTGTATGTGTGCGCTCCATACACGATTCGAGCGCGCGCAGATGCTGGGTCGCGCAGTTCTCCGGTATTTCCACGAGGCCGACCGAAATTTCGGAGCAGTCGAGAATATGTTCGGCTTCGGCAATCGACGTTGTGTACGCTACCTGCCATCCCGCTTCTTCAAGGAAGCGGACGATGCGCTCGTCGCCTGAAGGTAAAACGCACAGCGCAACGCGCGATGTGATGTCTGACGTGCAGATCGTATCCATGATGCCCCCCGGTCCTGGACTCACGCGCACCGGATAATCACTGCCGGTTTTGCGCGCGGGTCGCATCGAAATCATTTTCAGACTGCTGGTCTACAGTCGGCGGATTCCGATTTCACAGTTTTGATCGATGTGTTCGCGCGACCGTCTTGAGGCGGCGCGTGGGTTTATTTATTCAGACAAACAGGCGCGAGATGTGAGCGCGCTGGAACTGGACGGCGCAGCGATACGTGCGCCTGTGTGGACGGTTAAACGTCATCTTGATACCCCCGTAATACCTTGGCCTGCTTTTTTAATGCGCTCTATGTTTGGCGCATGACAGTGAACATAGATCAAACAATCTTGAATTGCCATAGAAATAATTCCGCCTCAAGGGTTTTTGGGGCAATTGAGTGATCGCGGTGTCGTTTTTTAGCGTCGCTAACTGATCTGGGTTCGTGCGTTCAGGGAAGGTCTGAATCGCAAATTCATGGGTAAATCTGAATGTCATAAGCGACACGTGTGTCGGGAATTCCAGTTTGAAACAGGGCTGCGTTGCAACACTGCTACACCAGCAACAGGCGAGGTGAAACCCGGACGCATGGGATGTGGATCAAGGTGCGCCGCGAGATATCGTCCGGACTGGAAAACGTGACGCAGAGCCAGGCTGCATGCGCCTCATGAGGCGGCGTGCAACGGTGTACCGGGATGGTTCGGCGATGGTTTAATCGCCGCGTGATGCAACCCGGATCAGGCACGTCCGTGTTTCAAAATTGAATGTGCGCTTCGCTCGAACCTCCCGAACGATCTCAACTTTGCGACAGCTTTTTCATACGCGCTGCTCGACGAAGTATTTCCCCCTGGCATGCGTTCGGCGTGGCGTGACCTGGCTGGAAAGCCGCGCCAATGCTTGATATGTGCTTGCCGTGCTCTCTCCTGTTTCTGGTGTGACGCGCTGTGTCCACGGCGCACCTGGCCTCGAAACCATGTAACGGACTCGCAACGATGCTGCATTCGCGCGCTGTTCGAAACACGTCGGATTTTCACCGTCCCCAGGAAACATAAGGCTTTGCGTGTGCATGGCACACCCGTTGCATATGGCCCGGCAAACGGATTCGTCGCGACCGCAAGGAGGAGACCAGACCTTGCGAACGTGACGCGAAACTTCAGCACCGCAAGTGGCAGACGCCTCGAGCAGATGCAGAAGAGCGGCAAAGCCAGATCGTGATGACACGAAGAGCAATACGAACGAATGAAGTCCGCTTCATTCGCCGGTTGTTCGCAGTGTCGAAACGGCGAGGTTAGGCCAGTGTTTCGCCCATACCGGGCGTTTTGATTCCGCACCTTCCCTTGATGGATGCGGACCGTCGAGTAGTCGACTTTTCTCTTACGGGGGTTAGCATGAAAAGCACGATCCAACAATTTCTGCGTGATGAAGAAGGTGCAGCGGCTATTGAATACGGCCTGCTCGCGGGGTTGATCTCGGTGATGATCATCACCGGGGCGACGTTGATGGGTACGAGCTTGAAGGGCATTTTCACTACCCTCAGCACCGTACTGCAAACGGCCAACACAAGCGCTGCCACTCACTAATAGCCAGTCTGTCAGGCCACCTGCGAGCTCTGCCTTGTAACTCGTTTGCGAGGCAGAGTCAGGGAAGTCAGTGGTTGCAAGTCGTGTTTCGTATATGCGGAGCTTTCAATGAACGGAATTGCCTTTCCGGTTGGACCCTGTGTTCTCGGGTTGGTTATTACCGCCGCAGTGTGGGACTGGAACACAAGACGGATTCCGAACTGGCTGGTAGCCATCGCGTTAGTTGTGGCACTGCCGTTGCAATGGATCACCCACGGACCGATGGAAGGAATGCAGACCTGGCTGCTCGGTTGCCTCGTCGGTGGCCTCTTTTTTTTGCCGGGCTATGCAATTCGCGCAGTCGGCGCCGGCGACGTCAAGCTGATGGCGGCGATTGGTGCCTTATGCGGGGCGGCAGTCGCGACATACGCAGGATTGGTTGCCTGTGCGCTAGGCGGTATCTGGGCACTGGCTACGCTCCTCAAACGCAAGCGCACGAAGGACGGCCTGACGAATGCACTCTCGATGATCGTCGTCTTGCCTGGCGGTATCAAAGCAGCAACGCAGTACGGTAAAAACCTGCGAGAGCATTCAGTAGGCAGATTGCCGTACGGCGTAGTGATCGCAATCAGCACGATAGGTGTACTGCTGACAACCGCCTGACCAGCGGTAGTCACGATGCAATAGGGAAAGCGCAATAAAACAGTCGGACCGGATTAAAGCAAAAGCACCGCGTCTCCGCAGAGAGGCGCAGGCTAACTGGCGGGTCACACCCATGCGTGCATGGGTAAAACCCGACAGAAATGAGCCTTCAAGAATGCAGGCCATATACGGGGAAGCACGATGAATAATGCGCTGGACTGGGGCGAGATTACGTCCCGAGACACCTCCGTGCGTCGTGAACACGCCGACGTCAACGTATCCGCGCCGACCTGCGCAGCTGAAACCCGCCGCGCGCCGCATTCTGTCGGGCAGACCGGGCTCGACCTGCATTTTCTGGCGGAACTGACGGCCAAAGCCGCGGCCATCGAAGGCAAGATCACCCTCGCACATCTGGTGGAGCGCCTCAAGCTGCCCATCCCCGTGCTCAACGAAGTCACCGGCTTCATGATCCGTGAACGCGTGCTCGAAGTCACGCATCGCGGCGCCGCCGATTTCGACGTCCAGTACCAGTTGACCGAAGAAGGCCGTGTCCGCGCCATCGGCTACCTCGCCAAATGCACCTACATCGGCCCGGCACCGGTTTCGCTCGAAGCCTATACGCGAGTAATCGCAAGCCAGTCGGTCAATCTCGTGCGCATCTCGCGCTCGTTTGCCCTCGCAGCGCTGGCTGATATCAAACTCAGCGACGCGATGATCGACGACGTCGGCGGCGCAATGAATTCCGGTCGCCCGATTCTGCTCTATGGTCCGGCGGGCGGCGGCAAGACATATATCGCCGAATGTCTCGCAAAGCTGCTGCCCGGGCACATCGACGTACCGTATGCGCTACTGATCGACCGTTCGATCGTCCAGATCTTCGATCCGCTGATCCATCAACCAGTCGAAGCGGAAGAGAACGGACTCATCAACGCATTACCGGATCGCCGCTGGCAACGTTGCCGCCGTCCGGTCGTGATGGCCGGCGGTGAACTCACGCTCGACATGCTGGAGCTGCGCTACGACGCCGGCACGGGTTTTTATCAGGCGCCGGGCCACATGAAAGCGAACAACGGCCTGTATATCGTCGACGACCTGGGCCGTCAGCGTGTCGCGCCGCAGGATCTGCTCAACCGCTGGATCATCCCGCTCGGACGCGGCAGCGAAACGCTCACGCTGCAGAACGGCGCGCGTTTCTCGCTGCCGTTCGATGTGCGGCTCGCGTTCTCCAGCAATCTCACGCCAGAGCAACTCGGCGATGAAGCGTTCCTGCGCCGGCTTGGCTGCAAGCTGTTCGTCGGTCCGCTCGATCAGCACGAGTACCGCGAACTTTACGACAGCCAGTGCGCGCAACTTGGCGTGCAGTCCGATGACGGTGCGTTCGATTACCTGTTGCAACACCTCCATCTGCCGGGACGCCGCCCGCTGCTTGCATGCTATCCGCGCGATCTGCTGGGCCTTGTCGTTGCCCACGCCAGCTATCGAGAGGAAGCACCGGTTGCAACGCCTGAAACCCTGCGTCGCGCGTGGAACAACTATTTCGCAAGTTCAGGTGAACACGACAGCATTGCATCAAAGCCCGTCCACGCAAACGAAGTAGTCCGCAGACTGGCGACCGCCTGAAGAACACAGCTCACCCGAAGGCCGCCACCCGGCAGCCAGCAGCAGGAGAATGGAATGAAAAACTCGCGCGCTGTATTCATGCTGTTGATCGCCACGGGGGCGGGGCTGGCAGCTGTCGTGTTCGGCTCACGCTGGATGGTGTCGCAGACGTCCAGCTCAAACGCGCACGTGGTCGTCGCTTCGTCGGACATCAATCTTGGGCAGCGGGTGACGCCCGATCTCCTGAAAGTAGTCGACTGGCCTTCGAACAGTGTGCCGCCGGGCTCGTTCTCCGATCCGCAAAAACTGGATGGACGTGTGCTGAAAGAAAGCGCGCTGCGCGGCGAACCCGTGCTTGCCTCCAAGCTCTCGCCGGTCGGCACGCTCGGCGGCCTGTCCGCCGTGATCAACGAAGGCAAGCGCGCGATCACGGTTCGTGTGAACGACGTGATCGGCGTGGCGGGCTTCGCCCTGCCGGGCAACTACGTCGACATCATCGTCAACACGCAGAAAGATGCCAATCAGTCGCGCGACCAGAAAATTTCAAAGATCGTACTCGAGAAGATTCTTGTGCTCGCGGTCGCGCAAGAGGTCGGACGCGACGAGACCAAGCCGAAAGTAGTCGATGCCGTCACGCTCGAAGTCACGCCTGAGCAGGCAGAGACGATCGACCTTGCACGCAGTATCGGCACGCTTTCGCTGGTGCTACGCAACCAGGTCGATCCGCAGGCGACGACCACCGCCGGCGCGACGCGGTCGACGTTACTGGAAACGCCGGTCGTCGTTGCCGCAGCTGCATCGGAACCCGAAGCTCCGCGCGTGATCCGGCGCGTCGCCGCGCATGCACCCAGCAATTGCGTGCGGGTGATAACAGGTAGCGAGAAGGGCCAGGAATGTTTCTGACCGGCATCGCCGGCAGGCAGTAGCCACATCATAAGTTGTTCACATATAGCAGCACCTGACGGGGGAAGGACATGAACGCGAAAACAAGGTGTCCGGCGCAAGCGCCGCATCGACGCGCGCAGAAACGGAGGGCAGGCGGTTCGCGCTTTGTGCTGACCACGATGCTGAGCGCGATCGGCCTGTTCCTTTGGGTGCAGCCTTCCGCCGAAGCCGAAAGCACACGCGAAGCGGCGAGTGTCGTGGGCGCCGTTCAACCTGCTGCGCTGAATCCCCCAAGGCAGGCGGCTACGCTGGCCGCTCCGTTCACGGTCGCAGCCAATGGCCCCATCCGTCTCACGATCGGCGGTGCCGACGAATCGCAGGCAGGTGCTGCTCCCGCGAAAAACGCCAAAGGGCCGAACTGCACCGGGCCGGTCGGCGAACATAGCACTGTTGTCGTGCCGCTCGGTAAATCGACAATGATCAATTTGCGCGAGCCGGTCAGGGAACGTACGGTCGGCAACCCGCAGGTGGTGCAGGCGATGCTCGTGTCGCCACAGACACTTTATCTGCTGGGCTCCGACATCGGCACGACCAACATGATCGTGCAGGGCAAGAGCGGTTCGTGCAGCGTGATCGACGTGGTTGTCGGAACGGATCCTGCCGGATTGCAACAGACGCTCGCCTCGTTGATGCCAGAGGAAACCGGCGTCCAGATCAAGGCAGCGGGCGATGCGCTCGTGCTAACGGGTGTCGTGACGGACGGCGCCAAGGCACAGCGCATCGTGGAGCTTGCCCGTGCCTACACGCAGCGGCCCAGTTCAGCGTTACCGCTTCCCGGTGCGAAGGGCGGCGCCGGAGCGGCGCCCGCGGCGAGCGGTGACAAGTCGGAGCGCATCATCAACATGCTGCAGGTCGCTGCCCCGCAACAGGTGATGCTCGAAGTGAAGGTCGCGGAAGTCTCAAAGACACTGATCGATCAGCTGGGCGCGCAGGCAAACCTGCAAGGCAGCATCGGCAGCTGGTCGTTTGGCTTGCTCGCGAATTTCCTTTCGGGCGGGATGGCGGCCATAGCAGGTGCGAAGTCAAATAATCTGCCGCTTAACCTCGCGATCGATGCCCAGAAGACCGATCAGCTCGTCAAGATTCTGGCTGAACCGAACCTGATGGCGATCAGCGGACAGGAAGCAAGTTTCCTCGCCGGCGGCAAGGTATTCATCCCGGTGCCGCAAAGCAACGGAACCGGCGGTACGACGATCACGCTGCAAGAAGAGCAGTTCGGCGTCGGCCTGACCTTTACGCCGACCGTGCTCGAGGGTGGCCGTATCAATCTGAAGGTCGCGCCGGAAGTGTCCGAGCTTTCGCCGACCGGCGTCGCCGTGACGGCCGGCGGGACGAGCAGCACGGCAATCCTGCCACTCATCACGACACGTCGCGCGTCGACCACGCTGCAGGTGTATGACGGACAGAGCTTTGCCATCGGCGGCCTGATGAAGAACAATGTGACTGGCACGATCAAGGGCTTGCCGGGTATAGGCGAGCTGCCGGTACTCGGTGCGCTGTTCCGCAGCACGAACTACCAGCAGGACAAGACGGAACTGGTGTTCGTCGTGACGCCGCGTCTCGCCAAACCGCTGCCCCGTGAGTATCCGCTGCCGACTGACAGCTTCGCGAATGTCAACGAAGGCAATCTTTACGCGACCGGCAACATGGAAGGGCGCAAGCCCGCGCCCCCGGCCGCGCCTGCTTCGGCGACGCCTGCTGTAAATGGCGCTAACGGTGCCAGCGGTGCCAGCAGTGCCGGCCCCGTTGCGGTAACCGGTGCTGTTGCTGTCGTGCCGCCGGTGGCGGGTCCTGCCGCGATGCCGCCCGCAGCACCGGTTTCGACGCAGGCGCCGGGACCGGATGCCGCATCGCCCGCCAATCTTGTGTCGCCAGGCGGCAAGCCCATCGCGCTCGACGAGCCGCGCGTCAATGCAGTGCAAACCGCGCAGATAAGCGTGACGCCACTGCCTGCGTCGACTGCGAGCGTGCCGGACGAATCGCCGCCCACTGCGATATCCAGCGCCAGGCCGCTTGAGCCCGGGCCTGATACCTACACGGCTTCTCCACCGGTTTCCGCTTTGGCGTCCAGCGCACTTGATCCGCCGGACACGTCCATCGCCCGAACCGTTTCGCCAGCAACACAGATCAGCACGACACAGTGAACAGGATCCGTCTTGCAGACTTATTGGAGAAGAACATGAACACAATCCAGACCTCCATTCGCCTTGCGCTTTGCGTCGGAGCCTGCGCGACACTCGGCGGTTGCCTCAGCTCGACGCCAGAGTGGGACCAGCATTTTGGGGAATCCGTCACGCAGATCAGAACGATGCAGATGCTTAACCCGATGGCATCGGCAAACGACGATCCTGTTGCCGGCATTGACGGGAGTGCGGCAATAGCGGCGCAGACAAACTACGTCAAGTCCTTTACCGCGCCAACACCTCCAGCAAACGTATTCACGATTGGCGTCGGCACGGGTAGTAGCAACTAGTTTTCGAAGCAGGTTCGCATAGCAGTGGAGATACACATGATCGACATCCTTTTGATTTCGTCCAGCGACGAGCATGAGCGCGAAGTGAAAGCGTTGCTCGCCGCAAGCGACGTCCGGCACCGGTTGCATTCCGAGCGCGGCGCGGCGAAGCAGTTGCCACGCTACGCCGAGCGAATCAAAAAGGCCGATCTGTTGATCGTCGCTGATACGGCACTCGTGGTCGGCGACCTGGCTGCGATCGGGGAAGCAATCGGCCATGCCCCGAATCTGACCTGCATGCTGGTGGCGTCGGCCCTGTCGACCGACATGTTGATGGCGGCGATGCGCGCCGGCGTGCGGCATGTGTTGTCCTGGCCGATCGACGCACGGGAATTTGCACAGGAACTCTCGCACGTTGCTGGAAAGAAGACTTCCAGCACACGGCGGGAAGGCCGCGTGATGTCGCTCGCGTCAGGCAGAGGCGGGGCCGGCACGACGCTGATCGCCACGAATCTCGCCTACGCATTCGCAGCTGTACGCGACAAGCGTGTACTACTCGTCGACCTGGACCAGCAGTTCGCGGACGCGAGTCTGCTCGTCGCGGAAAAGACACCGGCCTCGACCATCGCGGACCTCTTCGCGCAGATCGAACGACTCGATGCAGCGTTCTTCGATGCCTGCGTCTCACACGTACACGCGAATCTCGACGTGCTGGCGGGTGCAGGTGATCCGGTGAAAGCGACCGAGATGCGTGCATCGCACCTCGAACGTCTGCTGGCACTGGTACGCGACCAGTACGACGTGGTGATCTTCGATCTGGGCCAAACCATTAATCCGCTGGCACTTCACGCGCTCGATCAGAGCGAGTCGATCTGCGTGGTCGCCCAGCAGACCATTCCACAGTTGCACGCGGGACGCCGGTTGCTCGACATACTGGGCGCGCTGGGCTATTCGGCCAGCAAGATGCATCTACTTGTGAACCAGTATGACAAGGGGGCGCAGGTCGACCTTGCCGCCATCGAGGAAGCACTTGGCGTCAAGCCCGCCCATCTGTTGCCACGAGATGAAAAGAGCGCGCTCCAGGCTGTCAACCAGGGCGTGCCGCTTCTCACCATTGCGAAAGGTTCTTCACTGACAAAAAGCCTTGGCGCCCTCGCTGCCTTTCTATGGCCGGAAGCGACGACGCCTTCGAAGAGCATGTTTGGCCGCCTGCTCGCACCGAAGCAACGCGCGGTACAGCAACTCAAACCCAGTCATTGAGCGATAACCGGAGAGCAGCATGTCATTGCGCGAACAACTTTTGATGCAGGGCGATCTGGCTGTCGCCGAAGCGCCCGCTTCCAGTAATGCGGCCTCTCCGGGTGATGCGAAGGCGGCTCGTCAGGCGTACCAGAAGCTCAAGATGAACATCCACCAGACGATCATCGAACGGGTGGAACTGGACAAGCTGCAACGACTGACGCCCGATCAGGTGAAACGCGAACTGGCACAGCTCGTCGAGCGCATCGTCGACGAAGACAAGGTGCCGATGAACGAGTTCGAGCGCAAGCGTCTCGTGCAGGACGTGCAGGACGAAATGCTGGGCCTCGGCCCGCTCGAACCGCTGCTAAACGATCCGACGGTCTCGGACATTCTGGTGAATACGTCGCAACATGTCTACGTGGAACGACGCGGCAAGCTCGAACACACCGACATCACGTTCTACGACGACGCGCATCTGATGAAAGTCATCGAGCGCATCGTGTCGCGTGTCGGCCGGCGTATCGACGAATCGACGCCGATGGTCGATGCACGACTGCCCGACGGCTCACGGGTAAACGCGATTATTCCGCCATCGGCTATCGACGGGCCACTTGTATCGATCCGGCGATTTTCGGTGCATCCGCTTACCGTCGACGACATGCTGAACAACCAGAGCTTTACGCCTGCGATGGCGCAACTGCTCGAAGCACTGATCAAATCGAAACTGAACGTCCTGATTTCAGGTGGGACGGGCAGCGGCAAGACAACGTTGCTGAACCTGCTGTCCGGCTTCATTCCAGCCGACGAACGTATCGTCACGATCGAGGACGCGGCTGAACTCCAGTTGCGCCAGCAACACGTGCTGCGACTTGAAACGCGGCCGCCGAATATCGAAGGCAAGGGCGAAATCTCGCAGCGCGCGCTGGTGCGCAATGCACTCCGGATGCGCCCTGATCGCGTCGTGCTCGGCGAAGTGCGTGGCGGTGAAGCGCTCGACATGCTGCACGCGATGAACACGGGTCACGAAGGATCCATGGCGACCCTGCACGCGAACACACCGCGCGACGCAATCACACGCCTGGAAAACATGGTGTCGATGGCCGGTCTGACGATGCCCGTGAAGGCGATGCGTCAGCAGATCGCGTCGGCGATTTCCGTGGTGGTGCAGGCGTCGCGTCTGACCGACGGGCGACGCAAGTTGATGAGCATTCAGGAAATCACCGGCATGGAAGGGGACGTCATCAACATGCAGGAGATCTTCACGTTCAGGAGAACGGGTGTCGATGACGACGGCCGCATCAAAGGCTATTTCTGCGCAACGGGTGTGCGGCCGAAGTTTTGCGACCGGTTGACGGCTTTCGGCATCACGCTGCCCGACAACATGTTCGATCCAGCTCGCCGCTTCGAAGTGTGAACCCGCGCGAAATGTATTGAGGAGTGAGGTATGGATACGTCGTTTATGGGTTTCGTCGTGCTGCTGTTCATCGCGACGGTGCTGATGATCGAAGGGCTGTACATCTTCTGGCACAACCGGCACGGCGCTTCCGTCAAGCGGATGAAGCAACGCGTGCGCGCGGCGGCGCCCGGTGGAAAGTCGGGCGACGATCAGCTGTCGATTCTCAAGACACGAACACTGAGCGACTCGCCGCTGCTGCTGCAACTGCTGATGCTGATGCCGCGAGTTCAGATGTTCGACAGGCTGTTGCTGCAGTCGGGGCTCACCTGGTCCGTCGGGCGATTTTTTGGGTATATGGGCGGCTGTGCCGCGGTGGGCCTCGTGGCTGGACTCGTTTTGCATCAGCCCGTTGTGATCGCGCTGGTGTTCGGCGGAGTTGCCGCCTTTTTGCCGCTTCTTGTCGTGCGCAGCAAGCGAAACAAGCGCATCGGGATTCTTGAAAGACAGCTCCCCGAGGCTGCCGATCTGATCAGCCGTGCATTGCGTGCCGGCCACTCGTTCCCAAGCGCGCTTGGCATGGTTGGGGATGAAATGCCGCAGCCATTGGGAGGCGAATTCAAGCTTGCGTTCGATGAAATCAACTACGGCGTGGCGATGAGCGTCGCGCTGCAAAACATGGTGCATCGCGTGCCTGTTCCCGATCTGCGCTATTTCGTGATCGCGGTTCTGATCCAGCGCGAGGCGGGCGGCAATCTTGCGGAAATTCTCGGCAATATCAGTTCGATCATTCGCGAACGACTGAAGCTGATGGGCAAGGTCAAGGTGCTGTCGGCGGAAGGACGGCTTTCCGCCTGGATTCTATGTCTGCTGCCATTCGTGCTGGCCGGCGTGATCCTGTTGATCACCCCGCAGTTGATGCGTGTCTTCTGGACCGATCCTACCGGTATGAAGATGGCGGGCGTGGCGATGGTTTTCATGCTGTTCGGCATCTTGTGGAGTCGCAAGATCGTACGTATTCACGTATGAAAGCGATCTTCCATCAACGATATAACGGGGGCGGGGAAACCCGGAGACCATGACAATCGTGCAGATCGCGGTGCTCGCGCTGATGTTTCTGATCGTATTCGCCGCGGCCCTCATCGGGATGAATCTGTTAAAACCCGATCCTTTAAAGCAACGTATCGGTCAGATCGGCACGGTCTCCGGGGGCGGCGGCAATGTCGGCGCCGAGCCAGAGGACGCAGGAAAATGGGTCGAGAAGATTGCTCAGGCATCGTCACGCGTTGCGAAATTTTCGTTGCCTGGTGAAGACTGGAACCATTCAATACTGCGCGTGCGCTTTCTGAATGCCGGACTTCGAAGCGAATCCGCACCGGCGATCTATTTCGCGTCGAAGACTGTCCTCGCGCTTGCGTTTCCCGTCGTCGCCATGCTCGCGTTCGGCACCAGCATGCATGACACGCCTCGCATCTATGTGTTGCTGGTCCTGCTCTGTACCTCGGCGTTCGGTTTCTATCTTCCAAACGGTGTGCTCGCCCGGCTCATCGATCGTCGTCAGCGCGCGCTTTTCGAAGATCTTCCGGATGCGGTTGATCTGATGACCGTGTGCGTGGAAGCGGGGCTTGGATTCGACGCGGCACTAGGGCGAGTCACCGACGAAATCGGCATGAAGAGCCAGGCGCTGAGAGACGAGCTCGAACTTGTGCTACTGGAATTGCGCGCTGGCGCGGGGCGGGACAAGGCGCTTCGCAATCTGTCGCTCAGAACCGGTGTGGAAGACATCGAGACCCTTGCGGCAATGCTGATCCAGGCCGACAGGTTCGGGACGAGCGTGGGTGATTCGCTACGCGTCTATACCGACAATCTGCGGACCAAGCGGCGTCTTCGCGCCGAAGAGAAAGCGGCCAGGATCGCATTGAAGCTGCTGTTTCCGCTGATTTTCTTCATTTTTCCGACGCTCATCATCGTGCTGATCGGCCCGGCGATTCTCCAGGCCACGCGCGTGCTCATGCCAGCGATGAAACACATTGGCTAGTCGCGCGGTGCGTATGCAGGTGACGGTCCGGATGCGGACAGTGTTGAGGGCGAACGCAGGAGCGGCGACATGGAAACCAGGATTTTCGGGAGATCACGACGACAGCAGCGAGGAGCGACCGCGGTCGAGTTTGCACTGGTCGCGCCGATCCTGTTCTTCCTGATGTTCGTCGCCATCGATCTCGGGTTGTTACTCTGGGTCAATCTGACGATGCAGTACGCGGTGCGCGAGGGCGCACGTTACGCGGTCACGGGCCAGTCCAGTCTGGACCCGGCCGCTAGCGGCCAGCAGCGCTATCTCGCGATTATCCAGGAAATCAAGAACAGTTCGATGGGCTTGTACAACATCGTCGACCCGAGCTACACGGTCACCATCAATGGCACGCCGCAAAGCTACAACACACCGGCCGGCTATAGCTCCGGCATGTTCGGAAACGCCGGCGACATCATCGTGTTGCAGCTGAACTGTTCGTGGCCGCTGCTGACGCCGCTGGTGCGTCCGTTCTTTCCTGGCGGCAGCTACGCGTTTACGGTCGCCGCGACGATGCGCAACGAGGGCTTCTGACATGAACCGCAGAGCATTCAAAACGAGGCGCCAGAAACAACGCGGCGTTGCGGCAATCGAAATGGCCGTGCTGCTGCCAATGCTTATTGCGATCGCCCTTCCGGTGTACGACTTCGCGCGCAACATTCAGGCGCAGATGATATTGACCAACGTCAGTCGCGAAGGCGCGAATCTCGCGTCGCGGGCGCTGACCGCGTTTCCGGTGCAGACCATCATGTCGTCGCTTACCCAGACGACCCCGCCGCTCAACATGAGCGCGAACGGCATGATCTACATCACCATGATTGTCGGCAATAACACCTGTGATGCGAAAGGGAACAACTGCACCGGTGTGGTGGCCGCGCAATACCGCTGGACCGGTGGCAATTATTTTCCGGCCAGCAAGATCTGGAACTGCGGGTCCGCGGGGACGAGCTGGGCCACGGATGGGACGGGGAGTTGTGCCAATGTTCCGCCTGTGACGAGTACTTCTCCCGTGGTGAGCACGCTGCAGGGGCAACTGTGGGATGGACAGGTTGTGTATGTCGTCGAAGCGTTCTACAGGCAGCCGCCGCTCATCGGAGCGTTGAATCTTGGGTCTGGCATCAACACGCCCGCGCTCTCGCCTGATCTGTACGCGATGACGGCCTTTTGACGGCATGCAACGGGGACTCACGTGATCAATACATCAAGAAAGCGCCAGCAAGGCGCCGTCAGCGTGATCGTGGTGTTCGCGCTGGTCGCGCTCCTGGGCGTACTCGGCCTCGCGATCGATTCAGGATTCGGCTATCTGATCCGTACGCGACTCGATGCCGCCGCGGATGGCGCCGCCCTGGCGGCGGGCCACGCAGTCACGCGGGGCGATAACCAGGCGGACCAGACCACGAATGCCCAGCAGGCCGCGGCGGCATTCTTTTCGGCTAACTATCCGGCTAATTTTCTGGGTTCCACGGCGTCGATGGACACGCCATCGATCACGTTTGCATCCGGAACCGTGACGATCGATGTTCAGGCACAGGCTCAGGTGCCCGTCAACTTCATGCAACTGTTCGGATTCAAGGTGTTGAACGTGTCGACGCATTCGGAGACTGTGCGCAGGGATCTGGACATGGCATTCATTGTCGACGTGACACAGTCGATGACCACGACCGCCGGCCAACCCGCGGCTGTCCGCGCAAACGCGATTTCGTTTCTGAATAACTTCGATATCTCGAACGATCGCGTCGCGCTCATGCACTTCGCGTACGGGACGGTCGTGGACGTGCCATACAAGACTGACAGTTCGCGTGGATTCGATCGGGCCGGCATGACGACCGCCATCAACAAGTATACGTTTGAGGGCAGCACGAATTCTTCCGAGGCGTTCTGGCAGGCACGCAACCAGATGAACGGCCTGACCAATCCATCCAGTTTGCGGGTGATTGTGTTCTTCTCCGACGGCGCGCCGAACAGTTTCTCGTCGCAATTTCAGAATAGCGTCGCTGGATGCGATGGCGCGGTAGGAACGGTTGCTAGCGGGGATGCGTCGAGCGGTACACCGACCGGTCTTTATCGCGCAGACCAGATCAGTCAGAAGGTAGCAAGTTGTTACGCGAGCAACGTTTCAAAGAATTTCATCAAACAGCTTCCAGCGTTTTACAACGCACACGACCCGAACGACCAGACCTACCCGATCATCACCAGCAGCCCCCGGGTCGTCACGAACACACCGACGTACCAGAATATCAATCGCGCGTCGCGCAATCTGCTTGAAGCAATGGCGGAGAATGCCCGCGCCAACAAGATCTTTGTGTTCACACTGGGTCTGGGGGTGCAATTGACGCAACCAGCAGGTCCCGACAACGAACTGGGTCAGGATGTGCTCAAGTGCATGGCGAACACGTCCGATGCCCCCGCTCGTTGCTACAACGCCCAACAGCCGGTGGGCGTCTATTGCCATGCCGCAACCGCAGCCGATCTGAAGCCCTGCTATGCACAGCTTGCTTCAGCGATTCTGCGTATCGCGCAATGAGGTGGAGCGGTTTAGCACGGGCAAAACACCTGGGCGTTGCCGGTTCCGCGCTCACTCCCCGGCACGTTCCATCGCAGCCTGATACCTGCCCAAACACGCCTCACTATTCAAACGCGCGCGCTTGAGTAACGCTTTCTGCGCAACAGCAACGTTAGCGGCCAACCCTTTCCACGCCTGTAACGGCGGCTCCTGTAACGCCCGTCCGTAGGAAAAGCTCAGATTCCACGGCAAAGCCCCAAGCCGGTTCATCGCATCAAGATTCGCGGTAGCCTGCTCCGGTGTTTGCCCACCCGACAAGAACACCACGCCGGGCACCGCGGCTGGCACAGTCCGTTTAAGCACCCGCACCGTTTGACGCGCGACATCTTCAACCGATGCCTGCTCGCCTTTGGCCGCATCAGAACCCGCAATCACCATGTTCGGTTTGAGCAGCATATGCTCAAGCACGACCGCATGCCGGTGCAGCGCGTGAAAGACCTCGTGTAGTACAGCCTCGGTCACTTCAAGGGAACGCGCGATCGTATGGTCGCCGTCCATCAGCACCTCGGGTTCGACGATGGGCACGATGCCCGCTTCCTGACAGATCGCCGCATAAGAGGCGAGGGCATCGGCATTCGCCTCGATGGCGAGCCGCCCAGGCAGTGTCGGCGAGATGTTGTACACCGCGCGCCACTTGGCAAAGCGCGCGCCTTGTTTTTTGTACCCGGCCAGCCGTTGAGCGAGTCCGTCGAGCCCTTGGGTGATTTCGTCGCCAGGTGCATGTGCAAGCGGGATCTTGCCAAGATCGACCTTGATGCCCGGCACGATGCCCTGCGAGGCGGCCAGTTCCGGCAGCGGCGTGCCCTTGCTGGAGTGTTGCCCCAGCGTTTCTTCATACAGGATGACACCGCTGATGTATTCGCCAAGGCCTGATGTCGAAAACAACAGGTCGCGCCATGCGCGGCGGTATTCCTCGTTCGACTCGATGCCGATGGTCTTGAAGCGTTTCGCGATTGTCGGTCCGCTCTCGTCGGCGGCCAGCAATCCCTTGCCCGGTTTGACCATGGCATCGACGGTGTTCTGAAGCTCGCTTGCAGTGCTCATCGCGTATCCCTCCCTGACGTCGGTATGGACAGGTTCACGTGTGCAGCATACTCCCGGCGCGCCATCCATCTGCGAAAACGCTACAAGAAGCGCGGTCTCGTCGATGCACCGTCAGCCGGGCTGGCCACGCACGAGGTCGCGATGTGTCAGGTAAAGGCGCAGATCGAACTCGGTCTGATGGTAACCCGGTTGCATGAATTCACAGAGGCGGTAAAACGCCTTGTTATGTTCGCTTTCCTTCAGATGTGCAAGCTCATGCACAACGATCATGCGGAGGAATTCTGGTGCGGTATCCCTGAACAGTGAAGCGATGCGGATTTCCTTTTTCGATTTGAGCTTGTTGCCCTGTATGCGCGAAATCGTCGTATGCAGCCCGAGCGCGTGCCGCAGTACGTCCAGTTTGCTGTCGTAGATGACCTTGTCGATCTGCGGGCCGTTGCGGATGAATTCGCGCTTCAGGTCCGCGCAATAGTCGTATAGCGCGCGGTCGGTCTGTACGGCATGCCGGTTCGGATATCGCTCGTCAAGATACGCACCGAGTTGCTGTTCAGCGATCAGCCGGCGCACCTTGTCCTGGAGCGCCGTCGGGTACGCGCTCAGGTATTTCAGATTCTGCATGATGGGGCGGGCGTTTCGGTTTCGGGCGAAGGGTTGCCCATATTGTACCGGTCGTGCCCGGGCGCGCCGGCGCTCACACATTGAAGAGACCGTTGCACGCCGGCTAGCGTAAACGAGTAGTTCCAGCGGGTTCCCGTTTTTGCCGTCACGCGATACACTCGATTTGAAACGAACGATCGTTCGTAAATTGCCGCAACCCCCTGATTGCGTTCATCTGCGCGCCGTCGCCCGATTGATGCGTGGGCGGCAGACCTGACGACACACCGCCAGCGCCGATGATCCAGCCGCCTGGAGACATCAACCTTGAGTCTGCTTCTATCCCGCCGTGACATCGAATTCATCCTCTACGAATGGCTCGATGCAACCGCGCTTGCGAACGCACCGCGCTATGCCGCGCATGGTCGCGATACGTTCGATGCCGTGCTCGACACCTGCGAACGGATGGCAGCCGACCTGTTCGCCAGCCACCATGCTAAAGGCGATCGCCATGAGCCTCAATTCGACGGCGAGAAAGTCACGCTGATTCCGGAAGTCGCCACGGCGTTGAAAGCGTTCGCGGACGCCGGCCTGATCGCGGCAGGGCAGGACGAAGCGCTTGGCGGCATGCAGTTGCCGAAACTCGTCGAACTCGCGGCTTTCGCGTATTTTCAGGCGGCCAATATTGCCACGGCGGCGTATCCGTTTCTGACCATCGGCAACGCGAACCTGCTGCTTGCACATGGAAGCGAGGCGCAGATCGACGCGTTCGTGCGACCCCAGATGGACGGTCGCGCGTTCGGCACGATGTGCCTGTCGGAGCCGCAGGCGGGATCGTCGCTGTCGGATATCGCCACGCGCGCCAATTACGAGGGCGAATCGCCATTCGGTGCGCAGTACCGGCTGACCGGCAACAAGATGTGGATCTCGGGCGGCGATCACGAACTCACGGACAACATCGTGCATCTGGTGCTCGCGAGGACGCCCGACGCGGATGGCCGGTTCGTGCCGGGCACGCGCGGCATTTCGCTCTTTATCGTGCCGAAGTACCTGGTTCGCGAAGACGGCACGCGCGGCGAGCGCAACGATGTCGCGCTTGCCGGCCTGAACCACAAGATGGGGTATCGCGGCACCACGAACTGCCTGCTGAATTTCGGCGAAGGCACCCGTTTTCGCCCGATGGGACGCGCGGGCGCCGTGGGCTATCTGGTCGGCGAGGCGCATCGCGGGCTTGCGTACATGTTCCACATGATGAACGAAGCGCGTATCGGTGTCGGTCTTGGTGCGGCCGCGCTCGGTTACACCGGCTATCTGCACGCGCTCGATTACGCGCGCACCCGTTCGCAGGGACGACCCGTCGGCCCGCTCGGCAAGGACGCCGGGTCGCCGCAGGTGCGTATCGCGGAGCATGCCGACGTCAAGCGCATGTTGCTTGCGCAGAAGTCGTATGTGGAAGGCGGCCTCGCGTTGAACCTGTACTGCGCGAAGCTCGTCGACGAAGAGCGCACGGGCGCGACGCCGGATGAGCGGGAAGCGGCCACGCTGCTACTCGGTATCCTGACGCCGATCGCGAAAAGCTGGCCGTCGCAATGGTGCCTGGCGGCGAACGATCTGGCGATCCAGGTGCACGGCGGCTACGGCTACACGCGCGATTACAAGGTCGAACAGCTGTATCGCGACAACCGGCTCAATCCCATTCATGAAGGCACGCACGGCATTCAGGCGCTCGATCTGCTGGGTCGCAAGGTGACGCTCGATGATGGCGCTGCGCTGCGTGCGCTGGTCGCCACGATCGCGCGGACAGTGACGCGCGCCAGCGACTGCACGGATCCGGAATGGCAACGTGCGGGCGAAACGCTCAACCAGAAGTGGTCGCGGATCGTGACGGCTACGCAACGCTTGTGGTCGGCGGGCGACCCGCGCGTGACGCTGGCCAACGCGAGCGTCTATCTGGAGGCGTTCGGCCACGCAGTGCTTGCGTGGATCTGGCTCGATCAGGCACTCGTCGCACACGGGAAGGCGGGTGACTTCTACGATGGCAAGCGCGCGGCGGCGCGTTATTTCGTGCGCTGGGAACTGCCGAAGATCGATGCGCAACTGGATCTGCTTGAAAGCCTCGATACAACGACACTCGATATGAAGGACGCGTGGTTCTGAGACGCTGGCCGGTCTCGCGCCAGGGCTAAAAACATCAAATGGAGACAGACATGGGTTTCATCGAACGATTGTTCGACCTGAGCGGCAAGAGCGCGCTCGTGACTGGCGGTTCACGCGGGCTTGGGCTGCAGATTGCCCGTGCGCTGGGCGGTGCCGGCGCGCGGGTGATGATTTCCGCGCGCAAGGTCGACGAACTGCGTAACGCGCAGGCGCAACTGAAGGAATACGGCATCGACGTCGAGTATGCCGTGGCCGACACCGCCCGCGACGACCAGATCGCGAGCCTTGCCGACGAAGCGCTCGGTCGCCTCGGACGTATCGACATTCTGGTGAACAACGCCGGTGCGACGTGGGGTGCGAAAGCGGAAGACCATCCGGTCGAGGCGTGGGACAAGGTTTTCAACCTGAACATTCGCGGGCTCTTTCTGCTCACGCAGCGCATCGGCAAGCGCTCGATGATTCCGAACGGTAGCGGACGGGTGATCAACGTGGCGTCGATTGCCGGCTTGCGCGGCAATCCGCCCGGCGCGATGAACACGATCGCCTATAACAGCAGCAAGGGCGCGGTGGTCAATTTCACGCGCGCGCTGGCGGGCGAGTGGGGGCAATACGGCATCACCGTGAACGCGATCGCGCCAGGCTTCTTTCCATCGAAGATGACACACGGCCTGCTCGAACAGATGGGTGCCGAAACCGTGGCCGCGCAGGCGCCGCTGCGGCGTCTCGGGACGGACACGGATCTGCATGGCGCGGCGCTTCTCTTTGCCTCGGAAGCGGGCCGGCATATCACCGGGCAGATCCTGGCAGTCGATGGCGGCGTGAGCGCCGTGTGACGGGTTGCGTCGGCTGACGTGGCAAAATAGCGCCGCGTGTAACTTTCAGGACTTCAGCCTTTGCAACAGATCCGCAAACGCGTGAGCGCATCGCCATCGTCTGCATCGGCCGTTGACTACGGGCTGTGGGCCTTGACTTTCAGCTACGTGCTGAGCCAGTTCTTCCGCAGCTATATCGCGGTGATTTCCACCCAGCTTATCGACAGTTTCCAGTTTTCGCCGCAGATGTTCGGCTGGTTTGCCGGCGCGTTCTTTCTCGTTTTTTCGCTCGCGCAGTTACCGGTCGGCCTTCTTTTCGACCGTTTTGGCGTTCGTCTGCCGACGGTCGCGCTCATGGCCGTCGGCACTGTTTCGGCCGTATTGCTGTCGTTCACGTCGAACGTGACGCTCGCGATCGTCGCGCAGGCAGGCATGGGTATCGGCTGCGCGCCGATCTTCATGGGCCTGCTGAACCATGTGCTGCGAACCGGGCACGGTCATCGCAACGTCCGTGCGGTTACGACGGCGAGTGCCATCGGCATGGCCGGGGCGCTGCTCGCCGCGTTTCCGCTGAGCCGCGCGACGGCCAGTTTCGGCTGGCGTCCCGTGATGGCGACGGCCGCGTTCGCGATGCTGTGCGCGACGCTCGCCGTGTTGTGTTTCGTGCGTCGCGGCGATAACGTCGCGCAGACACGAAAGACGGACAGGATGGCGCAGGCACAGCCGCCAGCCAGCGGTTCGACGCGTTTCTGGACGCTCATGCCGGCGTGTCTTGCCCTGTCGGTCGGCAGCACGTTCCGGACGTCGTGGGGCGGCCCCTATCTTGCTGACGTATTCGGCTTCGATGTGATCGCGCGTGGAAATGCGATGACGGTGACGAGTATCGTCGCCATCGCGGCATCGTTCTGCGTGCCGGTCGCGGTCCGTTACTGGGCGCCGAAAACGATTTCTTCGGTGTGGCTGCTGGCGGGTCTCGCCGCTGCGCTGCTGCTTGCGTTCAGCCCTGGCGAAAGCGCGGTGCTGAGCGTCGTGCTGCTCTGCGTGCTGTTCTCGGTCGGATCGATTCATCCGCTCGTGATGTCGCAGGCGCGCGCGATCATTCCCCCGCATCGACTCGGACTGAGCCTGGGGCTGCTCAACAGCATGGTGTTTCTCGGTATCGCGCTGACGAGCAGCTGCTTCGGCTGGATTACCGGGCATGCCCGGGCAGCGGGGCTATCGGATGCGGCGCTGTATGAGCGGCTCTTTCTGTTCACCGCCATCCCGCTCGCGCTGGGCACGGCGATCTATCGCTTCAGCCCGGTCGTGCCCCCGCATCAGGACGACGCGTAGCTAGCGGCGGGCAGTCGACCGTTCGCGTGACGTCAGGCTCCTGATGCTACATACGTGAGGCGGCGCTAAGGTTTGGGCAGCGACTGCGCGAGACTGATCAGGTTCTGCGGCACGACGCGGATGATGCCGTTACGCGGGCTGTCGATATCGGCGATGAGCATGATCGACAGCGAGACGACGAGCGGCATGACGAGCAGAAAGCGGGCTCTGGCCGTTCCGGTACGCGAGCCGTAACCGACCAGCAGATTGCAGAACAGCCCGATGATGACCAGCAGCGTCCAGGCGGCAAAGGGCACACGGTTCCACCAGGCGGCCTGTGTGTAGCCTTGCGCGTTGATCACGTCGTTCATGCCGGCGACCGCAAGCGCGGTGACCGGATTCGGCTGGGCAGCGGCGCCGGTGCGCACGGCCGTCCACATATCCGCTTCGAACTGCGTCGTGGTCGCGTCGATCTGCGCGAGTTCCTGTGGATCGCGGGTCCGGTAGTTCTGGATGCGCTGGTCCAGATACTTCAGCAGGAGCGCACGGGTTGCCGCCGCTTCCTGGGCCGGCAGCAGGTC
The DNA here is from genome assembly GCF_907164575.1 of Paraburkholderia gardini. GTDB lineage: Bacteria > Pseudomonadota > Gammaproteobacteria > Burkholderiales > Burkholderiaceae > Paraburkholderia > Paraburkholderia gardini. Next base: position 141,494 of record NZ_CAJQYY010000007.1, read on the forward strand.
GGCCCGCAGGAACTCGGTGCCGATTGCGTTGGCTTCCTCTTCCTCGTAGTTCTTGCGCTGGTCGTAACGTCCGACGGCCATCGAAAGACTGAAGCCGATCACGAGCGCGAGAAGTGTCAGCGTCGCGGACTGGACGACGCTGAAGTCGTCGCGGGACGCGTCATCGAGGGGCTTTTTGCCGCGCAGGACGGTGGCGCCGATCCATGCCGCAAGCGACATCAGCACCATCGTGGCCAGGAAGAAAAAAAGCGGGTGACTGACAAGTTGTTCCATGCACGGTTTCTCCTGAACGCTGACCGGTTTCCGCCACCGCCCATCCATGTCGACCTCGCGACTACGCGGCTGCGGCGCCCAGGCAGTGTACCGGACGCGCGTGCCGCCGGGAACGCAAACCGTGCCCGGTATCGATCGTGAGGCGGGTTGAGTGGCCGACCGTTGTCTACAGTTGCGATTCGATCGGCAGCAGGCCGAGGAACCAGATGCCGATGCGTTTCATCGTGGACACGTCGGGTTCGTCGAGTTCCTTCACCGTGCCGTCGGCTGCCGTATCGATCCACACGATCCGGCTCTTGCCGTTCGCATCCTTGCGTTCTTCGAGCCGCCACGCGATCTGGTCGAGTTTGGGCTCGAGCCCGTCCACCACTTCGGCTGCAATCGCTGCGCTCTGGCAGTAGACGCCGATTTCCGTGTTGAGCGTGATGGACCGCGGGTCGAGATTCATCGACCCGATGAAGATGCTCTTTCTGTCGAACACATAGGTCTTGGCGTGCAGCGAGGCCTTTGACGATCCGAGTATCGATTTCTTCTTCGCTTTCGGGTCTTCGCTGGCGGCGGGCTTCAGCTCGTACAGATGCACGCCCGCATCCAGCAAGTCCTTGCGGTAGCGCTGGTATCCGGCGTGCACCGCGGCGACATCGGTGGCCGCGAGCGAGTTGGTCAGGATCGTCACGCGCACGCCGCGCGCGGTCAGGGAGCGAATCCACTTGACGCCCTTCTTGCCGGGGACGAAGTACGGTGAGACGATCAGCATCTCCTTGTCCGGCGTGATGCTGAGCGCGTTGAACTGGGACAGCAGATGACCTTCGGGATCGTCGGGCGAACGGGTGATCTTGGCGGGGTCGTCGTAGAGCAGCGTCGCTTTTCCCCATGAAAACTTCGCACCATGTGTGGCGACCAGGTCGGCCAGACGCTGCTTCACCTGCATCACGTACGGCGAGTTTTCGTACGAGGCGACCGATGCCGCCAGTTTCGTGCGGTAGTTTGCGAGCGCGTCGGGGGCAGCGGGATGACCGGTCAGCGATTCGATGGGATAGGCGGCTTCGGAATTCCAGAACTGGTCGAACGCCATGGACACCTTATGGACGACCGGTCCGAACGTCAGCACATCGAGATCGCCAAACGACACGTCGTTCGATGCGCCGAAGTATTCGTCGCCGATATTGCGACCGCCGAGAATCGCCGCCTGGTTGTCCGCGATGATCGCCTTGTTGTGCATGCGCCGGTTGATACGGCTGAATTCGAGCGCGGAGCCGAGTGTCTTGAAGGTGCGGCTTGCCACCGGGTTGAAGAGCCGGACCTGCACGTTCGGGTGCGAGGCGATGGCGAGCAGGACATTGTCGTCCGCGCCGGTGCCGAGGTCGTCGAGCAGCACACGCACCCGCACGCCCCGGTCGGCCGCCGCGAGGACGGCGCTTGCCAGCTCCTGTCCCGTCTGGTCGTTGTGCCAGATGTAGTACTGCAGATCGAGCGTGCGATCGGCCTTCGCGGTGAGCACGATGCGGGCAAGGAGCGCATCGACACCGGTGGACAGCAGGTGAAACGCGTTTTCACCCGGATGTTGTTGTGCCTGCGGCACGAGCATCGTGCCGAGACGTGTGGTGTCCGTGTCGTAGAGCGCGTGCGACTCCACGCGACTGGACTGCGGCGGCAGACCCGCACAGGCCGACAGCAGCGCGACAAGAAAAACCACGAGGGTGGCGCGAAACGTTGTCATTGTTTGATCCTCCATCGTGCGGGGGGCGCCCGGGCAAAGTGCGCGCGGTCCGGCTGCCGGCGCGTGCTGCGTGTGCGTGCCGCATGGGACCAAAGTCCATTATCGACACGCCTTGCATTGTCATACGTTTTTCGTGAGTCAAGACAGATTGTGTGCCGTCGTGCCCGAACGGGAAATATACGCCATGAGCAAAGTGAAACCGTTCGGTCAGTCAGGCAGAAGCGCAGCAGCAACAGGCGTTGTACCCGTATCAGAAGGCGATCCAGGTTGCGTTCCAGGAAGTCTCCGACGCGCTCATCGCGCTTCAGAAGTCATGCGGGCAGCTTGTGGTCATCGGGCGTCAGGTCGATGCGCTTCGCACGTATTTCGCACGTATTCGCGCCTTGCACGGCTGCGTTACGAAGGCGGTTACACGAGCTATATCGAAGTGCCCGACGCCGGGCGCATGACCAACAGGGCGTACGGCCAGGCCGGCGATACAGCAAAGCCCGCCACGGACGCAACACGGACAGACAGCCCGCGCCATGACAGCGATACCTCTTGACAGTTTGCTCACGTCGTCTATAGTTCACCATATGGTGAAGTGTCCAGTCAGTCAGCTCGATCGTACGTTTTCGGCCCTCGTGGACCCTGCACGCCGGGCGATACTGGCACGCCTCGAGCGGGAACCGGGCCTGTCGATTAGCGAGATTGCCCACCCGCTGCCGCTCAAGCTGCCGGCAGTCATGAAGCATCTCGACGTGCTGAGTGAAGCGGGCCTGGTGTCGCGCACCAAGCGGGGCCGAACCGTCTCGGTGGAACTGGTCGCGGCGCCGATGGAAGAAGCGATGGCCTGGCTCAGGCGTTACGAGCGGTTCTGGTCGGCCAGCCTCGACCGGCTCGCTGATTTTGTCGAGAAGAACGACGATTGACGAGGGCGCGGCCGGCCCTGTGTATTCACCGGTACCAAGGCTGTGCATGCGGCATTTTCGCCATGCACGATGTGGTCTTCAAGACAGATGCAATCAATACTGAGGTCGCCAATGAAGCTCTACTACGCTGAAACGCCGGCTCCGCGCAAGGTATGTGCCGTTGCCCGATACCTGGGTCTGCCGATCGACTACGTCTATCTCGATCTGAAGAAAGGCGAGCACACCACGCCTGACTATCGCGCGATCAATCCGAACGCCAAGGTGCCGTGTCTGGTCGATGGCGACAGGATCATCTGGGAGGCGGACGCTATTCTTTGCCATCTGGCGCAGCACGCGGGCTCCAGCCTGTGGCCAGGCGATGCACGTCAATCCGAGGTCCTGCGCTGGCTAAGCTGGAACGGCTACCATTTCTACCGGTATGGCGGCGCGCTGTATTTCGAGCATCTCATCAAGGCCAGCTTCGGTCTGGGCGAACCGGATGCGACCGCGGTGGCGGAGGCACGGGACGCGTTTCGCCGCTACGCGAGCGTGCTGGACCGGCACCTGGAGGGGCGTCAGTGGCTCGTCGGCGACGATCTGACGATCGCTGATTTTTCCGTCGCGGTGACGTTGCCGTATGCGAAGCCGGCGGCCATGCCTTTGGAAGAGTTTCCGCAGGTTCAGCGCTGGCACGATCAACTCAACACGCTCGACGCCTGGCGCAATCCGTTTCCGGCGCGGGCGATGGCAAACGCCTGAGTTTTCATTCGCGACTGTGTCGTCATGCCTGTGCCGGTACAGGTCATGACGTTTGGGGAGGCGCACCTGTGACATCGGCGACACGGGGATCATTCGTGACTTGTGTGCCGTTGAGATTGCAGCCTCGCGCCGCGGCAATGCGGGCGAGCTTGTCGGGATTGCGCTGAACGTGAAAACGCACGATCCGTTCGCCATCGGTTTCGAGCGCCTGGGCCGACTCCAGGGCGCCATCGATAAACCGCAGCAAACCCCACTGCCCGTTGAGCATGACCACTTCATATCGTACGGCGTTGGGGTAGCGAAGGCGCGTGGCGAAAAATAGCTGCGCGATACGCTGGCCGCCGAGCATCGGCACGCCGAAGCTCGGCACCTTGCCACCGCCGTCGCCGATCAGTTGCGCGTCGTCGGCGAGCATGGCCTTGAGCGCGGCGAATTCGCCGCGCACTGCCGCATCGGCAAATCCGCGCAGCAACCGCAACTGCGTTTCGTGCGCAACCGTGTGGCGCGGCCGCTCGTCGCGCACCTGCACTTTCGCGCGATGCACGATCTGCCGGCACGCCGCTTCGGATTTGCCGAGCACTTCGGCGACCTCGTCGTATCCAGCATCGAATACTTCGCGCAGCAGCCAGGCTGCGCGCGCCTCGGGAGCGAGGCGTTCCAGCAACGTGAGGAAGGCCACCGAAACGTCGTTGGCATGTTCCAGTATCTGTTCGGGCGAGCTGGACGATTCCTCGAGAAGCGGCTCGGGCAGCCACAGGCCGACGTAGTGCTCGCGCTGGACTTTCGCCGCGCGGAGCCGGTCGATAGCCAGTCGCGTCGTCACCGAGACGAGCCAGGCTTCGGCGTTTTCCACGCGATCCTGCTGGGTTTCATGCCACCGGATCCACGCGTCCTGAACAACTTCCTCGGCTTCAGCCGAAGAGCCCAGCATACGATAAGCAATGCCCTGAAGACGGCGGCGGAGGCGGTTGAAGATGTCGGTTGCTTCGATCATGGTTACCCCAGACGTTTGATACCGCTGTGTTGTGACACGTGACTACACGTGAGGGTCATGGCGCGCGTGCCGGTTTGCGCCCGGATTCGCGGATTTGACGGGGCAGGACCCCTTCCGGTCTGTCAGGTGACGGGACGTCGGGTCGCCGGCCGCAACGGCAGTCTCAGTGTTCGGGGAAGCTTATTGTAATATTCTCTGCCGATCACCGCGCGTCACGACATGTCATCTTCCACGACCGCTTCCGCCCGTTCTCTTCCGCTGAGCGCCATCGGCGGCATACTTGCCTCGATGTTCTGCTTTGCCGTGGTGGACGCGCTGGCGAAGACGGTCGCATTGCCATATCCGGCCAACGAAGTGACGTTTTTCCGGATGCTGTTCGGGCTGGTTCCCGCCGTGGCGATGTGCTGCACCGGACGTCTTTTGTGGTCTGAACGACTCGCGAATCTCGACGTCAAGGGCCAGACGGTGCGGGCGCTGACGCTCCTCGGCGCGTCAGGCCTCTTCTTTGCCGGACTGCCCTACGTTCCGCTCGGCGAGGCCGTCGCGCTTGCGTATTCGGAGACGCTGATCGTGATCCTGCTCGCGCCGCTGATCCTGCACGAACGCCTGACGCGCCCGGGCGTCGCGGCCGCGATTGCCGGCTTCTGCGGTGTGCTGCTGGTGGCGCGTCCGTCCGGCGGCCAGTCGAGCTGGCTCGGCCCGACGCTGCTTCTGATGAGCGCGTTCTTCGGCGCGCTGTCGATCGTGCAGATCAAGCGCATCCGTTCCACCGACGATCCCGAAACCATGGTGCTCTTTTTCACGCTGGTGGGGACGCTCGTGACCGGATGCACGCTCTTCTTCAGCTGGCGAAACGTATCGTTGGCGGCGCTGCTGACCATGGCGATTCTCGGCGTCTTCGCGACCGCCGGACAATTGCTGATGACCGTTGCGTTCCGCCAGGCGGATGCAGGCAAACTCGCGCCCTACAACTACACGAGCATCGTGTGGGCAGCCGTGTTCGGTTACGTCATATGGAATGAGACGATGCCGCCATTGTCTCTCGTGGGAATCGCGCTGATCGTCGGCAGTGCGATCGCGGTCGCGGTGCGCAGAAAGGACCCCGAGGGTCCGCTTGCGTGACGTCGCGCGGGGGCCTGGCGCATAATCCCTGCTGATCGGGCGCCCCCGGTTAACCTCGGTGAACTGACGAAATTCTTCAACCAGAAGGAGTTTGACGATGACTTCCGGCGGCACGGCGGCAGGCGAACCGATCAACATCGGTCAACTGGGCATTCGATACCTGATCGATGGAACCGCGACGGGCGGAATGGGCATGTTCGAGTTGACGGTGCCGTCCGGCTCGCCGGTTCCGCCGCCGCACAGTCATACGCGTAACGACGAATGCGTCTATATCCTGGAGGGCACGTTGCGCTACTCGGTCGATGGCGTGGTTCGCGACCTGACGCCAGGCGAGTGGATGTTCACGCCACGCGGCTCGGTGCATCACTTCAGCAACCCGCACGATGTCACAGCATGCGCATTGATCGTCCTTACGCCTGACGTCGGTGCCCAGTATTTTCGCGATGTCAGGTCGGTCTTCACCGCCGGCGGCCCGCCCGATCGCCAGAAGCTCGTCGAAGTCATGGCGAAGTATGGACTGGTGCCCGCGCCTTCGCGGTAGCGTGTACCGGATTCGCGGCGTTTCAGCGCGGTTTCACCCCTGTTCGACGGCCGCATGTTCCGGTGCGGTTGCATCGCGATAGCCGAGCCGTGTCGAGATCGCGAGTCCCGAGCGCTGGAGCAGGGCGACGTAGTGCGACTTCGTGTCGGCGCCGCAACGCATGGTCGGAAATGAAATCGACAGGCCGGCGATCACGCGGCCGAAGCGGTCGAACACCGGCACCGCGAGACATCGAAGCCCTTCCTCCTGCTCCTCGTTGTCCTCGCCATAGCCTTGCTCGCGTACATGCGGCAGGATACCCAGAACGGCTTCGGCGGAGGAGAGCGTCTTGGGCGTCGACTTGCGGAATTCCGCGTGCGAGAGCACTTCGCGCGCGTCGGCCGGGTCCATCCATGCAAGCAGGACCTTGCCGATCGCCGTGCTGTGCAGCGGATTGCGCCGACCGATGCGCGACTGCATCCGCAGCCCGTAGTCGGCGTCGATCTTGTGAATGTAGATGATGCTGTCTTCGTCGAACGCGCCAAGGTGGACCGCTTCGCGCGTGGCCTGCGCGATGCGGCGCATCTCGACGTCGGCCTCGCGCACGAGATCGACGCTCTCCAGCGCTTTCGCGCCGAGTTCGAAGAGACGGATCGTCAGCCGGTAACGCTCGGTCTCGACTTCCTGCGTTACGTAGCCAAGCGCCTTCAGCGTCTGCATGACGCGATGTACCGTCGTCTTCGACATGCCGAGCCGCTGCGACAGTTCGCTGATGCCGGTCTGTCCGCTGTCGCCAACAGCGGACAGAATCGCGAATACCCTGCCGATGGACGAGGCCGATTCACCCCGGTCGTGACCCGCACCGCCACTGCAACCGGCGATGTCCGTTTCCTGTCTGTGCGCGACGGCGGGTTCCCTGCGCTGTTTGGCCATAGCTGTCATATCCGTCATATCCGTCATATCCATCATGTCCTGTCGATACCAGGCGTGCGGGGTACACCGTGCGCCGCGATACGTGCCGCCGCTGCGTAACCGTGCGGCGCGCGAGCCTAGCGCGCGAGCCACCCTCCGTCCACTGCGAGCGTATGACCGTGCACGTAGTCCGACGCCGGCGAGGCCAGGAACACGACAGGTCCCGCGAGATCGTCCGGCGCGCCCCAGCGGCCCGCTGGAATCCGCGCAAGAATTTCGTCGTTACGCTGGACATCGCCACGCAGCGCCGCCGTGTTCGCCGTTGCCATGTAGCCGGGCGCGATCGCGTTCACGTTGATGCCGTGGATGGCCCATTCGTTCGCGAGAAGCCGCGTGAGACCGAGCACGCCGCTTTTCGACGCCGTGTAGGACGCAACGCGAATGCCGCCCTGAAACGACAGCATCGACGCAACGTTGATGATCTTGCCCCCGCGCTGCTGCTTCACGAACTGCCGGGCGACGGCCTGCGACAGAAAGAATACGCTCCTCAGATTCACGTCCATCACCGCGTCCCAGTCGTCTTCGGTGAAGGCGAGCGCGTCTTCGCGGCGGATGATACCCGCATTGTTCACGAGCACATCGACTCGGCCGAACGCTTCGATCGCGGCGCGCACGATGTCGTCGACTGGTGCGGTTGACGCGAGGTCGGCGCGCACGTCCGCGAAGCGCCGTCCGGTCGCCTCGACACGCGCGGGCGTGTCGCTCGCGCCCGCGCGGCTCACGCCGACGATGTCGCAGCCGGCTGCGGCAAGCGCGACGGCCATGCCCGCGCCGAGTCCCGTGTTGCTGCCGGTAACGATAGCGACCTTGCCGCCCAGATCGAAGGTTTTCACTGCGTAAGCCCCTGTTGTGCCGGTGTAGTGTCTGTTTCGTATTGCCCGCGAAGCGCGTCGGCGATCAGCGCAGATATCTCACGGCGACGTGATCCATATCGCCGAACACCTGGTTTTCGCCGACCATGCCCCAGATGAACGTGTAGGCCCGCGTGCCGACGCCCGAGTGAATCGACCAGCTGGGCGAAATCACGGCCTGCTCGTTGTGCACGACAATGTGCCGCGTTTCATCCGGCGCGCCCATCATGTGAAAGACGGCCGCATCGTCGGCGATGTTGAAATAGAAATACACCTCCATGCGGCGCTCATGCGTGTGGCACGGCATCGTGTTCCAGAGGTTGCCGGGTTCGAGTTTCGTCATGCCCATCGAGAGCTGGCAGGTCGGCAGTACCTCGGGAACGATGAACTTGTAGATCGTGCGGCGATTGCTCGTGGCCGGATCGCCGAGCGTCTGCGGCGATGCCTGTGCGAGTGAAATCGTGCGGGTCGGATACGACACATGCGCCGGTGCGCAGTTCAGGTAGAACTTCGCCGGGCGCGCGGTGTCTTCGCTGCCGAACGCGACCGACTGCGCACCCTTGCCGATGTAGATCGCCTCTTCGTTGCGAACGGGATAGCGCGTGCCGTCCACATCGACCCAGCCGTCGCCGCCGATGTTGATCGCACCGAGTTCGCGGCGCTCAAGCAGATAACCGACGCCGATCGCCTTGCCGAGCGAACTGGGGACTTCGACCGCGCGCGTGGCGGGCAGCACGCCGCCCACGATGATGCGGTCGATATGGCTGTAAGTGAGTTTCAGTGCGTCGGGCTCGAACACCTGGTCGACGAGAAACTCCCTGCGCAGGCCGGCTGTATCGAGTGTCTTCGCGTACTCGCTGTTGATGCTCTGTCTCACTTCCATTGTCTGTCTCCTGCTGCGTCGGAATGGTCACGACTGTAGCGCAAAATATCGTTTCCGGAACATCGGTCCAAAAATATTGCACCGTCACGCCAGGCGTGACAATACCTCCGTCCAGCATGGGGGTAAACGATTACCTTAAACTCGATCAATATCGGAACATCGTTCCTTTTGTGATGCTATATTGCGCCGAAAGGGAGCAGCCCGTCACGTGAACGGGACATCACCCCGGGTCACCGACCCGACAACAGGACGCAAAGTCCATGGAGGAGGCATGAATATCAAGAAGGCCATCGACCGCGTACCTGGCGGCCTGATGCTGGTGCCGCTGCTGCTGGGCGCCTGTGTTCACACCTTCGCGCCGGGCGCCGGGAAGTACTTCGGGTCCTTCACGAATGGACTGATTGCCGGCACCGTGCCGATTCTGGCGGTGTGGTTCTTCTGCATGGGCGCGACCATCAATCTGCGGGCGACCGGTGTGGTCCTGCGCAAGTCGGGCACACTGCTCGTGACGAAAATGATCGTTGCATGGATAGCGACGATTGTCGCTTCGCACTTCATTCCGGTAGACGGCGTGAAGGCGGGGCTTTTCGCAGGCCTCTCGATACTCGCGATCACGACCTCGATGGACATGACCAACGGCGGTCTTTACGCCGCCGTGATGCAGCAATACGGCACGCGGGAAGAGGCGGGTGCGTTCGTGCTGATGTCGGTCGAATCGGGGCCGCTCATCAGCATGCTGATTCTCGGCGCGACCGGCGTCGCGTTCTTCGAGCCGCGGCTTTTTGCCGGCGCGGTGCTGCCGTTTGTCGTGGGCTTCGTGCTCGGCAATCTCGACCGCGATCTGCGCGACCTGTTTGGCCGCTGCGTGCATCCGCTGATTCCGTTCTTCGGCTTTGCGCTTGGCAACGGCATCGACCTGCACGTGATCGCCACGAGCGGACTGCCGGGCGTCCTGATCGGCTTCGGCGTAATCGTCGTGACGGGCATTCCGCTTATCCTGGCTGACCGCTGGATCGCGGGCGGCAACGGAGCGGCGGGACTCGCGGCGTCGTCGACGGCGGGAGCGGCGGTGGCGAATCCGGCGATCATCGGCGAGATGATTCCGCGCTTCAAGCCGCTGGTGCCGGCCGCAACGGCGATGGTGGCGACGGCCTGCCTCGTGACCGCTATTCTCGTGCCGATTCTCACGGCGCTATGGGTGCGCAGGTTTCAACCGCGCGACGCATCGCGCGAGGAGATCGAGGATGCGACCGCACAACCGCTGAACGAGCGCGACGTTCACGTGTGACGTAAATAGAAGCTTCCGCACGTGGCCAAAGAGTGACTAAAGACACGCCCGCTGTGTGAGATTGCATCACGCAGCGGGCGTTTTGCGTTCTGGTTCTGTTCCCGATCGATCGTGTGATCTGGACCAAACCGCTGATCCATTGATAGTCCACGGCCGCACGCAGGGTCCCACGCGCTGCGTTTCGAATGCGTACGGTGCCGCCGCGGTCTCAGTTGGCCAGCATCTCGATCACGCTGACGATGAATGCGAACACGCTGATACAGCCACCGAGGGTGACCGCGCCTTGCATGAAAGGTGACATACGCTGCTCCGTTGAGGTGAAGGACCGCCCATATTAAATCTCAACAGAAAGGAAAAAGAAAGGTTTGGTCGACTGACCTGCTGCTTTTCTCCGGCGGCATCCGAAGCCAACCCGATGCGCAACCGCGCCGGTTCGACCGGAAAACCGCGCTGGCCAGTTTGCCAGGCACATCACCTGCTGCGTCATGAGTGCCCACGTGACCGCCATCCGCTTGCGTTTCCGCGTTCGTGGCAGTGCTTTCGACGAAGGAGGATTTCATGAGCAGCACGCTAGATTCCGATAACGATTTGCCCGAACCGGACGTGCCGGGACGGGATACCGGCGCCCTCGGCCCTGGCGATTCGTCCGATAGCGGAAGCGATGTCGCGGGTGCGAAACGCCACGATTTCGACCGCGACACGGAGTTGGACAATCATGCGCTCGAAACCGGCGCCGAGGAGGCGCGGAGCGACACCGATCGCGCCGGCACGGGCGAGCGCGCTGCGGCGGACGGCGACGAAACGTTGCGCCCGGACGAAGACGTCCTGCCTGACAGGATCGACGACGTCGATGCCGACGCGCCGTAGTTGCAGGCGCCGACAGCTCCGGCGAAGCAGCGTGGCGATTCCTCCAGCGGCGTTGGCCGACTCGCCCTTTCCGGGGGCCGCCATTCGTGCGCTACTTCCGGCTCTTCTTCGGAATCTTCGCGCCCGACTTGCGCGCCTCGTTGAGCGCGATCGCTACAGCCTGCTTCTGCGATTTTCCCTGTTTGATCCCGGTTTTGATGTTCTTCGAGACCGCTTCGCGCGATTTTCCTTTACTGAGCGGCATGTCCTTCTCCTTTGAAGTATTCCGGTTCGCCGGGGCTTGCCGTGCTACACAGTCCCCAACGCATTCACCGCCGACGTCGAATACGCGGCGGGCGAGCGGTACGAAAGCAAGCATTGGCCGTGCCCGCAACAGAACCCGTGTGTACGCGAAAAGCGGTTGTTGATTTTTTAGCTCACGCAAAGGGATATCGCGGCCGCTGCACAGACAAGATCACCGCGCGCCCAAAGCGCGAATCTTCTTTCAACCACGACGCGTAAGAAATGCAACCTGTGATGGCGATGGTTCGTCCTGGTGCCATGCATCGCAGCGCTTTTCGTGCGTGCGCATTCTCGCGCACCGGAACACGGCTTGCTCCCACTTCAGCAAGCAAAAGAACGCATTTCGAGCCGGCGAACCCGTAGGCGAGGGACGCCACGTCCCCGCGTATGCGCCCCCCGCGAGGAGTAGGGCCCCGGCATCCAGAGGATGCCGACCATTGCCGCGTATGCAGCGGTGCCTGTCGCGCCTGCGCGCAGGCAGGCCGCGCGATGTGACAGGAGAACCAGCTGTGTGGCAAGTCGAGGTTGCGGCAATGCTGCTTGCGGCAGTCGTTTGCTATGTGCACTACGAAATCCCGCGCTTCACGCTCGGGTTTGCCAGGCGCGCAACAGCGCATGGCGTTCTGCTCACGGTCGGCCTCGCGTTTGGGGCCACCTGCGCATGGTTGCCGGCCAGACCCCTGCCGTCATGGCTCGCATTCGCGGCAGGTTTCGGACTGGTTCATCTGCCGGCCGGCGCGATCCTGCTAGTCAAACGGATGCGGGGGTCGACGATGTCGTGATCGGAATGATCCACGGCTTAACGAGCCTGCCTCACCGCATGCGAGCACGCCACGCGGCCCGCGCTGGATGCGCGGCGCGGCGTTTGCGCACCGGACCCGGTCGCGGATTTCGCAACGCTCGCCTTGCGCGCCGAACGGGACTTCTTGAGTAATGTTGTCAGCGAGCCTTCGATCCCGCCGTGCATCGCGGAGTCGCCCGTCTTGCAGCCACTGGCTGCCGCACGACGCGCGAGCTTCGCGGCACGCCGGGCCGTCCGTGCCAGCAGCGCGGCAAACGCCGCTTCATCCACTTTCAGGCCGCGGCGTGCCTGCCTGGACGGCAAGTCCTGCAATTCATCCGCTTCGAACGCGCTGATCACGGCCGGGTGTATGTAGCAGCGCCGGCACACCGCTGGTGTATTGCGTAGCAACGTCGCCACCTCCCTGATTGTCGCGACGACATGCCGGTGTGCTTCCGCCGCGCTACTGCACATCAGGCGCCGCAGCACCGCCAGTGCATAGACGCTGCCCGCCCATGTCCGGTAGTCCTTCGCGGTGAGGTCCGCATCGCTCGCGCGGCGCAGGTAGTCGTTGATGTCGCCCGAGCCGATCGTGCGGCGCGTGCCGTCCTCGTCGAGATACTGGAACAGATCGTGGCCCGGCAAATCGGCGCAGCGCCGCACGATGCCTCTGACGCGGGGATGATCCACCGCGACATCGTGCTCGATGCCGCTCTTGCCGCGAAACTTCAGGCGCAACTGGCCCGCTTCGATCTTCACATGCTTCTTGCGCAGTGTCGTCAGACCGTACGACTGGTTATCGCGCGCGTATTCGACGCTGCCGACGCGAATGAGCGTCGTGTCGAGCAACTGCACGATCGCGGCGATGACCTTGTCGCAAGGCATGCCTGGCAACTTCAGATCGCGCGCGACGCGCGCGCGGATCTTCGGCAACGCGCGGCCAAACGCGGCCATGCGCTCGTATTTGTCGGCGTCGCGTATCTCGCGCCAGCGCGGGTGATAGCGGTACTGCTTGCGACCACGCGCGTCACGGCCGGTCGCCTGCAGATGACCTCGGGCGTCCGCGCAGATCCATACGTCTTCGTAAGCGGGCGGAATCGCCAGCGCGTCGATGCGGGCGATTTCATCGGCGTCGTCGATGCGTCTGCCTGCCGCGTCGAAGTACGCGAAACTGTCCTTTTCCCGTTTGCGGGAGTAGCCGGGATGCGTGTCGTCCGTGTACCGCAGACCCGGCGCAATCGTGCCGGAATTGAATGGCCGGGAGGCGTCGTCTATGCGGTGCCGGGTTGGGTGAACGGGATGAGTTGGGGCTGCCATTGTTATCGATAAAAATTTCAGCGGACAGGGTGCGGGTTGCGCCAGTCGCAGGGCTATGAGCAAGACCGATGCCCGATGCGTGTTCCGCTTTGCAAGGGTTGTAGCAAACCGGTGGCATACGGGCACGAGGGATGCTCAATAGCCAGTCAACCGGGTCGCCTTCGGCGTATTCGAACGGATGGAGAACTTCCCATGGAGGACAAGATGGCCAATGAACTTGCAGGCTGCAAGGTAGCGGTGCTCGCGGTTGACGGTTTCGAGCAGGCTGAGCTGCTCGAACCGAAACGCGCGCTAACGGAAGCTGGGGCGGAAGTGCACGTGGTCTCGGCGAAACCAGGCAAGATTCAGGGCTTCAGGCACGTCGACAAAGGCGAGACGGTCGACGTGGACGCAACCTTCGACAAGGTTCGTCCCGACGACTACGACGCTGTCGTGTTGCCCGGCGGCGTGATCAACGGCGATGCGATCCGGTTGATTCCCGAAGCGCAGGCGTTCGTGCGAGCTGTCGATGGCGCGAAGAAACCTGTGGCGGTGATTTGTCATGGCGGCTGGCTGCCGGTTTCGGCTGGCATCGTCAAGGGGCACACGATGACGAGCTGGCCCAGCTTGCAGGACGACATCCGCAACGCCGGCGGCACATGGATCGACAAGCAGGTCGTCGAGGACGGCAACTTCATCACAAGCCGCAAGCCGGACGATCTTCCCGCTTTCAACAAGAAGCTGATCGCTCAACTGGCGAGCCATCGTCGGAGTGCGTGACATGTGCGCGGGGCTGGCGTCGCTCGCACGTGAACCCATGGCGCGCGGAGACGAATAACACCCGCCGCTCGCATCCGGTCGAAAAGTCTGGAGATTGTCCGGTTAGCGCGCGACGATGGATGTGGCGATCCGGTCGGCCAGCTGTCCGAGTATCTGACTCAGTGCAGCCGCTTGCGCCGCCGCGTCGCGCCCCGCCATCGTGGACCTGAGTGTCGCCTGTTGCGTCAGGTTCACGCGGGCAGGGTGCCCCGACAACAATGTCCAGGCCGCCTGCAACGTCAATGTCCCGCTTGCATCGGCCTCGCAGGTCAGCACTGTGACCACCAGTGTGCGCGTCCCAGGCGGTGCCGGCGCATCCGGCAGGACGAAGGAACCCGCGGGCAAACGCGTCGCCAGGTCCTGTGCAAGCGTGCGACGCATCATCTGCGCGAGTGGGGCGCCCCACCGCTCGGTTTCGTTAACCGCCAGACGGTTCGGCGAAACCTGCGTGACGACCTCGAGCCGATCGAGCTCGGCGGGAATGTGCACGGCGGTCAACTGAACCGGCTGTACTGGAGCGGTTGCGAGCGGCGCGGCCAGCGGCGCCGCGTTCAGCGTGACATAGCGCATGGGCGGACCCTGCCCGCACCCGCTCATGATTGTCCCGATCAGGGCGACGACCGTCGCTGTCAGCGGGACGGTCGCTGTCTCAAGTGCGGCGCGCGCGCGGCGGATCGGGTTCGAGGGTCTGCGCGTCATGGTTTCTCCTCCTGTCTGCCCCGAATGAGCGCTTCCGGATGGCGATCGAGATAGTCGGCGAGCGCCCGGATCGAGCGTGCGGTATCGGTGAGTTCACGCAAGGCCGCAGGCAGATCGTTCTGGCTTGTCGCGTCACCCCCCAGTGTGTGATTTGCCGCGGTGACGGCCTGATCGGCCGCGTTCGCCGTCTCGCGCAATTGCGCGACGAGCGGGCCGATTTGCGGCGACACCTGCTGTAACGTGCGGTCGATCTGCGTCACGGCGCGGTCGATGTGCGTGAGACTGTCCTTGATCTGCGGCGACGAACTCAGCGCGTTGACCCGCGCCGCGATGCTGCGCACCTGTTCGCCGGTTTCCTTGATCGGAAGACCGTTGATCTTCCTGATAACCTGATCTGCTCCGGACGCGATGGCGTCGAGGTCCGAAGACGCGACGCTGGGAATTACCGGCATGCCGTTTTCAGCGGTGAGCGTCGCGCCCGGCGCATCGGTCACGAAGTCGAGGGTGACCTTGCGCGGACCAACGAGAGGCGGGTTCTGCGCGAGACGCGCACGCAATCCTTGCGCGATGAGTCGCTTGAGCATGCCATCGACGAGCGGCCGCCAGTCGCCGCTGGCCGGCGGCGCGCCGCTGATGCCGAGCGCGAGCGGGTCGAGCGCGATTTCCACCGGCGTGCTCAGCGTGCCCGTGTCCGCGTTGTAGTTGAGGTGCACGCGGGTGACGGTACCCACATGAAAACCGCGCAGTTCCACGGCGGCGCCCTCGTCGAGCGCTCCGACGGCGCCGTCGAACCGCACGACGTACGTGACGATCGGGCCGTGCCGCGCAGGCAGCGCAGGTCGACGATCGGCGCCGTCGAAGTGGTTGGCGGGCTGGCCGGGTCCCGGCTCCATGACGATTTCAGGCCCGGCAACCAGCGCCTTGAGCGACGACAGGTCGCTAAAATCGGGCTGTGCACCGCGCAGGAAAAACTTCGTCCCGCTGCGCAGATATTTTTTTTCGGCGCTGTCTATCCTGAGCTTTGCGTCAACGTGCTGCCCATCGGGCTCGAGCGCGACGTCCGAGACGCTGCCCACCTTCACGCCGCGCAGCATGACGCTGGTATCGTCGGGCTTCATGCCGTAGGCATTCGCGAACGTCACGGTGACCGTCTCGCCGCCATGAACCAGCGCACGAAGGCCGAGCCATCCCGCCACGCCTAATGCGGCGATCGGCACCGACCAGATCCAGCCCGGCCACGCGCTGCGCCGCACCTCGGCCTGCGTGCGCCGCGGGCGTGTGCTACTCACGACCGTCTCCTGATACGGACGTCCCACATCATCCGCGGGTCGAACGCCCGCGAAGCCGCCATCGTCAGGAACACGACGAGCGCGAACGCCGTCGCGCCCATCGCGGGCCGTGACGAGGCGAGACCATCGAAGTGGATCAACGGGACAAAGGCTGCGATCGTAAAGACGTCGACGTTCGACCATCGTCCGAGTTCGTCGATCCATCGGTACAGATGCGCTTTCAAACGTAAATGCCGGCGCGATCGCTGCTTGACGGAGATGATGAACCACGCCATGCCGAAGATTTTTGCCACCGGTATGACAATGCTCGTGCAGAAGATGAGAATGCCGAATGGCCACAGGCCTGCATGAAACAGCTGGTACACGCCATCGACAATCCGGTGAGGCACATCCTTGCCGAGCTGTGTCGAGAAGGTCATCGGATAGAGGTTCGCGGGCAGCGTCAGCACGAGCGCCGCGAGCGAAAGGGCGCCTGCCCGCACGACCGCGTCCGGTTTGCGTACACGCAGTTTCAGTCCGCAGCGCGCGCACGGCTCGCCCTCACGCGAGGCCGGCTCGACAAGGTCGCACACCGGGCAGGAGAGCACCGGTTCGTCTTTTGTCAGCCGCTGTTCAGCGGTGATTGCACGCCAGACGGTCCGCCGGTCGAGCGATGCGCGCGTGAGCATCGACATCAGCGCCGCGACGATGAAGCAATAGCCGCCTGCGCCGATCGTGCCGGTCAGGTTCTGCGTCACGCGCGCATATCCGACGAAGCAGCCAACCAGATACACGTCGGGCATGGCCCAGATGTCGAGCCAGAGTGTCCAGCGAAAGAGGGCGCCGATGCCCTTGAAACGCCATCCGAACCGGACTGCGCCCAGCACGAGTGCGAGACCGCCAAAACGCACGAACGGCAGAACAATGCCGAACATTCCCAGCAGCAGTGCGAGGATCACCCAACCCCCATTCCACATTGCCACGATGCCTGACGAAAGTACTGACGAGCGCTCCGCGCCCAGCATTCCGACCGTCATCAGGGGCGCCACGTTGGCTGGAAAGAGAAGCACGAATGTGCTCGACGCGCAGGCCAATGCCGCATTCAGGCTACGGCCGCTGCGACGCTCCAGCGGATAGTGGCAGACACGGCAACGTGCGAGGGCACGCGCGGCAAGCGGCGGGATGTCCTCGAGCGCGCCGCATTCGGGGCAGCCGATCGTCATGGCGTTTTTTCGTTCGTCTGGTCAGTGGTTCACTCTCACTAGCATCGTTCGTTCCCGTCGACCGTGGTTTCCCAAGGCCCCGGCCGTGGTCCGGATTACGTCGTTTCTCCCGGGGCCGGCATCACGCGATTCCGCCAACCTGCCGCGCGCGGATTTATATCGCGTTGAGATATAAGGCACATCGCTTGCTCGCTAGCAGATGAACTCAAGCAAGGAAAATGCCTCATCACCGTTGCCGCGCGATGTTCAGATTCGGACGCAATACGCGTCGGGGATCCGCGTTATTCAAGTAGCGGTGTTCGAGAGAAATCCGCACCACGCCCCCGCGACGCACGGAGGAGAAGAACAGGTATGCCGCGTGAGCCGCTCAAACAAGGTTGGCGCGCTCCCGAACGAGCCGCGAGCCGCCCGGCAAGCTGCTCGTGAATACCGCGATGCTGTGTATCGCCAGACGCCACGACGACCGGCGGTGCCGCCATCCCCGTGCCGCTGCAAAAGTTGATAACCCAACGTTCGCCGCACAGACCTGGAGTGAGGTTCAGCAACGAATCGATGGCGCGCCATTTGAACGCAATCGATGTCGGCACCGGCACGCGAAACTCGTCCTGGATGGAGCGATCGCGCTCATGGCGGCAACGGATGTCGAGGACCCGCACGCCATGGTGCAACTGGTCGTCGAGCGTCGCATGTTGCGTGCGCACGAGCCGGTCATCGACTGTCCAGGCGCAGGTGTCGTGGCTGCCCGGCAAGGTCAGTGCGGAAAGCAGCCGGTAGCCATCGATTGCCGACATCCAGTCAGCCGGCGAAACGCCGGGATCGGTCAGGGCAGGGCGCAAGAAAACCTCTGAATAAGCAAAGCGTCTGCTGCAGCAGCGACATGGGGCTGGAGCACGCTACTTCAACCCACCCGAAAATCCCTGCACCAGGTAGCGCTGCACATAGCCCGCGAGCAGAAGCGTCGGCACCGACGAAATCAGCCCCGCGCTCATCAGTTCTCCCCAGTCGATGCCGTTCTCGGTCACATAGCCCGCCATGGCGAGCGGCAGCGTGAAATGACCTGGCGACGAGACGAACAACAACGCCAGCAAAAACTCGTTCCATGCCGTGATGAACACGAAGATGGCGGTGGCGACGAGCCCCGGCGCGCAAAGCGGGAGGACGATGAAGACGATGCGCTGTGCGAGGTTCGCGCCGTCGAGCGCCGCGGCCTCCTCGAAGTCGATGGGCACGTCGCGCACGAACGGCAGCAACATCCAGATCGCCATTGGCAGCGTGTACAACTGATACACGAGTATCAGCCCGAACAGCGAATCGAGCAGATGGAACCACTTTGCGAGCGAAAAGAGCGGTACGGCCACCGTGATCGGCGGCATCAGCTTCAGTGCCAGCACGAGCATCAGGAACACCAGGTCGAGCCGCGCCGGAAACGCGAGCCGCGCGAGGGCATAGGCGGCCGGAAACGCCAGCGCGAGCGCGAGCAGCGTGGCGCCCAGCGCGACCCACACCGAGTTCACCACCGACTGGGCCATGCCGCTTTCCCACACCGCCGCGAGATGCTCGAGCGTGGGCGCGGAAGGCCACAACGCAAGCGGATGGGCGAGGCGCTCCAGCGTTGGCGTGAAGGCTGCGCCGGCCATCCATACGCACGGCAGCAGCAGCACCGCCAGCGCGCCGAGCCGCAGCAGCCCACGCATCGCGCCACCGGATGAGCGCCGCGCGAAACCCCGCAGGCGCGCGACCGGCGTCACCTGTCGCGCCTGACGGCTGATTTCCATATGTACCCCGAGACCAGCACCGCGCATGTGACGAGCATCAGTACCGAAGCCGCGCTGGCAGGCCCAACGTTGAAGAACCGGAAGCCCGTGTCGTAGATATACGTCGACAACGTCTGCGTGGCATTGCCTGGACCGCCGCCCGTCAGCGCGTACACCTTGTCGAACAGCTTGAACGTGTCGATCGATCGAAGCAGCAGGGCCAGGACGACGTGCGGTGCAACGAGCGGCAGCGTGATGTAGCGCAGGCACTGCCATTCGTTTGCGCCGTCGCTGCGCGCCGCCTCCGTGATTTCAGGCGGAATCGACTGCAGGCCCGCGAGAATGATGAGGAACGCCATTGGCGTCCATTGCCAGATATCGACCAGCATCAACGACCACAACGCGAGGTGCGGATCGGATAGCCAGAGCACTCGCGGCAGACCTGCCGCCGTGAGCAGCGCATTCAGGAAGCCGCTGTAATTGAGCCAGTTGCGCCAGATGGCGGAGCAGACGAGCGTGGAGAGCATCATCGGCAGCACGGCGAGCGGCAACGCGATGCGCCGGCCCGGAAACGGGCGCACGAACAGTAGCGCGAGCGCGAGTCCGAACAGGACTTCAAGGATCGAAGCTACGATCATGAACTGGATCGTATTGACGAAACTGGTGCCGAACTCGTCATCCGTAATGACCGACCGATAGTTGGCGAGCCCGATGAACGCGCGATGCCCCGACGCGTAATCCACCGAGAAAAACGAATCGATCAGCACGCGTGCCACCGGATAGAGCGCCAGCACGACGAGCACGAGCGCGGCTGGGCTCATCAGGACGAGCAGCGGCAGGTAACGCCGCGACCGGCTCATCGACCCGTCCCCACGGCAGTCTGCGCTATCACTGCGATACGGCGTTGGCCTGGGCGATCTTCTGCGCGGCCTGATGCAGGGCTGCGTCGGGCGCGGCCTGCCCCGTCAGCGCGAGTTGCAACGCGTCGCCGAGAATCGCCTCGATCTGCTGCCAGTCCTTCACGCGAGGCCGCGCACGGCCCGCTTCGAGCGCCTTGAGCTGGTCCGGATACCAGCGATATTGCTTGACGAGCGCCGGATTGGCGAAGACGCTCTTGCGCGTCGGCGGAATGCCGAGCACGGCAAGTTGCGTTTGCGTCGCTGACGAAGTCAGATAGGCAAGGAAATCCGCTGCCACTTTCGCATGCGCTGCATCTTTCGCAATGCCCATTTGCCAGATGCCGAGCATCGGCGCCGGTCCCTTGACCTCTCCGGGCGGAGGTTGCAGTTCGACCTGGCCGACGACGCGCGACATCGCGGGGTCGTCGAGCGCGGGCAGCCAGGCGGGCCACACTTCGATGGCCTGCGCGGCCGTGCCGCCCTGCAACGCGTCGCGCACTTCGCCGGCGCCATATACGTCGACGTCCTTCGGTGCCCACTTCTTGAGAGCGAGGAGCATCTTCAGCGCGGCCAGCGCCTGGGGCGAATCGATCGCGACCTTGCCGTTCGCGTCGAAGACTTCTCCGCCATACGCCCAAAGGATCGGCAGAAAACCGGTGACGACAGGGTTGCCCTTCGTGCCGCGAAACACGACACCCGAAACGTTCTTGTCGGCTGTGCCGATGGTCTGTGCGATCTTCAGCACGTCGTCCCATTTGCGCGGCGGCTGCAGGCCGCGACTCGCCAGCAGATCCTTGCGGTAAGCGAACATCTCGACGTTGCCGACGATCGGCATCGCATACAAGGCGCCCGTCGACGCGCGTCCCAGGGAGACCGTGGAGGACACCATGTCGGCATCCGCGAGCGTGGCGGGCAGCGGCTGAAGCCATCCGTTGGCGATGAATTCGGGGGACCAGGTGTCGTCCATCATCACCAGGTCATAGGCGCGCGTGTTTTCCCGCAACGAGAGCTTCAGCTTCTGATAGAGGTCGTTGTTCGGCAGCTTCAGCAGCTCGATATCGATGCCCGGGTGCTGTTTCCTGTAGCCGTCCACCGCCTGCGCGAGCCCGCGGCCGTAGATGTCGTCCCGGCCTGCGATCACGAGATCCGCGGCATGGGCTCCGAATGCGGCGATGGACAGGAAAGCAGCGACAGAAGCCGCGCGGAGGCGGATGAACAGCGCCGCCCACTGGATCATTAAAGCCATGGCTCTCGAATTCCTCTTGGGGACAGGCGTATTCGTACGATGAGTCCAGAGCTACTCATCCCGTCTTTCTTCATCACGCGCGGAGTCGCGGAAAAATGGATGCCAGATACAGCAGCGGGGATTGCAGCAACCTATCATGACAAACATGTGTCAGCAACCAGGGTTGAGGCGTAGCGTTCGAATCCGTATACAGCCTGGGCAGCAGGACCGTTGTCAATGTCCCCCGAGAGCGTCGGAGTGACCAGAACTGTCGCGGTTACCACGCCGCCGTGTAGGACCAAAGTCCAATTGAGTCAAAGTGCCCGCGTAGTACGATGTACTTGCAAGCCTGTGATGCGATTGCGCTACGTTCGTGCCGGAGCAACTGCCATGCGGAACAAGAGGTGCAACCGGCATGCCGCGGATATCGAGGGCCCTCGGACTGAATGGCCGCGGGTTATGCAACAGATCGGATTTACGCGTCAGGCGCTTGAACTATTTTGTGCTGTCGCAGGCGGACCACGGCCCATTCGGCACATCGGGAACAGTCTGCACTACCAAAGACAGGACTCGGGAGGTTCTGGCTCTTCAGTGGGATTCCGCGGAGCAGACAGCATTGCAACCAGCGTCATCAATCAGTGCCTGTAAGTCTGGGCCACAGTGAATCCAATGCCGAGGCAGCATTCCAGGCTCATCAAGGGGCTCTCATGAATCGTCGCATGTTGATGCTGGGGTTGGTCTGTTCGCTGTCCCTGCCTGCCATCGCGTTCGGCGCAAGCAAGGAAGAAAAGCAGGCGAAAGTCCGCAAATCGGCACAAGGCGCGCTAGCCGCACTCTATCGGGCGCAGCCATCGGCGCGCAAGGCCGTGGAGTCAGCGGCAGGCTATGCGGCGTTCAGCAACTTCGGCATGAAGATCCTCCTTGCTGGCGGAGGGTCGGGCGAGGGCATCGCGGTTAACAAAAAGACCAGCGCCGTGACCTACATGAAAATGGCCGAGATTCAGGCTGGCCTGGGCATGGGCATCAAGAAGTTCCAACTGGTCTGGGTGTTTGAGAACGAGAGCGCGCTGAACGACTTCATCACGTCCGGGTGGACGTTCGGTGGGCAGGCGACTGCCGCGGCGAAAACCGGTGACGCCGGCGGCGCATATCAGGGAGCGGTAGCCGTGGGGCCTGGCGTCTGGCTCTACCAGATTACCGATACAGGCCTCGCGCTCGAACTTACCGCTAAAGGGACGAAGTACTACAAGGACAGCGACCTGAACCAAGACTAAACGCACAGCGATAATCCGGCGCGGGTCAGTCTGGTATGCAGCTCCGCTGGCGTCAACCGGCAAGGAGACAACTGATGCTGCCGATGCACACTTCCGGAAGGGCGCTGTCGCGCGGGCTGCTCGATGTACTGATCCGCGCGGGGTTGATAGCGGTTCTCGCGATTTCCTGCTTCGAGATCTTCTTCCCGTTTCTCAACCTGATGGTCTGGTCCCTGATCCTCGCGATCACCCTCTATCCCCTGCAGGTGAAACTCCGCGAAGGGCTACTCAGGAAAGACGGTTATGCTGCGACGGTGATCGTTCTCGCTGCCTTCATCATCATTCTTGTACCGACCTGGATGTTGGGCAGCGCGATGGCCGACTCGCTGGATAGTGCGGTGACCATCGCGAAGAGCGGCAGCTTCCAGATTCCCGCGCCGGCAGAGTCGGTGGCGGCCTGGCCGCTGGTGGGCAAGCGGCTGTACGATTTCTGGTTGCAGGCCGCCACCGATCTGACCGGTCTCGTGCTGAAGTTCACTCCCCAGTTGAAGGATGTCGGCGTCGTACTGCTGGGAACGGTCGCGAGCCTCGGCTCGGGGCTGGTGATCTTCTTCCTTGCCTTGATCGTCGCTGGCATCTTCATGGCTTTTGGGGAGGAGGGCAGCCGCAGCGCAGTGCAGATCGCTTCACGCATCTCGGGCCCGGAACACGGCCCGAAGATCACCGAACTGTGCACCGCCACCATCCGCGCGGTCGCGCAAGGCGTGGTCGGCATCGCGTTCATCCAGATGCTCCTGGTAGGGGTCGGTTTTGTCGTGATGGGTGTTCCAGCTGCTGGCCTGCTGGCGCTCGGGGTGCTGTTGCTCGGGATCATGCAACTGCCGGCCACGCTGATCACCATCCCGGTGATCGCTTTCGTGATTGCCACCAAAGGGGTAGGGGCGGCGACGATCATCTTCTCGATTTACGTGTTCGTGGCGGGACTGGCCGATAACGTGCTCAAGCCCTTGCTGCTGGGTCGCGGCGTTGACGTGCCGATGCCGGTGGTGCTGATCGGCGCGCTGGGCGGCATGGTCTCCGGTGGCGTGATCGGCCTGTTTATTGGTCCGGTCGTGCTTGCGGTGGGCTATCAACTGTTCTGGCGGTGGGTGGAGGACCGGTCGAAAGCCGAGCTGTCACAAGACCAGCAGCAGCTTTGATGCCGCGAGGGTCGCCCCGTGCCGCGCCTGGTCCGTCCCGAACGCCTTGTGCTGATCGGCGCAGTGTGCCTGGGTGGCTGTATCCAGCTGGGGCCCGACTTTCATCCGCAGCGCGAGGCCTGGACCGAACACTGGAGCAGCCCGGCGATCGAACAGGCCACCGTCCAGGGGGCGCAACCCGACGCCCGGCAATGGTGGCAGGTATTCGCGGATCAGAATCTCGAGCGTCTGATTGCTGAGGCAGACGCCCACAATGGTGACCTGAAGATCGCTGGCCTGCGCGTGATGGAGGCCCGAGCCCAACTGGGGATTGCCTTGAGCGGGCGCTATCCGCAAGTACAGCAGATCAACGGCGACGTTCTGTACGGCGATGAAAGGCACTCCGGCGGAAGCCATCCCCACTACGGCGGCTTCCTGCAATACAGCGCGGGCTTCAGCGCAGGCTGGGAACTCGATTTCTGGGGGCGTTTTAGCCGCGCGATCGAGTCGTCCGATGCCGCGTTTTTTGCCGCCAAAGCGAACCATGACGATGTGCTGGTGCTGCTGCACGCCCAGGTGGCCAACACTTACTACGCCCTGCGCACGGCCGAAGCGCGCCTGCGCATCGCGCGCGACAACGCCAGACTGCAAAAGCGCAGCTATGAGATCACCGAGCGTCTGTTCAAGAGCGGCGAAACCGATGAGCTGGATCTGCAACAGGCGAAGACGCAGTACCTGGGTACGCTAGCCACCGTCCCCGATTTCGAGAATCAGATCATGGTTGCCCGCCATGCGCTGTCCCTCCTGATCGGCCGCCCGCCCGGGCCGCTGCCCGAACTGGACGAACAGCCGGGCAAGGAAGGCATGATCCCGCTCGTCGACCGTGCGGTGCTGCAGGACGTACCCGCCGACCTGCTGCTGCGCCGTCCCGACGTTCGCGCCGCCGAACTTCAGGTTGCGGCCCAGTCGGCGCTGATCGGCGTGGCCGAGGCCGATCTCTATCCTTCGGTGACGCTTCTGGGGAGCCTCGCCTGGACCGCCACTTCGGTGGCGGGCGCGCCAGCCACCCTGGCGCTCGTCGGCGGTCCCAGCGTGAGCTGGAACGTGTTCGACTATGGCAAGATCAGGAACAACGTGCGCGTACAGGACGCCCGTCTGCAACAACTGATCGTTGCGTATCAGAACACCGTACGCGAGGCTGCGCGCGAGGCCGACGATGCCGCGACGGGTCTCGTCACAGCACTCGAGCGCGACAGTATCCTGCACGACGCAGAACTCGCCGCGCGGCGTTCGCTGACGCTCGCCAACACCATCTATCGCGAAGGCTACTCGGACTTCCAACGGGTACTGGATGCCCAGCGTGCGCTCTCCGCGCAGCAGGATGCCTATGTGGTGAACCGGGGCAATGCCGTGTCCAGTCTGATTAGCCTTTACGCGGCCGTCGGCGGCGGCTGGCAGAGCGAAGCGCCGCTCGTCGACGCGGCCACGCGCCAGCAGATGGAGCAACGCACCAACTGGGGCGATCTGCTGAAAGAGTCGAAGCCGCCGTCCGTGACGACGCCCCACGCGTTGCCCGAGGGCAGTCCCGATGAGTGAAACCCCGAAACCTCCTGCCATGCCGCCGGAGCCGCCAGCGCCCACCGCCGATCCGGCCGGCAAGGGTGTCAAGTGGGTCGCCGCGGTGATCGGCGTGAGCCTTGTCTGGTACCTGCTGGCCGACCGGTTCACGCCATACACCCAACAGGCGCGGGTGCAGGCCTTCGTTGTCGCGGTGGCCCCGGAAGTATCGGGGCGGGTGATCCGGGTACTCGTGCATGACAATCAGGAAGTGAAGCCTGGCGCCATCCTGTTCGAAGTGGATCCGCTGCAGTACCAGATCGCTCTTGACCGCGCGCGTGCCGACCTCGAATCGACACGGCGTCAGATAGGGGCGAGCACCGCAGGCATCGATTCCGCGCAGGCATCGTTGCGCGCCGCCATCGCGAACGAAGTCAAGGCACGCCAGGATAGCGAACGTCTCGAAAGGCTGTACCGCGAAGACGAGGGAACCGTTTCGCTGCGCCGCCTCGAAGTGGCGCGAGCGACCCACGAACAGGCCATCAGTCAGGTCACCGCGGCCCGTGCCGACGTGGAGCGCGCGCGCGAGCAGCAAGGCGGCGACGACGCGGACAACGCGCAGTTACGCAGCGCTGCCGCCACAGTGAAAAAAGCCGAACTGGATCTGGCCAATACCCGGATACGCGCACGCTCAGGTGGCCTGATCACCGATCTGCGCACTGACGTCGGCCAGTTCGTCGCCGCCGGCGGCCCCGTGATGACGCTGATTTCCATACGCGATGTATGGGTGAGCGCGGATATGACCGAAAACAACCTGGGCCATGTCAAGCCGGGCACGCCGGTCGCCATCGTGCTGGACGCGCTGCCGGGTGAGATATTTGAAGGACACGTTCGCAGCATCGGCTATGGCGTCAGCGTCGGCCAAAGCACGCCGCCCGGCGGCCTGCCGACCATCCAGAACAGTCGCGACTGGCTACGGCCGGCGCAGCGCTTCCCGGTGACTGTCGAGTTTGCCCCGGGCGTGGCACCTGCGCTTCGCGGTATCCGTATTGGCGGGCAGGCGGAAGTCATGGCATTTCCCAGGCCGGGCAACCTGCTCAACCTGCCGGGCCGGGTGTTCCTGCGTCTGATGAGCTGGCTTTCCTACATCTACTGATGGCGACCGTGTTCAAAGAACGTGAACCGCTCAGCCAGCGTCCGCTGCGCCTCGCGAGCGGCACTGCGCTGTGTCTTGCGGCCAGTTTCGCACTCGACCTGCCGATTCCCGTGGTCGCGCCGGTATTCGCCGTCTTTCTGCTCGCCACGCTCAACCAGCCGCTGTCGCTCAAGGCCGCGCTGGGTCTCGCGCTGGTGGTGATGTTGACCACCGGCTGCGGCCTGCTCCTCATCCCGTTGCTGCGCTACTACCCTGTCCCGGGTGTGCTGCTAATCGGCCTGGGTCTTTTCCTTGCCTTTCGCTACGGTCTGCGCGGCGGCAACAATCTGGTCGCGACTTTTCTGGTGGCCGGGCTGACCATGATCTCCGCCGCCGGCACCGCAGACTATCAACTAGCCGCCACGGTCGTGGGTGCTCTCGTCAAGGGACTTCTGCTTGCCTTGCTGGTACTGGCTGTCAGCCACTGGCTGTTTCCCGAACCCGCCAGCGACCGCGCGCCGCCCGCTGCCCAGGCCCTGTCGGATGCCGAGGCCGGCCGGATCGCGCTACGCGCCGCACTGGTGGTAATGCCGGCCTTCCTGCTGGCGCTGATCGATCCCGCCAGCTACATGCCGATCATCATGAAGTCCGTCAGTCTTGGCAGACAAAGCTGTACGACAACGGCTCGCGGCGCGGCACGCGAACTCCTCGGCTCTACGCTGTTCGGCGGCCTGCTCGCAGTCGTGTTCTGGTTTGCACTCAGGCTCTTCGTGGATCTATGGATGCTCTTCCTGTGGATGTTGCTGTTTGGCCTGGTACTGGCGCGCAGGCTCTATGCGCGCAGGCCGCAGCGATACCATCCCGGCTTCTGGCTAAATAGCTTCGTTACCCTGATTATCCTGCTCGGCCAGTCGGTGCAGGACAGCGTGACGGGAAAGGATGTCTATCGTGCATTTGCGGTGCGTATGGGGCTTTTTATTGCCGTCTCCCTCTACGCCTGCCTGATGCTCCAGCTTCTCGACCGACCCCGCCGTGTGCGGTAGCTCTGCACGAGGCGTGCGAGATTCGCTGTCTGAATGCCAAAGTAACGCAGTAGATGGTTTCACGGTGATGCCGGGCCAGCGCTCTGTCCGTATCCGTCCAGGACAAGCCTCGTTGCTGGCCGCTTTCTGATCGCGAGAGGATGCCGCCATGGACAATGCCGGAAAAGCTGCGGACGCCCCGCTAAGGGCCCGCCAGGTGTTTGTGGAGTTTGCCAGGACGCTCTGGTATCTGCGTGTGTTTCTCGCCAGTCTGCTGGCAATTTTCATCGTGCTTGCGATTATCATGCACTATGCCGGTGGTCCGGTGGAGGCGGCGACCCGAGCGCCAGCGTCGCCTGGACAAACGCTGTACTTCTGCTCGATTACAGCGCTCACCATCGGGTATGGCGACGTGGTCCCCACGACTGCCGTGGGCCGAATCGACTCTATCCTGCTCGGACTGGTGGGGCTACTCATAACGGGCATTGTCATCGCCGCGTCCGTTCGCGCTGTCCAGGAGGCTTCACAACAGGCGACAATCACGCCTTCCTGACGCTACGCCGGGTGTCGCTCAAAAAGTGGATGGGCGTGGCCGTCGTCCGTGATGGACCAAAGTCCTATATTGCCGTTCCGACTCACGCATTAGGCTTGCTTCAAATCGCCGGTGTGCGCATGCATCAACCGGCTGCGACGGTTGCATTAACGTCACCCGTAAGGCGGGTGGTAAGGAAGCGTTGCTCTCGTCCGGGTGAATCGCGCTGTCTGGCGCCAATCGAACGGTGTGAGCCGAAGAGCGGAGAATTAACATGCGCAAGGCCCTCAGCGATCCCCGTATGATCGCAGCGTCACAAAGCGCGGGAACGTACCTGACTGCCGATGAGCGTGCACACAACGGACGGCTGTTGCGCGATGCGGTACCGAGAGCGTCGCAGGCCGGGTGGAAAGCCTCCGCGGATCGCGAAAATCCGATAGACCTGCTCGTCAGGTCCAATGAAGGCCGCATTCCGACGCTGATACCGATCCGCTTCGAGCGCATGTCAGCTTCTCCATTCGCTTTCTTTCGCGGTTCTGCAATACTGATGGCGGCGGATCTGGCCAGGACGCCGACCAGCGGCATCCGTGTGCAGGCGTGCGGAGACGCGCATCTGATGAACTTTGGCGGATTCGCGACCCCTGAGCGCAATATCATCTTCGACATCAACGATCTCGACGAGACCCTGCCGGCGCCTTTCGAGTGGGACCTCAAGCGGCTGGCCGCGAGCGTCGTGATCGCCGCACAGTATCTCCAGCTCCCGCGCAGCGACGAAGCACGTGTTTCCAGAGACCTCGTACGTGAATACCGTGAACGGATGATGGACTATGCGTCGATGCGCGCGCTCGATGTCTGGTACGACCGGATCGACTTGCAGAAATATAGCGATCGCTGCGGCAATCCGCAGATAGTGGAAGCAGCACGTAAGCGCCTCGCCGAGCGGATCGAAGCCGAGCGGCGGCGGACGGTTCCTGACCATTTCTATCCGAAGCTGGTTTCTCTGGAAGGCGCGAGACCCAGAATCAAGGACGAGCCGCCGCTGATCTACCATCCCGACGCGAGTGTGGCTCCTGGACTCGAATCCGGGTATGTCGACGCGATTGCGTCCTACCGCGAGACGTTACCGGAACACACCCGCATCCTTTTCGACCGCTTTCACTTTCTCGATATGGCGATCAAGGTCGTCGGTGTGGGCAGCGTCGGGACGATGTGCGGCCTGGGGCTCTTCATGGCGGCGGATCACGACCCGCTCTTCCTGCAGGTGAAGGAAGCGCGCGCTTCGGTACTCGAACCTTATGCCGGCAAAAGCTTGCACGCGAATCATGGTCAGCGGGTGATAGCGGGGCAACGTATCATGCAGGCCGCAAGCGACGTGTTCCTCGGATGGACACGCGGAAAGAACGGGCGCGATTTCTATGTCCGTCAGCTTCGCGATATGAAAATGACTGCCGTGATCGAGGATTGGGACACAGCCATGTTGCGTCAGTACGCGAGGATGTGCGCGCATGCACTTGCCCGGGCGCACGCCCGCTCCGGCGACGCTGCAATGATTGCGGGATACATGGGTTCGGGAAGAACGATGGACGATGCAATCAGCGAGTTCGCGACCGAGTACAGCTCGCAGAACCAGCATGATTACCGCACATTCGTCGGCGCGATCCGTGACGGAAGTATTGAAGTCTTGAGTGACGGCTGAAAAGGTTCGGCGAACGACCAGCCGGAACTGGCCTGATTCGATCACCATCGGCTGATGGAACCGCCCAGCTATATCCCGCCCACTGAAGCTGAGGCAAACTGCTACCGGCAACCTGAAACACCAGCCGCTGAACTCGCCTTAACTTAAGCCAGCCCGCCTCCGCGATTCCCCGGGGCGGTTCGCTTGACCGCAGTGGAAAAGGCCGTTGCGCAAGCAACGTCAACGCATGAAATCTGCAAGTCCAACGGCGTTCGCGCTTGCATTAAAAATAACTAACTGGATAAAAAATGACGGCTCAGCACCTTCGTCGTTTACACGTCTCCCGGAAAATCCGGCGCACCTTCACAGAATCGAGTGGAATGAATTACTGCAACTCCATTGCAAATGGATTCCCGCGACCTATACTAAACACAACGATACGACCCGAAATGTTCAACGCGCTGCGCTGGATGGCGCGAGCCGGTGCATCGTGGCAATGCTTCCGGCCAGGTGTGCTTATCCTGGATGGAGGCTGCAGGTCATCAAGTTGCCCGAGGTGAACAAGGGCTTCATGCTGCTGCCCCCGTTGGGTGGTCGAGGGCGGTTTCGGCTGGCCCAACCACTTCAGGCAGCAGGCACGCGACTGGGCCCCGAAGGAAGTCCCCTTCGGGGGACGAGTGCCTGCCCGAAACCCTGGCGGGCATTTCGTCGTCTTCGCCATGCCCGTTCATGCTGGACCTGTTATGCAACGTTCCTGACACGCTCTGATTTGCCGTTGCCGGTGGAGTAACAACTACTATCGTGAAGTCAACCTAGACGGTTCAATCCAGCGGAGCAGACATCGCGGCAGCACTCAATCCGCACTCGCTGGGTACGGAGACACCGATGATCAATCTGATCATGCAGGGCAGACACCTGGCGATAGACGCAGTTGAGATATCAAAAAACTGGTTCGTGCAGCAGGGCTGTCTTCTTCGAATGCTTTTCCCTGATGTGCAGGGTTTCCGAACCGATGGCCGCCTGATTCAAGAAGGCGGCCGTGTTCGTTTGACGATATTCGGACACACCTCATCTCCGCTCGTTTGCAGTGACGCTGATACGTCGATCGAGCAAACCATGCCCGATACGCGTGAGCTTGCCGAGTCAAGGCCGAGCTCGAAAAGATACATTGTTGCGTTCGTTTCATGGTTACGGGGAAGTGGCCGCGGCACGCGCCGGATACTGGACGCAAGGTTTTCACTGAGGGAAACGCTTGAATTAATGCCGGTCCCGATGATGGTAATCGATCATCGGGACCGCATAACGTTTGCAAACGCTAAAACGGCGGAACTGTTCGGTTATACCGTGAAAGAACTAGCCGGCGCGTCGGTCGAGACACTGTTCCCGGTTCATGCTGAGCGTGTCAATCATTTGACAGTCGCAGACGATGGCGTTGAAAACAGAATCGCCAACGTTTCAACCACGCAGACGCTGATTGCGCGGCGGTCTGACGGGGTTGATTTCCCCACGGGCGTCAACACCACGAATTACCGAGACGTCAATCAGATCTTGCGGATCGCGGCGATATTGGATCGCAGTGCCTGCGGCGAAGGCGAGCGAAGCGACGCGGAACTGGAACACCTGGCGCGCCTTTCTTCTTTGGGGGAGCTTGCGGGATCTCTAGCTCACGAACTGAAGCAACCACTCACCGCTATTTTGTTCAACGCGCAAGCGGCACAGAAATTCATCGAGTCGGAGACGGCCGACACAGCGGAGCTTCGTGACGTGCTGGACGATATCATCGCGGATAACTGTCGCGCGAACGAAGTCATCCAGAAGATCCGGACATTGGTACGGAAAGGCGATATCGAACTGCGACTTCTGGACGTCGGCGACGTCGTCCGCGACATTGCTCTTCTTGTGCACAGCGACGCCATGGCTCGTGGCGTTCGCACCCGCTTCGACATTTCGGACAATCTGGCGATGGTTTGCGGTGACAGGGTCCAACTTCAGCAGGTCGTGCTCAACCTGCTGCTGAACGCTTTCGATGCCGTCAAGGACTGTGCGGCCGCCGATTGCATGGTCGAGACAACCGTGCGCGAAGAACCGGATGGCGGGGTGCGGATTACGGTGATGGACTGGGGGCCGGGCCTGACCGTCGACAAGATGCACAAGATTTTCAGGGCGTTTTTCACGACCAAGCCACAAGGGCTCGGACTGGGTCTTTCTATCAGTCGAACGATCATCACCGGTCATGGAGGCCGACTATGGGCGGAGAACAATGCTGGCAAGGGAGCGTCGTTTCACGTAACGCTGCCACGGGGAACCAGCTCACGGCAGGACAGCGGCCCACAGTCACCATGAGCCAGACTGCCAACCGTGTTTTCATCGTTGACGATGATGAACGAATACGAAGCGCGCTCGCCCGGTTGCTGCGCGTCTCTGGCTATTGCGTCGAATGTTTCGAGAGTTCAGAAGCACTTCTGAATAAAGCCGATCTGACGAGTGCACCCGCCTGCCTCGTTCTCGATTTGCAGATGCCTGGCATGACCGGGCTGGAGGTACAGAGCAAGCTCAACCAGCTTCTTCCAATCGTGTTTCTGACCGGGCATGGCGACGTCAGCTCGTGTGCGGATGCGATGAAGGCTGGCGCACTCGACTTTCTGGTCAAGCCGGTGTGCGAATCGCTATTACTCGCTGCGATAGATCGCGCACTCAAGCGTGCGTGCATAGAGTGTGCGACCAGGAGCCAAAGGGCGGAGATCGAGGAGCGGGTCAGTCATCTCACCCGCCGCGAGCGCGAAGTCATGGTGCTCGTGTTGAGGGGGCGGCTGAACAAACAGGTCGCCAGCGAGTTGGGCGCAGCCGAAAAGACCATCAAGATTCATCGTGCCCGGGTGATGGAGAAGATGAAGGCGAGATCCATTGTCGAACTCGTCCGGCTTGCGGAAAAGGCCGGTGTATACGCGGGCGACGAGGCGTAGTCTCCTGAAAGTCTGATAAATGCCCCGGAAGAGGCCTGTTTGCGCTGATCCGCTGCCGCAATGCGCTTGTGGACCAGAGCGCCTGGTGGACCAAAGCCCTATATCCCATTTTGCTATCCGCCGTTAGGCTGAAGCTGCAAAGGTTACTCATGGGAGGGCGAGCACGCGTTCGCGTCGTCATATGGTCAATCTCAATCAAATCGTCGCTGTGATCGACGATGACGAATCGGTGTGCCGAGCCATCAAGCGTTTGCTGCGCTCCGTTGGTATAGCAGCAGAAACGTTTTCCAGCGGAAGCGAGTTCCTGGATACGCTCTCGGCGATTCCGTCATATCGGCCTGCATGTGTGATCCTGGACATCCAGATGCCTGGCGTTAACGGCCTGGAAGTCCAGCGTCAGCTTGCGCCGATGGGCTTGCCTGTCATCATGATTACTGCCTACGACGAGCTTTCCGCCCGACAGACCGCGATTGCGGCTGGCGCCGCCGCGTACCTGCGCAAGCCATTAAACGGCGCGATCCTGATCAAGGCCGTGGAAATGGCGATAGGCAACACGCCGCAACCTTGAAGCACTTTCGCCCTGCTGGTCGATATGAGACCAAGGTCCGATTGTCTCCCTTTTGCACAGCTACCAAACTGAACCAGGTCAACGCGTCAATTTGAAGGCCAGGTGTCGCGCATTGGATGCGCGGCCGGGTTGTTCGAGGCGCGTGCATGGTTTC
Source organism: Paraburkholderia gardini (assembly GCF_907164575.1). Taxonomy (GTDB): domain Bacteria; phylum Pseudomonadota; class Gammaproteobacteria; order Burkholderiales; family Burkholderiaceae; genus Paraburkholderia; species Paraburkholderia gardini. Next base: position 174,916 of record NZ_CAJQYY010000007.1, read on the forward strand.
GACGCGCGCGCCGTGCGATGCGCGGTCGCGTTCAAAGAAAATGCGGGAGCGTACGTGATGAGATTCAGGTCCGTTTTACTCACGATTTTGCTCGGCCTTGTTGCATCCGATGTGCCGGCAGCCGACTTCGACGGCAGCAAGCCGCTGCTCTGCGCGACCATGGAAGCACATTCATGCGATCCAGGACTCACGTGCAAGCGGTCCTTGCCGGCGGACATCGGAGCACCCAGGTTTCTTTCCGTCAACTTCGAAAAGAAAGTCATCACCGGACCCGCACGCACGACACCCATGCTGACCGTCAACAAAGAGCCGAATCAGGTCGTCATCGAGGGTATGGAGATGGGATATGGGTGGACGCTCGCGCTCGACTCGGGAGACGGCTCGATGACGTTGATGATCGTGAATAGCGAGGATGCAATTGTGCTATTCGGCAACTGTACGGCCTTGTGACCAGGCGGGGCACGCGATGAAAAACGTCTCCATCCTTCACATCATGCCGTGGCCGGTTTCTCGCGGATCCCTGTCCAGGTCATTCCTGCTTCGTCGTCCGGTGTACGGTCTCACTGGCCGCACGCTGATGCTCGTCTGCGCCACGCTGACGCTTTGTTGCGCTTGCCACAAAGCGGCGCCGCCGCCCTCGGCCGGACCGGTCGAGGTGACCGTCATGACAGTTGAGCCGCATGACACGCCGGTCGACTTCGAATTCACCGCGCAGACGCAAAGCTCACGTGAAGTCGAGATTCGTGCACGGGTCGACGGCTTTCTCGACAAGCGGGTGTATACCGAGGGGCAACTGGTCCACGCCGGCCAGACACTGTTCCTGATGGATCCCAAGCCATTCGAGGCCGTGCTGAAAACTGCAAAGGGCGAGCTTGCCCAGCAGCAGGCAAGGCTCTATGTAACCAAAGCGAATCTTGCGCGTGTAATACCGCTTGCCGCGCAGAACGCATTGAGCAAGAAAGACCTCGACGACGCGACTGGCAGTGAAAAGCAGGCGGAGGCCGCCGTGATCGCAGCTCAGGGGCAGGTGCAAACTGCCGAGCTCAACCTCAGCTATACGACGATCAAGTCGCCCCTCGCGGGGTTATCCAGTTTCGCGAGACAGCAGGACGGCAGCTATGTGACGTCCGGCCCTAACGGTTTGCTCACCTACATCTACCAGCTCGATCCGATGTGGGTCAACTTCAGCATCTCTGAAAATGAGTTGCTGGGTTACCGCGACCAGGAATCCAAAGGCCGCCTGAAGTTTCCCGTCAATCAGAGTTTCCAGGTGACCGTCGTGCTTGCGGACGGCTCGGTGTTTCCTCAGCGCGGTGAGATCAACTTTACCAACCCGGCGTTTGACACGACCACGGGTACGTTCCTCGTGCGCGCGTCGTTCGCCAATCCGCAGGGCACGCTGCGCCCAGGACAGTTCGTGCGCGCGGTGGTCTCCGGGGGGGTGCGCCCGAACGCGATTCTCGTGCCACAGCGCGCCGTATTGCAGGGCGCGAAGAGCCACTTCGTGTGGGTGGTCGATAAAGACTCCAAAGCCCATCAGCGCGTCGTCGAAACCGGTGACTGGCATGGCGACGACTGGTTCATTTCCGACGGTCTCAAAGCAGGCGAGCGTGTCGTGGTTGACGGCGCGATCCGCGTCGTAGCGGACACGCCGCTCAAGGTCACCGGGGCTCCCGGTGCGCCGGCCAGTCAGCCTGCCGCCGCCGGCCTGCCGCCTGGCGAGCCACAGCGCCTGGCGGGGCGGGAGTCTGGCCAGCCCGTGACGAAGTGAGGGGCTGACGACATGAGCATCTCCCACTTCTGCATCGACCGGCCCATTTTCGCGACAGTCATCTCGATTGTCATCACGCTGGGGGGCGCGGTGGCGATGGTCAATCTGCCCATCGCGCAGTACCCCGACGTCACGCCACCGCAGATCACGATCTCCGCCACTTACCCCGGGGCGAATGCGGACGTGGTCGCGAACAATGTGGCCGCGCCGATCGAGCAGCAGGTCAACGGTGCGGACAATATGATTTACATGAACTCGTCGAGTTCATCGACCGGTTCCTATACGCTCAACGCGTTCTTCCAGATCGGCACCAACCCGGAACTGGCGCAGGTCGATGTGCAGAACCGCGTGAATCTGGCCTTGCCGCAATTGCCGTCCTCGGTGCAGTCGCAGGGCATCCAGGTGCAGAAGAAATCGTCGGCGTTCATGATGGTTATCGCCATCTACTCGCCGAGTAACCGCTACGACGCGACCTATATCGCCAACTACGCCAACATCTATGTGCTCGATGCGCTCAAGCGTATCCCGGGCGCGAACCAGTCGAGTATCTTCGGCACGCCGGACTACGCGATGCGGATCTGGCTGAAACCCGACCGCATGGCGCAACTGGGCATCACGGCGGGCGACGTGCAGAAGGCTGTCGCCAACCAGAACCAGCAGTTCGCGGTCGGGCGTCTCGGCCAGTCACCCACCGGCACAGCGGTCGAACAGTCGTTTGCGGTTACCACCACGGGCCGGTTGACCGACCCTGCACAGTTCGAAAACATTATTATCCGCGCCGCAAGCAGTGGTGCGGCGATTGTGCGGCTCAAGGATATCGGCCGCGCGGAACTCGGTCAGAAGGATTACTCGATTCGCAGCAAGTTTCAGGGCAAGCCTGCCACCATCATCGCGGTGTATCAGCAGCCCGGGGCTAACGCGCTCGACGTATCTAAACAGGTGCGCGCGACGCTCGCCGAGATGAAGAAGCAATTCCCCGAGGGCATCGACTATCAGGTTGCGATGGATACCACCGAATTTACCCGGGCATCCATTTCCGACGTTGTCCATACCTTCTTCGAGGCGCTGGTGCTGGTGGTGATTGTCGTCTTCGTGTTCCTTCAGAGCCTGCGTGCCACGCTGATTCCAGTGCTCGCCGTTCCGGTCTCAATCGTCGGCACGTTCACGGGTATGCTCGCGCTCGGTTTCTCGATCAACATGCTGACCCTGTTCGGAATGGTTCTCGCGATCGGCATCGTGGTGGACGATGCGATTGTGGTGATCGAGAACGTCGAACGCAACATGAACGTATTCAAGCTAAGTCCGAAGGACGCGGCCAAGCGCGCGATGGACGAGGTCTCCGGTCCGGTCATCGCGATCGTGCTGGTGCTGTGCGCGGTGTTCGTGCCGGTGGCATTCCTTGGCGGCATTACCGGCCAGCTGTACAAGCAGTTTGCCATCACCATCGCGATCTCGGTGGTGCTCTCGGGGGTGGTTGCGCTGACGCTGTCGCCGGCGCTGGCTGCCTTGCTGCTCAAGCCAGGCCACCATGAAAAGCGCGGCTTCTTCAGGTGGTTCGACAATGCCTTCGCGCGGATGACGAAGAGCTACTCGAACGCGGTGAAGCTGGTCATCAAGCGTTTCGTGATAGCGCTGCTCCTCTTTGCCGGCATGATCGCGCTTACGGTTGTGATGATGAGGACCGTGCCTGGCTCGTTCCTGCCGCCCGAGGATCAGGGGTATCTGCTCGGCGCGGTCATCATGCCGGATGCAGCGAGCCTCGACCGTACAGGAGAAGTCTCACAGCACGTCACGGACTATTTCATGAAGCAGCCGGCCGTCAGCAATGTGACGGTTGTCGACGGCTTCAGCCTGCTTGATGGCCAGAACAAGAACAACGCAGGAACGTTTTTTATCGGCCTCAAGAGTTTTGACGAGCGCTACAAGTCCGCCAACATCAAAACCCAGAACGCGCGCGCTGTCCTGATCGACGCCTACGAGAAGCTGTCCAGGGTGAAGGAAGGGATCATTCTGCCGATCAATCCACCGTCGATTCCGGGCCTTGGTACGACCGGCGGCACCGAAGTATGGGTACAGGCCCAGGGCGATGCCACCATCGCGCAACTGGCCGGAGTGGTGGACGAATTTATCGCCAGGGCGAAGGCACGGCCTGAGCTGGCGCGCGTCACTTCGACCTTCAACGCGTCTGCGCAGCAACTGCTGGTCGACGTGGACCGCGACCGCTCGGAGACCCTGGGCGTGCCGATTGAAGAAGTGTATAGCGCGATGCAGACGATGTTCGGCTCGCTGTACGTGTCGCAGTTCAACCGTTCGAGCCGCCTGTGGCAGGTGATCTTGCAGGCCGAGCCATCGTATCGGCTCACGCCGATGGATCTCGATCAGATCTATGTGCGCAGCAAGACGAACAACATGGTGCCGCTCAAGTCGGTGATGACCTCACGGTACGTCACCGGTCCCGATCTGGTGACGCGGTTCAATAATTTTCCGGCAGTGAAAATCACGGTCAATGCCGCTCCGGGCTACAGTTCTGGCCAGGTCATTTCCGCACTCAACGACATCGCCGCGCAGACGCTGCCGGCGGGCTACAACCTGGGTTGGAGCGGTGAGGCCTACGAAGCGAGACAGGCCGGCAGCTCCTCATCGCTGGTGTTCGTGTTCGGCCTGGTCATGGTGTTCCTGATACTCGCCGCGCAATACGAGAAGTGGAGCCTGCCGGTAGGGGTACTCATGGCTGTGCCGTTCGCGGTATTCGGTGCGGTGCTCGCGATCCTGCTACGCGGCCTCGAAAACGACGTCTACTTCCAGATCGGGTTGACCATGCTGGTTGCGCTCGCGGCCAAGAATGCCATTCTGATTTTCGAGTTCGCCGTGCTCAATCGCGAGTCGGGCGAGTCGGTGTACGACTCCGCCGTCACGGCGGCGTCCGAACGGCTGCGCCCGATCGTGATGACCTCGCTCGCGTTCATTCTCGGCTGCGTGCCGCTTGCCATTGCGACCGGCGCCTCGGCCAACAGCCGCCATTCGATCGGCACCGGCGTGATCGGCGGCATGCTCGGTGCAACGGTGATCGCCGTGTTCCTCATCCCGATGTTCTTCTACGTTCTCGAGACGATGTCCGAAAAATCGGGCAGCAAGAAGACACCGGGCTCAAGCGACGGCGCATCGGGCGGAGGCCCCGCACACGGTCAGGGCGCGGGCCCTGGCGGCCCGACAGTCAAGCCGTCGGCCCGACGCGAGGATGAATGACATGCGTAGCTCGGTCTCCTTGCCGTTTCTGGTGCCGATCGTGCTGGGACTGGGCGGTTGTCTGCTCGGGCCCAACTATGTGCGGCCGACGGTTGAAACACCCGCCACTTATCGCTTCACTGCCGCTGAGAGCGTCGAGGTCGCCAACACCGCGTGGTGGGAGCAATTCCAGGACCCGGTGCTCAACGACCTGATTACCACCGCGCTGGCGAATAACAAGGACGTGAAGATCGCGGCTGCACGCGTGGATCAGTTTCTCGGTCAGTTCGTGACGACCCGGGCGGGGCTGTTCCCGCAGGTCGGTGCGAGCTTCGATGCACAACGCCAGCGTGCCTCGCAGGCTGGAGCTGTGCCGTTGCCGGCGGGGTTGTCGCCTGTCTATAACGATTTCCAGCCGACACTGTCGGCGGCGTGGGAAATCGATGTGTTCGGCAAGGTGCGCCGTGAGACCGAAGCGGCACGCGCGAGCCTGCTCGCAAGCGAGGAGGGGCGCCGCGCGACGATCCTGACGTTGGTGGCGTCGGTGGCGACTTCCTACATCAATCTGCGCGATCTCGACCAGCAGCTCGAGATCGCCAGGGCCACGACAGAGAGCCGCGCGGAATCGGTACACGTCTTCACGCTGCGCTTTGCGGGCGGCAACGTGTCCCAGATGGAACTCGCGCAGAGCCAGTCGGAATACGAAGCGTCGCTCGCGACGATTCCGCAGCTCGAGATGCAGATCGCCCAGCAGGAGGACGCGCTCTCGGTCCTGCTGGGCCGCAACCCTGGCGACATCATGCGTGGCCGCGCCGTGTCGGATCTGGTGATTCCCGCCGTACCGGCCGGGCTGCCGTCGGATCTGCTCGAACGCCGCCCCGATCTGCTTCAGGCCGAGCAGAACCTGGTGGCCGCGAATGCGCTGATCGGCGCGGCACGGGCGCTCTACTTTCCGTCGATCTCATTGACGGGGCTGTTTGGTTCGGCCAGCGGCGATTTCTCGAAGCTGTTTACCGGACCGGCGAGAATCTGGGCGTTTGCCGGCTCGGTGAGCATGCCGATCTTCACCGCCGGCAGTATCAGCGGTCAGGTGAAGCAAGCCGAAGCGCAGCAACAACAGGCGTTGATCCAGTACGAGCAGGCGATCCAGACCGCCTTTAAGGAAGTCGACGATGCGCTGATCGGGCTACAGAAGTCGCGCGAGCAGCTCGTGATCCAGGGCCGTGAGGTCGATGCGCTGCGCACCTACGCACGGCTCGCGCGGCTGCGTTATGAGGGCGGCTATACGAGTTACATCGAGGTGCTGGACGCCGAGCGCAGTCTGTTCAACGCGCAGCTCGGCTATACCCAGACCAACGGTGCCGTGTTCAGTTCGATCGTCGCTCTTTATAAGGCAATGGGAGGCGGCTGGGTTCTGGATGCGGAAAAAATGACGGTCCCGCCACCCGCGGCGCAAACGCCTGCGAGCACCGGGCCCGTCTCGCGCAACCCCTCTCCGATAGCCGACCCGCCGATGGCACTGGAGGCGCGATGACAGCGCCGGAGATCATCGCCTGTCCAGAGTGCGATCTGCTCCAGCTCGGCGCGGCCGTCACACCGGGCAGCTCATTACGCTGCCACCGGTGCCACGCGGTGCTTCGAAGAGGGCGATCGAACGGACCCGAGAATGCGCTGGCATTTGCCATCGCGTCGGCGGTGCTGCTCGTCATTTCGAACGTTTTTCCGATTGTCGGTTTGTCGGTTAACGGCAATCTCATTCAAACCACGCTGGCGGGTTCGGTGCGCGTACTTTACGTCAACGGCACGTGGCCGCTCGCGGTGCTTGTCGGCATCACGACGATTCTCATGCCCGTTCTGCAAACCGTTGCGATGCTGTGGCTACTCCTGCCGCTGCAACTGGGGCGCGTGCCGTGGCAAGCGCCCGCCGCCTTCCGGCTGTTTCAGCTGGCGCGTCCGTGGGGCATGACCGAGGTACTGATCCTTGGGCTGCTCGTTGCGCTCGTCAAGCTGGCGCACATTGCGACCGTGGTCCCGGGCACCGCCTTGTGGTCGTTCATCGTGCTGATGCTGCTGCTCGCGGCGGCGTCGGCTTCATTCGACCCGCGTGAGATGTGGGCGCGCATCGTAGCCGGGGAAAATGCCGGTCGTGCATGGCGGCTGCCTCCCATCAAGGTTCGCCGCGCCGCCGTGACGGCGTCTGGATACGGGCTGGTACTGTGCCACGAGTGCGGCCTGCTGATGCGGCCGCCGGCACAAGCTGGTGTGTGTATTTGCGCGCGGTGCGGATCGCGGGCGCATATGCGCAAGCCCGCGAGCCTCTCGCGGACGTGGGCGTATCTGGTGGCCGCAATGGTGCTGTACGTGCCCGCGAACGTGCTGCCCGTGATGGATACGAGTTCGCTCTTCGGCGCCCAGAAGGACACGATCATGAGCGGTGTGGTTTATCTATGGGTGTCGGGGTCGTGGCTACTCGCCGTGCTCGTCTTCGTGGCGAGCATCGTGGTGCCGATGCTCAAGATCCTGGGCCTCGTGTATCTGACGGTCTCGACACAGCTCCACTCGCGATGGCTGCCTGAGCAGCGCACCTGGATCTACCGCATAGTCGAGCTGGTGGGACGATGGTCGATGCTCGATATCTACGTCATCACGATGCTGGTCGCGCTGGTGCAATTCCAGGCACTGGCGACGATCAAGGCAGGCCCGGCATCAATAGCATTCGGAGCGGTCGTCGTGCTCACGCTGCTGGCGGCGATGTCTTTCGATCCTCGCCTCATATGGGACGAAGCGGAGAGAGATCATGTCCGGGGCAAATGAAGAACCCGATATTCCCGATCTTCCCGCCGCGGACCCTTTGCCGCGCTCGCGCTGGCGCATGCAACTGGTGTGGCTCGTGCCGATCGTGGCGATACTGATTGGCGGGTGGCTTGCCGTGAAGGCTGTCATGGAAAGAGGCGAGAACATCACCATTAGCTTCAAGACAGGCGAGGGCCTCGAGGCCGGGAAGACCAGGCTCAAGTTCAAGGACGTCGACATCGGCGTGGTGGAAACGGTGATGCTTGCGCCGGACCACAAACACGTGCTGGCGAAAGCGGAGGTCGCTCGCGACGTGGCGGGTCTACTCGTGGACAATACGCGTTTCTGGGTGGTCCGGCCGCGCATTTCGGGCGGTACGGTCTCGGGACTCGGCACGCTTCTATCCGGCTCCTACGTCGACGTCGATGTGGGCAATGCGGCGAAAGCGCGGCGCGATTTCGTCGGGCTCGAAGAGCCACCTGTGTTTGCGAGTGACGTGCCGGGGCGTGAGTTCATATTGAAGAGTGCGGGGCTCGGCTCGCTGGATGTGGGGTCGCCCGTCTATTTCCGCAGGCTTCAGGTCGGCCAGATCGCATCTTATCAACTGGATCCGGACGGCAAAGGCGTCACGCTGAAGGTGTTTGTCAACGCGCCATACGACCGGTTCGTGAAAACCGACACGCGTTTCTGGCACGCGAGCGGATTCAACATGGCGTTCGATAGCAACGGTGTGCGCATTGAAACCCAGTCGATCGTGTCTGTCATCGTCGGCGGTATTGCGTTCGAGTCGCCGCCGGATTCGGTGGAAGAAGCCGATGCCGCGGCCAACACGCAGTTCGAGCTGTACCCGACGCGCACCGACGCCATGAAACAGCATGACCGCATTATCGATAAGTACGTCGTGAACTTCGCGGATTCGGTACGCGGGCTGGTAGTGGGTGCGCCTGTCGACTTCCGCGGCATCGAGATCGGGCGAGTGACCGCGATTCATACGCGGTTCGACGCTCAGCGGCACAGTTTCAGTATCCCCGTCGAAATCGAGATCTATCCGGAGCGCTTTACGTCGCGTTACCAGGATGGCCGCACCGGAGGGCGTATCAGCGACGACCCGCGTGGCATCGCGAATTACCTGGTGGACAACGGATTCCGGTTCCAGCTCAGGAATGGAAATCTGCTGACAGGACAGCTCTATCTTGCGTTGGACTATTTCCCGGATGCGGCCAGGGCAAAGATAAACTGGGACAAGTCACCGCCTGAGTTGCCTGCGGTACCGCGTACGCTTCAATCGCTGCAGGACTCGGTTACCCGACTGCTGGTCAAGCTCAATAGCATTCCGTTCGAGGGCCTGGGTAACGACGCCCGGACGACTTTGCGCACCGCCAATGCGTTGCTATCCCAGCTTGATACCGAGGTCGTTCCGCGGGCTCATGACACGCTGACGTCGGCGCAGACAATGCTGGATTCCGCCAATACCGCGTTGCAACCGGATTCGGCGCTGCAGCAATCCACGGCAGATGCAATGCAGGAACTGACCCGCACTGCCGCGTCGCTTCGCACGCTTGCCGACTATCTGTCGCGACATCCAGAGGCGCTGGTTCGCGGCAAGTCGGGGGACAAACCATGAGATACGGTCGAGCCTGTTTCATTCCTGGACTGGTGGCCGCCCTGCTGGGTGGATGCGCGTCGCCGCCGACCAGTTTCTATACACTTAGCCCGGACGCATCGCTCACCCGTTCCGGGACGACGAGGCCCGTGTCGATGGTGATCGGTCCTGTCACGATACCGGACATCGTCGATCGGCCACAGATCGTGACGCGGGTCGACGCCAACGAAGTCGAAATCAACGAGTTCGCCCGTTGGGCACAATCGTTGAAAGGCGGTATTGCGCGCGTGATTGCCGCAGACCTTGGCGCGCTGCTGAACTCGCAGCAAGTATCGGTTTTCGAGGGATGGGATGACCCGCTGACCACATGGCGTGTGCGGCTCGATGTTGTGAACTTCGAGTCCGTGCCAGGGCGGGACGTCACCGTTGACGTGCAATGGGCTGTGCGCCCTCCCGGAAAGACACGCCCGGTGCTCGGCCACTCCGTTGCGCACGAGGTGATTTCCGGCCCTGGTTACGAGCCGATCGTCGCGGCCCATGACCGCGCGCTCGCGTCAGTCAGTCGCGATATCGCAGCGGTGGTACTGGCGAGCGGCCCGCAGTGAGAATCATCGCCTGCGGCAACTGAAAAGGCGCGACGTGCGCCAGGACACCCGTCAGGGCGCGCGAGACACAAAGCAGGGGTGTCGCGCGGACAACCAGAAAAACAACTCACAATGCCGGCACGAGAAGCGCCAGACCAGGCAGCACGGGCGTGAGACCGCCAGAGATATCAAGTACTAAGTAACGAGCGGGAATCAGCGAAAAGCCGGGGGTTTCAGTCTGGTCGGGCGCAAAGACGATGATTCTCGCACCGGTCAACAACCATGAACGCTTCGAAAACGCATGGGGATGCCCCGCTTCAACGAACAGACTGCGGTGCAGGGTTCGTCTCGCAGAGACGCCGGGTAGTGCAGCCAGATATCTCGCTTGTTGAGCCTTGGGCTATTTGCTGGTTTGAGGTTCGACGGAAATTGCAACAGCCTCGTTGTAGACCACTTCCATATGGTCGCCTTTCTTGATCCGGTTTAGCTGGTCCGGATCCTGCACGACCACGTCCACGGAATTGCCTTGCGGACCCTTCAGTGTCACGACGCTGCTATGAGTATTGACCGCGGTGACATTGGCCATGATGGTGATCTGTCGGGTGGCGGTGCCTCCCGGCTTCGCACCGAGTGGCGCACGCTCAAGCGAGTGATTTTCATTGGCGCCCACCGTTGCGCCCTCTTTTATAAGTGTGAGGGTAATGGCCTGCGAGTATTCGGCTTTGACGACATCGCCGAGCTTGATCTGGTCGAAGTTGCGTGCTTCTTCACCTACCACGACTTGCACGACCTTTCCTTTGGGATCCCTCAGCCAGACTGTTCGCGTATCCGGCTCGATACCCACGACAGTCGACGTCGTCTTGACCGTTCCAGTCACGGATACCTTGCCGGGCGCGCTTGTGACGTCCACTTCCGGTTTCGTCTGTGCGAACCCGACATTCGCGAGCGCCACGAGTGCCACGACAACAACGAGTTTGCTGTTTCTCATGCTGCTCTCCTTGAACGGATAAGTACGCATTCTCTTGCGGCTTGACTGGCCGCCTTTTCTCTCATGACACAGGCGCGTCGTATTGCCATTGAGCGAGCATTCATTTGATCGTGTAGCCATGACCTTCCATACAGGCGGCATAGGCACGGTTGTAGGTGTCCATTGCACCCTGGGACTGAGACTGGGTGGACGCCGCGGCAGCCCGGCGGTTCTGCCGCGCGCGCGAGCCGCCGACCATCGTTCCCGTCGCGGCGCCAATCGCCGCGCCTTTTCCTGCGTCACCCGCTATGGCTCCGATCACCGCTCCGCCGGCCGCACCACGCGCAGCGCCTTGAACGCGTTCGCCTCCGCCCACCGCCGGTCCAGAAGGCGGAGGCGGGGCCGAGGACATGGCAGCGGGATCTATGCCGGTGTTGGTCTTGGCCCATGAATAACATGCGCCGTCGTCCTTCTGCTGTTGTTGCTGGCTTTGTCCCTTGGCGGGATAGGCGATCGGTCTTCCTTGCGCTGCTCCGTCCAATGGTATGGAGCCGGCTAGAACGGCTAAAACGCAGCATTTCGCTAATTTATTCATGGCAGCTCCTTGCTTGAGTCCGCGCTAATGCAGGTCGTCGACTGCCTGAAAGTGATGCCGTAACCGGCACCGGTCAGGTCAGTTCTGGCGGATCTCGCGCTGGACGATGTGTGTGCAGCAGCGGCAGGTTCGCTTTTATCATTGCGTTCCCGGCATGCCGCGCGCAATCGGACCAAGGTCGTATTTGCCGCGCATCGTGCGTTTCGGCAGAGCAGGGTGCGTTCTGGGTAAATGACCCAGGACCAGGATCCGATGCAGTTATTCACTCCACGAGATAACCCGTCGGATCAGGCTGCTCAAGGTCGCAACCGCTTTCCAGGGCGGTGCATGGACTGTGAGACCAAGGTCGTATTGTTTCGGGCTATGAGAAGAATCATTGTAGAAGCTGAGAGGCCGATTTGAGAGAAGGGCACAAGTCCGCGGGCTGTGTTAAGGCCTCACATCAATCGCAATGTCGCGAACCTGCTCGCAGCCGACATCGTCGACGCCCACAAATTCCTCGAAAGAAATGACGAAAACGCCACGCTGCCGACGCTGCATGTACACCCTGCAGGAAACCAGCGCTGGCTCGAACGGGATCGAAGGATGTAGCGGCCAGACTCACCCACCGGGGACTCGCCCCGGCAACTCAATGGAGGTCAATCATGAACAGACGGGACTTTGTGATAACCGGCGCAACTGTCAGTGCCCTGGGGTTGGCACTCGCTGGCTGCACCATGACACCAGACAGCGGCAAAAGCCCGGAAACCGATGTCTCGAAGCGCCAGGCGATCGACGCAAGTGTTGATGGCACGTTGAACCGGCTCTTCGCGACCGTCTCGGGTTCGCGCGAGCTCGCATCCAAGGCCCAGGGCATTCTGGTGTTTCCGGACGTGAAGAAGGCGGCCTTCATCGCAGGCGCGGCGTATGGCGAAGGCGCATTGCGTGTGGGTGGCGTGACGGCCGGCTATTACAGCACGGCGGCGGCTTCGTTTGGATTTCAGGCTGGAGCGCAGTCGACGGCAGTCATTTACATGTTCATGACGCGTGACGCGCTCGATTCGTTCCGCAACGCGGCTGGGTGGTCGGTTGGCAGCGACGTCGCGGTGTCGATCATAAAAGTCGGCGCGAACGGCACAATCGACACAACATCTGTCTCCTCGCAGGTCGTGGCGCTCGTGCTGACCAATACCGGTCTGATGGCGGACGCCTCGGTCAACGGCGCGAAGGTAACGCGGCTCAAATTGTGAAGGTGAAGACCGGCTTGTCTCACGCACGCCCAATGACCTCACGGGCAATGGCGAACTCGGGGCAGCGGTGTATTGCGTGTCTGGTGCGAACGGTCTTCGGGCAGGCTGATTCCCGCTGCGCGGTGCGTTCTGGTCATGCGCGGCTGTGCCGTTGCCCGAGTTACAGCCCGTTTCGATACCATCGGATTAGCCGCCGAGCGCTATCACCATCGCGATCAGCGCGACGCCCAGCGCGGCCATCGCGAATCCCGTATACAGCGGGCTTCGATACCCGGCGTGTCGCCCGAGTGCGAAGCCCAGTACGAACAGCATGCTGATCGCGATTACGCGTGAGACCCGCATGGCAAGCGGTGTGGAACTCAGTATCAGGAACGGCAATACTACGGGGAAAGTGGCGATGACGACCAGCAGGAATATACCGAAAGCCTCGAGATAGTCCCGCGGTTCGAGCGCGCGACGACGACCTTCCGAAGACAGATCGTGTACTCGTTTGCGCATGCCTTCAATCTCTTCCTCGCCGACAATCGCGCGCACGTAATCGGGCAAGATTTTCTCGATGATGCGGCGTGCGTGTTCATTATCTGCCTGGATGACCTGATAGCCGATGCGCCTGAGATGGGTCCGCTCTGTCGCCGTTCGTAGCAGATACATCACCGCATCCACGAGACCCCATGCGACATTGCAGCCCAACGCCGCAATGGTCGCTGCACGGCCAGGGTTTTCCGTGCTGGACGCGATCGACGCGGAGCCCACGATAGTGACCGCCATGATGAGACCAAACAGGATCTCGGAAACCCTATCGACTGGATCGAGCAACGCTTCGCGTTTCATTGACACTCTCTCGCCGTGTCCTGTTTTGCTGCCCGGATTTTCAGGTACCGGCGTGCGACGGTGTTCACGCTCGTCGAGCCGATGCGGGCGTTTGCGCGGGTGATTTCCAGACTTCGCCGGATATCCCGGTACTGCTCATCGGCCCATACGACGGTCGTAGCTGCGCGAGACGCGCTGAAGCAAGGTCGGGTCGTGTGTGTTGCTGGAATCGAATCGTACCTGAACGCTGCCATCGGCCTGCTGGCGCACGCCGGCCGTCACGACGCTACTGTCGACGTTGCCCACGACGGTGCCGCTCGCCGGGTCCTGGACGGTGATGGTCAATCCTTCGTCGCGCATTGCGCCCGCCGCCGCAGCGAACGAGCGATCGTAGCTGGCTGGCGTCATCACCACGGTGCCTGCCGGCACGCCGTAGTAAGTGCATGCCGATAGCGCGACCAGGGCGCCGCAGGCAGCGGTGAGCATGAGGCGCATCAAGGTGACACCTTCGCCCATCCGGGACCGGGGTCGAACGACCGCATTCCCTCCGCTTTCGCCGCGCCGTCGGGTCCGAGATCACGCTCGTAGACCTGTCCTTTGTGACTGACCATGAAGCTCTTGATGCCGGTGTCCCCGTAGCGAACAGGCCACGCAACGACGGCGAAGCCACCAAAGAGTCTGCCGTCTGCAACATAGTCGTAGGCCCCGCCAGGAGCGTGAGGGCCTTGCGAGGTGAGCAGCTTGTAGTGGTAGCCGTAATAGCCTGCCCTCTCTGTGTGGCGCGCGCCCGCCGTCGCGAACGCGACTCCAAGCGGGCTCGGCGTAGCACCGGGGGCAGTCGGCCAGTACAGACCATCCTGCTTGCCAGGCGAACTCGATAACCTGTTCGCGTAGGCGAGAATGCCACTGCCGTCGTGGTCCGTCTCAGCATATTCGCGCTGCGCATCGTAGATCGCCAGCATCGTCTGGATGACAGCAAGCTCGTTGCGTCCGATACGGCGCAAGCGCATTTCCTCGACGCCGGCGAGCGTGTCGAAATGCCAGCCGTGGGCCGATTTCACGAGGGGGATGGGAAGAGTCCAGCCATCGTTGCCCACCGCGATATCGGCGTGTTCGCTATCCGCCACCTGAATCGCATGTGACATGTCCCAGGCCGTCAGGAAGCGGCTCCGGATTTCGGAGCCGGTCGGAGGGATGAGTTCCCGAAAGTTGGCGCCAAGCAAAGCCCTTAATTTTGCTTCGTCGCTACTGGCAACAGCGTTGCCAAACGCCGTCATCGCCGCTTCCGGTGACTTGAAGGTCTTCTGGGCGTACGCAGAAGAGGGCGTCCCAAGGCAGAGTGCGAGTGCAAGCGCGACTGAAGTGCCGATCGCGCCTGGCCGCGATGCGAGAAATCGTAGTGGTGACTTCATGCTCGTGTCTCCTTAGCGCCTGCCGCGTCCGCCGCCACCGCCCGCCCGCATTCCGCCGCCGCCCGCTCTGTTAAAGTTCGAAGACTGTGCGCTGGATCGGCCCCGGTTCAAGTCCTGCTGCTGGGCACGGCCACCGCCGCCCACACCCTGGAAGGCACTGTCGCGGCCACCGCTTCCGGTGCTGGCCCGGTCGGACACGGCCGCGCGATTGCCGGCACCGGCAGTGTTCGCTCCGCCGGCACGATTGCTGACACCTGCGGCATTGCCTCCGCCGCCACGGTCGGCCACGCCCGCGTTGTTCCCGCCACCGCCGCGCTCGCCGGCACTGGCGTTGTTCCTTCCACCGCCACGCTCGCCCAGATTGGCATTGTTCGCTCCGCCTGCGCGATTGGCTGCGCCGGCCCGGTCGCCTGCGTCGCCGGTGCGGCCACGGAAGTCATCGCGCGCGCCAGCACCGGAGACATTGTTGGCGAATTTTTCACGGGATGCGCTGTCACGGTAGGCGACACCCTGGCGATGGCTCGCGTCATGCTGCCACTTGCCGCCCTGAACCTTGGTGCGATCGAAATTGCGATCGATATTGGCTGCCTTGTTGACGTTGATATTGACGTCCCCACCTCCCCAGTTGCAGTTGCCGAAAATTGCTCCGGCAGCGGCGAGGCCGACACCAAAGGCAAGTCCAGTGGCGAGCGCGGCGCCTGGATAATAAGCCGGGTACGGAGGCCAGTAGTATGGAGGGTAGCCCGGATAGCCCCACGTACCGTACACGACGGTCGGGTTGTAGGCCGGCACGTATATGACCGCCGGGTTCGCCGGCTCGATGCGCACGATGGTCTGGGTGGTTTGCCCGCCCGCTGGCGCGGGTTCCACGGTCACATTCTGTTGCTCATTGGACTTCAGGTTGCCCGCTTCCTGCGCACGCGCGCGTAGTCGCTGTACCGCGGCGAGGACGTCCTTCTCCTGCGCGAGGAAGGCGTCTCCAAGCTTCTGGGTCCATTCGAGCTTGTCATTCATCGGCTCGAGTGCTTGCGGAAACGCGACCAGCGATTTCACGCTGACATCCCACGGCTGTCCCTGTACCGCTTTTACCGCGGCATCGCCCTTGACGTTCGGATTGTCCTTGACCCAGCGCGCCGCATGCACGATCTCCAGCGGATACGTGGAGGCCATCAGTACCTGGGACAGAACGGAATCCGGATAGAGCGCGATCGGTGCCACCAGCGCCTCGATCTCCTCTGGCTTGAATGTCTGCTGCTGCGGTTGGGTGGGCTGCTGCTGCGGCTGGCTCTGGGCGCTCGCATTGCCCACGCCCATCATCAGTACAACGAGGAACCACATGTGGACCGCTCGCAACAGTCTTTCACTCCACCGGTTCATGGCGACTCCTCCCAACTGATCACAATGCCAGCTGTCTTGTGGATTTCCTGTTGCCGGTTGCGAGTTCCAGCCGGTGACTGCACCAGTTTCGACCGCTCGCGTGGCACACGTACGTTGTGGCCCAGGCGCACCCGGTTTCGTTGAAGCCAATTGTGCGAGCGCGATGAAGTTGACATCGCCCGGTTGACTTGCCAGGCGCATTTGTAATGCATAGTGTTATCTTGAATTCACGCCGCTCTTCACTGGATGCCGCGTCGCCTGTCAAAACCCTGATCCTTGCCGATGAACCACACCCCTATGGGCCGCAGCGATGGCTTCGTCGCTGACCTTTGCGACAGCCGCGATCTACTCCCAGCAGACGCTTTCCAGGGCGCGACTTCCAGGTGATACGCACTGCCGCCTTGCGCGGGATAGCGCCATACCGAACCGCGTGATCTATTGCGGCGCGACATCTCTACAGCTTCATTATTGAACTCCGGATTGTTGACCTGCAATTAGCCTTTGGTCCTATACCCGTGCGATAGCGCGCTTCCTGCGTCGATGATTGCGTCGTGCCAACGCTGGAAGCCAGCCGCGTTTCATTCGCTACGGGGTCGAAAAATCCGGCAAACCGTGGGACCAAAGTCTTATTGTCCATGAACACGTCAAGGTCGAGCATTCAGGAATAGAAATAAACTGGTTAAGCAATTTTTCTGAATGGCAGGGCATCTGTTGTTATCACGGTAGCGACACACCTGTGGATTGATGCGACAGGCTCGTGTCATTCAGGCGACCTCGATCCGGTTAGAGACCGGAACATGCCTCGATAGCCGGATTACGTATTCTCTCGTGTAAAGTTTTCAAGTCTGCGGTCTGCCACGGACGCATTCCTGCCCGGATGTCGCGCTGCATTCGTTCCCCGTAGCGGAGAAAAAGCCATGGCGGTTGTCATCGTGGATGTAACGGAGCAAATGCGTTTGAACGAAACGCGTGAGGCCCATGTCCCGTGGAAGAAGTGGGGGCCCTATCTGAGCGAGAGGCAGTGGGGGACAGTCCGGGAAGACTACAGCGAAAACGGCGACGCCTGGAACTACTTCACTCATGATCAGGCGCGCGCACGCGCCTACAAGTGGGGGGAGGACGGACTCGCCGGACTTTGCGACGACCACCAACGGATTTGCTTTGCACTGGCGCTGTGGAACGAGCGCGACCCGATTTTGAAGGAACGCCTTTTCGGCCTCACGAATAGCGAGGGCAACCATGGAGAGGACGTTAAAGAATATTACTTCTATATCGACAGCACGCCGACTCACTCCTACATGAAGTACCTCTATAAGTACCCGCAGCGGGAGTATCCCTACCAGGACCTGGTCGAGACCAACCGAAACCGTTCACGGGGCGAGCTTGAGTATGAGCTGCTTGATACCGGGATCTTCGATGATGACCGGTATTTTGACGTGTTCATCGAATACGCCAAGGCAGATCCTGACGATATTCTTGTGCGGATTTCGATACATAACCGCGGACCGGAGGCGGCACCGCTAAGAGTGTTGCCGACACTGTGGTTTCGAAACACCTGGTCCTGGGGAGAGGGCGATCGCAAGCCATCGTTGTACGAAGCCGGACCGGGTACGATTGCCGTCACGCATCATGAACTGGACCCGTACTGGCTCCATTGCGAGGGAGATCCGGAGTCGCTGTTCACGGAGAACGAAAGCAATGCGCAGCGTCTGTGGGGCGAGCCCAACGCATCTCCTTACGTTAAGGATGCATTCCACCGCTACATCGTTTCGAAGCAGCGCGATGCGGTAAATCCCGCAAGGACAGGCACGAAGGCCGCGGCGCACTATATTTTCGAACTGCCTGCCGGGGCAAGCAGGACGATCCGGCTGCGGCTGACGGCCGCCAGAATGAATGATCCTTTCGATGGCTTCGACAAAATATTCGAGAGCCGTATCGCCGAAGCCGACGAGTTCTACCAGCGGATTGCGCCAAAGTCGCTGACAGAAGATCAACGCCGTGTGCACCGCCAGGCGCTGGCTGGAATGCTATGGAGCAAGCAGTATTACTACTTCGACCTGGACAAGTGGCTACGTGAGCACAAGAGTCATCCTTTGCTCGAGTCCGCTCGTCGCGACGTGCGCAATACAGACTGGTTCCACATGCTGAACGCCGACGTGATCTCCATGCCGGACAAGTGGGAATATCCCTGGTACGCCGCCTGGGACCTTGCGTTTCACACGGTCTCCATGGCACTGGTGGATTTCGATTTCGCCAAGGATCAACTACTGCTGATGCTGCGCAGCCTGTACTCGCACCCGAGCGGGCAAATTCCGGCTTACGAGTGGAACTTCGGCGACGTGAATCCGCCGGTGCATGCCGCCGCGACACTCTGGCTATACAAGTACGAGAAACAACTGGGCCGCGCTGATCCGCACTTCCTGGAGCGATCGTTTCAGGGTTTGATGCTCAATTTCAACTGGTGGATCAATCGCAAGGATCCCACCGGGCGCAACGTCTTCGCAGGCGGCTTTCTGGGTCTGGACAACATCGGTGTCTTCGACCGCAGCGCGCAGCTTCCGACCGGCGGAACGCTGGAGCAGGCGGACGGGACGGCGTGGATGGCATTCTATTGCCAGAACATGTTGGAGATCGCGCTTATTCTGTCTGAGTACGACCCGTTCTACGAAGAGGTCGCCTTCAAGTTTGTCCGGCATTTTATGTGGATCGCCTATGCAATGGACCGCCGCGGCGAACACCATGACGAAATGTGGGACGAGGAGGACGGCTTTTTCTATGATTTGCTGCGCCTCCCGGACGGGCAGGCGAGCCGTTTGAAAGTGAGGTCGATGGTAGGACTGTTGCCGCTATGCGCGTCGACGGTGTTCGAGGCGGATTATGCCACTCGCTATCCGAAGCTGATGGAGCTGATCGCCCAGTTCCGAAAACGTCACCCCGAGTTGATTGCCCAGATAGCCCCGACGGAAACCGGCTTCATCGGTTATAAGGAAAGGCGTCTGTTGTCCGTCCTCAATAAAAAGAAGCTCGTGCGCGTACTTGCCTGTCTTCTTGACGAGAACGAGTTCCTTGGGCCATACGGTATTCGCTCGCTTTCGCGTTATCACCTTGAACATCCATTCGTGTTAAGGGTTGGGGGTGAAGAGTACAAAGTACAGTACCTGCCGGCCGAATCGGATACCGGGATGTTCGGGGGCAACTCCAACTGGCGAGGTCCGGTCTGGATGCCAGTCAATATGCTTATCATCCGGGCACTGGTGAACCTGTACAGCTTTTTCGGCGATGAGTTCAAGGTTCAGTGTCCCACGGGTTCGGGTCCGCAGATGACGCTCTTCGAGGCGGCCCAGGAAATTGTCCGGCGGCTAACGGGCACGTTCTTGCGCGATGAAAATGGGCGAAGGCCGGTGTATGGTGGATCGGACAAATTCCAGGACGATCCGCACTGGCGCGACCTGATCCTGTTTTACGAGTACTTCCACGGTGACAATGGCGCAGGGCTGGGAGCCAGCCACCAGACAGGGTGGACGGGTCTGGTCGCGCCCCTGCTTGACCTGTTTGCGCGCGTCGACGCTCATTCGATGCTTGAAACAGAACGCGGGTACCTGATGGCTAAGGTCGTCAAGGAGCAGGTTGGCGGAGAAGCCGTAAATCAGAGGTGACGGAGGATCGATGTCCGACGTACGCTATCCGGCGCTGTATCAGATCAACACGCGTGTCTGGTTTACCGCGTTGTCTCGTGAGCTGGGTAAGCGCGTGACGTTCGACGATATTCCGGATGCCGAACTGGATCGCCTGGCTGACCTCGGTTTCGATTGGGTCTGGTTCCTGAGCATCTGGCAGACCGACAAGGCAGCGCGGGAAGTTGGGGTATGAACAAGGTAAGCGTAAATTCCTATCATAAGCCTCGAAGTTATAAGAACTGCCCTAGTTATTACTATCTGGGGTAGTAACGTCCGATTTTTCTTGCGCTAAGC
Organism: Paraburkholderia gardini; assembly: GCF_907164575.1. GTDB lineage: Bacteria > Pseudomonadota > Gammaproteobacteria > Burkholderiales > Burkholderiaceae > Paraburkholderia > Paraburkholderia gardini. The sequence continues at coordinate 195,253 of NZ_CAJQYY010000007.1, forward strand.
TGAGCGGCCCTCTGCGATCCGGACGATCCGCAATGGCTACCCTCGAACGTACCGCCTATCCGCGCTTTCCCGAGGTTCTGGCACCCCGGGTACTGCAAACGTGCTACACGCCACTGCCCGACGAGCTCGAATGGGCACGCCGGTCAACGCGCGGCGAGCGACGTCGACTGGGCCTGCTGGTGCTGCTGAAGGTCTTTCAGCAACTGCACTATTTCCCGCCGCTCGATACCATCCCGACTGCCATCCTTGATCACGTCCGGGCGGCTGCCGATATCGGCGACACCGTGCATTTCGGTTACGACACTGAGACCTCCCCAACGCTGTTCCGGCATTACTCAGCAGTTCGCGCCTACCTGGACGTGAAGCCGTATTACGGCACCGACGCGAACGCGATCGCGACGCGGGCGGCGCACACTGCGTCGCTGACGATGGACCAGCCGGTCGACATCATCAATGCGACGATCGACGAACTCATTGCGCGCGATATCGAGCTGCCAGCGTTCTCGACGCTCGATCGTCTCACCGAACAGATCCACGCCAGGGCGCAGTCGCGACTCTTCAAGCGCGTCACGCGACGCCTGACCGATGAACAGAAGCTTGTGCTCGACCGGCTGCTCGCGCGCGACCTGTCGAGCCGGCAGACTGCCTACAACCGGATCAAACGCCATGCGAAACGCCCATCGCGCCAGCATCTGGACCTGCTGATCGACCAGATCGCCTGGCTCGACGAGCTTGGTGATTTCTCACTGGCTGTCGCCGGGATTCCCGCCGCGAAGCTGCGCTCGCTGGCGCAACAGGCCATGGCGCTCGATGCATCGGCGCTCAAGAACGATACGCTCCCGGAAAAGCGCTACACGCTGATCATCGCGTTGCTCAATCGAATGCGCGTGCGCGCCCGCGACGATCTCGCCGATATGTTCGTGCGCCGGGTGGGAGCGATCCATAAGCGCGCGAGCGACGAGCTGGACGTGATCCAGCGCAAGCAGCGCGAACAGGTCGAGGACCTGGTGGGCATGCTTGACGGCGTGGTTGACATCCTTGCCGACGAATCCGACGAGACCGCCATCGCGAAGGCCGTTCGCAAGTTGCTCGCCCCGAAGGGCGACCTGAGCCGCTGCGCGAAAGCTGTGCGGCCTTGTTTGCTCCGACTCGCGCGCTTTCTTTTGCATTCCGCGCAAGACGGATTTCCAAATGGGGGCAATCAGAACCGGGAAGCGACCGATACACTCGCGTACTGGTGAAGTCAGGCCCTATGTTCTGGCGGTCGCAAGGAGGGACGAATGGAGGCGAGTACGAGGATGGAAAGGAATGATGAGGCGGTGATCACGTACCGCGACAAGTCAGTTGAAAATGTCCATAGCGCGCACATTGCAATCGTGGACGCTTATGGGAAGCTTTTGTACAGCTTCGGAGACCCCACGCGAATGACACTCGCCCGCTCAGCTGCGAAGCCAGCTCAGGCGGTTGCTGTACTCGAATCGGGAGCGTTCGACCGATTCGCATTTGACGAAGGGGACCTCGCTCTAATGTGCGCATCGCATAACAGCGAGGATCGCCATATTGAGCGAACGAAGTCCATGCTTACGAAGGTGGATGCGCAAGAATCGGACATGCGCTGTGGAGGCCACGCGCCTCTGTCGGACGCCGTTTATCGGTCGTGGGTCAAGCGCGATTACGAGCCGACCGCTGTTTGCAGTAACTGCTCGGGCAAGCATGTTGGCATGTTGGGCGGCGCACAGGCGCTTGGTGCTGCCATGGCGGGATACCACTTACCTGACCACCCGATGCAAGGCCTGGTGAAACGCGTAACTGCGGAACTATGTGGGTTGCCGGATGACCTCGTGCAGTGGGGTATCGACGGCTGCAACCTGCCTACGCCTGCATTCCCGCTTGATCGGCTGGCGTTCCTCTACGCGCAGCTGGCCCACGCTGCCGACGCATCCGAGGCCCAGGACACGGAATTGACCCAGCGATCAGCCGCGCTAGCGAGAATTTATCGGGCGATGACGAAGTATCCCGAAATGGTTGCTGGCGACGGTAGATATTGCACTGTCCTGATGCATGCATTCGAAGGAGAACTCGTCGGCAAGCTCGGAGCGGATGCTTGTTACGGCGTCGGGGTTCGCGCATCGCAGCAAACTCAGGGCTTGGGTACAAGTGGTGCGATCGGTATCTCGGTCAAGGTCGGCGATGGCAATATCGACGTGGCGTACATGATCGTGAGCGAAGTGCTGGAGAGGCTTCAGATCGGGACGCCAAGCCAACGGAGTCAGATCGAGGCCTATCATCGGCCGAAGATGCTGAACACGAAGGGCGTCACCATTGGACATGCGGAGTTCCCATTCGAATTGACGAAGCACTAAGGGCGCGCAGGGCCGCAATGCGACGAGTGGACACATAGACTTTCGCCCGCCCGTTGCCAGGCTAGCCGCGTATTTTCTGGATTTCCTTTTCGGAAAGTTCGCCGACGTTGCGCAGTCGGTCCGCAAGGAAGTCTTTGAGAACGCGCAGCTTCGCCGAGCTGCGCCTATTCGTCAGGTAGGCCAGATAAATGAAATCTCCGGTCAACTTGCTTTGCATTTGATACCGCGGCAAAACCGCTTCCAGCTGACCGCTTGCCAACAGGTCTCGGACTAGCCAGATTTCGAATTCGGCAACTCCCAGCCCGGCGCAAGTAGCTTCCAGTAGCAGTTCGGAATGGTCGGTAGTCAGATTGCCAACCGGCAGAACACTTTGCCGGCCTGCGTCATTGACAAAATGCCATCGTGGATCGCCCTCCGGATGAACGTATCTTAAGCAATTCAATTTCGCGAGATCCTCAGGCACGCTCGGGCGACCCGAGCGATCCAGGTAGGCAGGCGACGCGCACAGGATAGAGTCGTTACGCGATAGTCGATGGACTATCAGGTTATCGAGGTAGTTCTCCCCTTCGTGTATATCGAGATCGAATCCCCCGGCGACGAGGTCGTTGTGGTTGTCCGTCAATCGGACGTCGAGCTGAATCGTCGGGTGCTGCTCGAGAAATGGCGCTACCAGCGGTGCCAGGTACCGGCGACCGAATGCGACGGGGGCGGTCAATTTGAGTGGTCCACTCGGCTGAGCATTAAGTTCTGCAACGACCCGAAGAGTGTCGTCCAGGTCCGCGATGAGCGTGATCGCTCGCTCATGATAGATGCGGCCCGCTTCCGTCAGCGTGACGCTGTGCGTCGTGCGGTGCAACAGCGGCACGCCTAGCGCTTCCTCGATTGCGGACACCTTTCGCGCAACGGTAGAGGTGGAAACATGCGTCTCCTTTGCGACCGCAGAAAAGCTCCCTGTCTCCACGACCCTTACGAACGCTCTCATAGCGCCAAGGTGATCGACGCCCGGATCAATCGGCTTCTGTTTCATCGCTCCCCCACTGTTGCGCGCTACGCAAAACCGAGTTCGATAATACAGATATTGTTGCCATGACGCAAAAGCATAGAATTTCAACGTCGGCTAAACAGCCGGCTTCGACCAGTTTCCCGGCCGAACCAAGACGAGACACGAAGGAGGGACAGTGACAGAGTATCGCGTTGAGCACGACCTGTTGGGCGAGCGGAACGTCCCCGCGGACGCCTACTACGGAGTTCATACACTGCGCGCGAAGGAAAACTTCCAGATTTCCGGCGTCAGCATTTCGAAATTTCCCTATCTGATTAGCGCGCTGGCATCGATCAAACAAGCCGCCGCGGAGGCCAACTACCAGTTGGGCCTACTGTCAAAAGAACGCCGAGACGCAATTGAGAGCGCGTGCATCGAAATTCGCGAAGGTCGGCTGCACGACCAGTTTGTGGTGGACATCATTCAAGGTGGCGCAGGCACGTCCACCAACATGAATGCCAATGAAGTCATCTGCAACCGCGCGCTCGAAATCCTGGGGCACGAGCGCGGGCAGTACGATTTCCTGCATCCCAACGAGCACGTCAATCTCGCGCAAAGTACAAACGACGTGTACCCCACTGCATTGCGCATCGCGACAAGCTTTGCGATCGAGCACCTGATCGAGGCGATGGGCCGCTTGCATGATGCGTTCGAAGAGAAGGCCGTCGAATTCGCCGGCTTGCTGAAACTCGGGCGCACGCAGCTTCAGGACGCGGTTCCGATGACGCTTGGCCTCGAGTTCTCTGCTTTCGCCACAATGGTCGAAGAAGACATGGCACGTCTAAAAGAAGCGGACGCTTTGATTCGTGAAATCAACCTTGGTGCGACCGCAATTGGGACAGGCATCAACTCGCATCCCGAGTATGCAGGCCGGGCAGTGGAGACACTGAAGCGCATTACCGGGATTGACCTCAGTATCGCGCCGAATCTCATCGAAGCTACGCAAGATTGCGGCGCGTTCGTGCAGATTTCTGGGGTCCTCAAGCGCATCGCCGTCAAACTCTCCAAGACGTGTAACGACTTGCGGTTGCTTGCGAGCGGCCCGCGCGCAGGCTTCGGTGAGATCAACCTTCCCCCGATGCAGGCAGGTTCTTCGATCATGCCGGGGAAGGTGAATCCGGTCATCCCCGAAGTCGTAAATCAGGTGGCGTTCGAAGTGTTCGGCAACGACATTACCGTAACCTTCGCAGCAGAGGCGGGCCAACTGCAACTCAATGCGTTCGAGCCGATCATTGCCGCGTCGTTGTTCAGGAGCTTTAACCATCTCACGGCAGCTAGCGTGACTCTGGCCGACAAGTGCGTCAAGGGAATCACCGCGAACCCGGAAAGGATGCGTGAAGCCGTGGAACGCTCCACCTCTCTCGCAACCGCGCTTAACCCGTATATCGGCTACAAGCTCGCAACGTCCGTGGCGCGCGAAGCGCATGAGACGGGAGCGACGGTTAGGCAGGTCGTTCTCAGCAAACAGCTCATGACAAGCGAAAAGTTGGACGAAGCGCTCCGGCCCGACGCACTGATCAAGCCGCGAGTGTACTGACCATTATCAGCAAAAGCGTACGGCGCCACGTAGTTTCGGATAAGTGATCCTAAATAAAACGCCTTTCCGCGGCGCGACGCACTGGAGGAAACAATGAGTGACACTAATACTCCGGCTTACGCACAGCGTGATGCCGATGGAAAGCAATCGGACAAAGAAGCACTGTTTGCATCGCATGAAGCAGGATACGCAAAGCAACTGAAGTCGCGCCACGTTCGGATGATAGCGATCGGAGGTGCTATTGGCACCGGCCTATTCCTTGGGGCTGGCAGTCGGCTTCAGCTAGCTGGCCCGGCGCTGGCAATCGTGTACCTCGTGTGCGGCGCGTTCGCCTTCCTTATCATGCGAGCCTTGGGCGAGCTTGTGATGCATCGTCCAACCAGTGGGAGCTTCGTGTCTTACGCGCGCGAGTTCATGGGCGAGCGTGCGTCGTATGTGGCCGGCTGGATGTATTACCTAGCGTGGGCGACAACCGGCATCGTAGACATTACGGCTATCGCGATCTACATGAAGTATTGGGCCGTATTCTCAGACGTTCCTCAGTGGGTGTTCGCTCTTGGCGCCCTGGCTATCGTGTCCCTGATGAACATGATAGGCGTGAAGGTTTTCGGGGAGATGGAGTTCTGGTTTTCTCTCGTGAAGGTCGGGGCATTGAGCTTGTTCCTGCTCGTCGGCATCTTCTTCCTGGCGAGCGGGCATCCGGTTGCCGGATCGGTGCCCGGCATTCATCTCGTCGCTGAGAATGGCGGCTTCTTCCCGCACGGACTGTTTCCTGCCGTTCTGATTGTTCAGGGTGTGGTTTTCGCCTACGCGAGCGTCGAGCTAGTCGGGATCGCAGCCGGTGAGACAGCGGAGCCGCGAAAGGTTCTGCCGAAGGCAATCAATGGAGTCATGTGGCGGATCGCACTCTTCTATGTCGGCGCGGTGGTGCTGCTTACCATGTTGTTGCCGTGGACGGCATACAGTGCGCACGAAAGCCCGTTCGTGACCTTCTTCGGGAAGCTCGGCGTTCCCTACGCCAGCACGGTCATGAACGTGGTTGTATTGACCGCTGCATTCTCCAGTCTCAATTCCGGGCTGTATTCAACAGGCCGGATCCTGCGGTCCCTCGCAATGGGTGGCTCCGCACCGCGCTTCGTCGCGCGTATGAATCGCAACGGTGTTCCTTACGGGGGCATCCTTGTCACGGTTGCGGTCAATGCGATCGGTGTACCGTTGAACTACGTCGTGCCAGCACAGGCGTTCGAGATCGTGCTGAATGTCGCATCGCTCGGGATCATCTCGGCTTGGGGCTTCATCGTCGGTTGCCAGATCCTGTTCCGTCGCGCGGTCAATCGGGGCGAGTGTGAAGACGTGTCGTTTCGTATGCCGGGCGCTCCCTTCACCTCCTGGCTGACGCTGATGTTTTTGTTGGGAGTTTTGGTCCTGATGGCATTCGACTACCCGAGCGGTACGTGGACCGTTGCCATGATCCCGGTTTGGGGGCTGGTTCTGGCTATCGGATGGCGCATCAAAACGCGGCGGACTGCGCACGCATTGGCATACCCGCCCGCCAGTAGGCGTAATCCCGAAAAAGCGTAAGCTCGTTTGTCCACCGATACCGACGGACGGCAAATGAGCGGCGTGAGCATACGCTGGGACGGGACAGGCGAGGATTTGCAGTCAGCGGCGTGTGCCGAAAGACACTTCTGCTATTCCTCGCGCTCCTTCTCAATTCATGCGGGCATCCGGACGCTAGCTGATCTAACCGTGCGGATTCCGCGCCGGCGCCGCTGGTGGACAGGTATCGCCGGGCTCGGCGTCGCCGGCGCTCGCCGCGTGGAGGCGTTTTTTGCCACGTACCCGGCGTTGACCGAACGGGCGCGGGCGTTGATCGTCGCCGCACCGGCCGGGAACATCGTGCCGTGGGAACAGTTGGGTGTGCCGCACGAAGTCGACGGCTCGCAAGGACAGTTCCGCGCGCCGCGGGCCCCCTGCCTGCTGAGTGCGTCCAACGATTACGAGGCGATCCAATCCTGGCTGTCGCTGCACGAATCGGCCGCCACGCAGCGCGCCTACCGCAAGGAAGCGGAACGTCTGATCCTGTGGGCAATCGTCGAGCGCGGCCGTGCGCTGTCGTCGCTCACTACCGACGACGCGATCGCGTATCGTGCCTTCCTGCGCCGCCCTTCGCCGCGCGAGCGTTGGGTCGGGCCGTCGCGGCCGCGGCGCAGTATTGAATGGCGGCCGTTCACCGGCGCGCTCTCACCCCGATCGGCGGCATACGCACTGAACGTCCTGTCGGCGCTGTTCCGCTGGCTGGTCGAGCAGCGCTACGTGCTGGCGAATCCATTCGCCGGCGTCAAGGTCAAGAGCCACGCGCTGGGCGCGGGACTGGACGTGTCGCGGGGCTTCTCGGAGGGCGAGTGGCTGCTGATCCGCACCGTTGCCGACGGCCTCGAATGGTCCTGCGGCTGGAGCGAGCCGGCCGCGCAGCGCCTGCGGTTTCTGCTGGACTTCGGCTATGCGACGGGCCTGCGCGCCAGCGAGCTGGTTGGCGCGACGCTCGCCGACATTCGCTGGGACGAGCAAGGCGATCACTGGCTGCACGTGCTCGGCAAGGGTGGCAAGCGCGGTAAGGTTGCATTGCCGCCGCTTGCGCGAACGGCACTCGACCACTATCTCGTGCAGCGGGGCCTGCCGGTCACGCCCGCTCGCTGGAACCCGGCGGCGCCGCTTGTCGCAAGCCTTGAGGAGGACGGCGCAGGCATCGAAAGCACGCGGCTCTGGCGCGTGCTGCGGCGGTTCTTCGTGCTGGTGGCCGACGCGATCCAGGACGAGCGGCCCGCGACGGCCGAGAGGCTGCGCCGGGCGAGCCCGCATTGGATGAGGCACACGCACGCGTCACACGCGCTGGCGCGAGGCGCCGAGCTGATCATGGTGCGCGACAATCTGCGCCATTCCTCGATCTCCACGACGTCGACCTATCTGCACAGCGACGAAGTGCAGCGAGCCCGGCAGTTTGATCAGGCGTTCGCCGCACGAGATTTAAAGCGGTAGGCCGTTTATACAGACATCCACATAAGTGCACGAACTTTCATAACTTCAGGGCTTATGATAGGAAATTGCGCTTACCTTGTTCATGCCCCAAGTTTCGCGTGCAAAGCCTGAATGGCGACACGAGTTCGCGCAAACGCTGTCGGACCTCAAGATCGAAGACATCGCGGGTTCGGGCTTCGCCATTCAGAGCTACAGCATCCATCGCGATCTCGGCACCCCTGAATCGCTCGCCCGATTGCGACAGCGGCTGCAGCGGCGCGGACTGAAACTGATGCTCGACTTCGTGCCGAATCACATGGCGCCGGATCACCCATGGATCGACGAGCATCCGGACTACTTTGTTCATGGCAACGAGGCTGACCTGGCTCGCTCACCGCAAAACTACTGCTGGGTCGAATCAAGGACAGGGCCGCTTTTGCTGGCTCACGGTCGCGATCCATACTTCGATGGCTGGCCCGACACGGTTCAGCTGAATTATGGCAACCCGGAGTTGCAGCAGGCCATGATTGGCGAACTGGAGAGAATCGCCGGGTGTGAACTTTCGTCGTTAAGGAGCCAAACCGTTACACCATGTCGAGGCTGGTTTCAAATGTCCGGGTCTGGACTTTTTAGAAATGTCCGGTTCTGAGGTTCAGAAATCTTATCTGGAA
>NZ_CAJQYY010000008.1 GCF_907164575.1 Paraburkholderia gardini
AACATGGCATCGCATTGATCGCGCCGGATACGAGCCCGCGCGGCGCCGGCATCCCGAACGAAAGCGCGGCGTGGGACTTCGGCGTCGGCGCGGGTTTCTACGTCGACGCGACGCAGGAACCGTGGTCGAAGCATTTCCGCATGTACTCGTACGTGCGCGACGAGCTGCGCGAAACCGTGCTGACGAATCTCGCGATCGATGGCGAACGACTTGGCATTTTCGGTCACTCGATGGGTGGGCACGGCGCGTTGATGATCGCGCTGCGTAATCCGGAGATCTTCCGCTCGGTGTCGGCGTTCGCGCCGATCGCGGCGCCGTCGCGGTGTCCTTGGGGCGTGAAGGCGTTCACGGGCTATCTCGGCGAAGATCGCGGCGCGTGGCAGCAGTACGATTCGAGCGAACTGGTGGCGCGCGCTTCGCACCGGTTCGCCGAAGGCATCCTGATCGACCAGGGTTTGTCGGACCAGTTTCTCGCCGAACAGCTCAATCCGGATGTGTTCGAAGCGGCGTGCCGCGCCGCGGGACAACCGCTGACGCTGCGTCGGCATGAAGGCTACGATCACGGTTACTACTTCATCCAGAGTTTCATCGAGGATCATCTCGCGCATCACGCGAAGGTGCTGTTCGGGTAGGCGCCGCGTTCAGCCAGACGTGACAAAGGGACGCCGGATCATCTGCGGCGTCCCTTTGTTGCGGGCGAAACCGAAGGCTAGCGCTGGCGCAACAAACTCGCCCCGTATACCAGCGCAGCCAACGCGGTGATCCAGAAGCTCGTCGGCCAGTCGGTGTAGAAGGCGAGCGTGACGCCAAGCCACGCCTGCGCGAGCGCGAGCAGCGCGGCGAGAACGAGGCCGCTGGAAAGCCGCGTCGTGAAATTCTGCGCGGCCGCCGCCGGGCCCACCATCAGCGTGAACACCAGCAGCACGCCGACGATCTGCGTACACGCCGCGACGGCGAGCGCCGCGATCGCAAGAAACAGCACCGAGACGAGCCGCAGCGATACGCCTTTCGCTTCGGCGAGTTCCGGCTGCAACGACGCGAACAGCAGCGGCCGCATGATCGCCGCGAGCGCCAGCAGACTGACGATGCCGAGGCCGGTGAGCACCGCGAGCGTCGACGTATTCACGCCGAGCACGTTGCCGAACAGCAGCGCGGTGACCTGCGTCGCGTACGCGGTGAAGAAGTGCAGGAACAGCAGGCCGAAGCCGAGCGCGAGCGAGAGAATCACGCCAATCGCGACGTCGCGTCCGGCCAGCCGCTCACCGAGCGCGCCCATGCCGACACCCGCGGCGAGCGTGAAGCCGATCATCCCCCAGATCGGCGAGACGCCGATCAGCACGGCGCCGGTCGCGCCGGTAAAACCGACGTGCGAGAGCGCATGGCCGGCGAACGTCTGCCCGCGCATCACCAGAAAATAGCCGACGATGCCCGCCAGCACCGCGACGATCCCCGACGCGGCGAATGCGTTCACCATGAAATCGTATTCAAACATCGTGCGTGTGTCCGTGCGTCTTTGCGTGTGAATGCGCATGTCCGTGGTCATGACCGTGCGCGTGGCCGCTGCCGTGGTCGTGGCCATGATCGTCTTCGTGTTCGTGATCGTGCTTTTCGACTTCGACGTCGCCGGACATCACGAAGATGCGGCCGTTCACGCGCATCACGTCGATCGCCGAGCCATAGAGCCGCGACAGCACGGGCTTCGTGATCACTTCATCGACGGTGCCGAGCGCCGCCACGCCGCTGCCGAGATACAGCACGCGGTCGAGCGCGTGCAGCAGCGGATTCAGTTCGTGCGCGGAGAAGAGCACGGTGATGCCGAGTTCCTGCTGCACCCGCCGCACAAGTTCGACGACGTTTTTCTGATGATGCGGATCGAGGCTGATGAGCGGTTCGTCGAGCAGCAGCAGACGCGGATTGCCGAGCAGACATTGCGCAAGCAGCAGCCGCTGACGCTCGCCGCCCGACAGCTCCGACAATGGCCGCATCGCGAGTTCGCGCGCGCCGACCAGTTCGAGCACGCGATCGACTTCCTTGCGTGCCTTCGCGTTGTGATGCGGCAGGCCCCAGCGATGTCCATCGGCGGCCATCGCGACGAAATCGCGGCCCCGCACGCGGCGGCCGGCGAGCGCGCTGCGCGTCTGCGGCATATAGCCGATCGACGGATTGCCCCGTTCGACCGTCTCGCCCAGCACGCGGATCGCGCCGTTCGCGGCCGGCACGAGACCGAGCACCGCGCGCATCAGGGTGGTCTTGCCCGCGCCGTTCGGCCCGAGCACGCCGATGAACTCGTTCTGGTTCACGACGAGGCTCGCGTCGCTCAGGATCGCGCGGCCGCCCATCTCGAGCGTGACGCGATCGAGTTCGAGCACAGGTGCGGAGCCGCGCGGCGCGGCGCCAGTCGGTGTCATTGCGATTGTCCCTTTGCGTTGCCAGTAGCATCGCCCTTTGCTAGCGCCATGCCGAGGTCGTCGAGTTGCGACAGCATCCATTGCTGGAACGTCTTGCCGGCCGGCTGCGTCTCGGTGACGCTGACCGTCGGCACGTTCGACTGCTGCGCGAGCTTCAACATGCGTTTCGTGAGCGCCTCGGTTGCCTGGCTGTTGTAGATCAGTACGCGCACGCGTTTGCCACGCAGATCGCGCTCGAACGCGGCGATATCCGATGCGCTCGCTTCCGTGTCATTCATCGCGGCGAGCTGGAAACGCATGTTCCGCATGTCCAGACCGATTGCGTCCGACATGTAGCCAAAAACCGGCTCCGTCGCTGTGACGGGCGCGTGCGCATAGCTGGCGCGCAACGCGGCGATCTTCGCATCGACCGGCTTCAGCGAATCCAGAAACGTCGCGAGGTTCGCATCGTACGCCGTTTTGTTCGAAGGATCGGCGGCGACGAGCGCCGCGCTTACCGCGCGCGCCACCGCCGGCATCGTGCCGGGCGCGTACCAGAGATGCGGATTGTCGCCGCTCTTGTGGTCGGTGAGGTCCGCCGCGACGATCGTCGTGCGCTTCGTGTTCTTCGATGCGCCGAGCAGCTTCGTCATCCACGGATCGTAGTCGGCGCCGTTGTACACGACAAGGCTCGCGTTCTGCAACGCGCGTGCCGTCTTCGGGCTGGCCTCGAACAGGTGCGGATCCTGATCCGGATTGCTGAGGATGCTCACCACGCTCACATGATCGCCGCCCAGTTGACGCACGACATCGCCGTAGAAATTCTCCGCGGCCACCACTGGAATCTTCACGTCGGCGGCAAAGGCGGGATGGCCGGCCGCCAGCATGAGCGCGCCCGCTGCCAGACACGTCGATACGACGCGCGCGTGCCGCACGCGATTCCACAGCGAGCCAGGTGTTCTCATCATAGTCGTCGGGTCCTTGAAAGATGGGCGAGGGCGCGTGCAGGCGGACAGACAGATTCGAAGCCGACCTCATCCTGTCGCGAGTCGAGAATGATATAACATATCGCGAATTTTTTGGTATAGCGCGTTTGCTTGCGAGCTGTTCAGTGCGGGGAGAGCCAGGCTGGAGGCGGGTAAACACTGCCGCGTTGCAGCATCGAAATCCTGCATTGCGCCTTGACATGACCCATTGCGTATCCGATCATTCGATCACCAACAGAGCAATTGTTCGCGTAATGGGCGTTCGCTCACTGCGCGGAATATCGAAGGAACTGGAGACAGCATTGAACGCGCGATTGCAGGACAAAGTGGCGATCCTGACTGGTGCAGGCAGCGGAATCGGCGAAGCAGTGGCCCGGCGCTATCTCGACGAAGGCGCGCGCTGCGTGCTCGTCGACGTGAAGCCCGCGAGCGGGTTCGCGCAGGCGCTGACGCAAAGCCACGGCGAGCGCGTGCTGACGGTTTCCGCCGACGTCACGCGGCGCGACGACATCGAGCGCATCGTGTCGGCTACGCTCGGGCGCTTTGGCCGCATCGACATTCTCTTCAACAACGCGGCGCTTTTCGACATGCGCCCGATCCTCGACGAATCCTGGGATGTGTTCGACCGTCTCTTCGCAGTCAACGTGAAGGGCATGTTCTTTCTGATGCAGCGGGTCGCGCAGCAGATGGTCGAGCAGGGGCAGGGCGGCAAGATCATCAACATGTCGTCGCAGGCAGGCCGCCGCGGCGAGGCGCTCGTGTCGCATTACTGCGCGACCAAGGCCGCCGTGCTGAGCTATACGCAATCCGCCGCGCTCGCACTCGCGCCGCACAAGATCAATGTGAACGGCATTGCACCGGGCGTCGTGGATACGCCGATGTGGACGGAGGTCGATGCCCTCTTCGCACGCTATGAAAACCGTCCGCCCGGCGAGAAGAAGCGTCTTGTCGGCGAAGCGGTGCCGCTCGGCCGCATGGGCGTGCCGGACGACCTGACCGGCGCGGCGCTGTTCCTGGCCTCCGCCGACGCCGATTACATCACCGCCCAGACGCTCAACGTCGACGGCGGCAACTGGATGAGCTGAACCAGCACGCTGTACCCATCCGCCAGAAGCATCACACGAAGAACGACTAATCCAGAAGGAGACAACCATGAAACCCGCCTTGCAGACCGCGCTCAAGCTATTCGGCGCCAGTGCGGCCGCGTGTGCCGCGTTGAACGCATCGGCCGCGACCGTCACGATCGCAGCCCTCAACAACCCGGACATGATCGAACTGAAGAAGCTCTCGTCGAACTTCGAGCAGGCCAATCCGGACGTCAAGCTGAACTGGGTGATTCTCGAGGAAAACGTGCTGCGCCAGCGCGCCACGACCGATATCACGACCAACAGCGGCCAGTTCGACGTGATGATGATCGGCACGTATGAAGCACCGCAGTGGGGCAAGCGCGGCTGGCTCGCGCCGATCTCGGGCCTCTCCGCCGACTACGATCTCAACGACGTCGTGAAGAGCGCGCGCGACGGCCTGTCGTACAACAACCAGTTGTACGCGCTGCCGTTCTACGTCGAAAGCTCGATGACGTTCTACCGCAAGGACCTGTTCGCGGCGAAGGGCCTGAAGATGCCCGACCAGCCGACCTACGACCAGATCAAGGAGTTCGCCGACAAGCTCACCGACAAGGCCAGCGGCACATACGGCATCTGTCTGCGCGGCAAGGCGGGCTGGGGCGAAAACATGGCGTACGTGACAACGCTCGTCAACACGTTCGGCGGCCGCTGGTTCGACGAAAAGTGGCACGCGCAGCTGACGTCGCCGGAATGGAAGAAGGCGGTGAACTTCTACGTCGACCTGCTGAAGAAAGACGGCCCTCCGGGAGCCAGCTCGAATGGCTTCAACGAAAACCTGACGCTGATGTCCTCGGGCAAGTGCGCGATGTGGATCGACGCGACGGTCGCGGCCGGCATGCTCTACAACAAGTCGCAGTCGCAGGTCGCCGACAAGATCGGTTTCGCCGCGGCGCCGACGGAAGTCACGCCGAACGGGTCGCACTGGCTGTGGTCGTGGGCGCTGGCGATTCCGAAGTCGTCGAAGCAGCAGGAAGCCGCGAAGAAGTTCATCTCGTGGGCGACCTCGAAGCAGTACATCGAGCTCGTCGCGAAGGATGAAGGCTGGGCATCGGTGCCGCCGGGCACGCGTCAGTCGACGTATGCGCGTCCCGAGTACCAGAAGGCCGCGCCGTTCGCGAGCTTCGTGCTGAAGGCAATTGAAACGGCGGACCCGAATCATCCGACCGCGAAGCCCGTGCCGTACACCGGTGTGCAGTTCGTCGGCATCCCGGAGTTCCAGTCGTTCGGTACGGTGGTCGGCCAGAGCATCTCGGGTGCCATAGCAGGCCAGATGACGGTCGATCAGGCGCTCGCAGCCGGTCAGGCAACCGCCGATCGCGCCGTGCGTCAGGCGGGTTACCAGAAGTAGAAGTAACCCGCGGTCAAAGCGCCGGCTGACGTTCACGCGTCAGCCGGAACGCAGCAGCTCAGCGGGCTGCCGGTGTCCTGCAGCCCGCGTACTACCAGACAGGTGGTCCGATCATGCGTCATCTGCGCCTTCCTCTCATGCAAGTTCATCCCCAGACCGAAAAGGAACGCGAGACCCGCAAGGCGGCGTCCGCACGCTGGCTGGTTTCGCCATCGGTTGCCGTTCTGGTGTTGTGGATGGTGATTCCGCTCGCGATGACGATCTGGTTTTCGTTCTCGCGCTACAACCTGCTCAATCCCGATCTGAAGGGTTTCGCGGGTCTGGACAACTACAAGTATCTCGCCACCGATCCGGCCTTTGGACCGTCGATCCTGATCACGCTGGAGCTGATCGGCTCGGTGCTGATCATTACCGTGGTCGGCGGAATCCTGATGTCGGTGCTGTTCGACCGCAAGTTCTACGGCATGGGCGTGGCGCGTCTGCTCGCCATCGCGCCGTTCTTCGTGATGCCGACGGTCAGCGCGCTGATCTGGAAGAACATGATCCTGCATCCGGTGTACGGTCTCGTCGCGCAAGGCATGCGCGCGATCGGTCTCACGCCGGTCGACTGGTTCGCCAACTATCCGCTGACCGCCATCGTGATGATCGTCGCGTGGCAGTGGCTGCCGTTCGCGTTCCTGATTCTCTTCACGGCGATCCAGTCGCTCGATCAGGAACAGAAGGAAGCGGCGCGTATCGACGGCGCCGGCCCGATCTCGATGTTCTTCTACATCACGCTGCCTCATCTGCGACGCGCGATCGCGGTGGTGGTGATGATGGAAACGATTTTCCTGCTGTCGATCTTTGCTGAAATCTATACGACGACGGGTGGCGGTCCGGGCACGGCGACAACCAATCTGTCGTACCTGATCTACTCGCTCGGGCTTCAGCAGTTCGACGTCGGGCTGGCTTCCGCTGGCGGGATTCTCGCGGTGGTGCTGGCGAATATCGTGTCGATCTTCCTCGTGCGTATGCTCGCGAAGAACCTGAAAGGGGAGTACGAAAAATGAGCCAGCTTGCTGCCACTTCCGCTGCACCTGCTTCGTCGATCAATTCGCCGATGGCGAAGCTTCGACGCAGCATCCCCGGCATCCTCGCATGGTTCATAGCGTTGCTGCTGTTCTTCCCGATCTTCTGGATGACGATCACCGCGTTCAAGACGGAGCAGCAGGCGTATTCGTCGTCGCTCTTTTTCACGCCGACGCTCGACAGCTTTCGCGAGGTGTTCGCGCGCAGCAATTACTTTGCGTTCGCATGGAATTCGATCCTGATTTCCGTGGGCGTGACGGTGCTGTGCCTGATCCTCGCCGTGCCGGCCGCGTACGCGATGGCGTTCTTCCCGACGCGCCGCACGCAGAAAGTGCTGCTGTGGATGCTGTCGACGAAGATGATGCCGTCCGTCGGCGTGCTGGTGCCGATCTATCTGCTGTGGAAAGACACCGGACTGCTCGACACGGTGTCCGGCCTTGTGATCGTCTATACGCTCATCAACCTGCCGATCGCGGTCTGGATGTCGTTCACGTACTTCGCTGAAATACCGCGCGACATTCTCGAAGCAGGACGGATCGACGGCGCGGCGACGTGGCAGGAAATCGTCTATCTGCTGATGCCGATGTCATTGCCAGGTCTTGCGTCGACGTCGCTGCTGCTCGTGATCCTGTCGTGGAACGAAGCGTTCTGGAGCATCAACCTGTCGAGTTCGAACGCCGCGCCGCTGACGGTTTTCATCGCTTCGTATTCGAGTCCTGAAGGCCTCTTCTGGGCCAAGCTCTCGGCGGCTTCGCTGCTGGCGGTCGCGCCGATCCTGATCGTCGGCTGGCTGTCGCAGAAGCAGCTGGTGCGCGGCCTGACGTTCGGGGCGGTCAAATGACCGTGTCGACTCACGCGCTGATCTGCGATTGCGACGGTGTGCTGATCGACAGTGAAGCGATCGCCGCCCGGATGCTCGTGCACGAGCTGGAATCGCGCTGGCCCGACGCGGATGTCGCGCCTGTGGTGATGCCGCTGCTCGGCATGCGCACCGAGCACGTGCTCGATGCGACGGCCGCGCGTCTCGAGCGCACGCTGAGCGCCGCCGATATCGAAGCGATCCGCGAAGCGGTGAGCGCCGGCGCGATGGAAGCGCCGCTCGTCGAGGGCATCGTCGCGGCGCTTGGGCAGATTGCGCTGCGCAAGGCCTGTGCGAGCAACAGCAACACGGCCTACGTGCAGGCGGTGCTGGCGCGTACCGGGCTCGTCGAATTTTTCGGCGAGCGCGTGTTTTGCGCCGACAGCGTGGCGCACCCGAAGCCCGCGCCTGACGTCTATCTGGCGGCCGCGCGCGGTTTGAATCTGACGCCGGACGCATGTCTCGTCGTCGAAGACAGCGTGACTGGCGTGAGCGCGGCGAACGCGGCCGGCATGACGGTGATCGGCTTTATCGGCGGCGGCCACGCGAGCGAGGTGCAAATCGAGGCGCTGCGCGCAGCCGGTGCGGTACATGTGTTCGACGACATGCGACAACTGCCGGTATTCGTCACACAATGGATGGAGCGCGTCGCCATCGGCTCGCATTGATGCGAAGCGGCGCGCACGATTAACGTGAAAGTGGAAGCACCAGCAGCACCATCGGGAGACACATCATGGCAAGCCTGACCCTGCGCGACATCGCGAAGCGCTACGACGAAACCGAAGTGATGCGCAACATCAACCTCGACATCGCGGACGGCGAGTTCGTCGTATTCGTCGGCCCGAGCGGCTGCGGAAAATCGACGCTGATGCGCATGATCGCCGGCCTCGAGGACATCAGCAGCGGCGACCTGAACATCGACGGCGTGCGCGTGAACGACATTCCGCCGGCCAAACGCGGCATCGCGATGGTGTTCCAGTCGTACGCGCTTTATCCGCACATGACGCTGTACGACAACATGGCCTTCGGCCTGAAACTCGCCGGCACGAAAAAGCCGGAAATCGACGCAGCCGTACGCAACGCAGCGAAGATCCTGCACATCGACCATCTGCTCGACCGCAAGCCGAAGCAGCTGTCGGGCGGCCAGCGTCAACGCGTCGCGATTGGCCGCGCGATCACGCGCAAGCCGAAAGTGTTCCTGTTCGACGAACCGTTGTCGAATCTCGATGCGGCATTGCGCGTGAAGATGCGCCTCGAATTCGCACGCCTGCACGACGAACTGAAGACCACGATGATCTACGTGACGCACGATCAGGTCGAAGCCATGACGCTCGCCGACAAGATCGTCGTGCTGTCGGCGGGGAACATCGAGCAGGTCGGCAGCCCGAACCGCCTGTATCACGCGCCGGCGAACCGTTTTGTCGCGGGCTTTATCGGTTCGCCGAAGATGAACTTCTTCGAAGGCACGGTGCAGTCGGTGACAGCCGAGGGCGTGACGGTGCGCTACGACACGGGCGAAATGCAGCGCGTGGCCGTGGAGCCTTCGAAGGTGAAGGAGGGCGACAAGGTGACGGTCGGTATCCGGCCTGAACACACGCACGTGAATTCGGGCGAATACGGTGTTTCGGTGAAGACGATGGCGATCGAATCGCTCGGCGATGCGGCGTATCTGTATGCCGAATCGAGCGTGGCACCAGATGGCGTCATCGCGCGTATTCCGCCGCTGGAGCGCCATGAACGTGGCGAGACGTTGAAGCTGGGCGCCACGCCGGATCACTGCCATCTGTTCGATGCTGACGGTCAGGCGTTCGAGCGCAAGATCATCGAAGTGCTGGCGGCCTGACGCTTCGGGGTGCCTGCAGCGCGGTGTTCACTCCAGCCGCGCTGCAAGACCTGAACGGGCAACTGACTGCTGCGCCGTCTGCTGTCTCCCCGGCGGCGCGGCTTTTTTTGCGTTAGCGCTTGCGGCCGGTTTTGGCCGCCTCTTGTGTTCCCTCTTCCAGCGCCGCGCGCGCGCAGCGTTCGTCGGTCACCAGACCCGACAGCCAGCCGCCCTTCAACGCCGCGATTACCGCATCGCGTTTGCGCTCGCCGCCGGCGAAGCCGATCGTCGGCCGTTTCGGCGGCGAATCCAGATAGAGGCTCGTGACGCGATTGCCGGTCGGCGAGACGACCCGCGCGCCCGATGCGCTGATCGGCAGCCCCAGCATTTCCGCCACCGCGCCGCGCTGAACCAGATCCTTCACTTCGGCCGACGTGATGAACCCGTCCTCATGCAGCGGACAGTCCGGCCCGATATTGCCGATTCCGACAAACGCGACATCCGCCGACCCCGACAGCGATTCGACGATGCGATACAGCCGGTGATTGACCCACTGCGCGCGCTCGGCTTCGTTATCGGCGATGAGCGGCGCGGGCAGCAAAAAGTGCTTGCCGCCGGTTTTCTCGGAGATATGCAGCGCGACGTCGTAGCGGTTCGACGAGCCGTCCTGCGCGATCGCGCCCACCATCGACACCAGCCGGTGCTGCGGCCGGTCGAGCTGCGCGATCTGGTCGACGGCGGCCTTCAGCGTACGCCCGCTGCTCACCGCGACGATCATCGGCTTTTCCTCGAGCAGATAGCGCTCCATCACCTGCGCGCCGGCGACGGCCAGCTTGCGGTCGATCTCTTCGGGCGTGTCGTCGTCGACCGGGACGATTTCGCAGAACGACAACCCGTAGCGCTTCGACAGCTGGTCGGCAAGCGCGAGGCAGTCGGCCAGCTGATGATCGACGCGCACGCGAATCAGGTTCTTTTCGACCGCGAACGCGACGAGCCGCTGCGCGACCGGGCGCGACACCTGGAGCTTTTCCGCGATCTCGTTCTGGGTGTTGCCCGCGACGTAATAGAGCCACGCGGCGCGGGTGGCGAGATCGAGTTTTTCGGTAGACCTGGACACGATGGATCTTTGACGTGAGCGGCTTGCGCCGCGTGACAGGGTTCGGTGCGGCGACGAACGGAAATCGGTCGCGCGCCGATGATAGCAGTCGTCTTTCTAAAACCAGTTGCGCGTCCAGACGCCGGACGCGCGCACATCAATGGCTCACGCCAGTGGCGCGCGCGCCGGATCGAAGAGCGGCCGCACATGCCGGTAGAGCGCGCGGTACGCGTCGAGCCGTGCGCGCAACGCGGCATGCCGTGCGGGGTCCGGTGTGAATTCGATTTCGACGGGCGGCTTCGTCAGCACGGTCGCTGGATCGCCGCCGGCTGCGAGCCAGCCGAGCCGGGCCGCGCCGAGTGCCGCGCCGGTTTCACCGCCGCCGTGCTTGCGCGTCGGTGTGTCGAGCGCGTCGGCGAGCAGTTGCGCCCAGTAGTTGCTGCGCGCGCCGCCGCCGATCAGCGACAGCGCGCGCGCTTCGGTGCCGGCGGCACGCAGCGCGTCGAGGCCATCGGTGAGCGCGAGCGTCACGCCTTCGAGCACGGCGTAGCCAAGCAGCGCGCGATCGGTCGCGTGCGTCATGCCGAAGAACACGCCCTGTGCGTACGGGTCGTTGTGCGGCGTGCGTTCGCCCGAGAGATAGGGCAGAAAGAGCGGCGCGGTAGCGAGCGCGTCGTGCGGAAGGGCGGCGACTTCGGCGAGCAGCGTCGGCTCGTCGGTCGATGTGAGCTTGCAGACCCAGCGCAGACAGCTTGCCGCCGAGAGCACCACGCTCATCTGATGCCAGCGATCAGGAATCGCATGACAGAACGCGTGTACCGCCGATGAAGGGTTCGGCCGGAACCGGTCGCCGACCACGCACAGCACGCCTGACGTCCCGAGCGACACGAAGCCGTCGCCCGGCTGGATCGCGCCGATGCCGATCGCGCTGGTCGCGTTGTCGCCTCCGCCGGCCGCCACCACGACGCCGTCCTTCAGGCCGAATTCGCGTGCCACCTGCGGCCGTAACGTGCCCGACGGCGCGCTGCCTTCGGCAAGCCGCGGCATCTGCGCGCGACGCATGTCGCACGCGGCGAGCAACGCGTCCGACCAGTCGCGCTTCGCGACGTCGAGCCACAGCGTGCCGGCCGCATCCGACGGATCGGACACTTTCTCGCCGGTGAGCATCAGACGCAGGTAATCCTTCGGCAGCAGCACGCAGGCCGTCTTGCGGAAGCGTTCAGGTTCGTGCCGCTGTACCCACAGCAGCTTCGGCGCGGTGAAGCCGGGCATCGCGAGATTGCCCGCGATGCGATGCAGCTCGGGCGCGCGTGCGGTCAGCTCGCCGCATTCGTCGACGCTGCGCATGTCGTTCCACAGGATCGCCGGGCGCAGTACGCGATCTTCAGCATCGAGCAGCACGGCGCCGTGCATCTGGCCCGACAGGCCGATGCCGCGAATCTGCGCGAATTCGTCGGGATGACGTGCACGCAGCGCGGCGAGCGCGGCGCGTGTGCCGTCCCACCAGTCGGCCGGATTCTGCTCGGCCCAACGCTGATGCGGACGCGAAACGGTGAACGGTGAGCCCGCGGTGCCGATCACGCGCCCGGTGGGTGCGAGCAGCAGGACTTTTACTTCGGACGTGCCGAGGTCGATGCCGAGATACATGGGCGCGGAACCTTCGTCATTGGGATGCGCTACTTTATCCGCACACGGCGGCCGTCGCCATGCGCATTAGACCTGGCTCGCGTGCATGCACCTCGAGACCGTGTTTCACCACGTGCTGTTGTGTCGATCCGTCGATCGCGCGTCGTCAGCCCCGCTTTGCGAGCCACGCATCGACGCGGCCCACGGCAGCCCGCAGCGCGTTTTCGAGCTTCGGTGTCTGCGCCATGCTGCCCCACAGGAGACGGTCGGCGCAGAACGCCTGTAGCGGGTCCGGCGCGGCGAAGAAACCGCGCGCGACGCTCTCGTCCATCACGCCGTCCTGATATGCGTACGGCAGCTTGCCAGCCTGCCAGCGGTCGAGGAAGCGGAAGAACAGCGCGGGCAGCATCGCGGTGGCCGCCGGTTCGACGCCGCGCGCGAAGCATTCCGCAAGCGTCGGCGCGATGAAGCCGGGGATCTTGGAAAAGCCGTCGGCGGCCACGCGCTGGTTCGTGTCCTGGATGAACGGATTGCTGAAGCGTTCCAGCACGACATCGCGATAGCGTTCGAGGTCGAGCGGGCTCGGCGTGAGACACGGGATCACGTCCTGCGTGACGTAGTCGTACGCGAACTTCTGGATATCGGTGTCGATCGTGCCTTCGTGGATATAGCGCAGCCCGACGAGCGTCCCCGCCCACGCGATGCAGCTGTGCGTCGCGTTCAGGATGCGGATCTTCGCTTCCTCGTAGGGCAGCACCGATTCGACCAGTTCCGCGCCGACCTTTTCCCACGCGGGACGCCCCGCACGAAAGTTGTTTTCGATCACCCACTGGATGAACGCTTCGCCCATCACCGGGCAGGCGTCGTTGAAGCCGGTTGCGGCGAGCACGCGTTCACGGACGTCGTCCGTGGGGCGCGGCGTGATGCGGTCGACCATCGAATTCGGCGAGCTCGTGTTCGCGTCGAACCAGGTTTTGAGCGTCGCGTCGCCGCGCCGGTCGAGAAACTCGCTCATGCCCGCGTGAAAACGCTCGCCGTTGCTGCGCAGGTTGTCGCACGACTGCAGCGTGACGGGGCCTGCATTGCGTTTCATGCGCGCTTCGAGGATCGCTGAGAGTGCGCCATAGATGGTCGTGCGGCCGCCTTTGAGGTCGGCGGCGAGATCGGCGTTGGCGGTGTCGAGGTGGTCGTGTTCGTCGAGGTAATAGCCGCCTTCGGTGACCGTGAACGCGATGATCCTGCAGGCCGGATCGGAACCGGCTTCGACGAGCCCGGTGAGATCGGCCGACCACGGCAGCACGCGTTCGATCGAGCGGATGGTTTCGTACGCACGCTCGCCGTGCGGCGTGACGGTTTCGAGCGTGTAGACGCCGTCCTGCGAGGCAAGCGCCTCCAGCACGGCGTTCATGTCGCCACGGATATTGCCGACGGTCAGCGACCACTGCGGCTCGCCGGCCGCGCGCGCTGCGTTGAGCCGGTGCAGATACCACGCCTGATGTGCGCGGTGAAACGATCCCGCGCCGATGTGCAGGATCACCTGGACGTTCGCGTCGCTGCTCATACTCGTCTCCTGTCGACCAGAGTTGGCGCTTTAGCGCCTTACTCTGGTCCCATGCAAGTTATTGCGGTCGACCAGAGTTGGTGCAAAGCGCTTACTCCGGTCCCATGCAAGATGGTTGCTGTACTGGCGCGCACGTCTTTGAGCGTGCGCTTTTCTCGATGAGAGATCATTTGCTCTGTGTGTGAACGAATGATCGTATCCGGCGAATCGAAAGTCAAGGCAATGCGAGGCGCTTTCTGTGGCGCAGCGCGGCGTGAAAGGCTTTTCGCGCGTTGCCGGTAGCGGTGTGCAGTGCGCCAACGCAGCCGCCAGACTCTGGCTGCTGCGGTGCATCAAATTTGACCTTTTGCGGGTCAGTGCTTACCCCGATGCAAAAAAGTATCGGTACACGGTTTCATTTTGAGTGGATAGAAACGCGGTTGACGTCTACTTTTCGCTATACAAGATGAAGTGTCGCGGCGCACTGTGCAGGAGGCACCCGCACAGGTCGCGGGCGCCCAACGTCCAATGGAGGAAGACACGGGATGATCGCGATCGCACCGGCATCGAAGGCCGTCCCCCGCCTGCAACGGTGTTTGCATGCGGCTGCTGCCGCATGAAGCGCACGCGACGTCATCAGGAGGGCTCCGTGCAACCCGATCTCGAACTGGTAGCCGTACGCCGCGACGAATCGTTCAAGGTGTGGTCGCACGGTTATCCATATCGCACCGTGCGCTGGCACTTTCACCCTGAATACGAGATTCACCTGATCACCGCGACGACGGGCAAGGTGTTCGTCGGCGATTACATCGGCAGTTTTGCGCCGGGCAATCTGGTGATGACGGGCCCGAATCTCCCGCACAACTGGGTCAGCGAAGTGCCGCGCGGCGAGACCGTCGAGCAGCGCTGTCTCGTGCTGCAGTTCGGCGCCGATTTCATCGCGAAGTGCATCGATACGTTTCCCGAGTTGAGGCACATCGAAACGATGCTCGAGGATTCGCGCTCGGGCCTGCTGTTCGACGAAGCCGCCGGTGAGGCCGCGAAGCCCGTGTTGACGGAACTGCTCCACGCGCATGGCTTCCGGCGCATCACGCTGTTCCTGCAACTGCTCGAACTGCTCGCGCAATGCACCGGGCGCAGGACGCTTGCGAGCGCGGCCTGGCAAACCGATCCGTCGGGCTATGCATCGACGCGCATCAATCACGCGCTGGCGTATATCGGCAAGAACCTCGCGCAGCCGATGCGCGAAGCCGATCTCGCGCAGCTTGCCGGACAAAGCGTCAGCGCGTTCTCGCGTTACTTTCGCCGCCATACCGGCCTGCCGTTCGTGCAGTACGTCAACCGTCTGCGCATCAACATGGCGTGCCAGCTGCTGATGTCGGACGAATTGAGCATCACCGATATCTGCTATCAGGTCGGCTTTAACAACCTGTCGAATTTCAACCGCCAGTTCCTGCTGCTGAAAGGGATGCCGCCGTCGAAGTTCCGCGCGTACCAGCAGCTCAATGCCGCAAGCGCCGTGGGGCCGGAAGCACCGCCGGCGAGGCCCGCTGAAACAGTGGCGTCGTTTGCCGCCGGGTGACCGTGCTCACCTCACACGATCCGGCGACGCTCCCGCAGACACCGGCCGGCGCGCGCTGCGAACGCTGAAGCGTTACTGCGCCGCTTCAAAGCACCGTGCGCACGTGCCACAGTTCCGGAAACAGTACGACGTCGAGCATCTTGCGCAGATACGGCGCGCCGCTCGTGCCGCCCGTGCCCTGCTTGAAACCGATGATCCGCTCGACGGTCGTCACGTGCCGGAAACGCCACTGGCGAAACGCGTCTTCCAGATCGACCAGCTCTTCGGCCATCTCGTACAGTTCCCAGTGCTGCGATGGATTGCGATACACCTCGAGCCATGCCGCTTCGACGGATGCGTCGTGCGTGGTGGGTTGCGTCCAGTCCCGTTCGAGCCGCTCCGGATCGATCGCGAAACCGCGGCGCGCGAGCAGGCGGATCACTTCGTCATAGAACGACGGCGCTTCGAGCGTGGCCTGCACTTCGGCGAGCACATCGGGGCGATGCACGTGAGGCTTCAGCATCTGCACGTTCTTGTTGCCGAGCAGGAATTCCAGCTGCCGGTACTGATACGACTGAAAACCGGACGACGCGCCCAGGTAAGGCCGCATCGCGGTGTATTCAGAGGGCGTCATCGTCGCGAGTACGCTCCACGCCTGCACGAGCTGTTCGAGGATGCGCGATACGCGTGCGAGCATCTTGAACGCCGGCGGCAGTCTGTCGCCATGCACGGAGGCGAGCGCGCCGCGCAGTTCGTAGAGCGCGAGCTTCATCCACAGCTCGCTTGTCTGATGCTGGATGATGAACAGCATCTCGTTGTGATCCGGCGAAAGCGGATGCTGCGCCGACAGGATCGATCCGAGCGACAGATAGTCGCCGTAACTCATCGACTTCGAGAAATCGAGTTGCGCGTCGTGCCAGCCTTCGGCGCTGGATGGTGGAACGTGGGGTGCATGGGCGCTCGTGGTCGCGCCATGTCCGAACGGACAGCCTTGCGAGGGTTCGTCGCCGGGCAACTGCATGTGATCGGTCATTGCGTGCTCCTCAGGTCACCGCGCCGCGCGTCGCGAATTCGGGCGCGCGCCAGGTTTCGTTCGCGAGCACGTCGCGCAGCGTTTCGACCGCGTCCCATACGTCGACGTAGCGCGTATAGAGCGGCGTGAAGCCGAACCGCAGCACGTGCGGTTCGCGATAATCGCCGATCACGCCGCGTGCGATCAGCGCCTGCATCACTTCGTAGCCGTTCGGATGCTCGAAGCTCGCATGCGAGCCGCGCTGCGCGTGCTCGCGCGGCGTGACGAGCGTCAGCGGAAATTCACCGCAGCGTGACTCGACGAGTGCGATGAAGAGATCCGTCAGCGCCAGCGACTTTTTGCGGATCGCCTGCATGTCGGTCTGCAGGAACACGTCGAGACCGCATTCGACGAGCGCCATCGAAACCATCGGCTGCGTGCCGCACAGAAAGCGGCCGATGCCGTCGTCCGGACGGTACGTGGGGTTCATTTCGAACGGCGCGCGATGTCCCCACCAGCCCGAAAGCGGTTGCGAAAACGCGTTCTGATGCTGCTCCGCGACCCACACGAACGCGGGCGAGCCGGGCCCGCCGTTCAGATACTTGTACGTACAACCGACGGCATAGTCCGCGTTCGCGCCGTTCAGATCGACCGGCACCGCGCCGGCCGAATGGGCGAGATCCCAGAGCGCAAGCGCACCCGCGTCGTGGATCATCTTCGTCAACGCGGGCATGTCGTGCATGTAGCCCGTGCGGTAGTTCACGTGCGTGATCATCGCGATGGCCGTGTCGTCGCCGAGCGCGGCGGGCAGCTCCGACGGATCGTCGATCAGACGGAGTTCGTAGCCGCGGTCGAGCTGTTCGATCAGACCTTGCGCGATATACAGATCGGTCGGGAAATTCGAGCGCTCCGATACGATCACGCGACGCTTCGGATCGCGACTGTGCTGCAGGCGCAGCGCCGCGGACAGCAGCTTGAACAGGTTGATCGAAATCGTATCGGTGACGACCACTTCGTTTTCCCCCGCGCCGATCAGCGGCGCGAGCTTGTCGCCGAGCCGTCGCGGCAACGCGAACCAGCCGGCGCTGTTCCAGCTGCGGATCAGGCCTTCGCCCCATTCGGCGGCGATGACGGTCTGCGCGCGCTGTGCCGCGGCGGCCGGCGCGACGCCGAGCGAGTTGCCGTCGAGGTAGATCGTCGCGGTGGGCAAGGCGAATTCGTCGCGCAATGCGGCGAGCGGGTCGGCGCTGTCCAGCGCCACGGCTTCTTCACGGGTATTCATGATGATCCAGTCAAAGGGTATTTGGATGAGTTAGCGCGCGGTGCGCCCAAACGCGATCCATCGGATTCAAGCGTTCAAAGAGCACGTAGCACGGCGCGTACCGGGCTCGCATCGAGTGTCGTGAATTTGAGCGGCAGCGCGATGAGTTCGTAGTCGCCTTCTTCGACGGCATCCAGCACGATGCCTTCGAGAATCGCCATCCGGTGCGCGCGGACGCGGTGATGGGCGTCCATCGTCTTCGATTCCTGCGGATCGAGCGAAGGCGTGTCGATGCCGATCAGCTGGACGCCGCGCGAAGCCAGCAGGTCGATCGTCTCCGGGGCCACCGCGCAGAACGCGCTGTCCCATGCGGTGACCGGCGCGCGCTCGTAGGTGCGCAGCAGCACGCGCGGCGGCAGCGTTTCACCCTGGTCCAGTGCGGCGGCGATGTGCGCGGGCGTGACCCGCGGCGCGGCGCCGATGCAATGAATCACGCGACACCGGCCGATATACGCATCCAGCGGCACGGCGCCGATCGCGACGCCTTCGGCGTCGTAGTGCAGCGGCGCGTCGGTATGGGCGCCGGTATGCGGCGACAGTGTCATCCGCGCAACATTCACCGGCGAGCCGGCTTCCATGCGCCAGACACGCTCGATGCCGACCGGCGTATCGCCCGGCCAGACGGGCGTGGCGGGGTCGACCGGCGGGGTGATATCCCAGAGTCTGTTCATGTCTCCATCGTCATATCGATCCAATCCTGAAATGATAGGCGCGACCCCGCGAAATGTGATTGCGAAAAAATCACCTTCTTTGGCCTGTCCTGGAACATAATTTGAGATAAATGGGAAAGGGAGACCGAATATGAACGCGATCTCGCTCGACGCCACCGATTGCCGTATCCTGGCGGTGCTGCAGCATGAAGGACGGATCAGCAACCTCGATCTGGCAGAACGGATTTCGCTGTCCCCTTCCGCCTGTCTCAGGCGGTTGCGTCTGCTGGAAGAGCAGGGCGTCATCGAACGTTATCGGGCGTGCCTGAACCGCGAGGTGCTGGGCTTCGAGCTGGAAGCGTTCGTGCAGGTATCGATGCGCAACGACCAGGAGAACTGGCACGAGCGTTTCGCGGAGGCGGTGCGGGACTGGCCGGAGGTGGTCGGCGCGTTCGTCGTGACGGGGGAGAGCCACTATGTGCTGCGCGTGCTGGCGCACAACCTCAAGCACTATTCGGACTTCGTGCTGAGCCGGTTGTACAAGGCGCCCGGCGTGATGGATATCCGTTCGAACATCGTGCTGCAGACGCTCAAGGAAGATTCGGGCGTGCCGGTCGAACTGGTATCAGGCGCAAGCGCCGGCGTGGCAACGGCGAAGTAACCGCCGCGATGGCAGGAGCGGCATCCTCGTGCCGGCGGGCGGGCGGTCGTTCGTCTGGGTCCTGCGTTTGCAGCGACCAGGCTGGCAGGCCCGGCGCCCACGGCGCTCAGAGCGGTCCGAGAGAGTGGAAGCTGCCGTTCTGGAACACGAGCGGCTGGGTTTCGCCCGTCTGGTCGGTGAAACCGCAACGCTCCACTTCGCCGACGAAAATCACGTGATCGCCTTCTTCGTAGCGGCTGCGGTTGTGGCACTCGAACCATGCGATCGCGCCGTCGAGCACCGGCATGCCGGAGTCGCCGGCCGCGTGCGAGACACCTTCGAAGCGGTCGCCCTTGACGGTGGCGAAGCGCTTGCACAGGTCGAGCTGTGACGCCGCCAGCACGTTCACGACATAATGACTGTTCTCGCGAAACACCGGCATCGAAGCCGAGCGGGTCGCGAGGCTCCAGAGCACTAGCGGCGGCGTCATCGAAACCGAGTTGAACGAACTGGCGGTGATGCCGATGAGTTGGCCGGACGGCGCGCGCGTGGTGATCACCGTGACGCCGGTGGCGAACTGGCTGAGTGCGCGCCTGAACGCATCCTGGTCGAAATTGGGCGGGCTCGCGGGTTTCATCGGACGAGGGCTCCGGATGCGGGCAGTGCGAGCGGTGTGGACGGTACAGCGCGCCGGGCAGGAAAAATTGATTCGAAAGTCATGTAGAAAATTGGCGAATTGCCCCAATTCTATCGGAATCGCGGGCAGGCCAGCCGCGCACCTCTGCCGGCATACGCAAAAGCCGCCAGGCTGGACAGATTCCGCCGGAATCGCTGCGCGGGCGGCACGTACGGCGCGGCATTGAGTAAGGAGTGGTCAGCATGAGTCAGGCAAGCGAAACCGCCATCCTCGGCGGCGGATGTTTCTGGTGCCTCGAAGCGGTCTACCTGGGTGTCGACGGCGTGAACGCCGTGGAATCGGGCTACGCGGGCGGTCAGGTCGACCAGCCGACCTACGAGCAGGTCTGCGACGGCGACACCGGCCATGCGGAAGTGGTGAAGGTCGACTTCGATCCGTCGAAGATCAGCTATCGCGAGATTCTCGATATTTTCTTCGCGATCCACGATCCGACACAGTTGAATCGCCAGGGCAACGATGTCGGCACGCAATACCGGTCGGTGATCTTCACTCACGCGGATGCACAGCGTGAGGTGGCGGAACAGGCGATCCGCGAGATCGCCGCCGAAGGCATTTACGACGGCAAGATCGTCACACAGGTACTGCCGCTCGACGGCAATTACTGGCCGGCCGAGGCGTATCACCAGAACTACTTCGCGCAGCATCCGGACCAGGGCTATTGCGCGTTCGTTGTCGCGCCGAAGGTCGCGAAATTCCGCCAGAAGTTCGCGCACCGCATCAAGGCGAGCTAATCTCCGGCACGGTTGCCCGTGACAGGCCCAGACCTGTCACGGCGCCCGCGTCAGCGCATCACTGCGGCCTGTCGTACATGTATCGCCGCGACCACTGCAGCGTTTTCGCGCTGCGACCGGCCTTGCGGCAGACCACCTGAAAGATCGAGACGTCGTCGTTTTCGAACGCGTATGCGCAACCCGCCAGGTATACGCGCCAGATGCGGAATTTCTCGTCGTCGACGAGACTGCGCGCGGCGTCCGCATGCGTTTCGAAATTCTCGGCCCAGATATCGAGTGTGCGCGCATAGTGCCGGCGCAGGCTTTCGACGTCGACCGCCTCCAGCCCGCCACGCTGCATCGCTTCGAGCGCGAGACTGATGTGCGGCAACTCGCCGTCCGGAAACACATAGCGGTCGATGAACTCGCCGCCACCGAGCGCCGTTTCGCCGCTGTCATAGTCGGTCGACGTGATGCCGTGATTCATCGCGATGCCGTCGTCGACGAGCAGATCGTGGATCCTCTGGAAATAGCCCGGCAGATTCTTGCGCCCGACGTGCTCGAACATGCCGACGCTCGTGATCCGGTCGAACTGGCCTTCGATGTCACGGTAATCCTGCAGGCGGATTTCGATCTGGTCTTCGAGCCCGGCGGCTTTCACGCGCGCCGTCGCGAGATCGAACTGGTTCTGCGACAGCGTCACGCCGGTGCACTTCGCGCCGAACTTCTGCGCGGCGCGCAGCACGAGCGCACCCCAGCCGCAGCCGATGTCGAGCAGACGCTGGCCCGGCTGCAACTGGATTTTCGTCAGGATGTGATCGATCTTCTTGATTTGCGCGGTGGCCAGGTCCTCATTGCCGTTCTCGAAGTACGCGCATGAGTACACCATGTTCTCGTCGAGCCAGAGCTGATAGAACTCGTTCGAGACATCGTAGTGATACTGGATCGCTTTCTTGTCGGACGTTTTCGAGTGACTGAAGTAGCGTCGCACGCGCGCGAGCTTGCCGGCGCTGGTCACCGTGCTGCGTGCGAGCGAATAGCCGATGTTGATGATGTCCGACAGCTTGCCTTCGATGTCGATCTTGCCCTTCACGTACGCCTCGCCGAGATTGTCGAGGCTCGGTTCGAGCAGATAGGGCAACGCCGTCGCGCTTTTCACGTGCAGCGTGACCCGGGGCGCGGCGAACTGTCCAAAGTCGTGCTGCTGGCCGTCCCACAGCACGAGACGTGCCGGCAGGTTGGCCGTGCTTCTTACATCTTCTGCCCACTGCGCCAGCTTCTTCTCCCAGAACATGTGATGTCTCCCGTGTCCAATGAAATCAAAGCAAAGCCTGTGGATCGCTGCATGTCGCGGCGTGCCTCCGATGCCGCATGACCACGCGATCCGGCCTGTCGACGCGGCCGCCCGGCGAGGGCGTTCCACGCACCGGCATTCGTTATGACGTCAAGGCGACAACCGCGCGATTTGCCAGTCGCCAGCGGTGGTGCGCGTAAATAGCAGACGGTCGTGCATACGTGACGGCCGTCCCTGCCAGAATTCGATAGCGTCCGGTATGAGCCGGTAACCGCCCCAGTGCGGCGGACGCGGCGGATCATCGCCAAAGCGTTCGCTGAAGTCGCGCTCGCGTGCTTCGAGCACGGTTCGGCTTTCAATTACCTGACTCTGTTCGGATGCCCAGGCACCGATGCGCGAACTGGCCGGACGGGACGCGAAGTACGCATCGCTTTCGGCTTCGCTCGTCTTGACGACGGTGCCCTCGATACGCACCTGGCGCTCGAGTTCGATCCAGTAAAAGAGCAGGCTGGCGCGCGGGTTCTCCGCAAGCGCGCGGCCCTTGCGGCTTTCGTAATTCGTGAAGAAGGTAAAGCCGCGCTCGTCCACGCCCTTGATGAGCACGATGCGCGCCGAAGGGCGGCCGTGACCGTCGACGGTCGCGAGTGTCATCGTGTTCGGCTCGGGGAGCTTTGCGTCGAGTGCCTGCGCGAACCACCTGTCGAACTGGCGGATCGGGTCGCGGTCGACATCGGCTTCGTCCAGCGAACCGAGTGAGTAATTCTTCCGGAGTTCGGCGAGGGTCGTCATGTTCTTATGCGAGCGCTACAGTGGGGTCAGTATAGCGAAGGAACGAAAAATCTGCGCTGCGTCCTGTCGACCAGAGATAGCGCTTTAGCTGTCGATCAGAGTTCGCGTGTCGGCCGGAGCTGGCGCTTGAGCGCTTACTCCGGTCCCATGCAGATGGTTGCCGCCAACGCGGCGACGCCGCATCCACAGGCAGGCGTGCCTCCGGCCGCCGACCTGAAAGCAGATGTTCAGGCAGAATACGGGCTGCACTGTCCAGCCGAGGCATGGCCGCGCATCAGTCATATCAAGCCAGCTTCAAGCCGTGCAAGCAGGTAGAAGCCCGTATCCGTCAGGTCCCCGATCATGTCCACGCCGCACGCCACCGCTCCTTCCGACGCATTATCCGATGTTACTACCGGCATCGACGGCAGTGAATCCGCCGGTCACGCCAGGCGTTTCGGCGGCATCGCGCGGCTGTACGGCACGCCGGCGCTGGCGGCGTTCGAACGGGCGCATGTGGCGGTGATCGGCATCGGCGGCGTCGGGTCGTGGGCTGCCGAGGCGCTGGCACGCAGCGCCATCGGGACGCTCACGCTGATCGATCTCGACAACGTCGCGGAAAGCAACACGAACCGGCAGATCCACGCGCTCGACGGCAACTATGGCAAGCCGAAAGTCGAAGCGATGGCGGAGCGCATCAGGTCAATCAATCCGCGGTGCGACGTGCGTCTCGTCGAGGACTTTATCGAGCCGGACAATTTCGCGCCGGTGCTGGGCGGCGGCGGTTTCGACTTTGTCGTCGATGCGATCGACAGCGTGCGCACGAAGACCGCGCTGATCGCCTGGTGCGTCGAGCAGAAGCTGCCGCTTGTCACCGTCGGCGGCGCGGGCGGCCAGCTCGATCCGACACGCATCCGTATCGACGATCTTGCGCTGACGATCCAGGACCCGCTGCTCTCGAAAGTGCGCGCGCAACTGCGCAAGCAGCACGGTTTTCCGCGCGGCCCGAAGGCGAAGTTCAAGGTGAGTGCCGTGTATTCGGACGAGCCGCTGATCTATCCGGAAGCCGCCGTCTGCGATATCGACGAGGAAGCGGAGCACGTCACGACGTCGCCGGGACACACCGGGCCGGTGGGTCTCAATTGCGCGGGTTTCGGATCGAGCGTGTGCGTGACGGCGAGTTTCGGATTCGCCGCGGTCGCGCATGTGCTGCGCGCGCTCGCCCAGCAGGCAAACGGGAAATAGCCCGCGGCGCGAAGCGCCCGCGCGCACCGCACGCACAAAAAACGCGACCCGTGGGTCGCGTTTTTTCATCGTGCCGGCTGAACGCAAGCGCAGGCGCGGACGATCAGTTCAGCGCCGCGCTCAGCTTGCGTCGCCACTGTGCGACGAGTTCATGCTGATGCGCCGCGAGATCGAACACGGACAGCATCGTCTTGCGGCCGATGTCCTCGCGGAACGTGCGGTCGCGCTGCACGATCACGAGCAGTTGCTCGAGCGCCTCGGCGTACTTGCGTCGCGCGATGAAGGCGCTCGCCAGATCGAAGCGCGCTTCCAGATCGTCCGGTTGTGCGGCGACACGTGTTTCGAGCGCGTCGGTGGGCGGCAGGTCGGCGGCGGCGTCCACTGCGTCGAGTCGCGTCTTGATCGCGTTGAAGCGGGCGTCGATGCCCTGCGTTGTTTTCGGCGACAGCAGATCGACTTCGTTGCGCGCCTCGTCGAAGCGATTCTGCGAGAGCAGCAGTTCGATCAGGTCGAGGCGTGCATCGTCGTAACCCGGATCGAATGCGAGCGCCGCTTTCAGGTGATCGTGCGCCTCTTCGAGACGCCCCTCAGCGATGGCGATCTGTGCGTGATTGCGTTCGGCATCCGCGGAATCCGGCACCAGGCGGTCGAGAAATTCGCGCAGCTGGCCTTCCGCCAGCACGCCGACGAACTGGTCGACCGGGCGGCCATCGGCGAACGCGATGACGTGCGGAATGCTGCGCACCTGAAAGTGCGCGGCGAGTTCCTGATTTTCATCGACGTTCACCTTCACGAGCGTCCATTTGCCCGCGTATTCGGCTTCGAGCTTTTCGAGCATCGGCCCGAGCGTCTTGCACGGGCCGCACCACGGCGCCCAGAAATCGACCAGCACCGGTGCCAGCGTCGAGCCTGCGATCACGTCTTTTTCAAAGGTGGCTAGCGTGGTATCCATTGCATCCTCGTCGGAAAAACTGTCTCGGGGGAAAATGGGGACGTTTATCCCGAATTCAATGCAGAGTTACTGCGCCTTGCGTTCGGGTAGCGGAATCCATTCCGTCTCGCCCGGCACATTACCCATTTCCTGGTTCGTCCACGCGGTTTTGGCACGCTCGATCTTCTCACGCGAACTCGCGACGAAATTCCATTCGATGAAGCGCTCGCCTTCGAGTTTCTCGCCGCCCAGCAGCATCACGGTCGCGCCGTTCGCGCTCGCGAGCGTGACCGTCTCGCCCGGCGTCAGCACGGCCATCTGGCCCGCTTCGAGCGACTCGCCGTCGATTTGCAGATCGCCTTCGACCAGATAGACGCCACGCTCGTCGTGTTCCGGCTCGAGTGCGAACGCGCTGCCCGCGTTGAACGTTGCGGCGACGTAGAGCGTGCCAGAAAACGTCGTCGCGGGCGACGTGTGACCAAACGCGGTGCCGGCGATCACACGCAGCGTGACGCCGTTGCGTTCGATCTGCGGCAGCGTCGCGGCGGCGTGATGCTCGAACGACGGCTCGTCGTCCTCGTGCGCGAGCGGCAGCGCGACCCACGTCTGGATGCCGTGCATCGTCAGGCCGCGGCCGCGGTCTTCGGCGGGCGTGCGCTCCGAATGCACGATGCCGCGGCCGGATGTCATCCAGTTCACGTCGCCGGGGACGATCTTCTGCTCCGAGCCGAGGCTGTCGCGATGCATGATCGCACCTTCGAACAGATAGGTGACGGTAGCGAGGCCGATATGCGGATGCGGCCGCACGTCGAGTCCGACGCCGGGCGCGAGCGTCGCCGGGCCCATATGATCGAAGAAGATGAACGGCCCGATGAGCCGCGCGGCCATCGCGGGCAGCACGCGCCGCACGGTGAGACTGCCGACGTCGCGCAGATGGGGCTTGAGAACCGCTTTGATCGGGGAAGACATGGCGTGGGTTCCAGGCGTGTGCGTTTGAGGGGACAGGTGATTCTAACGCCCGCACGCGACCGGTGGCGGCTCGACTGAAACCCGCGCCGGTAGCGGCGCGCCCTGATGCGGTCAGAAAGCGCAGCCAGAAAAAGCGCAGGACTGGACATGTGGGGCGCGCATCGCCCTGCGCTTTGCGCGGTGTGCTCCGTTACACTTCGAAGCTCACAGAGCGAAACCCGGAACGGGAGGAAGCTGGAATGTCGCCGAAGGACCTTTTACTGGCGCTGGTCGTCGTGGTTGCATGGGGTGTCAACTTCGTGGTGATCAAGGTGGGCCTGCATGGCGTGCCGCCGATGCTGCTCGGCGCGTTGCGCTTCCTGCTCGCCGCCGTACCGGCTGTCTTCTTCGTCAAACGTCCGCGGATCCCGTTGCGCTGGCTGTTCGCTTACGGCGCGACGATCTCCTTTGGACAGTTCGCGTTTCTGTTCACCGCGATGTACGTCGGCATGCCGGCCGGGCTGGCTTCACTCGTGCTGCAGGCCCAGGCGTTCTTCACGCTGCTGTTCGCGGTGATGTTCCTGAACGAGCGTCTGCGGGTGCAGAATCTTGCCGGCCTGCTGATCGCGGCTGTCGGCCTTGCGGTGATCGGCATGCAGGGCGGCCATTCGATGACCCTCGCGGGTTTTGTGCTGACGCTATGCGCGGCGGTTTCGTGGGCGCTCGGCAATATCGTCACGAAGAAAGCAGGGAAGGTCGATCTGGTCGGGCTCGTGGTGTGGGCGAGCCTGATCCCGCCCGTGCCGTTTTTCGTGCTGTCGTATTGCCTTGAAGGACCGCAACGGATCGGGGCCGCGCTCACGGGTATCGGCGCGCAGTCGATTTTTGCGATCGTCTACCTTGCGTTCATCGCGACGCTGCTCGGCTATGGACTGTGGAGCCGCCTGCTGTCGCGCTATCCGGCCAGTCAGGTCGCGCCGTTCTCGCTGCTCGTGCCGATTGTCGGGCTGGCGTCGGCGTCGCTCTTTCTCGACGAGCATCTGTCGCAGGCACAGATTGCCGGCGCCGCGCTCGTGATGGCCGGCCTCGCCGTGAATGTGTTCGGCGGATGGGTCGTGCAAAGGTTCGCGGCGGCGCGCTGAGCGCCGGATTGGCAGGCCCGCGTGCAGCGAGCGACTAAAGGCAACGCAACGCATAACGGCCGCACGAAGCGGCCGTTATGCGTTGCAGCGTGACGCCAGCAGAAAGAAGCGTTACGTCATTCGGTTTTTCGCGAGCGGCGGATTCGCCGCGAAATAACGTTTGATGCCGGTCAGGATCGCGTCGGCCATGCGGTCGCGATAGGCGTTGTCGTTCAGGCGCTTCTCTTCGTCCGGGTTGCTGATGAACGCGGTCTCGACGAGAATCGACGGAATATCCGGTGCCTTCAGCACGGCAAAGCCGGCCTGCTCGACCAATCCCTTGTGCAACCTGTTGATGTCGCCGATTTCCTTCAGCACGAAGTTGCCGTAGCGCATCGAATCGCGGATCTGTGCCGTGGTCGACATGTCGAAGAGCGCGCGGTTCACGGTGGCATCGTTCGACTTGATGTTGATGCCGCCGATCTGGTCCGATGCGTTTTCCTTGTTCGCCATCCATCGTGCGGCCGCGCTCGATGCGCCGTGCTCGGAGAGCGCGAACACCGAAGAGCCGCGCGCGGAAGGATCGGTGAACGCATCGGCGTGAATCGACACGAAGAGATCCGCACCGACGCGTCGCGCCTTCTGCACGCGCACGTTGAGCGGCACGAAGAAGTCGGCATCGCGCGTCATCATCGCGCGCATGTTCGGCTGCGCGTCGATTTTCGCGCGCAGTTTCTTCGCGACGTCGAGCGCGATGTGCTTTTCGTAGGTACCCGCGCTGCCGATCGCGCCGGGATCCTCGCCGCCGTGGCCCGGATCGATCGCGACCGTCAGGAGACGTACCGTGTTGCCCCTGCCGGACTTCGGCGTGGTGAAACTGTACGTGTCGTCGCCGCCATCGCCGCTGTCGTTGTCGCGTGCGATCGCAACTGGCGGCTGTGTCGGCTTCGGAACGGCCGGATGCGGCCCTGGTGCCGGCGAGAGATGCGCGGGCGGACGCGGCACATCTGGCGACGACGTCGAAGGCCCGCCCTCCTGCGCGTAACGCTGGAAGAACGCGTCGCTGTCGCTGAGCGGCGGCGTGGCTGGCCCGCTGAGCGTGGCGGGCGGCGCGTTGTTTTCGTTGAGCCGCTGTTCCTTGCGCTCGGTCTGCGCGAGGAGATCCATCAGCGGGTCCGGCGGGATCGCCGGATACAGGTCGAACACGAGCCGGTATTTATACGTGCCGACCGGCGGCAACGTGAACACCTGCGGCTTCACCGAGCCCTTCAGGTCGAACACCATGCGCACCACGTGCGGCTGGTATTGCCCGACGCGCACCGACTGGATCTGCGGATCGTTCGGCGTGATCTTCGAGACGAGATCGCGCAGCGCCTGGTCGAGATCGAGCCCATTCAGATCGACGACGAGCCGGTCGGGATCCTGCAGCAACTGCTGCGCGTTCTGCAGCGGCTGGTCTGATTCGATCGTGACACGTGTGTAGTCGCGAGCGGGCCAGACGCGCACGCCGAGCACCGAACTGGCCCACGCAAGACGCGGCGCGACGAGTCCGAGCACGAGCGTCGACGCGCCTGCACGCAGAATCTGCCGGCGTCGCCAGTTATGCGTGGCGGTAGCGGCCGATTCGATCGAGCGGAACGGTTTGATCAACATCTTTGGAGACATGCCTTTCCTGATTCGCTGAATGCGCGCGCGACGAGAAGGCGCCCTTCGCCCTCCACATCGAGCGAGAAGACGAGATCCGGCACGCCCAGCAGGGTGCCCGCGCGTTGCGGCCATTCGACGAGGCAGATCGCGCCGCTGTCGAAATATTCGCGAAAGCCCGCGTCGGCCCATTCGGCCGGATCGGTAAAACGATAGAGATCGAAGTGATACAGCTCAAGTTCCCCATCGGGCCTCTCGACCGCGTACGGTTCGACGAGCGTATAGGTCGGACTGCGCACGCGTCCGCTGTGACCGAGCGCGCGGAGTGTCGCGCGAACGAGCGTGGTTTTGCCCGCGCCGAGATCGCCCGTCAACTGCACCTGCAAGCCGTGAAATGCACGTGCGCCGCCGTGTTCGCCGGCGGCCTTGCGTACGCTTTCGATAGCGTGAGCGAAGCGCGCGCCGAAAGCGCTGGTGGCGGCTTCGTCCGCGAGCGCGAGGTGGCGTTCGAGCAGGACCGGAGCGGCGGGCGTGATGGCTTGATCGGGCTGGTCGGGCATTCTCGTAAAATGGCGTGATGAACCGAAGTCCGGAACCCCCAGAATCCTGCACGCCTGCGTCTGATGACGATGTGCGTGCCGTGCGTCATTTCGATGAAGCGGCGCTGGAAGCACTCGCGCAACGCATCAAAACGTGGGGCCGCGAACTCGGTTTCAGTGCAGTCGGTATCAGCGATACCGACCTCACGGCTGCCGAGGCGGGGCTCGCCGCATGGCTCGAAGCGGGCTGCCACGGCGAGATGGATTATATGGCGAAACACGGCATGAAACGCGCGAGACCGGCCGAGCTTGTGGCCGGAACGCTACGCGTGATTACCGTGCGAATCGCCTATTTACCCGCTGAAACGCTGACGGGAAAGCGCGTTGAAAGCCACACGGCCACTACATCGAATCTCGCCGGAAGCGCCGTGCAGACGGGCCCTTACGACTGGCGGGCGCAGGAAAACCAGCGCCTCGCGGACCCGTCAGCGGCGGTCGTCTCGATCTATGCGCGCGGTCGCGACTATCACAAGGTGATGCGTAACCGTTTGCAACAGCTCGCTGAAAAAATCGAAGCGCAGATCGGCGCGTTCGGCTTTCGCGTCTTCACCGATTCCGCGCCGGTGCTCGAAGTCGAGTTGGCGCAGAAGGCAGGCATTGGCTGGCGCGGCAAGCACACGTTGCTGCTTCAGCGCGACGCCGGCTCGCTGTTTTTTCTCGGCGAGATCTATGTCGATGTGCCCTTGCCGACCGATGCACAAACCGCGCCCGAACGCGCGCCCGAAACACCGGGTGCGCATTGCGGCAGCTGCACCCGCTGCATCGAGGCCTGCCCGACGGGCGCGATCGTCGAACCTTACAGAGTCGATGCGCGTCGCTGCATTTCCTATCTGACGATCGAACTGAAAGGCAGTATTCCCCAGGACTTGCGGCCGCTGATCGGCAATCGTGTGTATGGTTGCGACGACTGCCAGACGGTGTGCCCGTGGAACAAGTTCGCGCAGGCCGCGCCCGTCGCGGATTTCGACGTGCGGCACGGCCTCGACCGCGCGACGCTCGTCGATCTGTTCGCGTGGAGCGCCGACGATTTCGACACGCGCATGCAGGGCAGCGCGATCCGTCGCATCGGCTACGAATCGTGGCTGCGCAATCTCGCGGTCGGCATGGGCAACGCGCTGCGTGCGGATCGCGCGAGCCTTTCCGCCGATGCACGCGTGGCGATCGTCGACGCGTTGCGCGAGCGCGCGGGCGACGCATCGGCCATCGTCCGCGAGCACGTGGAATGGGCGCTCGAAGCAGCGTAAAGTAGCGGCAACCCGGCGGGGCGCCGGCATTGCGATCAACCTTTGTGGACCCGGACGCGCACCGCACCTGTACCGGCAAGGAGGCCGTCATGTTCAATGCAGTCATGGATGCGCCGTTCGGCAAGGTCGGCATCCGCATCGAAGGCAATGCCGTGCGCGAGATCGTCTATCTACCCGACTCGATGCGCAACGTCGAGCCGGATTCGCCGCTCGCGAAAGAAGCGGTCGCGCAGATCGAGCGTTATTTCGCGCGCGCGTCGGCGACGTTCGATCTGCCGCTCGCCGATGTCGGCAGCGCGTTTCAGCGTCGCGTGTGGCAGGCGATCAACGATATTCCACCGGGCATCGTGCGCACGTATGGACAGGTCGCGAGACAGGTCGGCAGCGCGCCGCGCGCGGTCGGGCAGGCGTGTGGCGCGAATTATTTTCCGCTGGTGATTCCATGTCATCGTGTGGTTGCGTCGGGCGGTATCGGCGGATTTGCGAATCACGCCGACGACGGCTATTTCCGCAAGGTCAAACGCTGGCTGCTCGCCCACGAAGGTGTCCCTTACACATGACCGGCATGATCAGCACGGGCAGCACGAAAGGCATGAGCGAAACCATTCTCGAAGACCCACCCGTCGAATCGCCGCTCTTCGTCGCGAGCAGCGCATCCATCGACGCGTTCTGCGACGCCCTCTGGCTCGAACACGGTCTTTCGCGCAACACGCTCGATGCGTATCGCCGCGATCTGAAGCTCTTCGCCGGATGGCTGGCCGGCACGCGCAATGGCTCGCTGGATGCCGCGGGCGAAGCCGATCTGAACGCGTACAGCGCGGCGCGTCAGAAAGACAAGTCCACTTCAGCGAACCGGCGTCTCTCCGTGTTTCGCCGCTATTACGCGTGGGCCGTGCGCGAGCATCGCGCGAGCGCCGATCCGACGCTGCGCATCCGTTCCGCGAAACAGCCGCCGCGCTTTCCTTCGACGCTCACCGAAGCGCAGGTCGAGGCGCTCCTCGGCGCGCCCGATATCGACACGCCGCTTGGCCTGCGCGATCGCACGATGCTCGAACTGATGTACGCGAGCGGACTGCGCGTGACGGAACTCGTCACGCTGAAAACCGTGGAGGTGGGGCTGAACGAAGGTGTCGTGCGCGTGATGGGGAAGGGCTCGAAGGAGCGCCTGATTCCATTCGGCGAAGAAGCGCACGGCTGGATCGAACGCTATCTGCGTGAGGCGCGGCCCGCGCTGCTCGGCGCGCGCGCAACCGACGCGCTGTTCGTGACGTCGCGCGCGGAAGGCATGACGCGTCAGCAGTTCTGGAACATCATCAAGCGTCACGCGGCGGCTGCGGATGTGCGCGCGCCGCTGTCGCCGCACACGCTGCGTCACGCGTTCGCGACGCATCTGCTGAACCATGGCGCCGACCTGCGCGTCGTGCAACTGCTGCTCGGCCACACCGATATTTCAACGACGCAGATTTATACGCACGTCGCACGCGAGCGGCTGAAGTCGCTGCACGCGATGCATCATCCGCGCGGATAACGCCCTGGTTTCAGGCTCAAGCCAG
This sequence comes from Paraburkholderia gardini, assembly GCF_907164575.1. Lineage (GTDB taxonomy): Bacteria > Pseudomonadota > Gammaproteobacteria > Burkholderiales > Burkholderiaceae > Paraburkholderia > Paraburkholderia gardini. The sequence goes on from NZ_CAJQYY010000008.1 coordinate 31,798, forward strand.
CTCACGAAGGCGGTGCTTGAGAATCTTGCCCGTCGATGCAGCGGGTAATGCCGCGAGCACGCGCACTTCGGCGGGCCGCTTGTAAGGCGCGAGCCGCGCGCCGCACCATTCGATCAGCTCAGCCGGCGTGACCTTCGCGCCGGCCACGAGTTCGACGAACGCGACCACTTCCTCATTGCCCTCGACGGCGCGTCCGATCACCGCCGACTGCACGACATCGGGATGCGCGTTCAGCACGTGCTCGACTTCGGCCGGATAGACGTTGAAACCCGAGCGGATGATCAGCTCCTTGCTGCGCCCGACGATGGAGAGCGTGCCGTCCGCTTCCTCGCGTGCGAGATCGCCAGTCTTGAGCCAGCCGTCTTCGGTGACGGTGGCGCGGGTCTGCTCCGGGTTGCGGTAATAGCCGAGCATCACGTTCGGCCCGCGCACCCACAGCTCACCGATTTCGCCGTCCGCCGCCTCGACGCCGTCGAGCATCACGAACCGCACTTCCACGCCGGGAATCACCTGTCCGACCGATACGTCCGCGCGGGGCGCGTCGAGCATCGTCTGCGATACGGTCGGACTGCTTTCGGTCATGCCGTAGCCGTTGTGCAGCGGCACGCCGTACACGCTTTCGACGCGCGCCTTCAGCGCGGCGTCGAGCGGCGAGCCGCCCGAATACGCAAACCGCAGACGCGGCGCCGACCACGCGTAGCCGTGCATCTGCAGATGCTCGAGCAGCTTCGCGTGCATCGCCGGCACGCCCTGAAAAATCGACACGTTCTCGTATGCGAGCGCGCGCCGCACGGCTTCAGGTGTAAACCGCGACGCAAGCCGCACCGTGGCGCCCGCGTGCAGGCTGCCGAGACACACCGATGCAAGCCCGTATACGTGCGAAATCGGCAGCACCGCGTACACGACGTCGTCCGGGCCGACACGGCGCAGCGTGCTCGACATCGTCGCGATGAACATCAGGTTCCGGTGCGAGAGCATCACGCCTTTCGGCGTGCCGGTCGTGCCCGTCGTGTAGATGAGCGCGGCGCACTGCTTTTCGCTGGCGGCTTCGACGGGTTCCGCATGCACGTGCGCATCGGCGACGAACGACCATGTGCCGATGTCGATTGGCGTCGCGGTTGCCGGTGTGGCTTTGGCGCCATGGCGTTGTGCGTGATCGCGCGCATCGGACGACGCATCGACCGCGTACGCGATCACGCGCGGCGCTGCATGCGTGCGGATCGCGTCAAGCTCGGCCGCCGAAAGCCGCGCGTTCGACATGAGCGCCCAGGCGTCGAGTTTCGCGGTGGCGAACAACAGCACCACCTGAACGATGCTGTTCTCCGCGACGATCATCACGCGGTCGCCCGCGCGCACCCCCAGCTCGCGTAACCGCGCGGCGGTTTCAATGACCGCGTCGGCGAGTTGCTGGCGCGTGAGCTGGCGTGCGTCCTCGACCAGCGAGACACGATGCGGGTCGCGCGCCGCAGCCAGCGCCGGAATATCGGCGATGCGCGCGGGCAGGGCGGCGAGCAGCGCGGGAATGTCGAATGCGGGGGAATGTGGGGTGGTGCTGGCCGTCACGGCTGTCTCCTCGTCGCGCCGCAGCGCGCGGCGGCGGAATATTTTCGAACGATCGTGCCACATTCGCGTGGCGCGCACAATTCAGGTTTGAGCAAATGGCTGTCGCAGAGCGACGCCATTACAATGCGCCGATGAGCAAATCCAGACGCGTCTCCGAAACGCCCGCGACGCAGTTTCTGCGACGTCACGGCGTCGCGTTCGGCGAGCATCCTTACGAATATGTGGACCACGGCGGCACGGCGGAATCCGCGCGCCAGCTGGGCGTCGACGAACATCACGTGGTCAAGACGCTCGTGATGGAAGACGAACACGCGAAACCGCTGATCGTACTGATGCACGGCGATCGCACCGTATCGACGAAGAATCTCGCGCGGCAGATCGGTGCGAAGCGCGTCGAGCCCTGCAAGCCGGATGTCGCGAGCAGGCATTCAGGGTATCTGATTGGCGGCACCTCGCCGTTCGGCACGAAAAAGGCGCTGCCGGTGTACGTCGAATCGACGATTCTCGAACTCGAGCGGATCTGGCTCAACGGCGGGCGTCGCGGGTTTCTGGTCAGCATCGCGCCGAAGGTCGTGACGGATCTGCTGCAGGCAAAGCCGGTGCAATGCGCGATCGACGAGTGACCACATCGACGCCGGCGCGTGACGTCCGCACGGGTTTCGCCGGCTGCGTTCGGTAGAATATGCACCTTCGTGTTCGCGCTGCACGGACAGTTTCGCTTTCGTAACCCCTTCGCCTTTCCGGCGCACTACAAAAAGAGTTCCCAGCATGGAAAACCTGATCGCCGCCGTCCTGGCTTATCTGATCGGCTCGGTGTCGTTCGCCGTGATCGTGAGCGCCGCGATGGGGCTCGCCGACCCGCGCTCGTATGGCTCGAAGAACCCGGGCGCGACCAACGTGCTGCGCAGCGGCAACAAGCTCGCGGCGATCCTGACGTTGCTCGGCGACGCGTTCAAGGGCTGGCTTGCCGTGTGGCTCACCAGCCACTTCGGCCCGCACTACGGCCTCGACGATCCGGCGATCGCGCTCGCCGCCATCGCCGTGTTCCTTGGCCATCTGTATCCGGTATTTTTCCGCTTCAAGGGCGGCAAGGGCGTGGCGACGGCGGCCGGCGTGCTGCTCGCGATCAACCCGGTGCTCGGCATCGCGACCATGCTGACGTGGTTGATCATCGCGTTCTTTTTTCGCTATTCGTCGCTGGCGGCGCTGGTGGCCGCTGTGTTCGCGCCGCTCTTCGACGTGTTCCTGTTCGGCGCGAACATCATCGCGCTGGCCGTACTGGCAATGAGCGCGCTGCTGGTCTGGCGTCATCGCTCGAATATCGCGAAGCTGCTCGCCGGCAAGGAAAGCCGCATCGGCGACAGGAAAAAGCGCAATGCGCCGCCGCCCGCGGGCAAGGCGCATTGAGTTTTCCGGCGGCGTCGAGCCCGATGTGCCGCCGTGGCCTCTTCTGACGATGCCGTGGCGCCTCGCGCCGGCTAGTCGCGGAAGTTGTTGAAGTCGAGCGGCGTATCGGTGACGTCCTTGCGCAGCATCGCGATCGTGCCTTGCAGGTCGTCGCGCTTGGTGCCCGTCACGCGCACCGCGTCGCCCTGAATGCTCGCCTGGACCTTGATCTTGCTGTCCTTCACGAGCTTGACGATCTTTTTGGCGAGGTCGCCCGAGACGCCTTTCTTCACCGTGATGACCTGCTTGACCTTGTCGCCGCCGATCTTCTCGATCTTGCCGTAATCGAGAAAGCGCACGTCGACGTTGCGCTTTGCCATCTTCGACACGAGGACGTCCTTGACCTGCGTGAGCTTGAAGTCGTCGTCGGCGTAGGCGATGAGTTCGCGCTCCTTCTGCTCGACGCGGGCATCCGAGCCCTTGAAGTCGAAACGGGTGGAAATTTCCTTGTTGGACTGCTCGATCGCGTTCTTGACTTCGATCATGTTGGCTTCGCTGACAACGTCAAACGATGGCATTGCATTCTCCCAATAGTGCCGCGAGGCGGACGCGGCCGGCAGGCCGCGCGTGACGCACTCGCTATAATCACGAACCGGACGTCATTTTACCGACGCCGCTCCCATTTGCCCAAGGTCGTCGCGCAATAGTGCGCGGCGCAGCTTCACCGGCTTCCGCCTGATTTCCGTGCGTGCCGCGGGCCTGCACGGCGAGCCGATGCCGAAACCCCGCTCAACACGTACGTTTAACACGTTCACCCAGCAATCCCGATGCCTCAAGCCGCTTCCGCCTTATTTGTTTCGCATTTTCCGCTCAAGGCGCACAACACGTTTGGCTTCGACGTGGCGGCGCGCTATGCGTGCAGCATTGAGCACGAGACGCAACTCGCGGCCGCGGTGAACGATTCGCGCGTGGCCGCGTTGCCGCGACTGGTGCTGGGCGGCGGCAGCAACGTCGTGCTGACGGGCGACTTCGACGGACTGGTGCTGCTGATCGCGCTGCACGGGCGTCGTGTTGTCCGCGAAGACGACGCCGCCTGGTACGTCGAGGCGGCGGCGGGCGAGAACTGGCACGCGTTCGTCGCGTGGACGCTCGCGCGGGGCTTGCCGGGGCTCGAGAACCTCGCGTTGATTCCGGGGACGGTCGGCGCGGCGCCGATCCAGAACATCGGCGCGTACGGCCTTGAAATGTGCGAGCGCTTCGCGTCGCTGCGTGCGGTGGAGCTGGCGACGGGCGAAGCCGTCGAGTTCGACGCCGATGCGTGCCGTTTCGGTTACCGCGACAGTTTCTTCAAGCGTGAAGGGCGGGATCGCTTCGTGATTACGTCGGTGACGTTCCGTCTGCCGAAAGCGTGGGCGCCGCGGGCTGGATATGCGGATATCGCACGCGAACTGTCGGCACGCGGGTTGGGCCATGCCGCGCCGGATGCACAGGCGATCTTCGATGCGGTAGTCGCCGTGCGGCGGGCCAAGCTGCCCGATCCGCTCGAACTGGGCAATGCGGGGAGCTTCTTCAAGAACCCGGTGATCGACAGCGCGCAGTTCGACGCCTTGCAGCAGCGTGAGCCGGATGTCGTGTCGTACCGGCAGCCGGATGGCAGCGTGAAGCTGGCGGCGGGCTGGCTGATCGACCGGTGCGGCTGGAAAGGACGGGCGATCGGCGCGGCGGCCGTGCATGACCGGCAGGCACTGGTGCTGGTGAATCGCGGCGGCGCGACGGGCGCGGACGTTCTGGCGCTCGCGCGGGCCATCCAGGCGGATGTGCTTGCGCGGTTCGGCGTGGGACTGGAGCCGGAGCCGGTTTGTTTGTAGCGCGTGCGTTGTACACGTGATGGGCGCGCTGCTCGGGTCACGCAAAGGATATGAAAAAGGGCACCTCATGGTGCCCTTTTTCGATGATGCGCGATCAGCGACGCATTGTTGCTCGATCTGCCTGAACCTCGCCGCGATGGCTTCGGTTCAGCTTGCGGCAGTCATTGGCACTTGCGCTTTGCGCTCAGCCTTACCACCGCGGGGCGCTGGCCTTTTTAACCGCGTTTGCGGCGCGCGTTCTCGGCGATCCGCATGCGCAGCGCGTTCAGCTTGATGAAGCCACCGGCATCGGCCTGGTTGTAGGCGCCACCGTCGTCGTCGAACGTCGCGATGTTCTTGTCGAACAGCGTTTCCTTCGAATCGCGCGCCACCACCGAAACGCTGCCCTTGTAGAGCTTCACGCGCGTCCAGCCGTTGACCTTTTCCTGCGTATGGTCGATCAGCACCTGGATGGCACGACGCTCCGGCGCCCACCAGTAGCCGTTGTAAATCAGCGAGGCGTAGCGCGCCATCAGGTCGTCCTTCAGATGCGCGACTTCGCGATCCAGCGTGATCGACTCGATACCGCGGTGCGCCTTCAGCATGATCGTGCCGCCCGGCGTTTCATAGCAGCCGCGCGACTTCATGCCGACATAACGGTTCTCGACCAGATCCAGACGGCCGATGCCGTGCTTGCCGCCAAGGCGGTTCAATTCCGTGAGCATCTCGGCCGGCGACAGGCGCTTGCCGTTCACTGCGACCGGATCGCCGTGTTCGTATTCGATGTCGATGTATTCAGCCTGGTCCGGCGCCTCTTCCGGTGAGACCGTCCAGCGCCACATATCCGGCTCGGCTTCTGCCTTCGGATCTTCGAGGTGGCGGCCTTCGAACGAGATGTGCAGCAGGTTCGCGTCCATCGAGTACGGCGCGCCGCCCTGCTTGTGCTTCATTTCGATCGGAATGCCGGCCTTTTCGGCGTACGCGAGCAGTTTTTCGCGCGACAGCAGATCCCATTCACGCCACGGCGCGATGACCTTGATGCCCGGTTCCAGTGCGTAGTAACCGAGTTCGAAGCGGACCTGATCGTTGCCCTTGCCGGTCGCGCCGTGCGAAACGGCTTGCGCACCGGTCGCGCGCGCGATCTCGATCTGGCGCTTTGCGATCAGCGGACGCGCGATCGACGTGCCCAGCAGATACTCGCCTTCATAGATCGTGTTGGCGCGGAACATCGGAAACACGTAGTCGCGCACGAACTCCTCGCGCAGATCCTCGATGAAGATGTTGTCCTGCTTGATGCCCAGTTGCAGCGCCTTCTTGCGCGCCGGTTCCAGCTCTTCGCCCTGGCCGATGTCGGCCGTGAACGTGACGACTTCGGCGTCGTAGTTGTCCTGCAACCACTTCAGGATGACGGAGGTGTCGAGGCCGCCCGAATAGGCGAGCACGACTTTCTTGATATCGCTCATGGTGAACTCGTAGCTGGAAAAATGCGGGAAAACGGCGCGCGCCGGCTGATCCGGGCACGTAAAAACGCTATTTTGACACTAAACCGCGGGCGCACCCGCGGTTTTGGGCCGGCACGCTCAGTGATTGAGCTTGCCGAGCAGCAGGAATTCCATCAGCGCCTTTTGCACATGCAGACGGTTTTCCGCTTCGTCCCACACGACGCTCTGCGGCCCGTCGATCACGTCGGCGCTGACTTCCTCGCCGCGATGCGCCGGCAGGCAGTGCATGAAAAGCGCGTCGGCATTCGCGCGCGCCATCATGTCGGCGTCGACGCACCAGTCGGCGAACGCCTGCTTGCGGGCTTCGTTTTCAGCTTCGAAACCCATGCTGGTCCAGACATCGGTGGTGACGAGATCGGCGCCCGCGCAGGCTTTGTTCGGATCGTCGAATTCCTGCCAGCTCGGCGCGCTCTCCGCCGCGACGAGCGCGCGATCGAGCTTGTAACCCGGCGGCGTGGAGATGCGCAGGTTGAACCCGAGAATGTGCGCGGCTTCGATCCACGTGTAGAGCATGTTGTTCGCGTCGCCGACCCACGCAACCGACTTGCCGCGAATCGGGCCGCGATGCTCGAAGTACGTGAAGATGTCCGCCAGCACCTGGCACGGGTGAAACTCGTTCGTGAGACCGTTGATGACCGGCACGCGCGAATTGTCGGCAAAGCGCTGGATGATGTCCTGGCCGAACGTGCGGATCATGATGATGTCGACCATGCGCGAGATGACCTGCGCCGCGTCTTCGATCGGTTCGCCGCGGCCGAGTTGCGTGTCGCGCGTGCTCATGAACACGGCGTGGCCGCCGAGCTGGAAGATGCCTGCCTCGAACGACAGGCGCGTGCGCGTCGAGTTTTTCTCGAAGATCATCGCGAGCGTGCGGTCGTGCAGCGGATGGTAAGTCTCGTAGTTCTTGAACTTGCGTTTCAGAATGCGGGCGCGCTCGAGCACGTACTCGTAGTCTTCCAGCGAGAAATCCTTGAACTGCAGATAGTGACGAATTTTCTTGGCGGTCATGAAACAAATACGGCGGTTTCACCCGGCAGAATTGCCGGACGGCGCCGCCGTCGTTTTGTGGTAACTCAATGCAGCATAAAGGATTTTGCCTGGTTTGACGAGTCGGCCAGACGGCCATATGAGAGCCTGCGAGGGCGTGCGGGGCATTCCGTATGCATGTGTCAGGAGGCTTGTGTGCAGTGCGGAACAACATCCGCTGCGCTATAATCTCAGGGTTTTCCCAAGCCCGGCAGGCAGGCGCCGAGCTTTCGGGACACGGCTCGCGCGTGGGGTCCACGCAATCCCTTTCGCGTGGTGTGCTCTCCGCCTGGCGGCGTGTTTCAGGGCGTCACGGCGCGGTTTGCACGCGTCGTCCCGGATCTTCAGGTAGCCGCAAGGGTCCACAGGCACGCACTTCCCAGGGCAGTCATACAGGAATCCCTACATGGCCGAAGTACCTCCAACCGAGTATTTCATTCAGGGCATCACGTCGAAAGGAAGGAAGTTCCGTCCGAGCGACTGGTCGGAACGGCTCGCCGGCGTCATGTCGTGTTTCGGTCCCGGCGCGAAGGGGCCGAATGCCCGTCTTCAGTACTCGCTCTACGTTCGTCCGACCTTGCTTGGTGATCTCAAGGTCGTCATTCTCGATTCGCGTCTGCGCGACATCGAGCCGATGGCTTTCGATTTCGTGATGAATTTTGCAAAAGACAATGATCTGGTCGTGACCGAGGCGTGTGAGTTGCCGGCGCATCACGGTACCCAGCAGAAGATCGCGCAACAGGCGTAGCGGCATTTGCAGGACAAGACCTCGCTGGCGCGACGAAGCGCGACAGGAGGCAGGGGCGCCAGGGCCCGAGCGAACAAAAACCCGCCGAAGCGGGTTTTTTTACGTCCGTCGCGCACTCAGTCGAGGGCGAGCAGGGGGCCGGAACATCGCCGCGCGGCGGGCATTGTTTGCGCGCGAATACAAAAAAGCCCGCCAGAGCGGGCTTTCATGATGCAGCGGAAACAGGAGGTAGCCCGCCGAAGCGAGCCGACCGGATTTACTGCGCTGCGGGCGCTTGCAGACCCTTGATGGCTGCAGCGAGGCGGCTCTTATGGCGAGCTGCCTTGTTCTTGTGAACGATTCTCTTGTCGGCGATGATGTCGATGGTCTTCGACGATGCCTTGAAGAGTTCAGCGGCCTTGGCCTGGTCGCCGGCGTCGATCGCCTTGCGGACTGCCTTGATCGCGGTGCGGAACTTCGAGCGCAGTGCCGAGTTGTGCGAATTGGCCTTGGCGGCCTGGCGGGCGCGCTTGCGTGCTTGTGCGGTATTTGCCATGACGGTTCCTTATCCTGTTCCTGTTTCCAGTGCCAGCCTTCAAGTGGGTTGGCGCTGCTTTGATCCGAACCTCTGGAAGCGATTGCCCAGAGGCGCAAAAGAGTTCGATTGAGTCCGATCCGGTCTGATTTCGAGAACGAAACCCAAGACCGGCAGATACGCGAAAGTGACAGAAAGCGCACCTGTTTCGGTTCGCACCCCGGTCGCCTCACGTCCGTCACATCATCCTGGCAACATGACTCCATGCATACGAAGACGTGATCCGACGGCCGAGCGAGCCTCGAAACCGGCGATTATAGCAACAAAATCAGGCATGTGGCAACGGAAATAGGCCGCCGTCCCTCGTGGCGCGTCGCTACTGGCTTGCGGACAAGCACCGCCCGCAGGCGCCTGCGGTTGTTGCACGGATGCCCGGCGGCGGGTGTAGTCTTCGCTCCGCTGTGCTCCGGAATGCCGGACAAACCGCGCACAAACCTCGGGCAAACCCCGCACCAGACGAATATTTCGCGAACGTCGCTAGCTGGAAACGGTCCGACTCGCGTTCCGGCTCGTCCCGTCGTCCGCTCATGTGAGCGGCACCCGTATAATAAGCGCCCCATGAATCTATTCCGAGCCCTGCTGACGGTCAGCGGATTCACGCTGCTGTCGCGCGTGACCGGCCTGGCCCGCGAGACGCTGATCGCCCGAGCGTTCGGCGCCAGCCAGTACACCGATGCGTTCTACGTCGCCTTCCGCATCCCGAACCTGCTGCGTCGTATTTCCGCCGAAGGCGCGTTTTCGCAGGCCTTCGTCCCGATCCTCGCCGAGTTCAAGAACCAGCAGGGTCACGACGCCACCAAGGCGCTCGTCGACGCAACGTCGACTGTGCTTGCCTGGGCGCTGGTCGTGCTGTCGGCACTGGGGATCGCGGGTGCGTCGTTTGTCGTGTACGTCGTCGCGTCGGGCCTCAGGGCCGACGGGCAGGCGTATCCGCTCGCCGTCGCGATGACGCGGATCATGTTCCCGTACATCGTCTTCATTTCGCTGACGTCGCTGGCGTCGGCGGTGCTCAACACGTACAAGAACTTTTCGCTGCCCGCGTTCGCGCCGGTGCTGCTGAACGTGGCGTTCATCGTCGCGGCGGTGTTCTTCGCGCCGCACATGAAGACGCCGGTGTACGCGCTCGCGTGGGCCGTGATCGCGGGCGGCGTGCTGCAGTTCCTCGTGCAGTTGCCCGGCCTGAAAAAGATTGACATGATGCCGCGCATCGGACTAAACCCCGTGCGCGCGCTCGCGCATCGCGGCGTGAAGCGCGTGCTCGCGAAGATGGTCCCGGCGATGTTCGCGGTGTCGGCGTCGCAGATCAGTCTCATCATCAATACGAACATCGCGTCGCATATCGGGCCGGGCGCCGTCTCGTGGATCAACTACGCCGACCGGCTGATGGAGTTTCCGACCGCGCTGCTCGGCGTCGCGCTCGGCACGATCCTGCTGCCGAGTCTGTCGAGGGCGCACGTCGACGCCGATCCACACGAGTATTCGTCGCTGCTCGACTGGGGTTTGCGCGTCACGTTCCTGCTTGCCGCGCCAAGCGCCATCGCGCTCTTTTTCTTCGCCGAGCCGCTGACGGCCACGCTCTTTCACTACGGCAAGTTCGACGGCCACTCGGTCGTGATGGTTGGCCGCGCGCTATCGGCGTATGGCGTGGGCCTGATCGGCCTGATTCTCATCAAGATTCTCGCGCCCGGTTTCTACGCGAAGCAGGACATCAAGACGCCCGTGAAAATCGCGGTGGGCGTGCTGATCGTCACGCAGCTTTGTAACTACGTGTTCGTGCCGATTTTCGCGCACGCCGGGCTTACGCTCAGCATCGGCCTCGGCTCGTGCGTGAATGCGGCGGCGCTCTTCGTGATGCTGCGCCGCCGCGGCATTTACATGCCGTCGAGCGGCTGGGCGCGCTTCTTCGTGCAACTGCTTGGCGCGTGTCTCGTGATGGCCGGCGTCATGCACTGGTTCGCGATCAATTTCGACTGGATCGGCATGCACGCCGAGCCGCTGCGCCGCATCGCGTTGCTGGGTGCGTGCCTCGTTCTGTTCGCCGCGCTATATTTCGGTATGCTCTGGTTGATGGGCTTCAAGTACGCGTATTTCAGAAGGCGGGTGAAGTGATCACGACGACGCGGGTTCTCGACTATTTCAGCACGCTCGTAGCCGAAGACGACAGCCTGCCGCTCACCGAAGCGGCTCTGTCGCTCGCGCAGGATGCGTACCCTGATCTCGACCTGACCGGCATTCTCGCCGAGATCGACGAACTGGTGCTGCGTCTGCGGCGCCGTATGCCGGAAGATGCCGATCTCAGGCAGAAAGTCGGCGTGCTGAACCGCTTTTTCTTCCGCGAGCTGGGTTTCGCCAGCAATCTCAACGACTATTACGACCCCGACAACAGCCATCTGAACATGGTGCTGCGGCGGCGTCGCGGCATTCCGATTTCGCTCGCCGTGCTGTATCTGGAGATGGCGAGCCAGATCGACGTGCCCGTGCGCGGCGTATCGTTTCCCGGCCACTTCCTGCTGCGCGTGACGACGCCCGACGGCGACGTGATGCTCGATCCGACAACCGGGCATTCGCTGTCCGAATCGGAGATGGTCGAGATGCTCGAACCGTATGTCGCGAAAGCCGGGGAATCGGTCGGACGCGCGCTGCGCATGTTGCTGCAACCGGCCACGCGCCGCGAGATCATCGCGCGCATGCTGCGCAATCTGAAGAGCACCTATCTGCAGACCGAACGCTGGCAGCGGCTGCTCGCGGTGCAGCAGCGTCTCGTGATCCTGCTGCCGGAAAACATCGAGGAAGTGCGCGATCGCGGCTTCGCGTATGCGCGGCTCGATTACCTGCGCCCGGCGCTGGAAGATCTCGAACGCTATCTCGGCGATCGTCCGGATGCGGAAGACGCGACCGTCGTCGAGTCGCAATTGCACGAGCTGCGTCAGCGCACGCAGCATAACGACCGGGATTGAACGCGGCGAGCTGCGTTTTGCAATGGCACAAAAAAACGCCTGCGATGAAAATTGCAGGCGTTTTTCGTTGTAGCTGGCATGGCGGCGTAAAACAGGGCGCCGCGCCGCGAGAGGAAGATTACTTCGGCTGCATCCGGATCGCGCCATCCAGCCGGATCACTTCGCCGTTGAGCATCGGATTCTCGAGAATCTGTTTGACGAGCATCGCGTATTCCACCGGTTTGCCAAGGCGCGGCGGGAACGGCACCATGGCGCCGAGTGCGTCCTGCACGTCCTGCGGCATGCCGAGCAGCATCGGCGTTTCGAAGATGCCCGGCGCGATCGTCATCACACGGATCGCATTACGCGACAGGTCGCGCGCGATCGGCAACGTCATGCCGACGACGCCGCTCTTCGAAGCCGCGTACGCCGCCTGACCGATCTGTCCGTCGAACGCGGCCACCGACGCCGTGTTGACGATCACACCGCGTTCGCCGTTTGCGTTCGTCTCGTTCTTCGACATCGCCGCAGCCGCGAGGCGGATCATGTTGAACGTGCCGATCAGATTGATCGAGATGGTTTTGACGAAGGAATCGAGCGGATGCGGTCCGTCCTTGCCCACTGTCTTGATGGCGGGCGCGACGCCCGCGCAGTTGATCAGGCCGCGCAGCGTGCCGGCCTGCGTGGCGGCACCGACCGCCTGGGTCGCGTCGTCTTCGCGGCTGACGTCGCACTTCACGAACACGCCGTCCAGTTCCCTCGCAAGCGCGTTGCCGGCGTCCACGTTCAGGTCGGCCAGCACGACCTTGCCGCCGTTTTCAACGATGAGGCGCGCGGTAGCCGCGCCGAGGCCCGATGCACCACCGGTGATGAGAAATACGTTGTCGCGAATGTCCATGACAGCTCCTGTTACTCCGGTCGTTGACCGCTCGAATTGGGATGGGGTTGACGGGCGATTGTAGCCGCTGAAAATTCCGTTGCCACTCCCCGAGCCGGGTGGGTGGCTGCACGGCTGAACGCAGCCGCGTGGGCAATAAAAAACCCGCCATGGCAGCGGGTTTTCCAGCGACGTTCGAACGTGCTTACTTCAGCGCGTCGAACACGCGCGCGCGGATTTCGTCCACGGCGCCGAGGCCTGAAATGCGACGGTAAGCCGGCGCCTTCAGACCGTTTTCGGTACCGCGGCTCGCCCAGTCGTTGTAGTACTGGATCAGCGGCTTCGTCTGCGCGACGTACACGTCGAGGCGCTTTCTGACGGTTTCTTCCTTGTCGTCGTCGCGCTGGATCAGCGGTTCGCCGGTGACGTCATCCGTGTTCCCGACTTTCGGCGGATTGAACTTCACGTGATACGTGCGGCCCGACGCAGGATGCATGCGGCGACCGCTCATGCGCACGATGATCTCGTCGAACGGGACATCGATTTCCAGCACGTAGTCGATCGCGACGCCGGCCTGCTTCATGGCTTCGGCCTGCGGCAGCGTGCGCGGAAAACCATCGAACAGATAGCCGTTCGCGCAGTCGGGCTGGCGCAGACGTTCCTTCACGAGGTTGATGATGAGTTCATCGGTGACGAGTTCGCCTGCATCCATGAAGCGCTTTGCTTCGAGACCGAGCGGCGTGCCGGCCTTGACGGCCGCACGCAGCATGTCACCCGTGGAAATCTGCGGGATGCCGAACTTTTCCTTGATGAAGTTTGCCTGGGTGCCCTTTCCCGCGCCGGGGGCGCCCAACAGGATCAAACGCATGGTGATATCTCCAGATCTATGTGAATTCTGTGGTGGCGCGAGGCAGACGGAAGGTCGACAAAACTTCGCTCAGCCGGTTTCTGAAACCCGCGCGCAATGCGGCGGCCTGTCTCGCGCAGCACGTCGTGAACGACGGCGCTGCAAGACTGCCAGCGGCAGAAACGGGGGAAACCCTGACGAAGAATGGCTCCGGGCGGCTCGCGCAACCGTTTGATTATGCCATGGGTTTTTATGCTCGCGACCCGAATAACGCCTGTACGCGCGCGAGATCGGCCGGTGTATCGACGCCGGGCAACGGCGCGTCCTGCGTGACGAGCACGGCAATGCGCTCGCCATGCCACATCGCGCGCAACTGTTCGAGCGCCTCGGCCTGTTCGATCGGCGAAAGCGTGAGCGTCGGGTACGTACGCAGGAATTTCGCGCGATACGCATAGAGGCCGATGTGCCGGTAGACGTGCGCGAGCGCGGGCGGTGCGGGCATCGTGGCGACATCGGGCCAGTGTGGCTGATACGCGTCGCGCGCCCATGGAATCGGCGCGCGCGAGAAGTAGAGCGCGACGCTTCGCGCGTCGAGCACGACCTTCACGACGTTCGGATTGAAGACTTCGGCGGGATCGATAATCGGGTGCGCCGCGGTGGCGATCGCGCAGCCGCTGTTCGCGGCCAGATGCGACGCAACGCCGCGCACGAGTGCCGGGTCGATCAACGGCTCGTCGCCCTGTACGTTGACGACGATCGTGTCGTCGCTCCAGCCGAAATGCGCGGCGACTTCGGCGAGCCGGTCCGTGCCCGACGGATGATCGGCGCGCGTCAGCATCGCTTCGATCCCATGTTCGCGGGCGACGTCGAGCACCGCTTGCGCGTCCGACGCGATCAGCACCTGCTGCGCGCCCGATTCGAGCGCGCGTTCGGCGACGCGCACGACCATCGGCTTGCCGCCGATATCGGCGAGCGGCTTGTTCGGCAGACGCGTGGACGCGAGCCGCGCCGGCACAACGGCGATGAACGGCGGGGCAGCGGGACGGGGAGATTCAGTCATGGGACGGATTTGACGGCTCGTGAGAGCCCGCTGCGCACCCGGCGTTCGATACTCTCGAAGCGGCAAGCCGGAAGCGCAAGGATACGGGCGTGAAGGAGGGGCGAGCGGGGACAGCGTGCAAGGCGCCCGAAAGCGCCGCGATCACCCAGGCGTGAGCCGGGCGTTACGAGTCCGATGCGGGACCGGCCGGGTCGACCAGCGTGCCTTCGACGGTTTGACGTGCTTCGTCGACCAGCATCACGGGAATGCCGTCACGGATCGGATAGGCCAGCTTGTCGGCGTTGCAGATCAGTTCCTGCGCGGCGCGATCGTAGCTGAGCGGGCCCTTGCAGATCGGACAGACGAGAATTTCAAGCAGGCGAGCGTCCACGGACTTTCTCCACGACTAAAGCGATAAGGCGGTGATCCAGCGCGGCTTCGACCGGGACAACCCAGATCCGCGCATCATGCCAGGACCCCAATTTTACCGCATCCTTTTCCGTGATCAGGATGGCGTCGGCATCGACGTCGGCGAAAGGATTCGTGGCGTACGCGTAATGATCGGGCAACGCGCGCGTGACGGGCGACAGGCCGGCGGCGCGCAGCGTCGCGAAAAAGCGCTCCGGTGCGCCGATGCCGGCGGCGGCCAGCACACGGTCGCCGGCGAACTGCGCAAGCGGCCGGCGCAGCGCAGGGCGCTCGAGATGCCATGCGTCGCCAGGCGTGAGCTCGAGCGCGAACGTGTCAGGCCACGCAGGCAACGTGCGGTCATAGGGATTGTTGATGAGCGTGGCGTCCCGCTGACGCGACAGCGGCTCGCGCAACGGCCCCGCCGGCAGCAGGAAGCCGTTGCCGCCCAGCCGGTGATCGAACACGACAAGCTCGACGTCGCGCGCGAGCCGGTAGTGCTGCAGGCCGTCGTCGCTCACGATGATGTCGACATCGGTGTGCGCCGAGCACAACGCTTCGGCTGCGGCCACGCGATCGGGACATACCCAGACGGGCGCGCCCGTGCGGCGCGCGATGAGGAGCGGCTCGTCGCCCGCAAGCTGTGCCGGCGAAGCCGGCGTGACTGGCGTGGCACGCGTGATCTTCGCGCCGTAGCCGCGTGAGACGATGCCCGGTGTGAAGCCAGCGGAACGCAGCGCATCGACGAGCGCAATCACCGTCGGCGTCTTGCCGGTTCCGCCGACCGTCACGTTGCCCACCACCACGACTGGCACCGCGATGCGCACGCTTTTCATCCAGCCGAGCGCAAACGCGGCACGACGCGACGCGGCAATGGCGCCGAACAGGCAGGCAAGCGGCGTCAACGCCCAGGCGAGTGGGCCGCGGCGTTGCCATTCCAGCGCCAGACGCGCTTCGATCCGGGATTTCAGTCCGCTCATGAACGGACCGCCGTAACGGAACGCATGGCGGGCGAGGTACGCGGGAAGGACGGGACAGGCAGCAACGCAGGTTCTCCGGGCGGTGAACGGGATAGACGGCGACCAGCCGGTCGAGCCAGGCACCGCGCGCGGCGGCGACATGCAGCGAGAGGAACGGGAGGAGCAGGAACCGTTCGACGCCGGCCGGCAACGAGATGCTTCGGGAAGCCGGCACTCTAGCGTGCGAGCGGCGTACGCCGCAAGTCAGCCAGCGCGGAACGTGTCCACGGCAATCGTCAAAACGGCGCATGCACACCTGTGGATAACTTTGTGGAGAACCCGCCTGCCATCTCCTGCAAAGGGCCGCCAGGCTCGCCACGCATCGGCAAGGCTTACTCTTTTGGAGATATAAAACCCATAATAATCAAACGCATGCTACGAATTCACGGCCTTCCCGGCGAGGCTGGCCAACGCGGACGCACGAGAGTGCGCCAATGTGGACACTTCCCACAATCTGCACAGTGCGCTGGACGCGAATAGCCAGTCGGTCTATCGTCTGTCCGGCCTGCCAACACTCATTCCTGGTATGAATCCCGAAAGCCCATTTGCATCATCGTCGCCGCCTGGCGGCGAGGTCGTCGTGCCGGTATCGGCGCTGAACCGCGCGATCGGCACGATGCTCGAACGTTCGTTTCCGCTCGTCTGGGTGGCTGGCGAAGTGTCCAATTTCACGCGCGCCGCCAGCGGGCACTGGTACTTTTCGATCAAGGATGCGCAGGCGCAGATGCGCTGCGTGATGTTCCGCGGCCGCGCGCAGCATGCCGAATTCACGCCGCGCGAGGGCGACCGCATTGAAGTGCGCGCGCTGGTGACGATGTACGAGCCGCGCGGCGAGCTGCAACTGAACGTCGAAGCGGTGCGGCGTACCGGTCAGGGCCGTCTGTACGAAGCGTTCCTGAAGCTGAAGGCGCAACTCGAAGCCGAAGGTCTTTTCGCGCCCGAACGCAAGCGCGCGCTGCCGCCGCATCCGCGCGCGATCGGCATCGTCACATCATTGCAGGCTGCCGCGTTGCGCGACGTGCTGACGACGCTTCAGCGCCGCGCGCCGCATATTCCGGTGATCGTCTATCCGGCGCCCGTGCAGGGCGCGGGCGTGAGCGCGAAACTTGCGGCGATGGTCGAGGCCGCGAACGCACGGCGCGAAGTCGATGTGCTGATCGTGTGTCGCGGCGGCGGTTCGATCGAAGACCTGTGGGCGTTCAACGAAGAAGTGCTCGCGCGCGCGATTGCTGAAAGCGCGATGCCGGTGGTGAGCGGCGTGGGCCATGAAACCGACTTCACGATCGCCGATTTCGCGGCCGACGTCCGTGCGCCCACGCCGACGGGCGCGGCCGAACTCGTCAGCCCGCAGCGCGCGTTGCTGCTGCGCGATCTCGATCACCGTCACGCCACGCTCGCACGCGGCTTCGGCCGCATGATGGAGCGCCGCGCGCAGCAACTCGACTGGCTGGCGCGCCGTCTCGTCTCGCCAGCCGAAAGGCTCGCGCGGCAACGCATGCATCTGCATCAGCTTTCGGTCAGACTGGCCTCGGCGGGCGCGCGGCCGGTGCGTGACGCACGCGGGCGCTTCTCGCTCCTGCAGATGCGCTGGCAGCGCTGGCGTCCCGATCTCGCCGCACATCATGCGAAAGTGACCGGGCTCGCTGAACGCCTCGAACGCGCGCAGCAGCGTCTGTACGAACGGCAGTCGGCGCGCGTCGCGACGCTCGGTGCGCGGCTCGAGGTGTTGAGCCCGCAACGCACACTCGAGCGGGGCTATGCGGCATTGCTCGATGCGCAGAACGGTCGTGCGCTGCGCGCGCCGTCGGCGCTGAAACCGGGGCGGCGGCTCACCGTGCATCTCGCCGAAGGCTCCGCCGACATCGCGCTTTCCGACGTGCAGCCGCGCCTTACTGAAGGCTTTTGATATCCGTACTTTTGACCTCGTCACACGCGTTGCACGAGCATGTTTTACGCTACATCTGCTGCGTGTTCGCGCGATTCCCGCCATAAAGACCGGCGGTTTGCACGGTTATTCCTGGTCGCCTACAATCGAGTGCTCTACAGCGTTATCCGCAGACTCCCCATAACACGATACAAGGAACGCAATCATGGAACATACGCTCCCGCCGCTGCCGTTCGCAAAGAACGCGCTCGCTCCGAACATGTCGGAAGAGACGCTCGAATTTCACTACGGCAAGCATCATCAGACCTATGTGACCAACCTGAACAAGCTGATCCCTGGCACCGAGTTCGAGAATCTGCCGCTTGAAGAGATCGTCAAGAAGTCGTCGGGTGGCGTGTTCAACAACGCAGCGCAAATCTGGAATCACACGTTCTTCTGGAACAGCCTGTCGCCGCAAGGTGGCGGCGCGCCGACCGGCAAGCTCGCTGACGCGATCAACGCGAAGTGGGGTTCCTACGACAAGTTCAAGGAAGAATTCACGAAGGTGGCAGTCGGCACGTTCGGTTCGGGCTGGGCATGGCTCGTGAAGAAAGCCGACGGCTCGCTCGATCTGGTGTCGACCAGCAACGCCGCAACGCCGCTCACCACGGACGCAAAGCCGCTCCTGACGATCGACGTGTGGGAACACGCGTACTACATCGACTATCGCAATGCGCGTCCGAAGTTTGTCGAAGCGTACTGGAACATCGTGAACTGGGAATTCGCCTCGAAGAATTTCGCGTAAGCGCACGATGTAGCCGACGATATCGTCCAGCGCGTGGCGCCCAGGTCCTGGCGTCACGGCCAGATGCCAGACGGTATTGAACATGAAAGCCCTCCAATGCGAGGGCTTTCTGTTTTTTGAGCGGCGAGCATGTTCGCCGAACCGGTGGCATCCTCCTGAAACGTCCACCGTACATCGAGCCCGACCAACATGGAAGCTGACGACGACCTCAAGCACTTCGAAGCGCACGGCGCGGCGCCGCTATCCGTCGCGGGCGATCAAGGCAGCGTGGACAATGACGGCGCCCGCATCTGGTACGCGACATATGGCGCCGGCGCACCGGTGATCCTGCTGCACGGCGGCCTCGGTCATAGCGGCAACTGGGGCTATCAGGTGCCGGCGCTGGTGAGTGCCGGTCACCGTGTGGTGCTGATCGACAGCCGTGGCCACGGACGCAGCACGCGCGATGCGAAGCCCTACCTGTACGAACGGATGGCCACCGACGTGCTCGCCGTCATGGACGCATTGCAACTCGACAAAGCCGCTCTGACCGGATGGAGCGACGGCGCGTGCACGGCGTTGATTCTCGGCATGCAGGCGCCCGAACGGGTGGCGGGTGTGTTTTTCTTCGGCTGCAACATGGACCCCGGCGGCACGAAGGAATTCGTGCCCACGCCTGTGATCGACCGATGTTTCAGCCGGCATCGCCAGGACTATGAACACCTTTCGCCGACGCCCGATGCGTTCGACGCGTTTGTCGGCGCGGTGAGCGAAATGATGCGCACGCAACCGGACTACTCCGCGGACGATCTCGCAAAAATCCGTGTTCCGGTCACGATCGTGCAAAGCGAAAACGATGAGTTCATCAAGCAGGAACATGCCGAATATCTCGCGCGCAGCATCCCCGGCGCGGCACTCGTGATGCTGCCAGGCGTAAGCCATTTCGCGCCGCTGCAAAGACCGGACCTGTTCAACGACGCAGTACTGACGTTCGTCGACAAGGTGTTTTCATCGCGCGCGTGAGCATCCCCGGCGCGCGGCTGGCGCAGACCTTCAAGGTCGTCAAACCATCCGCGCCCGATCGCTTCACCCGTCACATGTCGTTGCGCTTCGCCTCGATGGGCAGCGCGGTTCGCGTTGTCAGTACGTCGTCGATCAGGCCGTAGCGTTGCGCGTCTTCGGTGGACATGAAGTTGTCGCGGTCGGTGTCCTTTTCGATCTGCTCGATGCTCTGGCCGGTGCGCTCCGCCAGTAGCGCGTTAAGACGTTCGCGCAGATACACCACTTCCCTTGCCTGAATCTCGACGTCGGCCGCCGTGCCCTGGCTGCCGCCCGACGGCTGGTGAATCATGATGCGCGCGTTCGGCAGCGCGTAGCGCTTGCCGCGCGCCCCCGCGGCGAGCAGAAACGTCCCCATGCTGGCCGCGAAACCGGTACACAACGTCGACACGTCGGGCTTGATGAACTGCATCGTGTCGTAGATCGCCAGACCGTCGTACACCGAGCCGCCCGGCGAGTTGATGTAAAACGAAATATCCTTGTCAGGGTTCTCGGATTCGAGAAACAGCAACTGCGCGACGATCAGGCTCGCCGACTGGTCGTTCACCGGCCCGACCAGAAATACGATCCGCTCGCGCAGAAGCCGGGAATAGATGTCGTAGGCGCGTTCGCCGCGGCCGGACTGTTCGATGACGGTCGGCACGAGGCCCAGACCGGAAAACGATGGGGGAGGCAGGTATGACATGCGTTCCTCTTGCGGTGGTGGACGAAAACGGCGCAAGACTGGCGTTGCGCCGAAGACTGTCTCGATGACGCAGGCGCCGCGTGGCGCGTGACAGAATTTATTTTTGCGAGGCGCTGTCACACCCTCGCCTGCTGGTTCGTCCAGCAGGACGGGGCGCATTTCAGGTGCCGAAGTGTTTTCTCCACGATGACGGAGCATCACGCATGACGAAAGACGAAATGGACAAGGTCGCGACGTTCGCGGCATCTCGTGGAAAATTGATGTCGCTCGCGTACCGGATGCTCGGCAGTCGTGCCGAAGCCGAGGACGTCGTGCAGGACGCGTGGCTCAAATGGCATCTCGCCGACGCCGGCACCGTTCGCACGCCCGCAGCCTGGCTTACGACGATCACCGTGCGTCTTGCGATCGATCGCCTGCGGCATCTGCGCATGGAGCGCCAGTCGCGGGCGACGGGCTGGCTGCCGGAGCCGTGGCTCGACGGCATCGCGCCTTCGGCGGAAGACGAGGCGCTGCGATCGTCGGCGATGTCGTACGGGTTGCTGTTGCTGCTCGAACGGCTCACGCCCGACGAGCGCGCGGCCTTCGTGCTGCACGAAGCGTTCGATTGCGACTACGCGGATATCGCGCGGATGATCGGCAAGTCGGTGGCGAACTGCCGGCAGATCGTCCATCGCGCGAAACTGCGGTTGCAGCGCGAAGGCGACGGGCGTCGTGCAGACCGCAAGCCAGAACCAGTCGTCGATCCGTCCGCGCATGCGCAGGTGGTCGAGCGGTTGCGTGCGGCGATCGAGGCACAGGATCGCGCGCAGTTGCTGCGCCTCTTCACGGAAGACGCAGTCGTGCTGGGCGACGCGGAAGAGGTCGATGCGGGCGCGGCAATCGCGTCGGCGCGCTGGGTGGATCAGGTGTCGTCGTCCGTGCATGCAGCCGGGGCGGTGACGATCAACGGCATGTCAGGCGTCGCGCTGCTGTCCGCGAATGGGGCGATTACCGGGCTTGTGGACGTCGCGGGTGTGAGCGACGGACGCATCGTGTGGCTCTGCGTCGTGTCGTCGGCGGGGAATCTTCGTGAGGTGAATGCGACGTGGGGCGCGCGCGCGGTGATGCGTCTGCTAAAGCGCATCGGCCGCGCTGAACCGGTGATGTGCTGATCGATCGACGGACCGTATGTCGCCGCCGTGCTGCGCCGCATCGCTTAATTGCGGTGCGCGGCGACTTCCCAGTTGATGTCGACGCACAGCACCTGCAACCCGCGTGCTGTTTCCGCGGCAATCGAAGCCGTGACGCACAGGTGCGCCTCGTTGATCGACAGATACGGCGGCGTTAGCTGGACCTGACCCGGCTCGCGGACGGCCGCGATGAAATAGGGCCGGCGCTCCCAGCTCGCGCCCTCTGAGTGCAGCAGCGGACGGAAGCGCTTTGCGCGCTGTGAGGCGCGTCCCGGCGGCAGGACGTTATCGCCGATCTGGCGGCCCGACGCATCGAGCAGGAAGCAGCGCGCGGTTTCGCCGAGCGCGAGCAGCGACGCCGTCGCGTGGGTGACCGTTTCGCCCGCGCAAAGCTGGGCGCTGGCCGTTTCGAGCGCCTCGACGTACGGCGCGAGGCGCGCGACCTGAGCATGCTTGCGCGCCGAAACACGCTCACGCAACGCGGCCGAGAGCGCATCCATCAGACCGGCCGCGGTTTGCGGCTTCACCGGATCGACGCTCGGGCCCGCGAAATACGCGCCCTGCACGAAATCGACGTTGCACTCGAGCGCGATCAGCGCATCGCGTTCAGTGGAAAGGCCGCCCATCAGCACCAGCTGCCCGGACTCGTGCAGCATCGAAACGAGGCCCGGCAACACGCGTTCGATATGCGAATGCTCGCTCGCCTGCGCAAGAATGCAGCGGTCGAGCGTGACGATGTCGGGGCGCAGCTGCCACACGCGATCGATGTTCGAATGCTTCGCGCCGAAGCCGTCGAGCGCGATCAGGAAACCGGACTTGCGCAGCGCGTCGATGATTTCGGCGAAGCGCGTCGTCTCGCCGCCAGCCTGTTCCGACACTTCGAGCACCACGCGCTGCGGCGGCAGGCCGAGCGCCTTCAGCCCTGCGAGCAGGGCGTCGCCGTAGCTCGTGTCCATCAGCGCCGCGGGATGCAGGCTCAGGAAGAGCCACTCGTCGTGGCTGTCGAATGCGTTGAAGTTGCCGAGATGCAGCGATTCCGCGAGCCGGCCAAGCTCCAGCAGATCGCCGCGCCGCGCCGCCTGCGTGAAGACTTCGTGCGAGGGCACGTGGCGCGCCTGTTCGTCGCGCGCGCGCAGCGACGCGTGATAACCGATCGCGCGACGGTGCGACACCGAAAACACCGGCTGGAACACGCTGAAGACGGTATAGCCGCCGTACAGGACGGTTCGACGTGCACCTTCGTCGCCTGCCATCGGACGCGGCGGCTGGAAGCCGGGAGGATCGAGGTCGATCATGCTCATCATATCGGTCGTGTTGTGATCAGCCGCTGCGCGTAGCTGCCGAAAGTACAAGTTTACAGGATAGGACAGCAAGAAGCATGCGCATGGCGAAATCGTCGCTGGCGCATGGCGGTTACGGCCCGATCCGCACTTCGGAGCCGCCTCACGCACGGCGATGGTGCGCCCGACGCCCTGCGGCGGCTAACGTCGCGCCGGGAAGCACCATTGGGCACCAGCGGGCATCATCGCGCCGCGCGGTTTTCAGCGTTGCGCACAGGGGCGAAACCACGGCGTCAGGTGCGTTCGGACGGATCGGCTTTCTTCGCCGACGCGCGGATTTCCGGTGCGAGTTGCGCGAAGATCCACGCCGATCCCGCCGTGATAATGCCGACGCACAGGAACGTCGCGTGAAACGCCGGCAGCGAGCTGGCTTGCGTCA
Source organism: Paraburkholderia gardini (assembly GCF_907164575.1). Lineage (GTDB taxonomy): Bacteria > Pseudomonadota > Gammaproteobacteria > Burkholderiales > Burkholderiaceae > Paraburkholderia > Paraburkholderia gardini. The sequence continues at coordinate 54,850 of NZ_CAJQYY010000008.1, forward strand.
CGCGCGGCAGCAGGCCGGTGAAGGTCGCGAGCAGCGCGCCGGCGACGGTGACGCCAAGACTCATCGACAGCATCTGCACGAGCGAAAACAGGCTGTTGCCGCTGCTTGCGCCGCCCGTGCCGAGGTCCTTCAGCGTCAGCGTGTTCATCGCGGTGAACTGCATGGAGTTCACGCCGCCGAAGAACGCGAGCTGCACGAGCCGCAACCACAGCGGCTGGTTGACGCTCGTCAGCGAGAAGCTCGCCATCGCAAGACCGACGAGCACGGTGTTCGTCACCAGTACACGGCGGTAGCCGTACTTCGTGATGAGCCGCGTCGCGAGCTGCTTCGACGACATGCCCGCCGCCGCGACCGGCAGCATCATCAAGCCGGCCTCGAACGCGCTGTAGCCGAGGCTCACCTGCAACAGCAGCGGAATCAGATACGGCATCGCGCCGCTGCCGATCCGCGCGAACAGGTTGCCGAGCAGGCCGACGCTGAACGTGTGGATCCTGAACAGATCGAGCGAGAAGATCGGTTGCGGCTCACGCACCGCATGCAGCCCGTAAGCGACAAAACACGCGAGGCTCAGAATCAGCAGCACGAGCACGGTGGCGTGCTGGATGCCGAACTCCGTGCGCCCGTCGAGCGCGAACGAAATCGCGAGCATGCCGCCGATCAGCAGCAGATAACCCTTCAGGTCGAATTTCGCGGTATCCGGGTTGCGGCTGTCCGGCATGAAGATGGCCGTCGCGATACAGCCCGCGATGCCCACCGGCACGTTGATCAGAAAGATCCAGTGCCACGAGGCGATTTTCACGAGCCAGCCGCCGAGCGTCGGGCCAATCAGCGGTCCGATCAACCCCGGAATCGCGACGAAAGAAAGCGCCGGCAGATAGCGTTCAGCGGGAAACGTGCGCAACACCGCGAGCCGCCCGACGGGCAGCAGCATCGCGCCACCGACGCCCTGCACGACACGGAATATCACCAGCTGGTTCAGCGTGTGCGCGTTCGCGCAAAGGAGTGAGCCGACGGTGAACACGAAGATCGCGCTCATGAACACGTGGCGGGTGCCGAGCTTGTCGGCGAGCCAGCCCGACACTGGAATCATGACCGCCATCGTCAGCGAATAGGCGATCACCACCGACTGCATGCGCAGCGGCAGTTCGCCGAGGCTCGTCGCCATCGCGGGGAGCGCGGTGTTGACGATCGTCGCGTCGAGCGTCTGCATGAAAAACCCGATGGCGACCAGCCACAACATGACGGTGAGGGTTTTCGGCGATGGCGCGGACGCGGTACGGACGGATGACATGAGGGCAGGCAGGCGCGCGTGCGCGTGCGAAGGGGCTGGGCGAGGAGCGGCCATTCTACCGGCAGACGGGCAGGCGCCGCCGCGAACCGGGCAGGGCCGGGGTGATCCCACGGTCCTGCGGGCGTGCGGCACGGTGTGGCTGTGCGCTGCCGGACGCCCGCTGCGTGAGTGCTTGCGCGTCAGCCCGGCAGCGCGGCGGCGGCGTCGAAAAACGCCCGCGCGCGCGGGTCGTGCGTGAACGCGGCGTTCACGCGGATCCACGGGCTCGGCTCCGCGTTCGGGCGGAAGTAGCTTCCTGGCGCGACCGTCACGCCAAGCGGTCCGCCACACTCGACGAGCCGCGCCGCATCCGCGACGTGCGGCACGCGCGCCCACACGAATTTGCCGCCAAGCGGCTTGTCGAACAGCTCCCAGCCGCTGTCTTCGAGCGTCTGCACCGTGAGCCCGAGTGCGTCGCGCATCCGGCGGCGCAGGCGCTCCAGATACTTGCGATACATGCCGCGCTCCAGCAGCGCGACGGCCACCGCTTCGGCGAAACGCGAGCCGCCGATGCTCGTCAGCATTTTCACGTCGGCGAGATCCTTGACGATCGCCGGGCTCGCGACGAGATAGCCGATGCGCAGCGAAGACGACAGCGTCTTCGACAGCCCGCCCACGTACACCACGTGCTCCAGCTGGTCGAGCGTGGCGAGGCGGTCGGTCGGTTCGGCCTGGAAATCCGCGTAGATATCGTCTTCGATGATCGTGAACTGATGCTCGCGTGCCAGTTGCAGCAGACGAAACGCGACGGGCGGCGAGACCGTCGTGCCGGTCGGGTTGTGGAACACCGTGTTGACGAAGAAGAGGCGCGGACGGTGCTCCTTGAGCATCGCCTGCATCACGTCGAGGTCGGGGCCGTTGCGCGTGCGCGGAATGCCGACGAGCCGCACGCCATGCAGCTTCAGCAGGCCGTTCAGGTTGTAGTAGCCGGGATCTTCGACGAATACCGTGTCGCCGGCTTTCAGCATGTAGCGCATCAGCATGTCGAGCGCCTGGCTCGCGCCGTTCGTGATCAGGATCTGCGACGCATCCACCGGGATGCCGAGCTGCGCGATGCGTCCCTGCAGATGGTCGCGCAGGGCCGCGTTGCCAAGCGGCGTGGCGTAATCGATCAGACTCGAGCTGTCGACGCGCGACACATGACGGACCGCCTGGGCGATGCTCTCCATGTCGCGCCACGCTTCGGGAATGAAGCCGCTGCCGAGCTTCAGCGATTCGCCCGGATGGTTGAACTGCTGGAGGATGTGATCCGACTCTTCGTCCGCGCGGCGCGGGTCGGACATGCCCTGACCCGCCAGCATCGCGCGCGAGCGTTCGGCGACGTAAAAGCCCGAGCCGTGCCGCGAATCGATGAAACCCTGCGACACGAGCCGGTCGTACGCCTCGATCACGGGGAAGCGGCTGATCTGGTAATCGGCGGCGAACTGGCGGATCGACGGCAGTTTCGCGCCTGGATGCGCGACGCGCGAACGGATCCACGTCTGCACGCCATTGACGATCTGCTCCGTGAGCGGCACGCCGTTGTCACGGTCGAGTTCGAGTTTCATACCGCCTCATGGTTCGGTGTACGGTTCGGGTTAACCGCTACTGTCTGACTTTTCGACTGTACAGTTTCGATGAAACTGTCTGGAAGTGTGCATGGGGTTTCGGTCGCCGCGCCGCAATAATGACTCAACCATAAAGCCGTTTCAAGGAGCACTGCGATGCGCGAAATCCGTACTTTCGAACTGGAACATGACGAGCCGGCGACCGCATGGCGCGTCGCCGAACCGCTCATCCTGAAGGTGATGGCGGGGCAGGTGTGGCTCACGATCGATGGTGATCCGGAGGATTACTGGCTCGCTCCCGGTGCAACCTTCGAACTGCGGCGTGGCGCCCGCGCGTGGGTCAGCGCCGGGCCGGACACTGCACGTGTCGCACTGACGGTTGCCGGCTGCGCGCTGCACGAGCGCACGTTCCCGGCGAGCGCATCGCTGCTGTTCAGGCTGTCCGGGCGCTCGCTGCGTGACTGGATGCCGCGCTGGTTCGCCGCGGTTTGAACGTCGGCCGCCAGCCGTAAGCGGTGCAGGAAAGCTCCCGCAGGAAAGGGGCATACGTTTTGCCGGTTTGCGGTCGTCGAATGGGGCGCCCGGTCGACGCGGCCGCCGGTGCCGGCCGGCACCGGCGAAGCGCGCTGGACATCGCGCGCAACCTGATCGCGCCTACTTGCGAAGCTCCGCGACGAAGTCGTAGTAATCGTTGCGGCAGTAGGTATCGGTGAGTTCGATCGCGCGCTGGTCGGCGGTGTAGCCGACGCGCGTGATCAAAAGCAGCGCCTCGTTCGGCGCGATGCTCATCTGGTGCGCGATTTCCTCGCTGGCGTTGACCGCGCGGAAGTGCTGCAACGCGCGCACGATCGAGAGACCGCGCTGTTCGAGATAGCTGTACAGCGAATCGCCGATCGCCTGCGGATCGGGAATCACCGACGAAGGAAACGTCGAATTTTCGACCGCCATCACGATGCCGTCCGCGAGCCGCAGACGTCGCAGACGCGTCACCGCCGCGGCCGGCGACAACCCCAGCTGGATCACCTCGTCGCGATTGGCGGGCTGGATCTCACGTGACAGCCACTGCGAACTCGGCGTGAAGCCGCGACGGCGCAGCATTTCGCTGAAGCTCGACAGACGCGACAGCGGATCTTCGTAGCGCGGCGTGATGAAACTGCCCGCGCCCTGGGTGCGCCGGATCAATCCCTGTTCGACCAGCAGCGCGATCGCCTTGCGTGCCGTGATGCGCGAGACGCCCAGCGCATCCGACAGCACGCGTTCGGAGGGCAATGCTTCGCCGGCGTTCCAGCGGTTCTCATGGATCGCGTGACCGAGTTTGCGGGCGAGTTGCAGGTAGAGCGGTGTGTCGTTTTCCGGGTCCGGGCGCAGGTTGCGCCAGCGGTCTTCCGAGGCAGAGTTCATGTGACGGACGCAAGAAGGGCAAGCGGCAATTCTATGTCATTGGCGCGTTCGCGTTATAGCGGGCTTTTGCGAGGGCATCTGTTCGCGGTTTCGTGAGCGGATACACTCGTTCAAATGAGGCTCGTCGCGCGCGCCTGTCTGCTCACCTGCCGGGTTGCTGGTGGCGTCGCGCGGCGTACGCCGGGGAAACCCGCACACAAGGAGCAATCATGTCGAATGAGATCGCAAGCGTGAGCCTGCCCGACGGCGAACGCATTCCGAAGCTGGGGCAGGGCACGTGGGAAATGGGCGAACAGCCGTCGCGCCGCGCCGCCGAGATCGCCGCGATACGCGAAGGCGTCGACCTCGGCATGACACTCATCGACACGGCCGAAATGTACGGCGACGGCGCGACGGAATCGCTGCTGGGCGAAGCGTTGCATGGCGTGCGCGACGACGTGTTTCTCGTCAGTAAGGTCTATCCGCACAACGCGAGCCGTCGTGGCGTGCAGGCGGCGTGTGAGCAGAGCCTTCAGCGTCTGAAGACCGATCGCATCGATCTGTATCTGCTGCACTGGCGCGGCTCGGTGCCGCTCGCGCAGACCGTCGAAGGTTTCGAGGCGCTGCGCCGCGCGGGCAAGATTCGTCACTGGGGCGTCAGCAATTTCGACACCGACGATATGGAAGAACTCTTTTCCGTGCCCGGCGGTGACGCGTGCGCGACGAACCAGGTGCTCTACAACGTCGCGCGACGCGGACCCGAGTTCGATCTGCTGCCGTGGCTCGCGGAACGTTCGATGCCAGCCATGTCGTACAGCCCGGTCGATCACGCGCGTCTTCCGAAGCGCTCACCGCTCGACGACATTGCCGGTGCGCGTGGTGTGTCGGTGTTTCAGGTGGCGCTCGCGTGGGTGCTGCGCCGGCCGGAGGTATTCGCGATTCCGAAGTCAGGCCGCATCGAGCATGTGCGCGACAACCGGCGTGCGCTGGACCTGCAACTCACTGTCGATGAACATGCCGCCATCGATGCGTATTTCCGGCCGCCACGCAGCAAGCGGTCGCTCGAAATGCTGTGACGCTCGTGCACACGCGGCGCGGCGTGCTTCAGATATGGACGCTGGCTGTGTGCATCGAGAAGACGCGTTGCATCAACTGCACGCGTGGCGTGAAGCTGCGAGAAAAATCGCGGAAAGATATCCGGCCCGGGCGACGACGCCCGACCGGGGGATCGCGACGTCGCCGCCTGCACAGGCACGGACCGACAGGGTTTTGAATCGTTTCGGATATGCGGAACGGCGCGGGGGCGCCGTTCCGTAGCTGTGGATCTAACGTCCGTTGCCACCACCTCTACCACTGCCGCCGGAGCTGCCGCCATAGCCACCGCCGGAGCCGCTACCTCTGCCGAAACCACCGCCACCACCACCACCACCACCACCACCACCACCGCCACCGCCACCACCACCGCCACCACCACCACGGCCAGTGCCACTGCCACCAGCCGACGATCCCGCCGCGCCCGCGCTGCTGCCACTACCGCCGCCATTCGAGCCGCTCGAAGCCGCGCCGCCGCTTCCGCCGCGTGCGCCGTTGGACACTTTCGGATCGCAGTCGCTGTCCATATTGCCGTCACAATCCCGTGAAACCCGGAAGACGGCCGCTGCATCGTCGGCTGCCGTGGCGCCTGCGTCGGAAGGCTGGCCCGTCGACAACGAGCCCTCCTGCGCGAGCACTGCCACGCCACCCGCAGTGGACGCCGCCTGTGTCGTACCGGCCTGTCCGCCGCTGGCCGGCAACGGCGCATCGGCGACGAGAATCCAATGCGGGATCACCTCGTTCGTCGATGCGGCGTGCACGGCATGCGCCGTCATAAAAGTCCCCGCGCCAGCGACAATCGCTGTCGCACCCCGTAGCCAGTAGTAGTACTTATTTCTTGTGTTATTCATCACAACTCTCCCGACGAGAAGGCGACGCCTCGTCTGCCGCCGTCTCTTATTGGCCACCTCGCATGCGGAGGGCTCGTCATCGCGCGAGCCTTGTCGCTCCCCGTGTCAGATCCGCACGTTGCGCGCTTCGCGGACTTTCAGCGAAGCACGAAGCAGTTATCTAAACCGGTCAACCGGATCGGAAATCTCACCCCTGTTTTCGCTGTTCACGTGCCGGTTGCACGAACCTTCCATAGCGACAACCATGCCACCGTCCGCAAACCCGCGTCATGCCTTGTTCGCGCGAACGGAAACGGACGCCGGTGCTGACAAATCGCGTGAAAACGTTTCGACGCTGAAACGCGGGTGCGATTCGCCCCGCGTGACGTGTCATCGATGAAATCGTCTGCATTCAGCAAACCGGTATGCCGCGGAGTGACGGGGCGCGCCGTGTGGCACGCCTGATCTCACGTTACGTCGTGCTGTGCGCGGTGTCGCGTTGAAGCACACGCAGTTCGTCGACGGGGATGTGGCAGCGGATCCGATGCGCGTCGCCGGCCATGTGCATCGGTGGGTCCTGCTGTTCGCAGATCGCGCCGAGTTTGCGTGGGCAGCGCGTATGAAAGACGCAACCCGAAGGCGGCGCGGATGCCGATGGCAGTTCGCCGGACAGACGGACGCGTTGCGCGTCGCGGCCGGAATCGAGCGAATCGAGCGCTGGAATCGACGAGATCAACGCCTCGGTATACGGATGATGTGGCCCGTCGAACACCGCGGCGGCCGGTCCGATTTCCATCAGACGGCCGAGATAGAGCACGGCGATGCGATCGGACAGATAGCGCACGACGTTCAGGTCGTGCGAGATGAACACATAGCTCACGCCGCGCTCGCGTTGCAGGTCGGCGAGCAGGTTGAGAATCGCGGCCTGCACGGAGACGTCGAGCGCGGACGTGGGCTCATCGCAGACGACGACGCGTGGATCGCCCGCAAACGCGCGGGCAATCGCGACGCGCTGCTTGAGGCCGCCCGACAGCTGGCGTGTGCGCACGCCCAGATAGCGGTCGGGCAGACGCACGGCGGCGGCAAGCGCGGCAAGCCGTGCGTCGTGCGCCTGGCCGCGCAGCGCGCCCAGGCGCGACAGCGCGCGGCCGATCAGCCGCCTCACCGAATGCGAGCGGTTGAGCGCCGAATCCGGATTCTGAAACACGATCTGCAGCGACTTCACCTGCGCGTCGTTGCGGTGTGTCACGCGCGCGGGCAGCCGCGCGCCGTCGAGTTCGATGACACTGCCCGCATCGGGCGAAACAAGACCGAGCAGCAGACGCGCGAGCGTTGTCTTGCCGCTGCCCGATTCGCCGACGAGGCCGAGCGTCTCGCCTTTCATCAGATCGAGCGAGACGTCGTCGACCGCGCGTAACGTGCCGCCGGGTATGTGGAACGTCTTCGATACGTGTTCGGCGCGCAGTACGAGCACGGGTTGTTTCGCATCGCCGCGCGCGGACTGCGCGGCGGCGTCCGGCGCTTCACCGGCATTGCGCGGCAGATCGATGGCGCGCTCGTGATAGTGGCAGCGCGACATCTGGTCGCCGTGCTTCGCGCTCACGCGATACGGCGGCGGTGTTTCGCGGCGGCAACGGTCGTCGGCGAGACGGCAGCGTTCGGCGTAAATGCAGCCGTGCGTCACCGGGCCGGCGAGCGGCAGATGACCGGCGATCGTATCGAGCCGGTCGGTGTCCTTGCTGCGCCCCGTGACCGGCAGGCAGCGCAGCAGCCCGACCGTGTACGGATGACGCGGTCGCGCGAACACATCGCGTGTCGCGCCTTCCTCGACGAGCTTGCCCGCATACAGCACGCCGACGCGCTCGCACATCCGCCCGATTACCGCGAGGTTGTGGCTGATGAAGAGCACCGCCGTGCCGAACTCCGCGCGCAGTCGCGCGACGAGATCGAGCACCTCGGCTTCGACGGTGGCGTCGAGACCGGTCGTCGGCTCGTCGAGAATCAGCAGCGCGGGATTGGACGCGAGCGCCATCGCGATCACGACGCGCTGCTGCATGCCGCCCGACAGCTGATGCGGATAGCTGCCCATCACGCGCGCGGGCGTCGCGATCTGCACGCGACGCAGCATCTCGACCGTGCGTTCCAGCGCTTCCTTAGGCGTTGCGCCCGCGGCCTCGAACGCTTCCGACACCTGACGCGCGACGGTGAGCGAAGGATTGAGCGCGCGCGCCGGGTCCTGGTACACCATCGAGATCGACTTCGCGCGCATCGTGCGCAACGCGTCGGGATCGAGCGTGTTGGGGTCCTGGCCGGCAATCAGGATACGGCCGGCCTTCACCTTGCCGTTACGCGGCAGATAGCGCAGCACGGCCATCGCGACCGTCGACTTGCCGCATCCGGATTCGCCGACAAGGCCATATGCCTCGCCGCGCTTCACGCGAAACGATACGTCCTGCAGGACCTCGCGATCGCGTCCGCGCGAACGGTAGCTGACCGTGAGACCGACGATCGTCAGCGCATCGGTGTGTTCGCTCTTCGAGACGTCGAAGGCAGGGAAAGCGGAGGGCGGCGGCGCGTTCATCGGTCGAGCACGCCTTCGATGCTATCCGCGATCAGATTGACGCCGACGACGAGCGACGCAATCGCCGCTGCGTCGAACACCACGGTCCACCACGCGCCGCCTGCCATCAATGTGTACGACTCCGATAACGCGAGTCCCCAGTCGGCCGAAGGCGGCTGGATGCCGAAGCCGAGAAACGACAGCGTCGCCACCGCGAAAATGGCGTAGCCGAGCCGCACGCTCGCTTCGACGACGATCGGCGGCAGCACGTTCGGCAGGATCTCCGCGAACATGATGTACAGCGCGTTTTCGCCGCGCAGTTGCGCGGCGGCGACGTAGTCGAGGTGGCGCTCGGCCAGCACGGCGGCGCGCACCGTGCGCGCGGTAATCGGCGTGAACGTGATGCCGATCACGAGGATCACCGTGAAGTTCGACGTGCCGACAGCCGCCAGCGCGAGCAGCGCGACGATCACGAGCGGCAGCGCGAGCACGGCGTCGATGGCGCGGCCGGTCACGTTGTCGATCCAGCCGTCGAAATAACCGACGACAAGACCGAGCGCCGCCCCGGCCAGCGTGCCGAGCAGCGTCGCGAGCGGCGCGATCGTCAGGATGTCGCGCGCGCCGGTGATGACGCGCGAGAACACGTCGCGGCCGAGCTGATCGGTGCCGAACCAGTGTGTGTGATCGGGCGGCGCGAGCGAATTGATCGGGTCGGACGCGTAGGGGTCGAGCGGCGCGATCCAGTGCCCGGCAATCGCGCATACCACCCAGCCGAGCACGATCAGCGCACCGACGACGAACGTCGGCGAACGCAGCAGCGCGAGCAGGCGGTCGTAACGCTGCGCCTCGTGGTGCGCGGCTTCCGGCGAAACGACGGCGTTCATTCGGCTCCCTCCACACGCAGACGCGGATTGAGCAGCACGTGCAGCGCATCGGCGGCGAGATTCGCCACCGTGTACACGACGCCGACGGTCAGCACGCCGGCCTCGAGCATCGGGAAGTCCTTCGCTTTCGCGGCGTTGTAGATCAGCGAGCCGATGCCCTGATAGTGAAACAGCGTCTCCACGACAACGAGCCCGCCGATCATGTAGCCGAGCTGCGTGGCGGCCACGGTGATCGTCGGCAGCAGCGCGTTGCGCAGCACGTGCCGCCAGATCACGACGTGCTGCGGCAGGCCTTTGAGAATGGCGGTGCGCGTGTAGTCGGCGTCGAGCGCCTCGACGGTGCCGGCGCGTGCCATCCGCGCGATGTAGCCGAAGAACACGAATACGAGCGGCAGTACCGGCAGGACCAGATGCCTGAGCTGTTCGAGCACGCCGGCGCCGGCTGGGTACGACGCCTCGATCGGCAGCCATTGCAGCCAGATACCGAAGATCAGGATCAACACGATCGACGACACGAATTCCGGCACGACCGTCGCCGAAAGCCCGGTGATGCTGATGGTGCGATCGATCCAGCGCCCCGCGTGCATGGCCGCCCACACGCCGCCCGCGATACCGAGCGGCACCACGACGACGAACGCAAGCAGGCCGAGCTTCGCGGAAAGGCCGAGCGCGGTGACGATAAACGGCGCGACCGGCGTGCGAAAAATGTACGACGTGCCCATGTCGCCACGCACGAAATGCGTGATCCAGTCGACGTATTGCGTGAGCAGCGGCCGGTCCGCACCGAGCTGATGATTGAGCGCGGCGACCGCACGCGCATCGGCGAGCGGCCCGAGCACCGCACGGCCGATATCGCCCGGCAGCAACTGGCCGCCCGCGAACACGAGCACGGAGAGCAGCCACAGTGTCACCAGCGAGAGCGCGACGCGCGTCGCCACGAAGCGCGCGACGCGGCCCGCGTTGCCGCTCGTCGCGCGCGATGTGGGAGGAGTAGCCGTTGTCGACATCGAATGCTCGCTGATGGGCTTGGGGGACTCGCGCCGGATGCGATGTGCGGATGGACTGGCCGTGCGACCGTCGGGCGCTTAAGCGGCCAGCACCGCGCGGTCGAAATACAGTTGCGCGAGCGCGGTGAAACGCACGCCGCTGAGCTCGCGGCGCGTTGCGATCAACTGGTCGTAGAAGTACGGGATGATGATCGGCGTCTCATCCAGCAGCAGGGTTTCGATCTGTCCGGCGATTTTCTTCTGCGATGCGACGTCGAGCGCGCCGACGAAATCCGCGACGAGCCTGTCGTACTGCGGGTTCCTGAAGTGCGCCGCGTTCCACGTGCCGCCGCTCGTGAGCGGTGCGTTCAGGAACACGTTCGGCACGCCCCGGTGACCGTAATCGGTGATGCCGAGCGGCGAGTCGAGCCAGTCCGATTTGCCCGGTGTGCCCGCGCCGTAATACAGCGACTGGCTTTCCACCTTCAGGTTGATCCGCACGCCGATCGCCTTCGCCGCATTCTGTATGACGACGGCGAGATCGGGGATCTCCATGTATTTCTCGGTCGTGAGCGTGACGTCGAAACCGTTCGGAACGCCAGCCTGCGCGAGCAGTTGTTTCGCCTTCGCGACATCGAGCTTGCGCTGCGGCACACTCATGTCCGACGAAGGAAAGACGGACGCGAACGGGTTGTCGTTGGCGACCATCGCGCGGCCCTTGAAGAGCCCGCGCACCATCACCTCGCGATCGAGCGACAGCGCGAGCGCCTGGCGCACGCGCTTGTCCTTGAAGAGCGGATTGTCGTTGCGCATGTGCATCTGACGATGCGCGCTCGAGCGCACGCCAATCACCTTGAACCCGGGATTGTTGAGAATGCCCGAGCCGCCCTGCACGGTGAACGTGCCCATCACGTCGGCCTGACGGCCCTGCAGCGCGAGAATCTGCGCCTGTTCGTCGGCGTAAAACGAAAACTGCACGCGTTGCGGCAGCGCCTTTTCACCCCAGTAATCGGGATTGCGCACGAACGAAGCGCTCACCTTCGGTTGATACGATTCGAGCTTGAACGCCCCCGTGCCGATGAACGTTTTCTCGTAGTTGCCCGCGTAGTTCGCGGGCAGCATCACGGCGTTGTAATTGTCCGACGAGACGTAATACGGGAAGTTGCCGTTCGGCGCGTCGAGATGGAACGTGATGGTGTGTTCGTCGACGACCTTCGCGCCGCCTTTCGACAGCACGCCCTTCAGCACCGAGAGCGCGGCCGAGCCGGTTGCGGGATCGGCGAGCCGGTCGAACGTGGCGACCACATCTTTTGCGCCGAACGTCTGGCCGTCGTGGAATTTCACGTTCTGACGGAGCTTGAACGTCCACACGTCGCCCTTCGCGTTCGGCTGCCACGACAGCGCCAGCGCGGGTTGCAACTGCGAATGTTCGTCGTCGTTGATGAGGAATTCGCCGGTCTGGTTCAGGAGCGCGAGGCCCCCGGCGTCCGTCACGGTCAGCGGATCGACAGCGCCGCCCGGCATCAGGTGCGCGACGCGGATCGTCGCGTTCGCGCCCCTGGGCGTGCCCTGGGCGTGCGCGCGCGGCGATGCGAAGAGGCCGCCGCCCGCCAGCGAAAGTCCGATCACGCCTGCGTAGCGCAGCAGTTCGCGGCGCGTGAGGCGGCCGGCTGCGAACTCATCGAGGGCGTGCTGGCCGAGTTCGCCGGCGGTGTTTCGTGCGGCTTCGAGGGCGAGGCGGGCTGAATGGCGATCCGCGGAATTCTTCATCGAATGGTGTTCCGTTGGGTTCTATCGGGCTACGCGCGCCATTTTGAGCGGGCTCTGGCGCTACCGGTGTAATCCGGCGCGACTGGACGCGATGGCGCGCGACGACGGGGCGGGTTCAGTGTAAGCGATTGCCCGCGGAATCGGAACGCCACGCAGCGCGCAAATTCCGCCCGGGCGGACAAAACGGGCGTACGTAGTGGCATGAACCGTGAAGGACGGGCACAGCGCTTGCTCCATCGCGTGACTAACGCGCGCTCACGGCGGGACGACGCCAGCGGTGAAACAGCACGGAGCCGATCCAGCACGCGATGAACATCGCGACGATTCCATAGCCGAGCATGCCGAAGCGTTCGTTGACCGCCGCGACCGCGTCCCACAAGCCGCCCGTGAAGCCGAGTCTGTCCGACAGGAGGCCAAGCGCCTCGACACCGCCGATCACAATGGCGACCACCGCCGACACGAACGTGATGCTCGCGTTGTAGTAGAGCTTGCGGCGCGGGTCGTCCATCGCCCAGCCGTACGCGTGGACCATGAGCACGTTGTCGGTGGAGTCGACGAGCGTCATGCCGGCCGTGAACAGCGCGGGAAACACGAGAATCGAATACATTGGCAGACCTTTGCCCGCTTCGGCCGCGGCGATCGCGAGCAGACCGATTTCAGTGGCCGTGTCGAAGCCGAGACCGAACAGCACGCCGACCGGATACATGTGCCAGCTCTTCGACACGAGCCCGAAAAGCGGGCGCAACGCGCGCGACAGCAAGCCGGCGGGCGCGGGCGTTGCAGCATCGGCGGGCAGTTCGCCGCCGCGCTGAACGTGCCGGTAGCGGCGCCACACGTCGCGCAGGATCACGAGATTCACCGCCGCGAGCACGAGCAGAAACACCGCCGAAACGGCCGTGCCGATCGTGCCGCCCACGGCCCTGAAACGCTCGAACTGATCGTGCATCGAAAGCGCCGTCAACGCGATGCCGACCGTCGCCGCTATCACGATCGTCGAATGGCCGAGCGAGAACGAGAGACCGACCGTCAGTGGTCGTTTGCCTTCCTGCATCAGCTTGCGCGTGACGGCGTCGATGGCGGCGATGTGGTCGGCGTCGACCGCATGGCGCAGACCGAAGCCGTACGCGAGCAGCGCCGTGCCGAGCAGCAGCGGATAGTGGCGAAACGCGATCAGCGCCCATGCCCACGCACCGAGATTGGCCGCGATCAGCACGGCGTAGAGCGCGCAAAGGCGAGGGCGTAACACAGTAGCGGTAGGCGTCATGAAGGGCGCTTGCTGTCGAAGTCCGGGATCCGGTTCAATGATCGTGCGGATGCTTGTGGATCGGATCGACCCAGTACACCGCTTCGGGCGCCTCGACCGCGTCGATGTTCAGATTCACGACGACTGCTTCGTTATCGCTGCGCACGAGCACGCATTCGAGCGGATCGTCGGTGCTCGCGTTGATTTCCTGATGCGGCACATAAGGCGGGACGAAGATGAAGTCGCCCGGGCCGGCTTCGGCGGTGAATTCGAGGTGTTCGCCCCAACGCATGCGTGCCTGGCCGCGCACCACGTAGATCACGCTTTCGAGCGCGCCGTGATGATGGGCGCCCGTCCTCGCGTTCGGATGAATCGTGACGGTACCCGCCCAGATTTTCTGCGCGCCGACGCGCGCCGCGTTGATCGCGGCGGCGCGGTTCATGCCGGGCGTCTGCGCCGTGTTGCTGTCCAGCTGGTCGCCCTTGATGACCTTCACACCGTGCTCGCGCCAGTCCACTGGCTTTGACGGCGGGGTGTCGTGGTCATGCGGATGGTCGTGATCCTGGCTCATGGCGTGTCTCTCCTCACTGGCCTCGCGCGACGGCGCTGTTCCACATTCTTGCACGTTCAAAAACGTGTGTGTGGCTTGCCGGTATGCGTACTTCCATGTTCGAACTCGCCCGCACAACACACTCGCTCGCGTTTCATGACCCACTTTTCCGCTATTGCGACTTTTCCGATAGTTCTGCGGCGTATCCCTGTCCAGGCTTATGCCCTTCCAACTTCATGGGGTAACACAATGAACAAGGTCAAACGACTGTCGGGTGGTGCGTTCCTGCTCATGGCCTTCGCCACGCTCAACGCTTCGGCCGACCCGGGCCACGACTGGACGTACAGCGGTGAACACGGCCCCGATCACTGGGGCGAAATCAGCAAGGACTTTCGCCTGTGCGAAAGTGGCCGCGCCGAATCGCCGATCAACATCGAAGGTGCAAGGAAAGCGCCCGCCGATATGCCCAGGCTGAAAATCAACTACCGGCCCCTTCCCATCGATGTCACCAATACCGGGCACGCCGTGCAGTTCAACGCGGCACTGGGCACGGATAGCATCTCGCTCGGCGACCGTCCTTACCAGCTTGTGCAGTTTCATTTCCATGCGCCGGGTGAAGAACGCTTCGCCGGCAAGGTAAGCGTGATGGACGCGCACTTCGTTCATCATTCCGACGACGACAGGCTTCTCGTGCTCGCTGTCCAGTTCAGGATCGGCGAGCAGCCGAATCCGGTCATTCAGGCCTTGCTGGATCGAATCCCACACGAGAAGGGCGCTGAATTCAAGGCGAATGGTGTCATGATCAACCCGCTCGATCTGCTGCCGGCGAACCCCGGCTACTACACCTACAGCGGTTCCCTGACCACGCCGCCCTGCTCGGAAGGCGTGACGTGGATAGAGTTCAAGGAGCCCGTCGCGATCACCCAGCAGCAATTCGACGCAATGGCGCGCTTCTACCACGGGAATCAACGCCCGGCGCAGCCGCTTAACGGGCGCGATGTCTGGGAAGTGAATTGAACCGCTCGCACCACACGACGTCGTGATGTAAAAAAGCCCGTCCTTGCGGGACGGGCTTCGAGCACCTTCTGCAATCGCAGCACAAAACGTGTTGCAACCGCCGGCTTACTTGTGCTTCGCGTTGATCACGGCTTCGGCGACGTTGTTCGGCGTCTCGGCGTAGTGCTTGAACTCCATCGTGTACGTCGCGCGGCCCTGGGTCGCCGAACGCAGCGACGTTGAGTAGCCGAACATTTCCGCGAGTGGCACTTCGGCGCGCACCAGCTTGCCGCCGCCGCCGGCGATGTCTTCCATCCCTTGTACCATGCCGCGACGGCTCGACAGGTCGCCCATCACGTTACCCATGAAGTCCTCGGGCGTTTCCACTTCGACCGCCATCATCGGTTCGAGCAGCACCGGCTTCGCCTTGCGCATCGCTTCCTTGAATGCGATCGAACCGGCCATGCGGAACGCGTTTTCGTTCGAGTCGACGTCGTGGTACGAACCGAATGTGAGCGTGACCTTCACGTCGACCACCGGGTAGCCCGCCAGCACGCCGGCCTTCAGCGTTTCGATGATGCCCTTGTCGACCGCCGGGATGAATTCGCGCGGAATCACACCGCCCTTGATCGCATCGACGAACTCGTATCCCTTGCCCTGCGGTGCCGGCTCCAGCGTGATCACCGCGTGGCCGTACTGGCCGCGCCCGCCCGACTGCTTGACGAACTTGCCCTCGACGTCCTCGACCTTGATGCGCACCGTTTCACGGTATGCCACCTGCGGTTTGCCGACTGTCGCTTCCACGCCGAACTCGCGCTTCATCCGGTCGACGAGAATTTCCAGGTGAAGCTCGCCCATGCCGGAGATGATCGTCTGGCCGGATTCTTCATCCGTCTGCACGCGGAACGACGGGTCTTCCTGCGCGAGACGGTTGAGCGCGATGCCCATCTTTTCCTGGTCGACCTTGGTCTTCGGCTCGACGGCCTGCGAGATCACCGGTTCCGGGAAGATCATCCGTTCGAGAATGATCACGTTGTTCGGATCGCACAGCGTGTCGCCGGTGGTCGCTTCCTTCAGGCCGACTGCCGCGGCGATGTCGCCCGCGTAGACCTCCTTGATTTCCTTGCGCTCGTTCGCATGCATCTGCAGGATCCGGCCAAGGCGCTCTTTCTTCTCCTTGACCGCGTTGTAGACGGTGTCGCCCGAATTCACCACGCCCGAATAGACGCGGAAGAAAATCAGCTGGCCGACGAACGGGTCGGTCATGATCTTGAACGCGAGTGCCGAGAACGGATCGGTGTCAGTAGGGTGGCGCTCGATTTCCTTGTCGTATTCGTCGTGGCCGGTGATGGCGGGCACATCGACCGGCGAGGGCAGGTAGTCGATCACCGCGTCGAGCATGGCCTGCACGCCCTTGTTCTTGAACGCGCTGCCGCACAGCATCGGCACGATTTCGTTGGCAATGCAGCGCACGCGAATACCGTGTTTGATTTCCTCTTCGGTCAACGTGCCGCCATGCAGGTACTTGTCGAGCAGTTCCTCGTTCGCTTCGGCGGCGGCCTCGACCATCTTGTCGTGCCATTCCTTCGCGGTATCCGCGAGTTCCGGCGGGATATCGCGGTACTCGAACTTGATGCCCTGGTTCTCTTCGTCCCAGAAGATCGCTTTCATCTTGACGAGGTCGACCACGCCCTGGAAATGATCTTCTGCGCCAACCGGAATCTGGATCGGCACCGCGACACCTTTCAGGCGATCGCCGATCTGCCGCTGCACGCGGAAGAAATCGGCGCCGACGCGGTCCATCTTGTTGACGAACGCAATGCGCGGCACCTTGTACTTGTTCGCCTGGCGCCACACGGTTTCGGACTGCGGCTGCACACCGCCGACCGAGTCGTACACCATGCACGCGCCGTCGAGCACGCGCATCGAGCGCTCGACTTCGATCGTGAAGTCGACGTGCCCCGGGGTGTCGATGATGTTGATCCGGTGTTCCGGATAGTTGCCGGCCATGCCTTTCCAGAACGCCGTGGTCGCGGCCGACGTGATCGTGATGCCGCGCTCCTGCTCCTGTTCCATCCAGTCCATCGTCGCCGCACCGTCGTGAACCTCGCCGATCTTGTGGGTCACGCCGGTGTAGAACAGGATGCGTTCCGTGGTGGTGGTCTTGCCGGCATCGATGTGAGCGCTGATACCAATGTTCCGGTAGCGTTCAATGGGAGTCTTTCTGGGCACGTGAATCTCCTTGGAAAGGCGCGCCGGTGGGAGGCGTCGGGCTTCGGCTTGCGCCGGCCGGACGACCGCGGTGCTGCGGTGTAAAGACCATAAGCATAGCGCTACCGTCAGGCTTTTGCAGGAATCTTGCCAGATAGGGCAGCAGGGGCCGCAAGCGGTGCCCGGGCGTGGCCGGCGCCGGGGCGCAAGCAGCGGGTTCATGCGGCATCTGCCGGTTTCGGACGACAACCGCGGCGCGCAAAGCAGCAGGGCCGGCGGCCCCCCGGGGGGTCGCCGGCCCGGGGCGCTGCGCGTGCACGGTCTGTCGAAGACCGCTTTGTTTTATTGCGGTGCGGGCAGACCCTGGATCTTCATGCCCGGCTTGATGCCTTTCTCCGTGAACCAGCCCTTGCTCATTTCGAGCACATACACGCCGTTGTTCTTCGGGCAGTGATTGTTGGTGGTTTCGGCCTGCATTTCGTCGATATCGGTGATCGTGCCGTCGGCGCGGATGAATGCGACCGAAAGCGGAATCAACGTGTTTTTCATCCAGAAGCAGTGCACGGCGTTTTCGTTGAAGACGAAAATCATGCCTTCGTTCGGCGCGAGCTTCGTGCGATACATGAGGCCCTGTTCGCGGTCCGCATCGTTCGCGGCGACGGCGGCGTCGATCACGAACATGCCGGCGGTGAGCTTCACGCGCGGAAAGTCTCCGGGCTGCTTCGCGCCTGGCGGCATCTGCTGCGCGTATGCATTATTCGAACCGGTGGCGATGAACGAAAGAGCCGCGACGGGCAAGACGATCGCGAACGCGAAACGCGTGACGAGTGAGCGCAAGGTGATTCGCACGGCGGGACTCCTGGCTGGAAATTAACCCGCGCATGTTACGCGAGCGCGTCAAAAAAGAAAAAGGCAGAGTGCCTTGCGGCCTTCTGCCTTTCAACGCCGTAAGAACGGCAGTACTGCTGGTTCTTGACTGCGTTTTTTACAACAAACTTATTCCGAAGCGCCCGAAGCTGCAGCAGCAGCTGCCGCCTTCTTGTGCGACTTCTTGTGCGTCGACTTCTTCGTTGTCTTCGTGGCCTTCTTTGCCGACGTAGCAGCTGCCGGAGCCGATGCTTCCGGTGCCGAAGCCTGTGCGAATGCTGCCGTTGCGAAGAGACCAGCGACCAGAGCGGCGATCAGTTTGTTCATTTTGTAAATCCTCAGCATGAGTTGCAGTTAATTAACCAATGACCCGGTTCTTGAGTCAGATCGGTAAACGTGCCATCCACCTTTCGGTTGACAGTCGCATCGAACAAATTTGCGATGACGTCTGTCAGCGTCCGGACCTGCTGTGTTCACCGCGAGAGTGGCGTGCACAAAGGTCTTAAGGCTGAATGCCGGATAGCTTCGGACGGCATCTGCGTCGAATAACGTGTGAGGTTACGAGGCGGTTGACGCGAATTTTCGCGAAAGTTCTTGCGTGACTGCGAATGCGCGAACAACGATGGTTGCCGCGCTTCGCATCGGGAAGAGAAATGACCGGCAGTACAACGGCTTAGCTCGAAAACGCGCTTGACGTGCGCGCGTTGCGAACAGGCCGCGAATCACACGATGCCATTCCATGGCGCTTGCGATGACACATCGATATGCTCGCCAGGCGCGAGCCCCAGCGCAAAAATATCGAGTGCGCCGACCCCAACCCGCACGAGCCGCAGCGTGGGAAATCCAGCCGCTGCTGTCATACGTCGAACCTGGCGGTTCTTGCCTTCCGTAATCGAGAGTTCGATCCACGTAGTGGGAATGGCCGCGCGAAAGCGGATCGGTGGCGTGCGCGGCCAGAGCGATCCAGGCGGCTCGACAAAGTCCGCGCGACACGGACGCGTCACGTAATCGCCGAGATCGACGCCGCGCGCGAGCTTCGCCAGATCGTCGGCTGAAGGAGCGCCTTCTACCTGTGCCCAGTAACGTTTGATGAGTTTGTGGCGCGGCTCGGCGATGCGCGCCTGCAGCGCGCCATCGTCGGTGAGCAGCAGCAGGCCTTCGCTGTCCGAGTCGAGACGGCCCGCGGGATAGACGCCAGGCGTCTTGACCCAGTCCGCGAGTGACGCGCGCGTTTCGTGCGGCGAGAACTGGCAGATTGTGCCGAACGGCTTGTTGAGCGCGATAAGACGCATGCAATAAATTCCGGTGGACCTGCCGCGCCTTCAATGAAACGCGCGCGAGCCGCGCCGCGTAGTGCGGTGCGGGCAGCGCACACAGGCGTTACGCTGTGTAGCAGATGGCGGGATATTAATGCATAATACGGAACGGCACGTCTTATGTCTTATATAAGACATAAGAGAAGAGTGCTGCACTCATCCGTTCGCGTTGCCCGGTTTTTGTGATTTTTCCCGCCTGGTCCTTGCCCGTCACGCACGGTAGCGTGGGCTAGAATAGCGGCCTGACCGCTCGCGGGCGTCCGGCATTGCGCGTATCGAGGAGCGTCCGGTTTCACAGTCCCCCATCAGCTTCCATATCGCTGCTTCTACCAGCACAGCTATCACGGAGTCCGATCATGCCGTATCAACACATCAAGGTCCCGACGGGCGGTGACAAGATCACCGTCAACGCGGATTACTCGCTCAACGTGTCCGACAATCCGATCATTCCTTACATCGAAGGCGATGGTACGGGCCTCGACATCACGCCGGTGATGATCAAGGTCGTCGACGCCGCGCTCGAGAAAGCGTATGCGGGCAAGAGGAAGATCCACTGGATGGAAATCTACGCGGGCGAAAAGGCGACGAGGGTGTACGGCCCGGACGTGTGGCTGCCGGAAGAAACGCTCGAAGTGCTGAAGGAATACGTGGTGTCGATCAAGGGACCGTTGACGACGCCGGTTGGCGGCGGCATCCGTTCGCTGAACGTCGCGTTGCGCCAGGAGCTCGACCTGTACGTGTGCCTGCGTCCGGTGCAGTACTTCAAGGGCGTGCCTTCGCCCGTGCGTGAGCCGGAGAAGACCAATATGGTGATCTTCCGCGAGAACTCGGAGGACATTTACGCCGGTATCGAATGGCCTGCGGAATCGGCGGAAGCGAAGAAGGTCATCAAGTTCCTGCGCGAAGAAATGGGCGTGAAGAAGATCCGCTTCCCGGATACGTCCGGTATCGGTGTAAAGCCGGTGTCGCGCGAAGGCACGGAACGTCTGGTGCGCAAGGCGATCCAGTATGCGATCGACAACGATCGTCGCTCGGTCACGCTGGTTCACAAGGGCAACATCATGAAGTTCACGGAAGGCGCATTCCGTGACTACGGCTACGCGCTCGCGCAGAAGGAATTCGGCGCGGAGCTGATCGATGGCGGCCCGTGGATGAAAGTGAAGAACACGAAGACGGGCGGCGACGTCGTCGTGAAGGACGTCATCGCGGATGCGTTCCTGCAGCAGATCCTGCTGCGCCCGGCTGAATACGACGTGATCGCCACGCTGAACCTGAACGGCGACTATGTATCGGACGCGCTGGCTGCGCAGGTCGGCGGTATCGGTATCGCGCCGGGCGCGAACATGTCGGATTCGGTCGCGATGTTCGAAGCGACGCATGGCACTGCGCCGAAGTATGCCGGCAAGGATTACGTGAACCCGGGTTCGGAAATCCTGTCGGCTGAAATGATGCTGCGGCACCTCGGCTGGACCGAGGCGGCGGACGTGATCATCTCCGCGATGGAAAAGTCGATTCTGCAAAAGCGCGTGACGTACGACTTCGCGCGTCTGATGGAAGGCGCGACGCAGGTGTCGTGCTCGGGCTTTGGTCAGGTGCTGATCGAGAATATGTAAGCAGGTCCAGCGTCATCCGGAGAAATCCGGCGAACCCCGGTGCGCAATATTTGTGACCGGGGTTTTGCTTGTCTATGTCCGCTCGATGTAATGGAATCCGGGATTCGATGAGCGTAATTCCGTGGGGAGGGGCCGTGAATTTATCTCCAATCCCCTGTCGAGGGGCGATGACTGCACGCGTATCGAACGACCGCGCCGAAGCCTGCGATATCATCTCTCGCATGTTTCCCGTTCCCCGCGATTCCTGTTCTCTCGTTCTGCAATGATCTCGATGTGGCGCATCCTTGTCGCGTTATCGCTTGCGCTGTTCTTCACGCAGGGCGCGTCCGCGCATTCCGGACAGCCGGTGAGCACCGGCGGGATGGTGCACGCATCACATCAGGTTTCGCGAGCGCCATCTTCTTGCCCCGACGTGGTCGGGGCCGGCTCGCTGTGCCACCACGATCATTCGATCTGCTGCACGACCGCGTGCGGCGTGCATTGCGGGGCGTTTTTCACCGCGTTCCATTTCGAAACGCGGGCATCGGGTGGGTCGCTACCGCTGCCGGTCTCCGAGCCCTCGCGTGACAGCGTCGCGCACGCGCCGCTGCTGCGTCCGCCGATAGTCTGATCACGCCGGGCAGTGCGCGCACATCGCCGATGTTTGACGCATGCCGCTCACCCAGATGATGACCCGACCGGCCGTGTCCATGCCCGAGGGTCATCACCCGATCAGGCGCGAACGCATCGTACGTCTGTACGCCCCGTTCGCTCGCAACAAGGAACCATCATGATTCGCAGGCAATTTCTCGCCCGCACGCTGAGCGCCGCCGTCGCGTCGCTATTAGCGCGCGGCGTCCTCGCGCAGCACGCTGGCCATTCGATGCACGGCATGGAGGGGATGGACGACATGCCGGACATGCCCGGCATGCATCCCGCAAAACCGGTCGCGGCGCAGCCAGAATCCGCCGCTGCCGCGCTCGCGCCTGCCGATGCGCTCCCTTCAGGCGCGCCCTTGCCGGCATTGCGCGTACTTCGCAACGAAAGCCGGGAACCCGGCCTGTTCCGCGCGACGCTCGTTGCCGAGCCCGCGCAACATCCATTACTCGCGAGCCGGCCGACGACCTTCTGGCAATACAACGGAGCGGGCGCGGACAGCACGCAGGGCCCGGTCACCGGTCCGCTGATCGACGTCCGCGAAGGCGATACCGTCGAAATCCGCTTCATCAACCGCCTGCCGCAACCGTCGACGATTCACTGGCACGGCATGCCCGTGCCGCCCGATCAGGACGGCAATCCCGGGAACGTGGTCGCGCCCGGCGCCACACGCGTCTACCGCTTCACATTGCCGGCCGGCAGCGCCGGCACGTACTGGTACCACCCGCATCCGCACATGATGTCGGCGGAACAGGTGTTTCGCGGCCTCGCCGGGCCGGTCATCGTTCGCGCCGCCGACGATCCGCTGGCCGGCTTCCCCGAGCGCCACCTGTTTTTCTCCGACCTGAAACTGGCCGCCGACGGTTCGATTCCCGCCAACGACATGATGGACTGGATGAACGGTCGCGAAGGGCAGTTCGTGCTGGTGAATGGCGCACGCCGTCCGCGCATCAATGTTAAGGAAGATGAGCGCTGGCGTCTGTGGAATGCGTGCAGTGCCCGCTATCTGAGATTTTCGCTCGGAGCCGGGCAGCGTTTTGTTCAGGTCGGCACGGACGGCGGTTTGCTGGAAACGCCGCGCGAAGGTCTGACCGAACTGCTGCTCGCGCCCGGCGAGCGGGCTGAAGTGATCGTGCGCGCCGGCAGCGTGCCGTCGCAGGCAACACTTACCGCCGACGTCTACGACCGTCGCAAGATGGCGATGCCGGAGGGCAGCCTGCCGCCGGACCCGGCGCACGTGCTCGCCGACGTCGCGTTCCAGCCGCAACCGATCGGCGAGGCTGGCGCCGCGTTGCGCGCGATACCCGCCACGTTGCGGACCATCGTGCCGCTGCCTGCACCCGTCGCGCGGAAGTCGGTGGTCTTTTCAGAAGCGATGGACATGACCGCAATGCACCATTCTGGCGCATCGGTCCACGGCATGCCGGCGGGAATGCGGTTCATGATCAACGGCACTTCGTTTGATCCAAAGCGGATCACGCTGACGAGCCGGCGCGACGCAGTCGAGGAATGGGCGGTCGAGAACCGCACTGACATGGATCATCCGTTCCATCTGCATGGCACGCAGTTTCAGGTCGTCGGGCGGGAGCGCGGCGGGGTGGTCACGCCGGAGCCGTTGCTCGCGTGGCGCGATACGGTGAACGTCCAGCCCGGCGAGACCGTGCGCATCGCCACGGTTCAGAAGATGGCGGGCGAGCGGATGTTCCATTGCCACATCCTCGAACACGAAGACCTCGGCATGATGGGCACGCTCAGGGTGATCTGAGCGCGACCTCGGGATTCCGGCGACAGACGGTCAATACAGCGGCCCGAAATGAAAAAACCCGGCACGAAGCCGGGTTTTCAGGGTTCGGGTATCGAACGGAATCAGGCGGCAGCCTGGATGTTCGATGCCTGTTTGCCTTTGGGGCCTTGCACGACCTCGAAGCTTACTTTCTGGCCTTCCTTGAGCGTTTTGAAACCGTTCATCTGGATAGCCGAAAAGTGTGCAAACAGATCCTCACCGCCTTCGTCGGGCGTAATGAATCCGAAACCTTTCGCGTCATTGAACCATTTGACCGTACCAGTTGCCATGCCAACTTCCCCTGTAACTCATGTCCCTACCACGAGCCCCTCGAAAAGCTTAACGACCGCAGTTGCTGCCGCTCCTCGTTACAAGCTCACCACGGCATTTTTCCGTTATTCCGGCTGGGTGGAAAAAAGTGCCAGCTTGATTGTTGAGGCTCTTAATCCGACTGTCAAGAAAATTTTGAGACAGCCGTGGGCGCGTTGTAAAGACCCAATTTCCAGGGTTTTTCCTTCTTCTCTTATGTGCGGTGGCACAAGCGGCGCATCTTGAAAAGACGCATAATCGACTCACATGAGGTTCAGACCAGACGGGCATCGCTGTCGTCTCCAGCCTGATCAGACGGGTTGTGCGATACTCGTTTCGACTGCAGTTTTTCGGGATGTGTTTTACGTCAATCCCGTGAGCCGGATCCGCAATCGGCTCGGTGCAGAACTCACGCGTGACAAGGCTGTACGGTCAGGCGGTGGCGAACCGATCGCCGACCAGCCGGTCGGGTTTTGGCAGGATTGCGGGCCTGCCCGGGTTGTTTAGAATTGGATGTATGGCGATTATCCCGGACAAGCAGGATGGCACCGTACTGGAGCGGCAGGAACAGAAGCTGAAACCGCCGGCCATGTACAAGGTGGTGCTGTTGAATGACGACTTCACGCCGATGGAATTCGTCGTGATGATCGTGCAGGAGTATTTCAGTAAAGATCGTGAGACCGCAACACAGGTGATGTTGAAGGTGCATCGCGAAGGTCGGGGGGTTTGTGGGGTCTACACGCGGGACATCGCGTCGACCAAAGTCGAGCAAGTCGTTACCCACGCACGGCAGGCCGGGCA
Source organism: Paraburkholderia gardini (assembly GCF_907164575.1). Classification (GTDB taxonomy): domain Bacteria; phylum Pseudomonadota; class Gammaproteobacteria; order Burkholderiales; family Burkholderiaceae; genus Paraburkholderia; species Paraburkholderia gardini. The sequence continues at coordinate 79,554 of NZ_CAJQYY010000008.1, forward strand.
TCCGCTGCAGTGTGTGATGGAGGAAGCATGATTGCCCAGGAACTGGAAGTCAGCCTGCACATGGCGTTCATGGAAGCACGCCAGGCGCGGCACGAGTTCATAACGGTCGAACATCTTTTACTGGCCCTGTTGGACAATCCGACGGCAGCAGAAGTGTTGCGCGCGTGTGCAGCCAACATCGAAGATCTGCGCCAGAACCTGCGCAACTTCATTCATGACAACACGCCGACCGTGCCAGGCACGGACGACGTCGATACGCAGCCGACACTCGGCTTCCAGCGCGTCATCCAGCGCGCGATCATGCATGTTCAGTCGACATCGAACGGCAAGAAGGAAGTCACCGGCGCGAACGTTCTCGTCGCGATTTTCGGCGAGAAGGATTCGCACGCGGTCTACTACCTGCAGCAGCAGGGCGTGACGCGTCTGGACGTGGTGAACTTCATCTCGCACGGCATCGCGAAGACGAGCAGCACCGACGCCGCGAAAGCGAGCGACGCCAGCGCCGAGTCCGACGAAGCCGCCGCGCAGAAGGAAACCCCGCTTGCCCAGTTCACGCAGAACCTGAACCAGATGGCGAAAGACGGCCGCATCGATCCGCTGATCGGGCGCGAGCTGGAAGTCGAGCGTGTGGTGCAGGTGCTATGCCGTCGTCGCAAGAACAATCCGCTGCTGGTCGGCGAGGCCGGCGTCGGCAAGACGGCGATCGCCGAAGGTCTCGCCTGGCGCATCACGCGCGGCGAAGTGCCCGATATTCTTGCGGATGCGCAGGTGTATTCGCTCGACATGGGCGCGTTGCTCGCGGGCACCAAGTATCGCGGCGATTTCGAGCAGCGTCTGAAGACGGTCCTGAAGGAATTGAAGGAACGTCCGCACGCGATTCTCTTCATCGACGAAATCCATACGCTGATCGGCGCAGGCGCTGCATCGGGCGGCACGCTGGACGCGTCGAACCTGCTGAAGCCGGCGCTCTCGTCGGGCACGCTCAAGTGCATCGGCGCGACGACGTTCACCGAATATCGCGGCATCTTCGAAAAAGACGCGGCGCTGTCGCGTCGTTTCCAGAAGATTGACGTGACCGAGCCGACCGTCGAGCAGACGGTGGCGATCCTGCGTGGCCTCAAGTCGCGTTTCGAGGAGCACCACGGCGTGAAGTATTCGTCGGGCGCACTGAACGCGGCCGCTGAACTGTCGGCACGCTTCATCACGGATCGTCATCTGCCGGACAAGGCGATCGACGTGATCGACGAAGCGGGCGCAGCGCAACGCATCCTGCCGAAGTCGAAGCAGAAGAAGACGATCGGCAAGGGCGAGATCGAGGAAATCATCTCGAAGATCGCGCGCGTGCCGCCGCAAAGTGTGTCGCAGGACGATCGCAGCAAGCTGCAAACGCTGGACCGCGATCTGAAGAGCGTCGTGTTCGGGCAAGACCCGGCGATCGATGCGCTGTCGGCCGCGATCAAGATGGCGCGGGCTGGCCTTGGCAAACTCGACAAGCCGATCGGCGCGTTCCTGTTCTCCGGCCCGACGGGCGTCGGCAAGACCGAAGTGGCGCGGCAGCTCGCGTTCACGCTCGGCATCGAGCTGATCCGCTTCGACATGTCGGAGTATATGGAGCGTCACGCGGTGAGCCGTCTGATCGGCGCGCCGCCGGGATACGTCGGGTTCGACCAGGGCGGTCTGCTGACCGAAGCTGTCACGAAGAAGCCGCATTGCGTGCTGCTGCTCGACGAAATCGAGAAGGCGCATCCGGACATCTACAACGTGCTGCTGCAGGTGATGGACCACGGCACGCTGACGGACAACAACGGCCGCAAGGCGGATTTCCGTAACGTCATCATCATCATGACGACGAATGCGGGCGCTGAGTCGATGAACAAGTCGACGATCGGCTTCACGACGCGCCGCGAAACCGGCGACGAAATGGTCGACATCAAGCGCATGTTCACGCCGGAGTTCCGTAACCGTCTGGACGCGACGATCAGCTTCCGCTCGCTCGATGAGGAAATCATCATGCGCGTGGTCGACAAGTTCCTGATGCAGCTCGAAGACCAGTTGCACGAGAAGAAGGTCGACGCGCTCTTCACCGACGCGCTGCGCGCGCACCTTGCGAAGCACGGTTTCGATCCGCTGATGGGCGCGCGTCCGATGCAGCGTCTGATCCAGGACACGATCCGTCGTGCGCTGGCAGACGAGTTGCTGTTCGGCAAGCTGATGAGCGGCGGCCGCGTGACGGTCGACGTCGATGCTGAAGACAAGGTGCAGTTGACCTTCGACGAGCAGCCGGCGCCGCGCAATCCGAATCCGGAAGCGATCGAAGTCGAGTAAAGCTTTCGCTTAAGCTGTACGTCAAGGCAGAACGGCGCGGGTTAAACCCCGCGCCGTTCTGCTTTTTGCTTTTGAAAAACGAAAGCGTTTAATGCTTGCCCGTGCTGCCAAAACCGCCGGCGCCGCGCGTGCTTTCCTCGAAGTCGTCGACGATGTTGAATTCGGCCTGCACGACCGGCACGATCACGAGCTGCGCGAGGCGCTCCATTGGATTCAGCGTGAACGCTGTCTGGCCGCGATTCCACGTCGAAATCATCAGTTGCCCCTGGTAATCCGAATCGATCAGGCCGACCAGGTTGCCGAGCACGATGCCATGCTTGTGACCGAGGCCCGAGCGCGGCAGGATCAGCGCCGCGTAACCTGGATCGCCGACGTGAATCGCGAGACCTGTCGGCACCAGCGCGGTTTCGCCGGGTTTCAGCGTCAACGGTTCATCGAGGCAGGCGCGCAGGTCGAGGCCCGCGCTGCCGGTTGTCGCGTAGGCGGGCAACTGGTCGCGCATGCGCGCGTCGAGAATCTTCAGGTCGAGTTTCATGCAGGTTCGTTGTGAATTGATAAAAACCTCAGCGTGCCAGCTGGAACGCTTCGGCGAGAAGTTCGTAAGAGCGAAGCCGCGCACGGTAACTGCCGGCCACCGTCAGGACGATCAGTTCGTCGGCCTGGAACTGCTCCTGAATGGCGAGCATTCTTGCCGTGACGCTTTCGGGTGTGCCGACGATGCTGCGCGGCTTCTCACGGTCGATCACCAGTTGTTCGCGCTCGCCGTATTCCTGCGCGACGCCCTGTTCGGTCGACGGAATCGGTGCGTTCAGACCGTACGCCATCTGCACGCGCCGCAGGTCGACGGCTTTTTCGAGGTCGGCGGCTTCCTGTTCCGTATCCGCACAGATCACGAAGACGGCGGCCGCAAGATACGGCTCTGCTTCGTTGCCCGCCGTGAAACGCTCGCGATACGTCTGCGCGACCTGATGGCCGAAGTGCGCGTTGATGAAATGCGCGAACGAGAAACGCAGGCCAAGCTGCGCGGCAAGCATGCCGCCGAAGTCGCTCGAGCCGAGCACCCAGAGCTGCGGACGGGTTTCGACGGCCGGTTGCAGCAGCACGCCGTGCGCGACGTGTTCGGGCGGCAGCGTGCCGTTCATCAGCCCGACGAGATCGGCGACCTGCTGCGGAAAAATGTCGCCGCGGTTGTACGTGCCCGCGGCGACGGCCTGCGCGGTGCGCATGTCGCCGCCCGGCGCGCGTCCGACGCCCAGATCGATCCGGTCCGGAAAGAGCGCCTCGAGCATCATGAACTGCTCGGCGAGCTTGAACGGGCTGTAGTACGGCAGCATGACGCCGCCGGAACCGAGCCGGATGCGCTTCGTCACGCTGCCGAGTCGCGCGAGCATGACTTCCGGGCACGGGTTCGACACGCCGCGCAGACCGTGATGCTCCGCGCACCAGTAGCGCGTGTAGCCGAGATCGTCGGCGAGTTGCGCGAGTTCGACGGTGGCGGCCACGGCGTCCGCGACCGAATGCCCGTCGATGACCGGGGTTTGATCGAGCACGGAAAGTAGTGTCATGGTTCCGCTCCGGGTCAGGATGAATGTAGCGCGCGCCGCGTCACGTCAAGTCAGGAGATGGGGCGCGTGTCCGGCAGACGCTTCGCGATTTCGGCGACCAGTGCGCGCGCGAGCGTCTTTTTGTCGGCGCGCGGCAGCTTCGTCGCGCCTTTGGCTTCGAAGAGCACGACTTCGTTGTCGTCGAGGCCGAAGGTCTGCGGGCCGAGATTGCCGATCAGCAACGGCACGTTCTTGCGCACGCGCTTTTCTTCGCCGTGTACGTCGAGATTGTCGCTCTCCGCCGCGAAGCCGACGCAAAAGGGCGGATGCGGCAGCTTCGCCACCGATGCCAGAATGTCCGGATTTTCGACGAACGTGAACGTCGGCAAAGACCTGTCCGCGTTCTTCTTGATCTTGTGTTCCGCGACGTGATCGATGCGCCAGTCGGCCACGGCCGCGACGCCGATGAAGATGTCGTAATTGACCACGGCGCGCATCACGGCGTCGTGCATCTGCTGCGCGGTCTGCACATCTTCGCGGTACACGCCCCACGGCGTTTCCAGCGAAACCGGACCGGCGACGAGATGGACGTCCGCGCCCGCCTGCTGCGCGGCGCGTGCGAGCGCGAAGGCCATCTTGCCGCTCGAACGGTTCGTGATGCCGCGCACCGGGTCGAGCGGTTCGAACGTCGGGCCGGCCGTCAGCAGCACGCGGCGACCCGCGAGAATTTTCGGCGTGAAAAACGATGCGATGGCTTCGTACGTGGCTTCGGGTTCGAGCATGCGTCCATCGCCCGTTTCGCCACATGCCTGCGCGCCCGAGTCCGGCCCGAGCACTTCGACGCCGTCGGCGCGCAGTTGCGCGACGTTGCGTTGCGTCGCCGGATTCAGCCACATCTGGCGGTTCATTGCCGGTACGACGAGAAGCGGACAGTCGCGCGCCACGCATAGCGTGGACAGCAGGTCGTCGGCCATGCCGTGGGCGAGCTTCGCGAGGAAATCCGTCGATGCCGGCGCGATCACGATCGCGTCCGCTTCGCGCGACAGATCGATGTGCGGCATGTTGTTGTCGATGCGCGCGTCCCACTGGCTCGTATAGACGGGCCGGCCCGACAGCGCCTGCATCGTGACGGGCGTGATGAACTGCGTCGCCGCTTCGGTCATCGCGACCTGTACGGTCGCGCCCGCCCTGGTCAGCAGGCGCGTGAGTTCAGCGATCTTGTAACAGGCGATGCCGCCCGACATGCCGAGGACGAGATGTTTTCCAGCGAGTTCAGCGGTTGCCAACGCGAGCCTCCGACAAAGCATGACGGCCGGCGCGCTCTCGGGTGCAGGCCGCCGGCCTGGGTACTGACGATCAAGCCCGCAAAATCAGGCGTAAAAAGCGCGCCGGATCAGCGCGCGCCGCGCACGCGCCGCAGTTCGTCGAACACGAGCAGCACGGCACCGATCGTGATCGCGCTGTCGGCGATGTTGAACGCCGGCCAGTGCCACGTGCGCACGTGAAAATCGAGGAAGTCGATCACGTGGCCGTAGGCCAGCCGGTCGATCACGTTACCGAGCGCGCCACCCAGAATCAGCGACAGCGCCGTGCAGAACATCCGCTGGCTGCCGTGGCGCTTGAGCAGATAGCAGATCACCAGCGCCGCGATGACGCCGAGCGCCGTGAACGCCCAGCGCTGCCAGCCGCCCGCCGCTGCGAGAAAGCTGAACGCCGCGCCGCGGTTATAGACGAGCACGAGGTTGAAGAACGGTGTCAGCGCGACCGACTGGCCGTACGCGAACACCTTCGCAATCGCGATCTTCGACAACTGGTCGAACAGGATGACGATCAGCGCGACGCCCAGCCACGGCGCCAGCGATCCGCCGGCAGGTTTCGACACCGTTCTGGCCATTATGCCGCGCTCCTTGCTTCACCGCTGCCGAAGAGGTTGCTGAAGCAGCGGCCGCACAGCGACGGGTGGTCGGCGTGCGTGCCGACGTCCGCGCGATAGTGCCAGCAGCGTTCGCACTTCAGATATTTCGAGGCGATGACTTCGACGCCTTCTTCTTCGGCGGTTTCGACCTTCACGACCGTGGCCGCCGAGGTGATCAGCACGAACTTGAGGTCGTCGCCGAGACTCGTCAGCGCGTCGTAACGCGCGCCGCTCGCGCGGATTTCGACTTCCGCCTGCAACGACGAACCGATCATATTCGCGACGCGCGCTTCTTCCAGCGCCTTCGTCACGTTGCCGCGCACCTCGCGCAGCAGCGTCCACTTGTCGACGAGCGCGGCGGATTGCGGCACGTCCGGCCACGCGTGATACGTTTCCGTGAAAATCGTTTCGCCCGACGGCTGGAAGATTTTCCATGCTTCTTCGGCGGTGAACGACAGGAACGGCGCCATCAGACGCAGCAGGCCGTGTGCGATGTGATACAGCGCGGTCTGGGCGGAGCGGCGCGCGACCGAACCGGCCGCCGTGGTGTACAGGCGATCCTTCAGCACGTCGAGATAGAAACCGCCGAGGTCTTCCGAGCAGAACGTCTGCAGCTTTGCGACGACCGGATGGAACTCGTACTTCTCATAGTGCGCGAGGATGTCCGCCTGCAGACCGGCCGACAGCGCGACCGCATAGCGGTCGATTTCGAGCCAGTCGCCGACCGGACGCGCGTCCTTCGCGAAGTCGAAGTCCGACAGGTTCGCGAGCAGGAAGCGCAGCGTGTTGCGGATGCGCCGGTAGCCTTCCGTCACGCGCTTCAGGATTTCCTCGGAGATAGCGAGTTCGCCCGAATAGTCGGTCGAGGCGATCCACAGGCGGATAATTTCCGCGCCGAGGCGGTTCGCCACTTCATGCGGGTCGATACCGTTGCCGAGCGACTTGCTCATCTTGCGGCCTTCGCCGTCGACGGTGAAGCCGTGTGTCAGCAGCGCGTTGTACGGCGGGCGGCCATCGAGCATCGAAGCGGTGAGCAGCGACGAGTGGAACCAGCCGCGATGCTGGTCCGACCCTTCGAGGTACAGGTCCGCCGGGAACTGCAGTTCATCCTTGTGCGAGCCGCGCAGCACGTGCCAGTGCGTCGTGCCGGAATCGAACCAGACGTCGAGCGTGTCGCGGTTCTTTTCGTACATGTTGGCGTCGTCGCCGAGCAGTTCGCGCGGATCGAGCGACTGCCACGTTTCGATGCCGCCCTGCTCGACGCGCTTCGCGACTTCTTCGAGCAGTTCCAGCGTGCGCGGATGCAGTTCGCCCGTTTCCTTGTGCACGAAGAACGCCATCGGCACGCCCCACTGACGTTGACGCGACAGCGTCCAGTCAGGGCGGTTCGCGATCATGCTGAAGAGGCGCTGCTTGCCCCACGACGGATAGAACGCCGTGTTTTCGATGCCTTCGAGCGCGGTTTCGCGCAGCGTCCTGTTCGTGTCGTTCGGTTTGACGTCCATGCCGGCGAACCACTGCGAAGTCGCGCGGTAGATGATGGGCGTCTTGTGGCGCCAGCAATGCATGTAGCTGTGCGTGTATTTTTCGGTGCGCAGGAGTGAGCCGGCGGCTTCGAGCGCCTCGACGATTTTCGGATTCGCCGCCCAGATCGACAGCCCGCCGAAGAGCGCAAGCGATTCGATATAGCGGCCATCGCCCATGACCGGGCCGATGATGTCGGAGTCCGCCATGCCATGCGCCTTGCACGACACGAAGTCTTCCACGCCGTACGCCGGCGACGAGTGCACGATGCCCGTACCCGTTTCGGTCGTCACGTAGTCGCCGGGATAGACCGGCGATGTGCGGCGATAGTCCGGATGCGCGGACGCCAGCGGATGATGAAAGCGCACGTTCGCGAGGTTCGCGCCAGGTGCCGTCGCGATCACGTGACCTTCCAGACCGTACTGCTTCAGGCACGCCTCGACGCGCTCCTCAGCCAGAATCAGCAAGCCGCGCGGCGTATCGACGAGCACGTACGTGATCTCTGGATGGACGTTCAGCGCCTGGTTGGCGGGGATCGTCCACGGCGTCGTCGTCCAGATGACGATGCCGCCCTCGCTGCGCGGCAGCGCCGCGAGGCCGAACGCCTGCGCGGTCTTTTCCGGCTCGGCGAAGCTGAACAGCACGTCGATCGTCGGATCGGTCTTGTCCTTGTATTCGACTTCCGCCTCGGCGAGCGCCGAACCGCAGTCGAAGCACCAGTTCACCGGCTTCAGGCCGCGGAACACGTAGCCTTTTTCGATGATCTTCGCGAGAGCGCGGATTTCGCCGGCTTCATTCGCGAAGTTCATGGTTTTGTACGGGTTGTCCCAGTCGCCCAGCACACCGAGACGGCGGAACCCGACCTTCTGCTTTTCGATCTGCTCGCTCGCGTAGGCGCGCGCCTTCTGCATCACTTCGATGGCGGGAAGCGACTTGCCGAACTGCTTTTCGATCTGGATTTCGATCGGCATGCCGTGGCAGTCCCAGCCCGGCACGTAGACCGCGTCGAAGCCCGCGAGATTGCGCGCCTTGACGATCATGTCCTTCAGGATCTTGTTCACCGCGTGGCCGAGGTGGATGTCGCCGTTCGCATACGGCGGGCCGTCGTGCAGGATGAACTTCTTGCGGCCACGGCTGGCGGCGCGGATCTTTTCGTAGATCTTGCGCTCCTGCCATTCCTTCACCCATTGCGGTTCGCGTTTGGGCAGGTCGCCGCGCATCGGGAACGGCGTGTCGAGCAGGTTGACCGGGTAGCGGGACTGCGGTTTCGAATCGGCTTTCTTGTTGCTCATGATCAGGTCGCGGTGAATGCTGTGTGTCGCGGAGTACGCGGGGCATGGTGCGCGTCAGGCAGGCTGGTCGCGTGGGCGACTGGCGCTGTCCGGTGCGCGCGGCGAGGGCACGTGCGGCTTGCGGCCAGACACGTACCGCGGCGGTTATCTAATTCGGTCGGTGGCCGAGGTGGCGAAGCCGGTCGAGCGGCTGCCCGGCACACGCGCGCCGACGGCCGCAAACCACGCGCGCGCATTGGCGACGTCGCGCGAGATCGCAGCGGTCAGCGTTTCGAGGTCGACGTATTTCTCCTCGTCGCGCAGTTTCTTCAGGAATTCGACGCGCACGAGTTTGCCATACGCGTCGCCATGCCAGTCGAGCAGGTGCACTTCGAGCAGCACGCGCCCGGAATCGTCGACGGTCGGACGCAGGCCGAGGCTCGCGACGCCCGGCAGCGGTTCCGCCTCGACGCCATGCACGCGCACGACGAAGATGCCCGCGAGTGCCGGCCGCCTGTGCGCGATCGGCAGATTCAGGGTGGGAAAGCCGAGGTCGCGGCCGAGCTTCATGCCGTGCACGACGTGCCCGCTGATCAGGTAATCGCGGCCGAGCGCGGCACGCGCCGAATCGAGGTCGCCCGCGACCAGCGCCGCGCGCACGCCGGAGCTGGAAATCCGCGCGCCGGAGGGATCGGCGACAGTCGCCATCTGCTCGACTTCGAAGCCGTGCTGCCCGCCCGCCGCCTTCAGCGAATTGAAGTCGCCCGCGCGCTTCGCGCCGTAGCGGAAGTCGTCGCCGATCATGACCCAGCGCGCGTGCAGGCCGTTCACGATGATCCGCTCGACGAACGCATCCGGCGACTGGCTGGCAAACGTCTGGTTGAAATGCTCGACGACGACGCGATCGACGCCGTTCATGCGAAGCGCCTCGAGCTTGTCACGCAGCATCGCGATGCGCGGAGGGGCTGCGGCCGGGTTGAAGAATTCGCGCGGGTGGGGCTCGAAGGTCATCACGCAGACGGGCAGGCCGCGTGCATCGGCGGCCGCGCGGACGTGCGCGAGCAAAGCCTGATGGCCGCGGTGGACACCGTCGAAGTTGCCGATGGTCAGTGCGCACGGCGCACGGCTTTCAGCATTGGGAAGACCGCGGAAGACTCTCACGATAGCGGGTGTGGCGAGTTTGAGTAGAGTGGGCCAGATGCCGCAAAACAAACGATTATAAACGCTCAGGCGTCAGCACGGCGGCGCGGCCCGGTTTGCGGGGCCCCTGAATGTTAAAATCCGCGGATGAAAAAACTCGTCATCCTGATTTCCGGACGGGGAAGCAACATGGAAGCCATTGTTCGCGCGTGTTCGCGCGAACAATGGCCGGCCGAGGTCGCCGCCGTGATTGCCAGCCGTCCAGGCGCCGCGGGTCTTGCTTTCGCGGCGTCGCAAGGCATTGCCACGGTGGTCGTCGACTACCGCCAGTTTCCAGACCGCGAGGCGTTCGACGCCGCGCTCGCCGCTGAAATCGACCGCTTCTCGCCCGATCTGCTGGCGCTTGCCGGCTTCATGCGCGTGCTCACGCCGGGTTTCGTCGACCGTTACGCCGGCCGGATGCTCAACGTGCATCCGTCGCTGCTGCCGAGCTTCGCCGGCCTGAAAACGCATCAGCAGGCGCTCGACGCGGGCGTCCGGCTGCACGGCGCGTCCGTGCATTTTGTCACGTCGCAACTGGATCATGGGCCGATCGTCGTCCAGTCGGCGGTGCCCGTGCTGGCCGGCGACGACGCCGCGGCGCTGGCCGCGCGCGTGCTTGCCACCGAACATGTCATTTATCCGCGTGCCGTGCGCTGGTTCGTCGAGGGGCGTCTTGCCCTTGACGGGCTGCGCGTCACGCTTACGCCGCCGGAAGAGCCCCAATGGCTCTTCGCCGGTCAAACCGCCGGGGAGGGCGTATGAGGCTGCATGGTTTTCTGATTGGACAAACTGAGACACTGCTTGCGGACGTTCTGAAGTTCGCGGGTCCCGCGGACGCAGCCACGAGCCGCTTTTTCCGCGCGCATCCGAAGCTCGGCCACAGCGAGCGCGGTGTGATCGCCGAAGCGGTGTTCGCGGTGCTGCGTCGCCGGATGGAGTTCGCGCATCTGGCGGAAAGCGGCACCGGCAGCCCGGCGCGGCGTCTCGCGCTGCTCGGGCTGATGCAGACGGCGGGGCGCTCGGCGATCAGGCCGTTTGTCTCGGAAGCCGAATCGACCTGGCTCGAACACGTCTCGAAGATCGATCCGGAAAGCCTGCCGCTGCGCATCCGGCTGAATCTCCCCGACTGGCTCTACCAGGCGCTGTCGAGCCGGTTCGAGCCGGCGGAGCTGGCGCAACTCGCCGCGGCGCTGAATTACCCGGCGCCGCTCGACCTGCGCGCCAACCCGATCAAGGCGAGCCGCGACGACCTGCTCGAAGCGCTCGGCACGGCCGGCATCGAAGCCGGTCGGACGCCGTTCGCGCCGTTCGGCGTACGCGTGGTCGGCAAGCCGCCGCTCACGAAACTCGACGCGTTCCAGAACGGCTGGGTCGAAGTGCAGGACGAAGGCAGCCAGTTGCTGTGCTCGCTGGTCGCGCCGAAACGCGGCGAGATGATCGTCGATTTCTGCGCGGGCGCGGGCGGCAAGACGCTCGCACTCGGCGCCGCGATGCGCTCGACGGGCCGTCTCTATGCATTCGATATTTCCGAGCGGCGTCTCGCGAAGCTGAAGCCTCGCCTTGCGCGCAGCGGTCTGTCGAACGTGAACCCGGTGCTGATCGACAGCGAACACGACGCGAAGATCAAGCGCCTCGCGGGCAAGATCGACCGTGTGCTGGTGGATGCGCCGTGCAGCGGCCTCGGCACGCTGCGTCGCAATCCGGATCTGAAGTGGCGCCAGTCGCCGGAATCGGTCGCCGAACTGGCGCCGAAACAGCTGTCGATCCTGGCGAGCGCGGCGCGTCTCGTGAAGAAGGGCGGCCGGCTGGTGTATGCGACCTGTAGCATTCTCGACGCCGAGAATGAAGCGGTCGTGAAGCAGTTCCTCGCCGGTCATCCGGATTTCGTGCTGATTCCGGCTGGCGAGGTGCTCACCGAGCAGCGCATCGACCTGGCGATGGGCGACTACCTGTCGCTGTGGCCGCATCTTCACGCGACAGACGGTTTCTTTGCGGCCGTGATGGAGCGCAGGACGCCCGTGGCGGCTGCTGCACCTGCCGGGACCGAAGCGACCGAAGCGACCGATACGGCAGACGCCGCCGGGTAACCCCAAAAGCGCCCGCCGCCGCGGTACGCGCGGCCGGGCGCTGGAAGGGCATGGACAATCATGGAAGAACGTCTTTTTTCTCACATGCTGGGCGACATCGCGCGCGACTTCGGTCAGCCGGTGATCCTGTGGCAGGCGGCGATCCTGGTTGCCACGCTGGCTGTCGCATGGATCGTCGCGCGCCTGTTGCGCCGCACGCTCGACCTGCGGCGCCAGACGCGCTACGAGAAGCTGCACTTCGGCGCGGAAAGCCTCAACAAGGCGTTCTTTCCGCTCGTCGGCGGCGTGTTCGTGTGGCTCGCGAGCACGATCACCGCGCATTTCATGCATACGGCGCTGCTCGATCTCGCGCTCGTGCCGCTCTTCGGTATCGGCCTGATCTACATCGCGTTCTATTTCGCGCGCCGCGTCTTCAGCACCGATGGCGAGGCGCACGGCCTGCTGTTCCTCTTCGAGAAGGTTATCTCGGTGGTCGTCTGGATCGGCATGGTGCTGACTGTGATGGGCATCCAGGACGCCGTGCTCGCGTGGATGGGAAGCGTCAGATTCCGGGTCGCGAGCGCGCATATGACGCTGCTGTCGCTGTCGACGGGCCTCCTGTGGGTCTGCGTCACGATGATCGTCGCGATGTGGTTTGGCTCGGCGTTCGAAGACCGCCTGACGCGCTCGACCACGCTCGATGCGAACCTGAAGGTCGTGCTCGCGCGCGTCGGACGTGCGCTGCTGATGCTGGCCGCGATCCTGATCAGCCTGTCGCTGGTGGGCATCGATGTGACCGTGCTCGGCGTGTTTGGCGGCGCGCTCGGTGTCGGGCTGGGGTTTGGCCTGCAGAAGATCGCGAGCAACTACGTGTCGGGCTTCATCATCCTGATCGACCGGTCGCTGCGCATCGGCGACACGATCAACGTGACCGGCCTGCAGGGCATGGTGACGCAGATCCGCACGCGCTATACGGTTGTGCGCGGACTCGACGGCATCGAAACGCTGATCCCGAACGAGAAGCTCATCACCGACGTCGTGCAGAACCAGTCGTCGTATCTGACGCGCGGTTACGCGAAGGCGGCGGTGCAGATCGCCTACACGTCCGATCTCGATCAGGCGATGACGTTGCTCGTCGAAGCCGCGAAAGACGTACCCCGTGTGCTGCAGGAGCCAGCGCCGACGCCGTACCTCGTCAGCTTCGGCACCGATGGCGTCAACCTTGAGCTCGGCTTCTGGATCGAGAACGCCGCACAGGGCACTTCAGGCGTGCGCTCGGCGATCAACCTGAATATCTGGCGGCTGTTCGCGGCCAACGGTATTTCCATTCCGTTCGCGCAACGCGAAGTGCGGATCGTCGGTGGCGGCGACATTCTGTCGCAGGCAGTAACTCTGACCGGTCAAACCACCGGCAAAGCCGACAACGGCGCCTGACTTGGCGGGACGGTGTTGCCACCCCCAATTCGCAGCACGATTTGCCCGGATTTAGGGCTTCCAGATCGCATATTTTTTGCGATGCTACAAAAAAATCCTCATTTGTTACATACACTTGGAACGGTTCTAGTAAAATGCCGTCGAATCTTGATGCATGCTTTCACTTTCTTGACATCCGTCTTCTCGGCAGATGTCGCACGTCACACAGGTAAACTGACTTGCTGAACTCCCTGCTCGACTTTCTTGCCCACGGCCTGCTTCGTCTCTCGTGGTGGCAACTCGTGCTTTATACGCTCGCGGTGACGCACGTCACCATCATCGGCGTGACGGTCTATCTCCATCGCTGCCAGGCGCACCGCGCGCTTGATTTGCACCCTGTCGCCAGCCACTTTTTCCGTTTCTGGCTGTGGATGACCACGGGCATGCTGACGGCGCAGTGGGCTGCGATTCACCGCAAGCACCACGCGAAGTGCGAGACCGAAGAAGATCCGCACAGCCCGCAAACACGGGGCATCTGGAAGGTGCTGCTCGAAGGCGCGGAACTGTATCGCACTGAAGCGAAAAACGAGGAAACGCTGCGCAAGTTCAGCCACGGCACGCCGAACGACTGGCTCGAACGCAACGTCTACACGAAGTATCCGATTCTCGGCATCAGCGTGATGATGGTCATTAACGTCGCGCTGTTCGGCATCGTCGGCCTGAGCGTGTGGGCCGTGCAGATGATCTGGATTCCGTTCTGGGCGGCCGGCGTCGTGAACGGCCTCGCACACTGGTGGGGTTACCGCAACTTCAACTCGGCGGATGCGAGCACGAACATCTTCCCGTGGGGCATCCTGATCGGCGGCGAGGAACTGCACAACAATCATCACACGTATGCCACGTCGGCAAAGCTGTCGAACAAGTGGTATGAGTTCGACATCGGCTGGATGTACATCCGCATCATGTCCGCGTTCAGGCTGGCCAAGGTGAAGAAGATCGCGCCGACGCCGCGCCTCACGTCGGGCAAGCTGGTGCTCGATCAGGACACGCTGCAAGCCGTGCTCGCGAACCGCTACGAAGTGATGGCGCGTTACGGCAAGGCGCTCAAGCGCGCGTATCGCCAGGAACTGGCCCACCTGAAAGAAGGTGGCGCGCGTGAGAAGTATCAACTGATGCGTGGCGCACGCAAGTGGGTTCACAAGGAAGAAGACGGTCTCGACGAACCGCAGAAGCGTCAACTTCCGCAGCTTTTCGCTAACAGCCAGAAGTTGCGCACGTACATCGAACTGCGTAGCGAGCTGGCAGCGATGTGGGAGCGCTCCAACGCATCGCGCGAACAGCTTCTGGTGCAATTGCAGGACTGGTGCCATCGTGCCGAACAAAGCGGTATCAAGGCGCTGCAGGAATTTGCGCTGCGACTTCGTCGTTATGCCTGATCCCGGCTGATCCCGAAATACTTTAAAATTTCGGAACGTCACAAAACCCCGCGTTGGCGGGGTTTTGCTTTTTGGGCTGGCGAAACGTGCGCGAAGTGCGCGATGGCAGATCAGCAGGGCAGAGGAGATCATGAATCAGGCGATCAGGAGCGTCGAATACGACCGGCCGCAGACACAGGGTTTGACGTGCGGCGTGGGTCAGGCGTGGGCGAAGGTGCCCGACGTGCCGTCGGCGCAGGAGAAGGTGGCGTTGAAAACGCGTATACGTGCGCTGCTTGCGCGCGAAAAGGCGGTGCTCGTCGCGCATTATTATGTCGACGCCGAGTTGCAGGAACTGGCCGACGAGACCGGCGGCTGTGTTGCCGATTCGCTGGAGATGGCGCGTTTCGGCCGCGATCATGACGCCCGGACGCTTGTCGTTGCCGGTGTGCGTTTCATGGGCGAGACGGCAAAAATTCTGAGTCCGGACAAGCGCATTCTGATGCCGGATCTCGACGCGACCTGTTCGCTGGACCTTGGCTGCCCAGTCGATGAGTTTTCCGCGTTCTGCGATGCGCATCCGGATCGCACCGTGGTCGTCTACGCCAACACCAGCGCGGCCGTGAAGGCGCGTGCGGACTGGATGGTGACATCGTCGATCGGGCTCGAGATCGTCGCCGATCTTCATGCGCGCGGCGAAAAGATCATCTGGGCGCCGGACCGTCACCTCGGCGGCTACATTCAGAAGAAGACCGGCGCGGACATGCTGCTGTGGCAGGGCTCCTGTCTCGTTCACGACGAATTCAAAGGCATCGAACTCGATCTGCTGCGCGCGGAATATCCCGGCGCCAGGGTGCTGGTGCATCCGGAATCGCCGGAAGGCGTGGTCGCGCAGGCCGATGTCGTCGGCTCGACGACGCAGTTGATCGACGCCGCCCAGCGTCTCGACGCAACGCACTTCATCGTGGCAACCGATCTCGGGATTCTGCACAAGATGCGTCTGGCCGCGCCGGGCAAGACGTTCATCGAAGCACCGACGGCCGGCAACAGTGCCACGTGCAAGAGTTGCGCGCACTGCCCATGGATGGCGATGAACGGTCTCGCCAATCTCGCCGACGTGCTGGAACGCGGGCACAATGAAATTACCGTCGATCGCGCGATTGGCGAGCGCGCGCGTCTGCCGATCGACCGGATGCTGGCGTTTGCCGCGCAACACAGGAAACGCGTGCAGGCGAGCGGCGATCTCGCACGGGATACGACGTTGTTCCAGAACGTGGGGGCAGCATGATGGGAGCGTCTGAATTTGTCCGCGCGGAAGCAGTTTCGCCGCTCTACGCGGAAATCCGCGCGCAATACGGCGGCGCTTTCGACGCCGCGATCGCGCGCAACGTAGCGGACGCGCTTGCTGAAGATATCGGCAGCGGCGACCTCACCGGCCGACTCGTGCCGGCGGACGATCTGCGCGATGCGCGCATCATCGTGCGGGAAGATGCCGTGTTGTGCGGCGTGTCGTGGTTCGACGAGGTAATGCGTTGCGTCGATCCGCGTATCGACGTGAAGTGGCGTTACCGCGAGGGCGAGCGCATGACTGCCGACACGACAGTGTGCGAGCTGCGCGGCCCGGCGCGCGCACTGCTGACCGCCGAGCGCAACGCGATGAACTTCCTGCAACTGCTATCGGGCGTGGCTACCGTGACGCGGCGTTACGTCGACGCGATCGCGCATACGCAGGCGCGTATCCTGGACACACGCAAGACGCTGCCCGGTCTGCGGCTTGCGCAGAAATACGCGGTGCGCGTTGGCGGCGGCGTCAATCAGCGGATCGCGTTGTACGACGGCATTCTCATCAAGGAAAACCATATTGCAGCCGCTGGCGGCGTTGGCGCGGCGATGGACGCGGCGCTGGCGCTCAATGCGGACGTGTCGATCCAGATCGAGGTCGAGACACTTGCGCAGCTCGAAGCCGCGCTCGCGCATCGCGCGCAGTCGATCCTGCTCGACAACTTCACGTTCGACGCAATGCGCGACGCCGTTCGCATCACTGCGGGAAGAGCGGTGCTCGAAGTGTCGGGCGGCGTGAATTTCGACACGGTACGGACGATCGCGGAAACGGGTGTCGATCGCATTTCGATCGGCTCGCTTACAAAGGACGTACGCGCGACGGACTACTCGATGCGATTGCTCTGACTGGGCGCGGTTCACCTGGTAGTAGAAAACCCGCATCGCCGCGGGTTTTTTTGCATCTCAGATCGTGCGATTGGACACGCGCTCCGATGAGAGCACGGTGGGAAGCGCCTTCGGCAGTGCCGCGGGCCAGTCGCGGCTGAAATGCAGCCCGCGGCTTTCGCGACGCGAGCGGGCGCTTTCGACAATCAGCGAAGCCACGTCGACCAGATTGCGCAATTCGAGCAGATCGCGACTGACCTTGAAGTTGGCGTAGTACTCGTGGATTTCGTCACGCAAGAGGGCGAGCCGATGCTTCGCGCGCGCGAGCCGTTTGTCGGTGCGGACAATGCCGACGTAGTTCCACATGAGCCGGCGCAACTCGTCCCAGTTGTGCGCGACGACAACTTCCTCGTCCGGATCGGAGACGCGGCTCTCGTCCCAGTCAGGCAGTGGCGCATGGACGGCCGCGCCGAATCCTTCCTCTTCGATCGCAGCGGCCGTGGACCTTCCCACGACGAGGCATTCCAGCAATGAGTTGCTGGCGAGCCGGTTCGCGCCGTGCAGACCGGTGCAGGACGTCTCGCCGACCGCGTACAGGCCGGCCAGATCGGTGCGCCCCGCCAGGTCCGTAACGACGCCGCCGCACGTGTAATGCGCAGCCGGCACAACCGGAATGGGCTCTTTCGTGATGTCGATGCCGAATTCGAGGCACCGCGCGAGGATGGTCGGGAAGTGTTCGTGCAGAAAAGCGGCGGGTTGATGGCTGATGTCGAGATAGACGCAATCGATGCCGCGCTTCTTGATTTCGAAGTCGATTGCACGTGCGACGATGTCGCGTGGCGCGAGTTCGGCCCGCGAGTCGTGATTCGGCATGAAGCGCGTGCCATCGGGCAGCCTCAGGACACCGCCTTCGCCGCGCACGGCTTCGGATATCAGAAACGATTTCGCGTACGGGTGGAACAGACACGTGGGATGGAACTGGATGAATTCCATGTTCGACACGCGACATCCCGCGCGCCAGGCCATCGCCGTGCCGTCTCCTGTAGCCGTGTCGGGGTTCGTCGTATACAGGTAGACCTTGCCTGCGCCGCCCGTTGCGAGGACCGTATGGGGCGCCTCGATGGTCACAGTGCGGCCGGTGGTGATATCCAGGGCATAGAGACCATGGCAGCGCCGCCCGGGCAGGCCGAGCCGGTCCGATGTGATCAGGTCGATCGCGCAGTGGTCTTCGAGCAGCGTGATATTCGGGTGGTGACGCACGCGCTCGCTCAGCGTAGTGACCACCGCGTGGCCGGTGGCGTCGGCAGCGTGAATAATGCGGCGATGGCTGTGGCCGCCTTCGCGTGTCAGGTGAAAGCCCAGTTCTGCTGCATCGTCCCGGGTGAACGGCACGCCCTGGGCTATCAGCCACTCGATGGCAGCCCGCCCGTGTTCAACGATATGGCGGGTGGCCGCTTCGTCGCATAGACCGCCGCCGGCGATCAGGGTGTCACGGACGTGATTCTCGATGCTGTCCGCGGAATCGAGCACTGCGGCGATGCCGCCTTGCGCCCAGTCGCTGGCGCCCTCGGTCATCGAACGTTTGGCGATAACCGCAACGCGCCGCGTCTGCGCCAGATTCAGCGCGACGCTCAAACCGGCCAACCCGCTGCCGACAATCGCTACATCGAAATTCATGTTCCTGCTTCTCCGTGTTTCCTGTCTCTGGCTTCTATCAACTGGACGCACTACGTGTACGTCGTTCAGGCGGTAGAGGATACCGCGCTGATGGCAGGAGGGAAACCTGGCCGGATGGCTGATGTGGAACCAGGCGGGGTGGAACCGGGGCGGAAAAACAAAAAGCCCCGCACGGATGCGGGGCTTTTTGTCGTCAAACTTTCGTCGAACAACGAAAACCAGGATTACTTGATCTTGGTTTCCTTGTACTCAACGTGCTTGCGGACGACGGGATCGAACTTCATGATCGCCATCTTTTCCGGCATGTTGCGCTTGTTCTTCGTGGTGGTGTAGAAATGACCCGTACCAGCGGTCGATTCCAGCTTGATCTTGTCGCGTGCGCCTTTTGCCATGATCTACTCCTTAGGCTTCGCCGCGTGCGCGCAGATCTGCGAGCACGGTGTCGATACCGTTCTTGTCAATCAGGCGCAGACCGGCGTTCGAGACGCGCAGACGCACCCAACGGTTTTCGCTTTCGACCCAGAAACGACGGTTTTGCAGATTCGGGAGAAAACGACGCTTGGTCTTGTTGTTCGCGTGGGAAACGTTGTTGCCGCTCATCGGCGCTTTCCCAGTTACTTGGCATACGCGTGCCATGAGAGCACTCCTAATACGCTAATTCTGAGTTCGAACGCCGTGAAAGTATCCAGGAAAGAAGAGCGATGCTTGAGATCGTTCGATATTTCCCTGAAGGCCTTGGTGGCTTCGGAACAGGGTTGGAAACAGGCAAACCGTGATTCTAGCAGGAAAAAACCCGATAAATCAAACGTTATTTGCGGTTGGCGGCTCGGCATAACACCGGTTTGCGACACCCTGAACACGTTGCAAACTGGCCTTCAGGTCCACCCGGCGCGGGCGAACGAGAACGTTTCGTGCGCACCGATCACGAGATGGTCGATCAGTTGGACGTCGACGAGAGTCAGCGTGTCGCGTAGCACCCGTGTAAGGCGCCGGTCGCTGGCGCTTGGTTTGACTGCGCCAGACGGGTGATTATGCGCCACGATCAGGCTCGCTGCATTCAAAGTGAGCGCCTGCCGCACAATTTCCCGTGGATAGACCGCCATGCGCGTGAGCGTGCCGCGCGAACTTTCCTCGGAGCGGATCAACCGGTGTCGTACATCCATGAACAGACAGACGAACACCTCGTACGGGCGCGCGCCGATCAGCAGGCGCAGGTAGTCCTCGACCGCTCCGGGCGAATCGATCAGCGGCCGTTCGCGCATCTTTTCCGCCAGCCCGCGGCGCGCCATTTCGACGATGGCGAGTAGTTGCGCGGTGCGCGCCGGGCCGATGCCGCGCAGTCCGTCGAAGTCGGCGGGCGTGGCGTCGAGCATGGCGCGTAACGAACCGAAGCGGGCGAGGAGCGCCCGCGCCACGTCGAAAACGTTGTGGCCAGGCAGCCCCGAGCCGAGCATGAGCACAATCAGTTCCGTATCGGATAGCGCGCCGGGACCCGCTTCGAGAAGACGTTCCCGGGGCATATCGTGCGACGGCCAGTCGCGACAGCGCACGGACGCAGGCGGCGCACCGCGTGGAGCCTGGATCGTGATGTCGTCGGGCAGCGCGAGCAAATCGGTGTCATGCATGATGTCGTCCTTCATGAGAGGTCGTCGGTACGGCCAGGGCAGCAGCGTGCGGGGAAGCGCGCGACCGCGACTGGATATGTGGCTTACAATAGGGCCTTTGCGCACGGCACTTCCGTTGCCACCGCGCGTATTGCGCCCAGGGCGCACGCGCAGCGCGTCGACCGAACGAGTACTGCATGAGCATCATCGACATTTCCGAAGTGAAGCCGGGTTCGCACGTCACGCTTCACTACCGGCTTTCGCTCGCCGATGGCGCCGATATCATCAATACCTTTACCGAAAAGCCCGCCACGCTGCTGCTGGGCGCCGGTCAGCTGGCGCCGCCACTGGAAGATATTCTGCTGGGATTGAAGGTCGGCCACCATTCGACCTTTCAGCTAGCGGCTGGCCAGGCCTTCGGGCCGCGCAATCCGGAGCTGATCCAGCGCGTGTCGCTCGCCACCCTGCGCGAAAACAGCATGATCGGCGAGGATTTTTCTCCCGGCGATCTCGTCGAATTCAATGCACCTGGCGGCGGACGCTACGCGGGCGTGCTGAAGGAAGTTGGCGAAACGTCCGCCCTGTTCGATTTCAATCACCCGCTCGCCGGCCAGCCGCTGGCGTTCGAAGTGAAAATTATCGGAATCCTGTAAACATGAGCATCACGGATACGACTCTGGCCGAAGCCGAAATCCTGCTGGCGCAGCCGCGCGGGTTTTGCGCAGGTGTCGATCGCGCGATCGAGATCGTCGAACGCGCCATCAAGCTGCACGGCTCGCCGATCTATGTGCGCCACGAAATCGTCCACAACGCCTATGTCGTTGAGGATCTTCGCAAGAAGGGCGCAATATTCATCGAGCAGCTCGAGGAAGTGCCGGCCGGCAACACGGTGATCTTCAGCGCGCACGGCGTCTCGAAGGCGGTGCGCACGGAAGCCGAATCGCGTGGCCTGCGCGTGTACGACGCAACCTGCCCGCTCGTCACCAAAGTGCATATTGAAGTCGCGAAGATGCGCGCCGATGGATTCGACATCGTGATGATCGGCCACAAGGGCCATCCGGAAGTCGAGGGCACGATGGGGCAGGCCGGCGAAGGCATGCATCTGATCGAGGACATCGAAGACGTGCAGGCGCTCGCGCTGCCGGACCCTGAGCGCATTGCGTTCGTCACGCAGACCACGCTGTCGGTCGACGACGCGGCCGAAATCATCGCGGCGCTGAAGGCGAAGTACCCCGCTATCCGCGAGCCGAAGAAGCAGGACATCTGCTACGCGACGCAGAACCGTCAGGACGCGGTCAAGTTCATGGCGCCGCAATGCGACGTGGTGATCGTGGTCGGCAGCCCGAACAGTTCGAACTCGAACCGGCTGCGCGAAGTAGCCGAAAAGCGCGGCATCCCTTCCTATATGGTCGATTCGCCAACGCAGATCGATCCGAAGTGGATCGAAGGCAAACGCCGCATTGGCGTGACCGCGGGCGCTTCGGCGCCTGAAGCGCTGGCGCAGGCCGTTATCGCGCGTCTGCACGAACTGGGTGTGCGCAACGTGCGTGCGCTCGAGGGCATCGAGGAAAACATCGCGTTTCCATTGCCTCGCGGGTTGGGTTTGCCCGCCTGAACCCGAATTTCACAAGGCAGCACGCACACGAAACGCAACGCGCCCGCAAGGGCGCGTTTTTTTTTCGCCTGCCGATAACCTGTCGTTGCCGAAAATAAGTGCCACATCATGTGAAAGGAGTCATTCCAATGCCATCGCACGTAAATTTCCACATAATTTTCGATAAATTTTTTAGCCGCTTTTAGTGATTGGACCCCTTTTATTGTGTAATACGCAATAAAACGTCAGATTATTTGCACTAAAAATGGGCATCGGAAATTGCCTTACAGGTGAATCACAAAATCAACGGAACGGCGCTGCCATCAGGCGTCAAAAAAGATTGCTGCAACACTTGGTGCCCGGGGCATCGATGCTGGTGCAACTGATGCACGCGTGGCGATCGCAACCAGGTTGCGCCAATTCACCACAATTGATCCAAAAATGCGGTTGCAATGCAGGAAAACCCTGCCGGTTCAACAATATTGCCTATCGCATAATTGGAGTTACAATGCGCGCGTTCTCAAGGCCAGAGGGCCTCGGGACATCAGATTTTGCAAGGCGCAGGAGACCTGTTTAATGCGAGTCAAGTTTGCTCACGCCGTGAC
Organism: Paraburkholderia gardini; assembly: GCF_907164575.1. GTDB lineage: Bacteria > Pseudomonadota > Gammaproteobacteria > Burkholderiales > Burkholderiaceae > Paraburkholderia > Paraburkholderia gardini. The sequence goes on from NZ_CAJQYY010000008.1 coordinate 101,855, forward strand.
CATCGCGGCCGCGGTTGCGATGCTGGCCGCGTGCAGCAGGAAAAATGATGGCGAGGCGAGCAATGGTGCATCGGCTGCTCCGGCAGCGGCTGCGCCGGCCAGCGCGACTGTCGTCCGGATCGGCCATGCCGCGCCGTTGACGGGGGGTATTGCGCACCTCGGCAAGGACAATGAGAACGGAGCACGCCTCGCCGTCGAAGAGATCGACGCACAGGGTCTGACCATCGACGGGCATCGTATCCAGCTCGAACTCGACGCGCAGGACGACGCTGCCGACCCCAAAACGGGCACGCAGGTCGCGCAGAAACTGGTCGATGACCATGTGGTCGGCGTGGTGGGTCACCTGAATTCGGGTGTCTCGATTCCGGCGTCGAAGATCTATAGCGATGCGGGGATCGTGCAGATTTCGCCGTCCTCGACGAATCCGTCGTATACGCAGCAGGGTTTCAAGACGACGTATCGCGTCGTCGCGACCGACGCCCAGCAGGGTCCGGCGCTCGCCAACTACGCGACCGGCGCGCTGCACGCGAAGCGCGTCGCCGTGGTGGACGACGCGACGGCCTACGGCAAGGGTCTCGCCGACGAGTTCGCGAAGACGGTCGAGGCGAGCGGTGCAAAGGTCGTGGCGCGTGAGGCGACGACCGACAAGGCCACGGATTTCCGGGCCATTCTCACGAAGATCAAGAGTGTTCAGCCGGACGTCATTATGTACGGCGGCATGGACGCAACGGGCGGGCCGTTCACGAAGCAGGCGGCAGCGCTCGGAATCAGGGCAAAAATCCTTGGCGGCGATGGTGTGTGTACCGACAAGGTAGGGGAGCTGGCGGGAACCGCCGTGCAGAACCTGGTCTGTTCGGAAGCGGGACTGGCGCTTTCGAAAATGGACAAGGGAGCGGACTTCGAGAAGAAGTACGACGACCGTTTCCACACGCCGGTGCAGATTTACGCACCGTTCACGTATGACGCTGTGTACGTGATCGTCGATGCAATGAAGCGCGCCAATTCGATCGATGCGCCCAAAGTGCTGGCTGCGATGCCCTCCACCGACTACAACGGTGTAACCGGCCACATCGCATTCGACGACAAGGGTGATTTGAAAGAAGGCGCCATTACGCTGTACGACTTCAAGGACGGCAAGAAAGCGGTTCTCGACGTCGTAAAGATGTGATGACGGAACAGTCTGGCCTGACGGCACCGAACCACCTGACGGTGCCGTTTTTGCATCCGCATCGGACAAGCCGGCTGCTGCAACACAGCAGCCACGCGAATCCGGAGCGGGTAACCCTTACCGGTCTTTTATCAGTACCCGCAGTGCCGTTGCGATTCCGTGATTCATCCCGGTCTACCCGCCGGATGACGAGCGCGAATCCAGTCGCACGGGCTAAGGAGCATTAAATGGATATCTTCATCCAGCAGATCCTCAACGGACTGGTGCTTGGCAGCGTCTACGCCATCATCGCACTGGGCTATACGATGGTTTACGGCATTCTGGGCATCATCAACTTCGCCCACGGCGATGTGTTGATGGTGGGCGCGATGGTTGCGCTCTCAGCCATAGGCGTGCTGCAGAACCACTTTCCTGGCCTCGGCAACGTGGCCACGCTTTGTATCGCGCTGGTCATCGCCGCGGTTGTCTGCGCGGTCGTCGGCTATGCGATCGAGCGGGTCGCGTACCGGCCGTTGCGCAAAGCGCCTCGTCTTGCACCGCTCATCACCGCGATCGGCGTATCGATCCTGCTGGAGACGCTCGCAATGATGATCTGGTCGCGCAATCCGCTGCCGTTCCCGCAACTGCTGCCGACCGATCCGATCAATGTGATCAGGGCCACAGACACGACGCCGGGCGCCGTGATATCGGTGACTGAAATCGTGATCATCGTGGTGGCGTTCGTCGTGATGGCGGCCCTGCTGCTGCTCGTGCACAAGACGAAGCTCGGCCGCGCGATGCGGGCCATTGCCGAGAATCCCGGCAATGCGTCGCTGATGGGCGTGAATCCGAACTTCGTGATCTCGGCGACGTTCATGATCGGCTCGGCGCTTGCTGCGCTCGCCGGCGTGATGATCGCGTCGGAATACGGCAACGCGCACTTCTACATGGGCTTCATCCCGGGTCTCAAGGCCTTTACCGCGGCGGTGCTGGGCGGTATCGGGAATCTCGGTGGCGCGATGGTCGGCGGCGTGCTGCTCGGGCTGATCGAACAGCTCGGCGCGGGCTACATCGGCAACCTGACCGGTGGTGTGTTCGGCAGTAACTACCAGGACGTGTTCGCATTCATCGTGCTGATCATCGTGCTGGTGTTCCGTCCGTCGGGCCTCCTGGGCGAACGTGTCGCGGATCGAGCATAAGGAGTAGAAGAACATGACCTCAATTCAACCGATCGAGCCGTCCACGACGCTCATTCCCGAGAAGAATCTGACGAAGACGCTGACCGTCGGCATCATCACCGCGATCTTCGTGATCGCGGCGCCGATGGTCATCGGCGCGGCAGGCGGCAACTACTGGGTCCGCGTGCTCGACTTCGCGATGCTGTACGTGATGCTGGCGCTTGGCCTTAACGTGGTGGTCGGCTTTGCCGGCCTGCTCGACCTGGGCTACATCGCGTTCTACGCGATCGGCGCGTACACCGCGGCGCTGCTGAGCTCGCCGCACCTGACCTCCCAGTTCGCATGGATCGCGCATCTGTTCCCGAACGGCCTGCATACCCCGATCTGGATTATTGCGCCGGTGGCAATGGCGCTGGCGGCGATCTTCGGGATTCTGCTCGGTGCGCCGACGCTGCGTCTGCGAGGCGACTATCTCGCGATCGTGACGTTGGGCTTCGGGGAAATCGTGCGGATTTTCATGAACAACCTCGACCGTCCGGTGAATATCACCAACGGTCCGAAGGGGATTACCGGCATCGATCCGGTCAACGTCGCCGGCTTCAGTCTCGCGCAGACCCACACGTTCCTCGGGTTTTCGTTCCCGAGCGTGTACATGTATTACTACCTGTTCGTGCTGTGTTCGCTGCTGGTGATCTGGGTGTGTACGCGTCTGCAGCACTCGCGCATCGGCCGCGCATGGGCCGCGATCCGCGAAGACGAAATCGCTGCCAAGGCAATGGGCATCAACACCCGTAACGTGAAGCTGCTGGCATTCGCGATGGGTGCGTCGTTCGGCGGCCTGTCGGGCGCGATGTTCGGCTCGTTCCAGGGCTTCGTGTCGCCGGAATCGTTCACATTCTGGGAATCGGTGGTCGTGCTGGCGTGCGTGGTGCTGGGCGGTATGGGCCACATTCCCGGCGTGATTCTCGGCGCGGTGCTGCTCGCCGTGTTCCCGGAATTCCTGCGCTCGACGATGGGTCCGCTGCAGAACTGGATCTTCGGTCACGAAATCGTCGACACGGAAGTGATCCGTCAGCTGCTGTACGGTCTCGCGATGGTGCTCATCATGCTGTACCGCTCGGAAGGCCTGTGGCCGTCGCCGAAGCATGAGGACAAGATTGCGAAACTGGCGAAGCGTAACGGCAAGAAGCCGGTGCGCGCCTGAGGCCCTGCCGGAGAAATCATATGAGCGATAAAAAAATCCGTTTGTCCGTCCAGGGCGTGAACAAGCGCTTTGGCGGCCTGCAGGCCCTCTCCGACGTCGGTCTGCAGATCGAGGAAGGCACGATCTACGGCCTGATCGGCCCGAATGGCGCCGGCAAGACGACGTTCTTCAACGTGATCACGGGTCTGTACACGCCGGATTCGGGCGACTTCAAGCTCGACGGCACGAACTACACGCCGACCGCCGTGTATCAGGTTGCGAAGGCGGGCATTGCACGTACGTTCCAGAACATCCGTCTGTTCGGCGGCATGACCGCGCTGGAAAACGTGATGGTCGGCCGGCACGTGCGCACGAAGCACGGCCTGATCGGCGCGGTGCTGCAAACGCCCGCCGAGCGCAAGGAAGAGCGCGAGATCAAGGAGCGCGCGCTGGAACTGCTGGAATACGTCGGCGTGTTGCAGTACGCGGACTACACGTCGCGCAACCTGTCGTACGGTCACCAGCGGCGTCTGGAAATCGCCCGCGCGCTGGCAACGGATCCGAAGCTGCTCGCACTGGACGAACCGGCCGCCGGCATGAACGCGACGGAAAAGGTCGAGCTGACGAGGCTGCTCGACAAGATCCGCGCGGACGGCAAGACGATTCTGCTGATCGAACACGATGTGAAGCTGGTGATGGGCCTGTGCAACCGCATGACAGTGCTCGATTACGGCAAGGTGATTGCTGAGGGTCTGCCGCACGACGTGCAGAAGGATCCGAAGGTGATCGAGGCTTACCTGGGCGCGGGGGTCCACTGATGGCTACGGCAATGTTGAAAATCAAGGGCCTGCAGGTCAATTACGGCGGCATCCAGGCGGTCAAGGGCATCGATCTCGAAATCGCGCAGGGCGAACTGGTCACGCTGATCGGCGCGAACGGCGCGGGCAAGACGACGACGATGAAGGCGATCACGGGCCTGAAGTCGTATTCGTCCGGCGACATCGAGTACATGGGCCAGTCGATCAAGGGGCTGCCGGCGCACGAACTGCTCAAGCGCGGTCTGGCAATGGTGCCGGAAGGCCGTGGCATCTTCGCGCGCATGTCGATTATCGAGAACATGCAGATGGGCGCGTATCTGCGCGACGACACCGAAGGCATCAAGAAGGACGTCGAGCGCATGTTCGGCTTCTTCCCGCGCCTGAAGGAACGCGCGACGCAGTATGCGGGCACGCTCTCGGGCGGCGAGCAGCAGATGCTGGCGATGGCACGCGCGATCATCAGCAAGCCGAAGCTGCTGTTGCTGGACGAACCTTCGATGGGTCTGTCGCCGATCATGGTCGAGAAGATCTTCGAAGTGGTGCGCGAAATCTCGAAGGAAGGCATCACGGTGATGCTGGTCGAGCAGAACGCACGTCTGGCGTTGCAGGCCGCGAACCGCGGCTACGTGATGGACTCCGGTCTCGTCACGATGTCGGGTGACGCGAAGCAGATGCTGGACGATCCGAAGGTGCGCGCAGCTTATCTCGGCGAGTAAGCCGGCTGCGTCATTTGATGTGAAGCTGAAGAAGCCGCATGCGTGAGATGAACGCATGCGGCTTTTTTATTACGCGGCGGTATGGTTCACCGCCGTTTCCGCGGTTTCACCCAGACGCTTGCCGAGACTGACCACTTCGTCCGCCCGATAGCCCAGCGCTTCGTAGAAGCCGCGCACCCCGGCTTTTGCAGATAGCACCTGCAGGTTCACCTTCGGACAGCCGAGCGCGGTCAGCGCGTGTTCCGCGTGCACGACGAGTTGCTTGCCGATGCCGCGCCGTCGCAGCGACGTATCGACGGCGAGCGAGTAGAGCCATCCGCGATGTCCGTCGTAGCCGGCCATGATCGTGCCGACGATACGCCCGTCCATTTCCGCGACGAAGAATAGCTCCGGCTGCATCGTGAGCTTGTTCGCGATCGACAGATGAGGATTGCGGTGCAGCCGGGTCACGTCCCGATACTCAGGGAACGCGTCCTGCCACAGCGTGACGACGGCATCGGTATCGGCTGCATCGAAGCAGCGGATCGACGGCATGGTGTGTGATGTCATGTGACGGCGCGTGTCGACGTTTACAGCGAGTCGAGAATCGAACGCAGCATCGACATCATCTGGTCGATCTCTTCGTTCGTGACGTTGAGCGCCGGCATGAAGCGCAGCAGGTTCGGGCGTGCCGCGTTCAGCAGCAGGCCGTCGGGCTGCATCTGACGCGCCTTCTCGACGATCTGGTTGCCGACGTCCTTGCCGAGCAGCAGCGCGCGCAGCAGGCCTTCGCCGCGTTCGCCGAGAAAGCCGCGCTCTTCCGACAGCGCCAGCAGCTGCGCGCGCAGATACTCGCCACGTGCCCGCACGCCTTCGAGAAAGCCCGGCGCCGTCAGTTGCGAGATCACCGAATAACCGACGGCCGTCATCAGCGGGTTGCCGTTGTACGTGCCACCCTGATCGCCGGCCTCGAACACCTGCACGTCGGCTTTCGCGAGGAGCGCCGCAAGCGGCACGCCGCCGCCGATGCCCTTGCCGAGCGTCATCACGTCCGGCTCGATGCCCGACAGCTCGTACGCGAAGAGCGTCCCGGCACGGCCGCAGCCGCTCTGTACTTCATCGACGATCAGGAGCAGGTTGTGCTGCTTCGTGAGCGCGCGCAGTTGCTGCATGAATTCACGCGTGGCCGGAATCACGCCGCCTTCGCCCTGGACTGGCTCGAGCATCACGGCGACGGTCTTCTTCGTGATCAGCTTTTCGACCGACGCAATGTCGTTCAGATCAGCCTTCGGAAAACCCGGCACCTGCGGCGCGTAGATCGTGTCCCAGCCCGGCTTGCCGCTCGCGGACATCGTCGCGAGCGTGCGGCCGTGGAAGCTGTGGTCGAACGTGATGATTTCGTACGCGCCGTCCTTGTGTTTCCTGCCCCACTTGCGCGCGAGCTTGATCGCGCCTTCGTTCGCTTCGGCGCCGCTGTTCGCGAAGAAGACCTTGTCGAAGCAGCTGTGCTGCGTGAGCAGGCCCGCGAGCTTCGCCATCGGCTCGTTGTAGAACGCCGGCGACGGATTGATCAGCGTGCGCGCCTGCTTTTCGAGCGCCTCGATCATGCCCTCGTTGCAGTGACCGAGACTGTTGACCGCCCAGCCCTGGATGAAATCGAGGTAACGCTTGCCTTCGTTGTCGTAGATCCACGAACCCTTGCCGTGCGTGAAAACGATTTCGGGCCGGTTGGTGATGTACATCAGCGACTCGATCGGATACTCAGTGAATTTCATGACGGCGGGGCTCCATCCGAAGCAGGGGGTTGAAGAAGGGACCGGAAAAACAAAAAAGCCACGGAGGTCCGTGGCTTTCATGATTCGAACAGCGTGCGCCCTGTAAAGGCGCGAATCCGTGACGAAGCCAGCGGCGCCCCTAAGGGAGCGGCGAGCGGCGACGTCGAAGTTCGGACTGGATGCGGTTCATGCGCGAAAGAATACGACAACGAGGCGGGCGGTGTAAACCGCCAATCGCGCGGACGAGCGATTTTTTGTCCGCGCGACTGATGCCATGACCGTATCGGCGGCCTGCCAGCGGATCAAACTGGATTGGCGAGATCCGCGGCGCTAGTGAACGAATCCGCATAAAACTCATCTTCCGGCAGCTTGTGGTGCGCGGTGAAATCGCGCTGCGCCGATTCGACCATCACCGGCGCGCCACACGCGTACACCTGATAACCCGACAGATCCGGCAGATCTTCGATCACCGCACGGTGAACGAAGCCTGTTCGACCCGTCCATGCATCGTTCGCGTCGGGCTCGGAGAGCACCGGCACGAAGCGGAAGTTCGGCACGTCCTTCGCCCATTGCTCCGCGTGTTCCAGCAGGTACAGATCCTTCTTGCGGCGCGCACCCCAGTACAGTGTCATCGGCCGGTCGATGTTCTTGAAAATCGCGTGTTCGACGATTGCCTTGAGCGGCGCGAAGCCCGTGCCCGATGCGAGCAGCACAATCGGCTTGTCCGAATCCTCGCGCAGGAAGAACGTGCCGAGCGGCGCCTCGAAGCGCAGGATGTCGCGCTCCTTCAGCGTGTTGAACACGTGATCCGTGAAGACGCCACCGGGCATGTGACGGATGTGCAGCTCGATCGGGCCTTCGGCATGCGGCGCACTCGCCATCGAATAGCTGCGGCGCTTGCCGTCCTTCAGGATGAATTCGAGGTACTGGCCGGCGAGATACTGCAGGCGTTCGTTGGCCGGCAGCTGAAGCTTCAGCACGACGACGTCGTCGGCCTTGCGCTCGACCGCGTTGACGCGGCACGGCAGCTTCTTGACCTGCACGTCGCCGACACCCGCCACTTCGCGGATATCGACTTCGAGATCCGAGCACGCGGTCGCGCAGCACAGCAGTGCCATGCCACGGGTCTTTTCATCGTTCGACAGCGCCGACGACGAATGCGGACGCTGCTCGACTTCGCCGGCGAGGACCGTGCCCTTGCACGAGCCACATGCGCCGTTCTTGCAGCCATAAGGCAGGCCCACGCCCTGGCGCAGGGCCGCGATCAGCACGGGTTCGTCGGGTTCTACCTGAAACTGCCGGCCGCTTTGCCGGAGCGTTACGTTAAATGCCATATATCGATCGAAAACGAAAAGTCGGGAATCGGTGCCTGCCGTGCCTGACGGCTACAATGCGTCCACCATGAAAGCGACACGAACCTTGCGCCGGCCGCGCCTGCTGATCGTCGGTTGCGGCGATGTCGGCATGCGCTGCGTCGAACTGCTGCATCCGCGCGCCCACGTCTTTGCCCTGACGAGCCACGAAGCGCGCCGCGCCGAACTGCGCGCGGCTGGCACCTCGCCGCTGGTCGGCGACCTGGACGTGCGTCGCAGCCTGAAGCGCCTTGCGGGCCTCGCGCCCGTGGTGCTGCATCTTGCCCCGCCGCAGAAGACCGGCGACGACGATCGCCGTACACGTGCGCTGCTCGCCGCGCTCACTTCGCGCCGCATGCAGCCGGCGCGCGCCGCGTTCACGCCAGTCGCGCGGATGCGGCGTTCGCGCCTCGCATGGATGGATCGCGAAACAGCCAATATTGTACCCGAGCGGGGTGCCCGGCTCGCCCGGTCAGCCGCGCCGCTGCGCGTCGTCTACGCGAGCACGACGGGTGTCTATGGCGACTGCGGGGGCGCGCTGATCGACGAGACACGTAGCGTGCAGCCTGCCAGCGACCGCGCGAAGCGCCGGGTGTCGGCGGAGCAGCAGTTGCGCCGGGCGACAGCGCGCGGGACGGTGAGCGCCACGGTCGCGCGGATTCCGGGCATTTATGCGGGCAACAGGCTGCCGCTTGCGCGGCTGGAGAAGGGCACGCCCGCACTGACCGACGCCGACGATGTGTACACGAGTCACATTCACGCCGACGATCTCGCGGCGATCCTCGTACGGATGTCGACGCATGGCAGACCGGGGCGCGTCGTCCACGCCTCGGACGATTCGACGCTGAAAATGGCGGCCTGGTTCGACACGGTTGCCGATGCGTATGGTTTGCCGCGTCCTCCGCGCGTCACGCGTGAGGAAGCCGAGACTCAGCTCGAGCCGATGCTGCTGTCGTTCATGCGCGAATCGCGACGTCTTTTGAACACGAGGATGAAGCGCGAATTGCGGATGCGTTTGCGCTATCCGGCGGTGCAGGATTTTCTGCGGGCGAACGTGGGCGCATAACGCGCCACGAGGTGGTTGCAGCCAACTTCGTACATCGAATAGAAGGCACTGCGCTTCATCACGCACGCTGCGCACATCACCGCGCATCGCTTCGGCGCGAAGCGATGCGGCGTCGCTCATCACCTACGTGATGCGATCCCGACTCACGTAATCGCGGGTAGCGCTTCCAGCAGCACGAAGCACAGGAGTGCGCCGACCAGCGCACCGATGAGGCTCGGAGGATAGCGGTGTCGCAGACGCATCATCGCCAGCGCACCGGCGATGAGAACGATCCCGAAACACACGAACGCAATCGTCATTGTTGAAATTTCATAACCATCGTGGATGATCATGGCGCCCCTCCTTGAATACTTTTTAATCGTTGTTTAATTGAGTATAGGGCGGGACGTAACGAAGGGCATGCTGCGGCGCAGCGCAACGGATACCTTTTTGCGCGGCAGTGTGAGATGGGTAACGCAGATGTCCGGCGACGGCAGTCCTCAAGTCGCGGCCTTCGGTGTTTACCCCGCCCGAAGCGCGGCGAGACTGGCTTCGTCGAGCCATTGCCATTCACCTTCGGCGAGCGCCGCGGGAAGCGCGAGGCCGCCGATGCGCTCCCGATGCAGCGCCTCCACGCGGTTGCCCGCCGCCGCGACCATCCGCTTCACCTGGTGATATTTGCCTTCCAGCACGGTGAGTTCGAGCGCGTGTCCGTCGCGCGCGCTGGCTGCGACCGCGGCGACCGGCGCGGACTCGCCATGCAGGAGCACGCCGACTCGCAATGCGTCGAGTTGCGCGTCGTCGAGCGGGTGACGGGTGGTGGCCAGATAAACCTTCGGCACCTTGCGTTTGGGCGACGTGAGCGCGTGAACGAACTGGCCGTCGTCGGAGAGCAGCAGCAGGCCCGTCGTGTCCTGATCGAGGCGTCCGACGCATTGCACGCCACGCATCGCGAACTGCGGCGGCAGCAGGTTGAACACGCTCGGATGATGCTGCGGATCGCGCGAGCATTCATAACCCGCGGGCTTGTTCAGCAGGATGTACGCATGCTCGTGATAACGCCACGCGATTTCGTCGATGACGAACGTCAGCGTGTCGGTGGGGAAGTCGGCATCTGCGTCGGCGCAGACCACGCCGTCGATCGATACATGACCGCCAGTGACGAGTGCGCGGCACTGGCGTCGTGAGCCGAAACCCTGGGAAAACAGCACGCGTTCAAGATTCATTGGGGAGCAGAAAGACGGAGTGGCGGTGGTGTCGCGCGCAGTGAACGGGTGAGTGGGCGCATCCGCGTGCACCGGGTGACGGACTGCAGCCCGTCGCATCGCGTGCATTTTACCCGGCGGGCCGTTCAGGCCGGGCTCACGTTACTTGTCCACCGGAAGTGGGGCTGCGCAAGCGACGTCTTCAACCACACGCTCAATCGCGGCGAAGGCACGCGCCGGCTCGCGCCACCAGCGAGACGTGAGACGCGGGCGAGTTAAAATCAAGGGTTTAGCCAGGCCCGCGTAGCGAAGTGCCCCGGCATCCGGTTTCCTGACAGCAAGGCGCAACACTTTGAAGAATCCACAGCATCACGACGGCCTGAAACGCGGCCTGAAGAATCGTCATATCCAGCTGATCGCGCTGGGCGGCGCGATCGGCACCGGCCTCTTTCTCGGCTCGGCGAGCGTATTGAAGGCGGCGGGTCCGTCGATGATTCTCGGTTACGCGATCGGCGGCATCATCGCGTTTTTCATCATGCGCCAACTCGGCGAAATGGTCGCGCAGGAACCGGTCGCCGGATCGTTCAGCCACTTCGCCTGCAAATACTGGGGCGACTTTCCGGGCTTCCTGTCAGGCTGGAATTACTGGGTGCTGTATGTGCTCGTCAGCATGGCCGAGCTCACGGCTGTCGGCACGTACGTGCATTACTGGTGGCCCGGTGTGCCGTCGTGGGTTTCGGCGCTCGTGTGCTTTGTCGTCATCAACGCGATCAATCTGGCGAACGTGAAGGCGTACGGCGAGACCGAGTTCTGGTTCGCGATCGTCAAGGTCGTGGCGGTGATCGGTATGATCCTGTTCGGCGGCTATCTGCTCGTGAGCGGTCATGGCGGTCCGCAGGCGTCGGTCACGAACCTGTGGCGCGACGGCGGCTTTTTCCCGCATGGCTTTCATGGGCTCTTCATGATGCTCGCGGTCATCATGTTTTCGTTCGGCGGGCTGGAGTTGATCGGTATCACCGCCGCGGAAGCTGACAACCCGCAAAAGAGCATTCCCAAAGCCGTGAATCAGGTGATCTACCGGATCCTGATTTTCTACATCTGCTCGCTTGCGGTGCTGCTTTCGTTGTATCCGTGGAACCAGGTGGCGTCCGGCGGCAGCCCGTTCGTGATGATCTTCTCGCAGATCGGCGCGGGTCTGACGGCGAACATCCTCAACATCGTCGTGCTGACGGCGGCGCTGTCGGTGTACAACAGCGGCGTGTATGCGAACAGCCGCATGCTGTACGGCCTCGCGGAGCAGGGCAACGCGCCGCGCGCGCTGCTGAAGGTCGACCGCCGCGGCGTGCCCTATATGGCGATCGGGCTCTCCGCGCTCGCGACGTTCGCGTGCGTGATCATCAACTATCTGATTCCGGCAGAGGCGCTCGGCGTGCTGATGGCGCTCGTCGTCGCTGCACTCGTGATCAACTGGTCGCTGATCAGCCTGACCCATCTGAAGTCGCGCAGGGCGATGGTGCAGGCAGGCGAAACGCTCGTCTTCAAGTCGCTCTGGTATCCGGTCAGCAACTGGATCTGTCTCGCGTTCATGGCGATGATCCTCGTGATTCTCGTCATGACGCCCGGGCTCGCCGTTTCAGTGCTGCTCGTGCCCGTGTGGCTGATCCTGATGTGGGCGGGTTATATCACGAAGCGGCGCTCCGCGGCTAAGCTCGCACGGGCCGGCAACGCGTAAGCGTGCCATCGTGCGATGACGTCACGGCTCGCGGGTTCAACGCGGCCATTGCCACGCTGGACCAGACAGCCGTTCAGCAAGAAAGCGCGATAGCGCTTCGACCGTGACGTCGCGTTCAGCAGCAGCGATGCTCACGTTCGCACGCTCGGCGTCAGCAGATCGGCGATGCCGATGCGGCCCGCGAATTCGATACGCTTTGATTCACCAAGCGCGATGACATCGGCGGCGCCATCATCGATAAAGTCGATCACGGTGCGCGCGGGCCGCGCGCCAGCCGGCAGGTCGACGACGCGCGCAATTTCTTCTGCGACCGCAACGGGGTCCGCATCTGCCGGCGACAACGCCGAGAGTCGCGCGCCCACCTGGTCGAGCAGGCCGTCGTAGCGGGCGTATTGGGCGGCGGTTGCCGTGTCGGCCGGTTTGCCGGCATTCGGAAAGTGCGCGGTGCCGCTCGTGAACGCGCCGGGCACGACGATCGACGTCTCCACGCCGAAGCGCGCGAGTTCATACGACATCGTCACGGCAAACGAATCCATCGCGGCCTTCGCGGCGGCATACGGGCCCATGAACGGAGGGTAGCCGCCGCGCGTCGTCGTGCTGCTTACCCACACCAGCAAACCCGACTGCTGTGCCCGAAGATGCGGCAGCGCGGCACGGTTGACGCGTTGCGCGCCGAGCACGTTGGTATCGAACACGCGGACGATCTCTTCCGGCGAGAACGCTTCGGTCGGGCCGATCACGAGGTGACCGGCGTTATGCACGATCACGTCGAGCCGGCCGCTGGCCTTCATGATTTCAGCGACAGCACTATCGGCCGATTCCTGCGACAGCACATCGAGTTCTAAAGCACGGATATCGAAGCCGCCGGCAAACGCATAATCGCGAAGTTCGCGCACACGGCTGGCGTTGCGGCCGGCGACGTCGCGCATGCTGGCGTACACCGTATGACCGTGCGCGGCGAGCGCGCGAACCGTAAGGTTGCCGATCCCGGTCGACGCGCCGGTGACGAGAATGACCTGTTTCATGTTTCTGCTCCTTCTCTTGCGTATGAGTGGGGCGTGCGGCTGCGCCGCAGATTTGTCGATCGGCGTGCCGGCGCATTCGCAGGCGGCACGCACGAGACGTGGCGCGCTCGCCGTTCGCGCATGTTTTCGCTTCAGACGATTCCGCCGTTGGCGCGCAGCGTCTGGCCGTTGATCCACGCGCCATCCGGACCGACGAGAAAGGCGACGGCGGCAGCGATGTCATCCGGCGTGCCGAGGCGTTCGAGCGGCGCGGCCTTGGCAAGTTTGTCGATCGTTTCCTGCGACTTGCCCGTGAGGAAGAGGTCCGTGGCCGTCGGTCCCGGCGCGACCGCGTTGACGGTGATGCTGCGACCGCGCATTTCCTTGGCGAGGATGTTCGTCATCGTTTCAATTGCGGACTTCGTGGCCGCATAGACCGCGTAGCCCGGAAAGGCGAGACCGATGACGCTGGTCGAAAAGTTGACGATCCGGCCGCCGTCGTTCAGGCGCGTTGCGGCCTCGCGCATCGTGTTGAAGCTGCCCTTCAGGTTGATCGCGAAAACGCGGTCGAACGTGTCGTCGTCGTGTTCGGCGAGCGGTTTCACAGCGGGCATGATGCCGGCGTTGTTCACGAGAACGTCGATCTTGCCGAGTTGCGTTTCGACCGCGTCGAACATCTCGCGCACCGACTTCGCGCTCGACACATCCGCCTTCATGGCGAACGCCTTGCCGCCCGCCGCGGCGATTTCCGCAACGACTGCGTCAGCTTCCTCGACGCGATTCGAGTAATTCACGACGACGGTCATGCCGTCGTGCGCCAGACGTTTCGCGATGCTGGCGCCGATGCCGCGGGATGCTCCGGTAACAAGTGCGATCTTGCTCATGATGCTGCTCCTTGAATGGGTTCGAAAGGGGTTCAGTGATGCTGTGAATGCATTCTGCACGCGCTATCGAATTGGATAAATACGGTAGGATTGCCATAACTGTGCAATCTTGATCAACAATTGTATGGACCGCTTTCATTCGATGCAGGTATTCACGCGGATCGTCGAGCTGGGCAGCTTCACGGCTGCGGCCGATGCGCTGAACCTGCCGCGCGCCACTGTTACGCACGCGATCAAGCAGCTCGAAGCGCGGCTTGGCGTGCGTCTGCTTCAGCGCACGACGCGCAGTGTCAGCGCGACGCTCGACGGCGACGCCTACTACCGGCGCTGCGTGCGGCTACTGGCCGATCTGGAGGAGACGGAGTCGGTATTCACGGAGGCTTCGCTGAAGCCGAAGGGCAAGCTGCGGGTCGACATGCAGGCCACGCTCGCTCACGAGATCGTGCTGCCCGAGCTGGCTGCGTTCTGCGAACGGTACCCGGAGCTGGATCTGGATATCGGCTTTGGCGATCGCACCGTCGACATGGTGCGCGAGGGCTTCGACTGCGTGCTGCGGGCCGGCACGCCGAAGGATTCGACGATGGTGGCGCGCCGGCTTGCCGACATGGCGCAGGTGACGTGCGCGAGCAGCGCTTATCTCGACCGTCACGGCGAACCGCGAACACTTGAGGACCTGAAAGACCACTGGGCGGTGAATTACACGCTGGCCGCGACGGGGCGTGCGTGGCCGTTCGAATTTGTGATCGACGGCGTGCGGCGCGAGATCGAGATGAAGGGGCGCATTTCGGTATCGAACGCGGATGCGTACTTCTCGTGCTGTGTCGCGGGAATGGGGCTCGTGCAGGTGCCGCGATATCACGCGATGCAGGCCATCGCGAACGGCACGGTGCGCGAAGTGCTGAAAAACTGTCCACTGCCGACGATGCCGGTATCGGCGATGTATCCGCATCACCGGCAGCTGTCGCCGCGGGTGCGCGTGTTCGTGGACTGGCTGGCGGGGCTTTTCGGCCGGTGGGACGCGGGCGCGGCGGGCGATGCACGCGTGGGCTGAGCAGTGACGCCGGGCGGAACTTTCAGGCGTAAAAAACAAAACCCGCGGCATCGTCATGATGGGCGCGGGTTTTTGCTACTGCTTTTTTTACTGCATGAAGCGATGTTCTGGTGCCCAGGGCCGGACTCGAACCGGCACGCCTTGCGGCGGGGGATTTTGAGTCCCCTGCGTCTACCTGTTTCACCACCTGGGCTTGTGGGTGCTTATGGGTAATACGTCGATGTTGCCTTGATATTTCCTCGCGCGGAAGTAACCTGGCGCTGCGGGAAACGCGGATTATGGCTGAAAACGCGTCTCCGGGCAAGTTGCCGGGCGGCCCGCCACGGCCGCGACGGCCCTCAAAGCGTGCGCGAAAACCGCTCCAGCGTCTGCTGGCCGAGATAGCGGTCGAACACCATTGCGATATTGCGCACCAGCATCCGGCCCGCGGGCAGCACATCCAGACGTCGCGCGCCGATCGACACGAGCCCGTCGTCCGCGAACGATTGCAGGTGGGCGAGTTCCGGCGCGAACGTCTCGGTGAAATCGATGCCGTACGTCGCGTCGAATTCGTCGAAACGCAGTTCGAGATTGCACATCAATTGCGTGATGACATCGCGACGCAGGCGGTCGTCGTGCGTCAGACGCACGCCTCGCGTGATCGCGAGGCGATCCGCATCGATCGCTTCGGCCCATGCGGGCAGTTCTTTTTCGTTCTGCGCGTACACATCGCCGACCTTGCCGATCGACGATGCGCCGAAGCCGATCAGATCGCATTCCGCCCGCGTGCTGTAGCCCTGGAAATTGCGATGCAGCGTGCGCTGCGCCTGCGCGCGTGCGAGTTCATCGGAGGGCAGCGCGAAGTGATCCATGCCGATGTACACGTATCCCGCACCGGTCAGACGCTCGACCACGCGACGCAGGATCGCGAGCCGCACTTCCGGCGAGGGCAGCGTTGCCGGGTCCATCTGGCGTTGCATCTTGAAGCGTTGCGGCATGTGCGCGTAGCCGAACACCGATAGCCGGTCGGGCGCGAGCGCGAGCATGGTGTCGAGCGTGTTGCTGAAGCTGTCGACGGTTTGATGCGGCAACCCGTAGATCAGATCGACCCCGATCGAATGGAAACCGTGCGCGCGCGCCGCGTGCATCACGCTGCTGGTCATTTCGAGGGGCTGGATGCGGTTGATGGCCTGCTGCACACGCAGATCGAAGTCCTGCACGCCGAGACTCAAACGGTTGAAGCCCATCGAGCGCAGGTGCGCGACCGTTTCCGGCGAAGCCTCGCGCGGGTCGACCTCGATCGAATATTCACCGTGCGCGTCGGGCGCGAGCTGGAAGTGTTCGCGCGTGGCCGCCATCAGTTCGGCCATTTCGTCGTGCGAGAGAAACGTCGGTGTGCCGCCGCCCCAATGCAGTTGCGACACGACACGCTTCGTATCGAACAACGCCGCCTGCAACGCGACCTCACGTTTCAACCGGTCGAGATAGGGACGCGCATGCGCACGGTTCTTCGTCACGACCTTGTTGCAGCCGCAATAGAAGCAGACGGTGTCGCAAAACGGAATGTGGAAATACAGCGAAAGGTCGGTGCCTGCCGCGCCAGGATCGGCTGCGGCGCGTGTGTAATCGGCCAGGCTGAAATCGTCGCGGAACTGAAGTGCCGTTGGATAGGACGTATACCGTGGGCCGTTTGCGTTGTACTTCGCGAGGAGGTCGGGGCGAAAGAGCGTGTCGGTGTCGGCGGCGGTCATGGAAATGGTGTGATGGCGCGGCGCTGAACGAACCGCGCGCCATCGGCATTCACGAATCGAGGCGCGTCGGACAGCGCGGGCGCCTTGTGGGCGTGGCGTTTCGAACCCGACGAGTGTACGTGAGCGCTCGCGATGAACATTGTGTAAAAAGGTCGCACGCGCGGCGATGGCACAATGCGGGTCGGGCGCATGCTCGCCTCTGTTAGAAGGTTGGTGTTCCAGGAATTTTCGTCGTGATGGTTGCTTCCTTGCAGGTTTCTCCGTTTGCCGTGCCGGACCACGCGTGCCGCCCTGATTGCGGCGCGTGCTGCATCGCGCCTTCGATTTCGAGCCCGATTCCCGGCATGCCGAACGGCAAACCCGCTGGCGTGCGGTGCGTGCAGCTCGGCGACGATCTGCGCTGTGCGATTTTCGGAGCGCCGGAGCGGCCCGCATGCTGCTCCGGGCTACAACCGCAAACGGACATGTGCGGCACGTCGCGCACTGAAGCGCTCGCGTGGCTCACGACGCTCGAAGCCGATACGCAGCCTTCGCGGCCACATCAATCGTTATCGTGAGCGCAGCAAGGCGTGCTGACCCAGACGGCATTCATCCCGATCCGTTGCACGTTCGACATGGTTTCAACAGGGGGTTTCGCATGACTCAAGCCGCCGCGCCAGCGAGGCGCCGGTTCCTGCTCGCCGCGTGCGCCGCGGCTGGCGTCAGCGTTTCGCTGGCCGCGTGTGCCGCATCGACGTTTCCGTTCATTCCGGACCACTACACGTTCTCGCCGCAGCAGGTGCAGGAAGCGGTACAACGCAAGTTTCCGTATCAGCGGACGGTCTCGCAGGTGTTCGATGTCGCGTTGACGAATCCTGTCGTTGGCTTTCTGCCGGACACGAACCGTGTGTCCGTGAAGCTCGATGCGCGGCTGGTGAGCCCGTTCATGCCGCAACCGGTGAACGGTGTATTCACGCTATCGAGTGAGCTTGCGTACGACGCGACGATGCGCGCGGTAGTGCTGAAGCAGCCGACGGTCGACAACGTCACGGTCAGCGGCGACGCGCAGGCCTACACGCAGCAGATCAACGCCGCCGCCGCGCTGCTCGCGACGCAGTTGCTGACCAACTATCCGATCTACACCTTCAAGCCCGAACAGTTGCAATTTGCCGGTGTGAATTACGAACCCGGTACAATCACTATCCTTACAAACGGCATACGCGTGCAGATCGTCGAAAAATGACGGATGCGCGGCCGGCGGGGCCGCGCGACGCTGGCTGGCCCAATCAGAACACCTTCAGAAAAAGGGCCCCGGATGGACTGGATATTGATCTGCAAGGCGCTGGTTCTTGGCGTCGTCGAAGGCTTGACGGAGTTTTTGCCGGTGTCGAGCACCGGGCATCTGATCGTTGCGGGAAGTCTGCTCAACTTCAATCCCCCAGACGCGAAGACGTTCGACGTCGTGATCCAGCTCGGCGCGATTTTCGCGGTGTGCTGGGAGTACCGTCGCAAGATCGGCAGCGTCGTGAGCGGTCTGCCATCGCAGCCCCTCGCGCGGCGCTTCACATTGAACGTGATCATCGCGACGATTCCCGCGATCGTGCTCGGTCTGCTGTTCGAAAAAGCGATCAAGGCAGCGCTGTTCTCACCGGTGCCGGTTGCACTGGCGCTCGTGACCGGCGGTCTCGTGATCCTGTGGGCCGAGGCGCGTCAGCGTGACGGGGGCACCGCGCCGCGCGTGCATTCGGTCGACGATCTCACACCGCTCGACGCGCTCAAGGTCGGCGTCGCGCAGTGCTTCGCGCTGGTGCCGGGCATGTCGCGCTCGGGCTCGACGATCATCGGCGGGATGCTGTTCGGTCTCGACCGGCGCGTTGCCACCGAGTTCTCGTTTTTCCTCGCGATTCCGATCATCTTCGGCGCGACGCTCTACGAGATGGTCAAAAGCTGGCACACGCTGACCACCGATGCGCTCGGCCTTTTTGCAGTCGGCCTGATCGCCGCGTTCATCAGCGCGTTTGTGTGCGTGCGCTGGCTGTTGCGTTACATCGCGGCGCACGATTTCACGGTATTCGCGTGGTACCGGATCGGCTTTGGTCTGCTGATTTTGCTGATCGGTTATAGCGGCGGGTTGAGCTGGGCCGATTGAGATTGCGCACTTCCATAGCGCACGTTGAATGAAAAAGGACCGCCTGGTGTGGAGCGGTCCTTGTTCATTTTCATGTCCGGCGAAATCCGGCTGCGTTCAACCGCCTGAGCGCCGGCGAAAGACGAGATCCCACACACCGTGCCCGAGCCGCAAACCGCGACGCTCGAATTTCGTCACCGGACGATAGTCCGGACGCGGCGCGTAGCCTTCCGCGGTGTTTTCAAGCGCGGGTTCGGCGCCGAGCACTTCCAGCATCTGTTCGGCGTAGTTCTGCCAGTCGGTGGCGCAATGCAGATAGGCGCCCGGCTTGAGCCGCGACACGAGCAGCGCGACGAACTTCGGCTGGATCAGACGGCGCTTGTGATGGCGCGCCTTGTGCCACGGATCGGGGAAGAAGATGTGCACGCCGTCGAGGCTTTCCGGCGCGCTCATCTGTTCGAGCACTTCCACCGCATCGTGCTGGATGATGCGGATATTCGACAGCGACTGTTCGCCCATCAGCTTCAGCAGCGCACCGACGCCAGGCTCATGCACTTCGACGCCGAGGAAGTCGTCGCCGGCGCGATGCGCGGCGATCTCCGCGGTCGTCGCGCCCATGCCGAACCCGATCTCCAGCACGCGCGGCGCCTCGCGACCGAACACGATGTTCCAGTCGGGCTGTTCGCCGGAAAACGGCACGACGAAGCGCGGACCGAGCTCGTCCATCGCGCGACGCTGGCCCGTCGAAACGCGCCCCGCACGGGTGACGAAGCTGCGGATGCGACGTAGATGCAGCGCTTCAGGCGAGTGTGCGCTGCCGGCTTCGCTGGCTGCGGTTTCGCTGGAGAGATCGTCGGTGGCCTCGGAGGCGGGCGGACGGGTTTCGTTCGGGTCGTGGATCATCGTCGATGACTGCAAGGGTGAAGGCGCCGGGTGCGATGGCCGCATTGGCCGCGCCGTGATACGTCAGCGGGAATATCGACGGTGGTGCGTTTGCCGTCGCCCTGACGAAAAAGCCGCCTTCGATGAGGCGGCTCTCGTGCTGGATTTCCGCTGGAGATCAGCTGAATGTGGAGCGGGCGATGGGAATCGAACCCACGTCTTCAGCTTGGGAAGCTGAGGTAATGGCCATTATACGACGCCCGCAGAGCGCGCTATTTTACGCGGTTTCGCGCGATTCATGCAAACGGGGATTCTGGCGGGTGGAGTGAAAAGTGTATGCACTTCGAAAATTCTTGCTGGATTCGCGAGCGCAGGTGTCGTGTAGTAGATACGCGAAGCTTATTGCACGCGTTCAGTGACCGTCTGTGGCCAATCCTTGAGCCGTTCTTATCAGTGAGGATCCGCCTGTTCATATGCGTCGTGGCGCGACCGCCTTGATCTGGTTTGCTCAAGTTTCGTATGTCCGCCGGGCTCTTTCGCTTCTGAAGTCGGCGTTGCCGGTGAACCCGATGGTACTGGGCTGCCAGTGAAGAATGACTTCCATCCGACGGCGAACGACTGAACTTGAGATGGCGTGGTTTGGGTCAGTTGAGCTAGCCCAAGCAATCCAATCAATACACCGAAGATTGCAAGCCGCTTTTGTAGCTTCGTTTCAAAGGCAGATTCCGCTGCCGTACGCTGCATCCGGCTAATCTCGGCGATTCGGCTTAGTTGATCAACTAATTCCCGGCAAAGTGGCCCGAGAAGCAGTCGATCGCGAATCGCCACGTACAGCGGGCCAACTTCAGTGGTTGCGACGCGAGCCGGCGCTTCGAAGTAGTAGCTGGCCAAAAAACGGGAAATCTCAGCATGCATCGGTTCTGCGCGAATTTCGAGCGAGCCGTTTCGGCATGTTTCTGCGAGATCGTTGATCGCTTCTTCCAGAACACGGTGATACGCCAAGCCCAGCATGTAAGCCGCCAAGGCGCGTCCAGCGCGCTCACCACCCGGCTCAGATGAAAACACAACCATGCCTTTCGCATCAACCGCTGCTTTGAGGCGACCGATATCTTGATAGCAATCTTCCGTCAGCGTAGTGGAGCCACGCAGGAACATGGACATTTCACCAATCGATGTTTCGAACGCGTTGTTCGACCAGACGAAGCGTCCAACTTCCTCGACACGAGAATCAGGTTCGACACATTGGTTGGCGCGTCTCCAGGCAACGCCAACAGCACCGTCTGTCGTATTGTCTATCGGACAGAAACAGAACACGATTGCGCGGTCTGCGTCTGAAAAAAACGGACTACTGTCGGCTCAGGTGCGCCTATGCGAGTGCTCGTCATCGTTGAACTGTGGACGGGCCGCAAAAAATACTTCCCTTCAAGGGCGGTGCTCAGCTTCAACGCCTTGAGCGGTTGATCTAGCAGATATACGACGCCTTGCACTCTAATCTCCGGGAAAGCGCCGGGGACGGCGCACTTTACTTAAATGTTCCCCCGTTGTTTACGGCATATGCTTAACATTCTGAAGTCACATGAGTGGCTCTTCTATCGGATCTTGATGACAACCTTACCCTTTGCGCGTCCTGTTTCCACGTAAGCCAGAGCCTCGCTGGTTGACTCGAACGGGAAAACCCGATCGATCACGGGCTTTATCGCAGCTGCGTCGATGAGCGTGGCGATCTGGCTTAACTGGTCTCCATCCGCGCGCATGAAAACAAATGAATAGCTGACGTCATGACGTTTCGCCGCTTTTCTGATGCGATAGCTCAGAAAGCGCATCACCGTTTTCAGGAACCAGGAGGCACCCATCTCTTTCGCGAATTCGGGATCGGGCGGACCGGCGATCCCGATGAGTTTGCCACCCGGCCTGAGCACTCGCAGCGACCTCTCGAGGGTATTGCCGCCTTGCGTATCCAGCACCACATCGCAGTCTTTCAGTACGGCGGTAAAGTCATCTTTCCTGTAATCGATGACGATATCCGCACCGAGTTGCTTCACCAATTCCGCATTCCCCGCGCTCGCTGTCGTCGCGACGGTCGCACCCACGTGCTTCGCCAGCTGAATGGCAAAGGTGCCAACGCCGCCGGAGCCGGCGTGTATGAGCACTTTTTGTCCTTTCTTCAACTGCGCTTTTTCGATCAGCGCCTGCCAGGCGGTCAGGCCCACCAACGGGATCGAAGCTGCTTCTTCCATCGTGAGTGCGTTGGGCTTGAGCGCCACGCCGTCTTCCTTGATCGCGATGAATTCCGCGAAAGTACCGATCCGGTCTTTGTGCGGCCGGGCATAGACCTCATCGCCCGGCTTGAAGCGCCGCACGCGCGATCCGACGCGGACAACGACCCCGGCAACATCGTTGCCCAGAATCAGGGGCAAACGGTAAGGCAGAATGAGCTTGAACTCTCCGTCTCTGATTTTGGAATCGAGAGGGTTCACGCCAGCGGCGTGAATCTGGATCAATACGTCATCCTCGCGCGGCTCCGGGACCGGCATATCGCCAGCTCGTACGCCATTCTTGCGTCCATATCGATCGACGACGAATGCCTTCATCACGGTTCCTTGTCAGTTTCTCGTTGCGTCAGGTTGTTTCTCAGGCGGTAGCACGGATGTAGAAGTGCAGACCGGTGGCAACACGGCATGTGTCGACCTCGATGACCATGCCAGCACGTCCTTGTGCTCTGCCGTTTGAACAGGGGGCAGTAACGCCGTCTACGTTGCGAGCCGCAGATCTTTGCGAATACCGGCGTCTACCAGGCCCGCGGGCGCAAATCTGCGTAGCAATCGCAGACGGCCGGCGAGTCCACCGGCTGCATAGCGGAGTTTCGGGCGAGCCGCGAGGGCGGCCTGCAGCACGGTTTCGGCCACAACCTCAGGACCGTCAGCGCCCTCGACCACCTCCTTCACTCGCTTATCCACGGCCGAGCGCACCTCGCGGTACTCGTCGAGGGGGCTGTCGGGCGCCATGAAGTTCGCGTCGAAAGGCGTCTTGATATAGGCAGGCTCAATGACCGATACCCGGATGCCCATCGTGCGCAACTCATGGTCGAGCGACTCCGAATAGCCTGCGACCGCATGCCTGGTGGCGGAATACAGCGCCATATAGGGCATGGGCAGGAAACCCAGCGCAGAGCCGATGTTGATGATGCGGCCGCGACCTTGTTGCCGCATATGGGGTAACACGGCACGCGTCATACGGATAATCCCGAAGAAGTTCGTATCGAAGATCGCGCGGGCCTGGTCAATCGAACTCTCTTCCGCAGCGGCAGGGGCGACGCCGAAGCCAGCGTTGTTCACCAGCAGGTCGATGTGGCCGTGCAGGCGCAGAACTTCCTTGACGGCGGCTTCAACCGATTCCTCGTCAGTCACGTCAAGTGACAGCATTTCGAACGTCTGCTGGCCGGCTTGTGCACCACGCCGACTGGTGCCATAGACCTTGTATCCGGCCTTCGCAAGCCGCCTTGCCGTGGCTTCGCCGATTCCTGACGAGGCGCCCGTGACGAGCGCTATTCTGGTTTCCATGATGTCCTTCCGATATTGAGGGATGTCTTTACGTGACTGGTCGGGCATTCATTTTTTAAAAATATGATTGTCATCATATTTTTGATCCAGCGAAAACCAGCACCGGGCCGACGGGATTCATGCATCAGTGGGCGCGAGTTGTTTCAATGTTGCTTCGAGAAAATTTTCCGACAGCCTGGAGTCGTCAACGGCACGCGCCAGCACCATGGTGCCAACCATGGTGGCCACCATCACAAGTGCCTGTTCGTGCGCGCCCGGCTGGCCCCAATCGGGCAACTGACGCGCCACGACATCGATCATCTCCTTGATGCGGCGGGTGGCTGCGCGCCGCACCGCCGGCGCCTGGCGCGGCATTTCCGAGCCGAGAGCGGAGACTGGGCAGCCAGTCTCAATATTTTCACAATGCTCCTTCGACAGATAGGCGCGCACCATTGACGGCAACGCCTGCTCTGGCGACACGGAGGCGGCGATCTGCTTCGACAGGGCCACGGCTTCAGCGCCGGCGCGGTCAGCCGCTTCGGCAAGCAGCACCTCGCGCGATGGAAAGTGCGCATAGAAGCCGCCATGCGTCAGACCGGCCTCCTTCATGATGTCGGCCACTCCCGTGCCGTCGTAACCGCTGCGCCGAATCGCGCGCGCGGCAACCTCGACGATGCGTTCGTGCGTGATTTCCTTACGGCTGACGGTTTTCCGATTGACTGGCTGCTTCTTCATGATGAACATCATATGGCATTTCGGCGTATTTCTCTGTGCGGAGCAATGTCGATGGGGATCGATGCGCCACCCAGACAGCGCCGAGCAGTGCAACCAGCGTAGGACGCAGAACCCGAACCCGGTGTCTGCCTGGCGGTGGTCCTGGCAAGTGTTACCGTCGTCATGTCATCCAGCATCCGTGGCCGGCGATTGAACTTGCGGTAAAGACTGTGCCGAGACCGGGCGAGGGGGATCGCTGGCGATCACCCGGTCGAATGTCGATCTGGACTGGCGCGTGGCGCGATTCCCGATGATGAAGAACGGCAGGCCGCGCACGAACCCGCTATCGAGTCGCGCGGCGGCAGGTGCATGTCGTAACGACTATTGACGGTTGGCACCGGAACCGTCAGCTATCAAGATCGTGGGAGACTTCGCAATCAGATCCCAAACAGCGTCAGCGAAACAGCCGCACGCGTTACCACCATCAACAGCACCTGCACGATCACGAACAGCAGGATCGGCGAGAGATCGATCCCACCCAGTTGCGGCACGAACCGGCGCAGCGGATTCAGAAACGGCGCAGTCAGCTGATACAGGATCGGCATGGCCGGCGAACGCGGATTGAGCCACGACAGCAACGCCATCAGGATCGTCAGCCAGATGATCAGGTTGAGCGCCCACTTGATCATCGTCAGCAGCGCGACGATCAGGAGCGTCGGCATCAGGCCGAGCGGATCGACGCCCGCGAGCCACACCATCGCGACCACATAGATCACCGCCGCGATGAGGGCCGCGACGAGGCTGGCCCAGTCGATGCTGCGGGTGCTGGGAATGATCCGCCGCAACGGCAGCACGATCCAGTTCGTGACCTGCAACACGGCGTTCGACACCGGGTTGTACGGCGGCATGCGGACAACCTGCAGCCAGGCACGCAACAGCAGCGCCGCGCCGAACAGGGTGAAAACGGTATTGAGCAGAAAACGGGCGATATCGCCGACCATCTCGTGTCCTTTCCTTCTTTAGTTATTCGTAGCGGCCGCACGTGGCGAGCCGGCTTCATCAGGCAACTGTTGTATTCGAACCAGTGCGTGCAGATGGTGCGCATGGACGCGCACCCTGATCCCGCTGCATTCGCGCCGGTCGTCACATTATCACGGCTTACGGGCCGCCTGCGATCCCTGGCCGGTCAGCCGGTCGAGCGAACGGGCAAGCGAGTTTTCCACGACGGTATCGATTGCGTCGATCGCGGCTGGTGGTACCGGCCGGCGGCGCGCCAGCGCGACCGCGCGGCGCGTCATCAGCGCGTAGAGCGCAGCGTGGTCGCCGCCGAGTCCTTCGAGTAGCGCAAGCTGCTTTTCGACGACGCTGGTATCGCCACGCGAAACCGGTCCGGCCAGCGCACCCGGCAAGCCCTTGTCGCCGGCGGTCTGGATCGTGCCGGCGAGCATCGGCAGCACGGCGCGCAACGCGTCGTCTTCGTTGAAACCGAGCGTGCGCCACAGTTCGACGCACTCCGCGAGGCCGCACAACGCGAAGCTCGCCGCGTAGTGCGCGGCCGCGTGATACAGCATGCGGCCGCCCGGTGGAATCGAGAGCGGATGGCAGCGCAGCGCGCCCGCCAGTGCGACGAGCGCGTCCTTCAGCGCGCCGTCGGCTTCGATCGAGACGGAACATCCGGCGATGCGCTCGATATCTGCGAGGTTTCCGCCGAACAGGTACAGTGGATGAAAGCCACCGATCAAAGCGCCCTGATCGCGTGCCGGCGCCAGCAGATCGACGGGCGAAGCGCCGCTGCAATGCACGAGCGCCCATGCACCGGAGCAGCCCTGCGCAGCGGAATCGAAGCGCACTGTGTGGGCTGTCGTACCGATACTGTCATCAGGGACGGCTAAAAAGACGATATCGGCTGCGTCGACAACCTGCTGCGGGTGGTCGTACGCGGCGCAATGCCCGATCTGACCTGCAAGCGTCTGCGCGGAATCGCGCGAGCGGCTTGCGATTGCGGTGACCGGATAGCCGGCGCGCGAGAAGCCGTGCGCGAGACAGTGCGCGAGCCGGCCCGCACCGACGAAGCCCAGACGCGGCAATGGGGGCAGAGACATGATTTTCAGCTCCGGACAGAACAATGACGGAACGGCGAGTATCGCATTCATCACGATGCCGGCTCGCGTCGGCACCTTGCCAGCAAAGGACGTGAACCGGTTTCATGCGCGCCGGGCATTCTTCAGATCAGTACGTGGCGAATATGACAGGCCGTCGTATGTATCTGACAGGGGATTGCCGTCGGGTCCGAAAACTGCTCACAATGAATCCGTACATCAGATTTTCCGGCAGTCCCCGTTGTTGTTTCTTCTGTAGCGCAGCCAGATTTTCGGGAGGTACACGATGAGTATTTTTTCTTACCGAAAGCACTTGCGGTTTCTGACACACTCACAGCGGCGCCGCTGGTGGGATCAAAAGAAGCGGCTGACACCACGCGTACAGATTAGCGGCGCTTATGTACCACCCAGCGTCTCACGGGAATTTACGTATGTGAAGGTCGGTTGACGACACGCTGACTTCGAACCGGTGCCCGGCGTTTCTGCCGGGCACTTTGCGTTTACGGCCATCGCGCGGCCACCGCGCGAACGAAAATCGATGCGCGAAGGCAACGGAATCGTGCGGCAGCTGCAGCGAATTTGTAATTAAACATTACCGATGTGACCGGTAAGCTTGCAACGCGACCGGTAAAAATGTCGCCGGTCATGATCGACGTGCCGCAAACCCTTGATTTTCGAAAGGGAAGCGGACATATGTATGACGTGAGGCACGCAGGCGCTCTGCGCGTTTGCATCCGTCATTGCAATTTGCAACAAATACCCCCGACGCTGCGAAGCCTTTTTCGATACATTGAACTGTAAGGGCTGAGCCCGTCATGCGACCACGCCATAGGGGCGAGGGCGCCAGGAGAAATAGAAGTGAAAAAGATCGTCCCGTTTATCGTTGCTGCCGCGCTTGGCGCGGGGCTTGTGACTGCTGCTGAAGCACACGTGTCAATCGGTGTCGGTATCGGCATTCCAGCCTATCCGGTCTACTCCGCGCCGCCGCCCGTGTACTATTCGCCCCCGCCGGTTGTGTATGCGCCGCCGCCCGTGGTCTATGCGCCGCCGCCGGTTGTCGTCGGTGGATATTATGGATACGGCCGGCCTTACTATCATCACGGCTATTACCGCCGTGGTTACTACGGCCCGCGTTACTGATACCGCACACGTGCCGCCCCACGCGATATGATGTGAGCGCGGCTCTACGGTGAGGTTTCGTGAACGGCGCAACGCCGGCTTGAACGCCGCGTTGCGCCGTTTTCATATGCGCATCGGCCGGTCGATATAGCGACACGCGCTTCGCGTTCCAAAACACGATCGAAGCTGGGACAATGGGCGCCTGTGCAACCAACCACGCCCCGCGTCCTTCCGCCGATGCAAGCGCTTCCTGTTCCAACCTATGACGATGTCGTCGACGCCGCCGCGCGTATCGAAGGCATCGCGCACCGCACACCTGTTCTCACGTCGACTACCGCGAACGAGCGCACAGGTGCGTCGATCTTCTTCAAATGCGAAAACCTGCAGCGCATGGGCGCGTTCAAGTTTCGTGGCGCGTACAACGCGATTTCGCACTTCGATGCAGAACAGCGCAAAGCTGGCGTCCTGACGTTCTCGTCGGGCAATCACGCACAGGCGATTGCGTTGTCCGCGCGTCTGGCTGGCATTCACGCAACGATCATCATGCCGCACGACGCGCCTGCCGCGAAGGTCGCGGCCACCAGGGGATATGGCGGCGAAGTGATCGTCTACGACCGGTACAAGGAAGATCGTGAAGCGATCGGCCGCCGGCTCGCCGAAGAGCGCGGCATGACGTTGATTCCACCGTACGATCATCCGCACGTGATGGCCGGGCAGGGCACGGCCGTCAAGGAACTGATCGAGGAAACAGGCCCGCTCGACATGCTGTTCGTGTGTCTGGGCGGCGGCGGTCTGCTGTCGGGCAGCGCGCTTTCCGCCGCGGCATTGAGCCCGCAATGCCAGATCACCGGCGTCGAGCCGGAGGCGGGCAACGATGGCCAGCAATCGCTCGCACGTGGTGAACGCGTGCGCATCGATGTGCCGAAGACGATCGCCGATGGCGCCGCCACGCAGCAACTCGGCGTCTATACGTTCGAAGTGATTCAGCGCCTCGTGCAACAGATCGTGACGGTCAGCGACGCGCAGCTTGTCGACGCGATGCGCTTTTTCGCGCAGCGGATGAAGATCGTGGTCGAACCGACCGGGTGTCTTGCCGCAGCGGCGGTGCTCAATGGCATCGTGCCCGTGAAGGGCAGGCGCGTAGGCGTCGTGATCAGCGGCGGCAACGTCGATCTCGAACGGCTCGGCCAGTTTCTCGGTTAACCGGCCTCGTGCCCTGTTCAGAAAAGGCGAGCCCACGGCTCGCTTTTTCCGTTGCTAACCGGCCGCCATGCTGCTGGTGTGCACGATCAGATCGCGATATCCGTTCACGATCACGCTGTACGAGAAGTACGCGAAGAGCAGTGCCGACAGCACATGACATGCGCGCAGCAAACCCGAGCCTGCGCGTTTGCGTCCGTGGCTCGCGAGCCCGCAGATAAACACGTTCCAGCACAACCCGCCGAGGAAAAAGCCGCCGAGAAAAACCGGCGCGGTGGTCACGGTCGTCGCACCGGCCCTGGCGATCAGCGCACCGCCCACCGCCGCAAACCACAGGATCGCCGACGGCGACGAGATTGCGAGCAACGTGCCGCGCATGAACCCGCGCCACGCGCTGAGATGCGGTGCGTTCGCATCGGACTCGCCTTCGACCGGCGGCGCTGAAGCAGGGAAGAGCGCTTCGCGCGCCATCTTCCACGTGAGGAACAGCAGGATGGCCGCACCGCCGATCCACACGATCCATCGCACCGATTCGAACTGAAGCAACGCCGCCATGCCGGCGAGCGCAAGCGCTGCATAGATCAGATCGCCGAAACACGAGCCGAGCCCGAGCCAGAAGCCGGGTTTGAATCCGTGCGACAACGTCAGCGAGATAATCGCGACGTTGACGAGACCGATATCGAGGCACAGCGAAAGAGACAGAAAAAAACCGTCCGACAACATTGATAACGCGTGCATCCCTGCCCTTTCCCCGTATTGTTCCTGTCCCACGTCTTCCAGCGACCGTAGGCGACGTACCGTGTCCGCCGTTAGAGACCGCTTCTTGTCTGTTGTGCCGCGCCGGCCTCAGAGGCCGAGTTCCTGCCACATCGCATCGATGCGCTTCTTGACCGCGTCGTCCATCGCGATGGGGCGGCCCCATTCCCGGTCGGTTTCGCCGGGCCATTTATTGGTCGCATCGAGTCCCATCTTCGAACCGAGCCCCGCAACCGGCGACGCGAAATCCAGATAGTCGATCGGTGTGCGATCGACGAGCACCGTATCGCGCGAAGGGTCGATGCGCGTGGTGATCGCCCAGATCACTTCTTTCCAGTCGCGGATGTTCACGTCTTCATCCACCACGACGATGAACTTCGTATACATGAACTGTCGCAGGAAGCTCCACACGCCGAACATCACCCGTTTGGCATGTCCCGGGTAGCTCTTCTTCATCTGGACGATGGCCATCCGGTAGCTGCATCCTTCGGGCGGCAGATAGAAGTCGGTGATCTCGGTGAACTGCTTCTGCAGGAGCGGCACGAACACTTCGTTGAGCGCGACGCCGAGCACAGCGGGCTCGTCAGGCGGCTTGCCGGTATAGGTCGAATGGTAGATGGCGTCGCGACGCATCGTGATGCGCTCGACGGTAAACACCGGGAACCATTCCTGTTCGTTGTAGTAGCCGGTGTGATCGCCGTACGGACCTTCGAGTGCATGCTCGTAAGCGGCGGAAGCGCCCTTCGACGGACGCGGCGGCGCGCCGGCCGGCGCCGCTTCGGGCGTGCCGGCTTGCGGGTGGATAAAGCCTTCGAGCACGATCTCGGCGCGTGCCGGCACCTGTAGCGTGTCGACGCCGGGCGTGATGCACTTCGCGAGTTCCGTGCGGCCGCCGCGCAGCAATCCTGCGAACTGGTATTCGGAGAGCGTGTCCGGCACCGGCGTCACCGCGCCGAGAATCGTGGCCGGATCGGCGCCAAGCACGACCGCGACCGGATACGGCTTGCCCGGGTTCCGCAGCGCGAACTCGCGGAAATCGAGCGCGCCGCCCCGATGCGCGAGCCAGCGCATGATCAGCTTGTTGCGGCCGATCAGTTGCTGCCGGTAAATACCGAGGTTTTGCCGCGTCTTGTTCGGACCGCGTGTGACGGTCAGTCCCCACGTGATGAGCGGACCGGCGTCGCCGGGCCAGCAGGTCTGGATCGGCAGCTTCGCGAGATCGACGTCGTCGCCTTCCCAGACGATTTCCTGGCAGGGCGGTGAACTGACGGTCTTCGGCGCCATATCCCAGACGGCCCTGGCCAGCGAGAGCAGTTTGCCGGCGTCTTTCAGCCCCCTGGGCGGCTCCGGCTCCTTGAGGGCGGACAGAAGGCGCCCGACGTCGCGCAACGACTCCAGCGCGGCGCTATCGCCGTTTTCAGCGCCGGCATCGATGCCCATGCCGAGCGCCACGCGCCGCGGCGTGCCGAACAGGTTACCTAGAACAGGAAACGCGTGCTGCCGGGTGCTTTCAAACAGCAACGCAGGACCGCCGGTGCGCAGCACGCGATCGCAGATTTCCGTCATTTCGAGAACGGGCGAGATGTGCTGCGGAACGCGGCGAAGCTCGCCGAGCGTCTCGAGGCGACCGACGAAGTCGCGCAGGTCTTTGTATTTCATCGGGTCCTGATCAGGGGCGGCGGCACGCCGCAAGGTGAGGACACGGCAGGCAATCGCCGCGCCAGATCGATTGTCGATTTTACCTGCGTTGGCCAGCGCACGTTGAAGGGCAAATTTGTGACTGCCCGGAAACGCGCTCGCTGCGCGGTTTAGAGGTCACTGAACACTGTTCATTATTACAATTAGTTATAGATTTGACTATTCATAGTGTTGACGATCTATAAAACCCTGCTAGAATCCGTCCACATTGGTTGCAGGGTTTGCACGTTTTAACCATTACCCCCGGTCTTCTGACGCAACGCGTCGCCGTTTGCCGATCCCTGCTCGGTACTTCACGGTCTTGTCTGTTTTCCTCGCCGGCGCCTTTTTCGCGCTGGTTTTTTCGTGTGGGAGCCTCCGCCCGCATGCTGCAAACAGCATGCCGCCGGAACTTTAGATGGGCTCCCCGAACGGTGTATGCCGTTTTCCCGACGCCGCTGCCGCCCCGACCAGAGCGCGCGGCGTCTTGATTCTGCGAATGGCTGTACGTCGGCTTGCCGGCGCGTTCGCCGCTTCATGCAAATTGGGAGATCTGAATGAACGCCTGGTTATCGTGGCGTCCCGACGAGCGTCTCGCGCAGGTTATGCGCGGTGCATTGCGACGTGGGACGCGTATGAGTCATCACCTGTTCAGCATTGTCGGCGGTTTTGCCGTCGTGCTGGCACTGGCCTTGTGGCTGATGCCCACCTGGCGCGGCACTCTCGCCGCAAAGCTGATGCCGGTTATTTCCGCTGCAGTGAAGGCGGGTCCGGCCCGTCTGCTGCAAGGCAACCCGCTGCCGTCGTTTGGGCCCGCAACCGGCCAGTCCGACGACAGCCTGTCTTCAAATCAGGCAGTCAGCGTCGACACCGGCAGCAACGGTACGACCGCCAACACCAGTTATGACGGTGCCTTCGATGGCAGCGGCACGGCTGGCCTCAGCGCCGTGGCGCTGAACGGCCTCGATCCGCGTACGTTGCCGACGGTCGGCTCGCTCGCCCGCCTGATTCCGGCGCAGCGCGTCTCCGCCGATGCACGCGACGATCGCGTGCTGGTCTCGACCCGCGAGCAGGATCTGGTCGCGTCGTATCTGTCGCGCCGTTATCGCGTCGCTCAGGAGCCCGTCAGCGAGCTCGTGAAGGCCGCGTTCGACACCGGTCGCGAAGTCGGTCTCGATCCGCTGTTGCTGCTGGCTGTCATGGCCATCGAATCCGGTTTCAATCCGTATGCGGAAAGCGGCGTCGGCGCGCAAGGTTTGATGCAGGTCATGTCGAAGGTGCATTCCGACAAGTTCGAGTACTTTGGTGGCCAGAGCGCCGCGCTCGAGCCGTTGACCAACATCAAGGTCGGCGCACTCGTGCTGAAGGATTGCGTGGCGCGCGGCGGTTCGCTGCCGGGCGGACTGCGTCTGTATGTCGGCTCGACGTCGCAGGACGACGGTGGTTATGGCGCCAAGGTAATGGCCGAGCGCGCCCGTCTGCGTGACGTGGCGCGTGGCCGCAAGGTGCCGGTCAACGCACCGCAGGCACCGACCACGACTACCGCATCGACGACGCTGGCTCCGGCCGCGACAACCGCTTCGACGAAGCGCGTACAGGTGACGCTCGACGGCGGGCATCCGCTGACGACGGCCAGGGTCACGACGCCTGCGTCGCACGACAAGACGCCGATGCAGGATGACGCAAGTTCCAGCGCGACGAAGCATGTTGCTTCGTCGGAACTGGGCGCCTGATACGTCGCTTGGTATGCATTAGATCCGCCAGCGCAGGCTGGAGCGGGCAAGAAAAAGGGCACCTCCTGGAGGTGCCCTTTTTCGTTGCTGCGCGCTTCCCGACGGAGCCCGTGAGGTCAGCCCGGCGTCGGGGTCAGCGATTGAACAACCGGCCGAGCCGCTCGACAGCTTCTTCGAGCTTCGCATACGCTGTCGCATAGGAGAGCCGGATATAGGAGTGCGGCGCGTGCAATCCGAAGTCCATCCCCGGGACCAGCACGACGCCTGCGTCGTGCAGCATCGCCCGGGTGAGCGCGGCGCTGTCGCTCGCGGCGGGGTGGGCGACGTGCGTGCAGTCGGCGTACACATAGAACGCGCCGTCCGGCATCACCGGTACCGAGAAGCCGAGCGACTCGAGCGCGGGCGCGATGAAATCGCGGCGCCGTTTGAATTCAAGGCGACGGCCTTCGTAGATCCTGATCGTGTCCGGTTCGAAGCAGGCGAGTGCGGCATGCTGCGCCAGCGCCGACGCGCAGATAAACAGGTTCTGAGCGAGCTTTTCCAGCGGGCCGACCAGCGCCGGCGGTACGACAAGCCAGCCCAGCCGCCAGCCGGTCATGTTGAAGTACTTCGAGAAGCTGTTGACGGTAATGACGTCGTCGCCGAAAGACAGCGCCGACACCGGCGGCGCGTCGTAACTCAAGCCCTGATAGATTTCATCGACGATCGTAAAGCCGCCGCGCTTGCGGACCGCCTTCACGATGCGTTCGAGTTCGGCAGGTTCGATCGATGTACCGGTCGGGTTCGACGGCGACGCGAGCAGCACGCCGCGCGTGCGATCGTTCCACAGGCGTTCGACGTCGGCCGCGGTTAGCTGGAAGCGCTCCGCGGGGCCGCTCGGCACGAGTACAGCCCGACCTTCGGCAGCGGCGACGAAATGCCGGTTGCAGGGATAAGACGGATCGGGCATCAGCACTTCGTCATCGCGATCGACGAGCGCCGCGCATGCGAGCAGCAACGCCGCCGACGCGCCCGCCGTGACCACGATGCGTGCAGGATCGACGGTAATGCCATAAACCTGCTGGTAATGCGCGGCGATCGCCTCGCGCAACGCAGGCAGACCGAGCGCGTTCGTGTATTGGGTGACGCCGCGCCGCAGCGCGCTGGTGGCGGCCTCGATGACCGGTTCCGGCGCGGTGAAATCGGGCTCGCCGATTCCCATGTGAATGATGTCGCGCCCCTGGCGCTCCAGCAATGCGGCCTCTTTGGCCAGCTCCATCACATAAAACGGCTGGATGGCGTCGACGCGGGCGGCAAGCCGCACCAGTGGTTCAGACAGAGTGTTCATGCGGATACATTCAGTTTCCCAGTGTCGCGACCGGCCGGCGCGGCCCGGGTCGAATCGGGCTGCACGCGTTCCGGCCTCGCTGGATCAGTGCTTGCGGGCGGCCTGTGTCTCGGCGGCGCGCAGTTGTACCGACAGCTTGTCCAGCACGCCATTGACGTACTTGTAGCCGTCCGCGCCACCGAACGTCTTGGCAAGTTCGACGGCTTCGTTGATCACCACGCGATATGGAATATCGACGTGATTCTTCAGTTCGAACGCAGCGACCAGCAGTACCGCGCGTTCGACCGGCGAGAGCTGGTCGATCGGACGGTCGAGGCACGGCATCAGGTCGATCGACAGTGCTTCCGAGTCGCGGATGACGCCGCTCAGCAACGCCTCCAGATGCGCGTGGTCGGCCTTGTCGTAACCTTGCGCGCCGCGCAGCTGCGCGTCGATTTCACCGATAGGCGAGCCCGACAGCAGCCACTGGTAGAGACCTTGCGTGGCCAGTTCGCGGGAACGTCGGCGAGCGCTCTTCATGCCCGTTCCTCTTCGTCTTCCTCGTCTTCATCTTCGTCGTCATCGCCGCCGAGCTGTTCGAGCGCAACCGAGAGGTTTGCCATTTCGACGGCGACACGCGCTGCGTCGCGACCCTTTTCGGTCATGCGCGCGACGGCCTGTTCGTCCGTTTCGGTCGTGAGGACCGCGTTGGCGACGGGAATGCCGAAGTCGAGGCCGATGCGCGTGATGCCGGCGCCGCTTTCGTTCGACACGAGTTCGAAGTGATACGTCTCGCCGCGCACGACGGCGCCGAGCGCGATCAGCGCATCGAACTGGCCGCTCTCCGCCAGCTTTTGCAGCGCGAGCGGGATTTCCAGTGCGCCCGGCACGGTGACGAGCAGCACGTCTTCACCGGTGACGCCGAGGCGTTCGAGTTCTTCGATGCAGGCGTCAGCGAGGCCGTTGCAAACGGGTTCGTTAAAGCGCGACTGCACGATGCCGACGCGCAGGCCGTCGCCGTCGAGATTCGGTTGATATTGTCCGATTTCCATTTGAGGTCCGTAGTGTTTGGGATGAACGCGTGTGAGCGGTGAGTTTCCGGATATCAGGCCTGGATGTCCTGCGAGGCCGGGGCGCCAGGCGGGCACGCCGCGATGGCGCCTGGCATAGGCACGAAGCACGTGACTTCGAGGCCATAACCCGACATCGTGCCCAGCTTGCGCGGGTTCGACAGCACCTGCATCTTGCCGACACCCAGTTCGCGCAGGATCTGCGCGCCGATGCCGTACGTCTTGAAATCGACCGGACGGCGCTTGAGTGCCTCAGCACGTTCCTTTTCGTCGAACGCCTTGAAGACGTCGATCAGATGATCCTTCGAGTCGCCACAGTTGAGCAGCACCACCACGCCGAGATCGCGTTCGGCGATTTCCTTCATGGCGGCGTCGAGCGTCCATGAGTGAGTGGATGCGCCCACTTCCAGCAGATCCAGTACCGACAGCGGTTCGTGAACGCGCACCGGAGTTTCGCGATCCGGCGAGGGCGTGCCGCGCACCAGCGCGATATGCGGCGAGCCGCTAGGCTGGTCGAGATACATCACCGCGCGGAACGGGCCGTGCGCGGTTTGCATCGTGCGCTCGCAGATGCGCTCGACGATCGATTCGGTGCGGCTACGGTAATGGATCAGGTCGGCGATCGTGCCGATCTTCAGGTTGTGCTCCTGCGCGAACGCGATGAGGTCGGGCAGACGCGCCATCGTGCCGTCGTCCTTGATGATCTCGCAGATCACCGCGGCGGGCGTGAGGCCCGCGAGCGCCGTGAAATCGCAACCGGCTTCGGTGTGACCGGCGCGCACCAGTACGCCGCCGGGCTGCGCCATGATCGGGAACACGTGGCCGGGCTGCACGATGTGCTCGGCGCGGGCGTCATGCGCGACGGCCGCCGCGATCGTGCGGGCGCGGTCGGCGGCGGAAATGCCGGTTGTCACGCCTTCGGCCGCCTCGATGCTGACCGTGAACGCCGTGCCGTACTGCGTGCCGTTGCGGTATGTCATGAGCGGCAGGTTGAGCTGCTTGCAGCGCTCCTGCGTCAACGTCAGACAGATCAGCCCACGGCCGTAACGGGCCATGAAATTGATCGCTTCCGGTGTGACGAATTCGGCGGCGATCACGAGATCGCCCTCGTTTTCGCGGTCTTCTTCGTCGACGAGAATCACCATCCGGCCGGCCTTCAGTTCGGCGATGATCTCAAGAGTGGAGGCGAGCGTCATGTTGGCGAGATTGTCAGGAAAGCGCGTATTTTACGCCACGCGAGCCCCCGCGTCGCTTCGGCCGGACGGGCCAGGCCATCTGGCCGGGTTTACACGGGGCACGCACGTGTCACCTGGCCATCCGGCTGACTGCCGCCGGTACTCGCACGGCTTTATTCTCGAACCTGGAAATCGGGGAGGGGATTACGTATGTGCGCCGGAATTTGCAGCGCCGGGCCGGTTGAGCACCTGGCCGGGTTCGCGCCAGTTGGGCTCGCTGCCCATGAACCGGTCGAAGTATGCGATCGCGAGGCTGGGCTCCTCGACGATGTTTTCGCGAAACGACTGCCACACGTCGCGGTGCGAGAGCGCGTCGGCCGGCTGGACCTCCAGCGCGCACTCTTCGCGCATCACGTGTTTGAGCGTGCCGATGCAGAACCAGGTGAGCAGGTAGCCTGCCGGCCACCAGCTGGCGATATCGTTCGCCGTGGGTTGCAGGTGCGGGGAGGGCTCCGTGCTCACGTGAACGGCTTTGTCGCGCAGCAGGTCGCGCAGCAGCACGCCGAAGGCGAACTGGAAGTAGTCGGGTGCATTCCGCCGGCGGTAGCCGGCGTGGTGCGAGATCACGTCGAGCCACGCGAAAAACGCGCTGGTGAACTGGCGCTCGTCGATTTCGATGCGCACGCCGTGCCGCTCGCGATATTCGTCGCAGCATTGCTGCAACAACTGGCGGCAGGGCGTGAGCTTCCGCACGTGGTCCCACGTGCCGGATTCCCGCGGGTGAATGCTACTGATCGGCTGGCCCATCAAGGCTCCCGTGCACGCGCGCAAGGATTGCGCGCGCAGGTTTCAGCAAAGATGCGTGACGACATGTTCGATTTCGTCGCTCAATGCATCGAGCGGTTCGCGTTCCTTCAGCGCGCGGCGGAACGCGGCTTCGCGCGCGCCGGTCACGTCGGCGAAAAACCGGATTACGGCGTCCGGTTCGGTCACGAGCCCGGTGGGGCAGAGGTCTTTCGCGAGCGAGGCGATCGTCAGCATCAGGAATACGTATGCGTTCGGCTCGGTCACGAGCCACCAGGGCGCGCTCGCATCGGGAAGGACATCGAAGCGCGTACTGCGGATCGGCTGCTGGTCGATCAGCGAGAGGACGAGTTGCGCGCCCACGCGGCACAGCGTGCTACGCGAAGTCGCGGTATCGGCGCAAACCTGGGTCAACTGCGTACCGGGCGCGTGGCGCGACGCGTTCATGGCCTCGAACGCGCTGCTGATGCGATGTTCGAAGATGAGCACGTCGGTGGCGCCGCATTGCATGATCATGCGTTTGGCTGCCGCGTAATACGTCGTCGAAAACTTGCGCAACGTTTTCGCCTGATTGCCCGACTGGCTGAGATAGCCCGTCAGTGCATCGAGCGGAACCGGAGATTTCCAGTGATCCTGGAGCGGCGGCATGGCGTGGCCGGCAAACGACTCGGCAGTTTCGATCAGGCCATCCGCGAGTTGCGCGACGGATTCCAGCGAGAGATGCGAGGGCGCCCTGGAAGTTTGCGTGGCAGGCGAGCGCGTGGTGACGGTGGCAGGCCGGTCGCTCTTGATCGGCCCGGGCACATTGCGTGCCGCATAACGAAGCTGACGCGCACAGTCCCTCAGTGCGAGCCCCAGTTGGCTGATGTCGCGGCTAAGGTGCTGCGGCAAGGGCGATTTCGACTCCATGGGCGTCTCTGGGTTGCAACATTTGAAGTTAAGATAGCACAAGTGTTCAGTCGCAAGACTGACTTTATTCATCATAGGAGCCGAGCTTGGCGAAAGCGAGTATTGCCCCTGAGGCGATCGAAAGCGACGAGCAGAATCCCGCGCGCCGGCTGCGTCTGCGCGCGGCGTGGATGTACTTTGTCGAGGAGATGACGCAGAACGAAATCGCCCTGAAACTCGGTGTCGGGCGCGTGACGGTGGTGCGGTTGCTCGCCGCCGCGCGCGAGCGCAACGAGGTGAAGATTTCGATCGGCGACCGTCTCGCCGAATGCGTCGAGGCCGAGCGTCTGCTTGAAAAGCGCTTCGGGGTCGAGGAGGTCATCGTCGTGCCGCTGTCGTCGCGGGGCGCGGATGCGACCGGCCCGGTGAGCGCGGCGACGGGCGCCTATGTATCGTCGCTCGTGCGGCCCAACATGCGTATTGGCGTGGGCTGGGGGCGCACGCTCGTCAGTTCGCTCGCGTTCATGAACGAGCGCACGGTCGAAGACGTCTCGGTGGTGTCGCTGCTCGGCGGCATCATGAAGGCGCGCAAGTTCAATCCGGCCGAATTCGCGTGGCGCTTTGCTTCGCTGTATCAGGCGGACTGCTACCTGATGACCGCGCCGCTTGTCGTCGACAGCGCGGCCACGCGCGAAACCCTGATCGAGCGCTGCGGGCTCGGCGATATCTTCGAGCTCGCGAAATCGCTGGATGCAGTCGTGCTTGGCGCGGCGGGGACGGGTCCGGACGCGACGGCGCACCTGTCGAAGTTCATCAGCAATGCGGATCGCGCGTCGGTCATCAAGGCGGGCGCGGTCGGTGACCTGCTGTTCAACTTTTTCGACGCGAACGGCGAGCTTGTCGACCATCCGATCAACGAACGCGTGATGTCGGTGCCGCTCGACATCATCAAGAAAGTGCCGGTGCGCGTGCTGGCAGCGGGCGGCGCGAACAAGGTGCAGGCACTGGCCGGCGCCCTGAAGCTGCTGAAACCCACGGTGCTCATCACCGACGAGTACACCGCAAAAGACGTACTCAAGCTCGCAGGCCCGGGCGGAATCGTCTGATTCGCATCTGAAGGCCGTGCAGGCGGCTGGCCATGCTGCCGGCTGGCCGGCTTCTGGAGCCGACGCCTTGGGGTCGAGCCCCGCCGGACCGTTTTCGCGCCTTGGGATGCGGGAGGGTCGTCGCAGTTGAACGGTCCTGCGTTTCCCGAACCGGCCGGTCGCATCTTTCTTGCCGCTCCACAGCGCGGAAATAGCGCGGAGCGCGCCTCCAGACACGCTTGACGCGGCGCATCCCCATCAGCTTCCCATTCCCGCGCGGCGCACCTGCGCACACGCCCGCCCAGCGCACCCATCCGCGCGGATGAACCGCCGGCGAGGCGCTCGCGTCCCGCATCCATCGGCATCAGCCGGCTGTCCCATCAGGCACATCCCTGTGCCCTCACGCCCCCATTTCATCCTGGTCCCTCTACGTCGGGTCCAGGGTAAGTCCCACCCCAAAAAACTGCGTTTCCACTCAATCCGGACTTGGCCTTTTAGTGAACATACTGCTATTCTGAAATACATAAGTTCTGTCGTGGCTGTAACAGACGAAAGTCCTCGAACACTTCCCGCGCGTTTCGCGCGCAGCATTTGTGGAGACATGCTCATGCACAACATCACCCCCAGCGGCCTCGCCGCCGACCTCGAAAAGCGCGCCGCGTCTGGCCGCCCAATCCGTATCGGTCTGATCGGCAGCGGCGAGATGGGCACGGATATCGTGACCCAGGTCCGGCAGATGCACGGCCTCGAAATCGGCGCGATCGCCGAGTTGCGTACCGAGGCGGCGTGCGCGGCGGTGAAGGTCGCGAACGGCGCCGACGAGGGCTATCGCGTCGTCGATACGCAAAGCGCGTTGACGCAGGCGATCGAAGCCGGCCACATCGCGATCACCCAGGACGTGAATGCGGTGTGCACGAGCGAGCAGATCGACGTCGTCATCGACGCGACCGGCAAGCCCGCGGTCGGCGCGCAGATCGGTCTCGTCGCGATGGAGCACGGCAAGCATCTGGTGATGATGAACGTCGAGGCGGACGTGACGATCGGCGCGTATCTGCGTCGCGAGGCGGAGCGGCTTGGCGTCGTGTATTCGCTGGGCGCCGGCGACGAACCCAGCTCGACCATCGAGCTGATCCAGTTCGTGAGCGCGCTTGGCTATCCGATCGTCGCGGCCGGCAAGGGCAAGAACAATCCGCTCAACATCGAAGCGACGCCGGACGCCTACATGGAAGAGGCGCGTCGCCGCAACATGAACCCGCGCATGCTCGTGGAATTCGTCGACGGCTCGAAGACGGCCGTCGAGATGGCCGCGATCGGCAACGCGACCGGACTCACGCCGGACGTGCCGGGCATGCACGGGCCGTCCGCGACGCTCGACCAGCTGCACAAGGTGCTGTGCCCGGTGGAAGACGGCGGCATTCTTTCGCGCAAGGGCGTGGTCGATTACACGATCGGCAAGGGTGTGGCGCCGGGTGTGTTCGTCGTCGCCGAGATGGCGCATCCGCGGCTGCGCGAGCGCATGGAAGACCTGCGTCTCGGCGAGGGGCCGTACTACACGTTCTATCGCCCGTATCACCTGACGAGCCTCGAAGTGCCGCTGACGTGCGCGCGCGTCGTGCTCTACGGCCGCGCCGACATGGAGCCGCTACCGGTGCCGGTCGTCGAGGTCTGCGCGGTCGCGAAGAAGGATCTGCAGCCGGGCGAGCGGCTCGATGCGATCGGTGAATACACGTATCGCGCGTGGGCGATGTCGGTGGGCGATGCGCGCGCGCAGGACGCGGTGCCGTGCGGGCTGATCGAGAACGGCCGCGTCACGCAGCCGGTCCGTCGCGGCGAGTTGCTCACGTATCGCAACTGCGCGGTTGATGCCACGTCGCAGATCGTCGCGCTGCGTCGTCGTCAGGATGAGATGGTGTTCGGCAAGGCCGCCGCCGCGGCCTGAGCTTCGATCACGCAGCAGCCATTTTGCATGGGACCGGAGCAGGTGCCTTGCATGGGACCGGAGTAAGAGCTTTGCATGGGATCAGAGTAAGTGCTTTGCATGGGACCGGAGTAAGACGCTAAAGCGTCAACTCCGGTCGACAGCTAAAGCGCTAACTCTGATCGACAGCTAAAGCGCGAACTCCGGTCGACCGCAAGCGACTTGCATGGGACCGGAGTAAGAGCTTTGCATGGGATCAGAGTAAGCGCTAAAGCGCTAACTCTGATCGACAGCTAAAGCGCGAACTCCGGTCGACAGGAGAAAAGACATGAATGAGGTCGTAGAGTCGCCGTCGCGCCCGTCCGCCGCGATGCCGTCGGTGTTGCGCCATCACGCACCCGAAGTGCTGCGCGCGGCGTTGCGCAAGATGATCCTCGTGCGCCGCTTCGAGGAAAGCGCCGAGCAGGCATATATGCGCGGACTGATCCACGGCACGATGCATCTGTCGATCGGCCAGGAAGCCAGCGCGATCGGTGCGACGTTGCCACTCACCGACGCGGACTACATCACCTCGACGCATCGCGGCCACGGGCACTGCATCGGCAAGGGCGCCGATCCGAAGCGGATGTTCGCCGAGTTCTTCGGCAAGGAAACCGGCTACTGCCGCGGCCGCGGCGGCTCGATGCACATCGCCGACGTGACGCGCGGCAACCTCGGCGCGAACGGCATCGTGGGCGGCGGCATGCCGATCGCGGTCGGCGCGGCGCTGTCGGTTAAAAGGCAGCACAAGGATTCCGTCGTGATGTGCTTTTTCGGCGACGGCGCGAACAACGAAGGCGCGTTCCACGAATCGCTGAACTTCGCGGCGATCTGGAAGCTGCCAGTGATCTTCGTCTGCGAGAACAACAGGTACGGCATGTCGATGTCGGTCGAACGCTCGACGGCCGTGCCGCACATCGCGCAACGCGCGCTCGCCTATGACATTCCGGGCGTCACGGTCGACGGCAACAGTTTCGTCGACGTCCTCGAAGCGAGCGAGCAGGCAGTGGCGCGCGCGCGCCGGGGCGAAGGCCCGACGCTGCTCGAATGCGAAACGTACCGGCTGCGCGGTCACTCGAAAAGCGATCGCAACCGCTACCGCACGCGCGAGGAAATCGACGCGTGGAGCGAGCGCGATCCGATCGCGCGCTTCCAGCAGACGCTACTGCAACACGGCATGTCGGACGAAGCGACGCTCGCCGCGCTCTACGACGAAGTCGAAGCGCAGATCCAGGAAGGACTCGAATTCGCGCAGGCGAGCCCTTCGCCGAAGCTTTCCGAACTGACCCGCTACGTCTATTCCGAAGCGGGCCCGCAAACCAGCACGGCCGCTGCCGGGAGCCAGCCATGAGCACCGAAGTGCGTGAAGAAGTACGTGAACTCACGTATGCGCAGGCGATCCAGGAAGGCATGGCGATCGCGATGGAGCGCGACGAGCGCGTATTCCTGATGGGCGAGGACATCGGCGTGTATGGCGGCGCGTTTCAGGTCACGGGCGACCTGTACCAGCGCTTCGGCGCCGACCGCGTGATGGATACGCCGATCTCGGAACTCGGCGGCGCGGGCATCGCGGTCGGTGCGGCGATGACCGGATCGCGCCCGATCTACGAATTCCAGTTCTCCGATTTCGCGACGCTCGCGATGGAGCAGATCGTCAATCAGGCCGCGAAGATGCGCTTCATGCTCGGCGGCGAAGTGTCGGTGCCGCTCGTCATGCGCTTTCCGGCGGGCTCGGGAACGGGCGCGGCGGCGCAGCACAGCCAGAGTCTCGAAGCGTGGTTCGCCCACGTGCCGGGTTTGAAGGTGATCCAGCCGAGCACGCCGCACGACGCCAAGGGCCTGCTGCTGGCCGCACTGGAAGATCCGGACCCGGTGATGATCTTCGAGCACAAGCTGCTCTACAAAAGCAAAGGGCCCGT
Source organism: Paraburkholderia gardini (assembly GCF_907164575.1). Taxonomy (GTDB): domain Bacteria; phylum Pseudomonadota; class Gammaproteobacteria; order Burkholderiales; family Burkholderiaceae; genus Paraburkholderia; species Paraburkholderia gardini. The sequence continues at coordinate 144,684 of NZ_CAJQYY010000008.1, forward strand.
TCCTGAAGGCTATTACACCGAGCCGATCGGCAAGGCCGCGATCCGGCGCGCGGGCCGCGACGTGACGATCGTCGCGACATCGATGATGGCGATCCGCTCGCTCGAAGCCGCGGCGGTGCTCGAACAGGAAGGCATCGACGCGGAAGTGATCGACCTGCGCAGCGTGCGGCCGATCGATCGCGACGCGATCATCACGAGTATCCGCAAGACGTCGCGGCTCATCTGCGTGTACGAAGGCGTGCAGCAACTGGGCATCGGCGCCGAGATCGCTTCGATTGCGTGCGAGAGCGAGGCGTTCGACTATCTCGATGCGCCGGTGATCCGGCTTGGCGGCGCGGATTGTCCGCTGCCGTACAACCCCGAGCTGGAAAAGGCAGCGGTGCCGCAGGTCGACGACATCGTCGCGGCGGCGCGGCGCGCGACTGGCCGGAGGACCTGACATGCCGACAGAAGTGATCCTGCCGCGTGTCGACATGGACATGACCGAAGGGATGATCGCGGCGTGGCATGTGAGCGAGGGCGACGAGGTGCGCGAAGGCACGCTGATCTTCGAGATCGAGACCAGCAAGGCGACGATGGAAATCGACGCGCCCGCGAGCGGCTTGATCCGCCAGATCAGTGCGCCGGTCGGCAAGACGGTGCCGGTTGGCACGGCGGTCGCGTGGATCTACGCGAGCGGGGAAGCGCTTCAGGAGCACGGCGGGGCGGCGGATGTTTCATCGTCGGCGCAGGAAGAAGCCTCGCCCGCAGACACGCCCGCAGTGGCATCCGGGTCTTCGGACGCGCAGACGCCCGCCCGCCCCGACGACACCCTGCGCGCGACGCCAGCGGCTCGACGGGTTGCGCGCGAACGGGGCTTGCAGCTGGTCGCCATCGCGGGCACGGGTCCTAACGGGAGAATCGGCGCACAGGATGTGTTGCGTGCCCCCGCCGACAAACCACCCACGCCCGGCAGCACCCCGGCGACGCAAGCTGCGCGTGCGCTTCACACGCTGTGGCTGCGCAAGGACGCAAGCGGCGTGCCGCTCGTGCTGCTGCACGGCTTCGCCGCCGAATTGAACAGCTGGCGTCCGTTTAGCCGGAGTCTCGGCGTCATCGCCGATCCGGGCCTTGGGATGCTGGCCGTCGATCTGCCCGCGCACGGCAAATCGTCCGGCGAAGCGGCCGGTTCGATCGCCGCGATCGTGTCGGCCGTCGAGGAAACGCTGCTTGCCGGGGGTGTCGGCGCATGTCACCTCGTCGGTCATTCGTTTGGCGGCGCGATCGCGCTGGCCGTCGCTGCATCGCAGGCGCACGTGCGTGTCAGATCGCTGACGCTGATCGCACCCGCGGGGCTCGGGCCGGAATGCAACGGCGCGTTCATTCGCGGCGTGACGCAGTCGACGCAGCGCGCGAGTCTCGCTGCATGGCTCAAGCAGCTTTTCGCGGACCCTTCGCGGATGGACGACGCGTTTGTCGCCACCGCGCGGCAGCAGCTCGAAAGCGCGGAAGTGCGCGAACGCCTCGCGATCCTCGCCGACGTGTTTTTCCCCGACGGCACGCAAAGCCTCGATCTACGCGGCGCGCTGGAGCAGGTGAGTGCAGGCGTACCGGTGCGCGTCGTGTGGGGATTGCAGGATCGCATCCTGCCGGCGCGACATGCCGAAGGCCTGCCCGGCCGGATCGCCGTGCATCGTTTTGCCGGCACCGGCCATCTGCCGCAGGTCGAGGCACAGGACGAGGTCGCGAGAATCGTTGCCGAAAACGTCGCGACTGCATTGGGAGAGAGCGTCATGCGTCGTGGCGCGGTAGGATGACGCTGCTTTAATTCGTTGTGCCCGCAACCCGTGCCTTGCACGCCGGCTTCGGGATGGATGAATGGCAAAGGGAAGAGGGCGCATCACCCGCGTTTTCCCCAATGCAAACGAAAATGAACAATTGTATTATCGAAAGTACAAGATGTTCACCGAAAGTGGATGTAGAGAGCCCGCCGTGGAACGGTGCCGCAGCAGTCGGGCGCGCGAAGGCTCCAGTCAAGAATCAGGAGACGACGATGGACTATGTGCGCGGTGCCCTGCTCGCCCTGGCCGTATTCTGGGCGTTGCAGCTGGTGGGTTCGCTGTATCAGATGCGCCGCTATCGCGAGGCCGTGCAGGATGCGGCGCGTCGCTGGCATAGCGGCTTTCTTGGCGTAGGCTCCTGCAAGGTCAGGCTTGGACGTGGCGCGGTTGCCATCGTCGTGCTCTCGGCCGATATGCGGGTCTGCCAGTTCCTCAGCATGTCCGGTTTCACGGTCTTCACGCGCTTTCAACCTCACCCCGGCTTCGAAGAGCTTTCGATGGAAGCGTTCGTCGAGCGCCTGCATCGCGCGAAGCTGCGCGGCAGCATCGTGAAGGCCGCCATCGATGCACTCGAACGCGCGCACCGCGCGGCCGAAGCGCCTCCCGGGGAAGCGCCGCAGGCCGCCGAAGCGCCGGCCTGATCCGGGCGGTCAGGCCTCACGACTTCCTGTCTTTCCGCTCTATCGCTTTTGCATTCTGTCCGGCTCCGCGTGGTGACCGCCGTGTGGAGTTTTTCGCGATCGTTTCGGTTTATCTGGGAGATTCGCCATGTTCATGCTCGATTGGCTTACGCATCTCGCTGAAGGATTTATCGGCATCTTCAACGCCGGCGGTAAAACGTTTGTGGGTTTCGTCACGGGCATCCTGCCCACGCTGATCGTGCTGCTGACCGCGGTGTACACGATCATCGCGCTCGTCGGCGAACACCGGATCCAGGGGCTCGCGCGCTTCTTCTCGAAGAACGCCATTACGCGCTACACGCTGCTGCCGCTGCTCGCGATGTTCTTCCTCACCAATCCGATGGCGTACACCTTCGGCGTGTTTCTGGAAGAAAAGCACAAGCCCGCATTCTACGACTCGGCCGTTTCGCTGTGTCATCCGATCACCGGGCTTTTCCCGCACTGCAATCCGGGTGAACTCTTTGTCTGGCTCGGCGTGGCCGCCGGCATCGCGAAACTCGCGGAAAGCCATGCCGCGCCGTTTTCGATTCCCAAGCTCGCGTTGTTCTATCTGATCGTCGGTCTGTTCGTGAATCTGCTGAAGGGGATTCTCACCGAGGCGCTGACCCGCATGCTGGCGCATCGGGAAAACATCAAGCTGTGAGGCATTGCCGTTACGGGCAACCGGACATCACAACATCGAGACAGAGGGGCATCTGAAATGGACACACGCGTATATAAAACCGTCCGGGTCGAACGCGGGCCGAACGGCTGGGGCGGCCCGCTCCTGATCCGGCCGACGCCGGAGCGCAACAAGATCGTCGCCGTCACCGGCGGCAACATTCCCGAACTGGCGAAGGTGCTGGCCGAGATGACGGGCGGCGTGCTCGTCGACGGCTTTCGCACGCCGCCGCCCGAATCGGAAATGGCCGCGGTCGTGATCGATTGTGGCGGCACCGCCCGCTGCGGCGTGTACCCGCGCAAGAAAATTCCGACGATCAATCTGACTTCGGTCGGGCAATCCGGCCCGCTCGCGCAGTTCATCACCGAAGACACCTACGTGTCGGGCGTGACACCTGAGCATCTGACGAGTATCGATGACGGCGATTCCGCCGCTTCGTCGACCGGCCCCTCGCATGCGACGTCCCCGTTCGGGGCGCCGGCCGGCGCGGCCGTGGTCCTGGAGGAAGCGGCGCAGCACTCACGCGGCGTCGTCGGCCTGATTACGTCGATCGGGCGCGGCATGGGCGGCGTCGTCAACGTGCTGTTCAACAGCGGCCGCAAGGCGATCGACACCGTGATCCGCAACGTGCTGCCGTTCATGGCGTTCGTCACGATGCTGATCGGCGTGATCAATTCGACGGGGATCGGCACGGGCCTCGCGCATCTGCTGTCGCCGCTCGCCGGCAACATCATCGGCCTGATCGTGCTGTCGGCGATCTGCGGGCTGCCGTTCCTGTCGCCGGTGCTCGGCCCGGGCGCGGTCATCGCGCAGGTGATCGGCGCGGCGATCATCGGGCCCGCGATCGGCAACGGTACGATTCCGCCGCAGATGGCGCTGCCCGCGCTCTTCGCGTACGACACGCAGGTCGGTTGCGACTTCGTGCCGGTCGGGATGGCGCTTGGCGAAGCGAAACCGGAGACAATCCGTATCGGCGTGCCGGCTGTGCTGATCAGCCGGCAGATCATGGGGCCGATATCGGTTCTGATCGCGTGGGCCGCGAGCTTTGCACTCTAACTGCTGTCCGGGAACGAAAGAGAATGACCATGCATTACTACAAGACTGTGATTTCAGAGGTGGGTCCGGAAGTGGGCGATCTGCTCGAAGGCGGCGTGCTGATTCTGTATGCACACGGCGCGCCGCCGGAACTCGCTGAGGTGTCGGTGCTGCATCGGGTCGAAGCGGCGCACGAAAAGGCGCCGCAGGTCGGCTCGCAACTGCGTATCGGCGATGTCAGCGCGTTCGTGACGGCGGTCGGGCCGACGGCGTGGAACAAGGTGAATGAACTGGGCCACGTCGTGATCAACTTCAATGGCTCGCCTGCGGCCGAGCGCCCCGGTGAAATCTGCGCGCAACCGGTCGATGTGGCCGCGCTGCTCGCCAGCATTCGCAGCGGCGCGGTGATTGAAATCGCGGATCTGTGACGCATCGCGGTGAGCGCGGTGAGTTCGCCGCGATGCGTGCGTGGTGTGAAACATGGACTGTGAAATACGGGCTGTGAGATACGCGCTTTGAAACATGACTGGACAGGAAGGTCTTGCCATGCTGGAAACCGAAATCGTTGTGAAGGTAAGCGAAGGTCTGCACGCGCGGCCGGCGACGCAGTTCGCCAAACTCGCGAAGGAGTTTTCCTGTTCGCTGCAGATTTTTCGCGGCACGACGAGCGCGGACGCGAAGAGCGCCGTGAAGCTGATGCTGCTCGGCATCAAGCAGGACGACCAGATCCTGCTGCGCGCCGACGGTTCCGATGAAAGCGTGGCGCTGAACCGGCTGCTGGCGTTTCTGACCGAGCCGTCGGCGGGCGTTCAGCCTGCAAAGCCGGTGCATACGGAAGAGGCTTCGGCGCCGGTCAGCGGTTCACACGTTGCGCAGGCTGAACCTGCCGTGCCTGGCGCCGTGCAGCATGTGCGCGGCGTGCCGGCCAGCGAAGGCCTTGCATGCGGTGAAGCGTTTGTGTACCTGCCCGAAGCACTTCGTGCGACGCGGCAGTTCATCGAGCCGCACGAAGTCGCCACGGAACTTGACCGCTTTAGCGTTGCGTTCGCCGAATCGATTGCTGCGCTCGACCAGCAGTTCAAGACGATGGGCTGTCACGAAGATATCGTCGAAGCGCTCGCCGACGTCGCGCAAAGCGACGAGTTTTCCGGCGCGGTGAAGCAGCGTATCGCGTCGGGCTGGGATGCGGCGGCGGCCACATTGCAGGTGGGCGAGGAACTCGCGGCGGCGTTTCTCGCGATGGAAGACGAATACCTGCGCAGTCGCGCCGACGATATCCACGGCATCACGCGTCAGGTGGCATTGCGGCTGCTCGGCATGGAAGACGTGAGCCTTGCCAGTCTGTCGAGGCCGTGCGTCGTGCTTGCTGCCGAACTGAGCGCGCCGGATTTCGCGCGCGCCCAGGTCGCGAATATCGTCGGGCTTGTCTGCACGAAGGGCAGTGCGACGTCGCATCTCGCGATCATGGCGCGCTCGCATGGCATTCCGGCGGTGCTCGGCCTGCCGGTCGACGAAGCGGTGCTGCGGAGCGCGACACGCGTCGCGCTCGACGGTGCGCAGGGGAGCGTGTGGTTCGATCCGTCACCGGACGTGGAGGCGGGATTCGCGACGCGCATCGCGCAGGAAAAGAGCCGTCACGCGGCGTTGAGCGTGTATCGCGACGTCGAGCCTGTCACGCGCGACGGTCGCCATGTCGAGATTGCGGCGAACCTCGGCTCGCTTGCCGAGATCGACGCCGCGCGCGAGGCGGGCGCGATGGGCGTTGGCCTCTTTCGCACTGAACTGCTGTTCATGGACCGACGCACGATGCCGGACGAGGACGAGCAGGCCGCGATCTACACGAAGCTCGCGCAGGCGTTTCATCCACGGCCGGTCGTGATCCGCACGCTCGACGTGGGCGGCGACAAGCCAGTGCCCGGCATTGTCTTCCCCAGGGAAGACAATCCGTTTCTCGGCTGGCGCGGCGTGCGGATGTGCCTCGACCGGCCCGACGTGTTCATGCCGCAGTTGCGCGCGTTGCTACGGGCTGCGACGCTCGGCAACGTGCAGGTGATGATCCCGATGATCGACGACGTCGACGAGGTGCGTCGCGTGAAAGCGCTGATCGCCATCTGCGCCGAAGCACTGACGCGCGAAGGCGTCGCGTGGGGGCAGCCGAAGCTCGGCATCATGGTCGAGACGCCGGCTGCCGCGCTTACCGCCGATCTGCTCGCGCAGGAAGTCGATTTCTTCTCGATCGGCACGAACGATCTGACGCAATACGTGATGGCCGCCGACCGGATGAATCCGGATCTGGCGTCGCTCTATCGCACGGATCATCCGGCCGTGCTGCGCGCGATCGGCATGGTGTGCGAGGCGGCCAGAAACGCGGGTATCCCTGTTGCCGTGTGCGGCGAGGCGGCCGCGAGGCCGGAGATGATTCCGCTTTTCGTGAGCCTGGGCGTCAGCGAATTGAGCATGAGCCCATCGTCGGTGTTGCGCGCGAAGAAGATCGTTTGCGAGCTTTGATGTCGTGAACGGTGGCGCTTCGGCCGCGCGCTTTATGGGCGAAGATGGTGCGTCATGCGGCATGAATGCACCAATATGGTTCATTTCGTGAATCGTTAAGTCTTCAATGCAGTGCATGGCGCGTTCCCGCGCAAGCGGGCCGCGAGTGTCTTCTTCACTCGACAATCGTGTGCCGCGCGACCTGGCAGAGGCGCCCGCAGCCTCCCTGCGCGGGACATTGCGCAAAGTCGCGACGGTCAGATTCCGCTCACCCGAATCTCGCCCGGACGCTGTGCTGCGCGTGTTGGGGCATGAAAATTGCATGTCTCACGCCAGGGTCAATGGCGACTCCAATACATCGAATATGTGCTGACTGCCTGTCGTCGGGCCGTCATCAGGGACAACGGCGTCCCGAAACGTGATTCGCGCTGAACGAGCAATCGGAGGCGCGCACGTTTCGGGGCGCTTTTTTTTGCGCTGGCGAAAAGCCAGTGTGTGGTCCGCCGACGGGCTTCCTGATCCGGGTCTTCTCACGCTTCCTACATGAAACAGCAGACACAAACACGCTACGAAGACGTTTCCGGGCAGGGCAGTCCGGCAGGGAGTTCGCGGTGATCACCACCGTGCTCGCCGACATCATCAAGGAGATGGACCCGTTGATCCATAGCGTCGTCGATACGTCCGGCACGCGCGACGCATCGCGCCGGCGGGGCGCGCAACGCCTGGAACCGGTCGCCACGGCTGGATGATCCGGCTCACCATTCCGGGATTGAACATGCATAAGCTGTTATCTGATTTTCTCCGGTCGTGTCTTGCCGCCGAGCCTTCCCGCGCGGCAGCGGACAACGAAGTCGCGACGTACTGTACGGACGATGACGAACGGGCGCCGCGGCATACCGCCGATCTGCGTCCCGCCAGCCAGCGTGGACGCAGGCGGCGCGCGCAATCGCGGCATCACAGAAGGGATTTTTCGCGGATGGGGTGAGGGGTGAGTCTGCGGGGAGGGTGTCGCTGAAGAATTCGCGCTGACGATGAAGGCAGCAGATAGCACGGTCTCCTGCATACCGTGAATGTCGACTGTCACGCTGGGGTAGATATCGCTATCGCATATCGTCCCGGTGCATCACGAAACTTTCCGTGCGTGAACCGTAGTGCTTCGTGACTTCGGCGCCGGCCATCAGTCTGGACGATTTCAGGATTGGACTTGCCACGACATACAGTCGATCGGGATCGGGGCCATACATATACAAATAGCCATCGTTGCCGTCAATATGAAACTCGGTCTCGCCGAGTTCGCCAACACCCGCATGTTTAATCGCGCTTTCCAGCCGATGTTCCAGAATGTGAATCCGCGCGCGGTCCCTGGGGTAGTAATCGAAATGGACCATCATCACCGGTCCTGGTGGTCTCTGTAGCTGTTCCGAAGCTGCACCGCCCGCGAACAAGGCGGTGCATAGAAATGTGGCGAATGCTCTTCTTCTCAGCATGGGCACGATATCGTCCGTGAAATGAAGTTCAATTTTCGACGATGTAGACAGTCCCGTCGAGCGCTCCTTTGCGGCTGAACCGAGTGCTGCTGTCAACTGGATTGACGGCCGTAATTCCAGGTACCCAGGTCAACGGCACACTCAAGTTTTTTTCTCGCCTGTCGTTTACATGACATGTGCCGGGTGGCACATCATTCACGCCGCGTTATCGACAGCGGCGATTCCCTCATCCGGGAAATCCAGATTCTGGCCCAGGCTTTAACCACTACTCCCAATCCGGTCTGCAATGAGAAAGTACATAGCAATTTTCGCTATCGCAGGCACGCTGCTGACTTCCGGCTGCGCGACCGTTTCCACCATGTCACCGACGACGACAACGAGTTCCGTTGATACGACGAAGAACTCGTATGCGTTGATGACGGTGACACTCAAGAATGCGTACCATACGAGCTATCAGCCGAGCCCCATCGTGGTGAACATGGAGCGCGGAGCGGCGGACAGTCGCGAAGACCGGCTGAATTTCAGGTTTGACGATCAGGCAACCACGACGGGCGACTCCGGTAACCACTATTTCATTCGACTTCCTCTCGCTCCCGGAAAGTATGTGATGCGCGGAATCACGGGGCAAAGTGGCATATTCCCGTTCCACGGCATGTTCTTCACACCGCTTCACGAGGTCGTCGAAATCAAGCCGAATTCCATCATGTACCTTGGACACATCGACGCCACGGTCGTCGAACGCAAAGACGGCGAGTTCCGTGCAGGGCCGCTCATCCCCCTGATCGATCAGGCGGCAACGGGCTTTAGTGGCGGGACGTGGGACATCACCGTGTCGGACCAGTTCGACGACGACGTGTCGGCGTTCAGGAAAGACTTCCCGGCGCTGAGCAGCGCATCAATCGAACGTGACGTGCTGCCCGCCTGGGACAAGCAGAAAGCGACCGAGTGGTGGGCTAACCACTGACCTTGATGGTGCGGTGTCCGGCGCGCGCAACTGGCATTGCGCAATTGCGCGTCGCCGGACCATGGATGCATCGCACCCAGACTTCGCGGTGAACCGCCGGATTGTCGCCAGTCTGAAATCGTCAAGGCTTCATGGCCAGCAACATCGATTGACTGGCCGAACCGCCGCGTCTGCGTGTTAATTGGCAGTAGCCGCTGCGCGCTCTATCGCGGTTATATCGATCTTCTTCATTTTCATCATCGCGTCCATCGCACGCCTGGCGGGATCGTGATCGGGTCCGTTGACGAGCTCGAGCAGCCGCCTCGGCGTGATCTGCCACGAAAAGCCCCAGCGGTCCCTGCACCAGCCGCAAGGTGCCTCCTCTCCGCCACTGCCGGTAATGGCGTTCCAATAACGGTCGGTCTCTTCCTGGCTATCCGTCTGGACCATCAAACTTACCGCCTCATTCGCCTTGAAACTGGGCCCGCCGTTCAACCCTACGAAGCGCCGGCCGAGCACGGTGAACTCGACCGTCAGCTCAGGACCCTGCCCAATGCCCGGTATAGGGGATACATGACCTGCGTCGACACGGCTGTCGGGAAAGGTGGCGGCGTAAAACTCCGCCGCCTCGCGCGCTTTACCTTGATCGAACCACAAGCATGTTACGAGCTCAGCCATCGCAATCTCCTTTCAGAAACACGTGCCGTCAACCGGCTTTGAGGGCAGCATCCTGACGCTCATGCCATCGAGACATCTGGCATTGACTGTCTCTAATAGCCTGGCTGCTGAGTTCGAAATGCGCAAGCTCGAATCCTGAAACATCGGCGAAACAGGGGTGGATTGCGACTAGCCGCAGTCGACCCATATTCGCCATTCGGATTCCCAGATTGGTCACCGGGAAGCGGTCGTTCAAAGGGGCGGTCTGGCTTCGACTTAGTCGTTGCACCGCGCGCTGCCGCCCGGGACTACCGGTCTATCGTCGCGTTATCTTCGCGGGTTCGCCCCAGCTGGCGACCAGTGCCCTCAGCGACTCGCGCACCCAGCGCTGGGAGGCATGTCCGTGGCTTCGCTCATGCCAAAGCATGCTCACCTCGAAGCTCGGCACGGGAATAGGGCAGTCAACGATCATCAACGCGTCGACCCGATCGCGCACGAGTCGTTGCGGTACTAGAGCGACGAGGTCGGAGCGGGCCACGATGTCAGGCACAACCAGGAACGAGGCCGCGGACAGCACCACGTTGCGCTGGAGACCTAGGCTCGCCAACATATCATCCACGGGCGTGGAGAAATCGCCGCCGCGCAGCGACACGATGATGTGCTCCAGCTGTGCAAATTGTGCCGCCGTGAGCTTGCGGCGCAGACGCGGGTGGCCGAGACGGCCTATCAGCACGTAGCGCTCGTCGAACAGGTGACGGCTGCGCAGGTTGGTCGGGGCGTCGCGGGGCGTCATCAACGCGAGGTCTACCTCCCCGCGGGCCATCTGCGCTGCTAGTTGCGGCATGTCCAGGAAACGCACCGCAACCCTCACGCCGGGCGCTTGTTGGCGCAACTGCAATACCAGCGGCTGCACCAATGCAGCCTCCAGATAGTCCGTGCAGGCGATAGCCACAGTCAGGCGGGCCTGCGCAGGATCGAAGTGCACATGACGGCCCACCGTGGCGCGCACTTGGTCTAAAGCATCACGTAGAGGCGCCAGAAGTTCATCGGCCTTTGCTGTGGAAGTCATGCCACGCTGCGCCGGAATCAGCAACGGATCGTCGAACAGATCGCGCAGGCGCGCGAGCTGTGCGCTCACTGCCGGTTGGCTCAGATGCAAGCGGCGCGCGGCGCGCGTCACGTTCTGCTCTGCCAGCAAGGTTTCTAGGGTGACAAGTAAATTCAGGTCCAACCGGTTGGTATCCATTGCATGGATAGTAGACCAGAAGACCGACGATTTCACTCCGTGCGAGGTTCTGCCCACACTGCACATGTCGGCGCGCGTGTTGCGTGCCTGTCCGGAGAAATCGCATGTCCCATTTATCATCAATGCCTCTGATTACCGTAGCTGGTGCCTCCAGCAAGCAAGGCCGCAGCGTGGCCAGCACGCTGCTGGATAGCGGTCGCTATCGAGTGCGCGCTTTGGCGCGAAGCGTCGATAGCGAACCGATGCGCGAACTGGCCCGGCGCGGCGCCGAGGTCGTCGTCGCACCGCTGGAAGCGGGGCGCAAAGCGCAGTTTGCCGCGGCTTTGCGAGGCTCGCACGGCGCTTTTTTGATGACGCCGCCAATTGCGCCCGTACCGCCGCCGGGCCGTCCCGAATTAGCGCTGGGCATGGAGCTGGCTGACGCGGCGCTCGCCGCGGGCGTGGAGCATGTCGTCTGGAGTAGTCTCGAAAATGTCGACGATCGCACTGGCGGCACTCTGTGGGCGCCACACTTCACCGAGAAGGCCCTAGTGGAAGCTTACCTGCGCACACTGCCGCTTCACAGTTCATTCATCCAACTTGCCTTTTTCTACAGCAACTTTCTTGAGCACTATCTGCCCCGCCCCCAAACTGACGGCGGCTTGAGTTTCCCGGTTTACCTACCGCCCGACACGCCCGTGCCGTTCGTTGATCCGCTGACCGCGACCGGTCCGGCGGTGATGGCGCACTTCGACAATCCGGAGTCGTATTCCGGCCGAACATTACCTGTCATCGGTGAGGTACTGACTGCGCGCGAACTTGTGGAAACTTTCGTGCGCGTTTCGGGGGTGCGTGCGCACTACACGTCTGCATACACACGCGAGGATTTGCTAAAGAACTTCCCCGCATTCGGTGCCGACGAGTGGCTGGTACGCGAGCTCGTGGGAATGGTTACCTACGCGGTCGAATACGGGTACTACGCACCCGACCGGGACCTGGCATGGAGCCGACGAAATGATCCGACCGCACTGACCTGGGAAGACTTTCTTCGACGAAGTGGTTGGCGGGGAGAGCATATGAGCTTCGGTGTTGCAATCGGCACATAGAAGCTACGTCCGCCCAAAGCGGCCATACGCGACGGACGGCTCATGGCCGGACAGCGACATTTCTCGACGACCTTCACTTCAGGGCTATCTTCGTGGAACGTCGAGCACGGTTACCGGCCTGCGCCCAGCTCCTGCTGTCGCCGCAGTCGCGCGTCTTCCTCAAGAGAAATACTGCATGGCGTCCCGCCCGGACTCATGATCCGGAACCATTCGCAAGCGAGGGTGTGCCCAAACGCTCTCCACCTCTCGCCGCGACAAGATCGAGCCAACCCCGGTCGCTGAGTTTTTCGGCGGTCTGTTAATTCACCTGGCACCGTTCGCGGCGAAAGTCTCCTTTGCCTCTGGCGATGCCAGGAACTTGATGAAAGCTTCAGCTGTATCGCGTTGTGAGGTGTTCGCCATGAGCACGGCGGTATACGTGAGAGTGCTCTGGAGATCACCCGGAAGCGGGCCAAGAAGCTTTATGCCGGGTGTCGTCGCGATGAGCGGTATCGTACCGGCCACCATATCATTGCCGTTGCCTTTTAGCACAGGTTCAAAAATCCCGTTGGGCGTCGTGCGGACAATCTTCGGCTTGAGTGTTTCTGCGATTCCCAGCCGCTCAAGGGTGCTTGCAAAGGCCTGCCCCGATTTAACACTGTTAAAGACAAGGAGGTCTGCACCGAGCAACGTGCTCCTGAGCTTTTCAACAGTTGAAATATCGTACGCCGGGCCGTCCTTGCGGTTACCGAGGCCGACGCCAACGTGTGCGATTACCGGTCTGTCTCCAGCACTTGCTTTGCCCGATTTCGTAAGGTCCTCAGCAAAGTCCGGCTGAACGATAACAACGTCGGCCGCTTCGCCGTCTTCAATCCTTTTCTTCACAACAGGCGATGGGTCGAAAACCAGGCTGACCTGATTATGTGTCTGCTGGCGATAAAGATCGACGACCCTGGTTAGCGCAGGCTCGAGTGGGCTATCGCTCATGACCTTGATGTCGACTGCTTGAACTGTTGCAGCGAACATAAAGAATGAGCCTGCCAGGAAAGTGTGCAGGCTGATGCGGTTAAATTTTGCGTTCATGGAATCGGCACGTCCTGTTGACGAACGTCTGGCGCTGGGTGTTGGTCAACGCACATGGAAGTTCTGCAAACGATTCACTAACACAACCTGTAGCCTTCACTCATAGCAGGCCGGGTCGAAACTCAGTGCTTGCAGAGCGCTACCGGCGCACCCCGCACATCGCAGCCAGGCGGTCAGAGGCTATTGATTCCAGGTACACGGAAAGCGTACACCTGCGATAAGCGGCCGGCAAACCCATGAGCGTCCGGCAAATGATGGAACGGAGCAGCGCCGACCGAGGGGGCCCGTCGAATGACAGCGACGCGGCGCCCCTCCACTGGCTGGAAATTTTTTACCAGCGCTGGTGGACCTGAGGCGCTATATGGCGCTCATAGACTTCGCGGACGCGCTGCATGGCCTCATCGGACAGCGGCGCGAGACTCGCAGCCGAGACGTTCGACGCCGCCTGGACCGCGTTTTTACTGCCCGGGATGATGACGGAGACGGCATCCTCCATGAGAATCCAGCGAAGCGCCAGTTGCGCCATGGAGGCGTCTACCGATACGAGGCCGCGCAGCTCGTCGACCGCTTTCAACGCGATGTCATAAGGCACCCCGGAGAACGTTTCGCCGACGTCGAACGCTTCGCCATGGCGGTTGAAAGCACGATGGTCATCAGACGGGAAAACCGAATTCGCGGACATCTTGCCTGTCAGCATCCCGCTCGCCAGAGGCACTCGCGCAATGACTGCAACGTTCTTCTTTTGCGCCTGCCTGAAGAACAAATCGGCAGGGCGTTGACGGAACATGTTGTAGATAATCTGCACCGACACCACATTGGGATACTCGATCGCCTTCAGCGCTTCCTCGACCTTTTCGACCGACACGCCGTAGAAGCGGATCTTGCCGGCAGCGACAAAGCTGTCCATCGCGTCGAACACTTCGGGATGGTAATAAACCTCCGTCGGCGGGCAATGCAATTGCACCAGGTCGAGCGTATCGACGCCCAGGTTCGAAAGGCTCCGGTCGATGAAACCCGCGAGCTCACGCCTGTTCGTATAGCCACTGGTTACATGCGGGTCGAGTCGACGCCCAAGCTTGGTCGCCACGATGGGACGCTCGCCGCCTCGTTGCCGCAACACGTCCCGGATAATCCGTTCCGAACGACCGTCACCGTAGACGTCTGCCGTATCAATGAACGTAACGCCGTTATCGAGCGCGGCGTTTAGCGCGGCCTTGGCGTCGTCTTCGGCGACGCCGCCCCACGAGCCGCCAATCGCCCATGCTCCAAAACCGATTTCCGACACATTCCAGCCGGTACGACCAAATTTTCTCTTCAAAAGTGTCATTTAAGTGCTCGTCCTGTGTTTTGCGAAGTTACGTCGCTGGCGTTTCAATGAGCCGCACTGCATCAGTGCCAGTGGCCTTTCATTCATAGTGTAACAACCAGGCGGACGCTGTAGACGTGGCAGGTGCCCGAATCCATGCCGCGCTGTCAGCGATCGATTTTGCGTGTTGATGACGTCGGGGGATTGCCCGGCTACAGCTTCATGAAATCGCGCACGTACTTTTCGATCCGGATTTCGAGTGGGTGGCCGCTTACCAGTCTGTCCGCACGGACATAGCTGCTAAAAACCTGTGCGTCCTGGCACAACGCGGCCTGGATGTCCCGAAGCAGTTCATCGCGGGATAATGCCGGAAATCGAATTTGCATGTCGGCCAGCAGCTGGATCTCGCTTGCAGCCATCTCGTACTCTTCGGACCGGATTTGATCGAAGTTACCTGCCTTCGCTGCCGTCACCCAGAACGCCCACAGGCGCTCCGCGAATTGCCGCACTTCGGGTCTCATGCCCTCGGGATATTTGACGAGAATCTTCTCGATAACGCTCGCAGGATACGACTCTTGAGCCATGGAGACGGGCGGCGGCGGTGCATCGTTTGGCGGATTCTCCGGACGCTTGCGAAAATACTGGCTCGCGATCTTCTTCGGAGGAGGGGGTGAAGAAGTCACCGGATTGTCCAGATTGCAGGTGCCGTTTGCCGTCCTGAGCACGCAGTCGACGAGCGAGAGGAAGATCTTGTTGCTCTCGCTGCCGGAGGACAGATAGATGGATTCGAAGTCGTGCCCACCCAGGAAGTCGAACGCGGCCACCATGTTCGGCTTGAGCGGCGGGTCGAAATTCCTGACATCCATGGCGGGATTGTTCGCCTTGATGTAGCCCCGTAGTCCGCCGATGATTCCGTCAAACCAGCTTGTCATGTAGTTGGTTTGCGCTTTCGATCCGTTCGGCATGACGATCCAGGCTGCGGGAACTGCGACTCCAACCACATGCAAGCGCGCGCGTTGCGTGTCGCCAAGGTTTTTCTGGAGCGCCGAAACCGCCATGTTGGAGTAAAGATTGCCTTGTGAATGCGAAACCAGCAGAAGGTCCGCGCCAGTCTGGAGGGCGTCGTGAAGCTTCTTCGCATCATCAAGCGTTTCCATCAGCACGGTTTGCGGCGGGTCGAGCAGATTAATCGTGCGAATCCGGAGATCCTCCACCGGATCGGCAGCCGCCGTCGCCAGTTCCTTCACGTAGGGGCTCAAAAAATCCGGCTTCTCCAGAAGCAGTTCAAAATGCGCACGGGTAATGGCGGCAACCGCTTCCGGATCCCTGGTTTCCAGAACTTTTTGAAGCGCCACTTCCTGCAGATTCTTCCCCGTCGCGCCAACATGATAGAGAAGAATGACATTGCGCCCGGCATTGGGGCGCCTGCCGCCATCGCGGACGTCGGCGACAAGACGTACCAGATGATCGACGGCTCCCTGCAAGTTGGTTCGCATCCCGTTTGAGAATGCGATGTCCACGATCTTCCCGGAGTCGGCACGGGTCGCTGAACACGGCGCCAGCAACGTGAAGAGCAACACGCCTGCGATCGATGCTTTCCGTGACATGTCTGGGCACTCCTGCGAGACGAAGTGTCGAGGATAGAATGGGCGCAGTACCGCATCATTCACATGGCAGGTATGTGCGCCAGCAAACGCGGGCACTTCAGTTATGCCCCTCGCTTACTGTCTCAGGTCGCAATCCGGCAATGGCCGCCCCCACTGACATAGGCGACCGCGGCGGCCGCCAGCAGGGGTAGCAACGCATTTGCGTCGCCTGTCAGTTCGAATGCAGATACTGCGGCCATCACGGCCGCGCTCTCGCGATTCAGGGAGACAAACATGGCTCGACTGCTATCGGTGAATGTCGGACTGCCGCGCGACATCGACTGGAAAGGTCGCACGGTCCACACCGGAATCTGGAAGGAGCCGGTGCATGGGCGCTGCTGGGCCGGGCGGTTGAATCTGGCGGGAGACGGTCAGGGCGATCTGGCTGGGCACGGGGGTGAGCAGCGGGCCGTGTTCGTCTACCAGATCGAATCGTATCGCCATTGGCAGGCGCAACTGAAGCGGACCGACTTCGTCTACGGACAGTTCGGCGAGAACTTCACGATCGAAGGCATGCCGGACTCCGCGGTGTGCATCGGTGACCGCTACCGGATCGGCACCGCCGTGTTCGAGGTGACGCAACCTCGGGTGACCTGCTACCGCGTCGGTATCCGGACGAACGAGCCCCGGATGCCTGCCTTGCTGACATCCAGCGGACGGCCCGGGTTCTATTTCCGCGTCCTGCAGGAGGGCGCCGTCGGCGCTGGCGACGACATCGTGAAAGTCGGCGAGGCAGACGAGCGCGTGAGCGTCGCCGGGATCAACGCGCTCCTGTATTCGCCTCATCATCCGCGCGACCGGCTGGAGCAGGCGTTACGCATCGATGCACTGTCGCCCGGGTGGCGCGGGTCATTCGAGGCGCTGCTGCGGGACCAGACGACGGGTACGGCGAGCGGGAACGCAGGACTTGCGCCGGCAGCCGCCGCACATCCGGTCGCACCCGGATTCCGGCCGCTCACGGTGACGGCGATCGAACAGGTATCCGCCGATGTGCGCTCACTGACGTTGCAGGACACGAGCGGCCAACCGCTGCAAACGGCGCTACCCGGTCAGTACGTGGTGCTGCGTCTGCCACGGCCCACCGGCGGCCCGCCGCTCTTTCGCAGCTACTCGCTTTCGGGCGCCGCATCGACGCAGCGCTATCGGATCAGCGTCAAGATCGAGCTGAATGGGGCTGCGGGAACCTGGCTGCATAAGCATGTCCACGTCGGAGATGCACTCGACGTCAGCGCGCCGCGCGGCAGCTTTGTTCTGCAGCCCGGAGAAGGTCCGCTGGTGCTGCTCAGCGCGGGAATCGGCGTGACACCTGTTCTTGCCATGCTGCACGCGCTGGCCGCAGCCGGCTCGACGCGGCCGGTGTGGTGGCTCCACGGCGCTCGCGACCGGCAGTACCACGCATTCGCGGATGAAGCCCGCGGTCTCGTGCACGCACTGGCGCACGGGCGCAGCTATGTCTGCTACAGCCGGCCGGATTCGCGCGACCGCATCGGCGAGGATTTTGATGCGACCGGTCACCTGTCGCGGGCGGCGCTCGACGAGGCAGGCGTGCCGCGAGGGGCGGATTTTTACCTCTGCGGCCCAACACGCTTCATGGCGGACATGAGAATGGCGCTCGCCGCCCTGAGCGTCGCGCCTGAGCGGATTCACGCCGAAATCTTCAACGGCGGTGAGGCGCTGACACCTGGAATCGTCGGCGCCCGGGCGCGTGCGCCGCACCCGCCGGAAGGAGATGCCGACACCGGGCCACTCGTTTCATTCGCGCGCAGCGGCGTCGCGGCACACTGGAATGCGGCGGTGTATCCGGGCATTCTGGATATGGCCGAAGCGTGTGACGTGCCGGTTCGCTGGTCGTGTCGAACCGGGGTCTGTCATAACTGTGAAAGCGGACTGGTTTCGGGGACCGTCAGCTATGGTCCTGAGCCGCTCGACATGCCTGCGCAAGGGAACGTTCTTGTTTGCTGCGCGCAGCCGGTCGGGGACGTCGTCGTCGATTTGTGAGCGCGAACCTGGTCGCCCTTTTTTGAGGTGAGCGGCTCTTTCACAGGTGCTACCGGTACGTAATCGTCACGCCCCAATCCCGGAGATATCCGGCCGCAGGTGGAGCATCAGAGCCGCGCATATCAGACCGAACCCAAGGTGCGGGGCGACGATTGCAACCAGCATGGCGGTCGTGAAACCCGCAAGGACGATGAGCGACCGGTACCTCGCCGTACGCCGCATACGCGCGGACACCATGGCGGCGTCCGCATGGGCCAATACCTGGTATTCGAAAATGTTGTACGCCGTGTCGATGCATATAAAAAGGCCTGCGTAAAACATGACGGACGACGACGCAAACCGGGTCGTCGCGACCCACGCCGTCGCGAAAGGCAGCAGCGAGACCAGGAAGAGGTGAACGAAGTTGAGCCATATCATTGCCAGCGTCGGTGGACCGACGAACCGCATCAGATGATGGTGACTGATCCAGATGATCGCGATGAATTCGTTGAGATAAGCGCCGTTTGCGTGGATGACGACTGGCGTGGAAAAGGGCTTGCCCGTCGGCTCGTGAAAATCCTGCGCAGGGAAATTGAGCACCGGGGGGCGACGCCGTTTCTGCACGTGTTCGGTAACAACCGTTCTGCGATTGCATTGTATGAACGTCTGGGCTTCGAATTGCGCCGCACGTTTTACCTTACCCGCGCCGGACATGCCGATCCGCATCGGGTACGGCAGTGAACGCACCTCGCGTTTAGCCAGTTCAGCCTTGAGCAAATGTCAGTGTCAGTGTTCACCGGTTAGACGCCTGATCGACCCGCTTACTCCGAACGCCGTCCTGGACACCGGGTAGACGGGCCCGAAGATCGCGCGATAGGGGAAAGCCGGGTCCGAGTTCGTCGTCAGCGACCCAACGCCACTCGACACGTTCACGATGCGGGCTGCCATCGCCTTGCGCAGGAGCGGCAGCATCGCCAGTCAGCGGGCCTCGGCCGCCCACGCCTCGGCATCGGCGCCGGCCGGAATGCGCATGGGGGACGACGGGTCGGTCACTGCGAGCCACACCGCTTCGGCGACGTCCCGCGCATGGGTGACCGGCAACGATGTGTCCGTCAACCGCGCGAAGACCTTTTGCACGAAGTCGGCATAGGCCGCGTGGTCGAGGCCATGCATGCGGTCGTGCGCATTCTCGCTGAAGCGTGTCTCAGGCGAGCGACCCGGCAGCACCAGGCGCACGCGCACGCCGAACGGCTCGAGTTCCAGCGCCACGGACTCGGTGAACGCGTTCACTGCCGCCTTGCTCGCCCGGTAGGCGCTGATCAGGGGGAGCACCTTTAGCGTCACGCTCGACGTGACGTTCACGATGACGCCGGCCTTGCGCTGCCGGAATTGAGGCAGCACCGCCTGCGTCATGGCCATCGTGCCGAAGGTGTTGGTCTCGAAGACCTCGCGCACCGTCGATATGGGGGTGATCTCGGCCGGGGACGCCGCACCGAAGCCCGCGTTGTTGACGAGCGCGTCGATCGCACCTGCAGCCTCCACGGCCTGGCGGATGCTTTCCGGATCGGTAACGTCGAGCGCCAGCACGCGCAGGCGATCGGAGGGCGGCAGCACGTCGTTGCGCGGCGTGCGCATCGTGGCGACGACGTGCCAGTCACGGGCCAGGAAGTAGCGCGCGATCTCGAGGCCGAAGCCAGACGAGCAACCTGTGATCAGTACGGTTTTCATGGGAAGTCCTATGGGGATGTGTACCCACACGATAGATCGCCGAGGCCGTACTTGCTACAATCCAGAATCCGAATTTCATTTGCAGGAGTCCGGCGATGATCGATCCATTAGCCGAAGTGGTGACGCTGCTGCAGCCGGGTGCCCGGTTCTCCAAACTCGTCCTCGGCGCCAGCCCCTGGCGCATCAGTCGCTCGGATGCCGGCGAGCCGTTCTATTGCGTGATCCTCGAGGGCGGGTGCCGCATCGCGATCGACGGACACCAGCCAATCGAGCTTCTGTCGGGTGACTTCGTCCTGATTCCAGCGGCTTACGGCGTCGCGATGTCCAGTCTCGAGCCGCCGCCGCCGGGCGTCGAGACGCCGGCGCCCATCGCGCTGGGCAACGGTGAATTCAGAATCGGCGCCCCGGACAACCCGATCGACGCGCGCATGATGGCGGGCCACTGCAGCTTCGGTTCGCCGGATGCGTCCCTGCTGGTCTCGCTGCTGCCGCAACTCGTGCATGTGCGCGGCGAACAGCGGCTGGCCACGCTCGTGCAACTTGTGCGAGAGGAATCACGCGAGCAGCGGCCCGCGCGCGAGGTCGTGCTCGCACGGCTGCTGGAGGTACTGCTCATCGAGGCGCTGCGGTCCGCGGCAGGAACGAACGCGTCGCCGGGTCTGGTGCGCGGGCTCGCGGACGGTCGGCTCGCGGCCGCGATCCGTGCTTTGCACGATCGTCCGACGCACGCTTGGACGGTCGCCGAGCTCGCGAAGGAGGCCGCGCTTTCGCGTTCGACGTTCTTCGAGCGCTTCAGCCGCGCGGTCGGCGTCGCACCGATCGAATATCTGCTCACCTGGCGCATGGCACTCGCGAAGGACCTGCTGCGCCGCAACGCAGGCCGTGTCGCCGAGATTGCACAGCGCGTCGGCTACAGCTCCGCCAGCACCTTCAGCGTCGCCTTCACGCGGCACGTCGGCCGGCCGCCTGCGCAGTACGCGCGCGAGGAGCGGGCGGCCGCGAACGGCGCGTAAGACGGCCCAAAAAGGCCGTGTCCGGATCCGCGGACTCAGGACGCGAATTCCTGTTCGCCGCGGAAAAGCATCCGGTCGGCGAGCCAGACCGCCAGCAGCGTCGCGCCCATCAACGGAAACACCATGCCGAGCAACACGAGGCCGGTTTTCCAGCCGCGCATCGGCGGCGCCGCGCGCTCACGCGACGGCGCACCAGGCAAGCGTTGCGGCCGACGCATCCACCACATCACGCAGCCGGTTATCGCCATGCCGGCAAGCCCCAACGAAATCGCCGCGCACAGAATCTGGTTGGCGACACCGAAATATCGCCCCATATGCAGCGATGTGCCGTACGACACCGTCTGCGAAACCGCGCCGTAGTCGCCGTAGCGGATGTCTTTCAGCACCGCTCCGCTGTACTGGTCGATATAGAGGGTGCGCTCGGCTTTCGGATCGGCCGGGAAGTACGAGACCGTATAGACGCCGGTGGGCGATGTCGGCAGCGCGATGTCGTAGCCGTCCGTCACGCCGAGCGATGCCACCAGCGTAATCACTCGGTCGAGCGACAACGCCTGCATCCTGTTACGTCCGGTGGACTCCGGCACCCTGACGTTGCCGACAGCCCACGGCGTGGACGGCAGCGGCAGGTCGTCCATCACCATGCCGGGCATCGATCCCATCTTCGATTCCGCTGCGTCGGGCGCTGCATGTGTGTGCCCGGCGTGTTCCGCATGAGCGCCGGGCAGCGCGGAGCGCAACGGCAAGCTGCCCCATGAGCCGGCAGGTGCACCCAGGTTCGCGCTGGTCGCAAGCGCCTTGAACTGTTTGCCCCACGAGCCGGACCACGGCAGACCGGTCAGCACGAAAGCCACCGCGCCGAGCGCGAGCCAGGCGCCCATCACCGCATGCAGGTTCTTCCATAACGGCCGCCCTTTCAGCGTGAAACGCGGCCGCAGCGCGGCGCGCAGGGTTGTCTTCTCGCGTGGCCACCAGAGCGCGACGCCGGTGCCGATCATCACCAGTGTCCAGCACGCGGCCAGTTCCATCAGCAACTCGCCGGGCTTGCCGAGCAGCAGCTTGCGATGCAGCATGCGGTCCACCTGCATGAAACGATGCTCGACACTCAGCGTGCCCAGAATTTCACCGCTATAGGGGTTCACATAGACGCTTTGCTTGTCTCCATCACGGAGGCGAAAGACGAATTCGGCGCTGCGATCAGGCATCGTCGCGATCGCGGCGGTCACGGCTACCGCATCGGCCGGCATCGCCGTGCGGGCCTTCGTCAGCAACGCGTCAGGGCTAAGCCGCGGCGTGGCCTGCGGTTCGACAACCAGCCGGTGAGGGTAAAGCAGCGGCTCGATTTGCGGCTGGAAGCAATACAGCGTGCCGGTGATCGCAAGGATCACCAGAAACGGCATCACGAAAAGGCCCGCATAAAAGTGCCAGCGCCATAGCGTCCGGTAGCCTGCGCCTGCCGTGCCGGCGGATGACGCAGTGTGTTGAGCAGTCGTGGTGGACATTCAATCCTCCTGGGTACAAATCATTGATCTTTCATTTCGGGCAGCGCGGCGCAAGGGGCTACCCGATACCTGAAGCCGCGCAGGCGTTCACATGCGCAGCTTCGCTTCGAGGTAGAACGTGCGGCCCGGATACGGGTGGTAGACGAAGTAACGCTCATCGAACAGGTTGTCGACGCCGACGCCGATTTCGCTTAGCTTCGTTGGCCTGAAGGTGAACTTCGCATCCGCGACGAGGTACGAACTCGTGCCGCCGAACACGTCCGGATTCGTGTCCGTATTGGTCAGCGTGTTGTATTGACGGCCTGAATAGCGCGCTGCGAGCGTCATCGCCGAGCGTTCGTCGATGTGATACGTCGTGGCGACGGTCGCGCGCCACAGCGGGATGCGATAAAAATACTTGCCGACGCTGGCCGGATTCTGCGCATTCTCGATGATCTTCGATTGGGTCCAGGCGACGCTCGCCAGCAGATCGAGTCCGCGCACGAACACGTCCTGCCCCTGATAGCTGGTCTCGACGCCGCGCGAGCGCACCTTGCCGATGTTCTGGAAGTTCGTCACGCTCGGGATCACGGTTGTATCGGTCTGACTGAAAATCGTGTTTTTGACGTCGTCCTGGAACAGCGAGAACCGGAACAGTCCGTTCCAGTGCGCCCATTCGGCCGTCAGTTCTTTTGACAGATCGTCTTCCGGCTTCAGATGGGGATTGTTGTTGACGATCGACGAACCGTTGATTTGCCCCTGAAACAGTTCGCTGACGGTGGGAAAGCGATACGCGCGGCCGACCGATGCGCGCAAGGTCAGATCGTCGGTGACATCGAACGATAGCGAGGCCTTCGGCGAGAAGTGATGCTGGTTCACACCGGCTAAAGCGATCGTCGTGGCGGAGGATGCCTGCGAACCGTCATACGCCTGCCAGTCCTCATAGCGCACGCCGTAGACGAACTTCCAGCGCGGCAGGAAATGCCATGCGTCCTGCGCGTACACCGCCTGCGTTTGCGTCTTGCCCCTGAACGCGTTCGCAAAAGTCGGGGCCGGTCCGTCGCGCCAGTTCAACGTGTTGTAGCTCTCGTTGTCGAGAAAGTAGTCGTCGTAGTGATAGCCGAAGCTCAGCCAGTGATTCGCGAGCCCCGCCTGGCGGGCGGCGGGCGTGTAGGTGGTTCTGAGGTCGAGCGTCTTCCAGCCGGTGCCGTCGCCGAAAATCACGGTGCCGTCGTCGTTGCCGGGAGCCCCCGAATTCGCGGTGCGTGCGACGCTGTTGCTGATGTCGTAGTACGACGCGATGGCCTCGCCGTTCCAGCCGGTCTCGTTGCGCGTTTTCAGCGAGACGCCATACAGCCAGTTCTCGCTCTGTCCGAGGCTCGGTGCAAGCGCGGCGGCGGGGATCGTGTACTCGTAGCCGCCGATGTCGACCTTGCCGCTGTAGACGGGATTGCCGTTCGCGTCGCGTAAAAACGTCGAAGTCGCGCTGCTGTACGTCTGATGCCAGTAGCCGAGTGTGAAACCGGCTTGCAGCGTCGGCGTGAAGTCGTACTGCATCTTCAGCTTGAACTGGTCCTGGACCGTATGCTCGATGCCCTCGCCATTCACGCCGAGCACGGCGGTCGGCGCGTTCGTCTGGTTGTTGTAGAAATATGCACCGGTGACGGGCGTATCGCCGGCCTTCGCGGGCGTGCCGGACTTCGCGAGCGTCGCGAACTGCAATGGCTGGCTCGTGTTTTCCAGATGATTCACGCCAAGCAGATACGAGAATTTACCGATCCGGTCGCCGATCGACGCGCTCGCTTCACTGCCGTTGAAATTCTGGTTCACGCCGAACAGACTGAAATGCTGCGTGAACGCTTTGACGTCCGCGTCGGCTTCGAATTTCTTCGGCATGCGCGTGCTGATCAGCACCGTGGCGCCGAACGAATTGCCCGGATACAGCGCCGAAAACGGACCGTAGATCACGTCGACCTGCTGGATCTCGTCGGGGAACACCATCGACCAGCGCGGTGGAAACGAGTAGTTGTTGCCAAGCAGGTTGCTGAGCAGCAGACCGTCGGCATAGACGAGCCCGCGCGCACTTTGCGTATTGCTGGTGCCGCGCACGGCGATGATTGAGTTCAGGTCGCCGATGAAGCGTTTGCGCACGGCAAGATTCGGCATGTACTTCAGCACGTCTTCCGTGTTGGCGACGTTCCAGTTTTCGAACTGCGCGCGGGTGACGGTCTCAACCGAGCCCGGCAGATTGGGATCGACGGCGGGCTGTGCCGCGCCGCCACCACCGCTCGCCGCGGCGCTGACGG
Organism: Paraburkholderia gardini; assembly: GCF_907164575.1. Lineage (GTDB taxonomy): Bacteria > Pseudomonadota > Gammaproteobacteria > Burkholderiales > Burkholderiaceae > Paraburkholderia > Paraburkholderia gardini. The sequence continues at coordinate 169,301 of NZ_CAJQYY010000008.1, forward strand.
TGACCGTGGGCAGCGTCGTGTCGGCGATGACGTCGTCCGCATGTGTGATCGATGGAATGAAAGAGAGCGGCAACAGGCCGAGTGTGACGTGATGCGCGCGGCGGCGCGCGTTGGCGCAGGCGGCCACGGACAGCCTTCGCCATGCGAAGTTGAACATGAGCATTTCCTTGATGCGTTGAACGAACGATCGCGCGCGCAGTTAATCAGCGCATCTGGCATCGCGACCGGAATCAGCAGCAATCAGGAAATAGCGGGGGGATCTCTTGGACGCCCGGACGGAAACGCACCGAGCGGCGTGAAGCGTGTGGAGAGGGTGGACGGCGCGGCGCGGGCGATCTCGAACGAAGCAACGGGCGCGAACGATGCGACGCCAGGTAGCGCCACGTGATGCTCGAGCAGATGGCAATAACCGCAGGCGCCGAAGGCATCGGCATGGCTCAGGTGAACCGGTGCCGGGCTGGCCTGAGCCAGTTGCGTCGCGCCTTGAGGATGAAGCGCCGAGCACAGCGCCGCGGTCGGCTCGTTCAGGCGGTTCGATGCCACCATCTGACTGACAACCGGCGCGAACACGATAAGCCACATGGCGATCAGGCCAAGCCATGCGGTCATCCGGTTGCGCGGGCGTAGTGTCATGATGGTGAGCGTAAAAGACGCGCAGCAGTCTAACATCGCGCTTCCATTGATTCCAGCCTCCCGAGGCTGGAATCGCCGGTCGCGGGTAATCATGGTTAGCCGGCCGCCGCGGGGATGCTGTGGCCGGGTGTGGCCGCGACCATCAGCACGATCCGGGCGACGACAGGCGGGTGCATGCTATTTCACGTCGAACGTGTAGTCGCCGTGCGTCCGGTGCCCATCGTCCGCCACGGCAACCCAATGCACGGTGTAGTGCCCGGCGGGCAGAGTGGGCAACGCAACGGTAATAACCGCTGGCTGATGCGTGTCGACCGTTGCCTTCGCCGTGTTCATCTGCTTGCCGGCAGCATCGGTGACCGTCAGCGAACTGAACGCCGGTTCGAGCGGCCCGTCGAACGTGATCCTGACGGCTGCGGGCGAGACGACCGTCGCGCCTGCGCCGGGCTCCTGCTTTTGCGGAAACACATGCGCGAAAGCAGCGCTCGCGAAAACGAATCCCGCGATCAGAAGCGCTGTGCGCGCGCCCGCCTTTGCCTTTGCCTGCCACCGGATTGCTGGGTGCTGATACATCGTCGACTCCTTTACTGGAACAGAGGTTTGCCGATCGTCGTCGGTGCGACGTCGTCGAAAAAGATGTGAGCCTGGACCAGAATGCCCACGTGCGAGCCGCTTGCCCGGTTGACCGGAATCTGCGCCTCGACGCCGAACTGCCCGTAGCGGTTGATCCAGATGAAGCCTGGATTGACGGTCCCCGTCGTCTGTCCCTGGCTTCTCGAAAGCGGAATCTCGACAAGCGGGATGATGCTCGCGAACGGTTGCGGCAACCCGATGTCGTGCACATGCTGCTGCAGATACGGGAGGCTGTACTGCACGGTGACGCCGTAGTTGAACGCGTTGGGCTGTCCAGCACCCGTCGTCAGCGAAGGACCGGCCTCGCCGGTGATCGCGACCGGACGCAGATACGCGAGCGAATCGGGCAGGTCGCCGAAGCCCTTGCCGGCGAAAATCGTCGGCGAAATCGTCGAGAAGCTGTCCGCGATCGCGTGGCTGCCCGTGTCGCCGAGTTCCGCATCGACGCCGACAGACGTCATGAATTCATGCGCCTCGTTGACATACAGCAGGTACTTCAAGCCAACGTCGAAGTTGTCGAAGCCGTGGGCCGTCGGGTTGTTCTGCATCGCGTACGTGCCGCCGACCGACACGGCAACGCGCGACGTGACCAGCTTGTCGTATTCGAAGTCGAAGGTATTGACGCTCTGGTCGCCGTCGTCCCCAGGAACACGTACGTGCCCGAACTGAAGATTCGCCTCATCCCCGACGCCGGGATCGTCGACGGCCATCGTCGAGGGAAAGACGCGGTCGCCCGCGATCGCATGAGCGCGGGCGACGGACGGCGTGAATAGAACGGCACCGTAGAGGGCCGAAACGATCGTCGTTGCGAGCAGCGGGTTTCCGCGGCGCGTTGACATGGTGTGCATGACTTGTCCTGTTACCGGGTCGTGGCGATTCCGGCGCGCGTCTTTTTGATGAGACGTACGCCAGCGGCGCGATACAGCCAGTGCATCGCGCAGGCGATATTCGAATCAGGACAGACGGGGAGGGGCGCGAGGCTGGGCGGAGATGAGCGGTTCAACGCGACGAACGCTCTCGAAACGCGTGGCGTCGCCATGCTGGATGGCGTGGACCGTGACGACGAACAGCGTCGTCACGCTGGGCACCACAGGCAAGTGCGCAAGCAGACTGCAATAGCCGCAATCCTGCCCATCGGACATCGATGGATGCTGGCCGGCCTTGTCGACCTTTCCTTCCGGCGCCTCGCCTTGCATCGAGGGCATGCCGCAATGCGCTTGCGACATCGCGGCACTGTTGCGATTTGCTGCGAGCGTGTGCGAGACCGTCGGGGCAAGTGTCGCCATCAGGATCGCGAGCAATCCCAGCAAGCTGCCAATCTTCCGATAGAAGCGAGTCAAAATGCGCCCGGCGATCTGGTGACAATTGTGTGCGGATTATGCCATGCGTTACAGCAGCGGCCATGACCGCGCGAGGGCCACGCCGTTGGTGGCGCATGCCTGTGTCAGGCGGTGAGCGGACCATCGTTCACGGCGTTGCGCTAGACTGGCTGGATCCTGGAGGGGTTCCGTGGCTGATCTGAAGTCCGTGCTGGTTCGTTCAACCGCGGCGTGCGTGCTCGTCTGCGCGTCGTCGCTCACGCACGCTGAAAATGCGCCGGAGCCAGCCGCTATTAGCCATGTGCCGCCCGCTGAGCTGTCCGCTTCCGCCGGAGCGCCATCGACGCAGCGTTTCGTCGGTGACGATCCGGTTGCCATAAGAGACGCCCTCGCGAAACTGCGCATCAAGGCCGAATCGCCATCGTTGGGCGACCGCGTGCGGAGCCTTGTTCACGTCCCCGCCGGCAGGACGCCGGATGATATCGATCTGGCGAAGGCCGGGCTCGACCGCGAACTGACTTTCGTCATACCTGCATCCTACGGAATACTGTACCGGTCGAGCACGCACCGGCTGACGGTCGACGTGGACCTCTCCGGCGACGACGTTCCGGGCCTGATCCAGCTGCAGAAGACCATCACCGGGCGACGTGGCCGACATCTCGTGGTCGCGGCCGAGGCGAAGGCCATGGGGTACGTCCAGCACATCGACCTGATCGAACTGAAGGTGGGTGAAAAACGCGAGACCAGTGTCAAGGGACACGTGACCCTCTCGCCGGCGCTGTTCGCCAAAATGGCTGGAGACTTCGCGATCGTGCTGAAGTGCGACATCATGCCGCCTTATCTGACCGAAGAAAGCGAACACAGCGATCCGACCAACGAGGAACCCACCGATATCACCACGCGAACCTCGACGTTGCACGCGACGATTCACGCGATCTGGCTGGTCAGCCCGCAGCACGACATCGTGCTTTCGAAAAAGCTGCATCTGTCGAAGTAAGACGCGATCGATGTGATTGCCAGCAGCCCGTATTCCGACCACTGGGCGAAGGCGTGAATTCATCGCACCTGAAACCGACGCGCCGCGTGCATGCGTGATTCGTCATCCCGCGAGCGCTGCCCGCATGACCAGCAACAACCCGGTTGCGACAAAAACGATCCCGACGGCGCGCATCGCCCGCTCGCCGGACCTGCCGAGACGCTCAACGGTGATCGCCGCCGTCACGACAGCCATCGCCCGCAGATCCATCACCCCGATAACGAAGAGGGCCACGGTCAGGCCCGCGCAGCAGTAACTGCAATGCAGGCCGAGCTGCACGCCGTGTCGCCATGCGGTGGCGGCGTCCGCCGGCAACGTAAGTCCGCGCCGCGGTGTCTCGCGACAGCAGGCCAGGTGTCGAGCCTTCCACGCGGTGAACTGGAACGCACCGGCCGCTATGACGATCGCGCCCGCCACGAGCGGAACCCCACGCGAGAGCGCCGGTAATTGCATCTCCAGTTGGGCCAGCGCGGCGCCCAGCGGAAAGGCGGCGATTCCGCATGCCATCCACACGGAGAAGTAGCCCGCGCCCACCAGCGTGGTCAGCTGCGCGAGGCGCGCCTCGCCCGTCCTGACGACGGCCTCGCGGTAGCGCCAGAGCATGGGCACGAGAGACGGCAGCATCATCGCGACCGTCATCACGGCCCACATGCCGAGGAACGACGCCGCGACGCCGGGCCACGTCTGTCCGCACATCCGCATCCACATCATCGACATCGTCCAGCCGCCGGGCATCGGCATTTCGCCCATCGCCGGCATCGACTCGCACCGCACGACCGTCGTCGCCGCGCTGGCGGCGAAGAGCAGCGCGGCGACGCCGAGGAACGCGTGCCGGGCAGCGCGTGATGAGCGCTCCCGTCCGCACGTTGCGCCAATCTCAGCCACGACTTTGAGCGGTGCTTTTCGCGTACTCGTCATGGCGACGCCACCACACGCCTGTCTCGTTGCGCCCTTTGGGCGCGCGGTCGAGCCACTGGTACATGCCCCAGACGCCATCCACGCCGCGCGCATAGGTGGAGTAGGTGTGATACACGACACCCTCCTCGAGCACGAACGCGCTCATGCCAGGCCGTTCGCGCGCGTACGTTGGCGCGTCGGTGCCGCACGTCGCCGCGAACTCGGCGACCGGTTGCGGCACCGGCGTCATGTCCATTGCGTGGCCGCCGCGCTGGTAGTTGTATTCGACGGTTCCTTCGCGCTGCTGCTCCTCGGTGAACGAGACATTGAAGTCGAAGTTGAAGTCGCCGCCGGGCGCGGACGCCCATGGAAACGTCCACCCCATACGATCCTTGTACGCACGCAGTTTCGCGAGCGGCGCGCGCGACACCGACATCAGCGTGACGTCGTGATTCGCCAGATGGACGACGAGGCCGTCGAAGCCGTCCGCGATCGCTGAGCAGGACGGGCATCCCGCCTTGTAGTCGGGCCCGAACATGAAGTGGTAGACGAGAAGCTGCGAGCGCCCCTTGAAAAGGTCCGCGAGGGTCGCGCTGCCTTCGTCGGTTTCGAACCGGTATGTCCTGTCGACCCGCACCCACGGCAGATCCTGACGCTGTTGCGCCAGTTCGTCGCCGCGCCGCGTGTATTCCTTCTCTGCCTTGAGCAGATCGAGCCGCGCTGCCAGCCAGGCTTCCCGTGTTCCAGTTGTGTGTTCCGTCGTCATGCTTCCCTCCATCGGGTTTCCGGTGTCGTTCGGTTTCGATACGACGTATGGGTTGTTGGTCGTGATAGATTAGTTTCCGGGCCTCGAACGGTGGGAGTGACAAGTGTGGCGGGATTCGTCCAGACCATGGATTCGCTGATCGCAGCCGCGGCGCGTGCTCTGGCCGCGGGCGATCCGCTCGGCGCGCTCAATCGTGTCGCGTTGCGCGACGACGCGCATGCGCTCGCACTTCGCGGTATCGCGATGGCGCAGCTCGGCGACCTCGTTCGGGCGAAAGCGCTCGTGCGACTTGCCGCGCGCGCGTTCGGTCCGAAAGAGGCCGTGGCTCGCGCGAGATGTATCGTCGCCGAGGCGGAAATCGCGCTGGCCTCGCGCGATCTCGGCTGGCCCGCGAAAACGCTCGACGCAGCGCGAGCGACGCTCGAAGCGCATGGCGATCGCGTGAATGCCGCGCACGCCCGCTACCTTGAAGTCCGGCGCCTTCTTCTGATGGGGCGTCTCGACGACGCCGAGCGCCGGCTCGCCGCGCTGGACCCCGAACTCTTCCCGCCTGCATCGAGGGCCGCGCACGAACTGGTCGTCGCAGGTATAGCCATGCGACGCCTCCACACGAAACCGGCGCGCGCCGCGCTCACACGGGCGGGTCGCGCCGCGCGCCACGCAGGCATTCCCGCGCTGATGGCGGAAGTCGAAAGCGCATCGCGGGTGCTGGACGCGCCCACCGCACGTCTCATCGCGCACGGCGAGGCGCGACTCCTCGTGCTCGCGGAGGTCGAGGCGTTGCTTCAATCGCGGGCGCTCGTCGTCGATGCGTGCCGTTACGTCGTGTGCGATACCGATACGAAGGTCTCGCTTGCGACGCGTCCGGTGTTGTTCACGCTCGCCCGCGTGCTGGCCGAAGCGTGGCCGGAAGATGTGCCGAGGGATACGCTCGTTGCGCGGGCCTTCCGCGCGAAGACCGCTGACGAATCGCATCGCGCGCGGTTGCGGGTCGAAGTCGGGCGGCTGCGCACGGCGCTGCGTGACGTGGCCGACGTGAGCGCGACGAAGCGCGGGTTTGCGCTGACGCCGCGTCGCGCCCCCGAGGTCGTCGTGCTGGCGCGTCCCGTCGAGGAGGCGCACGCGACGGTGCTCGCTTTTCTCGCTGACGGCGAATCGTGGTCGAGTTCAGCGCTCGCGCTGGTGCTGGGCACGAGCCAGCGCACGGTGCAGCGGGCGCTCGATTCGCTTTCGGCGGCCGGCAAGGTGCAATCGTCTGGACGCGGCCGGGCGCGTCGCTGGATGACGCCGCCCGTGCCAGGATTCACGACGACGTTGTTACTCCCCGTTCCACTACCGAACGACTAGGATGGGCGCATGAACCGATCTGCCGCCAGAATCATCAACGAATATGGACCCTTTCCGGGCGTCGACGCCGTGCATGGTGTGTCATACGACGGCCAGCAGGTCTGGATTGCTACCGGCCGCACGCTGACCGCGCTCGATCCGGCGAACGGAAAGACGCTGCGCTCGATCGATGTCGCCGCGGACGCCGGAACGGCGTATGACGGCCAGCATCTGTTCCAGATTGCCGCAGGCCGCATCCAGAAAATCGATCCGCGGACTGGCCGTGTGCTGGCTACGATTCCAGCGCCTGGCGACGGCAATGATTCCGGGCTCACCTGGGCCGAAGGGTCGCTCTGGGTCGGGCAGTACCGGGACCGCAAGATTCATCAGATCGATCCGGAAACAGGGGAGATTCTTCGCACGATCGAATCCGGGCGCTTCGTCACGGGCGTCACGTGGGTCGACGGAGAGCTCTGGCACGGCACCTGGGAAGACGACACGAGCGACCTGAGGCGAGTCGATCCTCGAACCGGAGAGGTCCTGGAAACGCTCGATATGCCACATGGCGTGTTCGTGTCGGGGCTCGAATCCAATGGCGGCGACCAGTTCTTCTGCGGAGGCGCGAGCAGCGGGAAGGTGCTGGCCGTTCGCCGTCCCGGACGCGCTCCCGCCGAGGGCCGCGACGCCGGGATTCCGGCCGGTTCCACGAGCGAATGATCGAAGCTGTTCGCGCGGGGTGAAGTGGGCCGCGAAGGTTCGGTTATGCGGGCGGCTTTTGACTACAACGAGTTTTCGCGGAACAGACTCAGGCGCCTCGCCTGCTGATTCCGGCATTGTCGATACACCGTGTCGCTCAGAACTCTCCAGCCGTTTAAACACGTTGAAACCCCGTCGCAAAACGTATATACTTGTTTATACGTTAATGGGGGGCGGCATCATGGCAAAATCAGCAACGCTCACGATTCAGCAGTGGGGGAACAGCCTGGCTGTCCGCATTCCGGCTGCTGTCGCACGCTCGGCGCATTTCGAGGTCGGTCAGGAGGTTGAGGTGACGACTGAGGAGGTTGGTGTGACGGTGAAGCCTGTTGGTCCGCGTAAGCTCACGCTCGCGGAGAAGCTGGCACAGTTTGATCCGGCAAAGCACGGCGGTGAGGCGATGGCAACGGGTCGCGTTGGTGCGGAGGTGTTTTGATAGCGGCAGCTTTGTGGGCGCCTGATCGCCGCGACATTATCTGGATTGATTGCAACCCGCAGGTCGGTCGCGAGATGAGGGATTTGCACTCGATGCTGGTCCTTTCACCCAGGCAGTTCAACGAGCGAACAGGTATCGTCATTGGGCTTCCAATGACGACTGCCGGGTTCAATGACACGAATCCGTTCGCCATCAAGTTTCAGGGGCCGAAAAACGTCACGAGCTACGTGCTTGGGCACCAACCCAAATCGTTTGACTGGCGAGCACGGGGAGCGAAGGCGCATCCGTGGAAGCGTGTGCCGGATGAAGTGTTCGCCGCTGCATGCGAGCAGTTGAATCAGATTATCGCGATTTGCAGCTAGGATCGGGACGACTCTCGCTACCTGCTTGCCGACATACGCTCCTCGCAGGCGCCGTACATTATCCCCAATCATCTGGCGCAGGCCGATCCGCTCATCCTGCGCTTCGAGCGGTGGGCGCGAGACCATCTCAAGGCAGGGTTCTCGCTGCAGGAAGCCGCCAGCGCGCTGGCGACGAGCGCACGGTCATTGCAACGCCGGTGCCAGGAGGTGCTCGGCAAATCGCCGCTTGCCTACTTTCAGGACCTGCGTGTCGAGCATGCGCAGTCTCTCCTCCATGGCAGCGGCCTTGGCCTCGACGCCATCGCAGCCGAGGTCGGGTACGTCGACGGAGCAACGTTGCGGACCCTCCTGCGCCAACGACCTGGAAGAGGAGTGCGCGATCTTCGTGCCGATCTGCGCTGATCGTCGAGCAACATGCGCAGCGCACCTGCATTTCATCTTCCGTCAACTCGAGCAGCCAGGGGTCAAGCCTGATGTCATGAAAGTGTAGCGAGCGGGGCGCCATTCAAGGTCACAACGGTCGGTGCCCTGGCTCCACGAAGCAGGCGATGGTGCTGGTCCAGATCAAGGGGGAGATATCGTATATCGGACGGGTGCCCTAAAAGGGGTGGATCCGCGCAAGTGATCCGGATTTCAACGTCACGCAAAGCCGGCAGAAGAGATGATGCACAGGATTGGAGCCGTACTTAGGTAATGAAAATGTATATACTTGGTAAGTATGTGACGTAACTGGGGGAGGATAGCCTATGTCGAAAGAAGCCGTTTTTACGATGAAACTCGAAGCTGAGTTGCGCGAGGAGTTCATGGCCGAAGCTGAAGCAATGCACCGACCGGCCTCGCAGGTGTTGCGCGAATTGATGCGTGAATTCGTGCAACGTCAACGTGCGGTTCGCGAATACGACGGGTTCCTGAACAGTAAGGTAGACGCCGCCCGCGTTTCGCTGCGGGCCGGGCGCGGTCGCTCGAATGAAGAGGTCGAGGCCAGGTTTGCGAAACGGCGCGCAAGCGTCGCAAGCAAAGCATGAGGGTTGTCTGGACCCCGGAAGCCGAACAGGATCGGGATGACGTGTGGGAGTACATCGCGGCCGATAGCGTGTCTGCCGCTGCGCGGATGGACGAATTGTTCAGCGACGCTGCCGCGCAGTTGGCTGATTTTCCCGAGTTGGGGCGTCCCGGCAAGATCCCCGGCACTCATGAACTGATTCCGCACGAAAACTACCGGCTTGTGTATCAGATCGAGGGCGGCACCGTGTGGATGCTGGCATTGGTCCATATCGCCCGGTTGTGGCCGCCATTGCTGAAGAATTTGCCATGATGAAGAATCCCCCCGCCCTGGCGAGCTATTGCGCGAAGACGTATTGGCGCCGCCTTGAAAAACCGGACTATTTCAACGATTTATCGCCGTCCTGAGACGCAGTAAGCATCCGCTCCACATACCGCGCAATTATGTTGAGTCTGCCCGGAGACGCTTGCACAGCAAGGCAGAGGCGTGGGAAGTGTGCGCGTATACCGTCAGAAACACCGTCATGTCACGCGGGCTGCAGCGAGACGTTACTAGATGATGACGCGACGATCCTTACTTCTGTTTGCCTGGTGCTGCCGGCATGAGCAACCGCCGAGCGTCCTTGAGCAACAGAAGCAGTAACTTTTCTTGCACCGGCGAAGCTTCAAATCCGAAACGCAGATAGAAGCGCTCTGCATCCACATCGATCGGGTGTGTTAGCAGCGCACGAACTCCGGCTTGTTCCGAAATGGCGACGGTACGGCGGATTGCGTCTTGTAGCATGCCAATCCCGATGCCACGCCCATGGTCCTGCATTGCTACCGCCAGCCGAGCCAGGATGACAACAGGAATTGGGTAACCTCCCATTCCTTTGCGTACCCGGTCGGGCGCCTCCAAGGTGTCGATCTGCCCTACAGCCAGGCTGTAATACCCTGCGAGACGGTGACGGTCGGTGACGACGAAGGTCTTGGCTGAACCGCTCGCTTGAGCCTGGCGCGCGTGGCGCAGGAGCCAGTCGTTCAGGCCGGGTTTGCCGCAATCGAAGTCTTCCAATACATGGTTTGCACTCAGTGCTTGCGGTGGGGACGGCGGCATCAGTTCTCCCAAGGCGTCGTTCGGGAGAACAACTCCTTCAAGCCCACGTTGTCTTGCGCCGGCCGATCCAGCATGTCAAGCAGTGCTTGCGACTGGCTTTTGGTTATGAGGAACAAACGCTGGTCAAGCAAGGTTCGTTCGGCAACTTGGCAGGCACTATCGAGAATGAAATCGGTCATTGATTTGTGTGCGATCTCGGCTGCGCGGCGCAGCACCGCTTCCTGCTGCGGCGTGGCTCGCAAGCCCAGACGGGCGGAACGAGTAGTCGTGCTCATGAGAAATTCCCTCCTTCAGATGTACGTCATGTTAGCACAGTAGACGTACGCGTGTATTTTGACGTAGGATCGCCTTTTTTCTTGTTCTACCTTCACTGTACGCAGAAGCTGCTCAAGCGTCTGAACCCCGAAGTGGTCGAGATCGGAAGAAGCACCACGACGCTCGGCAACTGGTACGCAACTGTTTTGCCATGGAAGCCGCAGATTGCAATGCTTGTGAACGAGCGAACGCTCGTGCCGGCGCTGATGCCATTGGCCCCGGCAGCGGACCTGACCAAGAGATTCCCCGGGGCTCTGGCAGACATACTGGCCGCTCACGGCGTACCGGATTCATTCATCGAGTCGGAAATATCCCAAATGCAGGCCATCAAGTACGCCAGGACGCAAAACCGCAGCATTGTCGGGATCATGACGCAGTTTGCATATCTCGCCGAAGCGTACCGTGTCGGCGATAAGAACAACGACCTCATTGCACTGTCGCTAAGGCTGGCGCACACGCCATGTAGCCCGCTTTACAAGGGGCCGGTCTTTCCGGACAGGGCTTTGAAAGAGCTGACGGGCGATAGAGGCGCGGTCGCTTGATTGCGCTCTATCGCGCGCGTATTCCTGTTCGATCGGACCGGAGGGCAGCCCGGTAGCGGCGACCACCGACCAGCTGACGGTCGGCGATAATGCCAGTCACCTGCTTTGCACCTGCCAGACCAAACCCACCATCGATATGTTGAACGACGTGCTCTTGCGCCTCACCGTGGACCAGCTGAAATCGCTTATGCGCTGGCTGCCTGATACGACGCTGACTGGAAAGAAAGACCAACTGATCGGGCAGATCCTGAAGAGTCTCGATGGCGATGGGCTGCGCGCGCTTTGGGATCGCCTGGACGATACGCAACGCATGGCTGTTGCCGAAGCTGCGTACGCTGAGCGAGGGGTCTTCGATGCGAAGCGGTTTCGAGCGAAATACGGGAGATTGCCGGATTTCACCGTCGACGAGGGCGGCCGGCGCTATTCCTACCGCGGGCAGCCGACGGCGCTGGGTCTTTTCCTGTATTACGAGGCCGGTCGCTACAGCTTGCCATTCGAACTCGGTGAACGGCTGCGCGGTTTCGTACATGAGCCTGCACCCGTTAGGCTGAGCCCGGTCGGCGCGCTGCCCGAAAAGATCGGCGAAAAACAGCTGACTGTGAGGCGTACGGAACTCGATGCATTGGTCGATCTTCCGGTTTTGCTGCGACTGGCGGACCAGGGGAAGGTTCAGACGAGCGAGAAAACGTCGCTGCCCGGAAGCGCTACGTTGCGGTTGCTGACGGAGCACCTTGCCAATGGGGATTTCTATCGGCCGGCCGGCGGTACCTCTGACCCGCGCACCGGTCCGCTCAAGGCGTTTTCTTGGCCGCTGCTGCTTCAGGCAGGAGGGCTGGTGCAACGAAACGGCAGCAAACTGGCTTTGAGTGTCGCTGGTCGAAAAGCGTTGACGTCCGCGCCAGCCATGGTCTTGAGAGCGATCTGGAACAAATGGCTGAAGACCAATCTGTTCGATGAATTTAGCCGCATCGATGTCATCAAGGGGCAAAAGTCCAAAGCGCGAGCGATGACCGCGGTAGCGCCGCGTCGTACTGTGATCAGTGAAGTGCTGAGGGACTGCCCGATCGGAGCCTGGGTCGGCGTTGACGACCTTTCCCGGTTCATGGAGGCGACTGGGCGTAAATTTGAAGTGGCGAATGATCCCTGGAGCCTTTATATCTGCGAACCGCAATACGGTAACTTGGGCCACGACGGTTACCACGACTGGTCAATTCTGCAGTTTCGATATCTTCTTTGCGTGCTGTTCGAGTACGCAGCGGCCCTCGGTGTGGTCGATGTCGCCTATATTGAGCCCGCCGGCGTGCGTGACGACTATCGCGGGATGTGGGGGACCGACGACCTGGAATATCTGAGCCGCTACGATGGCCTGATGTATTTCCGCGTTAGCTCGCTCGGTGCATATTGCCTCGGACTGAACGACGAGTACGCGCCTCCTCCTGTTGTGCCGAGCGTCAAGCTTGCTGTGTTGCCGAGTTTGCAAGTGAATGTCGTCGACGGACGGCTCTCAATCGACGAAATGCTGACGCTGGCTACGTGGGCAGAGGAACAGGCGGAAAATAGGTGGCGTCTGGACCTTCAAAGGGCCGTTGGTGCCATCGAGAAAGGGCTCGATATTGGCGAGCTTCGGGTGTTTCTCGAGGCACGAGAAGATCAACCGTTGCCTGAAACAGTGGAGTCGTTCTCAAAGGCTGCCGAGCAGCAGGGGAAAGCGCTCAAAGTCCTGGGAACCGTGCTACTGATTGATTGCGAGAACGAAAAGATCGCTTCGATGGTGGCGGATGCGAAGGAAGCAACTGGTCTGTGTCTACGCGCCGGCGAGCGGCAGCTGGTGGTCAGGCTTGAGCACGAGGAAAAATTTCGGAGCCTTGTCCGCAAGCTCGGGTTCGGCGTGACGGTCTGACATCTGCCACGCCGGGTTCAACGAAGCCGGGGGTTCCGAAGTCGCCCAATGGACGACTTGCACGCAGCGACAAAGCGGTTGCGCAGCGAGGGCAGCCGCAGCGGTTAGCTGCGCGCTATGGGTGACGCCGACGACAGTATTCTTTCGGTGTACCGCGCAATCAGATCGATTTCCAGATTGACCTTCGAACCCGCGCGCAGGTTCTTGAGCGTCGTCACTTCCACAGTGTGCGGAATCAGGTTGATCGAAAACTCGCAGCCGTCGTCGCGATCCTTGACCGAGTTCACCGTCAGGCTCACGCCGTTCACGGTAATCGACCCCTTGAATGCCAGATAGCGGCCGATGTCGCGCGGTGCGAGCACGCGCAGTTCATGCGATTCGCCAACCGGCGCGAAATGCGTGACCGTGCCGAGGCCATCGACGTGCCCCGAAACGATATGACCGCCGAGGCGGTCATGCGCACGCAGCGCTTTCTCGAGATTCACTTCGCCCGGTTCACCCAGGCCCGCGGTGCAATTCAGGCTTTCGCGCGACACGTCGACTTCGAACGAATGCGTGGTCTTTACAACGACCGTCATGCACGCACCCTGAACGGTGATGCTGTCGCCGAGTTGCACGTCGTCGAGATCGAGCGCGCCGGCTTCGATGTTCAGGCGCACGCCCGCATCGCCATCGTTGCCGAGTGGCTTGACTGATTCAATGCGGCCCACGGCCGCGACGATTCCGGTAAACATCGTGCTGGTTCCTTTGCGTGTATTCAGTGTGCTCAGTGCGAAGCGTCGGTGGCTTCGGGCGTCCCGGACGCGGCGGGCGGCGCGAAGCGCGCGAGAATCCGCAGGTCGTCGCCGACGCGATCGATGCCATGAAATCGAAGTTGCGTGCGTCCAGCGAGCGAGCTGGGCGCGACGAGGTTGAACATGCTCATCGAATCCATGCCGAGCAGGCTTGGCGCGAGATAGATCAGCAGTTCGTCGACGCAGCCTTCGCGCAGCAGCGAGCCGTTCAGCTTGTAGCCCGCCTCGACGTGCAGTTCATTCACGCCGCGTTCGCCCAGCGCCTTCAGCATCGCGGGCAGATCGACCTTGCCGTTCGCGTTGGCCATCTGCACGATCTCGGCGCCGCGCGCGCGCAGTGCTTCGGCGCGCTCCGTGTGACGCTCGTCGAGATTGCCGCAGAAGATCAGCGTCGGCGCACCGACCAGGATCTGCGCTTCCGGCGGCACGTCGAGCTGGCTGTCGATCAGGACGCGCCGCGGCTGGCGCGGCGTATCGACGGCGCGCACGGTCATGCGCGGATTGTCTTCCTTCACCGTGCCGATACCCGTGAGAATCGCCGAAGCACGCGCGCGCCACGCGTGACCGTCGGCGCGCGCGGCCTCGCCGGTGATCCACTGGCTTTCGCCGGATGGCAGGCCGGTGCGTCCATCGAGCGAAGCCGCGACTTTCATGCGGACCCACGGCCGGCCGCGCGTCATGCGCGACACGAAACCGATGTTCAGCTCGCGCGCTTCGTGTTCGAGCAGTCCGCAACGCACTTCGATACCGGCGTCGCGCAGCATGGAAAGACCGCGGCCCGACACCTGCGGATTCGGATCTTCCATCGCGGCGATCACGCGTTCGACCTGCGCATCGATCAGCGCACTCGCGCACGGCGGTGTGCGGCCGAAGTGACTGCACGGCTCCAGCGTCACATAGGCAGTGGCGCCGCGCAGGTCGTGGCCGCGCGAGCGCGCATCCTTTAACGCGCGAATCTCGGCGTGGTCCTGACCGGCGGGCTGCGTGTAGCCTTCGCCGATCACCTCGTCGTTCTTGACCAGCACGCAGCCGACACGCGGATTCGGGTCGGTTGTGTACATCCCGCGCTTAGCCAGCGCGAGCGCGTGTTCCATATGGACGAAATCGGTTTGCGAGAACATCGGCGACGACTTGGGTAGAGGGGGTTCAGGCCGCGAGCGCGGCAAACGCGCGGCGCGCGGCGGCAATCGTTTCGTCGATGATGGCGTTGTCGTGCGCGATCGACACGAAGCCCGCTTCATACGCCGATGGCGCGAAGTACACGCCCGCTTCGAGCATCTTGTGGAAGAACGCATTAAAGCGCGGCACATCGCTCTTCGTGACCTGCGCGAAGCTCGCGGGAATCGAATCGGTGAAGTAGAGACCAAACATGCCGCCGAGCGAATCGGCCGCGAACGGCACGCCGGCTTCGCGGGCTGCTTCGGCGAGACCCTTCGCGAGGCGCGACGTCTGCGCGGAAAGCGTTTCGTAGAACCCGGGCGCCTGAATGAGTTGCAACGTCTTCAGGCCGGCCGCGACGGCGATCGGGTTGCCCGAGAGCGTGCCCGCCTGGTACACGCCGCCGAGCGGCGCGAGGTGAGCCATGATGTCGCGGCGTCCGCCGAACGCGGCCGCCGGCATGCCGCCGCCGATCACCTTGCCAAGGCACGTGAGGTCCGGCGTGATGCCGTACACCTCTTGCGCGCCGCCGGGCGCGACGCGAAACCCGCACATCACTTCGTCGAAAATCAGCACGGAGCCGTATTCGGTACACAGGCGGCGCAGTGCAGCGAGGAACCCGGGCGTCGCGCGCACGAGGTTCATGTTGCCCGCGACCGGCTCGACGATCACCGAGGCGATTTCGTTGCCGAACGCCTTGAACGCCTCTTCGAGTTCCGCGACGTTGTTGTATTCGAGCACGGTGGTGTGCTTCGCGATATCGGCCGGCACGCCCGCCGAGGTCGGGTTGCCGAACGTCAGCAGACCGGAACCCGCCTTCACGAGCAGGCCGTCGGCGTGGCCGTGATAGCAGCCCTCGAACTTGACGATGCGGCTGCGGTTCGTGAAGCCGCGCGCGAGACGCAGCGCGCTCATCGTCGCTTCGGTGCCGCTCGATACCATGCGGACCTGTTCGATCGAAGGCACCAGCTTGCAGATTTCCTCGGCGATTTCGACTTCGGATTCGGTCGGCGCGCCGAACGAGAAGCCCTTTGCCAGCACACGTTGCACGGCTTCGAGCACTTCCGGATGCACGTGACCGAGAATCATCGGCCCCCAGGAGCCGATGTAGTCGATATAGCGCTGGCCGTCGGCGTCCCAGAAGTACGCGCCTTGCGCGCGCTCGATGAAACGCGGCGTGCCGCCGACCGAGCGGAACGCGCGCACGGGTGAATTGACGCCGCCCGGGATGGTGCGCTGGGCGCGCTCGAAGAGTGCCTCGCTGCGGGGTGTGCTGGAAATGCTGGAAGAGCTGGAGGTGCTGGACATGAACGTTGGACCTGCTGAAAGTGATCTGCCTGATCGTGAAGCACGCGCGGCTGGCGCACGGAAGCGCGGCGGTGCGCTCGCCGATGCTGGCGCCAGCGGCGGCTGGATGGTGACGAAATTGTACCGGAGTCGCGTCGTTCAGGCCGGGCGCAGGGCAGGGACGGATCGCGAACGGCGCTTTTAGGCGTCGCGTACAATGCGCAGACACTGACCCCGTCGTTCCTGCCGCTCGCTGATTGCCCTGGCGGGCCGCCCCATCTGGATTTCCATGTCTCTCGCTGCCAGAGGCCGGCCCGATCGCCGGCTGATTCTGTTGCTCGGTGCGCTTGCCGCATGCGGGCCCATCTCCATCGACATGTACCTGCCGAGCCTGCCGTCGATCGCGCAGGCGTTTGCCGTCAGCGCGGGCGCCGCGCAGTCGACCCTGACGAGCTTCATGTTCGGCTTCTCGATCGGCATGCTGCTATACGGCCCGCTGTCGGATTCGTTCGGACGCCGGCCGGTGCTGCTCGGCGGCATCGTGATGTACACGCTCGCGAGCGTCGTCTGCGCGCTGTCGTTCTCGATCGGCTCACTGATGATGTTCCGTTTCGTCCAGGCGCTCGGCGCGGGCGCCGCATCCGTGCTGGCGCGCGCGATCGCCCGCGATGCGCACGAACCCACCGAAGCCGCCCGCGTGCTGTCGATGCTGGCCATCGTCACGTCGATCGGGCCGCTGCTCGCGCCGCTGATCGGCGGGCAGTTGCTGCTGCTGGGCGGCTGGCGTGTCGTGTTCGTCGCGCTCACGACGTTCGGCGCGGTCTGCGCGGTAACGGCGTTCATGCGCGTGCCGGAAACCTGGCCGCGTGAGAAGCGCGCAGGGTCGGCGGTGCTGCAGTCGTTCGCGGCGTACGGCAAGCTGCTGCGCGATCCGGTTGCGTGGGGACACATGCTGTGCGGCGGCATGGCGTTCGCTTCGATGTTCGCGTACATCACCGCGACGCCGTTCGTGTACATCGAATACTTCCACGTCTCGGCGCAACACTACGGCTTTCTGTTCGGGCTGAACATCATCGGCATCATGTTCGGCAACTTCATGAATACGCGGATGGTCGGCCGGCACGGCCCGATGCCGATGATCTCGGTGGCCGCGGGCATCAGTTGCGGCGCCTCGTTCTTTGTCGCGCTGGTTTGCCTGACGGGATGGGGCGGCTTGTGGTCGATCGTTGCCGGGCTGTTTTTCGTGGTTGGCGTGGTCGGGCTGCTGTCGGCCAACTGCACGACCGAACTGATGCACCGCTATCCGCGTAACGCGGGCGCCGCCGCCGCTGTGTTTGGCGCCGTGCAGCTCGCGCTCGGCGCGCTCGCGAGTCTCGCGGTCGGGCTCTGGCAGGATGGAACGCCGAAGGGCATGGGTGTCACGATCGGCGCAGCCGGGTTGCTGTGCCTGCTTGGCCGCTGGCTCGTGCTGCGCTGGCACGACCGGCCGTTGCCCGGCGCGCACGCGGCCTGACGCAGGCGACCCGCGCGATAGGACGCCGTGCGCTTCCTTCGTACGAGATCGCACGATAAAACCGGGGATGGTGGCAACTGCCGGGCGTGGGTGGCGCAGTGGTATTCAGTGAGACATATCAGGGCAACAACTTGCGCAGCTCCGGCGTCGAGATATCGTCGATGTGGCGAAACGCCGGTGCGGCTTTATCCATCTCCGCGGGGTCGATACCGAACGCCTCGAAGTAGACTCGCCACTCCCGCACCACGCGCCAGATATCCGCAATCAACTGACTGGCGGCGCGCCGCGACAGCGTGAACTTGTCGTGGCTGCCGAGGGCATTGTCGAGCGTGGCCAGTCTCCCATCGTTGCCGATGCTCAGATGGAGATAGCGCTCGGTGGCATTGCTCGCGCGAGGCAGCACATCGTAAAGGGGGCTTAGCCGCCAGCCGGGCAACGCGGCATCCCAGATGAAGCCGTGGTTGCGCAGGTGATCGTCGTCGTTGCTGACGAAGATGTTGTAGACCATGCGCTTGAAGAGCTCTGCGTTGTCATCGCGAATCACGCCTGGATGGCAGTATCTCCGAATCGCGTCGGCCAGATCGGCATACGACTTGTCGCGCGACTCGGTCTCGTCGCACGCCAGAAGCGTGAGGCCGCTGACAAACCCCGAGCGATGTTCAGCTCGCCCATCGCCGGCCCCGAGCTCGAGGAGGTCGGCGTGCGGCGCCGGTGAGCCGCCTGGCACCATCCAGTAGCGGTCGAACCGACGGATGAGCATGATGCGGCGCTTGCCGAGGAACAGCGTTTTCACGGGCGGCACCCTCAACCCTGCTTTCTCCGCCATTCTGAGCGCGGCGTACTCGATGCCCGGAATATCGAACCGGTCATGGCGACTTGCGAACTTGGCAAGCCATAGCACGCCTTGCTCATCGCGAACGGAGGCCTTCGGGCGCGCGCCACCCAGAGCGGTGCCCTCCACGTAAATGGCTTCCAGATGGGCCGGAACGGGCAGACCATCCTCGATGCGCTGCGCAGCTTCCATCAGATGGCTCAGGGTGTGCCAGTTGCTCACGCCCACGGTCGGCAAATCCGTCCGGCTGCGACGGATGTCGAGCGCTCCCACGCGATCACTTCCCGCGTGCAGGAGATACTCCGATTCAGCCAGGCTGTTCGGTGGCGCCTTGAGCTTGGCCTCGATAACGCGCCGTCCCCATGAATCTGGCGCCGCGTCGCGGATACCACCAAAAAAATTAAGGGCGTTGACCGGCAGCAGGTACTTGCCTGAAATGGAAGTCCTGTCTGCAATGCTCAGGCTGACCGGGTCCACCTCCAGTGCGTCATTGCGTTTGAGGTAGTTCAGGCCATACGCGAAGCTCGATGCGATAAGGTTCGAGCCCTCCTCGGTCAAGACGAGTTGTCCGCATGGCGCCCATTGCGCGCCAATGTTGGCAAAAGCTGTCAGCCTTGATTCGCGAGTTGGCATCGGGTTCCTTTTTCGGCTCAGCAGAGTGACGTGAATAACTAGAAATTCAGTTCGTCGCGCTCGGCTGCGCTCATCTCGCGCACCCGGGATTTGCGCTCGCGCGCTGCCAATGCCGCCAGCGCCGGGTCTTTTTCCGAATACAGGATTTCAAGTGACGTGCCGGGTGCGATGGCGTCCAGATACCGCAGCACCTGACCGATGGCAAGACCGGGATCTCCGTGTTCGATGCGATACACGGTGTTGCGCGACAGACCGGCGCGCAATGCCGCGTCGGTCTGTTTGACGCCGCGCGCGATGCGCAGGCGTGCGAGCAGTTCCCCAAGGCGCCTGCTCTGCTCGAGGAGGCGCGGCGTGAGGTTGGAAGCCTGGGTGACCTTCATGTTCGTTAAAACGCTCATTACGAGCCTAATGCTCGATATATCGAGCATATTGGGCTATCAAGCGTCGCGTGTCAAATTCTCGTTTGCGGAGTTATGCTCGTAAAATCGAGCATTATGCTAATAATGCTCGATTTTACGAGCATTCAAACCGGGAATGCGAGCGCGAGTTGCTGACCCTGCCGCAGCGGCGAGACGGCTCACCGTGTTCCGCGGACATCTCCAGCCAGCAAAAGCAAATCCCCCGAAACCATTCAGTTTCGGGGGATTTCAGGTAAGGATAAAACTCAGTCTTTTGCCGAAGACGCCGCGCCGTGGCTCAACCAGTCGAGCACGGCGGTCGAATCGTCGTCGGCGCGTTCGCGCACGCGGGTGACGGCTTCGCTTACCTCAGGGCTCGGCATCGCGCGACGGATCGCCACGCCCACCGCCAGGATGTCGATCATCACCAGGTGCAGGATGCGCGAGATCATCGAAAGCTGCGATTCGCGGATTTCGATGTGATCGGTTTCCAGTGCGACGGTCGCGCGCTTCGCCAGCGGCGTGTTGCTCGACGTGATCGCGATCACCTTCGCGCCGGCCTGCATCGCAACGTCGAGCACGCGCAGCAGTTCCGGCGCGCGTCCCGACTTCGACACGGCCACGATCACGTCGCCCTTGCCGAGCAGCGCGGCCGAAGCGGCCTGCATGTACAGGTCGCCGTACGCGATGGTCGGAATGCCGAAGCGGAAGAACTTGTAGTGCGCGTCCTGCGCGACGATGTTCGAATTGCCGAGGCCGTAGAACTCGATGCGTCGCGCGCCGTTCAGCAGATCGATCGCGCGCTCGACGTGTTCGAAGTTCAGATGCTCGCGCAACTGCAGGATCGCCGACACCGTGTTGTCGAGCACCTTCGCGCCGAAGTCGGTCGCGGTGTCGCCGAGATGCACCTGGCTGTGACTCACCGGAATCGTGCCGGTCAGGCCCGTGGCGAGCTTCAGCTTGAAATCGGACAGACCCTGGCAGCCGAGCGAGCGGCAGAAACGGATCACCGTCGGCTGGCTCACGTCGGCCTTGCGCGCGATATCGACGATCGGATCGTTGATGATCGAACGCGGATGATTCAGCGCGAGATCCGCGACGCGGCGTTCAGCCGGCGTCAGCGCATCGCGCATCTGGCGGATACGCTCGAACACCGCCGACGAACTGCCGCCCGCGCGGTTCGACAGCTGCTCCGCGAGAATCGCCGACACGCCGAGGAACGCCGGATACTGCGCCGTGATCACATACGTCGGCACATTCGCGAGGTACGCCTCGAAGCGGCCTTTCGCCTCGAAGCGCTTGCGGAACGACGACTTCGCGAAGAATTCGCCGAGTCGCGGCACGACGCCGCCGCCGATATAGATGCCGCCGAGCGCGCCGAGCGTCACCGCGATATTGCCGGCGAACGTGCCGAGAATGCCGCAGAAGCAGTCGACGGTTTCCAGTGCGAGCGGCTCGTTTTCCTCGAGCGCGCGCCGGACGATTTCCGCCACATCCACATTGGCCGCCACGCGTTTCTTGTCGCGGCCGGCGAGCGCGCGATAGATCACTTCGAGGCCCGGGCCCGCGGCCACGCGCTCGAACGACACGTGCGACCACTTCTTGCGCGCGTATTGCAGCACGATGTCTTCGCGTTCGTCCGCGGGCGCGAACGTCGCGTGACCGCCTTCGCTGCCGAGCGCGATCCAGCGGTCGTCGGCGGGAATCAGACCCGATACGCCCATGCCCGTGCCCGGGCCGAGCAGGCCGATCACGCTATTCGGACGACGCGCGCCGCCGCCGACCTGCACGCGTTGCGCGTCGGTCAGGCCCGGCAGCGCCATCGCGAGCGCGGTGAAGTCGTTGACGACCAGCAGCGTATCGAAGCCGAGCGCACGACGTGTCGCTTCGATCGAAAACGTCCAGTCATGATTGGTCATGCTGACCTGGTCGCCATCGACCGGGTTCGCAATCGCGATCGCCGCGTGATTCACGCGGCCGATCTTCGTGTCCTTCAGATACTTCCTGATGACTTCGGCGACGCCCGGGTATTCCGCGCACGGATACACCAGCACCTGGGTGATTTCACCGGGACCGGTTTCAAGCGCGAAACGCGCGTTGGTGCCGCCGATGTCCGCGAGCAGTCTCGGTCCGTCGGCGTGCTGGCCCGCGCCCGGGACAGCCTTAGTTTGCACACCAGTAGACATCGAGTCTCACTCCCTTGTCGTTCGCCAACTTCGAGATGGCATTTTTTTGTGGCGCAGCGGCGGCCTGTTGCAGCACCTCCAGCTTGCGCGGTCCGGCGATCAGCAGATACAGATGCCTGACCTGTTGCAGCGCGGAAAGCGACCAGCTCACACGCGCATGGGGCGCACTGCCCGGATGCACGGCGACGAAACGCTCGGGTGTCGTGATCGCGTGGTCCCACTCGGGCGCGTCGGCGAAGATCGAGGCCGTGTGGCCGTCTTCGCCCATGCCGAGGATCGCGACGTCCGGAACGCGGCGCAGGGCGTCGGCATTCAGGGCGGCGATGTGGGCGTCGAGTGTCTGTGCGGTGTCGACGAGCGGCCAGAACGCGGCGGCGGCCGCGGCGTTCTTCAGCAGCGTTTCATGCGCGAGCCGCGAATTGCTGGCGGCATCGGTTTCGGGCACCCAGCGGTCGTCGACCAGCGTCACATCGATGTGCGCCCAGTCGAAAGGACAGGTCGACAATGTCTGCAGAAACGGACGCGGACTGGCGCCGCCCGATACTGCAAGCGTCGCCCGGCGCGCGCCCGGTTGGGGCGCGTTCGCCTGCGCGGTAAGGGACGCATGTAACGCGTCGCCCACCGCTTTCGCCAGCGCGCCGGATTGGGCCTGCTGGTCGTCGAAAGCGTGAAGCTCGATCACTTCTCCTCCATGCTGCTTTCTTGTAGGTTTGCGAAAGTGTAAGCCAGCCATATTTCCGCCGGTGCGCGATACGCGATGTGCTGCGTCGCAAGGCAGAGGCCAGATACGTCGGCCGGCTCGATACTTCCAGTGCGGCGTTGCAACGGTCAGGGGCACGCCGCCCTGCGTGCCCCGGCCCGGGAATTGGGCGGCAGGTGTGT
>NZ_CAJQYY010000009.1 GCF_907164575.1 Paraburkholderia gardini
GGGCCCGCTATCATCCACCGCCGCGCTGGGCGCGCGCGGGGGGGCCACCGCCGCGGGACGCGGCGCGCGACGGCGGCGGCTGGCGTCGCGCTGATCTGCGCGGCGCCAGCATCAACGTCAGCGGCGCCTTCGGTGGAACCGCCAAAACCGCGCCGCAAGGCCAGGTGAGTGGTTTCATCCGGGACCTCGACGTGCAGGCGCGGCAAGCGGCAACTCGTTGACGGCTTGTCATCGGCAGGCCTGCTCCGTACACTCGCGCGTAATTCCCGAACAGTGCCGCTTTTGCGTCGCTTCCCGCAGCCTTCACGCCGATTAGAGGAGACATCCCGCCATGGCCGATTCCTACTTCCCCCGCTGGCGCGTCCAGCCGCAAGCCATCGGGGGGCGCGTCGTCGGGCCCGACGAGCGGCTCGCCTGGCCGCAGATGCTCGCGATGGGTATCCAGCACGTCGTGGCGATGTTCGGTTCGACGGTGCTCGCACCGCTGCTGATGGGCTTCGATCCGAATCTCTGTATCTTCATGTCGGGCATCGGCACGCTGCTTTTCTTCGTGCTCGTGGGTGGGCGCGTGCCGAGCTACCTCGGTTCGAGCTTCGCGTTCATCGGCCTCGTGATCGCGGTGACCGGCTACGGCGGACACGGTCCGAACCTGAACATTCCCGTGGCGCTCGGCGGGATCATCGCGTGTGGCGTCGTGTACGCGATCATCGGCTTGATCGTGTCGGCGATCGGCACGAAATGGATCGAGACGCTGATGCCGCCCGTCGTTACCGGCGCGATTGTCGCGGTGATCGGGCTGAATCTCGCGCCGATCGCGGTGAAGGGCGTGAGCGCGAACGCGTTCGATGCATGGATGGCGCTCGTGACGGTGCTGTGCGTCGGCGCGGTCGCCGTGTTCGCGCGCGGCATGCTGCAGCGTCTGCTGATTCTCGTTGGCCTGCTGATCGCGTATGTGATCTATGCGATCGTCACGAACGGTCTGGGCATGGGCAAGCCGATCGACTTCGCGGTCGTTGCGAACGCCGCGTGGTTCGGCATGCCGCACTTCACGGCACCCGTCTTCAGCCTGCAGGCGATGACACTGCTCGCGCCGGTCGCCGTGATTCTCGTCGCGGAAAACCTCGGACACATCAAGGCAGTGAGCGCGATGACCGGTCAGAACCTCGACCGTTACATCGGCCGCGCGTTTATCGGCGACGGCCTCGCCACCACCGTGTCGGGATTCGCCGGCGGCACGGGTGTCACGACGTACGCCGAAAATATCGGCGTGATGGCCGTCACGAAGATCTATTCGACGCTCGTGTTCGTGATCGCCGCACTGATCGCGCTCGTGCTCGGGTTTTCGCCGAAGTTCGGTGCGGTCATCCAGACGATTCCAGGTCCGGTGCTGGGCGGTGTGTCGATCGTCGTGTTCGGACTGATCGCGGTGACCGGCGCGCGTATCTGGGTCGTCAACAAGGTCGACTTCTCCGATAACCGCAATCTGATCGTCGCGGCCGTCACGCTCGTGCTCGGCGCGGGCGACTTCACGCTGAAACTCGGCGGCTTCGGGCTGGGCGGGATCGGCACGGCGACGTTCGGCGCGATCATCCTGTACGCGCTGCTGCGTCGCAAGCCGGCACAGCAGCCGGTCGTTTAAGCGAAAGCAACAACAGCCGCCCGCCGCGCCCCGGTTCAACCCGCGACGCGCGCGGCGTTCACCGCCCCCGATTGCCCGTCATCCGCGCATGCGGCCGCGCGTCGTCAGCGCGGTTTCCGACAGGTCGATCTCGCGCATCAGCCGCGTCAGGGTTTCGTCGTTGATCTTCTGGGCGTTGCGCAGCGCGACCAGCGTCGCGCGCTCGGCATGAATCGCGGCGAGCCGCATCCGCAATTCCAGCGCTTCCGCCTGTCGCGCCATTTCGCGCGGCGTGCCTTCCTCGCCGAGCGTCGCGAGCCTTCGCCGGTAAATGTCCATCACGCGTGCCGTCACGTCCGCGGCCGAGGCCGACTCCGATTCGTCGAGACCGGCGTTCACCGGGTCATGCATATCGTCGACGGCGCGGATCGCCGCTTGCGCCGCCTGCGCCCGCGCGAGCTTTTCCTCGGCTTCGTGCGGATCGCGACGGTTGCCGTGCGTAATCAACGGCAGCACGATCACCGCCACCAGCAACGACGCCAGTATCACGCCCGATGCGATGAAGATCGCCAGATCGCGCCCCGCCAGCGTGACCGGCAGCGACAGCACGCCCGCCAGCGTGACGGCGCCGCGCACGCCTGCGATCGTCGTCACCGCGACCATCCGGACGCCCGGCACGGCGTTCGTGACGCCCTTGCGTTTGGCGCCGCGGCTTGCGACGAGCCGCAGTATCCACACCCACACGTAGCGCAGCACATACAGCACGAGTAGCACGGCCGCGACGTAACCGATCAGCCGCAGCGCCTGCGCGTCACTCGTGTGATGGGCGTCGAGCAGCGCATCGCCGAGGATGTGGGGAAACTGCAGCCCGAGCAGAATGAACACCATCCCGTTGAAGACGAACTCGATCATCGTCCACGTGCTCGCCGCACGCATGCGCGACGAGACCGGCCCGACGTGCGTGATGCTGGTGTAGTTCATCATCATCCCGGCCGCGACGGCCGCCAGAATGCCCGACCAGCCGAAGTGCTCGGCGAACAGATATGACGCGAACGGAATCAGTAGCGTCATCACGACGCCCGGCGCCGGGTCGCCTTCCTCGGTCATGTTCAGAAAGCGCGACGAGACGAAACTGAAGACCCAGCCGACCGCGGCGCCCGTCGCCAGTCCGCCGGCGGCGATGATCACGAAGCTGAGCGACGCCGCGCGCAGCGAGAACACGCCGGTCAGCGCCGCCGCGATCGCGAACTTGAGTGCGACCAGGCCCGACGCATCGTTCATCAGCGCCTCGCCTTCGAGGATATGCATCAGTTGCGGCGCGATTCTTCCCTTGCCGGCGATGCCGGTCAGCGCGACGGCGTCGGTCGGCGACAGCACGGCGGCAAGCGCGAACGCGACAGGCAGCGGAATCGCCGGCACGAGCGCATGTACGAAGTAGCCGACCGCGACCACCGTCATGAACACGAGCCCGAGCGCGAGCATCAGGATGGAGCGCCGCTGCATGAAGAATTCGCGCTTCGGAATTCGCCAGCCGTCCGCGAAGAGCAGCGGCGGAATGAATAGCACCATGAAGATGTCGGGATCGAACGTGACGTGCAGGCCGAACGTCGGCCACGCGAGCAGTGCGCCGATCGCGATCTGGATCAGGGGGAGCGGCAGCCTGACTGGCAGCAGACGGATCGCGAGACCCGAAACAGCCACGGCGAGAAGCAGGATCAGAACAGTAAAAACGATTTCCATCAGACTCGGACAACGGAGGTGGGAAGGTGACTTCGGTGCGCGGCGGCAACTTTTCGCGGTACGGGAACATCAGCCCGGAGTGTAGCCCGGCGCTTACTAAACTGTCGTCCGGCGCATATTTTGGCTGGTTCGGCTAATCCTGATGCACCGTCGCGGTGCAATGGGCGCCCCTGCTCGACGCACGAAGCTTACGGTCGCTGCAAGCTGGCGCGCGAATTAGCGCGATACGTGCGCCAGCGTGCGCACGGAGCTTGCTTATGAAGTGGCCATGACGCACATTTTGAGAATGGGACCAGGCCCGGTCGTTCCCCGGCAGGATCGTTCCATTCGCGCGTGAGAGGATTGCATGAGCATTGCGCAGCAGGACACTACAGCGGTCGCGCCGCACGGCTTCGAGGTCAGTTTTACCTCGGGGCGTGAGCGGTATTCGACGCACCACGGGGATCTGGAACTGACCAGCGTCTTCCAGCCGGTTTTCAGTCTGTCGCACATGCGCGCGGTCGGCTACGAGGGACTGCTGCGCGCGCACGATTCACTCGACCGGCCCGTTTCGCCGCTCGACGTATTCGGCCAGGCTGCCCGCATCGGCGATGTGCTGCAGGTCGACCGGCTTGCGCAGTCGCTGCATCTGGAGAACTTCAAGGCGCTGGACGCCGGGTGCGAATGGCTGTTCCTGAACGTGCATCCGGGTGCGCTGACGGACCCGTATCATGCCGCCGCGCTGCTTGCGAATCTGCGGCGTCTCGATCTGCCGCCGCGCCGCGTCGTGCTCGAAGTGCTCGAGCAGCGCGCCGACGATCTCGAACGGCTGGCGGACGCGGTCCGCCAGTTCCGCGAGCGCGGGTTTCTGATCGCGCTCGACGATTTCGGCGCGGGCCACTCGAACATCGAGCGCGTCTGGCAACTGAATCCCGATATCGTCAAGCTCGACCGCTCGTTGCTGGCGCCAGGCCCGATCCGGCCGCAAGGCTCGTCGATACTGCCGGGTCTGGTGTCGTTGCTGCACGAGGCGGGCAAGCTCGTGCTGGTCGAAGGCATCGAGACGGAAAGCGAAGCGCTGATGGCGCTCGCTTGCGACGCCGATTTCGTCCAGGGCTTTTACTTCGGCCGGCCGAGCGCGGTGCTCGCCGATGCGTGCGCGAGCACCGCGGTGATCGCCGGTTTGACGGAACGCAATCGCAGGCTCACCGAAATGCGCGAGAAGCGCGACGCGTCGCGACTCGCGCCGTATGTGCGGGCGTTCGAGCGCGCCGCCGAGCGGCTTGCCGCAGGCGAGGCGCTCGACGAAGTCTGCTGGAATTTTCTGTCGCTCGACGATGCGGCGCGCTGTTTCCTGCTCGACGACAACGGCCGTCAGTCGGAGCGCAACGTCGTGCTGCGCGCGGACCGCGCGGTGCAGATGTCGCGCTTTCTGCCACTGTCGGACGCGAAGGGGGCGAGCTGGTTGCGCAGGCCGTATTTTCGCGCGGCGATTCGTGAACCGCAGCGCGTGCAGGTGACGCAGCCGTATCTGTCGATCAACGAGGCGACGTTGTGCGTGACGCTTTCGATTGCCACGCGCATCGGCGAACGCACGGCGGTGCTGTGCGGCGATATCGACTGG
The DNA here is from genome assembly GCF_907164575.1 of Paraburkholderia gardini. Classification (GTDB taxonomy): domain Bacteria; phylum Pseudomonadota; class Gammaproteobacteria; order Burkholderiales; family Burkholderiaceae; genus Paraburkholderia; species Paraburkholderia gardini. The sequence goes on from NZ_CAJQYY010000009.1 coordinate 4,962, forward strand.
CATCCCGAGAGCGAAGAAGCGGCCTCCACGCACGCGATGATCTAGAACCGGTACGCCGCATCGCAACGCGGCGTACCGCACTTCACTTACTTACTTCGCCACCACCACCGGAATGCCGCTCAATGCGCTGCCGCCGCGCACGCTGGCGATCGCTTCCTGCACGACGGCGGACGTTGCCGGTTCAATGTTCAGAGGCCGTGCAAGCGAGCGCTCACGCGCCTTTGCCGCGACGAGGCTGTTCAGCTTCACCGGACCGTAGCCGCGCACGCGCTGCATGACCTGCGCGAACTCGATCGCGCTTTCCGTCGTTGCGGGCGTGAGCGCGCCCAGCAGTGTGTCGATCGTCGTTTCGTAATCGTCGGCGAGTGCGCGTTCCATGCGGCGCTCCAGCGAGTGGCCGAACGGATCGAGCACCGTGCCGCGCAATGCGCGGATCTTCGCGAGACCGCCGAGCACCGGCCACATCCACTGACCGACCTTCACCTTCTTCGGACGCGCGCCATGCTCCGCGCGCGCGAGCGTCGGCGGCGCCATGTTGAAGCCGATCCGGAAGTCGCGGCCCGCGGTGCCTTCGAATTGCGCTTCGACGGCACGGCGGAAGCTGTCGTCCGAATAGAGGCGCGCGACTTCGTATTCGTCTTTCACGGCGAGCAGCTTGTAGAACGTCGTCGCGACCGCGCGAGTGAGCGGCTCGCTTGCTCCGCGCGCGCGCGTGCGCTGCCGTTCGGCCTGGCGAACCCGGTCGACGAGCGTGCGGAAGCGCTTCACATACGCCGCGCCGCCGTACGCGGCGAGACGTGTTTCGCGATCGGCGATCACGGCATCGACGTCGAGCGCTGCGTCGCTGGCGACGGCGAAGGGCAACGCGACTGCATCGGCGCGGGTCTGTAGCAGCGTATCGAGTGCGGCTGGATCGTCGGCGGCGATGCGGCCGATCGCGAACGCCAGCTTGTTCGCTTCGATCGCGACGTTGTTCAGTTCGATCGCGCGCATCAGCGCCGCGAACGAGACCGGCACGAGGCCGAGCTGCCACGCGAAGCCGAGCATCAGGATGTTCGCGCCAATCGTGTCGCCGAGGAAACGGCCCGCCAGCAACTGCGCATCGCACATCGACAGGTATTCCTCCACTCCCGGAGAGGCTTCCTTCGAGGCGCCCGCCGCGTGACGCATCTTGTCGATGAGCGCATCGGTGTGCAGGTTCGCGTCCGGGTTCTGCACGAACGTGGCGTTCGGAATCGCGTGCGTGTTCACGACGATGCGCGTGCGGCCGTGGCGCACTGTCTGCAGCGCATCGCTGCTGGCGCCGACGACCATGTCGCACGCGAGCAGCACGTCGGCTTGCTGCGTATCGATGCGCACCTGGTTCAGCCATTCGTCGCGTGCCGCGAAGCGCACGAACGACAGCACCGCGCCGCCCTTCTGCGCGAAGCCCATGAAGTCGAGCACCGACGCGCTCTTGCCTTCCAGATGCGCGGCCATGCTGATCAGCGCGCCGACCGTCACGACGCCCGTACCGCCGACACCCGTCACGAGGATGTCGTACGGCGCGGCGTCGAGGTGCGTCGCGGGTATCGGCAGCGCGTCGACGCGCCTGGCGAGCGCGGCCGGATCGAACGCGTTACCCGCGGCCTTTTTCAGCTTGCCGCCAACGACCGTGACAAAGCTTGGGCAAAAGCCGTTCACGCACGAATAGTCCTTGTTGCACGACGACTGGTCGATGCGGCGCTTGCGGCCGAGCGTCGTTTCGAGCGGTTCGACCGACAGGCAGTTCGACTGCACGCCGCAATCGCCGCAGCCTTCGCAGACGGCTTCGTTGATGAACAAACGCTTGTCCGGATCGGGAAACTCACCTTTCTTGCGACGGCGACGTTTCTCGGCGGCGCATGTCTGGTCGTAGATCAGCACGGTCACGCCGTCGATGTCGCGCAGCGCGCGCTGCACCGTGTCGAGTTCGTCGCGGTGATGAAACGTCGTGCCGGACGGAAAGAGGTTGTGCTGGCCGTCGTACTTTTCCGGCTCATCGCTGACCACGACGAAGCGCGATACGCCTTCCGCCTCCACCTGACGCGCGATCTGCGGCACGGAGATGCTGCCGTCGACCGGCTGGCCGCCCGTCATCGCGACGGCGTCGTTATAGAGAATCTTGTACGTGATGTTGGTCTTCGCCGCGACCGCCTGGCGGATCGCGAGAATGCCCGAGTGAAAGTACGTGCCGTCGCCGAGGTTCTGGAACACGTGGCGCGTTTTCGTGAACATCGAATGCGATGCCCAGTCGACGCCTTCACCGCCCATCTGGATGAGGCCGGTCGTGTCGCGCTCCATCCACGAAGCCATGAAGTGGCAGCCGATGCCCGCCTGCGCGATCGAGCCTTCGGGCACCTTCGTCGACGTGTTGTGCGGGCAGCCCGAGCAGAAGTACGGCGTGCGCTTCACGGCATCGGCGGCGTTCGACAGTATTTGCGGCGCGACCAGATCGACGACGCGTTCGCGCCGGTCGAGCGCGGGCTTGTGCCGCGCGAGCCAGTTCGCGAACACCGGGAGGATGCGCGACGGGCGCAGCTCGCCAAGCGCGGAAAGCAGCATCGAGCCATCTTCGGCGTATTTGCCGAGGATCGCCGGGCGCGCGCCTTCGCGGCGGTTGTAGAGATAGTCCTTGATCTGCTGCTCGATGACGGGACCCTTCTCCTCGATCACGAGCACGTTCGACAGCCCTTCGACGAACGTATCGATGCGACCCATTTCCAGCGGAAACGACAGGCCGACCTTGTAGATCCGCACGCCGGCTGCTTCGAGATCGGCAACGGTGAGATCGAGCCGGCGCAGCGCTTCCATCAGGTCCAGATGCGCCTTGCCGCACGTGATGATGCCGACGTTCGCATGCGGGCTCGGCGCGATCCATTTATCGATGCTGTTCGTGCGCGCGAAGTGGCGCACGGCGTCGAGCTTCGCTTCCAGCCGCGCTTCGATCGACAGACTCGGCAGATCGGGCCAGCGGTTATGCAGGCCATCGGCGGGCGCGACGAAATCAGCCGGCGGAATCCATTCGGTTTGCAGCGCGTCGAGATCGACGGTCGAGCCGGATTCGACCGTCTCGGAAATCGCCTTGAAGCCGACCCACGCACCGGAAAAGCGCGACAGCGCCCAGCCGTACAGGCCGAATTCCAGCATGTCCGCGATGTTCGACGGGTTCACGACCGGCATGTGCCACGACATCATCGCGAAGTCGCTCTGGTGCGGCATCGACGACGACACGCAACCGTGATCGTCCCCCGCCACGACGAGCACGCCGCCATGCCGCGACGAGCCGTACGCGTTGCCGTGCTTGAGCGCATCGCCGGCCCGGTCGACGCCCGGACCCTTGCCATACCAGATCGCGAACACGCCTTCGACGGTGCGCTCCGGATCCGATTCCACCCGCTGCGTGCCGAGCACGGCGGTGCCGCCGAGTTCCTCGTTGATCGCCGGCAAAAAGCGGATGTCGCTGGCGTCGAGCAGTTTCTGCGCCTTCCACAACTGCTGGTCGACCATCCCGAGCGGCGAGCCGCGATAGCCGCTGACGAAGCCGGCTGTGTTCAGTCCGTTTGCCTTGTCCAGCGCGCGCTGCATCAGCGGCAGGCGCACGATCGCCTGCGTGCCGGTCAGGAAGATGCGGCCGCGCGTGGCAGTCAGATTGTCGGAAAGACGGTAATCGGCGAGGGCGGGCGTGCCGTCGACAGGCAGTCGTGCGGTCATTGGGGGGAGTCTCCTTGTTATCGCTTCGCTGGAACGGAAAAGACAGCGCAACGCCGTCGCAGCGAAAGAGACTCTATTTTTTATCGCCGATTGGAGTGTTTTTTTACTAACTGGGGGCGGCGGGTATGTATTCGCGCGAGCCCTTGGGCGATTTCTAGCCCTTTTGAGTGAGTTCTACCGGCGTCACCCCGGCGCGCCGCTCAGTGCGGCCGCGTTTTCGGTACGGGCGCGTCGGCGGCGGGCTGCGTTTTCACCGTTGCCGGTTCTTCAAACGGAATGACGGAGTCGTAGAACGCGTAGTCGATGTGCGTTACGCCGTCCTGTTCGAAGAGTACGTCCGCGTAGCGGTGGCGCCAGCGGATATTCTGGTGCAGCCACGTGTGGCGCGCCTGCATGGTCTGCGAGGTCGTTTCGTCGGAGCCTTCGATGGTGAGGAGGAGCGAGGCATCGCATGCCGCGAGGCTCGCCGGCGTTTCGCCGAAGAGCGGGCTGTTTTCGTCGATGACATGCATCATGTTCCAGCCGAGCAGAAACATCGGATGCTGATCGCGCATCAGTTTCATGTCGTGAATCTTGAGCATCGAGAGACCTTCGAACGTGGTTTCGCGGCGCATCAGACGCAATCGCGCGCGTGCTTCGGAGATCACGTTCTGACGCGCGTTGGCGGCGCGCACCATCAGCGTCTCCAGGCCGTCGACCGGATGAACCACCGCGTAGCGCGCGAACATGATCTTCGCGCGCGGCCGCGAGAAGCGCGCGAAGATCAGCCCGGTCGCGAGCGCGATGCCCGACATCCCGACGAAGATTTCCAGCGTGGCGATGCTGTGCGCGTAGACCGTTTGCGGATGCATGTCGCCGTAGCCGACGGTCGCGAGCGTTTCGACGCTAAAGAAGAACGCGCCGGCGAAGCCCGCCGGCGCCTGGTTGGCGATTGACGCATGCCCGAGCATGTAGAGCGACGCGAACGCGGTATTGAGCAGCAGGAACAGCGCGGCGAGCGACACGAAAAATATCGGCCACGTGACCATCAGCGCGCGGTGGTAGAGATCCTTCCAGACCGGCAGCGGCAGGCCGTGCGCGATCACGATGCGCTGGCCGTTGCGTATCCTGCGCCCCGGACGGCCGCGCAGGTCGCGCGCGGGCGGCACGGAACCGTCTTGCGAAGCGGGAGACGTGGCGCGTTCTGACGGGTCGTGAGGCATCGCGTTGCGGCGGCTGTGGAAACGTGCAAAGCGTAGCACGCAAGGGCGCCTCGCCGCGCGGTGGCGGCACGTGTCTTTCGACGCAACGCGCGCGCAGTGGCTGTGAGCGCGGTTACGTGACCCCGGGTCTGCCGGATACGGTCACGCATGTGCGCTGCAGGAAAACGCGCTTACGGGAACGAACGTGGTTTGGGAATGCCCGCGCCGTGCTCGATATCGGCGACGGCCTGACGATGCGCGGATTCGACCGCTTCGCCGGGTTCGCCGAAACCCGCGTCGCCGCCCACCGTGGTCCACGGCTGGACAGGCTTGTCGCGATGACGGATTTCGTATTCCGCGTCCCATCGCGCGCCCTGCAGTTCGAGCGGGCGTACATGGATCGCGTACACACCGTAGAGGAAGAGCTGTTCAGCCATCTTCGCCTCCAGCCGGTTCGTCCGGAAATGGCGTCAGCGGCAGGGAGGCCGCGGCGCCGGGGCTACATAGACCATGTGACTTTTTGCGGCGTCCAGAGTTCGCGCGGCTAGAGTTCAAGTTCGCCGAGGATGCGGTGGGCGAGCGCCTTGGCCTCCTCGAGCGCCTCTTCGGGCGTCGCTGACGTGGCATCGACTTCGTAGACGGTGTTCTCCTGCTCGTCGCCGTCGTCGCGCGCGAGGGAGACGACGCCCTGATACTGGTCGCGTTTCAGCTCACGAACGGTTGCGATCGCCGTGTAGATACCCTTGGTGTAGGTGAGCTCGGCCATGATGCAACTCCGGCAAGTGGGAGATTCCATCGTAGCACGCAGATCGCAGCCTTACCGGCGCGTAACCATGCGCGCACCGGGACGCGCGTGATCTGTCGCCGGTGCGGTTCTTCCTATTCTTTCAGCAACGCGACGACTTCGTCGAGCGTCGGCGAATGCGCGCCGGAATGCCGGCATGCCGCGGCGCCCGCCGCCAGCGAAAACGCCAGATGTTCGGGCCACGTGCGCCTCGGCGCGGTCATCAGGCTGAACAGCAGGCCGCCGATCGACGCATCGCCGGCACCGACGGTGTCGGCCACTTCGACACGCGGCGGCTGGTCTTCATACACCGCATCGCCGACGAGGAGCGTCGACGTTTCCGGCCCACGCGTGACGAGCACCGTCGCTGACGGATTCAGCGCGCGCAGCTGCGCGAGCGCGGCGGCTTCGTCATCCGTTTTGAACAGCAGACGCAGGTCTTCGTCGGAGACCTTGATCAGGTCGGCGAGCGCGGACATCTTGCGCAGGATCGGCTCGTAGCCGTGTTCCATCAGGTTGCGGTAGTTCGGGTCGTAGCTGATCTTCACGCCGCGCGCGCGCAGGTCGGCGGCGAGCGTCGCGAGTGTGTCGCCAAGCGGCTGGCGCACGAGGCTGATGCAGCCGAAGTGCGCCCACTTCACCTGCTCCATCCAGCCCTGCGGCAGCAGCGACGGATCGAACGCGAGATCGGCGCTGTTGTCGCCCATGAAGAAGTAGGTCGGCGGATGCGTCTCGTGGACGATCGCCAGCAGCGGCGAGCGGTCGAAGCGCTGCATGAAGCGCATGTCGAGGTCGGCCGCGACGCTCGCGTTCCAGATCGCGTCGGAGAAGCAGTCGTTGCCGAGCGCGCCCACCGAGGCCGTGCGCAGCCCGAGCCGCGCGACGGCGCGCGCGACGTTCCAGCCGGCGCCGCCTGGCACGGAGAGCCAGCGCGAGTCGTCGGTGCGGACCATGTCGGTCAGGATGTCGCCGGCGGAAACGAAGAGGGGAAATTCGGTGCTCGTTGTCATGGTGGTCACCGTGCGGATTCGACAGGCGCGTCGGCCAGTGCGTGCGTCAGCACTTCGTAACACGCGCCCATCGTGTGATAGTCGGTCTTGCCGGCCGGGCTCTTTTCGTCGCTGTACTTGCGGTTGTCGCACGTGAGAATGCGATACCACGCACCATGACGATGGTCGACGAAGTATGCCCAGCTGTAACGCCAGACTTCGTCATACCAGTCCCAGAAGCGCTCGTTGCCCGTGCGTTTGCCGAGCAGCGCCGCCGTCGCGAAGGTTTCGGCCTGCACCCAGAAGTACTTGTCATGATCGCAGACTGTACGGTCCGGGCCGAAGCCGTAGTACAGGCCGCCGTGGTTTTCGTCCCATGCGTGCGTCATCGCGGCGTCGAAGAGTTCGATGGCGCGCGGCAGCAGCCACGGCAGCGGACGATGACGTTCGAGAATCAGCAGCAGCTTCGCCCATTCTGTCTGGTGGCCCGGCTGGAAACCCCACGGACGGAAGATGTTCGAGCTGTCTTCCTCGTTGTAATGCCAGTCCACCGACCAGTCCGCGTGGAAATGTTCCCACACCAGACCTTGCGACAGCTTTGCCTGCCGCAGCGTGATATTCGACGCGACGCGCTCCGCCCGGTCGAGATACACGAGATGTCCGGTCGCTTCGTACGCGGTCAGGAGCGCCTCGGTAGTGTGCATGTTCGCGTTCTGGCCGCGATAGCTCGATACGTGCCAGTCGGCCGATGCTTCGTCAGCGTAAAGACCGGCGGCGGCGTCCCAGAAGCGGTGTTCCATCAGTTCGAAGGTCGCGGCGATCATCGGCTTCGCTTCCTCGATGCCCGCCATCGCCGCATGCGAATACGCGAGCAGCACGAACGCGAGGCCATAGCAGTGGCGCGTCGAATCGAGCACGCGCTTGTGGCCGTCGCGCCATTCGAGCTCCCAGTCGTAGCCTTCGTGCTGGGCGTCCCAGTGCGCGTCGCGCAGAAAACGCATGCCGTGGCGTGCGTATTCCAGATGCTGCGGGTCGCCGAACTGGCGGTATGCCATCGCGTAGTTGAAGACGTAGCGGCAGCTGCTTACCAGGTGGCGCGTGGTTTTGTCGTAGATCGAACCGTCGTCGCGGAAGAAGTGGAAGAAGCCGCCACCTGGATCGAGCACGTTCGGCGCGTAGAAGCGCAGCGTGTCCTTGATGTGCGAAAGCAGGAATTCCGGTTCGCGGAAGCTGGCGACGGGCGGCACGGGCACCGGGGCTTCGGCGTGAGGGTTGGCGTGATTCAGGTCGGGTTGCGTCATGGCTTTTTCACCGAAGTGCTGGCACGGGCGATGAGTTGAACAGGCAGGCGGACTTCCGTTTCGGCTGGCGCGTCTTCGAGCAGCAGCTCGACGCCGCGCCGGCCGAGCGCTTCCTTGTCGACGGCGATCGTTGACAGTGGCGGCGTGGCATGTGCCGCGGCGGGAATATCGTCGAAACCGATGATGGCGATGTCTTCCGGCACGCGCAGGCCGCGCGCCAGACAGACGCGCATCGCGGCGAGCGCGGCGGCGTCGTTGTAGGCGAATACGGCGTCGACGCGCGGGCCCGGTGCGTCGAGCAGACGCGCCATCGCCTGCGCGGCGCCGGTGTCGGGATCGAGGCCGGCGTCCATCGCGACTTCCAGCGACGGGTCGAACAGCAGCCCCGCCTCGAAGAACGCGCGACGGTAGCCGAGCGCGCGCTGCGCGATGCTGAAATGCGCGAGCGAGCCGCCGATGAACGCGATGCGTGTGCGTTTCTGCGCGAACAGATGCCGCATCGCGAGTGCCGCACCTTCGGCGTTGTCGAGATTCACCGAACGCAGGCCGGGTGCCCACAGATCGATCAGCACGAGCGGCCGCTGCATCGCGACGAGCGTGGCAAGCGTCTCCGGTTCGACAAACCCGGCGACGGCGACCGCGTCCGGCGAATGGACACGCATCTGCTGGATCACGTCCTCGGTCGGGCCGGCCGTCAGCAGCGACGGCACGATGCCGCGCTCGCGGCACGCGTCCTCGACACCGTGCAGCACGTGCGAAAAGAACGGGCTGACGGTGAAGTTGTTGTGCTGGCGATGCAGCAGGAACGTGAGCCGGCGGATACGCGGACGCAGTTGCGCGGCGTCGTAGCCGAGCTGTCGCGCGGCCTCGACGACACGCAGACGCGTGGCATCGGAGAGACCGGGCTGATTCTTCAGCGCGCGTGAGACAGTGCCGATCGACACGCTGGCAGCGCGCGCGACGTCACGGATGGTAGTCCCCATGTACGTATGGCTGGCCGGGAAGGCCGCTGGTTTCGAGTCCGGAGATTGTATAGTAAAACGGACTCAGGAAAACCCGTTCGTCACGGTGTTAACCCGTGTAAAGCACTGTATTTAATGGCTGATATCAAGCTTTTATGTGTTTAGTAAAATCAACTAAACGAGCTGTTGCAGTGCATTTTCGACGGGCGTGTGCAGGCGGGCGCATCCCCACGATGCCGGGTTGTCGTGTCAGTCTGATGTGATATCCGGGTCGGACGGCAGCGCGTTCGTGGCGCTTGCCGTGGGTGCGTGCGGGTAGCTTCGGGTGGCCCTGGCCGTTCAGCTGCCGCTCATGCTGGCGATTCGATGCGCCCGCGCAGCAGCGCCTCGCTCTCGGCGCTGTCGATCAGCACGAAACCCGAAGGCTCCTGTTTCGCCCGACGCTTCGCCAGTGCCGCAACCGAGGCGATCTCCTCGCTCGTATAGAGCGCGGCATCGCTGTCCGGTTTCACGCGCACGCTGCCGATCGCCATCGTCACGAAGCTGAAGAACGTCGGATTGCCGCGCCGGTCTTCGCCGTGGATGCCGCCCGCCAGCCGGTCGGCCGGTGCGTAGAAACGCTGCGCGCCTTCGTTGAAGGCGTGGATCGCGTCCATCGCGCGTTCGAGCCAGTCTTCGCTCTGGAACAGGATCAGGAAATCGTCGCCGCCGACGTGCCCGAGAAAATCGCGCGTCGGGTCGCAGACGTCGGCGAGCACGGCGGCCGCGAACTTCAGCACTTCGTCGCCCTGCCAGTAGCCGTATTCGTCGTTGAACGGCTTGAAGTGGTTCAGGTCGACGTAGCACGCGCAGAACGCGGCGTTGTTGTTGAGGAGCCGCCCGATGTGCGAGCTGATCGGAATGTTGCCCGGCAGGAACGTCAGCGGATTCGCGTAGCGCGCCGCCTCGATGCGCACTTCCGTGACCGCGCGCACGAGTTTCTCGCCGGTGCCGAGGCCGGCATATCTGCCGTTATCGGTAATGACGAAGCCGTCGGCCAGATACCGCTGGTCGTCGCTCGCGAGCAGTTTCGCCATCTGCTCGACGGTCATCGATTTTTCGATGACGAAGGGCGACGCGTTCGCGAACAGCAGGCACGGGCGCTTGCCGAACAGTTCGCGGTGATACGGCAGCGCGTAGCGGTCCATGAATGCGCGGCGATTGATGAGCGCGACCGGCTCGTCGTTCTCGACGACGGCAAGGGCGTGCAGGTCCGGCAGGCGGTTGAAGAGATCGAGCACGTCGTTATTCGTCGCTTCGCGCGGCAGCGCGGGCGCATGCACCAGCATCCTGTCCGACGCCATGCCGCCCGACGGCGATGCGCTCACGGTACGTGTCGTCTCCGGGAACACCGCGATGTGATGCGCGCGGATGGCCTCGCGGGCGTCGTCGCTGACAAGGCGCGACGGCTGCGCGTGCGGACGTCCGAAGAAATACCCCTGCCCGCAACCGATCCCCATGTCGCGCACGACGATCAGGTCCGCTTCGTTCTCGATGCCCTCCGCGACGAGCCGCGCGCCGCTCGCGTTCGCGAAATGCTGCATCGCCTTGACGGCTTCGAACTTGAGCGGATCGCTCGCGATGTCGTGAATGAAGAAGCGGTCGATCTTCACGACGTCCGGTTGCAGGCGCACCCACAGGTTCATGCTCGCGTTCGCCGTGCCGTAGTCGTCGAGCGCGAACTGCGCGCCGGACGAACGCAGCGCCTGGATGATCGGCAGGAAGCTGCCGATGTCCGGAATCGCGCTTTGTTCTGTCAGTTCGATCACGATCCGGTTCGCCGCGACGCCCGACTGTCGCAGAAGCGAAAGCGTGCTTTCACGTGCGTCGGCGAGCGCGCGGATGGCGCCGGCGCTGAAGTTGAGAAACAGCTTGCCTTCGCATTCGAGGCGCGCGAATGCGTCGATGCATACGTGCGCGGCGGCGCGTTCGAGTGCGATCGCGCAGCCTTCGGCCGTCGCCTGCGCGAAGAGCGCGTGCGGCGCTTCCAGCGGCGAGCCGGACGGACCGCGGATCAGACCTTCGTAGCCGAGGATCGTCCCGTCGTCGAAATCGACGATGGGCTGGAACACCGCGGACAGATCGCGACGGGCAATCAGATCTTCGATGCCCGACGAGGGCTGGCCGAGGGGCGAGCGAACAGACATGAGCAGGGTTGCCGAAACGAGTGGACTGTCGGCTTAACGGCCGCGGCGGGTAGCAATTAAGTGAATTTTTGGTGAAGCTTTGCACTGCAATGGTGCGTGATGGGTGTGTGATGGATGTCACTGACTATGCCATCCGGCCGAGGTGACGGCGGGCGCGGCGTCGCGTGAAATAACAAAAAAGCCGCACACGGCGGCTTTCCAGTTTCACGAGGGGTTGTTGCCTCGTCGTACTCTCGCTCAGGAGATCTCATGGTTCATCTGTTCGACGCATCCATCCGCTCAGCGGCGCGCAACCGCGGCTGGTCGGGCTTCCTTGCTGGCGGCGCGCTTCTCGGGGCTGATATCGCGGGCGCCCCAGCGCTGCGCGAGCGCCGCACACACCATCAGCTGGATCTGATGGAACAACATCAGCGGCAGCACCACCGCCCCCACCGAATGCGAAGCAAAAATCACCTTGGCCATCGGCACACCGGCCGCGAGGCTTTTCTTCGAACCGCAGAAGATGATCGTGATCTGATCCGCGCGGTTAAAGCCAAGCCGCTTGCTGACGAACATCGTGAGCGCGAGCGCGATAGCGAGCAGCACCGCACACACCACGAGGAGGCCTGCCAGGGCGGCGAGCGGAATGTGATGCCAGAGGCCTTCGTTCACGGCCTCGCTGAAGGCGGCATACACCACGAGCAGGATCGAGCCCTGGTCGACGAACTTCAGCACGCCGCGATTACGCTCGATCCACCGGCCGATCATCGGGCGCAGCAGCTGCCCGGCCACGAACGGCACGAGCAGTTGCAGCACGATGCTCCACACCGTGTGCCAGGCCGAAGTGCCGCCGGCAGCCTGGTTCGTGATGACCACGCTGACGAGCGCGGGCGTGATGAAGATTCCGAGCAGACTCGAAGCAGACGCACTGCACACCGCGGCGGGCACGTTGCCCTTCGCAATCGAGGTGAACGCAATGGAGGACTGGACCGTCGATGGCAGCGTGCAGAGGAAGAGAACGCCCGCATAGAGCGCCGGCGTGACGAGCGGCGAAAGAAGCGGTTTGAGCGCGAGGCCGAGCAGCGGAAAGAACGCGAACGTGCTTAGCAGTACCACCAGATGCAGCCGCCAGTGCGTTGCGCCCGCAACGATCGCCTCACGCGACAGTTTCGCGCCGTGCAGGAAAAACAGCAGCCCGACTGCAATGTTCGTTAGCCAGTTGAACGCAACGGCTGCCTGGCCGTGAACAGGCAGCAGACTAGCCAGAATGACGGTGCTGACGAGGCACAGCGTGAAATTGTCGGGAAGCAGTTTAGGGCGGGCCATCTCGGGAATCTCGAAGCAATAGATGCAGTGTGACGCGAAAAACGCTGGCGCGTGAACAGGAGCGCCGATCACGAAAGGCAAACAATGGAAACGCCTATTGTCCGGCGTTCTCGATTGAATATGCAAATTCATTTGATGAATCGATTAATGCGTATTGAGCATGTTGCAAGCGCACGACGCCTCTCTGGTTGCAGGTGCGATTTCGTCAGACGCAATGCATTCGGTCGGATTTACTGACTGGTTCTGGCGTGCCGTATCAGGGGTGCTGGACGCCCGCAGTTCACTTCCCGGAGAGCCTTGCCGTATGCGCTTTTTCACGAAAAACCCTGCCGTAACATGGTGTTACAACCCTTCCGGTGGCATAACATTTTTTGGCTCGACACGTCGGATGGCCGCCCATAAATTACTGCTCACAGGCTATTGGGAAGTCGTCAGGCCCGGCGCTGCGTCGCTGGCGTATCCGACTCTCAAATCAGGTTCCGCCGATGCTCGAACGGCGAACCTGTGGCGGGTTGTCGAGCAGGTGAAGGATCGTGAACGCAGGGTATTCGAAAGGGTTGCGCTGGCTGCTGGGCGTGCTGTTTGCGCTCATGGCTACGCTCGCCTTTGCGAAACCTTCGTCTGCCCCGCGCGGCGACGTACCTCGCGGTACTGCTCACAGCGGCGGGTTCTTCCGCCCGGTGCAGCAGAGTGCACCGGGCGGCGGTCACTGGTACGGCCTGCAACCCGGTACACGCGTCAGCCCGGGCGACCGCAATTTCGGCACGGCTCGTCGCCCGGCATCGGCGTATAGCGGCTTGCCGCACCTCGCCGCACAGGATCGTTCGTTCCGCGCCGACGGCGAACCGGTCCGTTACGCGGGTGCGATCACGCCGGTGAGTGCCGAAGGTCGCGCGGTGCCGCGTCCTCCCGTCAACGCACCTGTTGTCCGCACCGGATCGATCCGTGCCGACGTCGCCCGCTATAACGAAGAACGCGGGGCCGTGCGCTCCATTCCCCATCCGCCGGATGACGTTCCCCGTCCTCCACCGCCCTCGCCGTATCGCAATTGATCGCAACTGACTGCAGCTGATTGCTGCAGCGGAGCGCTTGCCGCCCGTCGATATGACGCGTGCGCACCACACTTTTTTGAAACCCCCAATCTTCAGGGCACGATTCGACCTTCGATGAAGTGCCGGTTGCGGCAACGCATCATGCGCACCCGGTTTGCACATGTCGCCTGTCTGCGGGGCAATGGCCACCGTGCTCGCGACGAACTGGAACGCATGTCGCACTGCAGCCGGTGCCGGATACGACCGTGCTTTAACAAGTCGTTATCCGAAGAAACTAGGCAGACCCATATACCGGCAATAACCAGACATATTTTTTTTCATAAAAATGGTCCGCAAAGATGGTCTCCGCCCACTGACCCAGATCAGCTCGACGACCTGACGGACAACAACAACCGTTTGCGCGAGTGAACCCGCCGCGCCAGCCACGCTTACTTTTGACAAAGACAGGAGAACCCATGAAAACAAACGTCAGCCGCACGCTGAAGACCGCTCTCAAGGCAAGCGTGATCGCCGGCCTGCTGGCAGGCGCCTCGACTGCGTTCGCGCAGTCGAGCGTTCAGCTCTATGGACAGGTAGACGAGTGGGTCGGCTCGCAGAAATTCCCAGGCAACCAGCGTTCGTGGGTTGTGTCGGGTGGCGGGATGTCGACTTCGTACTGGGGCATGAAGGGCGCGGAAGACCTGGGTAACGGCTACAAGGCAATCTTCACGCTGGAAGGCTTCTTCCTCGCGCAGAACGGTCAGTACGGCCGCTTCACCGGCGACACGATGTTCTCGCGTAACGCGTACGTCGGTATCGAAGCGCCGTGGGGCACGCTGACCGCCGGCCGTCTGACGACGTCGCTGTTCGTCTCGACGATTCTGTTCAACCCGTTCACCGACTCGTACGTATTCTCGCCGATGGTGTACCACACCTATCTCGGCCTCGGCACGTTCCCGACGTACAACACCGATCAGGGCGTGACCGGCGATTCGGGCTGGAGTAACGCGGTGCAGTATCAGTCGCCGAACTTCAACGGCCTGTCGGCGAGCGCGATGTACGCGCTCGGCAACACGACCGAGAACGGCGCGAAGAAGTGGAGCGGCCAGGTGTTGTACTTCCACGGCCCGTTCGCGGCGACCGCCGTGTACCAGTACGTGAACTTCAACAACGCCCCGGGCGACCTGACGGATCCGGGTGCGTCGGGTGTCCTCGGCCTGAAGAGCCAGGGTGTGGGTCAGCTCGGTCTGACGTACGACCTGAAGTACGTGAAGTTCTTCGGCCAGTACATGTACACGAAGAACGATCAGGGCGCGTTTGGCAGCTGGCACGTCAATACGGCGCAGGGCGGCGTGACCGTGCCGGCGGGTCCGGGCACGGTCATGGCGTCGTACGCGTACTCGCGTGACGGCGGCGGCCTCGACCAGACGCGCCAGACGGCGGCGCTCGGCTACGACTACCCGCTGTCGAAGCGCACGGACGTCTACGCGGCTTACATGTACGACAAGATCAGCTCGCAGTCGTCGGGCGACACGTTCGGCGTCGGTATCCGCGCGAAGTTCTAAACGTCACAGCGTCTGACAGGTAGATCTCCTGTCTCGCTCGCAGCACAACGAGGCTCTGCCGGAAAGCGGCATCGCGGGAAGTCCTGAAAAAGCCTCACGTTGCTTTCGGAACGTGAGGCTTTTTTGCGTGCGCTGTACTGGATCCTGTCGCGCTTTCCACACTGATCCTTGATAAAGTCCTTCCGGCAGTCCCGATTCATTCCTGTTGTGAGCGATTAACCATGGATACCCTCGTCAGCATGAAAGTATTTCGCCACGTCGTCGAAGCGGGCAGCTTCGTCGCCGCGGCGGAGCGGATGGACATTTCGGCTGCGATGGCGAGCAAGCATGTGATGCATCTCGAGCAGCAGCTCGGTGCGCGCCTGCTCAACCGCACGACGCGCCGGGTTGCCCCGACCGAGGCCGGGCGCGAATACTATGAACGACTCTCGCAGGTGCTGACCGAACTCGACGAAGCCGGGCAGGCTGTCGGGGCGGCGAGCGTGGTGCCGCAAGGCAAGCTGCGGGTCTCGTCGCTCACGGCATTCGGGTTGAGTCACGTGATGAGCGCGCTGGCCGATTACGCAGCGCGGTTTCCGCAGGTCACGGTCGATATCACGTTGTCGGATCGCGTCGTCGAACTGATCGACGAAGGGTTCGATGTGGCGATCCGGGCATCGCCGACCGGCTTGAAGTCGTCTTCGCTGATTGCGCGGCAGATCGCGATGGCGCATATCGTGCTGTGCGCTTCGCCGGATTATCTGCGTCGCCACGGCACGCCGAAGACGCTCGCCGACCTCGAAAAGCACAACTTTATCCAGTACACCGGCGTGTCGGCACAGGAACTCGCGCAGGGTGTCGATGCGGCCGGCGCGCGCCTGCGCCTCGCCGGCAACATGATCGTCAACCATCTGGAGGCGCAGCGCGTGGTCGTGCTGCAGGGCGCCGGCATCGCGATGCTCGGCACCGAAGTGATCGGCGACGATCTCGCGGCCGGCCGGCTCGTGCCGCTCCTCGTCGATGAACTGGCGCCGCGCGAGTTGCCGATTCACGTCGTGTACGCGAGCCGGCGGCATCTGTCGGCGAAGGTGCGTTCGTTTGTCGATTTTCTCGCCGAACGGTTTGCGAGCGAAACGCTCTGGCCGACGCTCGATCAGATCAAGGCCGCCGCCATACGCTGAGTGAGCCTTGCCCGCCCCGCGCGCGACGGGTCAAGCCGCGCTAGATGCGCAGCCGCGACTTTGCCGCTTCGTATTCCTGCTTCAGACGCGCGACAAGCCCGCCCACCGAAGGCACGTCGTCCATCAGGCCGACGCCCTGGCCCGCACCCCAGATGTCTTTCCACGCCTTGGCCTTGTCGCCGCCGAAGTTCATCTTCGTCTTGTCGGATTCCGGCAGAGCGTCCGGATCCAGCCCGGCGTTCACGATGCTCTCGCGAATGTAATTGCCGTGCACGCCCGTGAAGAGGTTCGTGTAGATGATGTCCGACGCGCTGGAATTCACGATCGCGTGCTTGTAGCTTTCGACCGCGTGCGCTTCCCGCGTCGCGATGAAGCGTGTGCCCATGTAGGCGAGATCGGCGCCCATTGCCTGGGCAGCCAGGATCGAACCGCCGTTGGCGATCGCGCCCGACAGCACGATCGGGCCGTCGAACATTTTTCGCACTTCGCCGGTCAGCGCGAATGGCGAAGTGGTGCCCGCGTGCCCGCCGGCGCCGGCCGCGACGAGAATCAGGCCGTCGACGCCCGCTTCCAGCGCTTTCGCCGCGTGCCGCAGGTTGATCACGTCGTGCAGCACGATGCCGCCGTAGCTATGCACGGCGTCGATGATTTCCTTCGACGGCGCGCGCAGGCTGGTGATGAAAATCGGAATCCTGTGTTCGACGCACACACGCACGTCGTGCTCCAGCCGCGTATTCGACTGATGGACGATCTGGTTGACCGCGATCGGCCCGATCACCGCATCCGGATTCGCCGCCTTGTGTTCAGCCAGCGACGTCTGGATCTGCGTGAGCCACTCGTCGAGCAGTTCGGCGGGGCGCGCGTTCAGCGCGGGAAAGGAACCGACGATACCGGCCTTGCATTGCGCAAGCACGAGTTCGGGATAGCTGACGATGAACATCGGCGAGGCGACGACAGGCAACGCAAGATTCTGCAGGACGGCGGGCAATGCCATGGCGCAAGTCTCCTTGTGGGCGGAACGGTGCACGCGGTGCTGGGCGCGCCCGGTCCTGTGAGTGTAGCGGCTGAACGGGGCGGGCGAGGCCGGCGCGGCACGCGCCGTTCGTCATCAGCATCTCAGCGCATCATTTTCAGAACGATCGTTCGATTATAGGGGAATAGCACGGACGTGCGCGAGGAAGCGTGTTTGAGGGAGTGTTCGGTTTTCATGAAATGGTGGTCTGGGACACCTCCCCGGGACACCTCCCGCTTCTACAATGCAGGACACACAAAATGACAAGAGGCCTGCCATGTCCTTCGAGGAATTCACGCCGTTTCGCGTCGCCGCCGGCGATATCGACATTTTCGGCGTCAAGGGCGGCTCCGGGCCGCCGCTCCTGCTGCTGCATGGCCATCCGCAGACGCACATGATCTGGCATCGCTGCGTCGCGCAGCTGGCCGAACACTTCACCGTGATCGCCACCGACCTGCGCGGCTACGGCGCATCGGCGAAACCGGCGAGCGACGCGTCGCACATGCCCTATTCGAAGCGCGCGATGGCGGCAGATCAGGTCGCCGTCATGAAGCACTTCGGCTTCGAACGCTTTCTCGTGTGCGCGCACGATCGCGGCGCGCGCGTCGCGCACCGGATGGCGCTCGATCATCCGGACGCCGTCGAGCGTCTGATGCTGCTCGACATCGCGCCGACGCTCGCGATGTACGAAGCCACCGACCGCACGTTCGCCACGCTCTATTTCCACTGGTTCTTCCTGATCCAGCCCGAGCCGCTGCCGGAGACGCTGATCGGCGCGCATCCCGATGTATACGTCGATCGCGTGATGGGCGGCCGTCATGCCGGGCTGGCGCCGTTCGCGCCCGAAGCGCTCGCCGCATATCGCGACGCGTTGCGCCAGCCGGGCGCGGTCCACGCGATGTGCGAGGACTACCGGGCATCCGCGACGATCGATCTGGCGCACGATCGCGCGGATATCGAGCGCGGTCACAAGATCGGCTGTCCGTTGCGCGTGCTGTGGGGCGCGGAGGGCGTCGTCGAAAAATGCTTCGCGCCGCTCGATGAGTGGCGGCACGTTGCGCGCGATGTCAGCGGACGCGCGCTGCCGTGCGGGCATTACATCCCGGAAGAAGCGCCGGATGCGCTCGTCACCGAAATGCTCGCGTTCTTCGAAGCGATCGAGCAGTAACGGCGCCGCGCGCGTGTCTTCGCCAGTCGTTAGTCGTTAGCCGTCAGGTGTCGATCACGGGTCGGTGAACGCGAGCGGCGGCAGCCGGCGTGCGATGGGCGTCGATTTCACGATCGCCGTGCTCGTTTCGGCGCGCTCCGTCACCTTCGACAGGATCGCGTCGAGCTGATCGATCGAGCGCAGAAACAGCCGGCAGACGAAGCAGTCGTCGCCCGTCACCTTGTCGCATTCCACGAACTCCGGAATGCGGCGGATCACGTCTTCCACGAGATGCAACTGGCCGGGCAACGGCTTCACGCGCACGATTGCCTGCAGCGTGTAGCCGAGTGCGCGCGGGTCGAGCTGCACGGTGAAGCGCTCGATCACGCCCTGCGCATCGAGCCTGCGCAAACGGTCCGCGGTGCTCGGCGCCGAAAGTCCCACGCGGCGCGCGAGTTCGCTCACTGCAATGCGCGCGTCTTCGGCGAGTGCGGTGATGAGCACGCGGTCGATGTCGTCGAGCGTGACGGGCGCGACGTCGGAGAAAAGGCGTTTCGTCATGTCAACCTTCGTTCGAAAGGTGATTTCTGTCTCCGGCTTAAGTTTATCCATGTATTCGACTCGCCGGATTAATTACACTCCTGATAAGTAAGGAACTGGCAGGAAGGATCGAATCATGGCTTCAAGCGAAATCCGGCGTGGCGCTGCCGAAATGACCATCGCAATGCTGATGTCGGGCGTGATCGGCTGGCTCGTCGTGTCATCGCATCAATCGTCGGAAAACGTGGTGTTCTTCCGGTGCGTCTTCGGCTCGGCGACGCTCGCCATCGTGTGCGCGGCACTCGGCCTGTTCCGTCGCGACCTGTTCTCCTGGCGCATGCTGGGACTCACGGCGCTTGGCAGCGCGGCGATCGTCGCCAACTGGATCCTGCTGTTCGCGGCGTATTCGCGTGCGTCGATCTCGATGGCGACCGCCGTCTACAACACCCAGCCGTTCATGCTGGTCGCGCTCGGGGCGGTCGTGTTTCGCGAGCGCATTACGGCATCTGTCGTGGTGTGGCTGCTTGTGGCGTTCGCCGGGCTCGTGCTGGTCGTCAAGGTCGAGCCGGCGGTGCTCGCCGTGCCCGGCGAGTATCTCGAAGGCGTCGCGCTCGCAGTCGGCGCGGCGTTTCTGTACGCGGTGTCGTCGATCATCACGAAGCATCTGAAGGGCACGCCGCCGCATCTGATCGCGCTGATCCAGGTTGGGCTCGGCGTGCTGATGCTCGCGCCGTTCGTCCATTTCGACGCACTGCCCGCGAGCGGCACGCAATGGCTGAAGCTGGCGACGCTCGGGATCGTCAATACCGGCGTGATGTACGTGCTGCTCTACGGCGCGATCCAGAAGCTGCCGACCGCGATGACCGGCGCGCTTTCGTTCATCTATCCGGTCGTCGCCATCATCGTGGATCGCGTGGCGTTCGGGCAGAAGCTCGCCTGGGTGCAGGTGGCGGGTGCCGCGCTCATTCTGCTCGCCGCCGCGGGCGTCAATCTCGGCTGGCGTATCGTGCCACAGCGACGTTATTCGGTATCTTAAAGCGTGAATTCCACGGCGGCAGCTTCTTCGCCAGTTCGCCGCGCAAGATGACCGGTCGCAAAGAACGATGAATGTTGCGAACGCTTACGAGTGCGGTTCGCACCATCAGAGGGCATGCGGTTTTTCAGTGGACGTCATGCTTCTGTAGGGAAATCACCGATGCGTTCGAAAGGTCCGCTCGGTATCATCCGTTTCGACGTTGATCACGTCGTCAAAAATTGCGCCGTTCGCCATCGCTGGTGAGCGGCTTTCTTTTTTGTGCGGCCGCTGTTGAGCGTCACCGTGTGCAGGGCACGTCTACAGGCCGCCTCACGCCGTGGGCGCGAGAATGCGCTCACCATCGACGCTCAGCGCGCCGCTCTTCGCAAGCCCTTCGACCAGCTCCGCCAGCAGCGCCGGCCATTGTGTTCGCGGCGCGAGCATCGTGGCGGCGGCGCGCATCGCGTTCGCTTCATCCAGCATGGCCAGCAGCGTGTCGAACGTCATCGCACGCACGTCCAGCAGCTTGAACACGATCAGGACTTTCAGCGCGTTCTTCGCATTGCGCGTGGGATCGGCGCGCAGCCACGCGACGCGCGAAAACGCCCTTTCGAGCGCCGGCTGGACGTCGGTGAACGGTGCGCCGTGGCCGGGAATGACCACGCGCACGTCGAGCTGCGCGATCTGCTCGAGCACCGTCTGCTCTTCCGCAAAGCCGCTTTCGCCTTCCAGTTCGGGAAAGATCACGCCGAAGCCGTTTTCCCACAGCGCGTCGGCGCTGATCAGCACGCGTTCGGCCGGGCAGTACAGCATCAGTGAATGCGGATCGTGTCCGGGCGCGCCGAGCACGTCCCATTGCAGCGCGCCGAGCGTAAGCGTCGTGCCGGGTTCGATCGTCTCGGTGAACCCGAAGCGTCCGCACGTTTGCCCGGTCGCGCGGAAGGTGAGGCGCGCTTCGTCCCATTCGCGCACGGCGTCCGCTTCCAGCGACGGAATCGCCGTGCGGCACGGCCAGGTGGCCTGCAACAGCGCATTGCCGCCGCAATGGTCCGAATGTAGATGCGTGTTGACGATCAGATCCAGCGGCCGCTCGCCGAGCGCCCGTTGAACGAGCGCGAGCGTCTGCTGTGCATGCGACGCGTAGCCGGTGTCGACGAGTGCCGCGCACGCATCGTCGACGAGCAGCACATTGTTCGACGACAGCCAGCCGCGTTCGAAGACGCGTATCGACGCGGGCAGTGTGATCATCGTGCGGCGCGCTCCGGTTTCGGCATGACGAGAATGGTGGAGGTGCCGAGCAGCACCGTTTCGCCGCGCTGGTTCACGACGTTGCCGTCGAGTTGCGTGAGGTCGCCGTTGAGGCTCGGCTTCCACCACGCATCGCGCACATGCCACGTGATGGTCAGCGTGTCGTTCGCGTAGACGGCCTTCTTCAGCTTGATGTCGAATTCGAGGCCGAGCGGCTGTGCGTACGTCGAGAAATGGGTCGCGAGGAGCGCCATGAAATGCGCCGACGGCTGCGTGCCCGATGCGATCAGCCCGCCGAAGCGGCTTGCAGTTGCGTACGCGTCGTCGTGATGGAGCGGATTCAGATCGTTCACCAGCGAAGCAAACGACTTCACTGAATCCGCCGATAGCGCGAGCGTGCTGCTGAACGTCTCGCCGATGGTCACAACCCGGGGCGGCGCGTTCACGTTGGAACCTTCTTTTCAGCGATGAGTTGTGCATGGCGCACATCGATGGCGTCCCAGACCGCGCGCTTTTGCTGTTCGTCGAACGACGACCAGCCCCTGATTTCATCGATGGTGCGAAGACACCCTTCGCACCATCCCGCTGCACGGTTCATGCGACAGACGTCGATGCACGGCGACGGCACCGGTGCGATGTTCGCGTTGCCGCTTTCCCTGTCTCCGGCGTTGCTGCCCGCCGTCATGCGGGCTCGCGAAGTGCGACGTCGGCAACCGGCGCGCCAGTCAGCGCGACGAGTTCCTGCGGCGAAAGGTTGAACACCGCGTGCGGATGGCCGGCCGCGGCCCACAGGCTGTCGAGCGCGAGCAGGTCGGCGTCGATCAGCGTGACGGGCGGCGTCGCATGGCCGATCGGGCACACGCCGCCAATCGCGTAGCCGGTTTTCTCGCGCACGAACTTCGCGTCCGCGCGTCCGATTGCGCCGACCTGTGCCGCCACCTTCTTTTCGTCGACGCGGTTCACGCCGCTCGCGATCACGAGCACGGGCGCATCGTCGTCGCGCCGGCGAAACAGGATCGACTTGGCGATCTGCGCCACTGAGCAGCCGAGCCCGGCCGCCGCTTCCGCCGATGTCTTGCCCGTTTCCGGCAGCATGACAACCGGCTTCGCGTGACCATGCTCGCGCAGCAGCAGCGCGACGCGGCGGGCAGAGTCGGGCAGATCGTCGAGGTTGCCGGATCCTTGAGAGGTCGTGGAGGTGCTGTCCATCATGGTTGCTGTTCCGTTCTACTTTCTGTTTGCTGTAATCGTGCGCCGCTAATGTGGCGCGAACGTGGTGCTAGGCGCACCGCGTCTCTTCGCTGCGCGCTTTCGCAAGGAGCGCCTTGCCCGCGCGCGATCCATTCGGCTTGCCGGTCGCCGTCGAGATGAAGTCGCCAATCGCCACGACCTGCGCGAGGTCGATGCCGGTTTCGATGCCAAGGCCGTTCATCAGATACAGGACATCCTCGGTGGCGACGTTGCCGGTCGCGCCTTTCGCGTAAGGGCAGCCACCCAGCCCGGCCACCGACGCGTGATAGATCTCGATGCCTTCGTTCAGCGCGGCGTAGATGTTGGCGAGCGCCTGACCGTACGTATCGTGAAAGTGACCCGACAGACGTTCGCGTGGAAACACGTGAGTCACGGCCTCGAAGACTTCACGCGTGCGCTTCGGTGTACCGACGCCGATCGTATCGGCGATATCGATTTCGTCGCAGCCGAGCGCCGCGAAGCGTTCGGCCACGTCGACCACCGACGCGACCGGCACTTCGCCCTGATACGGGCATCCCAGCGCGCACGACACGCTGCCGCGAATGCGCAGTCCGGCCGCTTTCGCTGCCTGCGCAACCGGCTCGAAGCGCGCGATGCTTTCGGCGATGCTGCAATTGATGTTCTTCTGCGAGAACGCCTCGCTCGCTGCGCCGAAGATCACGATTTCATCGGCCTTCGCGGCGAGCGCGCCTTCGAAGCCGCGCAGGTTCGGCGTCAGCACCGAGTAAATCGTGCCCGGACGGCGTGCGATGCCGGCCATCACATCGGCGCCGTCGGCCATCTGCGGCACCCATTTCGGCGAAACGAACGACGCGGATTCGACGTTACGAAATCCCGCCGCCGACAGCCGGTTGATGAGGTCGACCTTGATGCGGGTCGGGACGAACTCTTTTTCGTTCTGAAGTCCGTCGCGCGGACCGACTTCAACGATCTTGACTGACTGGGGCAACGCCATGACCTGTCTCCTGCCGCATCGGAGCGGCGTATTGATTGTGTTCAGTATCCGCGTGCGAGATCGACCACGCCGGTGACCGGCTCACCGCGCATCATCGACTGGATCTTGCGCGCGACCTGCACGACGCTGTCTTCGCGCAACGTCACGGCCGAGATATGCGGTGTAATCGTAACGCGCGGCTCGCGCCAGAACGGATGGTCGGGCGGCAACGGTTCTTCGCGGAAAACGTCGAGTGTCGCGCCGGCGAGCTGGCCGTGCGCGAGCGCGTCGAGCAGATCCTGCTCGACCAGGTGTCCGCCGCGCGCCACGTTGACGAGGTACGCACCGCGCGCGAGCTTCGAAAAGGTTCGGGCGTTCAGCACATCTCGGGTGTCAGGCGTGTGCGGCAGCAGGTTCACCAGCACCTTGACGCCATCGAGGAACGGATCGAGCTGCGCATCGCCCGCGTATGTCGCCACGCGGTCGATCTGTTTGGCGCCGCGGCTGTAGCCGCGTACCGGCAGGTCGAACGACGCGAGTGTTTTCGCGACATGCGCACCGAGCACGCCAAGGCCGAGCACACCGACGGTGAACGTCGCGCGCGGATGCGGGTCGATTTCGCGCCAGCGCCGTTCGGTCTGTTGACGTTCGTACTCGTCGAACCGGCGCATGTAGCGCAGCACGGCGTGCGTGACGTATTCGGCCATCTGCGGCGCCATGCCGGAATCTTCGAGACGCACGACCTGCGCGTGACGCGGGAGCGTGCCGGGATTCGCGTGTTCGAGCGCGAGAATCGCATCCACGCCAGCGCCGAGATTGAACACGGCGCGCAGGTCATCGCGGCTCTCGAACATTTCGCGCGGCGGGCGCCAGACAACAGCGAAATCGGCCGGCTCGCGATCGCCTGGCTGCCACTCACGCAGATTGGCTTCCGGCAGCGCGCGGGCGAAGTCATGAAGCCAGGCGCCTGCGTCCGCATGCGGCATGTAGAAAAGTATCTTCATAGGCTCACGTATGCAGGCCGGTGATGGCGGCGAAGCGCGTCATTTCGCGAAGAGCCGTCCGATGTCCCTGAATGCCTTGAATTCGAGCGCATTGCCACACGGATCGAGGAAGAACATGGTTGCCTGCTCGCCAACCTCACCCTTGAAGCGGATATGCGGCTCGATGATGAAGCGCGTACCTGCGGCCTTCAGACGTTCCGCGAGCGCGTGCCAGTCATCCATTGTCAGCACGACGCCGAAGTGACGGACCGGTACGTCGTCGCCGTCGACGGCGTTGACGGCGTTGACGGCGGCGCGGCTCACTTCGTCCGGCGCCAGGTGAGCGACCAGTTGGTGGCCGAAGAAATCGAAGTCGACCCATTCCGGCGAACTGCGGCCTTCGGCGCAACCCAGCAGGTCACCGTAAAACGCGCGGGCGTTCGAGAGACTGGTTACCGGAAACGCGAGGTGGAACGGTTGCAGCGAACGTGCCTGTGGGGACGGTGCTTGCGACATGAGGCGTTCTCCTTTTATGGACAGGCCTCATTCTACTTTTTCGCGGGACAACGCGCGCGCCGCCTGGCGGCGCGCTGTCCCTGAACCTCACCTCAAGGGGCCTGCCGTGCCGATTCATACGATAAACAAAGCACGATAAATTGGTTCGGCGGCAAGGAATCGCACGCGACAATGCAATTTAAGGATTCCGCCCGTGAGGAGAATCATGTCCTGCAGCAAATCGACGTGGCCGCCGCGCGTTGTCACCGTGCCAGGCCTGCATGGCAGCGAAGGCGCACACTGGCAAACCTGGCTCGAACGGCAGTTCGCCCGCTCGCTGCGCGTCGAACAGGCCGACTGGAATGCGCCTGAACTCGTTCGATGGTCGCAATCGGTTCGCGATGTGATCGCGCGCGAGCGTGGTCCGTTCGTGCTCGCCGCGCATAGTTTTGGGTGCCTTGCGACCGCGCATGCATTGCAGCAGGCCGCGTACGCGAGCGAAGTCGTGGGCGTGCTGCTCGTTGCACCGGCGAGCCCGGAGAAATTCGCGTTCGCCGGTGCGTTCGACGCACGAAGACTGGGCATTCCGTCCATCCTGATCGCGAGCGAGACCGACCCGTGGATGCCGCTTGCCGGGGCGCGCGAAATGGCGGCGCGTCTCGGCAGTGCGTTCGTCAATCTGGGCGATGCGGGGCACATCAATACGGCAGCAGGATTTGGACCCTGGCCCCGGGCGAAGTACTTCGTCGATACGCTGGCGCATTGCGCGGCACCGCTGCGATTTCTCGAGGAAGCGACGGTGTGCGCGGTGCAGGCCGTGGTGTGAGCGACCGGCCTGCGCTGGTCAGACCCAGTTAAAGCCTTTCGCCATGATGCCCGCCAGCGCAAAGAATCCCGCCCACATGAGACGGATTTCCAGGCGTAGCTCGCTTCGGACGCCGGTGATGCTGGTACGGACATCGGCGATGTCAGCGCGCACTGCCGTTCGAAGGCCGTCAATTTCAGTCCGGAAACCACCGATTCCAGCGTGCATTTCAGTCCGGAAACCACCGATTTCAGCATGCATTTCAGTCCGAAGGCTATCGATTTCACTGTGAACGGAGTTGAAATCAGTGCGCATTTCGGCTCTGAGATCGCTGATATCGGTGCGGACCGATTTGAATTCCACGCGTGTTTCGGCGCCAAGGCCGCCGATATCGGTATGGGCTTCAGCTCGGCATTGACCGATCTCCGCGCGAATCTCGCTGATGTCCGTGCGAATCTCGCCTCGTAGCGCGCTATTGTCGGCGCGAGACTGATCCCGAAGCGCGCTTTGTTCGGCACGAAACTCCGCGCGAAGGTCACGGAAGCCGTTGAACATGACATCGCGAACGTCGCGGATATCGTGCCGCAATACCTGGACGTCTTCCTTGAGTTGCCTCCAGGCAGCATCGAGTCTGCTGATGTGTACGGTCATCTCTTCCTCCTCACTTCGGCGAAACGCCGAGTGCGACGTTTCGTGCGCATTCGCATCGATCAACCTGGGAGAATCATCGTATAGGATATCCATGACGTGGCGAACCATCCTGCAAACAAAATTGACAGATTCATTCGCATATCCATGGCGAATGACCGAACAAGGCTGTGAGATAACAGCATCGGGCCGATCGTACGGAATCCAGATCATGTCGGACATTCGCCCGGATGGCATAGGATGTGTCGTTGCCTGTCAGCGCCATTCCGGTCGATTCGATAAAGTCGCGCTTCTGGCTGCAGATCTTTAGCTGGCGGCATATGCATTCATCATCAATGAGCGGGGAAGTAATGACAGGCAAGGCAGGCAAATCGGGGAAGGCGCGCCGGCTGGCGGCGGGGATATCGGCGCTCACGCTGTCGCTGGGTTGCGTAGGTAGCGCGCGGGCGGACGTGTCGCTGCTGAACGTGTCCTATGACGTGACGCGCGAACTGTACAAGGACATCAACACGAGCTTCGTTGCGGCCTACAGGCAGAAGACGGGCGAAACCGTATCCATACGCCAGTCGCATGGCGCGTCGAGCGCACAGGCGCTATCGGTGACACAGGGTCTGCAGGCAGATGTCGTCACGATGAACCAGCCGAACGACATCGACCTGCTCGCCGAACGCGGACAGTTCGTGCCGGCGAACTGGCGCGCACGCCTGCCGAACGGCAGCGCGCCGTACACGACGACCATGGTGTTCCTCGTGCGCAAGGGCAACCCGAAGCACATCAAGGACTGGGACGATCTCGCGAAGCCGGGCGTGCAGGTCGTGATCGCGAATCCGAAGACGTCGGGTAACGGCCGCTACACGTATCTCGCGGCGTGGGGCTATCGCAAGCAGCACGGCGGCACGGACGCCCAGGCGCTCGATTTCGAAAAAGCCATCTTCAGGAACGTGCCAGTACTCGACACGGGCGGTCGTGGCGCGACCACGACGTTCACCCAGCGCGATATCGGCGACGTGCTGGTGACGTTCGAGAACGAGGTTTCGCTGATCGATACCGGTGTGGGCGCGGACAGTTTCGAAGCGGTCTATCCGTCCATCAGCCTGCTGGCCGAGCCGCCGGTGACACTCGTCGACAAGGTGGTCGACAGGCGCGGCACGCGCAAGGAGGCGCAGGCATACCTGCAGTATCTGTATTCGCCGGCAGCGCAGGAGATCATCGCGCAGCATCATCTGCGTCCGCGTGATGCGAGTGTGCTGGCAAAGCACGCAAACGAATTCAGGCCGCTGAAGACATTCACCGTCGAGCAGGAATTCGGCAGCTGGCAGAAGGCGCAGCAAACGCATTTCTCGGATGGCGGCACGTTCGATCAGATCATCGTCGACCGGAAGTGATGCGCTGAGCGGACGCGCACGTAGCACCATGCAAAAGGCCGCCTGAGCGATCAGGCGGCCTTTTGCATTGCAGCGGTCCGGCGTGACGCGTTCAGGGCGTCGCGCCACGCTTCACGTCGAAGAAAAATCAGTGACGATCACAGCCATGTTCGCAGCCGCTTTGCTCGACGGGCATCTGCTGTGCCGCTTCGGCGCGGATGCCGAGGCGTTCCAGCAGCTTGCGGTCGGCTTCGGCCTGCGGGTTGCGGGTAGTCAGCAACTGGTCGCCGTAGAAAATCGAGTTCGCGCCCGCGAGGAAACACATCGCCTGCAGCGCCTCGTCCATCTGCTCGCGCCCGGCCGACAGGCGCACCATCGCTTTCGGCATCGTGATGCGCGCGACCGCGATCGTGCGTACGAATTCGAACGGATCGAGCGCCTCGGTGCCGCTGAGCGGCGTGCCTTCGACCTGCACCAGATTGTTGATCGGCACCGACTCCGGATACGGCTCCATGTTCGCCAGCTGCGTGATGAGGCCCGCGCGCTCGCGACGCGATTCGCCCAGCCCGACAATTCCGCCGCAGCACACGTTGATGCCCGCATCGCGCACGCGCTCCAGCGTATCGAGACGGTCCTGATAAGTGCGCGTCGAGATGATCTGACCGTAGAACTCCGGCGACGTATCCAGGTTGTGGTTGTAATAGTCGAGACCGGCTTCGCGCAGTCCGTGCGCCTGATGTGGTTCGAGCATGCCGAGCGTCACGCACGTTTCGAGACCCATCGCTTTCACGCCGCGGATCATTTCCTTGATCGGCTCAAGATGACGGTCCTTCGGATTGCGCCACGCCGCGCCCATGCAGAAGCGCGTCGCGCCGTTCTCTTTCGCGACACGGGCGGCTGCGAGCACCTCGTCGACGGGCATCAGCTTGTTGGCCTTCAGACCCGTGTCGTGATGCACCGATTGCGGACAGTACGCGCAGTCTTCCTCGCAGCCGCCCGTCTTGATCGACAGCAGCGTGGAAAGCTGCACGCTGTTCGCATCGAAATGCTCGCGATGCACCTGTTGCGCGCGAAACAGCAGATCGTTGAACGGCAGTTCGTACAACGCGACGATATCCGCCACGCGCCAGCGCGCGGGTGATGATGCTGCATTTGCCGTGCTTGCGATATTCGCGGCGCCCCCAGCATGTTGAGCGGAAGGCTCGGCGAGTGTGGTTTCTGTGTGGAGATCGGTCATGGCGTCAATCCTCGGAGACGGTGATTCAATTCGTGTTCAGTGCCGCGCTTCGCGCAGCGCATGCAACAGGGTGGCGACGTCCAGATGATTCGCGGCGTCGTCGGGTGATGTGGGGCTCAGATGCGGCACGACGCCGAGGAGCGGCGCGTCGTAGTGCCGGTCCAGCCAGTCGCGGATCGTGGCGATGTTTTCGTCAGCGAAATGCATTGCCGGGTCGATGCGGTTCGCGACCCAGCCGGCCAGTTGCAGTCCGCGTGCGGCAATCGCTTCCGCGGTGAGCAGCGTGTGGCTGATGCAGCCGAGCCGCATGCCGACCACGAGCACCACCGGCAGGTTTAGCGCGAGCGCGAGGTCGGCCGTATCGTGTGCATCGGTGAGCGGCACGCGAAAGCCGCCGACGCCTTCGACCACGACAACATCCGCAAGCGTCAGCGCCTCGGCGTGACAATCGACGATGTGCGCGATATCGAGCGACACGTTTTCCAGCGCGGCCGCGATGTGCGGCGCGGCGGGTTCGCGCAGCAGAAACGGCGTGCGTATCGCGGCGGGCAGCAGCACGCTGGCGGCTGCGTCGAGCTGATCCGCGTCTTCGTTATGCCACACGCCGTCGCGCTCGAATGCGCCGGCGGCGACCGGCTTCATCGCGGCGGCGCGCAGTCCTTCACGCGAGAAGCCGCGAAGCAACGCTGCCGAGACGAGCGTCTTGCCGATCCCGGTGTCGGTGCCGGTGACGAAAACGGAGAGCGGCGCGTTCATGCAGCGCACCCGCTCAGCGTTTTCAGCGCGGTTTCCAGCTGGTCCATATCCGCGTGGGAATGCGCCGCCGACAGCGAGATGCGCAGGCGCGACGTGCCGGCGGGCACTGTCGGCGGACGGATCGCAGGCACCCACAGGCCCGCGCGATCGAGTCCGGCGGCGACTTCGAGCGTGGTTTCGTTCGCGCCGATGATGAGCGGTTGCACGGCTGTGTGCGAATCGACCGGCAACCAGCAGGTTTCCTTGAGCATCGCGCGCGTGCGTTCGATCAGCGTCCGCAGATGCGCACGACGCGTCTCGCCTTCGTCGCCGCCGATGATGCGCAGGCTTGCCGAGACCGCATGCGCGACGGCGGGCGCCGCCGCGGTCGTGAAAATGTAGGGGCGCGCGCGCTGCACGAGCCATTCGATCACCGTCTCGTGCGCGGCGACGAATGCGCCGGACACGCCCGCGGCCTTGCCGAGCGTGCCGACCATCACGAGATGCGGCGAGCGCAGCGCTTCGTGCGCGAGTGCCCCGCGACCTTGCGGGCCGAGCACGCCGAAGCCATGCGCATCGTCGACGACGAGCCACGCGCCGTGTTTTTCCGCCAGCGCGACGAGCGCGGCGAGCGGCGCGATGTCGCCGTCCATGCTGAAGACCGTGTCGGTGACGATCATCTTCACCGCGGCGTCCGACGCTTCGAGCATTGCCGAAAGCGCATCCGCGTCCGCGTGCGGATAAATCTGCACGTCGGCACGCGAGAGCCGCGCGCCGTCGATCAGCGAAGCATGATTCAGCGAATCGGAGAAGAGCGTCGTACCGCGGCCCGCGAGCGCCGTCACGACGGCGAGGTTCGCCATGTAGCCGGTGCTGAAGTAGAGCGCGCGCGGCGCATCGATGAAGCCGCCCGCGAATGCGGCGAGATCCTCTTCGAGTTGCGCGTGGGCGCGCGAGTGGCCGCCGAGCAGATGCGAGCCGCCGCTACCCGCGCCGTAGCGCTGTGCGCCTTCCGCGACGGCCGCGATGAGTTCCGGATGCGCGGCGAGGCCCAGATAGTCGTTGCTTGCGAAGCCGATGATCGCGCGACCGTCGACCGTCATGTGTGCGGCGCACGGTGTATCGAGGGTACGGCGGCGACGCCGCAGACCGCGTGCGTCGATATCGTTCAGGCCTTGTGTGAGTGTGTCCAGCAAATGCATTAGCGAGCTCTCGTGAGTGTGGCGTCGAACGTATCGCGCGTGCGTGCTGCGAGCAGCGCGAGTTCCGCGTCGTCGAGAATGTACGGCGGCATCAGATACACGGTTGTGCCGATCGGGCGTAGCAACAGTTCGCGCTGCAGCGCGTTTTCGAAGAAGCGGCGCGAGAAGGTCGCGGCTTCTGCTTTGTCTTCGAGGACGGCATCGAACGCGAAGATCGTTCCGCACTGGCGAAGATTACGTGCCTGCGGATGTGTTGCTAGCGGTTCGAGCGCGGCGCGCAGCATCGCGGATTTTTTCGCATTGGCAGCGAGGACGTTATCGTTTTCGAAGAGATCGAGTGTCGCGAGTGCGGCGCGGCACGCGAGTGGATTGCCTGTGTACGAATGCGAGTGCAGAAAGCCGCGCGTGGTGTCGTCGTCGTAGAACGCTTCGAATATTTCGTCGCGTGACAGAACGATTGAAAGCGGCAGATAGCCACCGCTGATGCCCTTCGACAGACACAGGAAATCGGGCCACACTCCGGCCTGTTCACACGCGAAGAAGGTGCCCGTGCGGCCGCAGCCGACGGCGATTTCATCGGCGATCAGATGGATGCCGTACTGGTCGCATAGCGCGCGCAGGCCGGCAATGTACGACGTATCGTGCATTGCCATGCCAGCGGCACATTGCACGAGCGGCTCGACGATCAGCGCGGCGATGTGCGTGCCTCGCGCATCGAAGAGCGCGCGCACGTTATCGAGCGCGCGGCGTGCGACATCGGCGGCTGTTTCGCCATCCTGCGCGAGTCGGGCATCTGGCGAAGCGACGACATGTGCGTTGCGGATCAGCGGATCGTAGGCGTCCTTGAAGAGGGCGACGTCGGTGACACCGAGTGCGCCGATCGTTTCGCCGTGATAGCTGTTCGCGACGCAGACGAATTCGCGTTTCTCATCGTGGCCGCGATTGCGCCACGTGTGAAAGCTCATCTTGAGCGCGATTTCGACGGCTGACGCGCCGTCCGACGCGAAGAATGCGTGACCGAGCGTGTTCTGCGTGAGTGCGTGCAGACGTTCGGCCAGTTCGATTGCCGGTTCGTGCGTACAGCCGGCGAGCATTGCGTGTTCGAGCGTATCGAGTTGCGTTTTGAGCGCGGCGTTGATGTGTGGATTGGCGTGACCGAAAAGGTTGACCCACCAGGAGCTGATGGCATCGAGATAGCGACGGCCGTCGCGATCATAAAGCCACGGGCCCGCGCCGCGCGCGACGGCGATGAGCGGCAGACGCTCGTGATGTTTCATCTGCGTGCAGGGATGCCAGACGGCACGCAGGCTGCGGGTGATCCAGTCTTCGGTTGATGTAGGTGTTGTGCGCATGTTCATGCGGGCCTGCTTTTTTTCAGGCGTGTTTGTTCGGTGGTTTTTGGTCAATCGTCGGTTTTTTGCGCGGCGATGTGGGGCATCGCGGTCGATTCGGGGCTCAGATTAGCTGTTTATCCTGGTGTTTGCATTAGCTGGAATTTGCTGGGTTTTTCTGTTTGGCTCGAGGTTGAAGGGGGTTTGGCGCGGCTCAGGGCTGTTGGTTTACGAACATCGCAGATGAGCGCAGATGACGACGGCAAAGTCATGCCGCCCAATGAGGGATCTTTTTGCCCCTTTGGCGGGGCGGCATTTTGTTTTTCGTTTTCTGGTGTTGCTTTGGCCTTTCCTTGTATTGGTGTCGGTTTATTAGCGTTGCCCCTGTGCGGGGCGGCACCTACTTTTCTTTGTCCCCCAAGGGGACTTCCTTCGGGGCGTCTTCCAAAGAAAAGTAGGCAAAAGAAAGGCGCTCCGAAACCTTATCTCTTCCCGGTGTGTCACCCGCCGGGAATGGCACCCCATAAGATGTCGCCCTCGCACTTCATGCCGTGCTGGTCCGCGCACGATCTGATCCCCCGCACAGCACCGCCCGTGACACAGGGCTCATTCATCCCACTCCGCTCTACGTGCGTCGCGGAACGGCCGCTCGATGGTGCCGGCATCAGGGGCTGAGGATCGCCGATCGCGATTGAGGGCGCGAGTGCGAGTGCGCGGAGAGGGGGTTATGTCGGTCGGCGATGCGCGTAGCGCGGAGTCGGGTGGACGACGGCTTTGTCACGGGCACTGAACTCGCGCGGGATGGAATCGCGCGGGGACCGATGCCGGGTGAAGCGTGGGGGCGACACTTCATGGGTTGCCATTCCCCAGAGATGACACACCGGGAAGAGATAAGGTTTCGGAGCGCCTTTCTTTTGCCTACTTTTCTTTGGAAGACGCCCCGAAGGAAGTCCCCTTGGGGGACAAAGAAAAGTAGGTGCCGCCCCGCACAGGGGCGACGCCAATAGACCGACACGAATACAAGGAAAGGCCAACCAGAAAGAGGAAAAAACCAGAGAGAAAAAGCAGAACCAGCGAGAGCAAAAAAAACGCAAAAAACAGAAAAAAGCAAAAAACAGAAAAACCGCTCGCGCTAGCGAGCAGCAAGCGCCCCTTTCCCTTCAGCAGCAGAATCACCCGCCCCATCAGCCGTCTGCGTATCAGCAGACCCCTTCCATACGACGGCCTCATTCACAGCATAAAGCCGACACGCATCCTCACTATGCTTCTGGCAGTTGGCCATCGCCACCGACATCGGATCATCGCCGCCCTCCGCCCATGACCACGATCCGGAATCCGAAACAGCAAACGCCCGGCTCGGGTACTGATGCAAAAAGTTCCGATACCCATTGCGTCCCGCTTCATCGAGAAACGGCACGGCATCGACAGCATCGATCGATGCAAATCCCGTCGGCTTCGGTGGCGCCGGATCAGTCACGTGATATTGCACGCCCGTGGGCATCCCCACCCGCGCAAGGAATGCCTCGACGGCCGGCCACCAGACCCGCACGCCGTCGCGATCGCCCACCAGCCGATGCGCGTCGTTCTTGTACACGCCAAAATCGACCATCTTCGCGCTCGCGCCATGCTCCACGTAAGCGGTGTACATCTTCCCAACCAGCGCGGCCGGCCAGATCGAATCGTTATCGCCATACAGCCACAGCGACGGGACACGCGTCTTTTCGGCGTAATCGCCAAACGCCTGCACCAGGTTGCCCTGCCAGTCGGCGCACGAGTCTTGCCGCAGTCCGCCCGAAAAATTGATCAGCGCCCGCACGCCCGACGTCGCTTCGGAACCATATGCAATCGTCGCGAGACCACCGTGTGACGTGCCGGACACAACGATATGCGTCGCATCGACGTACGGCATCCTCGACATGAAATTTATCGTCGCCGCCACGTCGGCCGCCTGACCCAACCCGTTGCGCGCGATATCGCAACCATCCTGCTCGTAAGTGCCCCCTGATTCCGCAAAGCCGCGACGGTTCGGCGCCACGACCACGTAACCGCGTCGCACGAACTCACGCGCAAGCGGCAACGGATCACTGCGCTCCTGCGTGCGCGGATCGCCGCGAATCTTGCCGTGGTTGAAAACGATCATCGGAAACGGACCTGCGCCGTCCGGCTTGTAGATCGTCGTTTCAAGCGTGATCGAGCCGGAAGCGTCCGCCGGAATGCGGATGACCTGCTCATTCAGGCTCGCGGGAACGGTGGGAAGGTAGGCGTCGTCGAGAACAATCGGCGCGACGTGCGCGCTTCCCAGCGGGCCAGCCGGGGCGTCGTGAAGCGGATCCGCGCAGACCGGCGATGCGGCAAGCGTCGCACACGCCATGACGATCCATCCGGTCAAAATATTTCTGAACATCATCCGCTCTACCCGCCTGCCCTGGACGCCACCTGAGAACTGCCGCCTCCCGGTTCTCACCTGACGAATCGTTTTCAGCGCCCGCCAGAGCGCAAAAAATCTCGTGTATGTGGCGCAAAGCACTCGCATACAGTTGCAATTCGTATGGGATGAACCGAAAGCCGGCCGGCGCGCAAATCGTTTACGCCGTTATTTGAGCACCAGCGATACGCCGGCACTGCAAGATCCACATGGGCATCCTGGCACGACAAATTATCTTTGTGCAATGCAGGAGAACCCCCGGATCGAGGCGATACCCCGGCGAGACAGATCGGCGAAACAGCGGGAACAAGCGCCGGCGCGGCCTGCGGACGGACCGGCCCCAAAGACATAGTGGCGCGAGGCCAACAGGAAAATACTGGCGATTTTGAGGGCCATGAAGGATCGTGCCATCTGGACAGGCTAATCGTAAGCTGACCGGAATCAGCGTTCGCTTACATCGCCGTCGACGTAACGCCACCGGCCATCCTCGCCACGCACAAAGCGGCTGAGTTCCTGCAGCCGGTGCGCGCGTCCACCCACCTTGTATCGCGCGACAAATTCGACCTCGGCGTTGCGGGCGTCAACGGCGGTGAAGCGTTTGATTTGCAGTCCGAGCCAGCGAGGCGCATCGGCGGCTTCGGGATCGACGTCGAGGTCCGCGGGGCAGGTTTGCGGCGCCCACGTCGCGCGCAGATACGCCGTTTCGCCCAGCACGTACGCGCTGTAACGCGAGCGCATCAGTTCCAGCGCGTCGGATGCGCTCGCGCCGCCATCGATGAGCCGCCCGCAACACGCGGCAAAACGAGGCGGTTTCGCACCGTTGCGCAGGCTGGGCGCGGCGCCGCCGCACGGGCAATCGGACGGCCGCGCTGTCTTCGAGGCGGAAAGGGTCATCGTCGAAGGTTCAGTTCAGTCCGCGCGCGATCAGTATCTTCTGGGTGCGAACCGCGTCGCGGATCATCTGATGGTCCTGATCAAGCACCATGGCTGCCTCGTCTCCTCACCACTCGAGTGGCGTGCCGTCGTATTGGTAGAAGCGGCCATTGAACGCGTCGCGCGCGCCGGCGGCCTGCGCCAGCACGTCGCGCATGCCGGCGACGCTGCGTTCCGGATCGATGGCCGCCTGCGCGCCACCCATGTCGGTGCGCACCCAGCCCGGATGCAGCGACAGACACGCCGCCCGCGTGGTCTCGAGCGACGCGACCTTGATCGCGTCGTTGAGCGCCGCCTTGCTCGCGCGATAGAGCCAGCCGGTCGTGCCGCTCGCCTCGCTGATGCTGCCCATCTTGCTCGACAGCACGGCGAGCACGCCACCCGCGTCTTCGACGAGCGGCAGCAGAACCGGAATCAGCTGCATCGGTCCGCGCACGTTGGTGATCATCACGTGATCGAAATCCTCGGCGGTGAAGGTCTCGACGGTTTCCGTACGCGGACCGTATACGCCGGCGACGATCACCGCGGCATTGAGCGGCTCGCCGTCGAGTTTCCAGCCGAGGGCGGCGATCTCTTCGGGTTCGGCGATATCGAGCGAAAACGTCTCCACGCCGAGATCGGCCAGCGCATCGAGCGCGGCTTCGTCGCGCGCGGTGGCCAGCACGCGCCAGCCGGCACGCCGGTACTGCCGGGCGAACTCGCGACCGATGCCGCGTGATGCACCCACGATCAACGCTGTCTTCATCTGCCGACCTCGTCCTGATGTACGGTTTGCATGCCTGTCATTTGCCGCGTCCGCGCTTTGCGTCCACTCGCGTGCGGCGCGCGCCGCACGCGAAACATCTGCTTAAACCAGCTCGACGCCCATCGCGGTCGCTTCGCCGCCGCCGATGCACAGGCTCGCGACACCGCGTTTCAAGCCGCGCTGTTTCAGCGCGCCGATCAGCGTGACGAGAATGCGTGCGCCCGACGCGCCGATCGGATGACCCAGTGCGCACGCGCCGCCGTTCACGTTGACCTTCTCGTGCGGCAGATGGTGCTCTTTCATCGCGGCCATCGTGACAACCGCGAAGGCTTCGTTGATTTCGTACAGATCGACATCGTCGGCGCGCCAGCCGTTCTTTTCGAACAGTTTGCGTATCGCGCCGACGGGCGCCGTCGTGAACTTCGCCGGTTCCTGCGCAAACGTCGTATGACCGACGACGCGCGCGAGCGGCGTCACGCCGAGTTTTTTCGCGGTCGACTCGCGCATCATCACGAGCGCCGCGGCGCCGTCGGAAATCGACGACGAATTCGCCGCCGTCACGGTGCCCGTCTTGCTGAACGCGGGCTTGAGCGTCGGGATCTTGTCGAGGTTCGCCTTGAACGGCTGCTCGTCATGGTCGACCGTCACGTCGCCCTTGCGGCTTGCGACGGTAACCGGTGCGATTTCCCATGCGAACGAGCCGTCTTCGTTGGCGCGCTTCGCGCGTTGCAGCGATTCGATCGCGAACGCATCCTGCGCCGTGCGCGTGAAGTCGAAGGAGCCTGCGCATTCCTCGGCGAACGTGCCCATCAGACGGCCCTTTTCGTAGGCGTCTTCGAGGCCGTCGAGGAACATGTGATCGAGTACCTGTCCGTGCCCCATGCGCATGCCGCCGCGCGCTTTCGGCAACAGATACGGCGCGTTCGTCATGCTTTCCATGCCGCCCGCGACGATCACGTCGACGGAACCGGCGGCCAGCATGTCGTGCGCGAACATCGCCGCGCGCATGCCCGAGCCGCACATCTTGTTGACCGTGGTGCTGCCCGTGGCGAGCGGCAGGCCCGCGCCGCGCGCGGCCTGCCGCGCGGGCGCCTGGCCCAGGCCGGCAGGCAGCACGCAGCCCATCACTACTTCTTCGACCTGCTCCGGTTTCAGGCCGGCGCGCTCGACGGCCGCCCTGATCGCCACGGAACCGAGTTGCGGTGCGGTCAATGCGGCGAAATCGCCCTGGAACGCGGCCATCGGTGTACGCGCCACCGAAACGATCACGACCGGATCACGTTGTATCTCACTCATGTTTCAGCTCCTTGATCACACCTTCGACGATGGCCGGCACATCGCCGAGCCTCGCGGCATCGGCGACGACGACGTCGTTGTCGGCTTCGTGCGCGCGGCCCGCCGATACGGCGGCCACGCAATGTTCGTACGTTGCGGCGAGCGTGTCGGGCGCGCTCGTCGCCATGCCGAGATCGCGCACGCGGCCGTCATGGATGCCATACGCCCAGCCATGCACGGTCAGCTCCTGGCCGCGCGCCCACGCGTCGTTGACGATCGTGGTGCGGCACACGTTGACGACCTGTTCGATCGTGTTCAGCTCGACAAGACGACGGTGACGCGCATCGCCAAGCGGCCATTCCTCGAGCAGCGCCGCGTGCTTCTCGCGCACGTCCTGCACGTGATGCAGCCAGTTGTCGGCGAGGCCGACGCGTCGCCCATGCAGCGCCGCGCCGACGCCGGAGCATCCGTAATGGCCGACCACCATGATGTGCTTGACCTTCAGCAGATCGACGGCGAACTGGATCACCGACAGGCAGTTCAGGTCAGTGTGCACGACGACGTTGGCGATATTGCGGTGCACGAACACTTCGCCCGGCGGCAGGCCGATGATCTGGTTCGCCGGCACGCGCGAATCGGAGCAGCCGATCCACAGGTATTCCGGCGTCTGCTGATGCGCGAGCCGCGAGAAATATTCCGGATCCTGGGCGAGTTCTCGTGCAACCCACGCCTCGTTATTGTCGAACAGACGCGAGAGCGGATTGGCAGGAGGTTGAGTAGTCGTATTCATAGGTGTCTTGTCAGGGTTCAGGGCCGGTCATGCGCCCAGTGTCTTAACAACA
This sequence comes from Paraburkholderia gardini, assembly GCF_907164575.1. Taxonomy (GTDB): domain Bacteria; phylum Pseudomonadota; class Gammaproteobacteria; order Burkholderiales; family Burkholderiaceae; genus Paraburkholderia; species Paraburkholderia gardini. The sequence continues at coordinate 43,325 of NZ_CAJQYY010000009.1, forward strand.
GGAACAAACGGCATGGACGGTCAACGCGAATTGCGAGCGAAATCACGCGACACGTTCAGCGCGCGCGGCAGGTTCGCCGTCCGCGTTTTGCGGTTGCGCATCCGGAACGCTGAAGCGCTCTGGATAGCAGTTGCAGAATCGCATGCCTGGGTCATAGGGAAAGAAGTCGGGTAGTTCACCCGTGAGCAGGTGCTCCTTGCTGGTTTGCCATAGTGCCGGCTCGAAGAAATCCGGATGGTGCTTCATGAAACTTTTGCGCACCCTCGGGTCGCCGAGCAGGAACGTGCCGTACGTTTCCGGAAAGATATCGTGTGGGCCGACGCCATACCACGGCTCGCCCGACAGTTCGTCTTCCTCGTTGCGCGGCGCGGGCACGGCGCGCACATTGCAGTCCGTCAGATATTCGATTTCATCGTAGTCGTAAAACACGACGCGTCCGTGGCGCGTCACGCCGAAGTTCTTGTACAGCATATCGCCGGGGAAGATGTTCGCCTGCATCAGCTCCTTCACCGCGTTGCCGTACTCCTTGATGCCGTGATCGACATCGGCATCCGTGCCGTTTTGCAGATACAGGTTGAGCGGTACCATTCTTCGCTCGATGTACAGATGCCTGATCACGACGCTGTCGCCGTCGTATTCGAGCAGCGACGGCACTTCCTTTTCCAGCTCGCGAAGCAGCGCGTCGTCGAGGCGCGACAGCGGCAGCGCGACGCTCGAATATTCGAGCGTGTCGGCCATGCGCCCGAGGCGGTCGTGCCGTTTGACGAGCTGGTACTTCTGCTGGATCTTCTCGCGCGTGGTTTCCTTGGGCGGCGGGAAACTGTCCTTGATCAGCTTGAACACGTACGGAAACGACGGCAGCGTGAACACCAGCATCACGAGCCCCTTGATGCCGGGCGCGACGATGAACGGATCGCTCGAGTGCTTCAGATGATGCAGCAGGTCGCGATAGAACAGGTTCTTGCCCTGCTTCTGCAAGCCGACCGACGTATAGATTTCAGCCTTCGGCTTGCCCGGCATGACGGTTTGCAGAAACACCACGTATGCCGACGGCACTTCCATATCGACGAGGAAATACGAATGCGAAAAGCTGAAGATGATCAGCAACTGCTCGCGTCTGAGCAGGGCCGTATCGAGCGCGAGCAGGCCGGGCTGCACATGGCGTACCGGTATCGCGAACGGCAGCACCGCCTCGCCATTGATGATGCGTCCAACGATATACGCCGCCTTGTTGCGAAAAAACAGCGACGACAGCACGTGAATCTGGAAGTTGGCCGCCGCTTCGAACGTACCGAACGCATCGTGAATGGCCTGCATCACGCAGCCGGCATCGCGCGTCAGATCCTCGAACGGCGGCTCGAGCTGGAAGTTCGTGACGATGCGTTCGAGCGTTGCCGCGAAACCATCCTTGCCGGGGTAATACGCGCGGTACGTCGGCTTCGCGGCGGGTTCGTCGTTCTCGATGTATTCGGTCGAGATCGCCGGACGCACGAAGATGAAATCGTTGTTGAAATACGAGCGGTGCAGGATCTTGCAGCACACGGAATTGAAGAACGTTTCCGCGCATTCGGGCTGGCGATGCCGCGTCAGCAGGCCGATGAAGTGCAGCTTGATCTGCTGCCACACTTCGTCGTCGATGTTTTCCGCGTCGTATTCGTCTTCGAGCAGGACGACGCATTCCGCGACGCGTTCGTCATACGACGTGATGCGCTCGCGTGCGAGCTTTTGGTGCCCGAGCCAGTCGCCGGCTTCGAACAGCGTCTTTGCACGGATCGCCGCCTCGCGGAAAATCCGGTAGTGACGATCGAATCCCTCGAGCATGGTCTGCGCGACATCGAAGCCGATCTGCGACGAAAGCAGTTTGGGAAATTGACTCATACCGACCGTGCGTGCGTTTGATGTCGTGAAGTCACCCGCAATTGTATCGTCCCGGGCGCGCGCCGAAGCTAATGCGCCACTTTCCCGTCTGCCGGCCGCGCGTGCTGCGCCGGAGCGCGCCCGGCGTCTCCGGTAGCCGGCCCGGCGACGTTTTCAACCCCGGCTCGCGTGCCGCTTTCGAGCAGCGCCCGCGCCTGTGTTTCGTACTGGGCGAGATCCTCGAGCGTCGCGTTCAGGTCTTCCAGCTGGCGTTCGAGCACTTCGCGATGACGGTTCACCGTCGCAAGGAACGCGTTCAGTTGCGGCACGGTGTCGGTCGGGGATTCGTACAGATCGAGCAACGCACGGATTTCCGACAGCGTGAAGCCAAGCCGCTTGCCGCGCAGCGTGAGCTTCAGGCGCGTGCGGTCGCGACCGGAATATACGCGTCGCAGCCCGCTCGATCCTTCCCGGCTGGGAGAGAGTAAACCCTGATCTTCGTAGAAGCGGATGGCGCGCGGCGTGACGTCGAATTCGCGCGCGAGCTCGGTGATCGTGTATTGCGTGTTCATCGGGTATCCCGTGAATGGCCGACTCGACTGGCCCAAAGCGGATTGGACGTGAGATAGACGTTTACGTTATCGTCAACCTTGATAAAGTGCAACATTGCCTCGAAGCAGGGTGCGCCCGATATCGCAATACCTGCCGCAATACCCGCACTACGCCTGCCACGCTTCTGGACCGATCCCTACGATGAATGCTCTTGAACATCAACTCGACTATCCGTTCCGCGACACGCTTCCCGAACCGGGCCACGCTCTCGAAGTCGCGCCCGGTGTGCGCTGGCTGCGCATGCCGCTGCCGTTCGCGCTCGACCACATCAACCTCTGGCTGTTGCGCGACGAGATAGACGGCGAGGCAGGCTGGACGGTCGTCGATTGCGGCGTCGCCAGCGACACGATCAAGGCGAACTGGGAAACGGTCTTCGACACGGCGCTCGAAGGCCTGCCGGTGCTGCGGGTGATCGTCACGCACTGTCATCCCGATCATCTGGGCCTCGCGGACTGGATCTGCACCGGCGGCGGGCGAAAGCGCTGGGACGTCCGGCTATGGATCTCGCTCGGCGAATACATGCTGGGGCGCGTGATGGCGGCCGGCGATGGCTCGAACGCCGGCGGCGAGCGCGCGGCGGCGCATTTCGCGCGGCACGGTCTGACCGATGAGGCGTCGATCGACAAGCTGCGCAACCGCACGAGCTATTACTCGAGCCTGGTGCCCTCGATACCCGCGCAATACCGCCGGATGCGCGAAGGCGACGGGCTCGCGATCGGCGGGCGCACGTGGCGCGTCGTCACGGGTTTCGGCCATTCGCCGGAACACTGCGCGCTGCATTGCGAGGAAACCGCCGTGCTGATTTCCGGTGACATGGTGTTGCCGCGTATTTCGACGAACGTGTCGGTGTTCGACATCGAGCCGGAAAGCAATCCGCTTGCGCTCTATCTGGAGTCGCTGGGCCGCTACGAAACGATGGCACCCGATACGCTCGTGCTGCCGTCGCACGGCAAGCCGTTTACGGGCGTGCGTACGCGTATCGGCCAGCTACGCGATCATCACGATGCGCGTCTCGCCGAGGTACGCGCCGCCTGTGCGGAAAAACCGCATAGCGCCGCGGACATCGTGCCATTGATGTTCAAACGCCAGCTCGATATCCATCAGTTGACGTTCGCGATGGGCGAGGCGCTTGCCCATCTTCACGTGCTATGGCTCAAGGGAGAATTGAAGCGTCAGTTCGATGGCGATGGCGTGATCCGCTTTTCCACGTGACGATGACGCTGACGTATCGCTGCTGATGGAAAAACAGGCCCGCATGGGCCTGTTTTTCTGCACGCCGTTAAACGACAGGTGACGGCGTTACCGCACCACGACCGTCGTGAAGTTCTGCCGGCCGAACGGGCTCACGCTATAGCCGCTCACGTTCGCTCGCGTCAGCGCCGCCGCGACCGGATAACCCAGCGGAATCCACAGCGCTTCGTCGTGGATGATCTTCTGCGCGGCCTCATAGGCTTTCGTGCGCTTCGCCTGATCCGGTGTCGCCTTGCCTTCGTCGATCAGCTTGTCGAGTTGCGGATCGCAATAGCGCGCGAAGTTGATCCCCGACTTCACCGCATTGCAGCTAAAGAGCGGCGACAGGTAATTGTCGGGGTCGCCGTTGTCGCCGGCCCAGCCCATGAAGAGCGCATCGTGCTGGCCCTGCTTCGCCAGCTTGATCAGCTCGCCCCATTCGATCACCTTCACGTCGGCTTTCACGCCGATCTTCGCGAAGTCGGCCTGCAGCAGTTCCGCGCCGGCCTTCGGGCTGGGATTCAGCACGCTGCCGTTCGGGCGCACCCAGATCGTCGTTTCGAAGCCGTTCGGGAGGCCCGCGTCGGCAAGCAGCTTCTTCGCTTTCGCGACGTCATACGGATACGGCTGGATCGCCTTGTCGTAGCTCCATGTGTTCGGCGGATACGGATTCGTCGCGGGCGATGCCGTGTTGTCGAACACCGTTTTCAGATACGTCGCGCGGTCGAACGCCATGTTCAGCGCCTGGCGCACCTTCGGATTGTCGAGCGGCTTCTTCTGCGTGTTCAGCGCGACGAACGCGGTCATGAAGGCGGGCGTCTGCACGACCTTCAGCGACTTGTCGGTCTTCGCATCGGCGACGTCCTGCGGCTTCGGCGACAGCGCGATCTGGCATTCGCCGGCCTTGATCTTCTGCGCGCGCACGGAGGCGTCCGGGGTGATCGCGTAGATCAGGCGGTCGATCTTCGGCTTCGCGCCCCAGTAGGTCGGGTTCACGTCGTAACGGATGACCGCGTCTTTCGTGTAGCTCTTCAGCACGAACGGGCCGGTGCCGATCGGCTTTGCGTTCAGGTCGACCTGCTTGCCGGCCTTCAGCAACTGGTCGGCGTATTCGGCGGAATAGATCGATGCGAAGCCCATCGAGAGAATCGGCACGAACGTCGCGTTCGGCTCGTTCAGCTCGAATTTCACCGTGTTGTCGTCGACTTTCGTGACGGCCTTGACCAGCTTCACGAGACCCATCGACTGCGCATGCGGAAAGCCGCTCGGGCCAGCCACCTTGTGCCACGGATTGTTCTCGTCGAGCATGCGCGTGAACGTGAAAACGACGTCGTCGGCGTTCAGCGCATGCGATGGCTTGAAGTAACCGGTACTCTGGAACTGCACGTTCGGACGCAGATGGAACGTGTATGTGAGGCCGTCGGCGCTTACGTCCCACTTGTCGGCGAGGGAGGGCACGACTTTCTTCGCGGCTTCGTCGTACGACACGAGTGTATTGAAGATCACATCGGCCGAAGCGTTGGTGGTCACGAGCGAGTTGAACTGGACGACGTCGAAGCCGTCCGGGCTCGATTCCGTGCAGACGGTCAGCGGCTTCGCGAGGACGAGCACGGGCGCTGTAGCGAGCAGGGCGGCGGCGAACAGTTTGAAGCGCATAGGATCTCCGGTAACAAACGTGGTCAGGCAGTGCGCCGGGTTCGTTGCATGGGCGCTGCGAGGACGCGGATCGTGGCTGATACAGACCGCTTTATTGTGAATCGTTTTCGATGCGGGCGCGTGACCCAGCCGGGTGCCAGTCGGGCGTGCCCGCCTGGGGGAAAGCTTAAACGCTGCGTGGTTGCGACGACAACAACTTAATCGGCATACCGATATGGGCGACGGCGTTTGCCCGTTGCCTAACGCGCGGCTATCCGATGGATGGATTGCGGCGTGCGGCCGGCATCGATGTCGACAGCGTTCCTGTGCGACGCGTTGGTGTCTCGACGCGCACGCGTCACGATCCGCTATCGGACGCCCGAGGCTTGCGCGGTGCCTTTTCGAACGCGAGGTCGTACAGCCAGCGCGGCAACACGTGCAGCATCGCACCCGCGATGCGCATCTGCCACGGGAACGTCGCGAAGACGGTCTTCTTCGCGATCGCATCGGCGACCTTCGTGGCGAAGCGGTCTGCGTCCATGAGGAACGGCATCGGATACGGATTGTGCCTGGTCATCGGCGTACGGATGTAGCCGGGCGCGATCGTCACGACCGGGACGCCGAACGGCCGCATCTCGACGCGCAGTGCCTCGAGATACTTCTGCGCCGCCGATTTCGACGCGCTGTACGCGCCTGAACCCGGCAGTCCACGCACGCCCGCGACGCTCGTCACGCCGACGAGCGTGCCTTTGCGTGCCGCGATCATTGCGCGCGCGAACGGCTCGAACGTCGCGACCATGCCGAAGTAGTTGATGTCCATCACGTCGCGAAACGCCGCCAGATCGCCTTGACCGGTGACCGCGCCGCGGCTGATGCCCGCATTGGCGATCACCACGTCGGGGCAGCCATATTGCGCGATGAACTGTTCGGCCGCGGACGCCAGCGCGTCGGCATCGCGAACATCGACGGGATAAACGGAGATGAGGTGCTGCGGATGCGCCTGCTGAAACGCGGCGAGTGCTTCGCCGCGACGGGCGACGAGGCCGAGAATCGCACCGCGCCGCACGTATTCGGCGGCGAGTGCCTGACCAATACCGCTCGACGCGCCGGTAATGAAAACCTTCAACGGTGAATTCATACCGGCGCCCGGGTGTTACATCTTCTTCGCGCGGATCTGTGCGACGAGGTAATCCAGCACCTGGATCGTGCCCGGCAGGCTGTCGGTCGCGGCCGGGCCGGTTTCATACTTGCCCTGCACGGCGAGCGTCGGCACGCCCTCGATCTTGTAGGCGTCGAGCAGCTTCTTGTCGCGTTGCAGTTCGCTCTGCGTCGAGAACGAGTTGTACGCGTCCATGAACTTCTTCGGATCGACGCCGTTCTTCGCGAGGAATCTGGCCTGATCTTCCGGCGTCAGCAGGTAGTTCTTGTTGACGTGGATTTCGTTGAAGATCTTCGGTGTGAGTTGCTGCGCGAGACCGAGCGCGTCGAGTGCGTGATACAGCTTCGAGTGCGGAATGAAGTCGTCGCGGAAAGCAACCGGCACGCGCTTGAAGACGACATCCGGACCCTGCTTCTTGATCCACGCCTCGAGGAACGGGTCGAATTCATTGCAGTGCGGGCAGCCGTACCAGAAGAATTCGGTGACTTCGATCTTGCCGGCCGGCGCTTCGACCGGTTGCGGCGAGGCGAGCACGGTGTAGTCCTTGCCGGCGACCGGCGCGGCGGGCGAAGCCTGCGCTGCGCCAGCGGTCACGAGACCGAGCGAGAGAAAGAGAATGCCGAGTAGTTTTTTGATCATGTTGTATTGACCTGTGAAGGCGGAATGGCGTTGGCCTGTGGTTACTGTCTGGTGAAGCGGATCACGGCGGTGTCCACTCCAGCATCAGACAGCCGCTGGCGTGTTGTGTTCATATCCTCGAATTTCGAGAACGGCCCGATGCGTACGCGATAGTACGTGACGCCGCCGGCATCGCGCTGCGTGACCTTCGATTCGAAACCCTGGAAGCCAAGACGCGCGCGCTGCTGCTCGGCGTCGGCGGCTGTCTTGTAGGCGCCGACCTGCAGGAAATAGCCGGTGTTCGCCTCCGCGGCGGAGGGCGCGGAGCCTGACTTCGCGTTCGCCTCGGCCTGCTTCGGTGCGGACGTTGCCGTGCCCGCGGTTGCGCCTGAAGGTTGTGGCTTCTTGCCTGGCGCGGCGCTGCTGCCGTTGTCGGTGGCGGCCTTCGGCGGTACGGCGACGCCGTTCGCGGTCGAAGGCGGCACTTCGACGATCTGCGGCTCTTCGAGCATGCCCGACGACTGCGTCTGGTTGGTCGTCTGGCCGGGCGCGGTGTTCGGCGGCGCCGGCTGGGCGGCCTGCGGCACGGGTTGCCCCGGCGTCTTGCCTTGCAGCGGACGGTTCGGATCGTATTGCGGCTGGCTTGCGCCACCCTCCGATGCCGCAGGCGGCGCGACTTTCGACACAAATGGCGTGGGCGCACGTGTGATATAGAGCGCCACCACCACCGCGATCGCGAGACCTACGATGAGGCCCAGCACGATGCCGAGGAACGTGCCCCCGGACTGCTTTGACTGCTTCGTTGTGCGGCGTGGTTTTGCCATCGTCTGAATCACCTGCCAGAGAAATGAGTCTTGAAAAGAGCCTGGAACGACCGTCGATTATAACGACGGCCGCACGCAAGTCGCATTGCGACGATTACATCTTTTCGGGGGCCGAGACGCCGATCGTCGCGAGACCGTTGGCCAGCACCTGGCGCGTCGCGGCGAGAAGCGCGGCGCGCGCGTTGCGGGCCGCTTCGTCGTCGACCAGCACACGTTCGGCGCGGTCATTGTAGAACGAGTGAAATTCACCCGCGAGATCGCGCAGGTAGAACGCGACCGCGTGCGGCGCGAGCTCGCTCGCGGCGTGTTCGAGCATGTCCGGGAATCCGGCGATCTTCTGCAACAGCGCGAGCGAGCGTTCGGTGACCAGCGGCGAGAGATCAACCGCCGGCAGAATGGCTTCGTCGGCGTTGTAGCGCGACTTCCATTCGTTCAGCACCGAGCAGATCCGCGCATGCGCATACTGCACGTAATACACCGGGTTTTCGTCGCTCTGCTTGAGCGCGAGGTCGACGTCGAACACGAATTCCGTATCGGCCTTGCGCGAGATCAGGAAGAAGCGCACGGCGTCGCGGCCGCGGCGGATCGTCTCTTCGTCGAGCAGGTCCGGCGACACTTCCGCGCCCGGCGTCGCGCCGCCCGACCACTCGATCAGGTCGCGCACCGTCACATAGCTGCCCGCGCGCTTCGAGATTTTCACCTCGGCGCCGTCGCGCATCACGGTGACCATCTTGTGCAGGATGTAGTCGGGATAGCCCTTCGGAATGCCGACGCCGAGTCCCTGCAGACCGGCGCGCACGCGCGCGATCGTGCCATGGTGATCCGAGCCCTGCACGTTGATGACCTTCGTGAAGCCGCGCTCCCACTTCGCGACGTGATAGGCGACGTCCGGCACGAAGTACGTGTACGTGCCGTCGGTCTTGCGCATCACGCGGTCCTTGTCGTCGCCGTCGTCGGTGGTGCGCAGCCACAGCGCGCCCTCCTGGTCGTACGTCTTGCCGGCGGCGACGAGCGCCGCGACCGTCTTTTCGACGCGGCCTTCCTTGTACAGCGACGATTCCAGATAGTACTGGTCGAACTTCACGCCGAAGGCCTGCAGGTCCATGTCCTGCTCGTGGCGCAGATACGCCACGGCAAAGCGGCGTATCGCGTCGATGTTCTCAACGTCGCCTTCGCCCTTGACCGGCTCGCCGTCGCTTGCCGACACGGTTTCGCCCGCCAGGTAATCGCGCGCGATGTCAGCGATGTACTCGCCGTTGTAGGCCGACTCCGGCCAGCCGGCATCGCCCGGCTTGAGCCCGCGGGCGCGGGCCTGGGTCGAAGCGGCGAGGGTGGCGATCTGCACGCCGGCGTCGTTGTAGTAGAACTCGCGATGCACCGCATAGCCTTGCGAAGCGAGCACGTTCGACAGCGCGTCGCCGAGCGCGGCCTGACGGCCGTGACCCACGTGCAACGGACCGGTCGGGTTCGCCGACACGAATTCGACCAGCACCCGCTTGCCGGCTTCGCGCGTCGAGCGGCCGAACGCTTCTTTTTCGGCGAAGACGGCGCCGACCGCGGCCTGCTTCGAGGTCGCGGCAAGACGCAGGTTGATGAAGCCCGGACCCGCCACTTCCGCGCCTTCGACGAGCCCCGCAGCCTTCGGATGCGCGAGCACGGCTTCGACGATCTGCTGCGCGAGCTGGCGTGGATTCGCGCGCAGCGGTTTGGCGAGCTGCATCGCGACGTTGCACGCGACGTCACCGTGCGCGGCGACCTTTGGGCGTTCGAGTGTGATCACCGGCTCGACGAAGGCGGCTTCGGTCGCGCCCTGGGTCGTCCGGGCGACCTGCTTCACGGCATCGGCGAAGAGGGTTTCGATGGTTTGTTTATGTGCGGGCAGCATGCTTGTTGCGAGTCCAGTGAGGCAGTCCGTGTGTTCGGGCGCGGCACCGGCCTTGTTTAATGCTTCCGGCCGGTCCGTCGAATGAGGTGGAAAGCGGGCTTCGTGCCGCGACAGCCGCGGCAGCGCCATCGGCATGTCCGGCCATCGCGGCGCGTGACCATGCACACAAGGCCCTGTGCGGCGCACCAGTCGGCGCTTTTCCGTTCAGACGGATTTTAGCAGGTGCTAATATATCCAATGAGATACCCGGCAACAGCCGGGGCCGCCGGCACGCGCGAAAGCGTTGGCGGGACCAGCGCGGACGCGTTCCGATTGACGCCGCGCGCGCGGATCCAACAAAACGAAAAGGGAAATGTCATGTTGATTACTTTTAAGTGCCGCTCCTGTCCGGATGTGGTGATGCTGGAGAATCTCGCCCAGTATCTGGTCGGTATCGTGGGCAAGCGGTTAGGCGAGCGTGGCGTCATCACGCACGATGAGCTCCCCGGCGCGATCACGAAACTCGAAGCCGCGATTCACACCGACAAGAAAGAGCGCGCCGAGCACGACGGCCACTTCCACGAAGGGGAAGAAGGCCATGAGCATCACGAGATTCCGATCGGCCTCGCGCAGCGCGCGTTCCCGTTCCTCGACATGCTGCGCGCGGCGCAGAAGGAAAACACAGACGTCCTTTGGGGCATCTGACAGGGCCGGCGGTACGCCACTGCGCTGATGGAGCGCGATGCCCTCTTCGTGCGTATCGATCCTTGCCTGACAAAAAAGAGCCCGCATGCGATGCGGGCTCTTTCGTTTCCTGCTGATGGATCGCCGGTATTTACTCGCTGGCGGCGTTTGCCGGTGCGGCCATCGGCGCCGAGGCACCCTTTTTTGTCTTCGCCTTCTTCGGCTTCTTCACGTGCCTGGTCGTGGGCGGTGAATACGAACTCACCGAGCTCGCCTGCGCCGGGGCCGCCGGCTGTTGCGCCAGCGTCACCGAGGCGCCGCAGGCGAGTGAAAGTCCAGTCAATATCAGCGTCAGCTTCTTCATGCGATTTTTCTCCATGACGGTTGCAAGTCATTGAACCGACGCGTTTTTGGGCCGCGTCTGGCGGGATCAGGCAATCGCAGTCTACAAAGCCGAAAACCAGGCTGCCTGAAATATTCAGCTTATACGCGCAACGATATAGTCCGTCCCGCGCGGGCCGCCTATAGCTGGGGAGCCAGTGCCCGGCGGGCATCGGAGGCTGACAGGCTGGCGCGCCGCGCGTAGTCCGCCAGCTGGTCTTCGCCGATCTTGCCGACCGAAAAATACGTGCTGTCCGGATGGGCCAGATAGAAGCCCGACACGCTTGCCGCCGGCAGCATCGCGAGCGATTCGGTCACGCTCATGCCGGCTTCGCCGGCCTGCAGGTAGTCGAACATGTCGCGCTTGACCAGGTGGTCCGGGCACGCCGGATAGCCCGGCGCCGGACGGATGCCCTTGTACTTTTCACCGATCAGGTCGTCGTTGGAAAGCGTTTCGCCGCTCGCATAGCCCCACAGGTCACGGCGGACACGGGCGTGCATCGCTTCGGCGAACGCTTCCGCGAAGCGGTCGGCCAGCGCTTTCAGCATGATCGCGTTGTAGTCGTCGTGATCCTTCAGGAACTGCTGTTCCTTCACGTCGACGCCAATTCCCGCCGTCACCGCGAACATCCCGATGTAATCGGCGACGCCCGAATCCTTCGGCGCGATGAAATCGGCGAGCGACCTGTTCGGCCGCATCACGCCGTCGACGACCGGACGCACGCTCTGCTGGCGCAGGTTGCGCCAGGTCAGCGCGACTTCCGAGCGGGATTCGTCCGTGTAGATTTCGATGTCGTCGTCGTTCACGGTGTTGGCGGGCAGCAGCGCGATCACGCCGTTGGCCTGCAGCCACCGCCCCTGGATCAGGCGTGCGAGCATCGACTTCGCGTCCGAAAACACCTTGCGCGCCGATTCGCCGACGATCTCGTCGTTCAGGATCGCCGGGTAGGGGCCCGCGAGATCCCACGTCTGGAAGAACGGACCCCAGTCGATGAACGGGGCCAGTTCGTTCAGGTCGAAATTTTTGAACACACGACGGCCGATGAACTTCGGCTTTGCCGGCTGATAGCTGCGCCAGTCGATCTTCGTTTTGTTCGCGCGCGCTTCGGCGAGCGTGACCATCGGCAGCGCCTTCTTGTTGGCATGCTGCTCGCGGATACGGTCGTAGTCGGTCTTGAGGTCTTCGAGGTACTTCGCCGCGCCCTGATCGGACAGCAGGCTCGACGCCACCGAAACCGAGCGCGATGCGTCCGGCACGTACACCACCGGCCCATCGTAATGCGGTGCGATCTTCACGGCCGTGTGGACGCGCGACGTGGTCGCGCCGCCGATCAGGAGCGGAATCTTCTTGATGCGGAAGTAGTCGTCGCGCTGCATTTCCGACGCGACGTAAGCCATTTCCTCGAGGCTCGGCGTGATGAGTCCGGACAGGCCGACGATATCAGCGCCCTCGACCTTCGCCTTCGCGAGGATGTCGTTGCACGCCACCATCACGCCCATGTTGACCACTTCGAAGTTATTGCACTGGAGCACCACCGATACGATGTTCTTGCCGATGTCGTGCACGTCGCCCTTGACGGTCGCGATCACGATCTTGCCTTTCGCGCGCACATCGCCGCCGGCCAGTTCGAGCAGTTTCTTTTCTTCTTCGATGAACGGGATCAGGTGCGCGACCGCCAGCTTCATCACGCGCGCCGACTTCACCACCTGCGGCAGGAACATCTTGCCCTGGCTGAACAGGTCGCCGACGACGTTCATGCCGTCCATCAGCGGGCCCTCGATCACGTTGATCGGGCGGCCGCCCGCGGCCGCGATCTTCGCGCGCGCTTCCTCGGTGTCCTCGACGATGAAGTTCGTGATGCCGAGCACGAGCGCGTGGGCGAGACGCTTCTCGACCGGCTGGTTGCGCCATTCGAGGTTCTCTTCTTTCTTCGCGGCGCCGGTTTTGAATTTGTCGGCGATTTCGAGCAGACGGTCGGTGCCGTCGTCGCGCCGGTTCAGCACCACGTCTTCGACACGATCGCGCAGTTCCGGGTCGAGGTCGGCATATACGCCGAGCTGGCCGGCGTTGACGATGCCCATGTCCATGCCCGCCTGGATCGCGTAGTACAGGAACACGGTGTGAATCGCCTCGCGCACCGGATCGTTGCCGCGGAACGAGAACGACACGTTCGACACGCCGCCGCTCACCTTCGCATACGGCAGGTTTTCCTTGATCCAGCGCGTTGCGTTGATGAAGTCGACGGCGTAGTTGTTGTGCTCTTCGATGCCGGTCGCGATCGCGAAAATGTTCGGATCGAAGATGATGTCTTCCGGCGGGAAGCCGACTTCGTTCACGAGGAAGTCGTACGAGCGCTTGCAGATCTGCGTCTTGCGCTCATACGTATCGGCCTGACCCTGTTCGTCGAACGCCATCACCACCGCTGCCGCGCCATAGCGGCGAATCAGGTTCGCATGATGGCGGAATGCTTCTTCGCCTTCCTTCAGCGAGATCGAGTTCACGATGGCCTTGCCCTGCACGCATTTCAGGCCCGCCTCGATCACTTCCCACTTCGACGAGTCGATCATGATCGGCACGCGCGCGATATCCGGCTCGGAGGCGATCAGATTCATGAAGCGGACCATCGCCGCTTTCGAATCGAGCATCGCTTCATCCATGTTGACGTCGATGACCTGCGCGCCGTTCTCGACCTGGTGACGTGCCACCGCGAGCGCGTCGTCGAACTGGCCGTTGAGAATCATGCGGGCAAACGCTTTCGAGCCCGTCACGTTGGTCCGTTCCCCAACGTTGATGAAAAGCGAGCCGGAAGTGACGTTGAACGGCTCGAGGCCGGCGAGGCGCATGGTGTGATCGGTCATGTCTTGTGCCTGATTCGGTTGCGTGCTGCGGGGAGTTGCCGCGGTTGCCTGCTTGTTGCCTGATTGAAAATGAGCAGTCAGTGTGGCCGTTCAGGCCGCGTCGCGGTATTGCGTCGGCCACTTGCGCGGCTTGACGTCGGCCAGCGCCTTCGCGATCGCGGCGATGTGCTCCGGCGTCGTGCCGCAGCAGCCGCCCGCGATGTTCACGAGCCCGGCCTGTGCGAATTCCTTCAGCAGCCCCGACGTGTCGGCCGGCAGTTCGTCGAAGCCTGTATCGCTCATCGGATTCGGCAGGCCGGCATTCGGATAGCACGACACATACGTATCGCAGAGCTTTGCGAGCTCGGCGATGTACGGACGCATCAACGCCGCACCGAGCGCGCAGTTCAGGCCGAACGTGAGCGGCTTCGCGTGACGCAGCGAGTTCCAGAACGCCTCGACCGTCTGGCCGGACAGAATGCGCCCGGATGCATCGGTCACGGTGCCGGAGATCATGACCGGCAGACGCTCGCCGGTGTTCTCGAACAGTTCGTCGAGCGCGAACAGCGCGGCCTTTGCGTTCAGCGTGTCGAAGATCGTTTCGACGAGGAACAGATCGACGCCGCCATCCAGCAGTGCTTTTGCCTGTTCGTAATACGCCGTGCGCAGCTCGTCGAAGGTGATGTTGCGTGCGCCTGGATCGTTTACGTCTGGAGAAATACTCGCGGTCTTCGGCGTCGGTCCGATGGCCCCCGCGACGAAGCGCGGCTTGTCCGCGCTCGAATATTTGTCGCAGGCCGCGCGCGCGAGCTTTGCCGATTCGAGATTCATCTCGATGGCGAGACTTTCCATGCCGTAGTCGGCCTGCGCAACACGGGTCGCGCCGAAAGTGTTGGTTTCGAGAATGTCTGCGCCTGCCGCGAGGTACTGCTCGTGAATCTCGCTGATAACCCGCGGCTGCGTGATCGACAGCAACTCGTTATTGCCTTTGATGTCGCGACCGTAGTCCTTGAAGCGCTCGCCGCGATAGCCCGCTTCATCGAGCTTGTAGCGCTGGATCATCGTGCCCATCGCGCCGTCCAGGATCAGGATGCGCGAATTCATGTGTTCTGGCAGGGCTCCGCCGCGCGTATAGGTCGCGGCGGAGCGTTCAGGAGCAACGGTTTGGGCAGGCTGGGTCATGGCTCGCAAGGCTTGCGCCTGAAAGATACGGTAAACGCATCATTGTAGCTGGAGCGGCATGGCTTTGCCCTTCAATGGGCGCGATGTCGTCTGGTGCGCGTTTGTTCCGCAGTAAAAGAAAAACCCCGTCCGGCATGCCGGACGGGGTTTCGAGGAGAGGAGTTGTCGCCCAGGCGACGTTTCAGTGAAGGATCACCGGTTGATGCATCAGGCTGTCGAACTGGCCGAGGAATTCGTCTACTTCGTCGAGCGACGGTTCTTCTTCAATCAGTTTCTGTACGTGTTCACGAAAGCGTGCCGCCATTGCACCATCAATGTAGATTTCGCGCTGCATGGTCTTGTCAACAATCTCGTAGCCACCGGAACGCATGGCGAGATGGCCGTCTTCCGGCGGGAACTCGACAACACAATAGTTGGGGCTGTTATAGATCATCTGCATGGCGACACTCCTTATATTTCCGTTGGCTCCAGGCCGTTCCTGCGCTGTAAATGGAGCATATGGTGTGGAATTCAAGGGGTGGACCCGGAGTAACGCGCGTGAAAGGTCCGGATCTACAGTTTAGACCCGGGTGGTGAGAAACGTTTCAAGTAACGCAGCAAAACGGTGCGATTGCGCAACGACGCAAGACGGGCGGGGCTTCTGTACCCGAAACGAAACCCAGGAATGGCATTTGCGCCAGCCTGCGTCACTCAGGGTTTTTCGATGGCGCCGCCGGGGCCGTCCGAAGGTGCGGACGGGTTGGCTGTGTTGTCGCTGTCCGGGTCTGGCGTGGCGGACGTACCGCGCCAGCGCAGTTCGATCTGCGTGCCGTTCGGTTCGGTCTGCACGAGCCGCGCAGGCAGCCAGCCGAGCGACGGCGCGAGCCATACATCGATGCGTCGCCGGTCGCGTTCGCGTCGCGGCAGGCGCATGAAGTGACGCGCCTCGACGTAGCCGCCCGGTATGCGCACGCTTTCGTCACCGATCGTCTCGATGGGCCAGATTTCGCCGCTGTCGT
Source organism: Paraburkholderia gardini (assembly GCF_907164575.1). GTDB lineage: Bacteria > Pseudomonadota > Gammaproteobacteria > Burkholderiales > Burkholderiaceae > Paraburkholderia > Paraburkholderia gardini. The sequence goes on from NZ_CAJQYY010000009.1 coordinate 59,207, forward strand.
TGTCGGCGACATAGAACTCGCGCGTGACGCCAGGTTTGTACGCGGCAGGGTCACCGCGTACGAGACTCGCCAGTTGCATGACCATGCTGAAGCGATCCTGCGCGCCATCTGGCAGCGCCAGGGTGGTCGGCGTGCGCGTGAAGGCGATCTGTCTGTCGGCGTGATTGAAAATCGTCACGTCTTCGGCGCGATGGCCGCGCTTTTCGATGTACTGATCGGGTGCAATGCCAAACGCGTCGACATGGCCATGACTCGCGTACGTGAAGGTGCCGACAAACGGCAGCGGTACGGAGACGATCATCTCGTAGGTGTGCCCATCGCTTGTCCAGTGGATCGTGCCGGGCTGGTTGCGCACACCGTTATAGAACGTGTCGTACTGCAGGTCGCCCGAAGGCGGCACGGAGAACTTCACGCCATGCGATGCCCCGGCGTTCCCGGTGCCCGATGCAGCGGTCGTGGCGCTCGCGACTCCGGTTGACGAAGCCGGCGATCCAGCCGATGTCGTTTCAGATGTAGCGGAAGCCGGCGTGCTATCAGCTGGCGCGGCTGTTACGGCATGCCTGGCTTCGGGACGTGTGATGGTCAGCACATGCTCACCGGGCGTGCGTGCAGGCGCGGGGTGAGCGGGCGCGGCGGGCTGCGGCGCAGCGTTCGCGGGCGCCTGCTCGACGCGTTCGGGCTTGAGCAGTGCGACCTGCACACGGGCATGGTCTGGTTCGAGTGGTTGCGAGGCACTGCGATGACGCTCGATCCATTGCGCGGCGATCCAGTGCAGCAGCACCACGACAAGCAGCACCGCGACCCAGCGCAACGCGCGCCTGCGCCGGTTCGCGGCTGGAGCGGGCGGCATGGCGCGCGGCGTACGTTCAGGACCGGAGGTGGGAGAGTGCGACAACATCGATGCGTGCGGGCCGGTGAGCGTCGGTTCGCCGGTCAGCGCGCATGCGCGCTGTAGCCCAGCTCATACGACAGTTTCCCCGCGCATCCGCGCATGGCCGTATCGACCGTTCCGTTCCAGCGGATATCGAACGCGCCTTCGTGTCCAAGCGCGATCAGACCCAGCGCGAGGTCGCCGGTTGAGTCGAATACCGGCATGCAGAACGCGTGAATGGTGGGCAGCAGCATGCCTTCGACGCGCGCCGCGCCATGTTCACGCACATCGGCCAGTGCGGCCTCGACGTCATCGTGCGTGCGCGGTGTGTGTGCCCAGGTCGAGCGCCGCGAATCGGCAAGCTCACGCTCGATCATCGCGCCCGTCTTGCTGCGCGGAAGATAAGCGGCGAACAGCAGACCGGTTGCGGAACCGAGCAGCGGCATCACGTCGCCCAGCTTCAGCGACGCTTTCGCCGGATGACTCGACTCCATCCAGTGTACGACGGTCGGCCCCTGGTTGCCCCACACGGCGATGCCGACCGTGAAATCGAGCCGGTCGCGCATTTCGGCAAGCGCGATGCGCGCGAGCTTCACGCCGTCGACGCGCGCCAGTCTCGCGAGACCCAGCTGCAACGCGAAGCCGCCAAGCTCATAGCGTCCCGACAGCGGATCCTGCGCGACGACGCCGAGTCGCAGAAAACTCACCAGGTAGCGATGCGCCTTCGCCGGACTCATGCCGGCGCGCTGGGCGAGGTCGCGCAGCATCATCGCGCGCGGCTCTTCGGTCAGCACCTCCAGCAGGCGAAACCCGACCTCGATCGACTGGATGCCCGAACGCAGTTTTTCTTCGCCGGCTTCGTGCGTATCGGTTGCGTCGTCGTCGGTGGAGTCGATGGGGGTGGAATGCATTGCTCTGGCAGTGATGTCGGATGAAGTGGCGGCTGGCCGGTCATGTGAAGATACGGACAGGGCGCGCGGCACGCAGGCGGTAACGCGTGTAAACAGGCAACGGACGGTAGCAGACTTCCACCCGATGCGCGCAACCGCAGCCCGACGCGTGAAGGCTCATGAAACACACACGTTTGGGCTGCGACGATTCACCATCGTAGAATAGATTCCTTCCATCGTCATCCACACTGCTGAAATCGCTTATGAAACTTGCCACGCTAAAGGACGGCACGCGCGACGGTCAACTGATCGTCGTGTCCCGCGACCTGCATACCGCGGCGATCGCGGACGCGATCGCGCCGACGCTCCAGCGCGTCCTCGATGACTGGGCCTTCTACGCGCCGCAACTGATCGATCTGTACGAGGCGCTGAACCAGGGGCGCGCCCGCAACACGTTCCCGTTCGATCCGAAGGCGTGCATGGCGCCGCTGCCGCGCGCGTTCCAGTGGGCCGACGGCTCGTCGTACGTGAATCACGTCGAGCTGGTGCGCCGCGCGCGCGGCGCCGAAATGCCGCCGGAATTCTGGACCGATCCGCTGATGTATCAGGGCGGCAGCGACGATTTCATCGGCCCGAAAGAAGATATCGTGTGCGAGTCGGAAGAATACGGCATCGACTTCGAGGCCGAAGTGGCCGTCATTACCGGCGACGTGCGCATGGGCGCAACGCCCGAGCAGGCCCTCAAGGCCGTGCGCCTCGTGACGCTCGCGAACGACGTTTCGCTGCGCAACCTGATTCCCGCCGAACTTGCCAAGGGCTTTGGCTTCTTCCAGAGCAAGCCGGCGACTTCGTTCGCACCCGTTGCCGTCACGCCCGACGAACTCGGCGAACACTGGCGCGAGGGGCGCGTGCATCGTCCGATGATCGTGCACTGGAACGGCAGGAAAGTCGGACAGCCGGATGCGGGCACCGACATGGTGTTTCATTTTGGCCAGCTGGTCGCGCACGCGGCAAAAACGCGCAATCTGCGGGCGGGCGCGATCGTCGGCTCGGGGACTGTGTCGAACAAGGACGCGAAGCGCGGCTATTGCTGCATCGCCGAGAAGCGTTGTCTTGAGACGATCGAACACGGCGCGCCGCAGACGGAATTCATGAAATACGGCGACACGGTGAAGATCGAGATGTTCGACGAAGCCGGCAAATCGATTTTCGGCTCGATCGACCAGTCGGTGGCGCCCGTCGAAGGGGCGCATTGATCTGCCTGAGGAAATCCCTGGTTTAGGCATGGTTCACGCCCGGGCAACCTTTCAGGAGGGTTTCGCCCGATTACGCCGCATGCAGGCGTCGCTACACTGGCATACGCGTTCGTTTGCACGGCCTTTGTGCCGTGCCTCGCGCGATGCCCGGGAATCCCCATCGAGGCAGCAACCATCTTGCATGGGACCGGAGTAACGCCAGGACAAAAAACACATTGCCACGGTGAGGAGACTTGCATGCGAATCCGGTCGTTCATTCCCAGATCCGGTCGTCCCCGGACGCAGGTTCAATCCGGCGGCCGCTCTGTCCCGGCTCGCGTTCTTCGACGGCTCGTGCTTGGGCTCGCCGTCTCGATGAGCGTCGCGCTTCCTGTCACAGCCGCGGCTCAGGTGAAGATCGGGCTGGTGCTGTCGCTGACGGGGCCGGCGGCCTCGCTGGGTATTCCTGCGCGCGACACCGTGGCGCTGTTTCCGAAAGAACTGGCTGGCCAGAAAGTCGAATATCTCGTGTTCGACGACGCGTCGGATACCACCCAGGCCGTCCAGAACACGAAGAAGCTGATCTCCGAAGAACACGTCGACGCCATCATCGGCTCGTCGATCACGCCGAATTCGCTCGCGATGATCGACGTGATCGCCGAAGGGCAGACACCGACGATCTCGCTCGCCTCGTCCGCGAAGATCATCGAGCCGGTGGACGCGAAGCGTCGCTGGATGTTCAAGACGCCGCAGACCGACGCGATGATGGCCTCGGCGATCGCGGAACACGCCAGCGAACACGGCGTGAAGACGATCGCCTATATCGGCCAGGCGGATGCGCTCGGCGAAACCTTTTACGCCGAAGTCGCGAAGTTCGCGCAACTCCACAAGATCACGGTCGTCGCTAACGAGCGCTTCAATCGCACCGATCCGGGCGTCACCGGCCAGATTCTCAAGATCATGGCGACGCATCCCGATGCCGTGGTCGTAGGCGCCGCCGGCACGCCCGCCGCGCTCCCGCCGAAGACACTGAAAGCGCGCGGCTACAAAGGCTTGATCTATCACAACCACGGCGTGGGCAATAACGACTTCCTGCGCGTGTGCGGCGCGGATTGCAACGGTACGTTCCTGCCCGCGAGCCCGGTGCTGGTTGCCGCGCAACTACCCGTCGACCATCCGGCAAAGCGACTCGCGCTCGACTACATCGCGCGTTTCGAGGCGCAGCACGGCGCGGGCAGCGTATCGGCGTTCGGTTCGTACACATGGGATGCAGGGCTGCTGCTGGGTAACGCCATACCGATCGCGCTGAAGACGGCGGCGCCTGGCACGCCTGAATTTCGCCAGGCGCTGCGCGATGCACTCGAGGCGACGCGCGATCTCGCGGACTCCAATGGTATTGTCAACATGAGCACGACTGATCACCTTGGCCTCGACCAGCGCGCCCGCGTCATGGTGGAGATTCGCGACGGCAAGTGGGTGTATCAGGCGCGCTGATGCGCGAACGTTCACCCTGGTGTTTCTCGTCGCCGCTTTCCGATACGAACCGTTCTACTGGATCGACCGTCATGTCTCACGATTCGCCAGATCAAGGCACACCGAATCCGGATTTCTACGCCGGGTATCACGCGCTGCGATTGCGGCGCCATCCGCACGGCATTCTCGAAATCGTGATGAGCGGCGAAGGTGCGAACAAAAGCGGCCTCGCGACCGCCGATGCTCACATGCATCGCGAGCTGGCGGATATCTGGCGCGATATCGACCGCGATCCGGAAGTGCGCGTCGCGGTGATCCGCGGCGAAGGAAAGGGTTTTTCGGCCGGCGGCGATCTCGCGCTCGTCGAGCAGATGGCCACCGATTTCGACGTGCGCACGCGCGTGTGGCGCGAGGCGCGTGACCTCGTCTACAACGTGATCAACTGCAGCAAGCCCGTGGTTTCCGCGATGCACGGGCCGGCGGTGGGCGCGGGCCTCGTCGCCGGGCTGCTCGCGGATATTTCGATCGCGGCGAAGAGCGCGCGGATCATCGACGGTCACACGCGACTTGGCGTCGCGGCCGGCGATCACGCGGCGATCGTGTGGCCGCTCCTGTGCGGCATGGCGAAGGCGAAGTATTACCTGATGCTGTGCGAACCGGTGAGCGGCGAGGAGGCCGAGCGAATCGGGCTCGTGTCGCTCGCGGTCGATGAAAACGATCTGTTTCCGAAAGCCTTCGAAGTCGCGCGGAAACTCGCGGACGGTTCGCAGACGGCGATCCGCTGGACCAAGTACGCGCTGAACAACTGGCTGCGCTCGGCCGGACCGACCTTCGATACGTCGCTTGCGCTTGAGTTCATGGGCTTTGCCGGGCCCGACGTGCGCGAGGGTGTGAGCTCGCTGCGCGAGCGTCGCGCTCCTGACTTCAAACGCGGCGATCCGTTCTGATGCCGGTGGCCGTACCGCGTGACGTCCATGCGGCGCTGGTCTTCTGGCGCGCTGATACGCGCGGTATGATCGGACGAACCGGGCGCGGCATGGCCGCCGCGTCCCGCCACTTCAAGGTGCGAGGAGAAAACCATGACCGATACAACCGGCTCCACGCCGCCCTTTCCCGGCTTTCCGGGTTTTCCGCCCGCTGAAATGCTCGACCGGATGTGGGACATGATGCGGCTCACGCCCTTCGGCTCGGCCTTTCCTGGCGCGCAGGCCGGCGCGGCGCAGGGTTTGGGGCCGTCGCTTTCGATGATGTCGGACATGATGGCGCCGCTCACCAACGTCGAGGAACTCGACAAGCGCATTACCGACATGCGCGCCGTCGAGCAATGGCTGAAGCTGAATCTGAACATGCTGCAGTCGGCCATTCAGGCGCTCGAGGTGCAGCGCGCGACGCTTGCCACATTGCGGGCGTTCGGCGCGTTCGCGCAGTCGTCGATGAAGCAGGCGGCTGCCACATCGGATCCGGCGTCCCCGCCTTCGTCTTCGATGCCGTCGTGGATGTCGCATCCGGGTACGGCTACAGCAGGGCAATCCGGGGCCGCCGGAACGAAACCGAACGAGTCCGATGCAGCGAGCGAAGCCGCTGACGCCGGCCAGGCGCCGTCTTTCGACACCTCGGCGTGGTGGAACCTGCTGCAATCCCAATTCAACCAGCTGGCCCAGTTCGCGATAGCGCAGCCGGCCGCGGCGCCGGGTGCGACGGCCACCGCGGAAGACATGGCAGAAGCCGCGCACGGCACGGACGGGCCTGGCGTCGCCAGCGGTGCCGAGGCCACCCGCGAAACCATGCAGAAACCGTCTGGCGCGGCGAAGCGTCCGGCGACGAAGCGTGCGTCGTCGTCGAAAAGCGCAGGTGAAGGGCGCGGCGCGAAGAAGGCGCCCGCTTCAGGGGCCTGAACACGCATCCCCGTGCGGTTTTGCGCTCGCGCAATGCGCGGGCGCAAATAGCGGCGTCGACGCCACAATTGAAACCGGCGCCGACCGTCCCTTCCTCTGAACTGTCATGTGGCCCGTGCTATCATCCTGTAAGCTTTTTGGGCCCGTTTGCGCGCACTGAAAACAATGATTCGAGTAGCCCGAACCGCCACCGGCAAGGCCGGCAGGAGGTTCGGCGGTGCAGTCCGGCGCGGGCCGGTCCGACCCAGGCACGGTTTTTCCTCACCCACGGTCGACCGATTCAGGAACTCCGGTTTTCGCAAGTGCACATTTTGCCGTCGGCTTCTTTGCCAGACGGTGCATCTGAACGCCCGATTACCGCGTAAAATTGAATGATTCTCAGGTCGCGAAAGCGGGCTCCGGCTTGCTCGCAGCAAACAGATACAAACAGACGTCGCATTGCGCAGAACAGGGGTGGGACTATGAACACCATGCTTTATCCGGAACTTTATAAATCGCTCGAATCCGTTCGATGGGACATGGAGAAAGACATTCCATGGTCCACGTTCGATGCGTCGCTGCTCACCGATGAGCAGGCGGCAACGATCAAAATGAACGCGATCACCGAGTGGTCGGCGTTGCCCGCCACGGAAATGTTCCTGCGCGACAACCATCACGACAGCGATTTTTCGGCATTCATGAGCGTCTGGTTTTTCGAGGAGCAGAAGCATTCGCTGGTGCTGATGGAATACCTGCGCCGCTTCAAGCCGGAACTGTGTCCGACGGAAGAAGAACTGCACGCCGTGCGTTTCGAATTCGATCCGGCGCCGCCGCTCGAAACGCTGATGCTGCACTTCTGCGGCGAAATCCGCCTGAACCACTGGTATCGCCGCGCGGCTGAATGGCATACCGAGCCGGTTATCAAGCACATCTACGAAACCATTTCGCGCGACGAAGCGCGTCATGGCGGTGCGTATCTGCGTTACATGAAGAAGGCGATGGCGCAAACGGGCGATATCGCGCGTGCTGCATTCGCGAAGATCGGCGTGCTGATGGCGTCGGCGCGTCGCACGGAAAAGCCGCTGCACCCCACGAACCTGCACGTGAACCAGGCGCTGTTCCCGCGCGACACGATCCAGTCGCGTCTGCCGGATCCGGAATGGCTCGAGCGCTGGCTTGACGAACAGATCCGCTTCGATGACGGCTGGGAAAAGAAGGTCGTCGAGCGCATTCTGCACAACCTGTCGATCCTGTTCGAGCGCACGTTCACGACAGCGCAGGAACTGAACCGCTATCGCAAGGAAGTGGTGACGCGCCTGCAGGCGGAGCAGGGTGCCGGCGCGCCCCAGCAGCAACCGGCCTGACGCGTCGCGCTGCCCTGCTGCTGCGGTCGTTGCATGACGATCGCACCGGGTGCAGCCAGGAATCGAAACGGCCCGGCAAGCGCAAGCTTTCCGGGCCGTTGTTTTAGCTGCCGTCCAGATTTCTCGTTCAGTCCGGAACCGGGTCGCGTATTCTCACTTTTCAACGAACCTGCGTTATCGCGCGTTGCAATGGCAAGCGCGATCCTGTCGGGTTCTTCTTTCTGATTTCCTCGCCATGTCCGCCATTTTCGAACGCAAGATCATGACCCGCGACGCGCTCGCACAACTGCGTGCGTCGCTGACGGGGCCGGTGGTGTTCACGAACGGCGTGTTCGACATCCTGCATCGCGGGCACGTCACGTATCTTGCCGACGCGAAGGCGCTCGGTGCATCGCTGATTGTCGGTGTGAACAGCGATGCGTCGGTGCGCATGCTCGGCAAGGGCGACGACCGCCCGATCAACACCGAATCCGACCGCATGGCGTTGCTCGCCGCGCTCGAAAGTGTCGACTGGGTGGTGTGCTTCGAGGAGCAGACGCCGGTTGCGCTGATCGAAGCGCTGCGTCCGGACGTGCTGGTGAAGGGCGGCGACTACGACATGGATGTGCTGCCCGAATCCGCGCTGGTGCGCGGCTGGGGCGGCCGTGCGCTCGCGATTCCGTTCGAGCATGACCGCTCGACCACTGCGCTGCTCAAGAAGGTGCGTACGCAGGGCTGATGTCGCGGGCGGCGCCATCGGTGTGGATCGCGCTCCCGGGTGCTTACTGCGTCAACGCCGACGCCGCGATGGGCGCAGCGGGCGCCGGTTCGCCGACTACCGCCTGATCGGCGGCTTCGGCTGCTGTCATCGGTCGAATCTGTAGCGATTCGGCGTGAATCTGGCGGCTCACATGATTCGGCTCGCGCAGCCCGGCGGACGGCAACGGTCCGAACACGCCGCGCACGGCGGCAAACGCCAGCATGTTGGCAAGAAACAGGATGGCGATCAGCCAGCGCAGCATCGTCGGGTTCTCCGTCGGCAAGTAGTTTGGATCAGATCAGCGGTGTCCGGCGCCGCTGACTTCGGCAGCAATCAGCGCGAGACCGGACAGCACCAGCGAATCGTGGCGAGTATGCGGCACCTTGAGCACCGCTGTCACCTCGTCCGCGGCGCCGCCGCCGGTCACGAGCCGAACGGGCACCTTCCACGCGTCGCTCAGGTCGTTCCACATGCGTTCGATCAGGCCCGCCTGCGCGAGCGCGCAGCCCGCCGACAGCGAGCGCGGCGTATCGGTCGCAAACGACGGCCCGCGGCGCTTGCCCGGGCCTTCACCTTGATCCAGCAGATCGCGGGCGGAGGCGGCATCGAGCGTCGGCAACTGCGCCGTGTGTTCGCCGAGCGAGCGCATCATCAACGACCAGCCAGGCGCGATCGCGCCGCCGACAAACGTGCCGTCGGCGCTCAGCGCTTCGAGCGTCGTCGCAGTGCCGAACGTGGCGATCAGGAGCGGTTCGCCGGGAAACGCCGCGTGAGCGCCGATCAGCCCGGCCCACCGGTCGCTGCCGAGCGACGCCGGCGTCGTATAGCCGTTGGTCACGCCGCACTGCTGCGCGACGGCGCGAATCGTCGTGCGCGGCAGTGCCGGCCAGTGCGCGTCGATCAGTCGCTCGATGCGCCGCGCGACAACTTCGCCCGCGACGTTCGAAATCCACGCACTTTCAGGCGCCGCTAGCGGTGATGCCGGTAACGCGGACCAGTCCGGATCGTCGGCGGACGCGTCGGTCTGGGGCGCGCCGTGTGCAAACGCGCCGCTTTGCAGCAACGTGCCGTCGCGTCGTACCAGCGCCCATTTGATGCGGCTGTTTCCCGCGTCGATCAGCAAAAAAGGCTGGCCGCTCATGCGACCCCGTCGGCGAGACGCAGCGACACGTCGCCGGTCGAGATGGTCTCGCGGCCCGTCGCGGTATCGAGCAGCAGAAGCCCGTTGTCATCGACGCCTGCCGCGACGCCGCGCATCACCTCGACGCCCTGCTCGATCAGCACGACTTCGCGCCCGGCGTAACCGTGGCACGCGTTCCAGCGCGCGCGGAACGGCGCGAAGCCTTCGGCGGCGAAGCGCTGCAACGCCGGTTCGAGCGCGTTCAGCTCGGCCGCGAGCGTATCGGTGAGATTCGCGTTCGGCAGTGCGCGGGACAACGCGGTCGGCGTCGTGCCGCGCGTCTGCGCGGGGGCGCCAGCATTGAGCGCGCCGACTTTCGCCGCCAGTTCCTCAGCGCCTTTCACGTTGGTGCCGATACCGATGACGACCGCGCTCGCGTCCGCTGTGCTCCACGCCGTCTCGATCAGGATGCCGGCGAGCTTGTCGCCTTCGAAGAGTACGTCGTTCGGCCATTTCAGCGAGATCTGACCCGGCGCCGCGAGCGGCAGCGAGCGCAATCCGTCGACGAGCGCGACGCCGACCGCGAGGCTCAGCCCGGCCAGCCCTTCCAGCGGGCGCGGCAGCACGCACGCCACCGAGAACAGCAGCGCGTTGCCAGGCTCGGCGTACCACGGACGGCCACGCCGGCCGCGTCCGGCCGTCTGCAGATAGGCGACGCGGACCACCGGCCGCGGCAACGCATCGCGCTCGCGCGGCAGCGACTTAAGATGGGCCATCAGGTCGGCGTTGGTCGAGCCGGTTTCTTCGACGATGTCGATGGGCCAGTCGTGCGCGGCCGGTCCGAACAGCGTCACGGCGCGCGCCCGGTCGATGCGCCAGTCGCCGGCTGGCGCGGCATCGGGGGAAGGTGTGCGGGGATTCATGAGGCGTATTGTAGTTGTCCATCGCCGCAAGTGGGCGCGAGGGCGCAAGCGGACATAACGGAGTGCTCCCGGACCGCTCAAACGCAGCGCCTTCGTTACAATGGCCGCTGACTCCATCCAAGCGAACCCGCGATCCTTGAACTACGACACTCCGCCCGGCCTTGAAGTCGCGGCTGGCAGCCAGGGAAAGATCGTCCGGCTATCCGGCCAGTGGACGGCGCTTGCGCTCGCGCGCGACCGCCATCGCAGTGGCGTCGTGATCAGGCTGCACGCCCTTGCGACCGAGAAGATCGGCCAGTGGGACCTGTCGCGGGTCGACCGGATGGATCACGTCGGCGGCCAGGCGCTGTGGCGCGTGTGGGGCCACCGGATGCCCGCCGATCTCGTCGAGCTGAACGACACGCAGCGCGAAATCTTCCACCGCATCGCGCTGCTCGACCTGGCCCGTGAAAACCCCGACAAGGTCCAGCGCTTCGATCCGTTCACACGGCTGGGCCTCGCGATCTTCTCGTTCTTCGAGCACCTGTATGGCGGCATCGCGATGTTCGGGCGGGTCGTGCTCGATCTGCTCACCATCGCGCGTAACCCGAAGCTGATTCCATGGACCGAGATTTCAGCGAACGTCTATAACGCCGGCGCAAAGGCGCTGGCGATCACGGCGCTCGTCGCGTTCCTGATCGGCATCGTGCTCAGCTACCTCTCCGCGCAGCAATTGCGGCTCTTCGGCGCCAATCAGTTCATCGTCAATATTCTCGGGCTTGCGGTGATCCGCGAACTCGGGCCGGTGCTCTCGGCGATTCTGGTCGCGGGGCGCTCCGGTTCGGCGATCACCGCGCAGATCGGCGTGATGCGCGTCACCGAGGAACTCGACGCGATGCGGGTGATGGGCATTCCGCACGGCTTGCGGCTGATCCTGCCGCGTGTGCTCGCGCTCGGCATCGCGATGCCGCTGCTCGTGATGTGGACGAACATCGTCGCGCTGACGGGCGGTGCGCTCGCCGCGAAAATCGTGCTCGGCATCGACATGAGCTACTTCGCACGGGCGCTGCCGGGCGTGGTGCCGGTCGCGAACCTGTGGATCGGCCTCGGCAAGGGCGTCGCGTTCGGCATGCTGATCGCGATCGTCGGCTGCCACTTCGGGTTTCGCATCAAGGCGAATTCGCAGAGTCTTGGTGAAGGCACGACCACGTCGGTGGTGACGTCGATCACGATCGTGATTCTCGCGGACGCCGTGTTCGCGATCCTCTTTCAGAACGTGGGGCTCGGATGACCGCACCGCTCGCGACCGCTGTTCGTGACCAGCCGCTGCCGGAGATCGCCGAACCGGTCATCGAGGTCCACAATCTCACCAAACGCTACGGGCGCAACATCGTGCATCAGCATCTCGACTTCGAGGTGCGGCGCGGTGAGATCGTGTCGATCGTCGGCGGTTCGGGATCCGGCAAGACGACGCTCGTGCGGCAGATTCTCGGCCTCGAACGGCAGTCGTCGGGGACGATCAAGGTCTTCGGCGAAGACACCTCGAAGATCGAGCCGGAAGAGGCGCGCCTCATGCGCAGCCGCTACGGCATGCTGTTCCAGCAGGGCGCGCTGTTTTCGTCGCTGTCGGTGTTCGACAATATCGCGCAGCCGCTGCGCGAACTCGGCGACATTCCCGAAGACCTGCTGCGCGACATCGTGATGTTGAAGCTCGAAATGGTCGGTCTGCCGTGCAAGCACGCGTCGAAAATGCCGGCGGCGCTCTCGGGCGGCATGATCAAGCGCGTCGGCATCGCGCGGGCGATCGCGCTCGAACCGGAACTGCTGTTTCTCGACGAACCGACGGCCGGCCTCGATCCGCAGGCGTCGGAAGAATTCGTCGATCTGATCAGCACGTTGCATCGTGCGCTTGGGCTCACTGTCGTGATGGTCACGCACGATCTCGACACGATGGTCGCGCTTTCGACCCGCGTTGCGGTGCTGGCCGACCGCAAGGTGCTGGTCGCCGCGCCTGTCGAAGAGGCCGCGGGCGTCGATCATCCGTTTATCCGCGAGTATTTTCTTGGCCTGCGCGGCCGGCGCGCGCTGCAGGCGCTGCCGCCGGAACGACGCGCGAAGCTGCCCGCCGCCGCCCTCGAGCCGGCCTCGGCCGAAGTCCAGTTGTGAATCCGGGAACCTGACCATGGAAAACAAATCACACGCCTTCTGGGCCGGGCTCTTCACCGTTGTGCTGGTGGTCGCGGTCGGCATCGCGGCGTTCCTGTTCAACGTCGACCGCTCCGTGCGCGAACCGTACGACCTGATCGCGCGCACGAACGTGACGGGCCTCTTTACCGACGCCGCCGTGCGCTATCGCGGGCTCGACGTCGGCAAGGTGCAGTCGATCAAGTTCGATCACGACCATCCGGGGCAGATCCTGATCCGCATTCTGGTCGACCGGAACGCGCCGATCACGCATTCGACGTTCGGCAGCCTCGGCTTCCAGGGGGTGACCGGCATCGCGTTCATCCAGCTCGACGACACGGGCAAGGACCCGTCGCCGATGCCGTCGACCCCGAAGCAGATCGCGCAGATTCCGATGCATCCGGGGCTGCTCGACCAGTTGCAGAAGCGCGGCGACATCCTGCTGCGCAAACTGGAAGAGGTAGCGGACGACGTCGATGATCTGCTGTCGCCCGAAATGCGCGCGCAATTGATGTCGAGTGCGGCGAGCCTGCAGCACGCAGCGGACGGCGTCGCGACCCTGACGCAGCAGATGGCGCCCGTAGCGGGCAAACTGCCGTCGACGTTGAACCAGCTGGATCGCACGCTGGCCTCGACGAACCAGTTGATCACCAGCCTGAACCGGCCCGATGGCCCGTTCGAAGTCAATCTGAACAAGGTCGGCACGGCGGCGCAGCAGGCGGGGGTCGCGCTGACGTCGATCGACGAGACGGTGCAGGAGCTGTCGGCGCGCGTCGACTACGACACGCTGCCGCACGTGAACACGCTTGCCGACGACGTGCGCAGCGCCGCGCGCTCGGTCGACCGTGCCGCCGACACGTTCAGCAACAACCCGCGCAGCGTGCTGTTCGGCGCTGCGCCGGCCGCGCCGGGCCCCGGCGAGCCAGGCTTTACCTGGCCCGCGGCCCACGCCACGAAATGACTGACAAGGAACATTGAAATGCCACGCTCGTTCAGCCCTTTCCGGCACACACGCCGGTTTTTCCCGTCCGGCGCGGCGTTCGCGCTCGTGCTCGCGCTCGGCGTGCTGTCGGGATGCGCCGGCAATCCGGCGGCCATCTCCGATATCCGCTACGACTTCGGGCCACCGTCGCCGGCTGCGTCGGTGGGTCCGATGCCGGCCATCAAGGTGCTCGACGTCGAGGCGCCCGAAACGCTCGGCTCCGACAAGCTCAGCTACCGGTTGAGCTACAGCGACGCGCAGCAGCTCTCCGCGTACGCGAACAGCCACTGGACGATGCCGCCCGCGCAACTGCTGACGCAGCGTCTGCGTGCGGCGCTCAGTTCGCGCGGCGCCGTGCTGACGGGTGCCGACAGCGTGCGCGCGCCGGTGCTGAAGGTGGATCTGCAGGAGTTCGAGCAGGTGTTCGACGGCCAGGCGGAAAGCCACGGCGCCGTGACGGCCCGCGCCACGCTGTTCCAGGACGGCAAGGTCGTCGGCCAGCGCACGTTCGTCTCGCGCGCGCCGGCAAGTTCGCCGGATGCGGCGGGCGGCGCGCGCGCGCTTGCCGCCGCCAGCGATGAACTCGTCTCGCAGATCAGCGCGTGGCTCGGCGTGCAGCCGCTCGTCGCCGCGCAATGACCACTGCGCGGCGCATGTTCCGGAGCGCTGCATGTCGGTGAAGTCCTGGCAGCGCCGCCCGTCGGCGTTCGCAAGACAGGCGCTCGCGCTTTACGCGGCCCTGATCGTGTACGGCTCGCTGTATCCGTTTGCCGGCTGGCGCTCGCTGGGGCTCGGGCCGCTTGATTTCCTGCTGGATCCGCTTCCGCAGTACCTCACTGCGTTCGACGTCGTCACCAATGTGCTCGGCTATATGCCGTTCGGCGCGCTCGTCGTGCTCGCGGTATATCCGCGCTGTCGCGGTGCGCTGGCCGTTGGCATCGCGTTCGTGCTGGGTGCGTGGCTCTCGGGCACGATGGAAGCCATTCAGACGTATCTGCCGACGCGCGTCGCGTCGAATCTCGACCTCGCCGCCAACGCGCTGGGCGCGCTCCTCGGCGCGGTGCTGATGGCGCCGGCGACCGGCCCGCTGCTCGATCGCGGCGTCCTCAGGCGTATGCGTTTCCTGTGGTTCCATCGCGACGCGGCCGCACTCCTCGGGCTCGCGCTGCTATGGCCGTTCGCGACGATGTATCCGGCGCCGCGCCTCTTCGGTATCGGCGACTGGCCGCGTGAATTATGGCTGCGCTTCGATTCGACGATGCAGGACGCGCTCCTCGCGTGGACGCCCGGGCGCTGGAACGTGCCGTCGTGGCCCGCGCACGTCGCCGCCTGGCTGCCCGACGATGCGTGGGAAGCCGTGATCACCGCGCTCAGCCTGTTCGCCGCGTGCGCGCTGGCGTCGCTGCCGATGCGCGACCGGGCGCCGCGCATCCGGCTGCTGCTGACGTTCGTCGCGGTGACGCTTTTCGTGAAAGTCGGCGCCACGTTCCTGCAGTCGCAGACTGGCCTCGCGTTCGACTGGGCGACGCCCGGTGCGCTGACCGGCCTGCTGTGCGGCGTGCTCGCCGGGCTGCTTGCGCTCAGCGTGCCGTCGGCGTGGCGTGCGGCGCTTGCGGCGCTCGCGCTCGTGCTGATGCTGGCGTTCGGCAACCTGCTGCCGGTGAATCCGTATTTCGACGTCGTGCTCGCCGACTGGCGTCAGGGCCGCTATCTGCATTTCAATGGCCTTGCACGCTGGCTCGCGTGGATGTGGCCGTACGCCGCGCTCGTGTGGCTGGCGTTTTCGGCCGAACGGGCGTGGTTCTCGCGGGGTCGCGCCAGCGGCTGACGGGCACGCTCGTTATAATCGTCCGGACCCAGTGCCCACATGGCGGACCTGTACTCCCGGTCCACGCCGCGCCACTCAAACTCTTTCTGCCCACTCGCCGGACACCATGGATTCCTTCTACAAGTACCACGTGTTTTTCTGTCTCAACCAGCGTGAACCCGGCGCGGAGCGACCCTGCTGCGCGAACTGCAACGCGCAGGCGATGCAGGAATATGCGAAGAAACGCGTGAAGAAGCTCGGCCTCGCGGGTCCCGGCCAGGTGCGCATCAACAAGGCAGGCTGCCTCGATCGCTGCGAGGAAGGCCCGACGATCGTGGTGTATCCCGAAGGAACCTGGTACACGTACATCGACGAAACCGATATCGATGAAATCGTCGATTCGCATCTGGTGAACGGCAAGGTCGTCGAACGTCTGAAAATCTGATCCGCCCATGAACGTTCATACGAAAAAATTCCTGATCGACGGCCCGGTCGGCAAGATCGAAGTCGCCGTCGACACGCCCGACGAAAACCGCGACACAGGCGCCGCACCGCGCGGTATCGCGCTCGTGGCGCATCCGCATCCGCTCTTCGGCGGCACGATGGACAACAAGGTCGCGCAGACGCTCGCACGCACGCTCGTGCAGCTGAACTACGTGACGTACCGCGCGAATTTTCGCGGCGTCGGGCAAACGCAGGGCGAGCACGACAAGGGCATCGGCGAGCGGGACGATCTGCGCGCGGTGCTCGATTTCATGCGCGCGCAGGAAGGCCAGGCGGAGATGCCGCTCGTGCTGGCGGGATTTTCGTTCGGCACGTTCGTGCTCTCGCACGTGGCCGCGCGGTTAAAGGAGGAGGGCCATGCGATCGAACGCATCGTGTTCGTCGGCACGGCCGCGAGCAACTGGGAAGTTGCGCCGGTGCCGGAAAACACGCTCGTGATTCACGGCGAAACCGATGAAACGGTGCCGATCCAGTCGGTCTACGACTGGGCCGCGCCGCAGGAACTGCCGGTCGTCGTGATTCCGGGCGCCGAGCATTTCCTGCATCGCAAGTTGCATATCCTGAAGCGGATCATCGTCGACGCCTGGCGCTAACGCGGCGCTCATGTGAAGTCAATGTGCCGCTGCAACCTCCCCGCACACGATTCCGGGGTACAGGTACGCACGAAATGTGAGTTTATCGGTCCCGCTGTCGGCGGATTGTCGGATTGCGGCGCGTATAATGAGCGCTCTTTTTTGGGCGCGGTGTTGTCGCTCCGTCCGGCGGGATGCCCGCTTGCATCGCCGGATGATTGACAACGCCGCGCGAACCGATCGCGTGGCCGGAAGTCCAACGGGCGCCGTACCGCCGAACTGCACGTGCAGTTCGGCGAGCGCCCGCCGACCGGCTCTTCCCATCTGCGTGCCCCCGCGCGCAAAGCATATTTCTGCCCGAATCGATCCTATGCGCTTTTCCTCCTCCGGCACTTCGTCCCCGATGTCCCTCGCGTCTTTCACGCCTTCTTCGATCCGTCGCACGGTTGCGCTCGGCGTTCTGCTGCCCGCGACGCTTGTGGCGAGCACGGCGTTCGCGCAGGTGGCGCCTCCGGGCGTGAACGCGCGCTCGTGGGTACTCGTCGACGCCACCAGCAACCAGGTGCTCGCCTCGGGCAATCCCGATGAGCGGGTCGAACCGGCATCGCTCACGAAGCTGATGACCGCGTATCTGGTGTTCGACGCGCTGCAAAAGAAGAAGATCACGATGGATCAGACGATCATGCCGAGCGAAGCCGTGCGC
Source organism: Paraburkholderia gardini (assembly GCF_907164575.1). Taxonomy (GTDB): domain Bacteria; phylum Pseudomonadota; class Gammaproteobacteria; order Burkholderiales; family Burkholderiaceae; genus Paraburkholderia; species Paraburkholderia gardini. The sequence continues at coordinate 76,427 of NZ_CAJQYY010000009.1, forward strand.
CGCGTGCGCACGGACGAATCGCGCATGTTCATCGAAGCGAACAAGCCGGTCACCGTGCACGATCTCGTGTACGGCATGATCGTGCAGTCCGGCAACGATGCGGCGATCGCGCTGGCCGAACTGGTCGGCGGCAGCGAGACGCAGTTCGTCGCGCAGATGAACGCCGAAGCACAGCGCCTCGGCATGAAGGGCACGCACTACGCTGACGTGAACGGCATGCCCGACCCGCAGCACTACACGACGGCAGGCGACCTCGCGATTCTCTCGACGCGCCTGATCCGCGATTTCCCGGACTACTACAACATCTTCTCGGTCCGCGAATTCACGTACAACAAGATCAAGCAGCCGAACCGCAACCGTCTGCTGTGGCTCGATCCGACCGTCGACGGCCTGAAGACGGGTCACACGCAGGCTGCCGGCTATTGCCTGATCGCAACAGCGAAGCGTCCGGTGCCGGGAGCGCCTGATGCGACGCGTCGTCTCGTCACGGTGATGATGGGCGAGCCGAAGGAACACGATCGCGTACAGGACAGCCTGAAGATGCTGAACTACGGCTACACCGCGTATGACACGGTGCGCCTGTACAAGGCGGGTCAGGTGATCGGGACGCCGCGCGTCTACAAGGGTGCGGCCGATACCGTCAAGATTGGTGTGAAGAGCGACCAGTACATCACCGTGCCGAAGGGCGTGGGCGACAAGGCGAAGCCGCAGGTCGAGCTCACGGACCCGCTGATCGCCCCGATCGCGGACGGCCAGCGGGTCGGCACTGCGAAGATCGTGGCGGATGGCAAGACGCTCTCGGAAATCCCGGTCGTCGCGCTGCAGGCGGTGCCGCAGGCAGGTATCGTCGGGCGCGTGTGGGATTCGATGATGCTGATGTTCAACAAGAAGAAGTAAGCTTGGGAAGGTCGATGCGGCGTGTGCCGGCGGTAGTTGCCGCGGGCCGCGCGCCGCATCGAAGGCAGACGCGGGCGGCGCATCGGTGAATTGAGGAATGCGGCGCTGGAAGGAGTAAAAGATGGATTCAGCAAACGACTCGCTGTTCGAGTTTCCCTGTGATTTCCCGATCAAGGTGATGGGCAAGTCGCATCCGGATTTCCACGACACGATCGTGACGGTGATCCGCGAGTTCGACGGCGAATTCGACGTGACGCGTATTGAAACGCGCCCGTCGAGCAGCGGCAACTACACTGGCCTGACGGTGACCGTACGCGCGCAGAGCCGCGCGCATCTCGACGATATTTATCGCGCGCTCACCGGTCATCCGATGGTGAAAGTGGTGCTTTGATGCGCTGTCGCCGCGGCGACAGCTACGGCTGGACGTGCAACGCGTCCGGCATTTTCCCCGCGCCCGAACGTTCAGCGCACGCGCGCTCGAAAAGCTGCCTGAAGCGCGCCACCTCCGCGAAAAGCCACTCCCTGAACGCCGCGACCCGCGGCGCCTGAAGCATGGGCTGCGGGCAGATGAAGTAGTACTGCCACGGGCTCGGGCCGTCGACATCGAACAGACGCACGAGTCGCCCGCTTGCAATCTCGTGCATCGCCAGCGAGCGCCGGACGAGCGCGATACCCTGACGGTCGATGGTCGCCTGCAGCAGGTTCGACGAATCCTGATACAGCACGCCGCGCTTCGGTTCCGGCAGATCGGTAAGCCCGGCGGCGTCGAACCACGGGCGCCATAGCTCGTCGTCCGAGCGCAGCAGCGGCGCATTCGCGAGATCAGCCGGCGTTTTCGGCAGATTGCCGCCGTTGAAGTCCGGCGAGCACGCCGGGAAGAAAATCTCCTCGAGCAGCAGTTCTGAGTGCAGGCCCGGATACTTGCCGAAGCCGAACCGGATCGCCGCATCGACGTCGTCGCGCGCGAAATCCGCGAGCACATTGGTGGACAGCAGTTCGAGGTCCCACTGCGGATTGGCCTCGATGAAGCTGCCGATACGCGGCGTCACCCAGCGCGCCGCGAACGACGACAGCATCGTCACCACCAGTCGCCGCTCCCGGTCTCCGGCGCGGATCTGGCGGGTCGCATCGGCGAGCGCCGTGAGCGCGGCGCGCACCTGCGTCGCATAGCGGCCGCCCACTTCGGTGAGCCGCACGCGCTTGCCGTCGCGGGCGAACAGCGCCACGCCGAGTTCGGCTTCGAGCGCGCGGATCTGATGGCTCACGGCGCCATGTGTGACGAAGAGTTCGTCGGCGGCGCGCGAAAAGCTCTCGTGCCGGGCGGCGGCTTCGAACGCCTTGACGGCGTTCAGGGCGGGAAGTTGTCGGAGGTCCATTGCAATTTTTCTCACATATCCGTGAAAATTGGTCGTTTTGCTCAAACCCTTGATACGTCTACGATTGTAGTCATCAGAATGACTTTGTCGGAGCGAATCATGCGAGAAATTTCCTCTAGCATAACCTTTGAAATCCAGGCGGGTGAAACGGTGCCGTTGATGGTGATGCGCAGCACGCGCCTGAAGGTGAGCTGCGCTGCCGTGTGGGTAACCCGTAGCGACGATATCGAGGATTACTGGCTGGAGGCCGGCCACACGCTGCGGCTGCGGCGCGGCGAGCGGCTGTGGCTGAGCGTCGAAGGCGGTCCGGTGGCGCGGCTCGCGTTCGCGGTGCCGACCCGTCCCGACGAGCGCGCGATGAACTGGTCCGCACGCGTGGCTGACCGGCTCGGATGCTGGCTGAGGCAAGGCTGGCGGACCGTTTGAGCGAGCGTTGCTCTACCGGAGTGCCTGCAGGAACCGGGCGCGCTCCGGCGGGGCGCGCCGTATTTCGGTAAACTGGCGAAATCATGTGCGCCACGCCTGTTTCCCCGTCTACGTTGTCCCCCGGTTCAACCCCGTCCAGTCAGACTGCTCCCACCATCGGGAGCGATTGTTCTGTGGCCGCCGCGCGGCAGGTCACGGTGCGCTGGCGCGGCGTCGAATCTTACGAAATCAGTTTCGACGCCATGCGCGCTTTTACCGATGCGCGCTCCGCGGACACCGTCGACGAAATCTGGCTCGTCGAACATCCGCCCGTCTTCACGCTCGGCCAGGCCGGCGATCCGGCCCATCTGCTGGCCGCCGACAGCGGGATTCCACTCGTCAAGGTCGATCGTGGCGGACAGATCACATATCACGGCCCGGGACAGGTGGTCGCCTACCTGCTGTTCGACTTGCGTCGGCGCAAGCTGATGGTGCGCGAGCTGGTCACGCGGATCGAGCAGGCCGTGATCGAAACGCTCGCGGCGTATAATCTCGCCGGAGAACGCAAGGCGGGCGCGCCCGGTATCTACGTGGCGCCTGGTCCGGATGCCGGTCTGCATGCCGGCGCCAAGATCGCCGCGCTCGGCCTGAAAATCCGCAACGGATGCAGCTATCACGGCGTCAGTCTGAACGTGAACATGGATCTGCAGCCGTTTCTGGCGATCAATCCATGCGGCTACGCAGGACTCGAAACGGTCGACATGGCGACGCTGGGCGTCGCTGCCGGCTGGGACGACGTGGCCCGGACGTTCGCAGCACGCCTCACCGCAAACATCGACGGCACACCCGCGGCCGTCGCCCAACCGCAGGCCGGTGCCGTCACCGCCTGACTGGATCGAACGAATGACTGACGTTACCGCGAACCTCGCCGGCACTCCCGCCACCGACGCCGTCCCGGCGCCCGCAGCCTACGACGCCACCGCGAAGCAGAAGGCGCAGGCCAAGACCGCGCGCATTCCGATCAAGATCATTCCGATCGAAAAGCTGAAGAAGCCGGACTGGATTCGCGTCAAGGCCGCCACCGGCAACTCGCGTTTCCACGAGATCAAGCAGATCCTGCGCGAGCACAACCTGCACACCGTCTGCGAAGAAGCGAGCTGCCCGAACATCGGTGAGTGCTTCGGCAAGGGCACGGCGACCTTCATGATCATGGGCGACAAGTGCACGCGCCGTTGCCCGTTCTGCGACGTTGGTCACGGCCGTCCTGATCCGCTCGACACTGAAGAGCCGGCTAATCTGGCTCGCACGATCGCGGCGCTGAAGCTGAAATACGTGGTGATCACGAGCGTCGACCGCGACGATCTGCGCGACGGCGGCGCGGCGCACTTCGTCGAATGTATTCGTCAGACGCGCGAGCTTTCGCCGGAAACGCGCATCGAAATCCTGACGCCGGATTTCCGCGGCCGTCTGGACCGCGCGATCGGCATTCTGAATGCCGCGCCGCCCGACGTGATGAACCACAATCTCGAAACGGTGCCGCGCCTGTACAAGGAAGCGCGTCCGGGTTCGGACTATGCGCATTCGCTGAAGCTGCTGAAGGATTTCAAGGCGCTGCATCCGAACGTCGCGACGAAGTCTGGCCTGATGGTGGGTCTCGGCGAAACCGAAGAAGAAATTCTTCAGGTGATGCGCGATCTGCGCGCGCACGACGTCGACATGCTGACGATCGGCCAGTATCTGCAGCCGTCGGAGCACCACTTGCCGGTGCGTTCGTACGTGCATCCCGATACCTTCAGGATGTACGAGGAAGAAGCATACAAGATGGGCTTCACGCATGCCGCCGTGGGCGCGATGGTGCGCTCCAGCTATCACGCGGACGTGCAGGCGCATGAGGCCGGCGTGGTTTGAGTCTGAAGGTTTTCCGTTTGTGCTGATAAAAAGCCCGCAAAATGTTGCGGGCTTTTTTGTGTCGCGTTGCGTTGCAACGGCTGGATAGGGCAAACGCTGCCTGGGGAAGAACTTCATTCCGATGACCGTCACGGCGACAGCTAGAATGCCGCCCACGACGGCAAATTTCTGGTGTGGCGCCGCGGTGTTGGCGATGGTTGCGTCGATCAGGTTTGACATTCCGGCGTCGCAATAGACCGGATGGCCTGTCCTTTAACCCTCGCCCTCGACAGGCTGCAACCCGGATTTCGTCTCCATCGGGGTGGGTGTGCGTCCGGATTCTCCGACGGACGGATTCCGGATTTCCGGAAATCCGGACACGCGTTGCCTCGCTCTGCGAAAAATCCTATATAAATCAACGGCCATCGAGCGATGCCACGCTGGCACTGACCTTGCAAAACAGAAGCCGTGGCCACCACGGCCCGACAAACTAGAGCAAGGAGACAGCTTCGTGAAAAAACCCATCCATAAAGTGCTGTACGTCCAGGTGATCGTCGCGATCCTGATCGGGATCGCGCTCGGCCACTACTGGCCGACGCTCGGCGTCGACATGAAACCGCTCGGTGATGGCTTCATCAAGCTCATCAAGATGGTGATCGGCCCGATCATCTTCTGCACGGTCGTGACCGGCATCGCCGGTATGGAAGACATGAAGAAGGTCGGGCGCGTAGGCGGCAAGGCGCTTCTGTACTTCGAGATCGTCTCGACGTTCGCACTGGTGCTGGGCCTCATCGCCACGCACGTACTGAAGCCGGGCTCCGGCTTCAACATCGATCCGAAGACGCTCGACAGCGCGTCGGTCGCGTCGTTCGCCGCCAAGGCGCACGGCCAGAGCACCGTCGAATTCCTGATGCACATCATCCCCAACACGATCTCGTCGGCGTTCGCGCAAGGTGAAATCCTGCAGATCCTGCTCGTCGCGCTGCTGTTCGGCTCGGTGCTCGCCACCGCCGGCGAGAAGGGCAAGGTCGTGACGAACCTGATCGACGGCCTGTCGCACGTGCTGTTCGGCATCGTGCGCATCATCACGAAGCTGGCGCCGATCGGCGCGTTCGGCGCGATGGCGTTCACCATCGGCAAGTACGGCATCGGTTCGCTGATTCCGATGCTCAAGCTGATCGGCACGTTCTATCTGACGTCGGTGGTGTTCGTGATCGTCGTGCTCGGCACCATCGCGCGCCTCGTGGGCTTCAACATCTTCCGTTTTGTCGCGTACATCAAGGAAGAGATGCTGATCGTGCTGGGCACGAGCTCGTCGGAAGCGGCGCTGCCGCAACTGATGCAGAAGCTGGAAAAGCTCGGCTGCTCGCGCTCGGTGGTGGGTCTCGTCGTGCCGACGGGCTACTCGTTCAATCTGGACGGCACGAACATCTACATGACGATGGCCGTGCTGTTCATCGCGCAGGCGACCAACATCGATCTGACGTGGGGCCAGCAGCTCACGCTGCTCGCCGTCACGATGCTGACGTCGAAGGGCGCAAGCGGCGTGACGGGTGCCGGCTTCATCACGCTGGCCGCAACGCTCGCTGTCGTGCCGACGATCCCGCTGTCGGGCATGGTGCTGATTCTCGGCATTGACCGCTTCATGAGCGAATGCCGCGCGCTGACGAACATCGTCGGCAACGGCGTGGCAACGGTTGTCGTGGCAGCGTGGGAGAAGGAACTGGACCGCGCGAAGCTGAATTCGGTGATTCGCGGCGAGACGCCTGTCATCGATCGCGAAACGGCCGAAGCCTGATGTCATGAAGACGGCGGCGCGCTCCGCGCTGCCGTCCGCCCAACCGGCGGGCGACGCGTCACGGTATGCCACAATAGTCGATCCCACTCCTCCGCACACCGGACTGGAAATCGCTACCGTGACGCGCCGTCTGCTGATCCTCGTTGCGCTCGCCGCCGGGCTCATCGCGGCGTGCGGTCTCACATGGACGATTACCTGGCGACACGGCATCGACACGCTGCGGCGCAACGCCGCGGTGCGCGTCGATCGCACCACGGGCACGCTGAAAAGCACGCTCGATCGCTACGAATCGTTGCCTTACCTGCTGGCAAGTCATCCATTCGTCCAGGAAGTCCTCGACGCGCCCAGCCCGGTTCTGGTCGAGCGCGCGAACCGTTATCTCGAAGACCTCAATCAACGCGCGCGGGCAACCGCGACGTACATCATCCGCGCGGACGGCATCTGCGTTGCGGCGAGCAACTGGGACGGCGGCGCCGACAGTTTCGTCGGCGCGGAATATCGGTTCCGGCCGTATTTCATCGATGCGATGAAAGGCGGCGTCGGGCGCTTTTTTGGCATCGGCACGACGTCGCACGATCCCGGGTACTACATTTCGCAGCCGGTGATGCGCGACGGACGCATTGTCGGCGTCGCGGTCGTCAAGCTGAGTCTCGAATGGCTGCAGGGCGCCGACGCATCCGAGCCGCTCGTCGTGACCGACGATCACGGCGTGATCTTTCTGTCGTCCGTGCCGGCATGGAAATATCACACGGTGCGGCCGTTGTCGGGAGCGATTGCCGATGTGATCTGGCAGACGCGGCAATACGCGCAGCAGCCGATCGCGGCGCTGCCCGTCACGATCGAGCGCACGCTGGAAGGCGGCGCGCAGATTGTGCGCGTCGGCGGCGGACGCGGCGCGCAACGGTTTCTGGCGACCCGGCGCGGGATCGGCGAGCCCGACTGGCATCTGATCACGATGGCACCCATCGATCCGGTCAACGCCGACGCACGCAACGCATCGATCGTGACGGGCCTCTGCTACGTGTCGCTGTGTCTTCTCGCGTTCTACTGGCGCATGCGCCGCGCGCGCGTTCGCGAAGTGATGCGCAGCCGCGCGCTGCTGCAAAAGGCGTATGCGGAACTGAACCAGCGCGTCGCTGAACGCACAGCCGATCTGTCGCAGGCCAACGAGCAGCTTCAGAAGGAAGTCGCCGAACGGACGCGCGCCGAGCTGGAACTACGCGCGGCGCACGAAGAACTGATCCAGACGAGCAAGCTTGCCGCCCTTGGCCAGATGGCGGCCGGCATCACGCACGAACTCAACCAGCCGCTTGCCGCGCTGCGTGGCTTTTCGGACAACACGCGTGTGCTGCTCGAACGCGGCGACCAGGTGTCCGCGCGCGAAAATCTCGAAGCGATAGCATCGCTGACCGAGCGCATGGGCAAGATCACCAACCAGTTGAAGCTGTTCGTCGGTCGGGCGCGGCCGCGCGGCGCGCGCGCGCCGGTCGCGCGCGCGTTACGTAACGTGCTGGCGCTGTTACAGAAGCGCCTGCAGGACGTAACGGTGCGGCTGTCGCTGACCGATGCCAGTACCGGTCGCACGGAGCGCTTCGAGATCGCGGACGAACATCCGGCGCTCGTCGCGAACTGCGACGATCTGCGGCTCGAACAGGTGCTGATCAACCTGCTCGCGAACGCGCTCGACGTGGTGACCGGCCTGCCGTCGCCGCGCATCGAGATCGATATCGAGGTGGGTGAGGCGACGCTGCTGATTGTCGTGCATGACAACGGCCCCGGTATCCCGGACGATGTGCTGCCGCGCCTCTTCGAACCGTTTTTCACGACGAAGGAAATGGGCCAGGGTCTGGGGCTGGGTCTGGCGATTTCGTCGTCGATTGCGCGCGACTGCGGCGGCTCGCTCGTCGCACGTAACGCGCCGGATGGCGGCGCGATGTTCGTGCTGACGCTGCGGCGCGCACAGGTGCATTCGGTCCCGGCCGTGGCGTCCGGTTCATGAATTCAGATGGCTTCAGGTGGCAATGCTATGAGTAACAGTGGTTTGCAGGTGATCTACATCGAAGACGACGAACTCGTGCGACGCGCGAGCGTTCAGAGTCTGCAACTGGCCGGCTTCGACGTCACGGGACACGCGTCGGCCGAATCCGCCGCGCGGGTGATTCGCGCGGATTTCCCTGGCGTGATCGTGAGCGATATCCGTCTGCCGGGCGCGAGCGGGCTCGACCTGCTCGCGCAATGCCAGGAGCGCGCGCCCGACGTGCCCGTGATCCTCGTCACCGGTCACGGCGATATCTCGATGGCCGTGCAGGCGATGCGCGATGGCGCGTACGATTTCATCGAAAAGCCGTTCGCTTCGGAGCGTCTGATCGAAACCGTGCGACGCGCGCTCGAGCGGCGCAAGCTCGTTCTGGAGAATCTGGCGTTGCGGCGGGAACTGGCGGGCCAGGACACGCTGACGCCGGGCATCATCGGGCGCAGTCCCGCGATCGAGCAGGTCAGGCGGCTGATTGCGAACGTCGCGCCGACGGACGCCTCCGTGCTGATCAACGGCGACACGGGCGCCGGCAAGGAGTTGATCGCGCGCAGCCTGCACGATCTGTCGCCGAGGCGCGACAAGCCATTTATTGCGGTGAATTGCGGCGCGTTGCCGGAACCGATGTTCGAGTCGGAGATGTTCGGCTACGAGCCCGGCGCATTTACCGGCGCGGCCAGACGCCGGATCGGCAAGCTCGAACACGCTTCAGGCGGCACGCTCTTTCTCGACGAAGTGGAAAGCATGCCGCTCGCGCTGCAGGTGAAGCTCCTGCGCGTGCTGCAGGACGGCGTACTGGAGCGGCTCGGCTCGAACCAGCCGGTGCGTGTGAACTGTCGCGTGGTCGCGGCGGCGAAGGGCGAGATGACCGACCACGTCGCGGCGGGCACCTTCCGGCGCGATCTGCTGTACCGGCTGAACGTGGTGACGATCGCGCTGCCGCCGCTGTCCGAGCGTCGCGAAGACATCCTGCCGCTCTTCGAGCATTTCCTGCTTGGCGCCGCGGTGCGCTATCAGCGGCCGGCACCCATTCTCACCGACCGTCAGCGTACGAGCCTCATGCAGCGCGAGTGGCCCGGCAACGTCCGCGAGCTGCGTAATGCCGCGGACCGTTTCGTGCTCGGCGTCGCCGACGAGACCGTCGGATCTTCGGCGGACGACGCCACGACGCAATCGCTCAAGGAGCGCGTCGAGCAATTCGAGCGGACGGTGATAGCGGAGGCACTGGAGCAGACGGGCGGCGTGGTGTCGATGGCCGCGGATCGCCTGCAACTGGGCAAGGCGACACTCTACGAAAAGATCAAGCGATATGGCCTGACGGCGCGGGGTGAAAACGAGCGGTGAGGCTGAATGCGCGATGCGTCGCGAATGGACGCAGACCCGTACCGGAATGCACCGTGGGGCTTTCGGGATGAGGCCGGGAGTACGTTGAGGCGAAGGAAGTTAAAGCGCGACGACGACGTGAAGTTCTTTATGTCGTCGCGCGTACCGGGCGATCAGGTTGCCAGCGCCTTGTCGAGCAGCTTGTCGAGCTCGCCGAACTCAGGCTCGCCGACATAGCGCTTCAGGATCTTGCCATTACGATCGACGAGGAACGTCGTCGGGGTCAGCTGGACATTGCCGAACTGCTTCGCGGCCGAGCCGTCGTCCATTGCGACCTTGAACGGCAGCCGGCGCGTTTGCGAGTAGTTCGCCACGTACATCGGCGCGTCGTAATTCATCGCCACTGCGACGAACTCGAGGCCCTTGCCCTTGTAGCGGTTGTACGTGTTGACCATCTGCGGCATTTCCTTCATGCAGGTGTCGCAACTCGTCGCCCAGAAGTTGACCAGATAGACCTTGCCTTTCAGATCGGCGGTCGATACTTTCTGGCCGGACAGCAGCGTGAACGTTGCATCCGGCACATGTTGCTGGCTGCCGAACGCAAAGTAACCGGCAGTCGCGATCGCACCGGCGACGACCGCGATCGCGATGTAGCGAACCGGGCTGGCGCGGCGGGAATCTGGAGTGGGGCTCATAAATGGACCTCAGGACCTCAGGAGCGCGCAGGCGCGCGGAAATGCGAAAGGCGTAAGCCGCATGCAATCTGCAGCCTCGTTATCTCTGTATTGTAGCGTCAAACTTGCCCGGCGGCAGGACGCCGCCCGACAGCGGATAATGACGGTTTGTTTCCGCCGTTTACCCTGATTTCCGCACTTATAAACTGTCACATGCATCGATCAGCGTTCAGCCTGTCCCAGCTCTCCCGCCGCTTTGCTCCCCGTTTTGCGTCCCGCTCTATTGCACATACCGTGCTCGACCTGTCGCGAGTGGTTCGCGTCGCTGTCGGCGCGCTGATTGCCGGCGCGGTCCTGATCGCGTGTTCGCCGACGTATGACTGGCGCACGATCATGAACAACGACAACGGCTACACCGTCGATCTTCCGGCCAAACCCGACACCGACGAGCGCACGATCGACATCGGCGGTACGCAGATGAAGATGAGCATGCAGACCGCCGAGGCCGGCCACGCTGTGTTCGCAATCGGCACGGTCATGCTGCCGGACGACGACCCGCAAATGCAGCAGGCCGCGCTCGACTTCCTGCGCACCGGCCTCGCGCGCAATCTGGGGGCAACGCCGGAATCCAACGCGACGCAGATTCCACTGGCGGCGGGCGGGCAGGTACCCGGCCTTGAAATGGCCTTCAGCGGCAAGGCCGGCCCGCAACAGGAAGCGCGGACGCTGCATGCGCGACTCGTTGTGCATGGGCGGCATGTGTACCAGGCCGCCGTCATCGCAGATCGCGAACTGCCGGTGGAGCAGCTCGACCAGTTTTTTCAGTCCTTCAAACTTTATTGAAGCGGAAGAAATTGCTCCTGTTCGCATTTGTCGCGCATCAGTGCAGTGAAAGTTCCTTCGCAGAAGACGGCGCTAATCGCCGGATTTCATGAGGCTTTTTTTGTTACCCACAGGACCTGTGGATAACATTGTTGAAAACTCTGTTTGTTGTCGCGCACAGGCCCGTCCTGTGGGCTTGCTGTTAGTTTGCCCGCGATCTCGGCAAATCAAAAAACTCAATTGAATCAAGGTGTTTGACAAAATCTCTTCCGGACACCTTTCAAATGTATCAAAAGGTGTCCGGAACGCAGGCGTGTGCATAAGTCAAGTCTTGACAGCTGTTTTTTTGCTTTATAAAAGCGCGAACGCGCGCCGGTACTGGATCGCTTCCGCGATCTGGCCCGCATCCGGCATGTCGGCGTCAGCCAGGTCGGCGATCGTGCGCGCCACTTTCAGGACACGGTAATAGGCGCGCGCAGACCAGCCAAAACGTTCGCCAGCCTCGCGCAATAACGCCTCGCCCGCCGCGCCCGGCCGGCAGACCTGATCGGCTTCGCGACCACTCAGTTCACGGTTGGTCTTGCCCTGCCGGCGTAGTTGCCGGTCGCGTGCCGCGCTCACCCGTTCCGCGATCATCGCACTCGTTTCGGCGGGTTCCGCGGCGCGGGCGGACAACTCGGCAGGTGTCAGCGCGGGGATCTCGATCTGGATGTCGATCCGGTCGAGTAGCGGCCCCGACAGCTTGCGCAAATAGCGCCCGGCGATTTCGGGCGTGCAGCGGCAGCGACCGTTCGGATCGCCGCGCCAGCCGCACGGGCACGGATTCATCGCGGCAATCAGCTGGCAGGCCGCCGGAAAATCCGCCTGCAACGCGGCGCGCGAAATCGTGATGCGCCCGGCTTCAAGCGGTTCACGCAGCGTTTCCAATACGTGGCGATCGAACTCGGGAATCTCATCGAGGAACAGCACGCCGAGATGCGACAGCGTGATTTCGCCGGGTTGCGGCGGATTGCGTCCGCCAACAAGTGCGGCCGCGCTCGAAGAGTGATGCGGCGCGCGAAACGGGCGCTTGCGCCAGTGGGCCGGCGAAAATCCGGAAGCGCTTGCTGAAAGCAGCGCGGCGGAAGCGAGTGCCTCGTCATCGGTCATGGGCGGCAACAGGCTCGGCAGGCGCGCGGCCAGCATCGATTTGCCCGCGCCTGGAGGGCCCACCATCAGGACGTGATGGCCACCCGCCGCCGCGACCTCGAGTGCGCGTCGCGCGCCGCGCTGGCCGATCACTTCCGCCATGTCCGGATACGCGGCGGCCTCGCCGGGCAGCACTTCAGGCACAAGCACCGGCGACAGCCGCTGATCCGGCTCACCGGCCAGATGGGCACAGAGCGAGGGCAGGTCGTGCGCACCATAGACATCGACGCCCGGCACGAGCGCCGCCTCGTTTGCGCTGCCCGCCGGCAAATACAGCTCGGGCGTGCGTTCCGACTGCGCGCCCGCGCGCGCCGTGCCGCACGCCATGGCGAATGCGCCTCGCATCGGCCGTAACGCCCCGGTGAGCGAGAGTTCGCCCGCGAACTCGCGCTGGTTCAGGGAATCGACGGGAATCTGTCCGCTCGCCGCGAGAATGCCGAGCGCAATCGGCAGGTCGAAGCGGCCGGACTCCTTGGGAAGATCGGCGGGCGCCAGATTGACGGTGATGCGCCGGACGGGAAAGTCGAAGTTGCAGTTCTGCAGCGCGGCGCGCACGCGTTCGCGGCTTTCGCGCACTTCGAGGTCGGGCAGGCCGACGATGGAAAATGAGGGTAATCCGTTGGCGAGGTGAACCTCGACTGTTACTTCGGGCGCGCGGCCAGAGGCCGGCGCGCGACTGCGCACCACGGCAAGCGACATGTTTTCTCCCCGTCAGGCGGCGCGCCTTGCGCGCATCCGCCATCTGAAACGCTAAAACGCTAATGCTGGTGAGACGACGCGGCGCGCTTGCCGGTGATGCTCAATCCAGTTCAGTTCACGCCATGTTCACGGTGTCTGTGTGACCGGCAGCTTCTGTTCGAGCTCGGCCACGCGGCGCTCCAGCTCTTCCAGGCGGGCGCGCGTGCGTACCAGCACCTGGGTTTGCGTGTCGAATTCTTCGCGCGTGACGAGATCCAGCTTCGAAAAGCCTTGCGACAGCATCGCCTTCACGTTCCTTTCAACGTCCTTCGCCGGCGAGTTCTTCAGCAGGTCGCTCATTCGCGCCTGGAAATCGTTGAAGACGTCGTTCGGTTGTTTCATATGTGTTCCCCTTGGTTGCACAAAAAATGTGCATGAGTCGTTACGTCTGTGCCCTTCGATGACTGATGGTCGAATGTGGTGCATGTGCAGTCTCGCCTCCTGACTGGATGTGCGCCTTTGGTGCGGTCCGGTCCGTAGAGCCTGCGGACACTCTAGCAACGATCTACCGCTCGCGCCACCGTGGCCCCACAACGTTGGCTGTCCGGCCAGGGAAGCGGCGCGCAAACGTTCTGCGCGCGGCCGCGATGTTCTCCGCATTTCAACATGGCATGCGAGTTGCTCTTACTGCCCCGCGCGCTCTGCCGGGCAGATTTGCCGGTGGCGCATCGACGCAGTTTCGGGAGTGCCCGCTAGTCGACGCAACGGCATACGCACACAAGGTTTAGCAACCACAGCGAGGATTTCATGAAACTCATTACCGCAATCATCAAGCCGTTCAAGCTCGATGAGGCGCGCGAAGCCTTGTCGGCCATCGGCGTCTCAGGCATCACGGTGACCGAAGTGAAAGGCTTCGGGCGTCAGAAGGGTCATACCGAACTGTATCGCGGCGCAGAGTACGTCGTCGATTTCCTGCCGAAGGTGAAGATCGAGGCAGCCGTCTCGGACGACATCGTCGATCAGGCGATCGAGGCCCTCGAACGTGCCGCGCGCACCGGCAAGATTGGTGACGGCAAGATTTTTGTCACGCCGATCGAACAGGTGATCCGGATTCGTACCGGGGAGACCGGCGCGGACGCCCTGTAACAAAAAAACAGCGACAAGAGGAAATAGAGATGCGCAAATTATTGATGTCCTTGCTGGTGGCCGGCTCGCTGATGGCGGGTGGAATCGGGGCCGCCCTCGCGGACGATGCGTCCGCGCCCGCAGCAGCATCGGCTGTCGCTTCGGATACGACGGCCGCCGCGCCGGCTCCGGACGCTTCGGCCGCGCCCCCAGCAGAAGCATCCGCCGCACCCGCAGCCGATGCTTCCGCCGCACCGGCGCCGGCCGCCGCTTCTGACGCTGCTCCGGCAGCACCGAGCGCACCGTTCTCGGTCGATTCGTCGAAGATCAACTCGGGCGATACCGCCTGGATGCTGACCTCCACCGCGCTCGTGCTGTTCATGACGATCCCGGGCCTGGCGCTGTTCTACGGCGGCATGGTCCGCAAGAAGAACGTGCTCGCGACGCTGATGCAAAGCTTCGCGATCACCTGCGTCGTGACGATCGTCTGGACCGTCGTCGGCTACAGCCTCGCGTTCACGCCGGGCGGCTCGTTCCTGGGTGGTTTCTCGCGCGTGTTTCTCACGGGCATGAACTACATCAAGGGCGACAAGGCCACGACGCTGACAGTCAGCCATCTGGCGCCGACGATCCCCGAAACGGTCTATTTCGTCTATCAGATGACGTTCGCGATCATCACGCCGGCACTGATCACGGGCGCCTTCGCAGACCGTATGAAGTTCTCGGCGATGCTCGTGTTCATGACGCTGTGGTCGATCCTCGTCTATTCGCCGATCGCGCACATGGTCTGGGAACCGACGGGCTGGCTGGCTAGCGCCGGCATCCTTGACTTCGCAGGCGGCACGGTGGTTCACATCAACGCCGGTATCGCGGGTCTGGTGTGCTGTCTGGTGCTCGGCAAGCGCGTGGGCTACGGCAAGGAAGCCATGGCGCCGCACAACCTGACGCTCACGCTGATCGGTGGCGCCATGCTGTGGGTGGGCTGGTTCGGCTTCAACGCAGGTTCGGCAGTGGCGGCTGACGGTCGTGCCGGCTTCGCGATGCTGACGACGCAGGTCGCAACGGCCATGGCTGCGCTCAGCTGGATGTTTGCTGAATGGATCGCGAAGGGCAAGCCTTCGGTGCTCGGTATCGTGTCGGGTGCCGTGGCGGGTCTCGTGGCCATTACGCCGGCATCGGGCTTCGTCGGCGTGACGGGTTCGCTCGTGATCGGTCTGGTGGCTGGCGTGGTCTGTTTCTGGTCGGCAACATGGCTCAAGCACAAGCTCGGCTACGACGACTCGCTCGACGCGTTCGGCGTGCACTGCGTCGGCGGTATCGTGGGTGCGCTGCTGACGGGTGTGTTCGCGGTCAAGGACATCGGCGGCGCGGACGGCAGCGTTATTCTGCAAGCCAAGGGCGTTCTGACGACGCTGATCTACAGTGGCGTGATGAGCTACATCCTGCTGAAGATCATCGATATGGTCATCGGTCTGCGCGTGACGGAAGAAGAAGAACGCGAAGGCCTCGACGTGGTACTGCATGGCGAACACGTGGAATAACGCGAGAGGTTATTCCGCAAGGAACAGGCAACAGCGACTTTTGGCCCGCCTCACGGCGGGCTTTTTTCTTTATCAGACCATTTCCGTTTCATCCCGAAAACAGCACAGACTGCTGGCTATCGATGCGATAGCCGGAATGCATCCGCAGCGAAACTTGCGATTGGAGAAACCATCCCCAAATGGGCTGGGCATTTGCTCTACAATCTTTTTTCTCCAGTCTGCGAGTGATCAATGGTTCCGCACCTAGTTACGGCGTTAAACGGCCCGCTGCTCGACCTCGAGCGGAAGATCCTCGACGCGACGCCCGCCATCGAACGCTGGTTCCGCCTCGAATGGCAGGAACATACGCCGCCGTTCTATTGTTCGGTCGATCTGCGCAACGCGGGTTTCAAGCTCGCGCCGGTCGATACGAACCTGTTTCCCGGCGCCTTCAACAATTTGCCGCAGGAAACGCTGCCGCTCGCCGTGCAGGCCGCGATGGCATCGATCGAAAAGATCTGCCCGGACGCGAAGAACCTGCTCGTGATTCCCGAGCGTCACACGCGCAACGCGTTTTATCTGGAGAATGTGGCGCGGCTCGCGACGATCATGCGTCAGGCCGGCCTGAACGTGCGCTTCGGCACGCTCGATGAAAACGTTGCCGGACCGGTGACGATCGCGTTGTCCGACGGACAGAAGCTCGTGATCGAACCGCTCGAACGCTCGCAGCGTCGCCTCGGACTGAAGAATTTCGATCCCTGTTCGATTCTGCTGAACAATGACATGTCAGGCGGCATCCCGCCTGTGCTGGAAAATCTTCACGAACAGTATCTGCTGCCGCCGCTGCACGCCGCGTGGGCCGTACGTCGCAAATCGACGCATTTCTCGTGTTATGACGACGTGGCGAAGAAGTTTGCGAAGCTGGTCGAGATCGATCCATGGATGATCAACCCGTACTTCGCGCACGTCGAAGGCGTCGATTTTCAGGCGCGCACCGGTGAGGAAGCGCTGGCCGATGCGATCGACGGCGTGCTGAAGAAAATCGCGAAGAAGTATCGCGAGTACGGCATCACCGAACGGCCGTATGTCGTCATCAAATCGGACGCCGGCACCTATGGCATGGGCGTGATGACCGTGCACGACGCATCGGAAGTCGCGGCGCTCACCAAGCGCGAGCGCGCGAAGATGGCGACCACGAAAGACGGCCTCGAAGTGCACGACGTGATCGTTCAGGAAGGGGTGTACACGTTCGAGCGCATCGGCGAGGAAGTCGCGGAGCCGGTCGTGTACATGATCGACCGGTACGTGGTCGGCGGTTTCTATCGTGTGCACGGTAGCCGTGAGCGCGACCAGAACCTGAACGCGCCCGGCATGCACTTCGTGCCGCTCGGTTTCGAACACACGGCGCTGCCCGACGCGCACGCCAAACCGGGCGCGGCGCCGCCGAACCGCTTCTATATGTACGGCGTGGTCGCGCGGCTCGGGCTGCTGGCCGCATCGGTGGAACTCGAAAAGACGGATCCGGAAGCGATCCAGGTCTAGGCTTTCCACATGCAGGCGCGCGGCGCGGCAAGCGTCGTCCGCGCGCTTTGAACGATCAACTTGATCGACCTGATCAACGCAACGCCCGCACGGGCGCACCAGGACCTTCATGGATATTCTCTTTATCGCCGACCCGCTCGACCGCTTCAGGATCTACAAGGATTCGACCTACGCGATGATGGCCGAAGCCGCGCGGCGCGGGCACACGCTGCATGCGTGCGAGCCGCAGCATCTGGCGTGGACGGGCGGCGATGTCGAGGCGAATGCGCGGCGCTTTGCGATTGTCGGCGACGGTGCGGATCTGAAGCGCGACACGTGGTACGCCGCCGATCCGGCCGCGGCACGTTCGCTCAAGAGTTTTGGCGCCGTGATCATGCGCAAGGACCCGCCGTTCGACATGGAATACGTCACGTCGACGTGGCTGCTGGAACTGGCGGAACGCGGCGGCGCGCGGATCTTCAACAAGCCGCAGTCGATCCGCGATCACTCGGAAAAACTCGCGATCGGCGAGTTTCCACAATTCGTCGCGCCCACCCTGGTCACGCGCGATCCGGCACGTCTGCGCGCATTTCACGACACACATGGCGACGTGATCCTGAAGCCGCTCGACGGCATGGGCGGCATGGGCGTGTTCCGTGTGAAGGCGGACGGCATGAACCTCGGCTCGATTATCGAAATGTTGAGCCACGATGGCGCACGCTCGGTGATGGCGCAGAAGTTCATCCCCGAGATCAAGACGGGCGACAAACGCATTCTGCTGATCGGCGGCCAGCCGGTGCCGTATTCGCTGGCGCGGATTCCTCAGGGCAACGAGGTGCGCGGCAATCTGGCGGCTGGCGGGCTGGGCGTCGCGCAGCCGTTGACCGCGCGCGATTCCGAAATCGCCGGTGCGCTCGGCCCGGTGCTCGCCGCCCGCGGATTGTTGCTGGTCGGACTCGACGCGATCGGCGACTGGCTGACTGAAGTGAACGTTACGAGCCCGACGTGCTTTCGCGAGATCATGGAGCAGACAGGCTTCGATGTCGCCGGCATGTTCATCGATGCGCTGGAGCGCGCCGCCGGCTGAACGGCGCGCGGGACGGGCGCGACAGACCCGGCAGGCGGGCGGCGGAAGGACCGGCGCGTCGCCTGCACGGAGGCGCCGAAAGCGGGAAAATGGTGCTGTTACAATCCCGTTCTCCCGTTCTCAAGCCGTTTTTTGCTGTAACACTGACATGGCTGGCATTCTGATTGTTGCGCATGCTCCGCTCGCCACCGCGCTGCGGGAGTGTATTGCCCACATATATGGCGGCTTGCCCGCCCGCATCGGCGTGATCGACGTCATGCCCGACTGCGATCCTCCCGAAGTCATCGCGTTCGCGTACGCCGAGATCGAGCGGCTAAGGGAAGACAACGGTGCGCTTGTGTTGACCGACGTATTCGGCGCGACACCGGCCAACATCGCCGCGCGTCTGGCCACGCTGCCGGATGTGCGCGTGCTGGCGGGCGTCAATCTGCCGATGCTGGTGCGCGCCGTCTGCTATCGTGCGACGCCTCTCGACACGCTGGTCGACAAGGCAATCGCCGGCGCGACAAAAGGTATTCATACGATTGTTCCGGGTACGCCGATACCGGCCGCGGCGAAGGTCGATCCGGTTTGTCTGCCCGTGCAGGTGCCCGGAGCAGATCCCGTCTGACCTCGTCACACCCGCTTCATTCCCTCACTTTCAACCCGCGCTCCGGAAGACCAGATGCTGCAAAAAGAAACGACAATCGTGAACAAGCTTGGCCTGCACGCGCGCGCGTCGGCGAAACTGACGCAACTGGCGGGTAATTTTCAGGCGGAGATCTGGATGAGCCGCAACGGTCGCCGGATCAACGCGAAGAGCATCATGGGCGTGATGATGCTCGCAGCGGGCATCGGCAGCACGGTGACGATCGAAACCGAAGGTTCAGACGAAACCGAGGCAATGGATGCATTGCTGAAACTGATTGCGGACAAGTTCGGCGAAGGTCAATAATCCGCGCGATTTGCTGGCATTGACCGGACAGCTACAGGAAAACGCCGCGTTTTGACGCGGCTTTTTTTGGCCCGCCACAATCGGCCATCGCCTCGTGACATCACGAATATCGCCGATGTGTGGCACGATCAGCCTGCCCTGCCGGTTTTCAGAAAGACGCGCGTCAGATCGTTTACGAAGATTCAGTATTGCTGCACTGCACGCAGTCATCTGAAGGTGCGGAATTTATAATGAACCTCGGGGTCTGAGAGCATTGCAGCGGTTTGCCGCGGCATCACACAACTAGAGGAGGTGCGCGTGTCGTTCACGCTGCATGGAATTCCCGTGTCACGCGGTATCGCCATCGGGCGGGCCTATCTGATCGCCCCGGCTGCACTCGACGTCGACCACTATCTGATCGAGCACGCCCAGATCGAGGGCGAGATCGAGCGCTTTCGCACGGCCCAGCAACTCGTCCATACCGAGCTCGACGCATTGCGTGCCGACCTTGCCGCCGACGCACCTAGCGAAATGGGTGCATTCATCAACGTCCACTCGATGATCCTGAACGACGCAATGCTCGTGCAGGAAACCATCGACCTCGTCCGCACGCGCCGCTACAACATCGAATGGGCGCTCACTGAGCAGCTCGAACGCCTTTCACGCCATTTCGACGACATCGAAGACGAATATCTGCGCGAGCGCAAAGCCGACATCGAGCAGGTGGTGGAGCGCGTGCTGAAGGCGCTCGCGGGCGCGTCGACCTCGACGCTCGGCGACGCCGTGCACGGAGCGTGCAATGAAATGATCGTCGTCGCGCATGACATCGCGCCCGCCGACATGCTGCAGTTCAAGACGCAGACGTTCCAGGGTTTCGTCACCGATCTGGGCGGCCGTACGTCGCACACGGCGATCGTCGCGCGCAGTCTCGGCATTCCGGCGACCGTCGGCGTGCAGCAGGCGAGTGCGCTGATCCGGCAGGACGACCTGATCATTGTCGATGGCGACCATGGCATCGTGATCGTCGATCCGGCGCCGATCGTGCTGGAAGAATATTCGTACCGTCAGAGCGAAAAGGCGCTGGAACAACGCAAGCTGCAACGTCTGAAGTTTTCGCCGACGCAAACGCTGTGCGGCACGAAAATCGAACTTTGCGCGAACATCGAATTGCCTGACGACGCGCACGCCGCGCTCGAGGCGGGCGCGACAGGCGTCGGTCTGTTCCGCACCGAATTCCTGTTCATGAACCACAAGCAGCACCTGCCGCAGGAAGAAGAGCAGTTCGACGCTTATCGTCGCGCGGTGGAAGGCATGAACGGCCTGCCGGTGACGATCCGCACGATCGACGTAGGCGCCGACAAGCCGCTCGATTCGATGGGCGGTGGCGACGGGTACGAAACGGCCGCGAACCCGGCGCTGGGGCTGCGTGCGATCCGCTGGAGCCTTTCCGAGCCGCAGATGTTCCTCACGCAGCTGCGCGCGATCCTGCGCGCGTCGGCGTTCGGTCAGGTGAAGATCCTGATTCCGATGCTCGCGCACGCGCAGGAAATCGACCAGACGCTCGATCTGATCCGCGAAGCCAAACGTCAGCTTGACGACGCGGGCCTTGTCTACGATCCGAACGTCCGTGTCGGCGCGATGATCGAGATTCCGGCTGCGGCAATTGCGTTGCCGCTGTTCCTGAAGCGACTCGACTTCCTGTCGATCGGCACGAACGATCTGATCCAGTACACGCTTGCCATCGATCGGGCGGACAACGCGGTGGCGCACCTGTACGACCCGCTGCATCCGGCCGTGCTGCATCTGATCGCGCTCACGCTGCGCGAGGCGAAACGCGCGGGTGTGCCGGTGTCGGTCTGCGGTGAAATGGCGGGCGATCCGACGCTGACGCGTCTTTTGCTCGGCATGGGGCTCACCGAGTTCTCGATGCATCCGAGCCAGCTGCTGGTCGTCAAACAGGAAGTGTTGCGCTCGAACCTCAAGACGCTCGAAAAGCCCGTTGCGGATGTGCTCGCTTCGTTCGAGCCGGAGGAAGTTCAGGCAGCACTCAGGCGTGTCGCCGCGGCCTGAGCGGTTAATAAGCGGCCCAGGCGGGCCGCGCGATGTTATTCGCGATGCGTGTCGCCGCAGACGGGGCAATCCGGCTGACGCGCGATGCGCATCGTGTTCCACTCCATGCGCATTGAGTCGAGCATCATCAGACGCCCGACGAGCGGCGTGCCGATGCCGGCGATCACGCGCAACGCCTCGGCGGCCTGCATCGCGCCGATGATGCCGACCGTCGGCGAAAAAACCCCCATCGTCGAACATGCGACTTCCTCGAACGGCTGGTCTTCGGGGAACACGCACGCGTAGCAGGGCGACGCTTCGTCGCGAAAATCGAACGTGCTGATCTGACCGTCGAAGCGCAGCGCCGCGCCGGACACGAGCGGCACGCGATGCCGCACGCATGCCCGGTTGATCGCATGGCGCGTCGCGAAGTTGTCGGTGCAGTCGAGCACGACCGTCGCGAGCGACACGTGCCCGTCGAGCCAGGCGTCGTCGGCGCGTGCGGCGACCGCGTTCACCTTCACGTCGGGGTTCAGTTGCGCGATGGCGTCGCGGCCCGATTCGACTTTCGGGCGACCCACCGAAGCCGTGACGTGCAGGATCTGCCGCTGCAGGTTCGTGAGATCGACCGTATCGGCATCGACGAGCGTTAGCGTGCCGACACCTGCCGCCGCCAGATACATCGCCGCGGGCGACCCAAGGCCGCCCGCGCCAATGACGACCGCGTGCGCGTCGAGAAAGCGCTGCTGCGCCTCGATACCGAGTTCATCGACAAGAATGTGGCGGGAATAGCGGAGGAGCTGGTCGTCGTTCATGGCGGGGCGCGTCGTAGTTGTGGTTATTTTAATCGCGCGGGCGCACTGACGAGAGAGACGGCCTTCGCAGCCGAAGCTGCGAAGGCCGATGAGACATGAAACGTTAGTTGCTTTGCGAAGCGGGCGCCGGTGCGGAAGCCGGTGCCGGGCTCGACGCCCCCGGCGTAACGGCTTGAGCCGGCTTCACGGCGACGGGCGCCGAAGCCGATGCAGGCGGCTTGTTCTGCGCGAGACGGCGCTCGGTCACCGACTTCGATTCCTGAACCGGCTTGCCTTCCAGCTTGTTCAGGCCTTGTTGCAACATGAAGTCGTCGGCGGAACCGAACTCGACCGGCTTGCGATCGCGATCCTTCTGACGCTGTTCCGGCGTCTTCTTGTCGTTCTGTTCCTCGAGCTGACGCAACTGGTCCATGCGCTCGTTTTCGCGCTGTTCCTGTTCCTTCTTCTCGTTCGGATCCTGCGTGTTCGCGAGGTGGTTCGAGTAATCCACTTCACGCGTCACGAGTGCGTCGTCCGGATCGCCTTCGGCGTATTGATCGACCGCGATGTCCGGGCGGATGCCCTTGTTCTGGATCGAACGGCCGCTCGGCGTGTAGTAGTACGCCGTGGTGAGGCGCAGCGCGGTATCGGCGGTCATCGGACGCACCGTTTGCACCGAACCCTTGCCGAACGTCGTCTTGCCGACGATCAGCGCGCGATGCTGATCCTGCAGCGCACCCGCGACGATTTCCGACGCCGACGCCGAATACGCGTTCGTCAGCACGATCATCGGTACCGTCTTGAAGATTGGCGGCAGGTTCTTCAGCGGATCGCCGTCGAACGAAGGCAGACGGTAGTTATCGTAGGTATCCCGGTAGACCTGCTTCGAATCCGGAATCTGGCCGTTGGTCGACACCACGACCGAATCCGGCGGCAGGAACGCGCCGGCAACGCCGACCGCGCTCTGCAGCAGACCGCCGCCGTTGTTGCGCAGATCGAGGACGAAGCCCTTCAGGTTCGGCTGCTGGCGCGCGATGTCCTGCAGTTTCGCGGCGAGATCAGGCGTGGTGCGTTCCTGGAAGCTCGTAATGCGAATGTATGCATAACCCGGCGCGAGAATCTTCATCTTCACGCTCTGCACGCGGATCACGGCGCGCGTGACGGTGAGCGGGAACGTGCGGTCGTCGGTCTTGCGGAAGATCGTGAGGGTGACCTTCGTGCCCGGCTCGCCGCGCATCTGCTTGACGGCTTTATCGAGCGTCATGCCGCGCACCGGCTTGTCGTTGATGCGTGTGATCAGGTCGCCTGGACGGATGCCGGCGCGGAACGCAGGCGTGTCCTCGATCGGCGAGATCACCTTGATCAAACCATCTTCCGAGGAAATCTCGATGCCAAGACCGGCGAAGCGGCCCTTGGTCTGTTCCTGCAGTTCCTCGTAATCGGTCTTGTCGAGATACGACGAGTGCGGGTCGAGGCTCGACACCATGCCCTTGATGGCAGCGGTGAGCAGCTTTTTGTCGTCGACCGGCTCGACATACTCATGCTTGATCTGCCCGAAGACTTCGGCGAAGAGCCGGAGCTGGTCAAGTGGCAGTGGCGTGGTCGCGGTTTGCTGGGCCGAAGCGGAAAGCTGCAGGGTGGCAAAAACGCCAGTAGCAAGGCCCGCGACGATCAGGCCGATATTTTTCAGGTTCTTTCGCATAGAGTCTGGTGCGGTCGGATGCGCGTGGCAGCGTCAAAGAGATGGGACGGACAAGTATAACTGCACACCCGTGCAGCAAGTGCGCAAGTGTATGGGGCAGATAATCGGCTTTCGGGAATTCGACAGCGGCAGATGCAGCAGGTTCGTCACAACGATGCCCGGATCGCGAAGTAATGTGCGGTAACAGTCAACCGGCCAGGCGGCCTGCCCGGATGCCAGCTGGCCCACCTCGATTGCTGAACGGCGCGTGCCCGGTAGTTCTTGCCGGGGCACGCGCCGTCTGTCTCCCGGCATTGCCGGCCAGGTGGTGTTCAGCCCGCCTTGCCCTGCTTCGCAACAGCGGCCTGTGCTGCCGCGATCGCGTCGGCATCGCCGAGGTAGTAGTGCCTGACCGGCTTCAGGTTCTCGTCGAGTTCATACACGAGCGGCACGCCGTTCGGAATGTTCAGCCCGACGATGTCGGCATCCGAGATGCCGTCGAGATACTTCACGAGCGCGCGGATCGAATTGCCGTGCGCGGCGATCAGCACCTTGCGGCCCGACTTGATGGCGGGTGCAATCGACTCGTTCCACACCGGCAGCACGCGCGCGACGGTGTCTTTCAGGCACTCGGTGAGCGGCAACTGATCACGCGGAACCTTTGCGTAGCGCGGGTCGTTGTAGGCCGTGCGGTCGTCGGACGGATCGAGCGCGGGCGGCGGCGTGTCATAGCTGCGGCGCCAGACCAGCACCTGTTCGTCGCCGTATTTCGCCGCCGTTTCGGCCTTGTTGAGGCCCGACAGCGCACCGTAGTGACGCTCGTTCAGCCGCCACGAATGGACGACCGGCAGGTACATCAGGTCCATCTGGTCCTGTACGTGCCACAGCGTGCGCACGGCGCGCTTGAGCACCGACGTGTACGCGATGTCGAACGTGTAGCCTGATTCCTTCAGCAGCACGCCCGCCTGCTGCGCTTCGCGGTTACCCTGTTCGGTCAGGTCGACGTCGACCCAGCCGGTGAATCGGTTTTCCTTGTTCCACGTCGATTCGCCGTGGCGGATGAGAACGAGTTTGTACATGGTGCCGGTCGGTAGTAAGGAAGCGGTAAAGCACGCTGGCGGGTCATTCGCAGGGGGCCGGACGGGTCGCCGCCATCGCGTCAGGCGGTTATTTTATAATGGGAAGATTGCCCTTTCCGATTTCTCTCTTTTTCGGCGGATTTTCCGTGAAGTTTTTCACCGATTACACAAACCTTGTACTCATCGCGATTGCCCTCATCTCCGGGGCGTTGCTCCTGTGGCCGGCGATCATCCGGCGCGGCCGCGGCGGCCTTTCCGCTGCCGAAGCCACGCAACTGATCAACCGGCGCAATGCCGTGGTCATCGACCTTCGTTCCACCGAGGATTTCAATAAAGGTCATCTTCCGTCGGCGCGTCACATCGAGTTCGCAGGCTTGCAGGCGAAAATCGGCCCGCTCGTGAAGAACAAGAGCAACCCGGTGCTGCTGGTGTGCCAGACCGGCCAGCAGTCGAACAAGGCGGTGCGCGTCGTTCAGGATGCGGGTTACGCCGAAGTCCATGTGTTGCAGGGCGGGCTCAACGCCTGGCAGCAGGCCGGCATGCCGGTCGTGAAACAAGGAGTTGCGAAGTGAACAAAGTGATCATGTACAGCACGCAGGTGTGTCCGTATTGCCAGATGGCCGAACGTCTTTTAAAGTCGCGCGGCGTCGAGCACGTTGAAAAAGTGCTCATCGACAAAGACCCGGCCCGCCGTCAGGAAATGATGACGCGCACCGGGCGGCGGACAGTGCCGCAGGTGTACATCGGCGAGACGCATGTTGGCGGTTACGACGATCTTTCCGCGCTCGATCGCGCGGGCGGTCTGGCGCCGCTGCTCGAAGCGGTCGCGTAACGTAGCAGCTCGCATCGCCTTGACCGGCGAGTCACGGCACTTTGACGCGGCTTACCCAAAAATCCGGCGGACCATCGGCGATGGCCCGCCGTCATGAATTTATCCAGGAACCATTCAATCATGTCTGACGAGAACAACCAGCCGTTCTTCAACATCCAGCGCATTTACCTGAAGGACATGTCGCTCGAGCAGCCGAACTCGCCGGCCATTTTCCTGGAACAGGACATGCCGTCGGTCGAAGTCGAAGTCGACGTGAAGGCTGAGCGCCTCGCCGACACGGTCTTTGAAATCCTCGTGACCGGCACGGTCACCGCCAAGGTCAAGGACAAGGTCGCGTTCCTGATCGAAGCCAAGCAGGCAGGTATTTTCGACATCCGCAACATCCCGGCGGAACAGATCGATCCGCTCGTCGGCATCGCATGCCCGACGATCCTGTTCCCGTACCTGCGCTCGAACATCGCCGACGCGATCACGCGCGCGGGCTTCCCGCCGATCCACCTCGCCGAAATCAACTTCCAGGCGCTCTACGAGCAACGCCTCGCGCAGCTCGGCGGCCAGGACGGCGTGCCCAACGGCAACGCGACCCAGACCCATTAAGGGACGCGTCCAGTGCCGGGCATGAAGGTCGCCGTTCTCGGCGCGGGCGCATGGGGCACCGCGCTCGCGGGCCATCTGGCCGCGCGGCACGATACGGTGCTCTGGGCGCGTGACAGCGCGCTCATTGCCGACCTTTCCTCGACGCAACGAAACGCCCGCTATCTGGCGGGCGTTTCGTTACCGTCCGCGCTTCGCTACGAAGCGGATCTTCAGGCAGCGCTCGCGCATTGCGCGGCAGACGATGCGTTGTGCGTTGTCGCGACACCGGTCGCCGGATTGCGCGGGCTGTTTCGCGCGATGCGCGATGCGGGCAGCGTGCCCGCGCACGTCGTATGGCTGTGCAAGGGTTTCGAGGCGGATACGCAGTTGTTGCCGCATCAGGTGGTCGCGGCGGAACTGGCGGGACACACGAGCAACGGTGTGTTGTCCGGGCCGAGCTTCGCGCGTGAAGTCGGGCAGGGGCTGCCGGTTGCGTTGACGGTGGCGAGCGGCGCGGCCGCGTGCCGCGAGCGCACGGTCGCGGCGTTTCATCACGGCGCGATGCGCATTTATACCGGCGAGGACCTCGTCGGTGTCGAAGTCGGCGGCGCGGTCAAGAACGTGCTCGCCATCGCAACGGGCATTTCGGATGGCCTCGGCCTCGGTCTCAACGCACGTGCGGCGCTGATCACGCGTGGGCTCGCGGAAATGTCGCGGCTCGGCGTGACGCTTGGCGGCCGGGCGGAAACGTTCACGGGTCTCACGGGTCTCGGCGACCTGATTCTTACCGCAACAGGCGATCTGTCCCGCAATCGGACAGTGGGCGTGCAACTCGCCTCGGGTCGCCCGCTCGACGATATTCTCGGTGGCCTCGGTCATGTGGCCGAAGGCGTGCGATGCGCGCAGGCGGTGCTGGCCATCGCCCGCGCGCATGCCATCGACATGCCGATCACGCAGGCGGTTTGCGCCGTGCTGTTCGACGGTATCGCGCCACGCGATGCGGTCAGCGCGCTTTTACGCCGCGATTCGAAGGCCGAATAGTTTCGGCGTCCGGCGTCGCGTTTCCGACGCTGGACATTCGCTTCTTTCTCTCCATTCCCAGGCGCGGTTCCGAACCGCTGCGTTACCGCGTTGTCCACATGAAGACAGGCGTCCGGATACGGAGGTTGCCATGCTCTCGATCGGTCAATGCAGGCTCGAAGCGCGGGTCGTCGATATCACGACGCTCGCCGTCGATGCGATCGTCAACGCGGCGAACACGTCATTGCTGGGCGGAGGCGGCGTCGATGGTGCGATCCATCGTGCGGCGGGGCGCGAACTTTTACGCGAATGCGAGACGCTCGGCGGCTGCGCCACGGGCAATGCGAAGATCACCGCTGGCTACGGACTTCCAGCGAAACGGGTGATTCACGCAGTGGGCCCGGTATGGGGCGGTGGCGGCCACGGCGAGGCGGAACTGCTTGCCTCCTGCTATCGATGTTCGATGGAACTCGCTCAAGACACGCATTGCGCGAGCATCGCGTTTCCCGCCATCAGTTGTGGTGTTTATCGCTTCCCTGCGCAGCAGGCGGTACGGATTGCCGTGAGCACGGTGATCGAATCCTTGCGGCAAACGCCCGGCTCGATCCGACACATGACGTTCGCCTGCTTCGACGATGCGATGTTCCGGCTATACGAAACCGAACTGGACAACGATCGTCAGGCGCCGCCTTCGAAACCTGCCTGACGCCACGCTTCGAACACGACCACAGCGACGGTATTCGACAGGTTCAGGCTGCGGTTGTCAGGACGCATCGGCAAACGCACACGCTGTTCGCCGGCGAATTGCGACAACACATGATCGGACAGCCCGCGTGTCTCGGCGCCGAACACGAACCAGTCGCCCGGCAGAAACGCATGATCGTGAAAGCGCCCCGAGCCGCGCGTCGTGAACGCGAACATGCGCGCGGCATCGGGCGATTCGGCGGTGATGAACGCGTCCCAACTGGCGTGCACATGCATCTGCGCGTACTCGTGATAGTCGAGGCCGGCGCGGCGCATCTTCGCGTCGTCGAGCGGAAAACCGAGCGGTTCGATCAGATGCAGCCGCGCGCCGGTGTTCGCGCACAGGCGGATCACGTTGCCGGTATTCGGCGGAATTTCGGGCTCGACGAGAACGACGTTGAACATGGTTTGAACAGGTTGGAAACTAGTTTTTCGGTGTGCGCAGCGCGGTGAAGCACGTGACGCGTCGTGCGCCTGCCTGCCTGAGCGTACGCGCGACGGCTTCCAGCGTG
Source organism: Paraburkholderia gardini (assembly GCF_907164575.1). GTDB lineage: Bacteria > Pseudomonadota > Gammaproteobacteria > Burkholderiales > Burkholderiaceae > Paraburkholderia > Paraburkholderia gardini. Next base: position 104,960 of record NZ_CAJQYY010000009.1, read on the forward strand.
GCGCCCGAGGTCATCACGTCGTCGACAATTCCGACATGCAATCCTTCCACGGGTTTTGCCACGGCAAACGCGTGCCCGACGTTGCCGCGCCGCGCGTCGAGATCGAGCCGCGACTGCGGCGCGGTATCGATGATGCGCCGGATCAGCGTCGCATCGCGCCGTATTTCCAGTGCATCTGCGAGCGGCTTTGCGATTTCCCACGCCTGGTTGTATCCACGCGCGACCAGCCGGCGGCGTGCGAGCGGGACGGGCGCGATCACCTCGGGGCGCGAGCCGGCGTCGAGCGAATCTTGTGCGAGGTGCGCGAGCCGTTCGCCGAACTCGCGAGCCAGCATGAGCCGCGCGCGAAACTTCAGCCCAAGCACCAGCGAATCGAGCGGCGCACGATAATCGGCGAGCGCGAAGGTCGCGTCGAATGCGGGCGGCGCGGTAACGCAATCGCCGCAGCGATACCGGTCGCGCTTCTGGCTGCTCCGCCGCACCGACGCCGCGAGCGGAATCGCGCAGACCGTGCAGCGCAGACGCGCTTCGTTCCAGTACGCCGCGTCGCAGCCATCGCATAACGTTCGCTGCGACAAATTGCCGCATAGCCCGCAAAGTGTCGGCAACGCGAACGCAGCCACCTGCTGGCAGAGGGAGCGGACCTGACGCGAGACGATCGCGAAACGGTCTCGCGACGACGGGGAAACGAACGTGACCGGCATGGCTGAATGTGCCCGCAAAGGCCTCCTGCACTGAAGCAAAGGGAGCGAGCGAGTATACTTCGCACTCTTCGTCCGTTCGACCGCCATGCCCCCAACTTCCGCCAAAACCAGCCGTCCGGCCTACGATTCGCGGCGCTTGCGACGGATTTTCGATCGCCGCGCCGCGACTTTCGACGAAGTCGCGTTCCTGCCGCGCGAAATCGCGCAACGCATGCGCGAGCGTCTCGATTTCATCAAGATGAGTCCGGCGAGCGTGCTCGATGCAGGCTGCGGCGCGGGCGACGACCTTCCCCTGCTGCGCGAGCGGTTCCCCGAAGCGCCGGTATTCGGTACCGACCTGTCGCACGCGATGCTGCGCCGCGCGTTGCATCACGACGCCGGCGACACCACCTGGCGACGCTTTCTGCCGGCATCGATCAGCAAGGCGCTCGGCGCGCGCGGTCCGCGTTTCGCGCAGGCCGATTTCTCGGCGTTGCCGTTCGCGCATGGCGCGTTCGAATTCGTCTGGTCCAACCTCGCCCTGCACTGGCATTCGCGTCCCGACCTCGTCTTTCCCGAGTGGCAACGTGTGCTGAAGGTGAACGGTCTGCTGATGTTCAGCACGGTCGGTCCCGACACGCTCAAGGAATTGCGGGGTGCGTGGGCCGAAGTCGAGGCGTCGCACGGCGTGAGTTCGCGCGCGCATGTAATCGACTTCGTCGACATGCACGATCTCGGCGACATGCTCGTCGAGAGCGGATTCGAGATCCCGGTCATGGATCAGGAAGTGCTTACCATCACCTACAAGTCGCCGGAGTCGCTGCTCGAGGATGTGCGCCGCTGGGGCGCCTACCCGTTTGAGCGCGAAACCGCTTCGCCGGGCACGTCAAGGCGTCTGCACAAGGCGTTACTGTCGGCGCTCGAAGCCCGCCGGCGGCCCGACGGCACGATCGCGCTCACCTTCGAAGTCATCTACGGACACGCGTGGAAAGCAGTGCCGCGGACCACGGCCGAGGGCCATGGCATCGTGCGGATCGAGGACATCGGACGAGGTTCATCGAAGAATCGGTGATGCGGTAAAGATGACATCTGTTATGTCTGAAATTACCACTGCAAAAGACGTCAACGAGGTGCGTCAAAACGGCGCAGAAGCTTGTCGCTACTGGCTTGCAAGCCGATAGTGCATTGCTTGTGGATGCCATTGAACGCGCCTATAATGCGTCAGTTTGTCGCCCGGCGTTCCCGCATTTGGTGCGGCAGATCAAGGCGGGAATAGACAGGAATCAGGCCGAAAGCGTCGAAAGTAGCGGTGTCAGGGTCGTTACAGGGTGCAGGGAGGCAGCGATGCAAGCGTCCGGTCTGCTGGCGGATTCAGAACCGGTCCTGAAAGACTGGACCATGAAGCGTAACTGTTCGGTTTCACCGCGGCAGTTCGTTGGCTTCTATGTGTCGCTTGCGCTGGTCTCGTCGGCGATCGCTTTCATGCTTTTGCTGTGCGGCGCGTGGCTGGTGTTGCCGTTCACGGGTATCGAGCTGCTGACGGTAGGTGTCGCGTTTGCCATCTATGCGCGTCACGCTGTGGATTACGAGCGCATCCGGCTTTATCCGAACCGGCTGGTGATTGAGCAGGTGAGTGCGGAGCAGATCACGCAATTCGAATTCAATCCGCGCTGGGTGCGGGTCGAAACCGGAGCAACGCCGCGTGACCGGATCACGCTGGTGTCGCGTGGTCAGGCGGTGATGATCGGGCAGCATCTCGCGCAGTACCGGCGTGCCCAGTTCGCTGGCGAATTGCGAGTGTGGCTTGGACGTTGCGATTAGATGCACCGAGCCGTATGCCGTTCCCGGACAGAGCGGAAAATGCGCGGTTAAAAGCGCGGAAAGCCTTCCAGCGGGGTCGAGGGTTTGAATGGAAATTTTGGGTAAGGAAGCTATGAAAACAATCAAGCGAGCCCTCATGGGCGTGCTGGCGTTTAGCGGGATGTTCTTCGCCGGTGCGGCCATGGCAGTCGGTAACAGTCCGGGCGGCCCAGCCGTCAACGAGATCAATCTCCAGCCGCCTGCTACAAAAATCGCTGAGGAGCTCTACAACCTCCACACGTTCATGCTGATTCTCTGCACGGTGATCTTCATCGCCGTGTTCGGCGTGATGTTCTATTCGATCTTTGCCCACCGCAAATCGAAGGGCCACAAAGCCTCCAATTTCCACGAAAGCACCACCGTCGAAATCATCTGGACGATCGTGCCGTTCATCATCGTCATTCTGATGGCGCTGCCCGCCACCAAAACCGTCGTAGCGATGAAGGACACGACCAACGCCGATCTCACCGTCAAGGTCACCGGCTATCAGTGGAAGTGGGGCTACGACTACGTGAAGGGCCCGGGCGAAGGCATCAGCTTCCTTTCCACGCTGGCTACGCCGCGTGCTGAAACGGACGGCAGCCAGCCAATTTCCGATACGTATCTGCAGGAAGTCGACAATCCGCTGGTCGTGCCGGTCGACAAGAAGATCCGCATCATCACCACCGCGAACGACGTCGTTCACTCCTGGTACGTGCCGGCCTTCGGCGTGAAGCAGGATGCGATTCCGGGCTTCGTGCGCGACACATGGTTCAAGGCCGACAAAACGGGCACCTTCCGTGGTTTCTGCACCGAACTTTGCGGCAAGGAACACGCGTTCATGCCGGTCGTCGTGAAGGTCCTGTCGGCTGAGGATTACGCGGCGTGGGTCGACGGCGAAAAGAAGAAGATGGCCGCCGGCGCCGACGATCCGAACAAGACGTACACGCTCGCTGAACTGACGGAGCGCGGCAGCAAGGTCTACGCGGCGAACTGCGCGGTCTGCCACCAGCCGAACGGCAAGGGCGCGGGCGCATTCCCGGCACTCGACGGCAGCAAGATCGCCAACGGTCCGATCGCGCAACACGTCAGCCTCGTGCTGAAGGGCAAGAATGCAATGCCTTCGTGGGCACCGACGTTGAACGACGTCGAGATCGCTTCGGTTATCACGTACGAACGTAACTCGTGGGGCAATCACACCGGCGACATCCTGCAGCCGAAGCAGGTCGCCGACGCCCGTAACGGCAAGCTGCCGGAAGGCGGCAACCATCTGGCTGACGCAGGCGCAGGTGCCGCAGCAGGTGCGAGCGACGCAGCCGCGGCGAGCGGCGCCGAGGCGGCTTCGGGCGAGGCACCGGCATCGGCTGGCGCAGCGGGCTCGGACAGCGCGGCTTCGGCTCCGCAGGCAGGCCTGCCTGCCAGCGTCTACTTCGAGACGGGCAAGAGCGCGCTGCCGGCCGACGCGAAAGCGGCGGTGGACGCGGCGGCTGCGTACGCGAAGGCGCATCCTGACGCGAAGTTCACGCTGTCGGGTTTCACCGACAAGACGGGTTCGGCCAGCGTCAACGCGAAGCTCGCGAAGACCCGCGCGGAAGCCGTGCGTGACGCGCTGAAGGCCGCGGGCATCGCCGAAGACCACATCATTTTGAAGAAGCCGGAAACGATCACGGGCGGTGCTGACGCGAAAGAAGCCCGGCGTGTCGAGATCAGCGCAGCGGCCTGACGTGTCACGGTCAGCATTGCAGTATTCGTTTTAGGAGATTGTCATGTCTAGCATCGGACACGATGTAGCCGCTGGTCACGAGCACGACGGCCACGCCCATGAGTTGCCGCACGGCTGGCGTCGCTGGCTGCACGCCACCAACCACAAGGATATCGGTACGCTGTACCTGATCTTCTCGTTCGTCATGTTCCTGTCCGGGGGCGTGATGGCGCTGGCGATCCGTACCGAACTGTTCGAGCCGGGTCTGCAGATCATGCGTCCCGAGTTCTTCAACCAGCTGACCACCATGCACGGCCTGATCATGGTGTTCGGCGCGATCATGCCGGCATTCGTCGGCTTCGCGAACTGGATGGTGCCGCTGCAGATCGGCGCATCCGATATGGCCTTCGCGCGGATGAACAACTTCAGCTTCTGGCTCCTGCCGGTGGCTGCCGTGCTGCTGGTCAGTTCGTTCTTCGCACCGGGCGGCGCGACCGCCGCGGGCTGGACGCTGTATGCACCGCTGTCCACCCAGATGGGCCCGGGCATGGACTTCGCGATTTTCGCGCTCCATTTGATGGGCGCCTCGTCGATCATGGGCGGTATCAACATCGTCGTGACGATCCTGAACATGCGCGCCCCGGGCATGACGCTGATGAAAATGCCGATGTTCGCGTGGACGTGGCTCATCACCGCCTACCTGCTGATCGCCGTGATGCCGGTTCTGGCAGGCGCGATCACGATGGTGCTGTTCGACCGTCACTTCGGCACGTCGTTCTTCAGCGCGGCTGGCGGCGGCGACCCGGTGATGTACCAGCACATCTTCTGGTTCTTCGGTCACCCCGAGGTGTACATCATGATCCTGCCGGCGTTCGGGATCGTTTCGCAGGTGATCCCGGCGTTCTCGCGCAAGCCGCTGTTCGGCTATAGCTCGATGGTGTACGCGACGGCTTCGATCGCGATCCTGTCGTTCATGGTCTGGGCGCACCACATGTTCGCAACCGGCATGCCGGTGACGGGCCAGCTGTTCTTCATGTATGCGACGATGCTGATCGCCGTGCCGACGGGCGTGAAGGTGTTCAACTGGGTTGCCACGATGTGGCGCGGTTCGCTCTCCTTCGAAACGCCGATGCTGTTCGCGGTGGGCTTCCTGTTCGTGTTCACGTTCGGTGGCCTGACGGGCCTGATGCTCGCGATGGCGCCGCTCGACATCCAGTATCACGGTACGTATTTCGTGGTCGCCCACTTCCACTATGTGCTGGTGGCAGGTTCGCTGTTCGGTCTCTTCTCCGGCTGGTACTACTGGTCGCCGAAGTGGACCGGCTGGATGTACAACGAGACGCGCGGCAAGATCCACTTCTGGGCGTCGATGATCTTCTTCAACCTCGCGTTCCTGCCGATGCACTTCGTGGGTCTCGCCGGCATGCCGCGTCGTTACGCCGACTACCCGGCGCAGTTCACCGACTGGAACCAGGTCATCTCGATCGGCGCCTTCGGCTTCGGTCTGGCACAGGTCTATTTCCTGTTCGCGGTTGCACTGCCGACCTATCGCGGCGGTGGCGAACTCGAGAAAGCATCGGACAAGCCGTGGGACGGTGCAACGGGTCTCGAATGGACCGTGCCGAGCCCGGCTCCGTTCCATACGTTCGAAAACCCGCCGACCGTCGAATAAGATGCTTCGGTCAATGCATCCCGGTTCGGCCAGAAGCCGTTTGAACCGGGATGCGAGACGGGTGGTGGCAGCGTAGCCGCCCGTTCAGTAAAGTACCCAGAAATTGAGCATGATCCGGAATTCACAGCAAAGACGTACTCCCGAGCAGATTCGCGCGGGCAACAAGCGGCTGGGTTTGATTCTGCTCGTCGTGGTGATTGCGTTTTTTGCGGCCGCGGTGATCAAGCAGGTGTGGTTTAGCTGACCGCGCTGTCTGACCCTGCCCAGGCAGCGTGATTGAGGAAGTTCGATGTCGAAGCACCCGCCGGCCGAGGCCGACCGCTCTTTTAACCGTTCGATGCTGATCAAGCTGTTCGTCGTCGCGCTGATGATGTTCGGCTTCGGGTTCGCGCTGGTACCGATGTATCGCGCGATCTGTCAGGTTACGGGCATCAACAACCTCGTGCAGCGCGATGCAACGGAGCGCGAGGCGAAGAATACGCAGGTCGACATGGGCCGCACGATTTCGATCGAATTCGATGCGAACGCGCGTGGCCCGCTCGGTTTCAAGCCGGAACAGCACAGCATGGACGTGCATCCGGGTGAAGTAACAACAGTGATGTATCAGGTCAGCAACGAGCAGGCGCGCACGGTTCACGCGCAGGCGATTCCGAGCTACGCGCCGCGCGAGGCGACCGGGTACTTCAAGAAGATCGAATGTTTCTGTTTCACGCAGCAGACGCTGGCTGCAAACGAAACGAAGCGGTTGCCGGTGGTGTTCGTCGTCGATCCGAAACTGCCGAAGGATGTGAAGACGATCACGCTGTCGTACACGTTCTTCGAACTGAATACGCCGGCGCCGACAACGAAAGGCACCGCGAACGAGGCGGCTGGTACGGGCATCAAGGCGCCGAACCCCGCCTGACGGCGCGTGATGCAGGCAAGGGAAGGCGACGCGAATGAGCGACAACGGTGGGCGCAGAAGCAGTTTCATGCAGTCGATGAGGGCTGTGATGTGGTCGTTTCTGGGGGTGCGCAAACGGCGCGATCTCGAAGCGGACGCGACGCATCTCAATCCGCTGCATGTGATCGTCGCAGCGCTGATTTGCACGGCGATCTTCATTGGCGTGCTGATCTTCGTGGTGCGCCTCGTGGTCGGATAAAGCTGTCCCGGAGATAGCGGGTAGCGCGGGTCCAGGATGGCCCACAAATTAGCGTGAAACGGTGCGGTATCCACGCGCCGTCGAAGATAAAACCGGAACCAACCGGACCAAGCGGAACAACTGGACTGAAGTGGAGAATCAAGAATGAGCGGTCAAAACGAGAGCCCGTACTATTTCGTACCGCATCCGTCGCGGCACCCGATCAGCGCGGCGGTCGGGCTGCTGGTCATGCTCGGATCGCTTGCGTCGTGGATCAACGATGCGAGCTGGGGGCCCCTCGGCGTGGCCGTCGGCCTGCTGTGGCTGCTCTTCACGTTGTGGCACTGGTTCGGCGATGCAATCTCCGAATCGGAAAGCGGCATGTACGGCAAGCGTGTCGACGCGTCGTACCGCTGGAGCATGAGCTGGTTCATCTTCTCCGAAGTGATGTTCTTCGGCGCGTTCTTCGGTGCGCTGTTCTATGCACGCGAAATCGCACTGCATCAGCTCGGCAGCCTCGATTACAAGCTGATCTGGCCGGATTTCTCGGCGGTGTGGCCGAACAACGGTCCTGCTGCGCTCGTCTCGCATTTCAAGTCGATGCAGCCGTGGCCGGTGCCGACCATCAATACCGCGCTGCTGTTGTCGTCGGGCGCGACGCTGACCGTGTCGCACCATGCGCTGCGTGAGGATCATCGTCGCAAGGCAATCGTCTGGCTGGCCGCGACGCTCGTGCTTGGCGTCAGCTTCCTGTTCCTCCAGGCCTTCGAATACTTTCACGCGTACAACGAACTGAACCTGACGCTGGCTTCAGGCGTGTATGGCTCGACGTTCTTCCTGCTGACCGGTTTCCACGGTTTCCACGTGTTCCTCGGCGGCACGATGCTGGCAGTCGTCCTGGTGCGCATGATCCGCGGCCATTTCACGGCGGATCATCACTTCGCGTTCGAAGGCGCGGCCTGGTACTGGCACTTTGTGGACGTCGTGTGGCTCGGGCTGTACGTTGTCGTGTACTGGCTGTAAAGCTGTCGGACCTGCATCGGCGGTTATTTCGCGGATGCGGCCTGCTGCGTTTCGGATAATTCGAACGAAGCGCGGAAACTGGATGGCAGTAAGCAGTAACCACGCAGCGCCGCCCCCGACCCTGTCAGGGCGGCGTTTTGCTTCATGGATCGGGTGACGTGACGGACTTCACCGTGACCACGATTCAGTGCCCCAGGGTCCAGATGAGCGTCGCAGGACGTCACCGCGAGCAGGCAGGCGTCAGCGGGCGCCTGCCGAAACATCAGCGGCCGATCGGGATACCGGTCGACTGGATCCAGCCCATCCAGTGTGCGAACAGGATGAACAGGAAAAGCGAGATCGAGAGGCCGACGCGCGTAGCGAGCGACCAGACCATCCGCTTCGACTGGCCCCGGTCGTGCATCATGAAATACAGCGCCGAAGCCATGCTGGCGATGATGAGGACGAAGGCGATGGGAATGAGGATATGCATGGAACCAGTTGACGGTCGGGAACGCAAATGTAAGACGTTCATTATCTCACCGTGTATCGCAAGGCGTGTGCCCGCAGGTGGTGTGCGATGAAGTTTCGGCTTGTTCCCGTCGTGCTGATTCTGATCGTCGTCGCCGTGACGGTGCGGCTTGGTTTCTGGCAGCGCGACCGTGCGCATCAGAAGGAAGCGCTGCAGGCGCACATCATGCAGTTCGAGCATGCGCCGGCGCAAACTGTTACCGCCGCGCCCATCGCGCTGAAGGACATCGAATTCCATCACGTGCGCGCGCTCGGCAGCTTCGTGCCGGAGAAGGTCGTGTATCTGGACAATCGGCCGTATAACGACCAGCCAGGTTTTTACGTCGTGATGCCCTTTAAACTGCACGATGGTGGCTACGTGCTCGTCAATCGTGGCTGGTTGCCGCGCAACATGAACGATCGCGAGGAAATAAAGTCGTTCGTCACGCCGAAGGGCGAGATCGAAATCAAGGGCATCGCGCGTGCCGATGCGAGCAAGGCTTACGAGCTTGGGCAAGGAGGATCGGCCGCGCATCAGCAGATTCGCCAGAATCTCGATGTCCACGCCTACGCGGCTGAAACGGGTTTGCCGCTGCAACCGTTCGTGATCCAGCAGTTGAGCGACGACGGCGACATGCTGGTACGCGACTGGCCCGTGCCCACGACGGGCGTCGAGACGAACTACGGCTACATGTTCCAGTGGTGGGGCATGGCCGCCGCGGCGATCGGATTCGGGCTATACGCGGCCCGTCGCGCCGCGAAGAAAGAGCACGCGCCCAGCGCGTAAATGCATCGCGCGCGATGACGGGTCGTTACCGGCCGTCATCGCGCAATCATGGAAAGAGGTCCTGTAGTGTCGACGCAATCTCCCCGCTCTCCGCAATCCGGAAAAACCGCGCAGCGCGGCCAGCCGGCTTCCAACGGTGCATCGAACGGCGCGCCGCCCGCGCGCCAGGGCTCGTGGCAACGCGGCCGCTGGATGATGCTGCTGATCGCGGTCATCTGCGCGGCGCCCGTGATCGCTTCGTACATCACGTACTACGTGATCAAGCCAAAGGGCGGCACGACGAGTTACGGCACGCTTGTCGAACCGCAGCGTCCGATTCCCGACTCGCTCACCGTTATCGGCGAAGACGGCAAGCCGATGCCGCTCACGTCGCTGCGCGGTCGCTGGCTGCTGGTCTCGGTGGACGGCAGCGCGTGCGACAAGGCCTGCGTCACGAAGCTGTATTTCATGCGCCAGATCCGCGCGACGCAGGGCGGCGAACGCGGGCGCGTCGTCAACGTATGGCTGCGTACCGATCCGTCGACTGTTCCGGACGTCGTCAAACGCGCCTACGACGACACCGACATGCTGATCGTCGATCCGTTCGCCGTGGCCGCGTGGCTGCCGGTTGACAGCGGCACGAAGCTGACCGACCACATCTTCGTGGTCGATCCGAACGGCAATCTGATGATGCGGTTTCCGAAAGATCCGGACCCGGGCAAGATCAAGGGCGACGTGACGAAGCTGCTCAAATGGTCGAGCATCGGCTGATGTGACGGTGCCGCGCCCGCGCCGTGGCGCACCGTTTTTCGCGAGAAGGGTAGAGAGATGTTTGTTTTGCAACTCGGCCTGATTGGTCTGTGCATTGCGCTGTTGCCGCTGTCGTACGTCTGGGTCAAGGCCGACGACAACAAGTTTCGCAAGCTCGTCTGGATCACGACCTTCCTGACGCTAGACCTCGTGATGTTCGGCGGCTTCACACGTCTGACCGATTCCGGCCTCGGCTGTCCGGACTGGCCGGGCTGTTACGGCACGTCATCGCCGTTCATCGCGCATGCCGCGATCCACGCGGCGTATCAGGCGATGCCGGGCGGGCCGGTGAGCATGTCGAAGGCGTGGATCGAAATGATCCACCGCTACTTCGCGATGGCGATCGGCGTGCTGATCATCGCGCAGACGCTGATCGCGTGGACGGCGAAGCTGCGTCGCCGGCCGCTGCACGTGTCGCCGTGGTGGCCGACTTCGCTGTTGCTGCTGATCCTCGTGCAAGGCGCGTTTGGCGCGTGGACCGTGACGATGAAGCTGCAGCCCGCAATCGTGACGACGCACCTGCTGCTCGGTCTCGCGCTGCTCGGCACGCTCGGCTGGCTGGCGGCGCGCCAGACGCCGCTGCCCTCCTTTGAACCTGCAGCCGCCCGCTGGCGCGCGGCCGCGCTCGCCGCGCTGGTCCTGCTGATCGTGCAGATCGCGCTGGGCGGCTGGGTGAGCACGAACTACGCGGTTCTCGCGTGCACCGATTTCCCGACCTGCAACGGCCAGTGGATTCCGCCGATGAACTTCGCGCGCGGCTTTCACCTGTGGCGTGCGCTCGGCATGACCGGCGACGGCGACTTCATCACGCAGGACGCACTGGTCGCGATTCACTGGACGCATCGCACGTTCGCGTTCGTCGTAATCGCGTATCTCGTGTGGTTCGCGCTGAAAGTGCGCCGCTTCGAATCGTTGCGGCGGCCGGCGAACGGCGTGCTGCTGGTCGTCGTGATCCAGTTCATCACCGGTCTGTCGAACATCGTCCTGCAATGGCCGCTGCCCATTGCAGTCGCCCATAACGGCGGTGCCGCGATCCTGCTGCTGCTGCTCGTTATGCTAAACTTTCGAATCGCTTATAGCCGTCCCGGCCGCGCAGTGTTGCCCGCGCGCGATGCCGCGCCAGCGTGACCCCACATGGACAGCACAACTCTTCCCCATCATCCCGGTAGCCGGATCTCCCAGTACATCGCGCTGACGAAGCCGCGTGTCACGCAGCTCGCCGTGTTCTGCGCGGTCATCGGCATGTTCCTGTCGACGCCCGGCATGGTGCCGTGGAAGCCGCTGATCGGCGGCACGATCGGCATCTGGCTGCTGGCCGCCGGCGCATTTGCGATCAACTGCCTCGTCGAACAGAAAATCGACGCGAAGATGCGCCGCACCGCATGGCGCCCGTCCGCGCGCGGCGAGATCACCACGATGCAGATCCTCGTGTTTTCGGCCGTGCTCGGCAGCGTCGGCATGTGGACGCTCTACACGTTCGCCAACGCGTTGACGATGTGGCTCACGGTTGCCACGTTTGTCGGCTACGCGGTCATCTATACGCTGCTGCTCAAGCCCGCCACGCCGCAGAACATCGTGATCGGCGGTGCCTCGGGCGCGATGCCGCCCGCGCTCGGCTGGGCGGCCGTCACCGGTCACGTGCCGGGCGATGCGTGGATTCTCGTACTCATCATTTTCGTCTGGACGCCGCCGCATTTCTGGGCGCTCGCGCTTTACCGCCGCAAGGATTACGAAAACGCCGGTCTGCCGATGCTGCCCAATACGCACGGCGAGAAGTACACGCGTCTGCATATCCTGCTCTACACGGTGATTCTCTTCGCCGTCACGCTGATGCCGTTCGTTTCCGGCATGAGCGGTGTCCTGTATCTCGCGGCGGCCGTGGTGCTGGGCGCCGTGTTTCTCGGCTATGCGTGGAAAATCTATCGGGAATATTCCGACGCGCTCGCCCGCAAAACCTTCCGTTATTCGATCGTTTATCTGTCGCTGCTGTTCCTGGCGCTTCTGGTCGACCACTACGCTCGCGTTCTCGTTGGCGCATAACACCATGCTCACACTCAGGCTTGCGCGCGCGGCGCGCGTCGCCGTAGCTGCCTGCGCGCTTGGCGGCGCGCTCCTGATCGCCGGCTGCAACAAGGCGCCCGCGTTTCAGAATCTCGATATCACCGGCAATACGCAGTTCGGCGCCGATTTTTCGTTGCCCGACACGAGCGGCAAGATGCGCACGATGGCCGACTTCAAGGGCAAGGTGGTGGTGCTGTTCTTCGGCTACACGCATTGCCCGGATGTCTGCCCGACGACGATGGCCGAACTGTCGCAGGCGCTGCAGCAACTCGGGCCAAAGGATGCGCAGCGCGTGCAGGTGCTGTTCGTGACGGTCGATCCTGAGCGTGATACGCCCGAACTGCTGGCGCAATACGTGCCGGCGTTCAATCCGGCGTTTATCGGCCTGCGGCCTGCCAACGATGCACAGCTTGTCAAGGTGGCGAAGGACTTCCGGGTCTACTACGCGAAGGTGCCGGGCAAGACGCCCGACAGCTACACGATGGATCACACCGCCGCGAGTTATGTGTTCGATCCGGACGGCAAGCTGAGACTCTTCGCCCGCGACGGGCAGGGCGCCGCGCCCTGGGTGCACGACATCAAGCTGCTGCTCGACTGACTGCTGTTCGACGACTGTCCGGGGCGCGAGAGCGCAACGCAGCGCGAAATAACGAAACAACGAACGAAATAACAACGAACGGCCGGTGAATCTCACCGGCCGTTTTCTGCTGGCGCCCGCGTTTTACGACAGCGCGGGCAGATTCAGCCCCGGCGCGAGCCGCGTGGCCTTGAATTCCTCGACGGTGTAGGTGGCCAGTTGTTGCTGCGCGAACGGATCGGTGGCGAGGATGGCGTCCAGCCGTTCCCGATCGATTCGCACTGCAAGGATGATCCCGCCCGTACGCGGCAGCTTCGGCCCGGCAGCGATAAACACGCCTGCATCAAATTGTTGCCCGAGGAATGCACGGTGCGCTTCGAGCGCGTCGTCGATGCGATCGAGCGATGCGGTGTAGGTGATGTTGACGACGTACATGACAGCTCCTGAAAAATGGGCCGGCGCAGCCCGCCGGTGCTTCGCCATTATCGTTCAGCGCGAAAACCAGTGCCGCTGGATTCGGGCGCCTGCGGCGGCCGCGCTGGCGGCATCCCTGTTTTTCTCAAGTCGGTGAAACTTTCAGCCGTTATACAACTTGCAATCGTTTGCGCTCAAAAGGCGCGGGCGAGCGCAAACCGAAAGAAACCACACGAAAGAGACCAACACAATGAGCAGGATGAGTCTGAACCGCAAGCTGTGGCTGTCACTTGCGCTCGTATGGCTGGGGTTGCTGGGCGTCGGGCTATGGAGCGCGGTCGAGACGCGCGGCACCATGCTTGCCGAGCGCAAGGCCGGCATGGTGAATCTCGTCGAGGCGGCGCAGGGCGTCGTCAACGGTTATTACACGCTCGTTCAAAGCGGCAAGCTGGGCGAAGCCGATGCGCAGCGTGAAGCGCTCGCGCGTCTCGCGACCATGCGCTACGGCGAATCCGGATACCTCTTCGTGATGGATTCGAAGCCGGTCGTGCTGATGCATCCGACGTTGCCGCAAATGGACGGCAAATCCGTCGGCGACTTCAAGGATCCGGACGGCAAGCTGCTCTACGTATCGATCGTCGATGCGGCGAAGGCAAGCGGCCGCGGTTTCGCCGAATATCGTGGCCGCCTGCCGCACAGCGAAACGGCCGTACCCAAGATCAGCTACGTAGTGCATTTCGCGCCGTGGGACTGGAACATCACGAGCGGTGTTTTCATCCGCGACATCGACACGACGTACTACCGGACGCTGCTCGGCCACCTGATCGTGGTGCTCCTGATCGGCGCGGCGATTTCGGTGGCGATGGTGCTGATCATCCGCAACGTGCGCGGCAGCCTGGGCGGCGAGCCTGAGCACGCGGCGCGTCTTGCTGCGAGCATCGCGCAAGGCGATCTGACGCAGACCGTCGCGCTGCGCCCGAACGACAGCACCAGCATGATGGCCGCGATGAACCAGATGCAGGCGCGCCTGCAACGGACGATCGGCGAGATCCGTCGTTCGGCGGAATCGATCGCGTCGGCGACGCAGCAGATCGCGACCGGCAACAGCGACCTGTCGCAACGCACGGAGCAACAGGCCGCATCGCTGCAGGAAACGGCCGCAAGCATGGAACAGCTGACGGCGACAGTGAAGCAGAATGCCGACAACGCGCGCCAGGCGAGCGGACTCGCGCACAACGCGTCGGATATCGCGACGCGCGGCAACGATGTCGTGAGCCGCGTGATCGGCACGATGAGCGAGATCAACGAAAGCTCGCACAAGATTTCTGACATCATCGGCGTGATCGAGGGCATCGCCTTCCAGACCAACATTCTCGCGTTGAACGCGGCGGTGGAAGCCGCGCGTGCCGGTGAGCAGGGACGCGGCTTCGCGGTGGTGGCGGGCGAAGTGCGGAGCCTCGCGCAACGTTCGGCGACCGCGGCAAAGGAAATCAAGCAACTGATCGGCGACTCCGTGGAACGCGTGCACAAGGGCTCGGAGCTCGTCGGCCAGGCCGGCGCGACGATGGGCGAAATCCTGCAGGCGGTGCGTCGCGTGACCGACATCATGGGCGAGATCGCGGCGGCATCCGAGGAACAGAGCAGCGGCATTTCGCAGGTCGGCCGCGCCGTCACGCAGATGGACGAAGTCACGCAGCAAAACGCGGCGCTCGTCGAAGAAGCGGCCGCCGGTGCCGCCTCCCTGCAGGATCAGGCAGCGCGTCTGCACGACACCGTGAGTGCGTTCCGTGTCGAAGAACAGGCGGGCCGCGTCGAGCCGTCCGTGCGCACTGCTGCGCGCGCACTGCAATCGCCGACGACCCGCGCGACCGCATCTGCATCTGCATCCGCACGCGCACGCGCAACCGCAACTACACGCGCGGCGGCAAAACCCGCGCCGAAGCCCGCCGCTCGCGATGATGCCGGCGGCGCCATGGCAGGTCGCGACACCGCGAACACCGCGAAATCGCCGGTGGATGCGATTGCTGCCAGCGCCGCCGCGCCTGGTGACGACTGGACGACGTTCTGATTCACGCTTCACCCAGGCGGGCCGCCGGCGAACTGGCGGCCCGCTGTCCGATACGCCTCGCTTTTCCCTTCATCTGCTTCGTCCTCCTCGCCTCGCCTGCATATCCATATGCCATCGCGGTATTTCCCTTCGCATGGGGCGTATGAGACCATTTACGGTCCCGCGGACTGCGAAAACAAAAGACAGTCCCGGCGCGTCTCTCGCGAACTATCGAAACTGAATCAACGCAACACAATCGGGAAATCCATGCAGCGTAGAACACTCCTCAAAACCCTCTCCGCCGTCCTCGCGACGGCCGCATTCGCGACCAGCTTCATCGCGCACGCCGACGACAAGATCATCAAGGTCGGCACGATCAGCGGTCCCGACGCGCAGATCTGGGCGGTCGTCCAGAAAGTCGCGAAGCGCGAGGGCCTGAACGTGAAGGTCATCGAATTCAACGACTACGTGCAGCCGAACGCCGCGCTCGACGCAGGCGACCTCGACGCCAACAGCTTCCAGCATCAGCCCTACCTCGACAGCCAGGTCAAGCAGCGCGGCTACAAGATCGTGAATGCCGGTCTCACGTACATCTCGCCGCTTGGTATCTATTCGAAGAAGCTGAAGTCGGTGAAGGATCTCGCGCAAGGCGCGAAAGTCGCCGTGCCGAACGATCCGTCGAATGAAAACCGGGCGCTGCTGTTGCTGCAATCGCAGGGCGTGATCAAGCTGAAGGCCGGCGCGGGCACGAACGGCAACAATGCGACGCCGCTCGACGTCGCCGAAAACCCGAAGAAGGTGAAGCTGATCGAACTGGACGCCGCGCAATTGCCGCGTTCGCTGTCGGACGTCGATGCCGCCGCGATCAACACGAACTTCGCGCTCGCCGCCGGGCTGCAACCGGCCAAAGATGCGATCGCGCTCGAAGACATCCATAGCCCGTACGCGAACCTGATCGCCGTGCGCACGCAGGACAAGGACAAGCCGTGGGTGAAGAAACTGGTCGCGGCGTATCAGTCGGAAGACGTGCGTCAGTTCATCAAGACGGAATTCAAGGGCTCGGTCGTGCCGTCATTCTGATTCGCTGGATCGTGGGCAATCCGCGATCCAGAATCAACGAGCGGCAAGCAGAAGCGCCATGGGCAACCCTGGCGCTTTTTTGTTGTCCGCGTGGACGAACGAAAAGGCAGGCCAGTCGCGAGTCCCTGCAATCGCCGGTCAGTTCCCGCCGTGCCGGATCTCGCTGCCGAGCAACCGCTCGATCAACTGCATCGCCGCGACGAGCTGCTCCTGCTCCGCCGGATCTAGCCGTGTCAACTGCGCGCATACCTCGTCGTTGGCGGCTTCGTCGAGCGGTTCATATGCTGCGCGGCCTGCGTCGGTGAGCGCGAGCAGCGACTGGCGCGCGTCGACTTCGGAAGGGCGACGTGAAATCAGGTTGCGACGCTCAAAGCTTGTGAGCAGGCGGCTCAGGTAGCCGCTATCGAGGCCCAGATTGCGGATGAGCGCCGCCGCGGTATCCGCGCGACCACGCTGCAACTCATGCAGCACGCGCACTTCGGTCAACGAGAACGGACTTCTCTGCAGGCGCTCGTGCAGCGCGCCGATGCGCTGCGTATAGAAGCGGTTGAAATGGCGCACCACCTGAGCGCGCTGCAGTATCGCGGGATCGGTCAACGTAGGCTCTCCGATGTTCTTTTCGACGATCAGGCCGTCACTCTATATGTGATTCCATCCCTTTTACAAATTCGGGTCAAAAGCGGATGAGGTCGATACGCGGTTGCTGGTATTAAAGAGGTATGTACTTTGTGCAGACTGGGCTCTTATGGGGCAGACCAGTGGCCTCTTTTTTGGTGTTAAAACAGGCTTGTACGGGTAAATCCTGATCTCCGCAGTGTTGATAAAGCACCCTTGAATATCTTAATAAATTGTTTTATATCAATATGTTATGTGAATTTCTTGAGTCTGGATCGACGTGGTTTGACTGGTATTATGTTGGTTATATAATGGGCTCCACGTTCAAGAAGCCGTGCTCTCGTTCCCCGATCGCCGGAGCCCCATGGAAACTCGCTGGTCCGCCCTGATGCCTGACGCGCGTAACGTCACGCCGCTCTACCTGCAGCTCGCGCGCAATCTCGCGACGGCGATCCATTGCGGCGTCTGGTCGGCCGGCGAGGCGCTGCCGTCCGAGCGCACGTTGTCCGACGCCATCGGCGTTTCGCGCATTACCGCGCGCAAGGCAATCGAACTGCTCGTCGAGCAGGGTCTGATTCGCCGCGCGCGGGGCGCCGGCAGCTTCATCACGCCGCGCGTCGAAGATCCGCTCTCCCGTCTCACCGGTTTCACGAAGAAGATGGAGCAGCGCGGCTTCCATCCCGATTCCGTGTGGCTCGAACGCGAAATCCGTTCGGCGAATCGCGAGGAAGTCGTGCATCTCGGCCTGTCGCCGGGCGCACCGGTCGCGAGTCTGCGGCGTCTGCGCCGCGCCGACGGCATCGTGATGGCGGTCGAACACTCGGCGCTGCCTGCTTCGATCGTGCCGGACCCGCAGGCCATCGGCCTGTCGCTTTACAGCTATCTGGAGCAACGCGGTATGGCCGTGGTACGCGCGTTGCAGCACTTCCGGGCCGTCAACGCAACGAGCGAGATTGCCGGCCTGATGGATATCGAGCCGCGCACCGCACTGCTCGTGATCACCCGCGTCGGCTACAGCGCCGACCAGCGCGCGATCGAACTCACCGACACCTATTGCCGCGACGACTACTACGACTTCGTCGCTGAACTGCGGCAGTAGCGCGGAACAGAACCAGGCGGAAGCAGTCATGAAAATGCACGATGCATCATCAGAGAGACACATGCTGACCGGAAACATACTCACCACCGATGGCTGGATCAACGGCACGATCGAATTCGAGAACGGCCGCATCACATCGCTGAAAGGCGAGCGCGCCGATCCTTCGCAGAACGGCGATCCGTACATCCTGCCGGGCTTCATCGACCTGCACGTGCATGGCGGCGGCGGCTCCGACGTGATGGAATCCGGCAACGCGATCGAGACGATCACCCGCACGCACGCACGTTTCGGTACGACGAGCCTGCTCGCCACCACGATGACCGCACCGCGTGCCGAACTGATGAACGTCGTCGCGAATCTCGGCGACGTGGTGCGCGTGCGTACGCCGGGCGGCGCACGGGTGCTCGGCGTGCATCTGGAAGGCCCGTACATCAACCCCGGCAAGCTTGGCGCGCAACCGGACGCGGCGGTTTCCGCCGTGCTCGACGAGGTGCTGAAGTATCTGTCGATCGCGCCGATCCGCGTCGTCACGCTGGCGCCGGAAATTTCCGGCCACATGGACATCATTAGCGAGATGGCGGCGCGCGGCGTGCGTGTGCAGCTCGGCCATTCGCTCGGTACGTACGACGACGCGGTCGCCGCGATGAAGCACGGCGCGTGCGGTTTCACGCATCTGTTCAACGCGATGTCGCCGCTGCATCACCGCAATCCTGGCCTTGTCGGCGCCGCGCTCGCGCATGCCGAATTCGCCGAAATCATTCCTGACCTGCTGCACGTGCATCCGGGCGCGATCCGCGCCGCGATGCGCGCGATTCCGCGCCTGTATGTGGTGACCGACAGCACGTCGGCAACCGGCATGCCGGACGGCGAATATCGCCTTGGCAGCCAGCACGTCACGAAGTGCCTCGGCGGCGTGCGTCTCGCCGACGGCACGCTCGCCGGCAGCACCCTGACGATGGATCAGGCGCTGCGCAACCTTGTCTCGCTCGGCCTGCCGATGGCCGATGTTTCAAACCGTCTGTCGCGCTACGCCGCCGACTACCTGGGCATCGAGGATCGCGGCCGTATCGCGCGCGGTGCATGGGCCGATGTGGTCGTGTTCGATCGTGAACTGGCGTTGACCGCGACATACGTCGAAGGAGAATCGATTGTCGAATATGCTTGATGAAGCGTTGGCGTCCGCCGACGTAGTCGCCGCACAGCTTGCGGATACGTCGCGGGTCGAAGCCCTCGCGCACAAACTCGCGGAATTGCCGCGGCACGTCGCGCTGACGGTCGCGCGCGGCAGTTCGGACCACGCAGCGAGTTACTTCGCAAGCCTCACGATGAGCCGTCTCGGCGTGCCGGTCGCATCGTTGCCGATGTCGGTCGCGACGCTGCAGCAGGCGCCGCTCAAGGTGCGCGATCAGGTCGCGCTCGCATTTTCCCAGTCGGGCAAGAGCCCGGACCTCGTCGGTACGATGGTCGCATTGCGCGACGCCGGCGCGCTGACAATTGCCGCGGTGAACGCGCCGTCGTCGCCGCTCGCGGATGCCTGCGAGTTTCATCTGCCGCTGCTGGCGGGCCCGGAACTGAGCGTCGCCGCGACCAAGAGCTACATCGCGATGCTGGCGTTATCGGCGCAGCTCGTCGCGCGCTGGCAGCGCGACGAAGCCCTGCTGGCTGCGTTGAACACGCTGCCGGACGCGTTGCGCCAGGCCGGTGCGCTCGACTGGAGCAAGGCCGTCGAGGCGCTGCGTGGCGTCGAACGCATGATCGTGATCGGCCGGGGGCTCGGCCTCGCGATCGCGCAGGAAGCGGCGCTGAAGCTGAAGGAAACGTCGGGTATTCAGGCGGAAGCGTTTTCGAGCGCGGAAGTGCGTCATGGTCCGATGGAACTGATCGGCCGCGACTATCCGCTGCTGGTTTTCGCACCGCGCGGTCCCGAACAGGCAGGCCTGATCCAGCTTGCGCGCGACATGCGGGCGCGCGGCGCACATGTGCTGCTCGCCGCACCGGCCGACGTGCCGGAAGCGACGTTGCCGCTCGTCTCCACCGATCATCCGGCGCTCGATCCCGTCGCCGCGATTCTTTCCTTTTATGTGATGGCCGACGGTCTCGCCGCCGCTCGCGGACGCAATCCCGATGCACCGCGCCATCTGAATAAAGTCACCGAAACTCACTGATCGAGATATCAGATGCGACGTGTTGAGGAGTCCCGTTTGATGAGCCATTCCCAAGGCCCAGTAGTGTTGCTCGCGCCGTTGACCGGTCCGGTCGTGCCGCTGGCAGATGTTCCCGACCCGGTGTTCTCAGGCGGCATGTTCGGCGACGGTATCGGCATCGATCCGCTCGCCGGCCGGCTGGTCGCGCCGTGCGACGGCGTGATCATGCATCTCGCGCGCACGGGTCACGCACTGACGCTGACCACCGCCGAAGGCGCAGAAATCCTGCTGCATATCGGTATCGATACAGTCGAGCTGGCCGGCAAGGGTTTCACGCCGAAGGTGCCGCAAGGCGCGACGGTCCGTACCGGCGATGTGCTGATCGAATTCGATCTGGACTATGTCGCATCGACGGCGCCGAGCCTCGTTTCGGTGATCGCGATTGCGAATTCCGATGCGTTCGAAATCGTCGGACGTCCGGTGGCCGGCATGCTGAAGGCCGGCGAAAGTCCGCTATTCACGCTGCGCGCCCGCGATGGCGCTGCCGCCGAAGCATCGCGCCAGGCGACGCACGTCACCGAGGAATCGCGCCAGCAGATCACGCTTGCGCACGCCGGCGGCCTGCATGCGCGGCCGGCGGCGCGCGCCCGCGAAGCGGCGCGCGGGTTCGATGCGCGCGTCGAAATCCGTTACGAAGGACGCAAGGCGGCGATCGAGAGTGTCGTCGGTCTGCTTGGGCTTGGTGCGGGTGAAGGCGCGACGGTCGAGATTCTCGGCGTCGGTCCGCAGGCTGCGGCAGCGGTCGAAGCCGTCGCGCACGAACTGTTGCGCGAAGCGCATGGTGAGGTTGAGGAAAAGCCGGCGCGTCAAAGCTCGCCCGCGCCGCAGCAGGTTGCGCGCGCGGCCGGCACGCCGGACACGCTGGCTGGCGTGTGCGCGTCGCCGGGCATCGCGGTCGGCAAGATCGTGCGCTGGGACGACGCCGATCTCGAGCCGCCGGAAGTCGCGAGCGGCACGTCGGCGGCTGAAAGCCGTCTGCTCGACAAGGCGCTTGCCAGTGTCGATGCGGAGCTGAACGCGGTCGTGCGCGACGCGTCGCAACGCGGTGCGGTCGGCGAAGCGGGCATTTTCGCGGTGCATCGCGTGCTGCTCGAAGACCCGACGCTCCTCGACGCCGCGCGCGATCTGATCAGCCTCGGCAAGAGCGCCGGCTTCGGGTGGCGCTCGGCGATCCGCGCGCAGACCGCGGTACTCGCGAACATCGACGACGCCTTGCTCGCCGAACGCGCAGCCGATCTGCGTGACATCGAAAAGCGCGTGCTGCGCGCGCTCGGCTATTCGAACGGCGCGGCGCGCGTGTTGCCGGACGAAGCGGTGCTCGTGGCGGAAGAATTCACGCCGTCGGATCTGTCGTCGCTCGATCGCACGCGCGTGACGGCGCTGCTGATGGCGCGCGGCGGCGCGACGTCGCACGCCGCGATCATCGCGCGCCAGATCGGCATTCCGGCGCTGGTGGCGGTTGGCGACGCGCTCTTCGCGATACCCGAGGGCACGCAGGTCGTGGTCGATGCCGGCGCAGGTCGCCTCGAACACGCGCCCACCGCGCTCGACGTCGAACGTGCGCGCAGCGAGCGCCAGCGTCTTGCCGGCGTGCGTGAAGCGAACCGCCGCACGTCGCAACAGTCGGCCGCCACGAACGACGGCCGCGCGATCGAAGTCGCCGCCAATATCGCCACGCTCGAAGACGCGAAGACCGCCGTCGACAACGGCGCGGATGCCGTCGGTCTGCTTCGCACGGAACTGCTGTTCATTCATCGCCGGGCCGCGCCGAACGTCGACGAACATCGCCAGAGCTATCAGACGATCGTCGATGCGCTGGGCGGCCGCACCGCGATCATCCGCACGCTCGACGTGGGCGCCGACAAGGAAGTCGATTACCTGACGCTGCCACCGGAAACGAACCCGGCGCTCGGCCTGCGCGGCATCCGTCTCGCGCAGGTGCGCCCGGATCTGCTCGACGACCAGTTGCGCGGGCTGCTCGCCGTGCGTCCGGTGGGCGCCGTGCGCATCCTGCTGCCGATGGTCACCGATTCGGGTGAACTCGTCCGTCTGCGCAAACGTATCGACGAACTGGCGCGCGAAGCGGGCCGCACGGACGCGATCGAAGTCGGCGTGATGATCGAAGTGCCGTCGGCGGCGCTGCTGGCCGACCAGCTTTCGCAGCATGCGGATTTTCTGTCGATCGGCACCAACGACCTGACGCAATACACGCTCGCGATGGACCGCTGCCAGCCGGACCTCGCCGCACAGGCGGACGGGCTGCATCCGGCGGTGCTGCGTCTGATCGACGCCACCGTGAAGGGCGCGGAAAAGCATGGCAAGTGGGTGGGCGTCTGTGGCGCACTGGCGGGCGACCCGCTCGCGGTGCCGCTGCTCGTCGGCCTGGGCGTGACCGAGCTTTCGGTGGATCCGGTGTCGGTGCCGGGCATCAAGGCGCGGGTGCGCAACCTCGATTATCAGCTGTGCCGTCAGCGCGCCCAGGATGCGCTCGCGCTCGACTCGGCGCAGGCGGTAAGGGCAGTGAGCCGCGAAGTCTGGCCACAGGACTGAACCCCACACAGTTCGCGGCAACCTTCGCAACATGAAGACGTAAATGAGGCACAAGCGGCTGCGCAAGCCGCACAACACGTAACGCAATGACGTAGGCAATAACTACGACCACGACTCAATGAAGGGATTGGAGATATCAATGGATGGGAATCCGTTTCTGAAGATTCAGCGCCTCGGTCGCGCGCTGATGCTGCCGATCGCAGTGCTGCCGGTCGCCGGCCTGCTGCTGCGCCTCGGTCAGCCCGATGTGTTCAACATCAAGATGATCGCCGACGCGGGCGGCGCGATTTTCGACAACCTGCCGCTGCTGTTCGCGATCGGCGTGGCCGTCGGCTTTGCGAAGGACAACAACGGCGTTGCGGCGCTGGCGGGCGCCATCGGCTATCTCATCGAGATCGCCGTGATGAAGGACATCAACGACAAGCTCAACATGGGCGTGCTGTCGGGGATCGTGGCCGGTATCGTGGCCGGGCTGCTGTACAACCGGTACAAGGACATCAAGCTGCCCGATTACCTCGCGTTCTTCGGAGGGAAACGGTTCGTGCCGATTGTCACCGGGGTTGTGTGTCTGGTGATAGGAATCGCGTTCGGCTATGTGTGGGCGCCGGTTCAGGCCGTCATCGACCTGGCCGGTCACTGGCTGACGACCGCGGGCGCGATCGGCGCATTCGTGTTCGGTGTGCTGAACCGTCTCCTGCTGGTCACGGGTCTGCATCACATCCTGAATTCGTTGACGTGGTTCGTCTTCGGCTCGTTCACGCCGCCGGGCGGCGCGGCCGTGACGGGCGACCTGCATCGCTTCTTCGCAGGCGATCCGACGGCCGGAACGTTCATGACGGGCTTCTTCCCGGTCATGATGTTCGGTCTGCCGGCCGCGTGTCTCGCGATGTTCCATGAAGCACCGAAGGAACGCCGCGCGATGGTGGGCGGCCTGCTGTTCTCGATGGCGCTGACCTCGTTCCTGACGGGCGTGACCGAGCCGATCGAATTCAGCTTCATGTTCCTCGCACCGGTGCTGTACGTGATCCACGCGCTGCTGACGGGCCTCGCGCTCGCGATCTGCTCGGCGCTCGGCATTCACCTCGGCTTCACGTTCTCGGCTGGAGCGATCGACTACGTCCTGAACTACGGCCTGTCGACGAAGGGCTGGATGGCGATTCCGATTGGCGTCGTCTACGCCGTCGTGTACTACGGCCTGTTCCGCTTCTTCATCCGCAAGTTCAACATGGCGACGCCGGGTCGTGAACCCGTCAATGCCGATGATGCAACCATGGAAACGTCAGATGGCGTTGCCGCGCCGGCAACGGCTGTGGCCGCGACACGCGCGCAGCGTTACATCGCGGCGCTGGGCGGCGCGTCGAATCTGACGCTCGTCGATGCATGCACGACGCGCCTGCGTCTTTCGGTGGTGGATGCGACCCAGGTGTCGGAAGCCGGTCTGAAGACGATCGGCGCGCGCGGTGTGCTCAAGCGGGGCGCGACGAACGTGCAGGTGATCATCGGACCGGAAGCGGACATGATCGCCGACGAAATCCGCACGACGATCGATCAGGGCGGCGCGGCTGCCGCGAAGCCGGCGGCCGTGGCTGCAACACCAGCCGCAGCGGTTGCGGGCGATGCTGCATTTGCCGTAGCGGAAAGCGGTCCGCTGGATCCGGACCCGGCACGCTGGCTCGCCGTGTTCGGTGGTGCGACCAATGTCGTCTCGCTCGACGTCATCGCGGCGACGCGTCTGCGTGTCGTGGTGAGCGATCCGTCGGCGGTGGACAACCAGCGCATGGCAGGGCTGGACGTCGCGTGGGTGTCGGCGGATACGTTCCACATCGTCGTGGGTCAGGCGGCAGCGCGCTACGCGCAGCAACTGGCGACGCGCCTCCCGACGGCTACCGGTGGCGCTACGCCGCAACCTGCCTGATGCGTTTCACGCTTTAGACGGAAGCAATAAAAAACGCAGCGCCCTGATGTGAAGGGCGCCGCGTTTGCGTTGACGGTCTGGCTTTCACGCGTTATCGAATCGTGACGCCGGCTTGTGTGCCGAAGCCGCGGACACTATCGCCATCACCCGGCCCGTGCCCGGCGTCGTTGTTCAATACATCGAATGGGTGTTTTCTTCGATCGCCGCGGCGGTGACCTTGCCGCGCATCACGCGATAGACCCAGCCCGTATAGATCAGGATCAGCGGCAGGAAAATGATGACCGCGATCAGCATGATCTGCAGTGTCATCTGGCTCGACGTCGAGTCCCACACCGTGAGGCTGCTGCGACTGTCGAGCGACGACGGCATGATGAACGGAAACATCGAGAAGCCCGCTGTCAGGATCACGCCCGCGATCATCAGCCCGGTCGAGACAAATGTGATTTTCTCGAAGCGCGAGCTGGCCAGCAGTAGCGCAAGCATGCCGCCAGTCAGACCTGCCACCGGTGCCGCGATCATCCATGGATACGTGGAGTAGTTGTTCAGCCACAGCCCGGGCGCACCGATCACGCTTTTCAGCAGCGGATTGGCGACGGTATCGAGCGGCGCGGCATCGACGATCTGATAGCCGCCGATCAGGGTCGCCACCAGCAGACCCGCGATGATGAACAGCGCGACCGCGGCGAGCGACATGATGCGCAGCGCCACCGAAGCGCGTCGCGCCACGATGCCATCCGTCTTCATCTTGACGAACGCGGCGCCGTGCGCCGCAAGCATCGACACGCTCACGAGCCCGCACACCAGCGCGAACGGATTGAGCAGTGCGAAGAATCCGCCGTGATACGTGACGCGCAGATCGGTATCGAACTCGAAGGGGACGCCCTGCAGCAGGTTCCCGAACGCGACGCCGAACACCAGCGCCGGCACGAAGCCGCCGACGAAAAGCGCCCAGTCCCACGCCGTGCGCCAGCGCGGATCTTCACGCTTGTTGCGATAGTCGAAGCCGACCGGCCGCAGGAACAGCGCGAACAGCACGAGCAGCATCGCGAAATAGAAGCCGGAGAACGATGCCGCATAGACCAGCGGCCACGCCGCGAACATCGCGCCGCCAGCGGTGACGAACCAGACCTGATTGCCTTCCCACGTCGCGCCGACCGTGTTCACGACGATGCGTCGCTCGCCGTCGGTCTTGCCGATGAAGGGCAACAGGATCGCTGCGCCCATATCGAACCCGTCGGTGAGCGCGAAGCCGATCAGCAGCACGCCGATCAGCGCCCACCAGACCAGTTTGAGGGTGACGTAATCCATGATGGTTTCCCGTTGAACAGACTGGTGTGAATTACGCCGCCGACTTGCCGGCCAGTGCGGGCGCGGGCTTGTCCTGCTCATGGTGGTAACGGCCCGTATGCAGCGACGACGGACCGAGGCGCGCGTACTTGAACATCAACGTGATTTCGATGACGAAAAGCGCCGTATAGAACACCACGAAACCGGCAAGGCTCAGATACAGGTCGCCCGGCTGCAGGCTCGACGCGGAAAGCGACGTCGGCAGAATGCCCGCGATCGTCCACGGTTGCCGACCGACTTCAGCGACGATCCAGCCAGACTCGGCCGCAAGCCACGGCAGCGGAATCGCCCACACGGCCCAGCGCAGGAACCAGCGGCGCTTGTCCAGCAGCAGCGAGCGTTGCGCGCAGAACCAGAACGCCAGCACGAACGTCGCAAGGAACAGGATGCCGAGGCCGACCATCAGGCGGAATGAGAAGAACACGGGCGAAACCGGTGGAATCGTTTTCTTTGCAGCCTGCCTGATCTGTTCCGGCGTGGCGTCGGTGACGTTCGTCGTGAACTGCTTGAGCATCAGGCCGTAACCCAGATCGGCCTTGTGCGCTTCGAACGTTGCGTGCGCTTCGTCGGTGTCGTCGCCGCTTTTCAGATGCTGTAGCGCGCCGTATGCGAGCATGCCGCTTCTGATGCGCGTTTCGTTGTGCGCCATCAGGTCTTTCAGGCCCAGCACCGGTTCGTCGAGCGAGCGCGTCGCGATGATGCCAAGCGCATAGGGCACGCGGATTGCGTAATCGGTGCGTTCTTCCTGCTGGTTCGGAATGCCGATGATCGTGAACGGCGCAGGTGCGGGTGCCGTATCCCATTCGGATTCGATGGCGGCGAGCTTGATCTGCTGCACTTCACCCGTGCGATAGCCCGATTCGTCGCCGAGCACGATCACGCAGATCGTGGACGCCAGCCCGAAACCCGCCGCGATCGCGAATGAACGCAGCGCGAATGCGGTGTCACGACGCTTCAGCAGATACCACGACGACACACCGAGTACGAACATCGACGCCGTCACGTAGCCCGCCGACACCGTATGCACGAACTTCACCTGCGCGACCGGATTGAACAGCACATCGAAGATGCTGGACAGCTCCATGCGCATCGTCTGGTAGTTGAAGTGGGCGCCGACGGGATTGTTCATCCAGCCGTTCGCGACCAGAATCCACAGCGCCGACAGGTTCGATCCGAGCGCGACGAGGAACGTGACGACCAGATGCTGCACTCTCGAAAGCCGGGTCCAGCCGAAGAAAAAGAGCCCGACGAACGTCGATTCGAGGAAGAACGCCATCAGACCTTCGACGGCCAGCGGCACCCCGAAAATATCGCCGACGTAATGTGAGTAGTACGACCAGTTCGTGCCGAACTGGAACTCGAGCGTGAGCCCGGTCGTGACGCCCATCGCGAAGTTGATCCCGAAGAGCTTGCCCCAGAACTGGGTCATGTCCTTGTAGATCTGCTTGCCGGTCATGACATAGACCGACTCCATGATCACGAGCAGCCATGACAGGCCGAGCGTCAGGGGCACGAACAGAAAATGGTAGAGCGCCGTGACGGCGAACTGTAAGCGCGAAAGGTCGACGACTTCGCTAGCGTGCATGAGTATCACCTCGAGACGGGTGCGGTGCGGGAACGCCGAGTAGCGCCTCTGCGACGACCGCTGGCGGCAGCGACATGTGCTCTGCCTGCGGATGATTGAAGAATGCGTATTTGAGGATCATCAGCAGCGCGAACTTGATCGCGAGCACGATGACGATATCGCGTGCGAAAGTCGGACCGCGCGCCCATGCGGCGCAGCGCGCGCGCAGGCGCAGGCGAGGAGTCCTGTGATTCAGCGTTATGGTCATGATGGGTCGATGACGGCTCCATGGGAGGAGTGCCGGTCGGGCCGCATGGCGCGGCCTGGCAAAATGCATGACGGAATTCCAGGAGCGAGCCCATCGACGCGCGAGTTCCGCGCTGTGGCATACGGTCGCGAAGGCGAACCCGCGAAATCAGTATCGCCGCGCTCTTTATGTTGCGTCAACAAAAAGGGGGCGATTGTCCTGGAAATGAATCGGGAGTCAGGCCGCAGACAAGAAAAAGCCCCGCCATCTTTCGAAGGCAGGGCCGGATACAACAGCGGTGCCGGGCAAGCCGGCTTGTGCGTTACGCGTATTCGCTCAATGCACCACGCATTTTCTTCATCGCGCTGGCCTCGATCTGACGGATACGTTCCGCCGATACACCGAATTCGTCGGCGAGTTCGTGCAGCGTCGAGCCGCCCGAACCGTTGTCGTCGACCTTCAGCCAGCGTGCCTCGATGATGCGGCGGCTGCGGGCGTCGAGCGCGTCGAGCGCGCTGGCGATACCGTCGCTGTGCAGCCTGTCGCGCTGACGTGCGGCGAGCACCGCGGTCGGCTCGTTATGCGAGTCGGCCAGCCACGCGATCGGCGAATACGCCTCTTCACCGTCTTCGACCTGGCCTTCGAGCGCGATATCGCCGCCGGACAGACGCGTTTCCATTTCGGCAACTTCTTCGCGCTTCACGTTCAGCTCGGTCGCGAGTCCTTCGATTTCCTCCGGCGTGAACGCCTGGAAACCCTGCTTGTGGCTGCGCAGGTTGAAGAATAGCTTGCGCTGCGCCTTGGTGGTGGCGACCTTCACCATGCGCCAGTTGCGCAGGATGTATTCGTGGATCTCCGCCTTGATCCAGTGCATGGCGTACGAAACCAGCCGCACGTTCTGCGAAGGATCGAAGCGTTTCACCGCCTTCATCAGGCCGATGTTGCCTTCCTGGATCAGGTCGGCGTGCGGCAGGCCGTAGCCCAGGTAGTTACGCGCGATCGACACGACAAGACGCAGGTGCGACAGCACCAGACGACGGGCGGACTCCAGATTGTCCTGCTCGCGAAATTCGGTGGCGAACTGGCGTTCCTCCGCCGGCGTCAGCATCGGAATCCGGTTCACGGCCTGAATGTAGGCGTCGATATTGCCCAGCTGGCCGGGCAGCAGCGAAGAATGCGCGAGCACCAGAGCGCCTGCCGGAGCGGCCTTAGCCGACGGCGGGCTCAGAGTACTCGGAAGGGTCAGTGCATTGCTCACGTATGAAACTCCTATGGAATCAACCAGATGCTCAGTCAGAAAACGACTCCCGTGGATGTTAGCACTCCAGTAGCAGGAGTGCTAATACTTAGAGGCCGTAGGGACTTGAGAGTTCCGTGTAACCTATTGAAACTTCATGTTCAATAGCATGGTACGCCGTCTGCAGGAATTTTGCTGGGCCCGTACAATTTGCTATTGCGATGCTTTGGTGCGGATAAATGACCTGTTTTCGTCTGATTTCAAGCAATTATTCGTCAAAGCCGGCTTTCTTTTATAAGGTTTCTTTTACTTCACTTCTCTCTAAAATGGCGGAGGCCGCCTCGCGGTGACCATCGAATCTGGGCGAAGGTGTTTGATGAAGAAGAAAAATGCACAGCTCGGCTGGGCCCTTCGGGGCGCCTTCGTACTGGCATTTCTGACCTTTTCAGAGCTGGCTGCCGCGGATCAGTTCGGCATCCAGGTGGCGGGCGGTATGGCCGATCATCACGTCAACAAGCTCGATCTGGGCGTGGTGTGGGACCCGGGATTGACGTGGTGGGAGATCGGCGGCTGGCACTTCGCGCTGATCGGCGAGGCGCACGTCTCGTGGTGGCATAGCAGCGAGGGGGACGTGCACCAGAACACCGGTGAGTTCGGCATTACACCGGTGATCCGGTTTATCAAGGGTGCGGGCTGGTTCCGGCCGTTCGTTGAAGCTGGCATCGGTGTGCGCGTGTTGACCAGCCCGACGATTTCGAATTCGTACACGCTGTCGTCGGGGTTCCAGTTCGCCGATATGGCGGGCGTGGGCGCCCAGTTCGGCGACCGCCAGCAATACGAGGCAGGCTTTCGATTCCAGCATCTGTCCAACGCCAGTATCAAAGAGCCCAATCCTGGTATAAATTTCACCCAGCTATATCTGCAATACAACTTCTGACGGTCGGGGCCGCCGCGCGCGGCGCCTTTCGGTGCAAAGGGGCAGAGCGATGGCGGCAAAAATGATCGAGGCGATTCGCGGGCTGGAGCGAGACCGCTTTCGCGCGATGGTCGACGGCAACGGTGAACTGCTCGACGCGCTCCTGTCGGACAGTGTCGTCTACGTCCATACCAACGGCAAGCGGGAGTCGAAGCAGCAGTTCATCGACGCCATCACGGCGGGCCGTCGCCGCTACCGGCAGATCGAAATCCAGTCGCAGGACATTCTGACCGTGGGTCATGAGACCTGCGTCGTCACGGGCCGCGCGCTGATCGAGATGGAAGCGAACAGCGGCGCGCTGCTTTTCCCGATCGCCTATACCGCAATCCAGACACAGGAAGCCGGGCACTGGCGGCTGATCGCCTGGCAGGCGACGCGTTGCGCAATCGAGTGAAACGGGTCGGTTTCCCATCGCCAGGCAGCCTTGTGAGCCGCCTGGGCGCATGACGCACGGCGTCGCGCCATGTTTCGACGCTTCGCCACCTGATGTACTGCGTTGAATCTGACGGCGGGCCAGCTTTTTTCCCCGCCGTCTTCCCTTATGTCGGCGGTTACGCCGCGACGCGCCGGTCCACCGGCGCCCACACCGCACGATTGACGCCGCTCACCACCGCATCGATGACGGCCGTCGCTTCATCGTCGCTTACGCCGACGCCGTAGCGCACCGTCTGTCCGCCGACGCGGCAGCCCGCAAACGCGGCGACACGTCCGTCCGTCGTTCGCTGGATTTCGCACGACGTGATCTCGACCGGCTGACCGGCCGCCGACGCAATTGCCTGCGCCACCGAGTGCGCGTGCGTAGCGGCGCTGCCTTGCGCACCGGCACCGGCCGGTGTCGCGATGCTGATGTCGCGGTTTTCCCACCGCACGGACGTCGCGCTGACACGCGCGGCTGGCCCTTCGGTCTCGAAGTACTCGCGCGTGAAGAGCGCGCAGATGGCGTCACCGGTGATTTCCTCGCCGGACTGATCCGCGACCGCCTGTACCGCGTGGCTGAACTCGATCTGCACGCGACGCGGCGGCGTGAAGCCCATGCCGCGCTCCAGCAGATACGTCGAGCCACCCTTGCCGGACTGGCTGTTCACGCGGATGACCGCGTCGTAGCTGCGGCCGAGGTCGGCCGGATCGATCGGCAGATACGGCACTTCCCAGACGGCGTCGGGCGCCTGCTGCGCGAAACCCTTGCGGATCGCGTCCTGATGCGAGCCGGAGAACGCCGTGAACACGAGGTCGCCGGCATAGGGATGGCGCGGATGCACCGGAATCTGGTTGCAGCGTTCGACCACGCGGCGCACCGCGTCGATGTCGGAGAAATCGAGCGCCGGATCGACGCCCTGCGTATAGAGATTCATCGCGAGCGTGACGATGTCGACGTTGCCCGTGCGCTCGCCGTTGCCGAACAGGCAGCCTTCGACGCGATCCGCGCCCGCCATCAATGCCAGTTCAGCGGCGGCGACGGCTGTGCCGCGGTCGTTATGCGGATGCACCGACAGCACGATGCTGTCGCGATAGCTGAGATTGCGGTCCATCCATTCGACCTGGTCGGCGAAGACGTTCGGTGTCGCCGCTTCGACGGTGGCCGGGAGATTCACGATCATCTTGTGATCGCGCGTCGGACGCCACGTCTGCGCGACCGCGTCGCACACTTCGCGCGCGAACGTGAGTTCGGTCATGCTGAACGTTTCCGGCGAGTACTGGTAGATCCAGTGCGTCTCTGGCCGTGCGTCGGCGTATTGCCGGATGATCCGCGTGCCGTCCACGGCGAGCGCCTTCACTTCGTCTTTCGACTGGTTGAACACGATCTTGCGGAACGACGGGGCGATCGCGTTGTACAGATGCACGATCGCGCGCGGCACGCCTTCGAGCGCCTCGAACGTGCGCGCGATCAGTTCTTCGCGCGCCTGCACGAGGACTTCGATCGTCACGTCGTCGGGAATGCGTTTTTCATCGATGAGCTTGCGAACGAAATCGAAGTCGGTCTGCGAAGCCGACGGAAAGCCGACTTCGATTTCCTTGAAGCCGATGGCGACCAGCGTCTCGAAGAATTCAAGCTTTTGCGCGATGTTCATCGGTTCGATCAGCGACTGGTTGCCGTCGCGCAGATCGGTACTCATCCAGACCGGTGCTCG
The DNA here is from genome assembly GCF_907164575.1 of Paraburkholderia gardini. Taxonomy (GTDB): domain Bacteria; phylum Pseudomonadota; class Gammaproteobacteria; order Burkholderiales; family Burkholderiaceae; genus Paraburkholderia; species Paraburkholderia gardini. The sequence goes on from NZ_CAJQYY010000009.1 coordinate 137,127, forward strand.
CTCGATCATGCGGCTCGGCCACTTGCGGCCCGTCAGGCGGACGGCGGGAAAAGGGCGGTATTTCTCAGCGGGGTTGCGCAACATGGTGAGCCTCGTTCGTTGTGTTGTGTTCGTGTGCGTGTCTGCGTGCAAAAGGGTAGGGCGACGGTGGCGGCCGGCAGGCGGCTAGCGGTAGCAACGAACGGGCGCGAACGAAGAAGGTCATCGCGATGATGACGCTGTTGACGGCGATGGCTTGTGCCCATGCAACGTGCATTTTGACCTCGCGATTCATCCGCTGGATAAACGGACGAACACTGACGACAGGTTGTAAGAGGGACTGCGGATCTGGGGTAAAACGAACTGCGGAACTGCTGGAGGACCGCGCGCTGAAGCTGGATGCGCGGCGCTACGCCTGACTTACGCTAGACGTAGCGATAGAAGCCGCGGTAGGCGGCTGAGGGTAATGCGGAGGGTGTTCGGAAGGGAACGCATCCGGTGACTGTATGTCAGCGCGTGGGAATCTGTCAACCCGCGATCTTCCGGCGGCGGGTCGAACGACGCGGTGAACATTGCACGACCGTGCCCGCAGGCGCGCCAGGCATGGTCAGGCATGGTCAGGCCGCGCGCTTCGCGATTCCCGCGATCAGCTCGACCTGGCGGGAAATGGCCTGCGGAACCGGCACTTCGCCGCGCATGGCGGTCTGAATCCACGCCGCCGTGGTCGCCGCGTCGCGGGCTTCCGGCAGCGGAACTTCGGGCGCCTCCGGCGACGAGCGCTCAGCCGCGACAAGCGTTTCGCAGGCGCCGTCGTGCAGCCAGTCGATCTGCACCTGACGCCGGGTATCCGCGACCGCCTCGCCTTCCGTGCCGCGTGCGAGCAGCGCGCCGCCGATGGCCGCATCCGGATGCGCGGCGAACAACTGGGTGAGGCTCTCCCGGTACGGCGGATGTGTGTAGTTCACGAGGCGCAGCCCGTGCGGCTCGAACGGCTGAAGGAGCTTGACGAGCGTATGCGTCGAATTACGCACGCCCATTCGCCGGCGTAGCGCGAGCAGGCGCGCGAGCTTCGGTGCGAGCGTCGCAACCGGCGAGAACGCGAGGCGGCGCGCGACGAGTGCGTCTTCGATTTCCGCGCGGCTTTGCGCATGATCGACACCCAGGCGCGTGAAAATTTCCGCGCTCGTCACGCGGCCCGGATCGTCGGTTACGCCGTGCACCAGCACCGGCACGCCTTCGCGGGCGAGCAGCAGCGCCAGCAGCGGCACGAGATTCGCCTGTTTGCGCGCGCCGTTGTAGCTGGGGATCGACACGGCCTGATACGCACCGTGCGTCACGCGGACCGGCTCGAACGACGCGTGTGCGGCCGCCAGCATCGCCGCCAGTTCATCCGCGCTCTCGCCTTTCACGCGGTACGCCAGCAGCACCGCGCCAAGTTCCAGATCGGACACGCGGCCGTCGAGCATCGCGCTGTACAGCGTATGCGTGTCCTCGGCGGAGAGCGCGCGGGCGCCGTTCGGCCCACGGCCAATTTCCTTGATGAAGCGGGCGCAGGAGAGCGTATCGGTAGCAGTGTCGGCGGATTCGGTCATCGGATGGGGCAGATACGGATGTGTCGGTGGCGCGGGCGATCCGCGCGTACGACCCGGTTATCGGGGAACCCGGCGCTCGCGGCAGGGCGGCAGAGCAGTAAAGGCCTCCAGTATCGCATCTGTCTCGATCCGGCAAGATGGCGGCTGCGCGTTACACTTGATGTTTCGTCGCCGCTTCGGGCGGCATTCCTCAGAAAACGGAGAACAGGATGAGTTACGTGTTTGCGCCGGCGCCGGTTGTCGCGGTGCCTGTTGTCGGAGCGAGTGAGCAGTTTGCGGTGCGCAGGATTTATTGTGTGGGCCGCAATTACGCGGCGCATGCGCGCGAGATGGGACACGATCCCGACCGCGAGCCGCCGTTTTTCTTCTGCAAGCCAGCCGACGCTGTCGTGTATGTCGCGCCGGGCGAAACCGGCAGCTTCCCGTATCCGTCGCTCTCGAACAACGTGCACTTCGAGATGGAACTCGTCGCGGCGATCGGCAAGGCGGGCAAGGACATTCCCGCTGGGCGCGCGCTCGAACACGTCTATGGCTATGCACTCGGGCTCGATATGACGCGCCGCGACCTGCAGGCCGAAGCGAAAAAGCTCGGCCGCCCCTGGGATACCGCGAAGGGCTTCGATCATTCGGCGCCGCTCGGCCCGATCCACCCGGCCGCGAAGGTCGGGCACATCGACCACGGCGCGATCTGGCTCACCGTCGACGGTGAGGAAAAGCAGCGCTCGGACGTGTCGGACCTGATCTGGTCGATTCCGGACACGATCGCGTATCTGTCGACGCTTTTCGAGTTGCAACCCGGCGATCTGATCTTCACGGGCACGCCGGAAGGTGTCGGCGCCGTGGTGAAGGGTCAGGTGATGAAGGGTGGCGTCGACGGGCTGGGCGATTTCAGCGTGCGCGTTGTCTGACGGCGCCGGGCCCGAGAGGAGGCACGTCGGATGAAGCTCTACAGCTATTTTCGTAGCTCGGCGGCGTATCGCGTACGGATCGCGCTGAATCTGAAGAACCTGCCGTACGAGTGCGTGCCAGTTCATCTCCTGCGCGATGGCGGCGAGCAACTGAAGCCCGAATACCGCCGCCTGAATCCGGAGGCGATCCTGCCGACGCTCGTCGACGGTGACGATGTATTCACGCAGTCGCTCGCGATCATCGAGTGGCTCGACGAAACGCATCCTGAGCCGCCGCTGCTGCCGGCCGTGCCGCGCGATCGGGCGTATGTCCGTTCGATCGCGTTGCAGATCGCGTGCGAGATCCATCCGCTCGACAACCTGCGCGTGCTGAAGTATCTGAAGCACACGCTCGCTGTCAGCGACGAAGCGAAGGATGCGTGGTATCGCCACTGGGTCGAAGCGGGTTTCGCGGCGCTGGAGACGCATCTTGCCGGCGACTCGCGCACCGGCAAGCTCTGCTTCGGCGATACGCCGACGCTGGCGGATGCGTGTCTGATTCCGCAGGTCTTCAACGCACATCGCTTCAGGATCGACACGGCGCCGTATCCGTCGATTCACCGGATCTATGAATACGCGATGACGCTGGATGCATTCCAGCGTGCGGCGCCGGGTGCCCAGCCGGACGCGGAGTAGCGAGGGCGCCGGCCGCATCTCGCGTGCGTGCAGGATGAAAGAGACTGGAAGAGACAAAAAAGCGTCGAGTGCGGTTCATGCACTCGACGCTTTTTTCACAGCCCGTTCCGGCGTCAGGGACGCTTTGAATGGCTAGAAGTCGAGCAGGGCGTCGGAGAATTCCTCGGCGCTGAACGGCTGCAGATCCTCGACCTTTTCACCGATGCCGATAAAGTAGACCGGCACTGGCCGCTGCCGCGCGATCGCGGCCAGAATGCCGCCTTTCGCGGTGCCGTCGAGCTTCGTGACGATGAGGCCGGTCAGGCCGAGTGCGTCGTCGAACGATTTGACCTGCGCGAGCGCGTTCTGGCCGGTGTTTGCGTCGATGACGAGCAGCACTTCGTGCGGTGCGCCGTCCTGCGCCTTGCCGATCACGCGCTTCACCTTGCGCAGTTCCTCCATCAGATGCAGCTGGGTCGGCAGACGGCCGGCCGTGTCGGCCATCAGCACGTCGATCTTGCGCGCGCGCGCCGCGCCGACGGCATCGAAGATCACCGCGGCCGGATCGCCGCTTTCCTGCGCGACCACCGTCACGTTGTTGCGCTCGCCCCAGATGGCGAGTTGCTCGCGCGCGGCGGCGCGGAACGTATCGCCGGCGGCGAGCAGCACCGACTGGTCAAAGCGTTGCAGATGCTTTGCAAGCTTGCCGATGCTCGTCGTCTTGCCTGCGCCGTTCACGCCCGCGATCATCATCACGAGTGGCTGCGCACGGCCCAGCATCAGCGATTTTTCGAGCGGCTTCAGCAGATCGATCAACAGCGTGCGCAGAGCCGTCTTCACCTGTTGCGGATCGGTCAGCCGTTCGCTGCGGACCTTTTCGCGCAGCGATTCGAGCAGGAATTCCGTCGCGTCGACCCCGGCGTCGGACATCAGCAGCGCGGTTTCTAACTCCTCGTACAGGTCTTCGTCGATTTTCGCGCCGATGAAGATGCCCGTGAGGTTCGAACTGGTCTTCGACAGGCCGGTCTTGAGGCGCGTCAGCCAGGATTTCCTTGCTGCCGGCTCGGGCGCGGGCGGCGGGACGATTTCAACGGTTTCGTCGTCTGCGGCGGTTTCGTCCTCCGCGGCGGGTGCGGCGAAAGCGGACGATGATGCGGCTACGGGAGCCGCTGCGGCGGCCGGCGGCGCGACGGGTTGCGGCGACTGCGGTGCGGCTATCGGAGCAGCGGCTGGCTGGGAGGCCGGCGCCGGCGACGCGGAAACCGGCACAGCTGGCCGATCAGCAGGAGTGGTCGACGCGGCGGTGTCCGGGGTGCGGGCCGCAGGCGCCGGTTGCGTAACCGGCGGGTCGATGCGACTGGATGCGGGACCGGCGGCCGGCGCGGTCGGCGAAGCCGCAGGCTGAACCGTCGCCGGAGACACCAGCGGGTCGGCGCGCTGCACCGGTGCAGTTGCCGGCGCCACAGGAGCCACAGGCGCCGGAGCAGGAGGCGGCTCGACCACGGGCGGCACGCCAGACGCAACCGGCGCCTCGGCGACCGGCTCTTCCTGCGGCGCGGCGTCGGACGCTTTCGAGCCCTTGAATCGTTTGAAAAAGCTGAACATGATCTGACGTGGTGAGAGCGCGCGCCGATTCCCGCGACGCGGGACCACGCGACAGCGGCAGGCAGCGTGGCAATGCGGGATGCAAGGCGCTGGAAGCCGCACATTTTATCAGGCGCGCTCCTGCGCGTCGCCGGACGCCGTGTCGAAGCCTCGCGCAGCCCGCGTCGGTGCCACGCCCCGTCCTGACCGAAGCGGCGCGGGCCTGTGGTAACGTTGGCGCTCCGACCCGCCGTCGCAGACGCGGGCAACTTCTTTAGCAAAACGACTTCCGCATGCCCCGATCCACTCCTTCCCGTGCGCATGGCGCATCTTCAGGCCGCAGCAAGGCGCCGCACGCAATCCGCATCATCGGCGGCGACTGGAAGCGTACGCCGCTGCCGGTGCTCGATCTGGACGGCCTGCGTCCGACGCCCGACCGCGTGCGCGAAACCCTGTTCAACTGGCTCGGCCAGCGGCTTGACGGCCTGCGCTGCCTCGATCTCTTCGCCGGCAGCGGCGCACTCGGTTTCGAGGCGGCATCGCGCGGCGCGGCGCGCGTGTTGATGGTCGAGCGCAACGGGCGCGCGGCTGCGCAGTTGCGCGCGAATCAGGCGAAACTGGCCGCGCGCGCCATCGAAATCGCCGAAGCTGACGCGCTGCGTCTCGGCGCCAGTCTCGCGCCCGGTTCGTTCGACGTCGTATTCCTCGATCCGCCGTTCGACGCCGACCTGCTCGCCCGCGCGCTGGCGCTCGCCGTGCCGCTCGTGAGCGCCGACGGCTTTCTGTACATCGAAGCGGGCGATACGCTCGACGTCGCACAGACAGAGGCGCTGGCCGGCTGGAATATCGTCCGCCAGGGCAAGGCGGGCGCGGTTCACTATCATTTGCTGCAGCGCGAAAATGAGGAATAATGCGCCTTCCATAACAAGCACCGGACGCCTGCCGTCACGCGTGCCTCAGGCAGAAGCATGTCACGGGTGCTGAACGACCCGTCCCAGTGAACAGAGAGGAGAAGTCTCATGGTAGTCGCCGTGTACCCGGGCACATTCGACCCGCTGACGCGCGGTCACGAAGACCTCGTTCGGCGCGCGTCGAGCATTTTCGATACGCTGGTGGTCGGCGTTGCCGACAGCCGTAACAAGAAGCCTTTCTTCACGCTCGAAGAACGCCTCGATATCGCGCACGAAGTGCTAGGCCATTATCCGAACGTGCAGATCATGAGCTTCAAGGGGCTGCTGAAAGACTTCGTCCGTACGAACAATGCCCGCGTGATCGTGCGCGGGCTGCGCGCCGTGTCCGACTTCGAATACGAGTTTCAGATGGCTGGCATGAACCGCTATCTGTTACCCGACGTCGAAACGATGTTCATGACGCCGTCCGATCAATATCAGTTCATTTCGGGCACGATCGTCCGCGAAATCGCGCAGCTGGGCGGCGACGTCAGCAAATTCGTCTTTCCGTCGGTGGAAAAATGGCTGCAGGAAAAGGTCGCCGCGCTCGACGCGGAGCCGGGCCAGGCGGCGCAGCCGTAAGCGGCGTAAACTAGTGGCTGGCGGAATGATTGCTGGCCCGTTGCCGGCGCGAAGTGAGAAGAAGCATGGCCCTGATGATTACCGACGAGTGCATCAACTGCGACGTGTGCGAGCCCGAGTGCCCGAACGACGCAATCTCGATGGGCCCGGAAATTTATGTGATCGACCCGAAGAAATGCACCGAATGCGTCGGACATTTCGACGAACCGCAATGCGTGCAGGTCTGTCCCGTGGAATGCATTCCGCGCGATCCGCAACACGTCGAGACACCCGATGGTCTGATGGCGAAGTATCACGCGCTGATGGCCGCGAAGGCGCAGTAACGTTTCACGACAAGATTGGCGAAACGACATAAAAAAAACGGGCGAACGTTTCGCCCGTTTTTCATTCAGCGTCACGCACGCTATCCCACCTGGCCGCCGATGACATCGCGTAGCGCGTCGAGCAACGCATCGCACTCGGCATCGGTGCCGACGGAAATGCGCAGATGCTGATCGATGCGCGGTGCGTTGAAGTGACGCACGAAAATCGCTTTCTCGCGAAGACGGGTGGCAAGCGCCGCCGCGTCATGGCCTTCATGTCGCGCGAACACGAAGTTCGCCGCTGACGGCACCACTTCGAATCCCAGTGCGGTGAGCCCGGCGGACAGCCGCTCGCGGCTCGCGATCACCTTGCGGCAACTGTCGCGGAACCACGCATCGTCTTCATACGCGGCAATCGCGGCGGCTTGCGCCAGGCGGTCGAGCGGATACGAATTGAAGCTGTCCTTCACGCGATTGAGCGCATCGATCAACGTCGCGTCGCCGAACGCGAAGCCTACGCGCATGCCGGCGAGCGAGCGTGCCTTCGAAGCCGTATGGACGACCAGCAGATTTGGATAGCGGTCGATGAGGCCGACCGCCGATTCCGCGCCGAAATCGACATACGCTTCGTCGACGACCACGACGGATTCCGTCTTTCGCTCGAGCAACCGTTCAATTTCAGTGAGCGGCAGCGCGCGGCCGGTCGGCGCGTTCGGATTCGGGAACAGCACGCCGCCATTGGGTGCCGCGTAGCCGTCGAGACGGACCGCGAACGCTTCGTCGAGCGCGATGGTGCGGTATTCGACGTCGTAAAGACGCGCGTACGTCGGATAGAAGCTGTACGTGATGTCGGGGAAGAGTATGGGATGCTCGTGCTTCAGCAACGCCTGGAAGACGTGCGCGAGCACTTCGTCTGAACCGTTTCCGACGAACACCTGCCCGGCGTGAATGCCGTGATACCTGGCGACCGTTTCGCGCAACCTGAGCGCGGTCGGATCGGGATAGCGGCGCAGCGTATCGGCGGTCTCGCCGAGTTCGTGACGAATCGCATCGAGCACACGCGGCGACGGCGGATAGGGATTCTCGTTGGTGTTCAGCTTCACCGGGTTCGTGTGTACAGGCTGCTCGCCCGGCACGTACGGCTTTAACCGGTGAACGATGTCGCTCCAGAAACGGCTCACGACGCGGCTCCTTTGGCTGCTGTTCGGGTGAACATGCCGATGTGATCGACGAACTACGGCTGCGCGTTCCGGTGCAACTGCATCATCGCGCGTTCAAGTTCGCCTTTGACAATCACCGGCATCACCGCGAGCGCACGCTCGATCGACGCATCGATCACATCCTGTTCCTCGCGACGCGGCGGCTTCAGCACGAAGTTCGCGACGTCGGGTTTCGCGCCTGCGCGCGCGCTTTCGGGAATCAGGTCGCGCGGATGACCAATGCCGATCCGCAGCCGCCAGTATTGCTGCGACGACAGATGGGCGGTGATGTCCTTCAGGCCGTTATGACCGCCGCTGCCGCCGCCAAGCTTCAGCTTCACGGCACCCGGCGGCATGTCGAGCTCGTCATGCGCGACAAGAATCTCGTCGGGCAGAATCTTGAAGAACTGCGCCACGGCGACGACCGACTGCCCCGAGCGGTTCATATACGTCTGCGGCTGGAGCAGATGCACTTCCTCGCCGTGCAGGCGCGCCTTCGCGTAAAAGCCGTGAAAGCGCCGCTCGTCGCGCAGCGTGGTGCCCGCTTCGCGCGCGAGCTGGTCGACCAGCCAGAAGCCGGCATTGTGACGGGTCGCGGTATATTCGGCGCCCGGATTGCCGAGCCCGACGATCAGCTTGATCATGATTCGATGAGTGTCCCGTTTCCGTTACCCGCCTGACGGGAGCACGGAAAAAGCCGAAAAAAAACCCGCCGGGGCGAACCGCGGCGGGTCACGTCGACCGTCTCAATGAAACGGATCGAGAGGATTTGTTCGCTTCCCGTGCGATCAGGCTGCCGGCTTGTCGCCTTCGCCTTCAGCTGCAGCACCCGAGGCGGCTTCGTCAGCGACGGCGCCAGCCGGGATCGTCGCCGAAGCGATGACCGGGTTTTCTGCTTCAACGTGTGCAACCAGCGACACGCCGTTCGGCAGCACGATGTCCTTCGCGTGCAGCGCCTCGCCGGCTTCGATCTTCGCCAGGTCGACTTCGAGGAATTCAGGCAGTACCGACGGCAGGCACTCGATTTCGATTTCGTTCAGAACGTGCGAGATCACCGCGCTCGACAGCTTCACTGCCGGGTTGGATTCCTGGTTCATGAAGTGCAGCGGTACCCTGGTGTGCAGCTTCTTCTTCGCGTCGACGCGCTGGAAGTCCACGTGCAGCACGAGCTGACGGAACGGGTGGTATTGCACGTCGCGCAGCAGAACCTGTTGCGACTTGCCTGCCACTTCCAGATCGAGGATCGACGAGTGGAAAACTTCCTTCTTCAGCGCGTGCCACAGCGCGTTGTGATCGAGTTCGATCAGTTGCGGTTGAGCTTCAGCGCCATACACGATTCCCGGGGTCTTACCGGAAATACGCAGGCGGCGGCTCGCACCCGTACCTTGCAGACTACGCTCGAAAGCGACTACTTTCATCTTGATTCTCCAATGCACTGCCCGCGACCAGGCAGTAAAAACGGGGCCTTCACGCTTTAAGCGCAGGCCCCAGAAGCGACGGCACGAACCTTCGTCCGTTCATGCCGATTGTGCAAAAGCGCAACGTGACGCTGCGCCTTCGCAAATACCTAACTTTCCGCGAACAGCGACATCACCGAGTCGCCGCGACGGATACGCGAGAACGTTTCGGCGAGCAGGCCAGCGCTCGTCAGCGAACGGATCTTCGGGCACGAACGGGCTTCTTCGCCGAGCGGAATCGTATCCGTGACGACGAGTTCGTCGAGCGCCGAAGCGGCGATACGCTCGCCCGCACCACCCGACAGCACCGGGTGCGTCGCGTAGGCGAAAACCTGTTTCGCGCCGCGTTCCTTCAGCACCTGCGCCGCCTTGCAGAGCGTGCCGGCGGTATCGACCATGTCGTCCATGATCACGCACGTACGGCCTTCGACTTCGCCGATGATGTTCATGACTTCGGCAACGTTCGCCTTCGGACGACGCTTGTCGATGATCGCGAGATCGCAGTTCAGCTGCTTCGCAAGCGCGCGTGCGCGCACCACGCCGCCAACGTCCGGCGACACGATCAGCAGATTCTCGTAATTCTGCTTGCGCAGATCGCCGAGCAGCACGGGCGTCGCATAGATGTTGTCGACCGGAATGTCGAAGAAGCCCTGAATCTGGTCAGCGTGCAGATCCATCGTGATGATGCGATCGACGCCCGCGATTTCCAGCATGTTCGCCACGACCTTCGCCGAGATGGCGACGCGCGCCGAACGCGGGCGTCGATCCTGACGGGCATAGCCGAAGTAGGGGATGGCGGCGGTGATCCGGCCAGCGGATGCGCGCTTGAGCGCATCGACCATGATCATCAGTTCCATCAGGTTGTCGTTCGTCGGTGCGCACGTGGACTGCAGGACGAAGACATCCTTGCCGCGAACGTTTTCCTGTATCTCGACCTGGATTTCACCGTCCGAGAAGCGGCTGGCCATGGCCTTGCCGAGGGGAATACCGAGGATCTTGACGACTTCCTGTGCAAGCGCGGGATTCGCGTTGCCAGTAAAAACCATCAGGCCGTCATGGCTGCTCATCGTGCACCTGTTTCAGGCTGGGAGGGCGAGAGAATGCGAGAATATCTGGCAGGGGAGGAAGGACTCGAACCTTCGGATGCCGGAATCAAAATCCGGTGCCTTAACCAACTTGGCGACTCCCCTACACTAACTTTGAGCGCCGCCGGATGTGCAGGACCACCCGACGATGCAAAACCTTATGCCGCGAAAACAAAGAGTGGATGCGAATCCAGGCTTGCGGTTACTGCGCTGTTCCATCCGGCTGGCAGTCTGGCTTGCGCCGCTTCTGCTTCACCGCGATCACGAAACGCCGCAAAAACACTCGCGCCCGATCCGGTCATCCGCGCCGGTGCGATGTTATCGAACCATCTCAGCACCCGCGCAACTTCCGCGTATTTTCCCACGACAACTGGCTGCATGTCATTCCGGCCAAAACTGTCAGGCCATTCTGCGCTGCAACTTTGCTGTGCAAGAAAGTCCGTAATTGTGCGGGGTTCCGTATCTCTTGTCAACGATTTATCGGAAAAAATCGCGGCGGTTGGAACGTGAACCTTGGGTGTCACAACGAGGAAATAACGCGGCGGCAATTGTACCGCCTGAAGCGCCTCTCCGACACCCTCCGCGAACGCATTTTTTCCGAAGACAAAAAAAGGCACGTCCGCGCCGAGCTTCAGGGCGAGCGCCTGCAGTTCGCCACGCGGCAGATCGAGCTTCCACAGACGGTTAAGCGCCAGTAGCGTGGTCGCGGCGTCGGAGCTACCGCCGCCGAGCCCGGCGCCCATCGGCAGACGCTTGTCGATCTCGATGTCGACGCCTGCGCCCGTGCCCGTGTGTGCCTTTAGAAGTGTCGCGGCACGCACGGTCAGGTCGTATTCCGCGGGGACATCCGCGATTTCGGTGGCGCGCATGATGCGGCCGTCGTTGCGCAGCGTGAAATGCAGCGTATCGCCCCAGTCGAGCAGCTGGAATACCGTCTGTAGCGCGTGATAGCCGTCGGGGCGACGGCCGTTGATGTGCAGGAAGAGATTGAGCTTCGCGGGTGCGAGGCAGTCGCGCAGCGCGTTGTTTGTTTCGATCATGAATTCGGTGAAATACGGAGCTTACTGGTCCAGCACGAGCTTGATGTCGAGCGGCGGGGTCTCGCGGCTCAGATTGACGCGCTTCACGCCGGTGGCGGGCGCGTCGGCGTAGGCGAGGTAGTCGATTGTCCAGCCGTCCTGCTGGATCTGTTTCAGACGCGTTTCCTGCTGCGGATCGGTTATCGTTTTCGCCCGCGAAGTGGGTGCCGCCGACGGCTGCAGCCAGTAGCGCAGCCCTTCGACCGGCAGCGCGAAACCGAGCGCGTTCTGCATCAGCGTGGAGACGTTGTCAGCGGTAAGCGGCTGGCGGTTCGGCAGTTCGAGTGTGGCCGAAGCCGGCGACGACGTGATGATCGCAAGCGTCTGGCCGAGCGGATTGAGCAACTGAAGGCTCACGGTGTCGCCGGTTTCCTGCCACTGGAAGTTGCCGTACGCGTTGCGCTGCTGGCCGTTCCGATCGTTGTACTGCACGGCAAAGCGGCCGTGATACGCACGCGTGGTCTGCGCGGTAACGGCCGTTGCGGCGTTCGACATGGACGGGCCTTGCGGCTTGACGGAAGCACAGCCAGCGAGCACCACGAGGGCAGTCGCCGCGAGGCCCAGCGCCGCGCGACGCGGCGCCGTCACCGGACGGATAAGGCTGGACATACGCATCAGAGATCGTTCACCCGAAAACGTTGAAGCGTTTTGACCAGGGTGTCATTGTCGGGTTCGAGCTTGCGGGCCTGACGCCAGGCGTCACGCGCCTGATCCTGGTCGCCGGTTTTCCACAGCACTTCGCCCAGATGCGCACCGATTTCGGCGTTCGGCTGCAGGTCGTACGCCTTGCGCAGCAGTTTGATCGCGTCCGACGTATCGCCGAGGCGATATTTCACCCAGCCGACGCTGTCCATGATGAACGCGTCATTCGGCGCGAGCGATGCGGCCTTCTCGATCAGCTTGTCGGCTTCCTGAAGGCGCTGGTTGCGGTCCGCGAGCGAATAACCGAGTGCGTTGTACGCCTGCGGATTGTCCGGTTGCGTCTGCATCAGCTTGCGCAACTGCGTTTCCATCACGTCGTAATGGCCGGTCTTTTCGGCGGCCATTGCGTAATCGTAGGTGAGATCCGGGTCGTCGGGGAATTCGGCGCTGACCTGGGCGAGGCGTGCCTCGGCTTCGGGATAGCGCTTCGCGTCGAACAGGATCGCCGCGTCGGTGCGCGCGATCAGCGACTGGTCGCGCGGATCGGGCGACTGCAGGCCAGCGAGCAGCTTGCGGGCGTCGTCAGGCTTGCCCTGTTTTTCGAGCAGCTGGGCCCGCGTGATCTGCGCCGGGATGTACTGCTGGCTGGACGGCTGGATGCGATTGAGCCAGTCGCTCGCGGCAGCTTCGTTCTTCTGTTCGAGCGACAGTTGCGCGAGGTAGATGTACGCCTGACCCGCATCGGCGCCTGGCGTCTTTTCGGCCTGCTTCGCGTATTGCGTCAGATACGTCTGCGCATCGGCGTAATTCTTCTGCTGAATCTTGATCAGCGCGAGCGCCATCAGCGGCGTCAGGTCGTTCGGGGTGTCCTGACGCATGACTTCGAACTGCTTCTGCGCGTCGTCCAGGCGATCGCTTGCCAGATACATCTGCGCGAGCGCGAGACGCGCGTCATGCGATTTCGGATTCTGCCGCAGATAATTTTCGAGCGAAGCGATGCCTTCCTTGCGCTCTTCCGGACCCATTTGCGACAGCGTCAGCGCGGCCGGCAGATAGTCGGGCTTCAGCACCAGCGCCTGCTCAAGTGATTTGCGGGCGCCCGGTGCGTCGTCGCAGAGGATCTGCTGTCGGGCAATCGCAAGCTGCGCTTCCGGACGGTTCTGGTCGTCCTTCAGCAGATCCTGCAGCACGTGCAGGCCGCCGATGCGATTGGGACCGCGGGAAAGCAGCTGCTGCAGCGCGAGGATCGCGTTGCCGCGAACATCGGCCGGAACCTTGGCCAGTTCTTTCGCGAGGACCGGTGAGGCTTCGTCAGGCTTGCCGGATAGCACGAGCAGCGACGCGTCGAGTTGCGCCGCGCGCTCCGAACCCGGCGCATACTGCTGCCACAATTGCGCGGCGGCGAGTGCATCGGCCGGGCTTTGTGCGCCAAGCGCGATTTCGGTTGCGCGCTGTGCCATGCGCGGGTCGTGCGTGTCGCGTGCGAGCGCGAGGTACGTCTGGTAGGCCGGCGCCGGCTGGTTTCGCTGCAACGCGACTTCAGCGGCGAGCACCTGGAAGACGATCTGGCTGGAAAGCGGAACAGCCGGCAGATTTTGCTGCTCTTCCGCCGACGGCTGCCCCAGCGCGTCCTGCACTGAAAGGGAACTATCGTCGGAATCCGGCGCGGGATCCTGCGCGTGCGCAGGCAGCGCGACGAACGCCCACGCGGCGACAACCGCCGCGCCGAGCATTCGCTGGACTGAGACAGTGCGCGGCACACGGGTCACGATGGCCGGGCGCCGGTAAAACAGCTTCACGAAGGACACGTTCATGGAAATCCGATCAATGTTTCGGTCGATTGTAACGCGCTCGCTACAATAAGCGCACAACCACCCACGCAAGTTGCAGACCAGTTAGACATGCCAGAGTTGCCAGAAGTTGAGGTTACCCGACGGGGAATTGAGCCATATGTGGCCGGACGACGCGTCGAACGTGTCGATGTGCGCACGCCCGCGCTGCGCTGGCCGATTCCGGCCGACCTTGCAAAAACATTGCGGGGCCGCGTGATCCGCAAGGTCGAACGGCGCGGCAAATATCTGCTCTTCGAGGTCGACGAGGGCTGGTTCATTGTGCACCTCGGCATGACGGGCACGCTGCGCGTGCTGCGCAACGTATCTCATCCGCCGGCCGCGGCGAAGCACGATCATATCGACTGGATTTTCGACGAATTTATTCTGCGCTATCGCGATCCGCGGCGCTTCGGCGCCGTGCTGTGGCATCCGCGCGCGGCCGGTGACGTGCTCGATCATCCGCTGCTCGCCGGGCTCGGCGTCGAGCCTTTCACGCCGGCGTTTTCCGGCGCGCTGATGCACCGGAAAACGCGTGGCCGCAAGGTGTCGGTGAAGCAGGTGCTGCTCGCGGGCGAAATCGTGGTCGGGGTGGGCAATATCTACGCTTCCGAGAGCCTCTTTCGCGCGGGCATCCGTCCAGCTACAGCTGCAGGCCGCGTTTCGCTCATTCGCTATGAGCTGCTCGCGGATGCGGTACGGCTGACGCTTGCCGCCGCCATCGAGAAAGGCGGCAGCACGTTGCGCGATTTTGTCGGCAGCGATGGCGAGAGCGGTTATTTCCAGCTCGACTATTTCGTCTATGATCGCGCCGGGCTGCCATGCCGCGTCTGCGGCACGCCGGTCAGACAGATCGTGCAAGGTCAGCGATCCACTTATTTTTGTCCGATCTGCCAGCGCTGATGTCTACTTTTTCCCTTTCCGTTCCTGCGTCGTTGACTGATTTCTCCACGCGGCTGATCGCGTGGCAGCGCGTGCATGGCCGTCACGACCTGCCGTGGCAGAACACGCGCGATCCCTATCGCATCTGGCTATCCGAGATCATGTTGCAGCAGACGCAGGTCTCGACGGTCATTCCGTACTACGAGCGTTTTCTCGGCCGTTTCCCGGATGTCGCCGTGCTCGCCGCGGCGCCGCTCGATGACGTGATGGCGTTGTGGGCCGGCCTCGGTTACTACTCGCGTGCGCGCAATCTGCATCGCTGCGCGCAGACGGTTGTCGAGCAGCATGGCGGCGCGTTTCCGGCTTCGGTCGAGGCGCTGGCGGAACTGCCTGGCATCGGGCGTTCGACGGCGGCCGCGATTGCGTCGTTCGCGTTTGGCGCGCGCGCGACGATTCTCGACGGCAACGTGAAGCGTGTGCTTGCGCGCGTGTTCGGCGTCGAAGGATTTCCGGGCGAAAAGCGCGTCGAGAACGCGATGTGGGCGCTGGCTGAATCGCTGCTGCCTTCAAACGCGAACGACGCTGATGTGAGCGCCTACACGCAAGGTCTGATGGATCTCGGCGCAACGTTGTGCGTGCGCGGCAAACCGGATTGCGCGCGCTGCCCGTTCGCCGCCGACTGCGTGGCGAACGTCGCCGGACGCCAGCGCGAGTTGCCCGTTGCACGTCCAAAGAAAGCGATTCCGACGCGGCGCACGTGGATGCTCGTTCTGCGCGACGGTAACGCGGTGATGCTGGAAAAGCGTCCACCATCGGGAATCTGGGGCGGCTTGTGGAGCCTGCCGGAAGCGTCCGGCGAAGCGGCGCTTGCCGAACGCGCGGAAGGATATGGCGCATCGGGCAACATGATGCCGCTCGCGACGCTCACGCATACGTTCACGCATTTCCGTCTGGATATCGAACCGCGCGTCGTCGAACTGGGCAACCTGCGGGCGACGCTCGCAAGCGTCGGTGACGACGCAACGGTCTGGGTCGCGCTGCACGAACTCGATGCATATGGCGTGCCGGCGCCGGTTCGCAGGCTGCTCGATACGATGCAGGGATCGCTGCTTTAGGCGCGCAGTGTTACAGCAGTTGATGCTGTTGCATGTAGTGATGCACGACGTCGATCCGTGCGCCGGCGTCCTGCAGTTCCATCAGCTTCTGCCGCGCGCGCAAGGCGATCGGCAGTACTTCTGACAGACGGTTCGACACCCACGACGGATCGTCGAGCCTGAACGGTTCGGCGAACGGCAGGCTGTCGGGGTCGCGCTCGCGGATCGTCGCGATGATGCGTTCCAGCACTTCCGCGCAGGCGCCGAACCGCTCGACGTGCACGGTGCCTTCGAGCGGAATATCGTCGCCGATCGGCTCGGCCATGCCGACCAGCAGCCCGTCCGGCTGCGCACGGTGCGACAGCAGGCGAAAGCGCCGCGTGCCGCGCGCGCGGATCAGCAGCATGCCGAACGATTCCACATCGCATTGCCCGATTTCAGCGAGGCAGCCGATCGCCTCAGGCACCGAAGGCTCATCGGGCCGGGCCACCTCGCCACCACTCTTCAGCAGGCAGACGCCGAATGGCGTCTTCTCGCGAAGACATTCGCTTGCCATGTCCAGATAACGCGCCTCGAAGATTTTCAGCGGCAGCAGGCCGCCGGGAAACAGCACTGTGTGCAGCGGAAAAAGCGGCAGATCGGCAATCACGGCAGGAGTAGTGGACATTGCGCAACGCTCGAAGGTTAAGGCCGCGCGATGCGACCGGTTAAGCCACCAGCTTCGAAGATTCGCCGACGTCGAGCGGCGCATCGCGGTGCCGCACAATCACATTCGATTCGCCCGAAAGACGCGCGGCGAGCGTCTCGGCGATAAATACGGAACGATGCTGACCACCCGTGCAGCCAATCGCGACGGTCAGATAACTGCGGTTGTCGTCGCGGAAATGCGGCAGCCATTTCGCGATGAACCCGTGGATATCGTCGATCATCTGCGTGACGACCGGCAGCGCGCCCAGAAAGTCGATTACCGGCTTGTCGAGACCCGTGAGCGGGCGCAGTTCGCGATCGTAGTAAGGATTCGGCAGCGTGCGCACGTCGAAGACGAAATCGGCATCGAGCGGCACGCCGCGTTTGAAACCGAACGATTCGAACATCAATGTGAGGCCCGCGCGTTCCTGCTCGATGAAGCGCTTGACCCAGGCGCGCAGCACGTTCGCGCGCAGATTGCTGGTGTCGATCTGATGGCCGAACTCGGCGAGATTCGCGACGAGTTCACGTTCGTTTTCGATAGCTTCTTCAAGCGAGCGCAGCACGCCAACGTTTGCATCGTGCGACGGCGAACCCGACAGGGGGTGACGCCGGCGTGTTTCGGAAAAGCGCTGGATGAGCGACTGCGTGCTCGCGTTCAGAAACAGCACGCGCACATCGTGTTCACGCGCAAGGTCACGGATCATCTCGGGCATTTCGTCGAGCGAGGCGCTGGAGCGCGCGTCGATCGCAACGGCGAGCCGTTCGTGACCGTGCTCGCCGAGGTATGTGGCGAGTGGCGGCAGGAAGCGCGGCGGAAGGTTGTCGACGCAGTAGTACCCCGCGTCCTCGACCGCGTTCAGTGCGACAGACTTGCCGGAGCCGGAAATGCCGGTGATCAGGATAATGCGCATGAGGTCGTGAAATCCGTTCGTTTCATCATAGCATCCGCCCCGCGTGCCGGTGGCGCGATGCCCTGACGTGCCCGGAGAGGGCGCGCCGGCTAGATCAGCTTGCCGGGAAACTGGCTGTCCGGATCCTGCATGGCCAGACGCTGGCGGTCCATGAAGTCACGCAGCGTGTCGATGCCGCGCAGCTGCAGGATCGTGTTGCGCACGGCCGCCTCGACCAGCACGGCAAGGTTGCGGCCGGCGGCCACCTGAATGGTGACCTTGCTGATGGGCAGGCCCAGCACGTCGACGGTCTGGCTTTCGAGCGGCAGACGCTGGAATTCGCCATCCGGCCGGCGCACCAGCTGGACGATCAGCTTCAGCTTCATTTTCCGGCGCACGGCGGTCTCGCCGAAAATCGTCTTGATGTCGAGAAGACCCAGGCCGCGCACTTCGAGCAGGTTCTGCAGCAGCGGCGGGCAGCGGCCTTCGACGAAGTCGGGCCCGAGCCGCACGAAATCCACCGCATCGTCGGCGACGAGGCCGTGGCCCCGGCTGATCAGTTCCAGCCCGAGTTCGCTTTTGCCAAGACCGGAGTCGCCCGTCAGCAGCACGCCCATGCCGAGGATGTCGAGGAACACGCCGTGCAGCGTGGCGCGCGGCGCGAGAATGCGCGACATATAGAGCCGCAGGCTGTCGATGACAGCCGCGGCCGACATCGGCGTGGTGAAGAGCGGCGTGGACGAGCGCGTACAGCGCAGCACCAGTTCCGGCGGCGCGGCAACGCCGCCCGCGACGACCAGGAACGGCGGCTCCAGCGCAATCAGTTCGGCCATGTGACGCGAGCGGCTTTCATCGGCCTGGCGCTGGTAATACTCAACTTCAGCGTCGCCCAGCACCTGGATCCGGTTCGGGTGAATCAGGTTCAAGTGGCCGACGAGGTCGGCGCTGGAGGTGGCGTACGCAACCGTTTCCGCCGAAAACCCGCGCTCCCAGCCTTCATGCCCGGTCAGCCAGCTGAGTTTCAGCACGGCGGCGTTGTCGTCGAAAATGCTCTGGGCGTTGATGCTGGACGTATCCATGAGTCCGTGACTCCGTTATGGGCCGCTGGCCCGCGCGTCTGGCCTCTGCTGGCCTGTGTATATATCGCGGCCGGTCCGGCCGGCGCGAGCCTGGCCGGTTCTTGTGCTGTTGCCGGACCTGTATGTAGCGAGCTCCGCCTTCAATACGTCAAGGTTGCCACTGAGTGAGCAGGCGATGCAACGCCTCGCGGTCTTCTTCCGTGTGCAGCCGCTCGCGTGTTTCGCGATCGGACAGCAATTGCGCGATTTCCGACAGGATCTCCAGATGCTGCTGGGTAGCCTGTTCCGGCACGAGCAGGAAGATCAGCAGCGACACCGGCTGACCGTCGGGGGACTCGAAGGGAATGGGTTCGGCGAGACGCACGAACGCGGCGAGTGGATGCTTCAGGCCCTTGATCCGGCCGTGAGGAATCGCAACGCCTTCGCCGAGCCCCGTCGACCCGAGGCGCTCGCGCGCAAACAGATTGTCAGTGACCGTACTGCGGGCGATGCCGTTCTGGTTCTCGAAGATCAGGCCAGCCTGTTCAAAGACACGCTTTTTACTGGTAACGGCAAGACCGACGACGACATTGTCGAGGGGAAGGTATTTGGCTAGACGATTCATGTTGGCAGGCGGAAACGTGGCCTGGATTCTCCTCGCCGTGGCGTTTGGGTGGCGTTCCATGTTCAACAGGTGCTCACGGCGTATGGCGATAGACGGTGGAGACCGAAAGCGCAGGACTACCGCTGATTGACCCCGATAGTAACCGGAACATTATAGAACAGGGTGATCACGGATGGTGCGGCGCGCCATCGATGAAAAACGAGGCTTCCCGCGACGGATTCGCTGAGTGGCGGAGTGTGATGCGGACGGGTGGGGCGTCCAACGAAAAACCGCCCGTAATCGGGCGGTCTGGCGGGAAAGGCCTGAAGGAATTCTGCCAATGGACGCTTATTGCGGCGGCACTTCGATTTGCGGTGCCAGCGGCTGATGTTTGATCGCTTCGTGCTGATGGCCCTGGAGGCGATCCTTGTGACGAATGACTTGCCTGTCCAGCTTGTCGATCATCAGGTCGATTGCGGCGTACAGGTCGCCATCCGCGCTTTCGACAAATAAGTCCTTGCCCTTCACATGCAGGTTGATTTCAACCTTTTGACGCTTTTCCTTTTCCTTGTGGTTGTCGACCGAGAGGACCACACTGCCATCGATTACCTGATCGAAATGTCTTAGCACCTTGTCCAGTTTGGAGATCACGTATTCGCGCAACGCAGGCGTTACTTCGAGATGGTGTCCACTGATCTTCAGATTCATAGTGCTTCTCCATGCTAGTGGCCGCCTTGACGTGCAGGCCCAGCAAGTGCCGGTCGAACTGTCGGCTCGCCTCCCGGTCTTCCCCTGTGACCGGCTGTTGACGGGTCGCTTCGGCCAGCCTTGTCGCCCATCGCGCCGCGGCCGGTAAATGCCGGCCACAGTATGTGACCGGCTACAGAGACTTGCGCAGGTTAACCGCGGGGATTCTCAGGGCTTCACGGTACTTCGCGACGGTCCGCCGCGCCACGACAAAGCCCTGTTCCGCCAGCAGTTCGGCTATGCGGCTGTCTGAAAGAGGAGATTTTGGCTCTTCTGCTCCTATCAGTTGCTTGATGAGTGCGCGAATAGCCGTTGATGAGGCTGCGCCACCCGTGTCGGTGGAAACGTGCGATCCAAAGAAGTACTTAAATTCAAGCGTCCCAAAGGGCGTGAGCATGTACTTGCCCGTTGTCACACGCGAGACAGTCGACTCGTGTAACCCCAGCGTATCAGCAATTTCCCGCAAAACCAAGGGGCGCATGGCAATTTCGCCGTGCACAAAAAAGCTCTTCTGACGCTCGACGATGGCCTGTGCAACCCGCAGGATCGTCTCGAATCGCTGCTGGATATTCTTGATCAGCCAGCGAGCTTCCTGGAGTTGCTGGCGCAACGAACCGCTACCCGGATCGCCCCTGCTATTGCGAAGAATGTTCGCATAAAGATGGTTTATACGCAGTTTGGGGACCACTTCCGGGTTCAGCTCCGCGGTCCATCCCTGCGCGGTCCGCTTCACCATGATGTCCGGCACGACGTAGTCCGCTTCCGCCTTGCCGTACGCGGCGCCCGGGAACGGTTCGAGTGAGCGGATGAGTGCGTGTGCGTCGCGCAGTTCGTCGTCGTTGGTCTTCAGGTGCTTGCGCAGACGCGTGAAATCGCGCGCCGCGAGCAGTTCCAGATAATGGGCGACGATGTCGAGTGCAAGCGTGCGCGTGGGCGACGGTTCGAGCCGCAGAAGTTGCAGCCTCAGACATTCGGACGCCGAACGTGCACCGACCCCTGCCGGATCGAAGCTGTGCAGCAGCGCGAGCGCCGCATTCAGTTCGTCGAGATCGACTTCGAGTTCGTCGGGCAGGTCGGCCAGTACTTCTTCGAGCGAGGCGGTGAGGTAGCCGTCGTCGTCGAGCGATTCGATCAGGAACATGATGAGCGCGCGGTCACGTTGACCCGCCTGCGTGACGCGCAACTGCGCGCCCAGATGGTCGCGCAGGCTCGTGCTCGATTCGTGGATCTGCAACGGCGGCAGATCGTCGTCGTCCGAAGCGGTACCCGAGCGGCCGTAGTCGTCGAGATTCCACTGGCTTGAGTCGCCATTGCTGTCGGACGAGAGGCCGTTGTATTCGTCGACACCCCGCGGCTCGCCGTTCTCAGCGCGCTCGGAGGTGGTGGACGAAGACGAACTCGTGTTGCCCATCTGCTCCTGCGGGGGCGCGCTGCCCGGCGCCTGCGTAATCAGCGAACCGTCCGCGGCGACACGCAGCGGACTCGCGATCCAGTCATCCTCGTTTTCGAGCAGCGGATTCTGGGAGATCGCCATCGAGACTTCCTGCTGCAGCTCAAGCGTCGACAACTGCAGCAGCCGGATGGACTGCTGAAGTTGCGGGGTCAGCGCAAGATGCTGCGACAGGCGGAGTTGGAGGCTGGCTTTCATGGCGGGTTCAGATTCATTGTAGAGAGTTTGCCACGAGCGCGATACCTTGCAACAGTCACAAAAATGCCTGTTGCGTGGATTCGATGTTGGTGGGTGCGTTTGACGCGCCCCGCCAGAATGTCCCGGATGTCCGGGAGCGAGGGTGTACTGGCCTTGCGGACGGCATGAAGCCGGAATTGCCGTCCGCAAGGCCGTCGATCACATGCGGAAATGCTCGCCCAGGTAGACGCGCCGCACGTTCTCGTTTTCGATGATTTCGCTGGGTGCGCCGGCCGCTAGCACGCTGCCATCGCTGATAATGTACGCGTGGTCACAGATGCCGAGCGTTTCGCGCACATTGTGGTCGGTGATCAGCACACCGATGTTGCGCTGCTTCAGGAACTTCACGATCTTCTGGATTTCCAGCACTGCGATCGGGTCCACGCCGGCGAACGGTTCGTCGAGCAGGATGAAGCTTGGATTGGTCGCGAGCGCACGCGCGATCTCGACACGCCGGCGCTCGCCGCCCGACAGCGACAGCGCCGGATTCTCGCGCAGATGAGCAATCTGCAACTCGTCGAGCAATGCTTCGGTGCGCGCGGAAATCGCGTCTTTCGTGAGGTACTTGCCGTCGTCTTCGTGCTGCAGTTCGAGCACCGCGCGGATATTTTCCTCGACGGTGAGCTTGCGGAACACGGACGCTTCCTGCGGCAGATACGACAGCCCGAGCGATGCGCGTTTGTGGATCGGCAGCAGGCTGATCGACTTGCCGTCGAGATCGATCGCGCCAGCGTCGAGCGGGACGAGACCGACGATCATGTAGAACGACGTGGTCTTGCCGGCGCCATTCGGGCCGAGCAGCCCGACCACTTCTCCGCTTTTCACGTCGAGCGATACGTCCTTCACGACCGTGCGTGAGCCGTAGCGCTTCTTCAGGTTGCGAACGGAAAGTGAGCTGCTGGTGCCGGCTGGCTTGCGATTGGGCAGGGCGGGTGCGCTCACGGCTTCGTTACTCCCTGGACTTGACCCTGACCCTGCACCGGCAACTGCGTGGACGGCACGAGCGTGGCCGATGCGCCGTTCAGCGGCGCGGGGCCGCCGTTACGCGGCGCGAGCATCGCGCGCACGCGGCCCGTCGGATTGCCCGGACCCGCGACGTCCTTGCCGGCCTTCGCCGTATAGAAATCGTTCTGGCCGTCGTACGTGATCACGCTGCCATGCACTTCGTCCATCAGCGTCGTCAGGCCCTGCAGGCGGCGCACCGTGGCACGGGTGGTCAGCGTGGTCAGGTCCTGTTTGCCGTCGTAGTCGATACGTTCCGCAGTGCCTTCGACGTATTCGTCGACGCCTTCGCGCTTCTGGCGAAAGTACGAAAGGTTGTTGCCGGTCGACGTGCCCGTCGCGTACTGATAGCCCTGAGGATCCTGATGCACCTCGACGCGATCCGCCTTGATGACGATCGTGCCTTTCGTGGCCACGACGTGGCCCGTGAAAATGTTGACCTGCTTCAGGTCGTCGTAAGTCATGTTGTCCGCTTCGATATTCAGCGGTTTGTCCTTGTCGGCGCGCTCGGCGTGCGCAGCCGGCGCGAAGCCGACGAGCGGCAACACGGCCAGCAGCGCGGCGAGCGCGGCACGGTACGTGGACCACGCATGGGCGCGGCCGGTGTCAGGACGAGGGAACGATTCGTTCATGCAGTCACGCCTGGAATGGATTTACCCGGGTTGCGGGGGAGAGCCGGCGCTATCGGACGCGGCAATGGCGCCGCGCACGTTGCCGAACAGTTGCATAACCCGGGTGACGTTGTTGTAGTTCATGCCGCTGGCCGTCATGACAGACGGACCGCGTTGAAGTTTAACCGGCTTTTCGGTCTCGATCACATCGTCGTTGACCAGCACGCGGAAATGCTCGGAATCGGCCTGCATGGCCGGATCGCCGTAGCCCGCGGCGCGCAGGATCCGCGCATTGTCGTACAGGTTGACGATCGATGCATCGCCGTTCACCGTGCCGCGATCGCCCGTTGCCGTGACGATCGGCTTGCCCGGCTGGAACGCGCGGATCGCGGGTTTGGTCAGATCGCTGTCGTCGTCGTCCTCGTAATGCACCATGTGTACCGCGGTCAGACGATATTGCGTGGCACCCGACTGGTCGAGTTCGGAGACGGAGAAGTTATCGGCGAAATAGTCAGGCGTGTGCACCTTCTTGTGCGGCGCGCCTTCATTAGGCGGCGGCAGCGTGGCCTGCAGCAGCCACCACGTAATACCGGCGAGCGCTGCCATCGCGACGAGCGGAATCAGCGAAGTCAGGCGGAACTGGTTCATCCGACGAGGCCCTGCTGGTCGCCGCCGCCGCAGGCAGCCGCGAGCAGTGCGTCGTACTTGTGCTGCGCCCGCAGCAGCGTGTCGCAGACTTCACGTACCGCGCCCTGGCCGCCACGCGCCTCGGAAACCCAGTGCGCACGCGCGATCACTTCCGGATGTGAATTCGCCGGCGCCGCGGCGAAGCCGACCTTCAGCATCACCGCGAGATCGACCCAGTCGTCGCCCATGTAGCCGCATTCTTCGGCGGTGAGGCCGGTTTCCTTCAGCAGTTCGGCGAACGCTTCAGGTTTGTTTTCGATGCCCTGATACAGGTGCGTGATCTTCAGTTCCTTCGCGCGCACGGCGACGATGCCCGATTTGCGTCCCGTGATGATGGCCGTGTCGATGCCTGCCTGGCGAAGCAGTTTCGCGCCGTGGCCGTCCATCGAATTGAACGCCTTCATCGTGTCGCCTTCGGCGGTAAACATCAGACCACCGTCGGTCAGCACGCCGTCGACGTCGAAGATCATCAGCTTCACGCGGCTTGCGCGTTCAGTGGCGGTAAGCGGGGCAGCGGCCATCAGATCACCTTCTTCGAGAACAGGTCGTGCATGTTGAGTGCGCCGATGAGCCTGCCCGTTTCATCGACAACCAGCATCTGGTTGATCCGGTGCCGCTCCATCAGTTCCACGGCCTCGACGGCAAGGTGGTCGGGTCCGATCATGCGCGGGCCCTTCGTCATCACGTCCGCGATCGGCAGTTCGCGGAAGTCGCCCGCACGTTCGAGTACGCGCCGCAGGTCGCCATCGGTGAAAATGCCCTCGACGTGATCGTTCGAATCGACGATCGCCGTCATGCCCATGCGTTTTGCCGTGAGTTGCATCAGCGCTTCGCGCAGCGTGGCGTTGTCCGGAACCTTCGGGATTTCGTCGCCGGTGCGCATGACGTCGCGCACGTAGGTCAACAGGCGCCGGCCGAGCGCACCGCCCGGATGCGAGCGCGCGAAGTCGTCGGCGCCGAAGCCGCGCGCGTCGAGCACGGCCACCGCCAGCGCATCGCCGAGCGCGAGCGCGGCCGTGGTGCTGGCGGTCGGCGCGAGATTCATCGGGCAGGCTTCTTTCGATACACCGGCGTTCAGATGGACGTCCGCAAGCTTCGCGAGCGTCGAGGCCGGCTTGCCGGTGATGGCAATCAGCCTGGCGCCGAGGCGCTTGATGAGCGGCAGGATCGAGACGAGTTCTTCGGATTCGCCCGAATTCGACATCGCGATGAAGACATCCTCGGCGGTTACCATGCCGAGATCGCCGTGACTCGCTTCGGCCGGATGCACGAAGAACGCCGGCGAGCCGGTGCTCGCGAGCGTCGCGGCCAGCTTGCGGGCCACATGGCCGGATTTGCCGATGCCGGAAACGACGACGCGTCCACGGCAACTGAGGATAAAGTCGATCGCCTCGACAAAACCGTCGTCGAGTTGATCGCGAAGCGCGCGCACGGCGTCCGCTTCGATGTCGAGCACGTCGCGAGCGAGTGCGAGCGCCCGATCGCCATTGATTTTCGCTATCATTCGCGGAGTATAGCAAAGGCGTTTGTTCGCCGCGCCGGGCGGGACGTGCCCAGCCGCTGCCTTCACGGGCCCCCTAACCTTGTCGCGCGGCCGTTTGCGCGCGGCGGTTCCTGACGAACGAGGACCCTTTCCCGATGCGCGTTTGCCGATGATTTCCCCGCTAGAAATGACGCTGTTCCTGCTGCTGGCTTCAGTGGCAGGCGTCGTCGTGTTCCGCTATCTGAACCTGCCGCCGATGCTCGGGTATCTGACGGTGGGCATCGTCGTCGGTCCGCACGCGCTCGGGATCGTGCCGGATTCCGCGGGCGCGCAGAATCTCGCCGAGTTCGGCGTCGTGTTCCTGATGTTCTCGATCGGGCTGGAGTTTTCGCTCGCGAAGCTGCGCTCGATGCGCCGGCTGGTGTTCGGGCTGGGCCTGCTACAGGTGCTCGGCACGATCGCGGTCGCACTTGCGCTCGGTTACGTGCTGGAACGCTGGGTGCACATCACGTGGGAGGCGAGCGTGGCGCTCGGCGGCGCGCTCGCGATGTCGTCGACGGCGATCGTCAGCAAGATGCTCGCCGAGCGGCTCGAAATCGAAACCGAACACGGCCGCAATATTTTCGGCGTGCTGCTGTTCCAGGATCTGGCCGTGGTGCCGCTGCTCATCATCATCGCCGCGTTCGGCAACGATTCGAAACATCTGATGGAGGCGCTCGGCCTCGCCGCGGTGAAGATCGTGATCGCGCTCGCCGTGCTGCTGATCGTCGGACAGCGCTTCATGACGCGCTGGTTCAACGTGGTCGCGCGGCGGCGCTCGCAGGAACTGTTCATCCTGAACCTGCTGCTGGTGACGCTGGGCGCCGCGTTCATCACGGAGAAATTCGGTCTGTCGCTTGCGCTTGGCGCGTTCATCGCCGGCATGCTGATCGCCGAAACGCCTTACCGGCATCAGGTGGAAGAGGACATCAGGCCGTTTCGCGACGTGCTGCTCGGGCTCTTCTTCGTGACGACCGGCATGCTGCTGAACCCGCACGTGGTCTGGGACCATCCGTTCATCGTGCTCGGCTTTCTGCTTGGGCCGATCCTGCTGAAACTGGTGATGATCACGGCGCTCTCCCGGCTCTTCGGCGCATCGCCCGGCGTCGCGATGCGCACGGGTATCGGCCTCGCGCAGGCGGGCGAATTCGGTTTCGTGCTGCTGAACCTGATTCTCGACAAGCATCTCGTCGACGCCACGTTGCTGCAGGCCATCCTCGCCGCGATGCTGCTGTCGATGCTGGCGGCGCCGTTCCTGATCCAGAACGCGGACCGGATCGTTCTGCGCCTGTCGTCGACGGAATGGATGATGCAATCGTTGCAGATGACGCGCATCGCCACGCAGAGCCTGAAGCAGAGCGGACACGTGATCATCTGCGGGTACGGCCGCGCGGGACAGAATCTCGCGCGCATGCTCGAACACGAAGGTCTTTCGTACGTCGCGCTCGACCTCGACCCGGATCGCGTGGCGGCCGCCGCGGCGGCGGGCGAATCGGTCGTGTTCGGCGACGCCGGGCGGCGCGAATCGCTGCTCGCCGCGGGTATCCATCGTTGCGCGACGGTCGCGATCACGTATGCGAACACGCCGTCCGCGCTGCGCGTGCTGAACAACATTCACGAACTCGAGCCGACGCTGCCGGTGATCGTGCGGACCGTCGACGATGCGGACCTGGAAAAGCTGCTCGCGGCCGGCGCGACCGAGGTGATTCCAGAGATCGTCGAAGGCAGCCTGATGCTGGCGTCGCACACGCTCGTGCTGATGGGCGTACCGATGCGGCGCGTCGTGCGGCGCGTCGAGGAGATGCGCGATGAGCGTTACAGCCTGCTGCGCGGCTATTTCCACGGCGCCGACGACCAGAGCGACGAGGACAGCCATGAACAGGTGCGGCTACAATCGGTGCCGGTCGACGAAAAGGCCGACGCGGTGGGCCGTACGCTTGCGGAGCTGGGCCTTTACGAGCTCGGTGTCGAGGTGACGGCGATCCGGCGGCACGGTATTCGCGGCGTCGAGCCGGATCCGGAAACGCGTCTGCGCGCGCTCGACATTGTCGTGCTGCGCGGTCTGCCTGAAGCGCTGGCTGAAGCAGAAGAGCGGCTGTCGAAACACCGGCGTGCAGGTGCTGTCGTGGCCTGAGAGACCTGTACAGGCCGTCATCTTTTTCACGGGCTGCCTGCCTCGCGCGGGAGTACCGCCATGAGCGGTTTCTGAAGCGCCACCACTGCGGCCAGCATTGAAGCTATCACTCGGAATACTGGAGACCTCATGTCCAACGCAACTTCGCTCGCGCCCGCCGATGCGCCACTGAACGCGACTGAGTTCGTGAAGAGCCAGATCCGCACGGTGCCCGACTGGCCGCAGGCCGGCGTGCAGTTTCGCGACATCACGCCGTTGCTGCAGCAGCCGAAAGCGATGCGCGTGCTGATCGACCTGTTCGTGCTGCGCTATATCGACGCGAAGCTCGACTACATCGCGGGACTGGACGCACGCGGTTTCATCATCGGGCCGATTCTCGCGTACGAACTGAATCTCGGCTTCATCCCGATCCGCAAGATCGGCAAGCTGCCGTACAGGACGGTCGCGGAGTCGTATCAACTCGAATATGGCACGGCGACCGTCGAGATTCACGAGGACGCGTGCGGCCCAGGCGACCGCGTCGTGATCATCGACGATCTGATCGCAACCGGCGGCACGATGATGGCTGGCAAGAAACTGCTCGAACGACTCGGCGCGCAGGTGGTGGAAGGCGCGGCGATCATCGATCTGCCGGACCTTGGCGGCGCGCGGCTTTTGCGCGAAGCGGGGCTGCCGCTCTACACCGTGACCGAATTCGGCGGACACTGACCGTACGTCGCGTACTCATCCAGCGCACCCGGATAAAAACGATGCCCAATTTCCTGCTGTTTCTCGCGACATCCATCGCGATCACGCTGGCGCCCGGTCCCGACAACCTGCAGGTGCTCGCGCGTGGCATTTCCCAAGGCCGTGCGGCGGGTTTTGTCGCCGCGCTCGGTTTTGCCGCTGGCATCACGTTCCATACGACGCTCGCAGCGCTGGGCGTCGCGGCCGTGTTGCGGTCGTCGCCGGTCGCGTTTCAGGCGATCAAGCTGGCCGGCGCCGCGTATCTGGTCTGGATCGGCATCAAGGCGCTGCGCAGCCAGGGTCTCGCGACGGCACATGAACGGCCGCCGCAGCCGCTGCGCTCGGTGTTCCGGCAAAGCGTGCTCGGCAACGTCATGAACCCGAAGGTCACGCTGTTTTTCATCGTGTTCCTGCCGCAGTTCATCGATCCGCACGGCGCACAGAGCGTCACGCTGCAGATGCTCGAACTGGGCGCCACGTTCATGCTGCAGACCGTGGTGGTGTTTTCGCTGTTCGGCGTGTGTGCGGGCATGATCGGTAGCTGGCTGCGTCGCCGGCCGCGCGTCGGCGTGTGGCTCGATCGCCTTGCCGGCGCGACGTTCATCGCGATCGGCATTCGCGTCGCGTTGCGCGACTGAGTGGCAGGAGCATCGACCATGACTTTGCCATGCATCATTTCCGCGCGCCGTTTCGACGCGTGTGCTCACACGCCGTTCTGGACCGGTGAAGAGCGGGTCGGCTGGATCGGTGTCGCCGACGTGCCGCTTCTCACGCGCTGGCCGGATGTATTCGACATCGACGACGCGCGCGTCACGCTGTCGGCGCGATTCGACACCCTCGATCTGCGCAGCGCGGCGCTGGGCGCGGTGATCGGCGCGCTCGCCGCCGAAGGCCGCATTCCGGGCTGGCGCGACGAGACGTACGCGATCCGCAACGCGTTCGACGCGCCGCCGCTCGCGTACATCGAACGGGCCGCGTCGCGCTTCTTCGGGACGATGACGTACGCGGTGCATCTGAACGGCGTCGTAGAATATGGTGATCGCGCGCCGCAATTGTGGATCGCGCGCCGCAGCGATACGAAGGCGACCGACCCCGGCATGCTGGATAACGTCGTCGCGGGCGGCATCGGCTGGGGCTTCGGCATCGAGGAAACCATCGTGAAGGAGTGCTGGGAAGAAGCGGGCATTCCGGAAGACATTGCCCTGCGTGCAGTGGCGGGACGCACCGCGCATGTGCTGCAGTCGTTGCCTGAAGGCACGCAGGCCGAACAGGTGTTTATTTACGACCTGCCGTTGCCGCCGGATTTCGCGCCGCGCAATCAGGACGGCGAAGTGGGCGAGCATCGTCTCGCGCGGATCGACGAAGTCGCGCGCTGGATCGAGGACGGCACCATGACGGTCGACGCAAGCCTCGCGACCCTCGACTGTCTGCTGCGGCGCCGCTGGATCGATGAAGATGCTTGCGAGGGCATTGCCACCGTGTTCGCCCCCGCGGTTATCTGAAGGGGCTGCGCGTTGTCATACTGAATAAATTTGAATTACGGATCGAAGAAGGGAGTCACCCAGGTCATGTCGACCGAACATAGCTTTATTCTCAAACTGTCGTGTGCCGACCGGCCCGGCATCGTGCACGCGGTGTCCGGCTTTCTGTTTGAGCGCGGCAGCAATATTCTCGACTCGGCGCAGTTCGGCGACAGCCATACGGGCGAGTTCTTCATGCGCGTTCATTTCCAGCAGGTCGGCGGCGATCCGGGGCTGGATGCGCTACGCGTGTCGTTCGCACCGCTTGCCGAACAGTTCGGCATGAAGTGGGAATTGCACGATGCCTCGGTGAAGCCGCGCGTCGTGATCATGGTCTCGAAGATCGGGCATTGCCTGAACGATCTGCTGTTTCGCTATCGCACCGGTCAGCTCGGTATCGAAATTCCCGCGATCATTTCGAATCACAAGGCGTTTTATCAGCTCGCGGCAAGCTATGACATTCCGTTTCATCATTTCCCGCTGACGGGTTCGACGCCCGACGCGAAGGCCGCGCAGGAAGCGCGCGTGCTCGAAGTGATCGACGAGCATCAAGCCGATCTGATCGTGCTCGCGCGCTACATGCAGATTCTGTCGCCGCAACTGTGCGACCGGCTGGCTGGACGGGCGATGAATATTCACCATTCGTTCCTGCCGAGCTTCAAGGGTGCCAAGCCGTATTACCAGGCGTTCGATCGCGGCGTGAAACTGATCGGCGCGACCGCGCATTATGTGACGACCGATCTCGATGAAGGTCCGATCATCGAGCAGGAAGTCGAGCGCGTGGATCACAGCATGACGCCGGAGCAGTTGACTGCGATCGGTCGCGATGTCGAATGCGTGACGCTTGCGCGCGCGGTGAAGTGGCATGTGGAGCATCGCGTTGTGCTGAACGGAAGCAAGACGGTGGTTTTTCGCTGAGATGCGTGTCTGCCGCCCATCGGGCAGCACTGCAACACAGGGCAGCACCGTAGTAAAAAGGCCCGCGGCATCACTGCCACGGGCCTTTCTGTTTCTGCGTTCAGCGGTTGGCTATATGCCGCCCATCAAAACGGTTATCCACACTAAAAAGTGTTGGTAGATAAGTCACCACCAATAAATTTGGCACTTTCATGCCATCATATCCTCAAGCAATGTGGGTACATGTAGCTAGAAGCGCATTTTCCACGCAAAAATCGACGCGAAGCACCAAACCGTGGGTAGCACTCCGTTTACTGCAAATGCCCGCGCAGCGGGTGTTTGCGGCATTTTGTCGTTTTGGACGTTTAAGCAACAATATCTCTCCTTGGCACGAGGGGGTGCGGGGGAGTAGTTAGCAAAAGTTATCCACAAGCAATTGCCACGGCGATCGCGCGTGGCAAAACTTCTGGACAGTTCGCCAGGACATCACCGCCTCGACGCTGCATGCGCTGGGAAGATAAAACTACCCTTTAACGACTTCGAGGCGTTCAGCCTCCTTGCCTTGGCAAGATCTGGTAGTCCTTGCTGACCGCGCCGTTTGCTGATCCACGATTTACCAGCGTGGCACTGATCCACAGTGTGCGATCGGGAAGACGCCGGATGTGGCCGCGACGCAGATGCGTGCGCGGACTAGCGTGTGTACCACGGCCAGCGCCGTGTTTGTCATCTGAGCCTGCATCCGGCGCCAGCTGAAGAACCTTGTACGAAAATAGCGGAGCCTTCTTTTTCGCCGCTCGCATCGCCATTGCCGTAGGGCTGGGACGAACGTCGACGGTCTTGACGTTGGCACAATTCAGCACGGCACACGCCTGCACCATCATCTGCAGTTCGTCCCTCGTGTCGACAAGAATCTGCGACAGCGCGGTCGCCCGATCTCCGTTGAACCTTGCAACGGCCTCAGCAAACAGGCCCTCCGCGATGGGGATAGGTTCTGCGTGGAAGCGATAGCCGTGCGCCATGTCTTGCCCGGCTTCACTCATTGCCAGTTCAGCCTGTACCGAACCCGGCAAGGCAGGCGCGTCCGGTGCAATGCGAAAGTCACGGGGCACGAAGACCATTCCTGCAGCGGGATGCCAAGCGCCAAAATGGTCGATATAGTAAATCGACGCAACGAACGTCCCCCCTTCGGGATAAGCCTCGCGCATACGCGCCTCTTCATCGGGAAACGGCCCCGGGCGATCGCCGAGTTCCCAGCAAAGCGCAATCCGTCGCGATGAACGCATCTGGGGCATACCATTCACGTAAGGCGTGACGGGGTCGTCCTTCTCCCACTGCGCCTCAAAAACCGTCACCGGGTATGGCAGCCGCAGAAGCTCAAGGTGCGCTTCACCGAGCGACGCCGTATCGACGATCTCCGCGCAGTTGGGCAGCAGAAATTTCTCGCCCTTTCGCAACAGTTCCACCAGCCGCCGTGTTGCAGCAGCCGATCCAGTATCGCCACGACTTTCGACATTTGCTGCGAATTGCTGCAGGCTGTCGATCGCGTCAGCCGCGTAGTTGTACAGTTTGACGTTGTCCATGACCTGTCTTTCGTCCGAAGAAATCAAACTATACGCGCGCGGGCGCGCAGCACCGTGCCGTAGACGTCAAGCGCGTTCGATCGCGCGGGTAACGGCGCGGGAATCCGGATAAATGCCATCTGCTATGTTCTCCTTTCCGGTATAAGAGGGCGAGCGGCGCAACCTGCGCCACTTAGTGCAGTAATCGGATCGAATGCCACTTTTATGTAGAGCCCCCGACAAAAATATTTCATCGCAGCCGTTAGATGGCCGGCAGTCCGACCCGCCGACACTGCACGCTGGCGAGGGAAATGTGCAGGCGGGCGTAGAACGCCAATCCGAGAAATAACGATGAAAGTGACGACGCCCGACACCTTCCGCAACGACCTCGCGATGCTGCTGCGGGATGTTCCCTGCAGTATGGCCGTGCGCCTGACCGAATACGTCGTGGCCCGGTAGGACGGCGCCCTGGAGGTATTCGCCTATCGGCGTGAAGACGACCTCCAGTTGCCGGAAGAAGAGCGCGATCTGGGTGATCTGTTGTGGGAAGGGTGGGCGGCCGATCTCACAGCATGGTTGCGCGCGCCGCAGTTCGAACGCTTCGAAGAAATCGATGGGTAGATATGCGATTCGCCGCCGCGCGATGCCGACTCATCTGCATGAATCGCGTCACACTCAGAGGAAATTGAGCACACCCATGTCCGCAAAAATCACGAATGACCAGATCAACGCGGCGTTCGACATCGCGAGGCGTGTCTATCTCGGGGAACTGAAGCCTTCGCTCGGCGCAAGCCAGCTTTCTCGCGAGCATGGCGTCAACATTAACAGCGCAACTGCACTTATCCGCGACTACCGGCATCTGCGAAAGGGCGAATGCTACCGGCGCACGCTTAGCACGCCTGCGGCCGATGTGTTCCTCCACCGGATTTTCAAGGAGGACGGCGCGGACGCCCTCGACTCCGCTATCGCTGCGGTTTGGGCCCACATCGCCTACTATGAGCGAACACGTGAGACCACGGTTCGCGCGCTGCGTGAAGTGGTTGCACGACATGAAGCCCAATTGCTACGCCACAGGGAGAGTCCAACGCTCGCCCAGACACTGGCGCATTTCGAGCGCGAGGTTATCTCGTCCCTGTCAGATGCGGGGGAGACCCGGCGCCGCCGGCTGGCCCTCGCGCCCAGAAAGCCATCGACCATTACCGTCACGACGGAGGTCTTCGTGCGCAACGCCGATGTCGTCGCGGAAGTTCTGGCACGGGCAGGCGGAAAATGCGAAATCTGTCATCGCGATGCTCCTTTCGTGCGCCGGGATGGCCGCCCCTATCTCGAAGTCCACCATGTTGTACAGCTCGCAGAGGGAGGCGATGACACGACGGAGAATGCCGTCGCGACATGTCCGAACTGCCATCGGCGGGCGCACTATGGCGCACCCGCGTAGGCGTAGCGCCTACGTCCCAAACGCTAGTCCGCTCCTTGCGGCGCGCGATAGACGAAATTGATCCAATACGCGCACGTCTCAAGTACCTGAAGTCCCATGGCAGGCGAATGAATGTCCGCCGTGCCGTGGGACAGTCCATTTCGAATCTGTATGAGCGCTTCGATGGGGTCTTGAGAAACTGGAACATCAGGCGTTCGGGGCGGCAGAATGCCGTCTTTTCTGGCGCGTTCGACCCGAGTCCTCAAGTTGCCCCAAGCGGGACCGCCATGACCGTTGAGTCGGTGCTTCAATGCAAGCTCAAATGCGCCGCACGCCTGCGCCTCCCCAACGACCCATAATGCATAGTCGAAGAAGGCGTAGATGAGAGTGTTGCGCGCTCTATCGAACGCATCGCTGACATCCACCGGAACTGTCGTTTGCAGACCGATCGCCGCAAGGGTGGCGTGATGAAATTCAAGGCTCATGTGACGCTGCGTCCCGTTATCGACAACACGCAGATCTGCATAGCGCCGGTCCGGCAGCAAGATACTTTCGAGCGATTTGAAGCCCATCATGTCCCCTTGATACGATTCTGGTCTCGGCACAGCAGCTAAGATTCTTCGCGCCCGGTAAAGCCAACCTCCTTCAGAAACTGGGCCGCGCCATCAACGAGGCTGGACTGGCCGATCCCTCGCTCATTTTTACGGCTGACGTCTGTAGACGGCAACATTCCGTCCACAACCAAGTCCGGCAAACGGGTCGCTCTCACGGCTTCGTGAAAATCCGTTGACAGCCTCTTGCCCGACCACGCAAGCAGACAATCAACCGCTGCACCCGCAATCAGGTCGGCAACCTGAAGTGGTAAATGTGACACCGAATCGCCGAAATCCAGCTCGCGGATTCGCAACGGCAGTTCCGCCTGACGCTCTCCGTATCCGATCGTCCGTGTCACAACGGGTGTCATCAGGGCGCGCAAAAACGGTTCATGCCGTCGCAGTGGTTTTGACTGGTCATGGGTTACGTCAAAAAAGCCCGTGACCGACACCATCCATTTGTTGATCATCATGGTAAAGAGATCGGGCGCCGGGTCGAACATGTGAAGAGGAAACGGTTCGACGAATTCACGGATGCGACCCAATGAGATAGCCAAGCCAGCGGCAATGTCACGGTTTTTCAGGGGAGCGGCGCGAAACGACGTCCGCAGTGTTTGATCAAAATCCGCATAGGCGACAGTGCTCCGCTCACGGATCGCCCGCAGGAAAGCCCGCAGCACTTTTTCCCACGCGCCTTCAGGAAAAATGATTTGTCCCGCGTAGTACCAGACGTTCACCAGTCCGACGGCACCGTCCCCGTCATAGAGATCGAGGCCGCTTTCGTGCACGGTTGGCTCGATCAGCTTGTCCACGAGATGGGTGATGAGGTAGTAGCGCTTGTCGGCGACCAGCGCTTTCGCGGTCGCGGGCGAAAGCTCAGGCGAAGAAAAAAACTGAAGCAGCGCCGCCTGTCCGTCCCCGCTGCCACGAAGCTTCGTGTATTTCGCCTCAACCTGTTTCTGGCGCAGGAGTGGCCTCACCAGCACCGCCGCGCGTTCGCTATCCAAATTCGTACTGGCCAGTGCAAAGAGCGGCTGGTCTGCATTGAGCAAATCGACACCCGTGTTTCCCGATTCGTCGCGAAACAGATGCACGGCTGGCTCCTTCCGAAAATGTTGTGCGGGCGGTGCGCGATACTGACGACTTCACCAGCGCATTCGCAGACGTATCACGAAACTTGAGTGCCACCTCGCGAAGAAAGATTAACCCACTGGCCAACACAGGGCGACCATCCACTGCCGTTTGACTCACCGTCTGATACGCGTTCCAAACGATTCATCGCGTTCAGCCAAGTCGGCTGAATCTTCGTCCGAAAGTGATTGCGCCACACCGTGGCCGATTTTCCAACCACGACCGTCCGCGAGCTGCGCGGTGAGCACGCCGAGCTTGCCCATGACCAGCGGGCGACGGATCGCATTCTCGACAGCAGCGCAGTCAGGCCCCATCCTGCGAATCGCAGCGTCGGCTTCTTCGATCCATTGCGCGCGCAACTGCAGCCCGCTTTGCACGCTCGCGTCTTCGCCGGAGTCAGCATCGAGTATCGCAGGGTTACTGACAGCGGCATTGAGGACAAGCCGCGTCAGTTGCGTCGCGATGCCCAGATCTCGGTCGAGGTTGACTGGGGAGCTTTGATGCGCCAGGTCTGATCGCGTCTTGTATAAACCGCCGACCGCTTTTGCCTGCCGCGTCGCTTCGGCGTTGCTCCCTCCGAGTGAGACCACCGCGCGCCGAGCAAGAGTCCGGATGGCTGACGTGTGTGACTCCATTTTTAGGCCACCCAGCGCACTCAACAGTGCGAGGTCCCCAAAAACTTCAGCCTCTAGGCGTTTCTGGTCTATCCAATTCGCGACCTCAGCATTGCGCTTCGCGCGAATGGCCAAACCATCAAGGATGGTCAGTTTCGCCAAAAAAAGCGAGCGCGGCAGAAAATCATACTGCGAGGTGACGTACAGCTCCAGCGCCGCACGCAACCGGTGATCGATTACAGGGGGGCAATCCGCGAGCGTGACCTCCAGGACATCCCGAGCTTCCCAGCTGCATGACCCGGCGCGGTCGTCCCACACGGGGGCCGGCGTCAGATGATCCGGGATCAGGGTGGGCCGCGAGCCGTCATAGGCGGCGTTCAGCGCTACTGCGGGTTCACTGTCAGCAATGCGGAAATTCGCACCATCGTTCATCGAGACGACGGGAAGCCGTTGGCGCAGGTCGGCCAGCAGACATTGCGCGTCGGATTCAGGCAGTGGATCAAACAGGAGCCACTGCTTGATCACCAGCGCGCTCGACGACAGGAACGAAATATAGGGTTCGCGCTCGAGCAGCTGCGCGCCGCGGCCCAGCACTGTCAGGAGCCGATCCCGGGGCGCGCTGAGCTGCATACCGGGCGTGGTTTCAAGGGGGACATGCAGCCAGTAGTGGTCGGGTCGTGACATGGTGTCTTTTGGGGAGTGCCGTGTGCGTGCCAATGTCCAGCTGGCTGGCGCAAGTTCATTTCGCTCTAAGGCAGGATTTATTCTCGATTGAGCGGCGGAAGCCGGCCGTACTTGCGCGCAAACTCGTACAGCAGCGCCCTCTCATAGAGCTTGAGCGCCGCGATTTCTACCACCGGTTTTGCTATCCCAGGCCTTGCGTACATGCTCCATTCGGAACGCCACGCTGAAAAACGCAGCCGCTGGCACGTGCGGTCATCCTGCTCGCGCCGGTAGGCACGGACGGCGCTATGGTAGCGCTCAAGCCGCCGATCGACATGCGTGGACATGCCGATGTAAAGCACGCCGGGATGAAGATGCTTCGCGCTCCCGGCGCCTGTGTAGCCGTCCACGTCGGACGTCCCAAGCAGATAGAGACCAAGGCACCCGAAGTCAGACGGCACACCGTCGATTTCGTGGGACGGACGACCGCGATCGTTCCAGCGGCTCCAGTCATCGAAGATGATTTGCGGGATTTCCATTCGCGTCATGTTGCTGCTCATTGGGGCGGGTTGGAAACCCCGTATATCGTATCGGCCCGCACGCCGGGAAAGCCAATGGCATCGCCGACCACGATGCCGTAGAGGGTGAACCGCCAGAAGGTCCGCGACGGCGCGAGTGAATCCTGTACCGCCCGATAGGTCATCGTGCCAGCCCCAATGTCCTCTTCGATTTTCGCGCCCCAGCGCTCGTTCAGAAAGAGGCTTTCGAGAGTACGGACCGCTGTTGGATGGAAGAACGACGCCCGCACCTGAGTGGGCTCGGTCAGATCTACCCCCCAGTGAAGCCAGGCCAGCCCCGTCATCATGTATTCGCACAGGCGGCTCACCTTGCTGCTGTCCAGCGGCAGCTTCATCTCCGGCGTCCACCGCTGCGCGTATTCGCCTTGCCACTGGCGGTTCCATTCGTCGAGAAGTGCGCGATGCAGAGGTACATTGCGCGCAAGGCGGCCCGGAACGAGGTCGTTGAGCGTGCGCGCGGCGGCCGCTTGTCGCGCGCCAAACGGCAGGATCGTCAGCAGGTGATGTTCGAGATGCGATTTCATGTTGTTGCAGGTCGTGCAGGCGGGGACCTTCGGCAGATCAACGCGTTCGGACGGCAGGAAAAATCCCCGCGCAATCACATGGTCTGCCGTGTCCGATACGCCCTCCCGCCCACAGTACACACAACGCTTGCCTCGATAGCGCTTGCTAGCCAAGTTTCTCTCCCTGTCACCGCGGTCAGCGGCCTGCTGCACTGTGAAGGGCCGGTTTCAGCTGCACCGTGAAGTCCGTTCTCGGCGCAGCGCCGGAAATCTAGTCGCCGCTCCTTGAGACCAAACGGCGATGCACCTCAGCAGCAAGCACGTCGTCCGGAATGCTCTTCACGCCGAAATAGGGGAGTTCGTCCGCCGTCGTGTTCTTGTCCGTCGAGCCTGCCCGATCACGTCCAAGCAATATGCGATTTAGTTCCTGGACAGTCCAATCTTGAGGAACAACCGCGGCAGACTCGTACCCGCGAATGCATTGCGCGTCGCGGCTAATCCCCTCACCCAGCTCTTCCTCGCTCATCCCCTTCTGCATACGCAGACGCTGGAGATCGCTCGCGAAACACGGGTCGCGGTGATCCAAAAGGTCATTTACCATTTTTCTCTCCTGGATTTGGGTCGCTTCTCGGCCCCATGGTCTCCGCCGCTTCGGTCGAAGCCGCCCGATGACTGAGGCACGGAGCGCTCATTTTCGCACGCGAAAACGCGCCGTGCCCCAGCTGCGTGCTTAACCGGCGGGCTGCGGGTCCGTCTGGTCAGCGGCTGCCGCCGCCCAGACCGGACGCGGCCGTTCGCCACGGGACCAGGCATCGGCCAACGCCTGCGGTTCCCAGAACCAATGCAATTGTGGGCTTTTGATGTCAGAAAGCCGTGCGTGGAAGCCGCCGTCATCCGCTACCACGAAGGCCGGCAGCATCAGATAGGGGTACATATCCAGGTCCACCCCATCGTTGCGTTTTTTTTTGCTGGACGGGTTGTAGCCATCCTTGTCCTGACGGGAGCGCACCCATTGCCGCCACTCGTAGCGCAACTGGAGGTCCGCGCGCACGGCCATAGTCGGATGACGCTGGACACTCCGGGTAGCGAGGCTGGTGAACTGCAGGTCAAGCAAGGGATGCTCGTACGGATGCAAGGGGAACTGCTGCTCGCGGCTGGGGTCCTCCGAGAGCCATTCTTCATAGCCCGCGTCGAACTTAGCGAAGGCACCGATCCAGTCGTCCCGGTCGTCCTGCAGCTCAGCCTCGGCGCTGATGCGCTTATCCAGCGAAGTGCTGACCGACGCCTTCACGGTCTGCCAAACGCGCTGCGACAGCGTCCGCACCTCGGCTTCCCACGCCGCTGGAGCTTCCGCCTCGCCGATCATCCTCATGAGGTCGACCTTCCCGAGCATGACGGGAACGTCCGGGTTCAGGAAAGGTTCGATGGCGTTGATGATCGTTCTCAGTTCATCATCGGTGATCGACTTACCGCGCGCGTGCGCGGTAAGCAGCTCGGCGCACGCGCCATCGGCGAGCGAGAACGAATAGCCGCTCTTCGCCATGGCGGCAAACGTGGCGACCCAGGTGGGAACGCCGTCGTGGCCGACATTGCGCACGGGGCTCGTATCGAGCACCACAATGGTCTGCTCGTCAGGTATGAGTCGTCGTTTCGGGTGTGTCATCGGTGGCTCTCGTACATATCAGTGTCGTTATAGGAGGCGCTGGACAGTGCCGGTCAGTTGCCGATCACCAGCGTCACCGCAGACTGGTTGCCTGCACAGCATGGGCGCTTGCCAGCCTACGACATGGGCACTTGGAGACGCCCCGTCCAGTTGCAAGGGTCAAAACGCACTTTTCTCGAAAAGACAAATCGCTACTTCTGATAACTCCGGTTACCACAGGTGGGGGTTCGGCGATCAGCGAGCGATGCCGATAAGCCGTTCTGTACCGACTGTCACCGCGTGGTACAGCTGTGGGCGCCGAACGCGACAAGACCATCGAGCGGCATCCCCACGTCGCGGAGGACGGGGCCGACGTTACGCCGGCGCCGCGCGCTCGTAGAGCGAAAAGCCTGCAGGTAGGGGCGCGGCCCCCCAATTCATCACGATAGCCACACTAAGACGACCCCGCGTAAGCGCGACGTAGAATTTGGCTCGACTCTGGGCCTTCAACTCGGCTGTGGGGTCGAGCAGCCACTTTTGCATCGGCGCCGTGGGAATGATGACCACATGGTCAAAGCCTCTCCCCTTGGATTCTCCAAAATTCATCACGGGTGACCTCTCGTCGACGCCACTGCTGGTGATCTTGTCGCGCAACTGCATCGGTCTGACGCTCGCCAGATAATGCGCGTAATCGGCGGTCTTTAGGGCGAAGACACCTGCGCCCGTCGGCGGGCCTTTGCGGCACTCAACACACTCGCAGGCTTGGCTGGCGGGAAGCGCCGGAAACAGACGCGAGGAGACCGCGCAGATGGCGGCGCTGTTGCGATGCGACCGGTTCAAACTCGTTTCGTCGATCTCGACAACGACCTTCCGGGGAAGCTCCTGCTGCAGGAAGGCGACGATACCGCCATCGGCGTATTTCCCATGGCGGCGCTCATGATGGGTCAGATAGGTCACCTGCCGCGGGTCGCCGACCATTAGCAAGCGCGCGGAACTGCGGGCGAGCGCCGCTAGGATGTCGAGATCGTAACCGGCCAAGTCTTGGACCTCGTCGACGAAGACGTGGGGGAACACGCGGCTAAGCCGATCGATGACTGCACCACCGCTTTTATCATTGCACCGTATCACAAGCTTGGAGAGCTTGTCCGAAAAGACCCGTCCGGTTGGGTCGAAGAAGTGCTTTCCGATCTCCTCTTCAGGCCACGGCACTGCGATGCCTTTGTTGTTGCGGAAGCGAATTCCCGACTGCGCCTGGACCAGCAGCATGCCCCTGACGGGAAAATCGAACAGGCCGCCCTGGAAGGGCTTTACGCCGTGGGTGATTAAGAGGCTGAACCAAGTCATGATCACGACATTGGCCGGCACACGACCCACGAGGTCGAAGAACCTCTGGCGAATCTCCGCCTCGTTGGACTCTGTGTAGGTCGTGATCAGGACCCGCTCGCTTTTGATCTTCACCGCTTGCTCGACGAGGTAAGTCGTCTTGCCAGAGCCGGCCGCGGCGATGACGATCTTGTTCTCGCCTATCACAGCGCGATGGCCTGCTTAATATAGTCGGGATAGGTGATCGCGGTCGTTGAATTGAAAATTGACAAAGCGCTCTCGGTCTTGTTGGCTTGCATGTAAGTGCGGAGTTCGTCGTCCGTTTTCGCCGATACTCCAAGCACGCTGTTGAGGGTCGCGAGACTGTTCGCCTTCAGAATTTTCGGTTCCAACGTGTTGTAGTTGAAGGCCTTGCCTTTAACCGTCAGAGATCCGCTGTCGAGGACGGGATCGAAGCAGATATTGACGAAGGCTTCGCCTTTGTACGCGGCATACTTCTTCTCGACGGCAGCGGTGTCGCCATCATTGTCGGTCATCACGGTCACCGGAATTTTCAGCGCCCTCGCCAGTTCAAGGAAGCGCAGGAAGGCGGTGCCAACTGAGATAACGTCGATGCCGTCCTGGATGGGCAACCGTCCGCCGTGGGCGTCCATATAGGCCCGCTGGACGACGAGTTCGTCAGAGTCGCCTTCCACCAAAATTGCCTTGTGGGCCAGCGCCAGACGCAAGGTGTCG
Source organism: Paraburkholderia gardini (assembly GCF_907164575.1). GTDB lineage: Bacteria > Pseudomonadota > Gammaproteobacteria > Burkholderiales > Burkholderiaceae > Paraburkholderia > Paraburkholderia gardini. The sequence continues at coordinate 178,478 of NZ_CAJQYY010000009.1, forward strand.
TACCCCGCCAGCTTCTTGAAGAAATCGCGGGCCTCCAGTTCCGAGATCCGCACCACCTTGCCGTCACGCAGCACGATCAGATGATCGAGACCAAGCTTGTTCGCCACAAAGCTGCTGTGGGTGGAAATGATGATCTGCTTCTGCCCGTGCTGGTCGGTCAGGTCGGTGATCAGTTCGTTGAGCCGCGCGTGCGACAGATGGTTCTCAGGCTCTTCCAGCAGGAGGGCCGTGGCCTCGGCGCTCTTCTTGGTGCTGAGGGCCAGCTTGGTCTTGATCACACATTGCTCGCCCTTGCCGATGTACTGGAAGGGGATGAAGTCGATGTACGTCATGAGGCTGCTCTCCCAGGCGGTCTGGGATGACAAGTCGACCGAAATGCTGACCGACTTCTGGCTGATTTTGGCGGCCTTGGTGATCCGCTCGTTGATCAGCTGCAGGTTTCGGTCCTCGACGAAAGCCTCTTTCAGTTTTCGATGGGCCTGCGAAATCGACGCCCGCTCGGTCTCCTCAAGCACGTCGCGAATGATCCGAGAGACATAGACGTCGGATCCATTCTGCAAACGGGCACTTGATGAATCGATCAAGGCGGATTTGATCGGGATGCTGCGCGAGGTGATGCCCTTGCGCGCGAACGAGCGCATGGTCGCCGTGTAGTACTCGACCGGAATGGAGGTCAGCTCACCGGCCGCCACCAGCGCCTCATACGGCCCCTTGTAGTTCTCCTCGTCGAACTCAATGCGATAGACCACGCCGCTGGCTTTGATCTTTTCTGAGTTTCCATCGCCTTCCAGCTCAGCCAGTTCGCTTGAATCCCCGGAGAAGAACAATTCAATGGTGATCGCTGGCGGCGGCAGCGGAGAACCGGTGACGAGGCTCTGCACGTACTTGGTCTGGGCAGCCAGGTTGAAGAGATAGCTTGTCAGGTCGCTTTTCAGGGGCCGGCCGTGCAGGAGCCCCGTCAGCGCAAGATGGATCGCTTCCAGGATCGTGGTCTTTCCAGATTCGTTGGCACCGACGATGACGTTCAGGCCGTCGTTCAAGACGAGAGTGAAGGTCTCCTCGTAACACTTGAAGTTGGTGATCTTGACCTTGGCGATCTTCATGCGCCCTCAGTTCGTCGTTGCGCGCTAGCGCGCTGATTAAAATTGTGAGGCCAGCGACGCTGTAAGGCGAGCAGCAGGCAGTGCAACCAATCTGAGAGCGTCGCCTTTCCGCGGAGTGATCTCAGAGCCCTTAGCCCTTGAACGTCCGGAAACTGGAGCCGAGCTAAGGGCAGGTAGTGGCCGATTCGTTGACGTCGCCAATGGCCGCTTAGCGGCATTCGAGTTTGCAAAATCTTGATTCTGCTGTTTGACCGGAATGGGTGGCGGTTTCAACCGATGAGCCATCAAAGGCTCAGAGTAACCGCTAATAACAACGCGCGGGAACTTCAGGGCGTCTTGATCTTCATTAGCGGTCGGATTTATTCCATATTTATGCCAGCATTATTTCACTTACCTGTCACAGTTTCAATTTCCGTGTCATTCGACATCCCTGGCGCCTAGTCCCATTCGCCATCGTCAATATCTTCGTCAGCGTCGTGGATGAATACGTACTCTTTGCCGACAGAGAAGTGGAGCTCATAGTGCGAGTATTCAATTGATCGGGTTACGAAGAGTTTCGCACTGCCTGTCACATACTCAACAGGAAAGCTCAGCACTTGCTTTGGCTCGCTTCCCGGCAACGCCGGTGCGAAAAGCGGCAGCGCGCCCGAGTCGTCCTCGGTGATGTCGATCACCGGCTCAAAGACATCACGGCCGAACAGGACGATGTTCGCGCCTCCTTGACGCTGTACCGACTGAAAGATCACGCCGTCAAAGGCTGGCAGATGCACGTGTGCCAGATATTCGGTCAGTGTCTGCGTGATGAGGTACTCATCCTCATGCCCCGGAACCACTGGGCGGCTAATAAGACCGTGCAGCCGCAGCAGAAATACGGCGCGCTCCCGTTGCTCTGCATACTTTGGATCGAAGTAACTGAGTGCTGCGAGCCTCGCAGCTTCGAGCCGCCGGAAGTCGAGGACACGTAGTGCCTGAGTCGTCCGGAATCCACCGACCAGCACTCGCCCCCCAAGTGCCGGGCGCATCTCGGCAAGGCAGGTGCCCGAGTCCAGAGCCCCGTAGAAAACAGCGATTCCTGCCGCGTTCATCCGGCCGGCCGGCGCCTTCTCGGCCGGCGGCGCACCCAGTTCCCGCGACGGCGCTTCGACGAACGCCCGTAGCTCAGGGTCTGAGCGAACCACGCGCGCACGAAGAACATCCGTCCCTGCCGGCAGGTCATTCACCACGGGCAGCCACTGATCAGTGTCCTTGTCGAAGAATTTCAAGCCCGTAACGCCTTCGAATAGCCGATCGAAGAGCGCCCTCGCGCCGTCGCTGAAGAAACGTCGCCGATGCGCCAACTCTTCCAGAAGGTAGTGCCATTCAGCCATCCAGGCGTGCGGCGTCGCCTTGCACGGCACGTAGAGCTGGGTGTCGTCGTAGAAGGCCCCCTCGCCGTCGCCTGGCCAATAGTCTTCGGCGTCCATAAGCGCGGTGACAAGCGCGTCCGGATCGTCAACGTCCTGGCCTAGCACCATTTGGACTATGTCCGACAACAAGTCGCCCTCCTGTTCCCAGCCCTCCTTGTCGTCATCGTAAAACTTTCGAACCGTCGGCCCGAGTTGAAAATGCTCACGGACGATTGGCTCCAACTCTTCGCCAAGCCGTTCATAGGAAAAGGCGCTGTTGCTCTCTTCACCGCAGCACTCGCAGAGCAGTGGTTCACCGTCGCTCTCGACTGTCGCGCGCAGTACCTCGTCCTCGATGCACTTGAAGCAGATGGCGTGTTCGGTCATGTATTAAGGCCTTCATCCTCTGTGCATTCCATTCTATGTCTACCTGCGTGCTGGCCCGAAAGACTTTGCTCATGCCAGCGGCGCCCGCGCACCCTCGTCACCCTGAGGCACGTCACCAAGTAGCGTGAGCAAATAACACAGCTAGAGCGGACTGGAATAATTTTTGGAATATTTTGTTGTTCATTTTGTAGTCGCCCGCTATGATAGCGCCCATGTCATCTGCCTGAGTGTTGCTATGCCTTTCATCGCCGAAGAAGAAGTGCGCAAGGTAGTGCTCCCTTATTTTGCTGATTTCCAGCACATCTATGCTTCGGCATGGAAACATTGGCTCGCCAGCCCAGTGGCGTCGCGGATGCAGCACAAACGCGTGCGTGCAAACCTGATGTGGAATCAATTGATCTCGCACGCCAAGGTACGATTCGATGGACACCCTACCGCGCGCGTCGAAACATTGCGCAATTGGGATGGGGTGTTGATCGATAATCAAATTTTCATTCGCATGAAGAAGGCAGAAGGGTCGCTTCTGTCTCGCAACTATCCGACGCAGGCCGCTTTGGCGTTTCACGATCAGATTCAGGATCTTTTCGGCGGGATCGCCAGACTGGAACTGCTGTATGTGCTCTCGAAAGACGAAACCGAGATCGAGCAAATCGTCTTGGTGCAGCGACACAAGAAGCAGATCCTTTGGAAAATCGACGTGCATGGCGAGTCGGGCACCGACACGCAAACGGTAATGCCGTTTGCTCCGTCCCCGACGATGGACGGAGTGGCAGTTGCCGACCGCGTTATCAAGCCGAAAACAGATGGGTCACGGAAAGATGGAACTCAAGACAAGGCAGCCGCTGGCGGAGACATTCCGACCTGAGCTTGTTTCACTGCGCAGGCGGATGCTCGGGCTGGGACAAATTCAACTCGCCGAGCGAGCCGGAATTGCGCAAGGAACTCTCTCAAAGCTTGAACAGGGACTTCGGCCGGCTACGGACGACGTAATAGAGAAATTGGGCGTCGCGTTGGACTGCCCGGTTTCTTTCTTTTGCCGTACGGAGCGCGTGTACGGCGCGCCGCTGAGTGCGCACCCGATGTTTAGGAAGCGAGCGGCGACCGGACAAAAGGTGATCGACAAATTGATCGCTGAGATCAATGTCCGCATTGGCCATGTCAGAACTTTACTGGAAAGTGCAGATATCGCACCGGAGTTACCGTTTCCGCACTATGACCTCGATGATTTCAACGGGGATACGGCACATATAGCACGCAATGTCCGTCGCGCCTGGTATATGCCGTCCGGTCCCGTTAGTAATTTGGTCGAGTATGCCGAAAGGGCGGGATGCATCGTCGCCTTCTGTGAAATGGCAGACGCTGGAGTGGACGGCATTAGCTACCGTGTTGCCGGGCTTCCGCCGTTGATTTTTCTAAACAAAGATCGACCAGCCGATAGACAGCGGTTCTCGCTCGCGCATGAACTCGGACACCTTGTGATGCACGACTATCCGACGCCGAGCATGGAGGAGGAAGCAGATCAGTTCGCATCCGAATTGCTCATGCCAGCCGACGATATTGGGCCGTATCTTGGCAATCTCACATTGGAAAAAGCTGCCTATATGAAACCGTTCTGGAAGGTTTCGATGGCAGCCTTGATTGTGCGCGCAACGTCACTTCATCGGATCGACAGCAACAAATCACAATGGCTTTGGCGACAGATGTCGAGCCGTGGTTATCGAACTCAGGAACCGCAAGCACTCGACTTCGCCCCTGAAACGTCTACGGTCATGAACGGCTTGATCAACAACCTAACTACGAACCTCGGGTATTCGGACGAAGACCTCGTTGGCGCGCTTTGCCTTCATTTCGAAGAGCTGGCTCGACTATATGGTCTACGTCCTCAAGGCGGTCTCAGGCTAGTGAAGCAGGACGGGGCAACGCCGAAGCAAATCGCTCGCAACTGAGCGAAACGGGCGCAAACCGCACGAGCACGAAAGTTTGCACCATCCAGTCAAGGCGGCGAACGACGCCGCCGACGACTTGCGTCGAAACTGCGTCGTTTAGGAGCGCCGGTCGTCCCGCACCCCTCCCGACGGATCAATGCGTTAGAAATGCGTCGTTTGCGACGCATTTCAGCGTGATCGAACAACGTCGCCTTGTGGGACTTGTGTCCTGCGGCGGTCTGGACTCAAGGGAGGTCCGGAATCCGCCCGTCGAGCCAGTCCGACCAGTCCCACACATATATGCAGTCGCCGCAGCCATCTGGGTCAAACAACGGCAAGCACCACATCCGCCACCACTCCCTCAATTCCTCCCGCAGGGGCTGGGGCACGTCCGCGATCTGCACTGCGTACGGCTTGCCTGCGTCCTCGATCACGGGCACGACTTGCTGCAGAACCTGACGGTCGTCCCGGGTCAGAGGGGTGTGCAGGCCCAGCGCGAACCGCAACCGCCGTCGCTCCCATGCCGGCTTCAAAAACCGGTGAGAGCCGTCAGCGTTCCAGCCGTGCTTCGCGACCATCGTCAGTCGGGAGCCAGCGGGCAGACCTAGGACATTCTGCACTTCGTAGCGTTCGACGCCGATCGCCAGTGCCGACAGCTGGTCGTCCTCCGGCGTGCCAAGCACCGGGTCACGTCCAACCAGATCGAGGAGTGTCTGTCGGGCTTCGCGATACTCCTGGCGATTCTGGATGATGCACACAGTCATGGTTCGCCCCCGGGAATAATGCTACCAATGTACCGGCCAGCGGGCCGCCTGCTGTTCGTTATCACCTCGGCGTGCCGCGGACCCAGCCCGCAGAGTGCCAAGTATGCGCGAGATCGAAATCCGGCCCCCGCACGGGTCGGCAGGGGCAGTTGACAACTCACCAGGTCGCTTCGCGATCGTCCAGAAATTCCTCTCGCGCAACAGCGATCACCCGCGCCGGATCGTCAATAAAGATTTCCGCGGGCGTCCGGTCATCAAGCAACGCATGCGGCGAATACAGCCAGAACGCCCGTCTCCAGCCTCCGCGATCGTCTTCGCGGAGCAGGACGGCCAGGAGTCCGGCAACGTCCTTCCGGATTGCGCCCGAGCGTTGGAACTGGAAGTCGGGGTAGAGGAAGCAATGCCGGGACGCAGACCACACTCCCAGCAAATCTCCGCTTGCTTGCGCCCGGATCGCAGATGTTGGGGCTTCAGGGCCTGGCGCCTCGCCGACCAGCACGGCAACCCGGAGATCGTCGGGCCATCCCTTCTCAAGCAGTTCGTCACGGAACTCGATCGCCAACACGGTCCTTGACTCCAAGCTATAGCTTTAACGACCACTCAACTTTCAATTGGTGGTTGGAACTCGCACGAGGCTGCCAAGGGAGGCAAGGAGCAATGGTGCCGTCTGTGGTGACATATGAAAACCAAGTCACGCCGTCTTCGCAATAGCTCCTGATATCGGCAATCGCGTTCATGACACATCGCTCGTCTTCCATTGGTTGCATCTGAAATGCATAAACGCGACTGCACCCGGCTTCGAGTTGCTCAACTACTTCGAGAACGTCCTCGGCCTTTGTCACAAGGTAGGTGCCCACGGGTAGTGAATCTTCTTCGATGTCCTCGCGGGTGTGCTGAATCAAAAAGCAAGGGGATTCGCTAGAGACGGCCACGCATCGGAAGGCGGTGTAGGGGCTGAATAGCTGTCGGCGTACGGGATTCTTTTCTTCCCAAGTCGTCTGAGTCAAAAGCATGGCTGTGCTGGGTGTCTACCATGAGCACGAGTGCAGAACCACTCGCATCTGGCGCCTATAGTAAAAATGCTAATCTTAGTATGTAGAATCAAAGTATGCAACAACGGACATTTCATGGATGTCCGTTGCTCCCACACAGTGCCGCCTGGTTGCCATTTTCGCCGCTAACGTTCGGCGAAGACGCATCGAGTTAGATCTCTCGCAAGAGGCCCTTGCAGAGAGGGCCGGCATCCATCGTACGTATGTTGGGATGTTGGAGCGCAGCGAAAAGAACGTGACGATCTATAACATCGAGCGTATCGCTGACGCTCTGGGGGTCGAGCCAGCATCGCTGTTGCAGGATCGCAAGAAATCGGCGCGTCGAGCGTAAGCGGCAACGACGGCAATTCGTTGACGGGTTGGGGAAAACATCAACTTCCGCGCGCGAGCGTGGCTTGTCTGCGTAAAATGGGACCGCGGCAACGCAGCCAGAATGCTTGATAACCGCAACCTGCGCCATTTCAGCGTCGAACTGCACCATTCCCAAGTCTGACGTTTTCCTTCTGTAAGCTGCTGTCCGCTCGCCATCACTCCACCCCTTTGGTTCGGTCGCGCGGTGGCTTGGGCAGGGGGGCATTTAGCATCATCACCGTCACCCCCTTGAGCTCGGCGTTGTGCGCCCAGGTCACGAATTGCTCCAAGAGCAGTTGGTTTTGCATTTCGAGACGCTCGACCTTGGCCTTGTAACGTTCGACCTGCTCAAGGGCGGCCCGGACACGTTCGTCCCGAGGCTGACCGCCTTCGCCCTTCCAGGTGCCCCGCAAAGCGTCTTTCTTCAGCGAGAACGCGTTGGCAATTTCCGTGTATTCCGCGAACGTGAACCGCGAGTACGTGTGGCCGGTATCCTTCCGGATCGCGTCAATCAGCAGGTCCCAAGTCAATTTGCCTTTCCAACGATCCAGAGTATCGAGCACAAGCTTGATACGCTCTGCGGTCAAATCAGGTGCGCGGGTTTTCTTCATGGCAGCAGCTTTTGGTCCTCGGCTTTGAGGAAGTAGACGGGTTGCGTGGACTCAGCGGTAATCAGGGCAGCGTTCTCCAGGTTGAGCCGAATCCGAGCTCCGCGTTCTACCGACGGGTCGTCCATTAAAGACAGGAGGGCGTTCACGCGCTCCAGCGTCCTTGATTGATGCACCACCCAGACATCGGCACCGTATTCTTCGTCGTTCAACGCCTCCCGCGCCTCATTCAGAAGGAACTCGGTTTCTTCCTTCAGCAGGCGCAAGTTGGCTTCCTTGTGCGCATCGCCTTTGACGCACTCCTGCTCCTCGCAGTTTATGCAGTCGCGGTACATCTGACATGGCTCGCTAGCGAAGTTGTGCATGCACCAGCCATATTCCGTCGTATGGGCGGCGACGACCCCAAACCTCTTGAACTCGCCACGCGTTATCAGATCCCGCGTCGCCGCAGGAACAAGGCCGGCTGTAAAACCCGCCTTCAGAGCTTGACTGATGGGTGCCTGAGCCTCGTCCGAGCTCATGTGGTCATAGGCCCTGTTCTGACGAACGTCCTTACGACCGGAGAAGATAGCGATCTCTGCGTTGCTAAGACCGCCCAACTGGGCGAGCATGTTCAGGTAATGCCGAAGAGCATGACTTCGGAGCTCGATGGGCGAACCGTCGTCCTCCGTGTAGTTGAAGCGCTCAAAGATCGAAGACCGACCCTCCCGTGCCCCGAGCGGATTCGTTATCGAGCTGTAGTCGACGCAAGTAATCATGCAGAGGTACGTCGCCTTCTGCGAGTGCATCTCGTTTGTCCGGATGATGGCCACGGCGTCCTTGCAAAGAAGCTCGGGAGCACCCGGAACGAACGGAAAGGTCTCTGGAAGCATTGCCAGTACCGCGAGCTCAACGTCTTCGAACCGGTACCCAGCCTTGCGACCGGCAAGCTGAACTTTCGGCAACTCAGCCGTCATCCGAGCCCAAGTGTTAGCCTGGTCAGTCGCATCCTCATCTCCCCACAGGATCAGCGCCACTTCTGCTGCCGTAAGGACCTCTTGACCGCGGAGGTGCGCCGCGCCGTCGTGAAGGTAAAGCGTGTTCGGGTTGTCCGTGTACCACGCTGCTATATTTTTGGCGGGTGCTGTCACTTTCAGCAGGTTGGAAATAGCCTGCCTTGCCACTGGGACCATCTGGGTGGGGAGCCATTTCGTCGTGTCCTTCGCACCTTTGGACCCCGCCCAGCGGAGGCCAAGCTTTCCGTCGAATCTCCCGTCGCCCTCGACCAGACAGTTGCGCGCCAGTCGGAGCACCTCGTTGATCCGCTCCGGCGCACAGAGCATCACCGCCAGGTAGCTGGACACCGCCACGTCTGCCGGTTGAACCGCCTCCTGGAAGATACCGCCTAGCGCCCGTAGCACCGCTGCGGAAGGTAACTTCTCCTGGCGAGCATCGAGAGCCTCTTTAGAGATTCGCGAACCGAGCTCCCGAGGCCTCTTCATCCCATGGACCCATGTCTGCCGAAGCGAGATGAAGCCTTTCGAATTCATGAATTCCGCAATCAGCTGCAGTTGGCCGGCAATACGGTAAGCCACCGCATCCGAGACCTGCTTTTTGGCTAACTCGACCGCAGTGTTCAGCACCTCAACGTTAACCGCCGTCGGGCGCGACGCCTTGTTCCATTCTCGCAACGCCGCCTCTAAACATCGAAGAGCTGCGATGCGCTGAGCTTGAGACGTGACTGGGCGCTTATCGTGAAGGTAGACGATAGTCGCCTTCGCGAAGTCCAGAAACGGATGTGGCAGGCTCGGCTCGGGCCTGTCTTCGCGGGATGCTTCGAGGGTGCTGAACACAACCCGATTTACTTTGTTCTGTCCTTTGACGTATCCGACTTCCCAAGCGTTCTTATCGAACTGCTCCCGGGCACCAAGCACGTCCGAATTCCTGCAGAGCGCAATGAAAGCCTCGAGATTGGCCTGCGGCTCCAGTTCTGCGCGGGGAGTGAAATGAAGGACAGACGCGTTCATGCGGCCCCTCCCGATCTGCGCTGTTCATTGGCCTGTGCACATTCCGCAATGACCTCTCGTACCGCCCGGATGGCGTCATCGTTAATAGCCGCCAGTCGCTCGTCGCCTTCCGCGCGTTTTCGCTCATCTTGTAGTCGCCGGAGCACCTTGTCATGAGGAGCATCAAGCCACGGCTCGAACTTGAAACAGGTGTAGCAAGCAGTCGGGCGGGAGAATCCGCACCCTTCGCCTTTGCAGCCGCAACTTCCGACGGGCGCCTTTGACACGCGGAAGTCAATGATGCGGCTACCGGGAGCGCCCCTGTGTGTCGAGTGTTCCTCGTCCGCAATGAGGCGCCCCTTGAAGGCTTGCGCCAAGGGCGCAAGTTGAGGGTCCATCGCTTTATCGATGTTTTCAATAATCTTCGGAGAGGCTTCAAAGGTAAGCGTCATTTGAAGGCCGTATCGACATCGACGTTGAGAGTGTCCAAAGTGATGTCCATCACTTCGAGTAGTGGGGACCACTTTGATGACAGAGATTGGCAGTGCTGGAAGCCGCAAGGGGCGGCCGAATTACGCGCCTGAATTCCGGCGTGAAGTTGCAGTGGCCGCGTGCGAGCCGGGCATCTCGGTGGCGAAGCTCGCGCAGTCGCACGGTCTGAATCCGAACATGGTGTTCAAGTGGCGCAGGCAGTACCGTGCCGGCCTGCTGGACAACAGGACGGCGCGCGAGACGGCCGTGTTCGTTCCGGTGGCGATGTCGCCGGATGATTTGATGGCGGTTTCGTCACTACCGGTGCCGACAGCGCAACTGCCATCGCACGCACAGGAAGCCGCGACTTCAGGTATTGAGATCGAGCTCAACGGCGCACGCGTGCGAGTGAGCGGGAAGGTAGACCCAGCCCAGCTGCGACTGGTGCTGCATTGCCTGAGACCGGCATGATCGCGCTGCCGACCGGCACCCGCATCTGGCTCGCCGCAGGCGTCACCGACATGCGCCGTGGCATGGATGGTCTGGCTGCACTGGCGCAGGTGGCGCTTGAGCGGGACCCGTTCTCGGGCCACGTGTTCGCCTTCCGTGGTCGCCGGGGCGATCTGGTGAAGCTGCTGTGGTGGAGTGGCGATGGTATGAACCTGTACGTCAAGCGCCTGGAGCGAGGCCGTTTCATCTGGCCGCAGGCCGACGCGGGATGCATCCATCTGTCGGCGGCACAACTGTCGATGCTGCTCGAAGGCATCGACTGGCGACGCCCCGAACGAACCTGGAAGCCCACGTCAGCCGCGTAAATTTGCCCCCGCTTCTGCGCGCGCCTGGTAAACTCTCAGGCATGCCAGTCAGCCGACTCCCCGACGACATCGACACACTCAAGCGCATGCTTGTCTCGCGCGAAGAAACGATCGCGCGCCTGCTTGCCGAGATCTCGCGCCTGAGGCGCTGGCAGTACGGACGCTCGTCGGAGCGCATGGCAGAACTGACGGGACAACTGCAGCTCGCACTCAGTGACGGGTCACTGCCGCAGCAGGATGCCGTGCCGGCACCGGTGCCAGAACCGGTGCCTGATGAACCCGTTGACACGACAGCGTCGGTGGTTCCACTACGCCGGCGCTCGCGCGAATTCCCCGCACACCTGCCACGCGAGGTGGTGGAGCACAAGCCACAGGGCTGCGACTGCCCCGAATGCGGCGGTCGACTGCGCAAGCTGGGCGAAGACGCCTCCGAGATGCTGGACTACGTGCCGGGGTACTTCCGGGTGATTCGCCACGTGCGCCCCCGGCTGAGCTGCAGCCGGTGTGCGAAGGTCGTCCAGGAAGCGGCGCCGTCGCGCCCGATCGCACGCGGCATGGCCGCAGCCGGTCTGCTGGCACAGGTGGTGGTCGCCAAGTACGCTGACCATACGCCGTTATACCGGCAGGCCGGAATCTATCGCCGTGCCGGCATTGAACTCGACCGTGCCACGCTGGCATCGTGGGTTCGCGAGTGCGCCGCACTGCTGCAGCCGCTGGCCGATGCCGTTGGCCGGTATGTGCGTGAGGCGCAAAAAATCCACACGGATGACACGCCCGTTCCGGTGCTGGAACCCGGACGCGGCAAGACACGTACGGCACGGTTGTGGACGTATGTGCGCGATGACCGGCCGGCGGGCAGCCGCGCACCCCCGGCGGTCTGGTACCAGTACTCGCCCGACCGTAAGGGAGAGCGACCCCGTACGCATCTGCAGGGCTGGTCGGGCATCCTGCAGGCGGATGCCTATAGTGGCTATGTTGCGGCCAAATTTATGTGGCGGCAGCCGATAGGCGCCGAGGAAACATGGGGCCTGTCCTGGCTATTGACGTGA
>NZ_CAJQYY010000010.1 GCF_907164575.1 Paraburkholderia gardini
TAGGCTTTCATTCACCCTGATTTTACCGCCCCCGGACCATGTCTATAAGAATCAGATAACACGACAAGTAGTCTGACGCCGGGGGGTCACGCCACACCAAGACTGCCCGAGGACCATTCGACGCATCGCCAAGAAATACGCTTTTCTTGAGATCGAGTGACGTGCGATCAAGCACTACAAGCTCACGGTTGTTTCGGTTGACAGACAGCAGAGAATTTGAGGTAAGCGCTTGCGACAATGGGTCGACCCATGAAAATGGTTTGCTCCAAGAATTAGGCTCAAATCTAATATCCTGAACTGACCTTCCAGTTTCAACATCCAGCACGCAGATACCTCGATGGGACTGGAACATGCCGACATAAACGCGATTGTGAATGTCGTCGTGTGTCAAACACGCAGGAGTGGCGTCGTCTGCTCGGCCATTTTTTACTTCGGCAAGCTGAGCGTTGGCCACGTAAGCCTGCCGGCTTAGATCGTAGATAGCCAAATAAGAGTTAGCGTGCGGATAACGCTGCCCATTGATGCAACCGCCACGCTGAACACCAATGTAGAGAAGCGGCTGCGTTGGATGTCGCAGCAGCGACATGCAGCCTCGCCCGCCTTCGGGATACGGCACTGCCGTGACGGCGTATGTGGCGCTGTCGATGACATAGAACTGATTAACACGGTTGCTCGCAAAATAGACTTCTTTCTCGTCATGCGACACCGCCAGTTGCCCATCACCTCCACCCGGTATCGCTATCCTCTTGACGATAGCGTGAGTAGCCAGATCAATAGCCAATATAACTTCCGAGAAAACTTGGCCAACGAACAGGCGTCCGTCTGCAACAACCAAGCTGCCGGGCGGATGACTACGTATTTCTCTCGCACCATTTTGCGAGGAAACCACTTCGTATTTGTCGAGGTCGATGGTACGGATGATCGTTTTGGAAATCGGATTAACAATGGAAATACTGCATCCGGCCCAGTTTGCAGTAATGATGACGTTGTTATACAGGAGCAGGTCATGCGGCTCAGCTCGGCTAGGAAACTGATAGATGGGCTCTCCATCATCGCTGCTGCTCAGCGTAAGCGGGACCTCTGATGTTGCTGCCAGTGCCGTGCTGGCGAACTCATCCAATGACGTCACAAGCGTAATATTCGTCCCTCGCGCCGCATCCTGTGCACCAGGCTGAAAGCCCGCCTCACTGACAATAATTCCCCGGTCAGCGCCAAGGTCGTCGATGAGACTCTTGAGCGCAAGCACCTTTTCCTTGGGAACGCGAGTCTTCCATAATTTGCATTCAATCACCCAAGTACACAGAATGCCTGATCGAAGAAAGGTCGCGTAGACGTCGACGTCATGGGTTGCACGAGCGCCGGTAACGCGAAAGTCAACCTGAGCATTGCATCCAAGACGTCGAAATACTTCTGCTGTGGCTTCTTGATAGGCGCGCCAGTCCGTATAACTCATGCAGCCCCTCTCCTATGGTGCAATCGTTGTTTTTTGTGCGATATCCAGCTTGCGATGAATCAGCGAGATCATCGTCAGAATGTCGAGCGCGTCCTGTTCTGACATCGGCCAATTCGTCTTAGGCGCATGGGCCAGAGGATTACGCACTGCGCCGAATAGCCCGATCATTAAGTTCGCGAAGCCTTTCTGTTCGCTCTTTTCTGACTCGGTACTGAGCGGCCCAAGGGCTAAAGCAGGTTGTTGCCCAGAAAACGCCTTGTTCACCAGGTCTGCTCCGTCACCGCTCAGGCCAGATAGTTGGCGAATCCGCTCCGCAATGCCCTTCGTCGCCTCGAAGACCGCGTGAAAATAGTTCTCGTCCAAGAGTTCGGCACGGCAATAGTTCAATACTTCTGCGTGCACGGCGCGACTTTCTAATGCGGCCTTGAGCCGCCCCGCACGAGCGCGAGCCGCATCGAGCGTTGTAGCCTTATCGGCGTACCCGACCTTGCCGTCTTCGCGCACGTAGAAGCCGGAGAAGGCTAAAACGACATTGAGTTCGTCGCGACGCCATGCAAATGTCGTCGCATCGCGGGCATAGTTCACCGGGTTCATCGCTCGGTTGATGAACATGATGAGGTGGTTGCCGACTCCATGCTGGTTCTGCGCACCGGCCAGCGCATTGAATAACCGCTTCCACTTGGTCATCCCTGGCGAGGGGTCGGCAATCTCGATCTCCTGCAACAACCGCTCGATCTGCGTCCCACTCAGGCCGCGCTCGGTGTCGGCCAGAACGCGACAAGCGGCTTCGAGGTGCTGCGAGCTAAATAATGAGATATGTGTCATGAATTTTCTTTTTATTGTTCTCAGGCCCATTCAAGCGCGGTGATGATCGCCTGCCCCTCGGTGCCGACTTCAACAAACAGAGCGTGCTCGTAGCCAAGCTGCTGCTTGTAACCCTGAAGTTTCCGCAAATCGATCTGTCGATCGACGCGGCTCGTTGATTTCTTGAACTCCAAGACTAGATGATTTTGTCGCGTACCCCGTCGATGCACAATTACATCCGGGAATACGGTCTTCGCTTCATCGTCCTCGCTGTCTGGATAAAGTTCTAAATGTCCGAGACGCTTGGGTTCTGTGCCATCCCTGTTGTATTCGCAATCAACGGTCCAACCAGGAAAATACCGCTGGAGATACATCGCAAAGCGAAAGGTAATGGAGCGTTCGTTAGCATCGGTACCAAGTAAATCGTGGTCATTTTCCAAAAGTTCGGAAAGCGCTCGCGCAACTGCCTCGCCTGGCGGCTGATGCTGGAGATACTGCATTTGATTGGCGGATAGCATTCTCATCACCCTCCCAAGCTTGTCAAAAGCCTGAGAGCGTCCTGATATAGCGAGCGCCTTATAGCTTTCACTGTGTCCTCTTATCCAAGACTAACGCTGAACGGCGCGTATGCCGATTTAAACGTCGTCAATATCCTCTGCCGCGCCTTGTCCAATTCGTCGGCAACGCGATGCGTGAGCATGTAGGTGGGACAATTCTGCTGGCCGCATCCGCAAGGCCGGATCTCGCCTTCCCGAAGACGGGTTACGAAAATACGGCGCAGCGCATCGACCTGGCGAACCACCTGTTCCAACAGGAAGCGGATGCGCGCGTCTCGAATGTGATGAATCGACGGAATACGCCTGATCTCGTCACCTTCCCGCGTTCGCCATACACCAGTGTTCAGTGCGCCGATGGTGTCCTCGATCGCTTGCTGAAAAGCAGGCAGGGAGCTTTCCTGCTGAAATGGCGTGCGAAAAGCCGGCCGGTCGAATACGACCGCCATCAGTTGCAGTGCATCGACATCCGAGAGATCGGGGAAGTCGTCAACGAATTTGCGGATGTCCGCCTCGGCGTCGGGAAACTCGATGCCTTGGACGAAACGGTGTAGTAGATATTCGGCGCGAAGCCGCAGGTTCTCCTCAAACTCCACACCCGACCATATCGTCACATGAGGAATCCCCAGGGAGGCTGCGGCTTGCTCGATCCGGGTGCGGCTGGCGTCCGAAACAGCGCCACGAGAGACGAACTTGAAGACATCAGGCGTTCCGCCTATAGCCTTGACCGCCTTGGTCATGTCGCCCTTTGCTTTCGCCAAGGTCAACGTGTCCCGATTCGCGCACTGAATGATGGTCTTGCGTGCAGGTTGGCCATCAAGCGGTTCGATACCCGAGATGTCCCGCCCTTGATCGCCTCCAGATTGGCCGTGCCAAATCAGGTCGCGCCAGCCGGCGCGAACGTGATACGCAAGGACAAGGCGCTCGAACTGAACACCACTGTAGTCCTCGAAATGAATCGGAGAAACCGTCACCGTCGCCATGCCTCTGCCCTTTTCCCGTGACTACTGTTCTTGAATACGCTCCTCTACGCTCCAGCGAGTTTCTGTGATAGCCAATGTAAGCCACCATTACTTCGTGCGGTAGCGAACCTTGCAGCGCCGAACACTCACGGAGTGCGACATGGAGAATAACCCGTCACAGCTCATCAGCCGGGACAACGGTGCCAAGGAGCCTACGCGCCCCGTATCCATCCCGCTGCCCGGCTCGGACGCCTACGACGATCTCCCGCAGTTTCCAAAGCGCAGTGTCTTGCCCTTCCGACGCACCATCCGCCGCCAGGAACTGCGGCAAATCGTCCCCTTGGCCGAAACGACGATCTACGAAATGGAGCGCCGCGGCGAGTTCCCGCGCCGCTTCAATCTGACGCCGCGCTGCGTCGTGTGGGACTTGGCCGAAGTGGAGGCGTGGATCGAGCAGCGCAAGCAAGCCCCTCGCGGCGGCGTCTCGAAGCCGGATGTCCGCCTACGAAAAACCCGCCCTGTTCGGGCGGGTTCGAGTGAGGAATGATGCTGGACAGCGACTCGCATCCAAACAAGGTGGACGCCGAGCGCAGCAACCGCCAGCCTTCCTTCGTCACGTTGACCTGCGAAGCTACCCCGTGCCACGTCCAACACGTCCGCCAAGTGGCAGATCGACGCGCCGCCCTCATGCTCCGGCGCAGGAATCAATTTAGCCGAAGAAAACAGCCGGGCTGACTGAGAATCGCTTGCTCAATGCCGCGATGTGGTCGCGAGTCAGGTTGCGGCCTCGGCCATTGAGAATCTTCGACACCAGCGACTTGCTCCCAATCTCCGGTAGGTCAGCCACGCCCAAACCATGCTGCTCCATCAGCAACCGGAGCACGTCGACGCCGCCCAACTTCGCCACGCGCGCGTTGAATACCGCAAACTCGTCGGATTCGTTTTCCCAGATCTCGATGGAACGGACCAGGATCTCGATCAGCGGGCGGTTGGCCTCGTAGTCCTCGACCAGTTCATCCATCAACGCCAGCGCCTGGGCGTAGTCGTCCTCATTGGCGATATGGCCAATGAAACCCGCCTCGTCGAACAAGGCATGGGCTCGTTCCTTGATGGCGGCAAATCCCATCTCAGTCACCCTCCTTCCGGTAGCGTTTGCAAAGCTTGTCGTACTCGGCATGCGTTGCGATGTGCTTGACGTACATGCGGTTGTCGCGGAATTCGATGAAAGCAATCAGTCGAAGATTGTTGCCACCGATGTCCAGCACCCACCACTTGTCCTTGTACTTGAAGTTGTCCAGCGACGGAAAAACCTGCCGCAGTGCCTGCGGTGTATCGAAATCGCCGGACCGCAGCACCCGGTAGGTGCGGTCGATCGCTTCGGCGTCATTCGGATAAGCCTTTGCTGCGTCGCTGAACGGCTTTCTGGATATGACGTGCATATCGTTCCATGCTCACATGTAGAAGGATAGGCGGAAGTTGACTTTTTGTCAACTTCCGCCATTGAGGCGAGTCAGCCAGCTCAAACCGTCGCGCTCAACGCCGGCACCACCACGTTCGCCGGCATCAACTTCGGCGCGTAGGCCTGTCCGTCGCCCCAGGCATCGACCATGTTTGCCCACTCTTGCAGCATATGGCGCCGCTGCTCGGCGTACTCGGCCTTGTTGTAGACCGAGCGCGAGGAACGTCCATCCTCGTGCGCCAGGCACTTCTCGATCCAGTCGCGGTTGAAACCGATTTCGTTCAACAGCGTCGAGCCGGTGCGGCGCAGGTCATGGACGGTGAACGGTTGTAGCGGCAGCCCTTTGGTTTTTGCAGCTTCCGCCACAAGTTGCGTGACCCGATTCAAAGTCGCATTCGACATGAACCGCTCGGCATCGTAACGAGAAGGAAAAACGAACCTTGAGCCGGCCGCACAGGCGTGCAACGTGATGAAGATGTCGAGCGCCTGGCGCGACAGATAGACCACATGCGGATTGCGGCCCTTCATCCGCTGCTTCGGAATCGTCCAGGTTGCGCGCTCGAAATCGACCTCATCCCAGGTGGCCTGAATCAGTTCGCTCTTGCGCACCAGCGTCAGCAGAATCAGGCGCAGCGCCAGCTTGATGGTCGGATAGGTCGCCACCGACTCCATCTGCTGCACCATCAGCCGGATTTCCAGTGGCGACAAGGCGCGATCCTTCGGCACGAAGGTGGCGATCGAGGCTGCTCCTACGCTGTTCGCCGGGTTATCAACCTTTTCACCGTGGGCGATGGCATATACGTAGACCTGCTTCACGATGTCCCGAATCTGCACCGCCGTAGCAGGTGCCCCGCGCTCCTTGACCTTGTTGCACAAGGCCCGCAGGTCTTCGGGCTGGATTTCGGTCAGCAGGCGATTCTGGAAAACCGGCAGGATGTCCCGGTCGATGATGTGCTTGCGCATCGCGCGGGTGCTGTCGGCCAATCTTGCATTGGCCAGCCATGTCTCCATCGCCGTGCCGAAGGTCTTGATGGCGACCACCCGGCGTTTCTCGCGTTGCTTTTCGAGCGCAGGTGATATGCCCTTGAGGACGGTTTTCCGCGCGTCCAGGAGCAGTTCGCGCGCCATCGCCAGAGAAATACCGTCAGGGCCATAGCGCCCGAGGGTCAGCGTTTCCCGGCGTCCGTTGAAACGGTAATCGTAGCGGAAGGTGACGGTACCGCTGGGTGATACCGTCACGTACATCCCATCACGGTCAGAAGCCTTATAAGTCTTGGACTTAGGCTTCAAGTTACGCAGTGCAGCGTCGGTAAGCATCGAGGTTTCCTCCGGCTTTTTGACGGCTTTACCGTCAGGTTTTACCGTCAGGGACCAGGAGACCTGTTGATGCCCGGAAAGCCGCATGAAACAAGCTTTCCCGAGGAGGCTTTTACCGTCAAAGACGGTAAAAGTCTGAATAGTGAACGGGAGTGTCTTAATCCGGCCTCGATTTTTACCGTCAGCTCTACCGTCAACTTTTTCTGCTAGCCGGCGATAGCCACCGATAGCTGCCGCGACGTATTTCTTTCTAAATCAACACGTTACGTCAGTTTTTCGATAGCTGGCGATAGTCCTCGAAGGACGTCAATTCACTCCCACTCGATTGTCGCCGGCGGCTTCCCGGAAATATCGTACACAACCCGATTGATCCCGCGAACCTCATTGATGATCCGGTTCGACACATGTCCCAGCAGCTCATGCGGCAGATGCGCCCAGTGCGCCGTCATGAAATCGAGCGTCTGCACCGCGCGCAACGCGACCACATACTCATACGTGCGCCCGTCGCCCATCACGCCCACGCTCTTCACCGGCAGGAATACCGCGAACGCCTGGCTCGTCAGGTCGTACCACGACTTGCCGGTTTCCTTGTCGATGAACGTGCGCAGCGTTTCGATGAAAATCGCATCCGCGCGGCGCAGCAGATCGGCGAAATCGCGGCGCACTTCGCCGAGAATCCGCACGCCCAGACCCGGGCCCGGGAACGGATGGCGATACACCATCGCAGGCGGCAGACCGAGCTTCACGCCCAGTTCACGCACTTCATCCTTGAAGAGTTCGCGCAACGGCTCGAGCAGCTTCAGGTTGAGCGTTTCCGGCAGGCCGCCCACGTTGTGGTGGCTCTTGATCGTATGGGCGCCCTTCTTGCCCTTGCCCGCCGACTCGATCACATCCGGATAGATCGTGCCCTGTGCGAGCCATTTCGCATCGGTGAGCTTGCCGGCTTCGGCCTGGAACACCTCGACGAACTCCGCGCCGATGATCTTGCGCTTCGCTTCCGGATCGGTCACGCCGGCCAGCTTCGACAGGAACGCTTCGCTCGCGTCGACGTGAATCACTTTCACACCAAGGTGATCGGCAAACGTCGCCATCACCTGTTCCGCTTCGTTCAGACGCAGCAGACCGTGATCGACGAACACACAGGTCAGCTGGTCACCGATCGCGCGATGCAGCAGCGCCGCGGCCACCGACGAATCCACGCCGCCCGACAGCCCCAGGATCACGTGCTCGCTACCGACCTGCTCGCGGATCTTCTCGACGGCTTCGTCGACGTAGTGACCCATTTCCCAGTCCGGCTTCGCGCCGCAGATGCCAAGCACGAAACGCTCGAGCATCGCGCGGCCCTGCACGGTGTGCGTGACTTCCGGGTGCCATTGCAGGCCATAGAAATGACGCGCTTCGTCGGCCATGGCGGCCACCGGGCACGATTCCGTCGATGCCATCAGCTTGAATCCCGGCGGCATGTCGAGCACCTTGTCGCCATGGCTCATCCAGACCTTGAGCATGCCGTGGCCTTCGGCCGTGCGGAAATCCTCGATGCCTTCCAGAAAGCTCGTGTGATTGCGCGCCCGCACTTCGGCATAACCGAATTCGCGCAGATGGCCGTTGTCGACCTTGCCGCCGAGCTGTTCGGCCATCGTCTGCATGCCGTAGCAGATGCCGAGCACCGGCACGCCCAGATCGAACACGGCTTGCGGCGCGCGGGGGGTGTCCTCATCGACGACCGAGTTCGGGCCGCCCGACAGGATCACGCCCTTCGGCGCGAATTCGCGGATGAATTCGTCACTGACGTCGTAAGGATGGATTTCCGACAGCACGTGCGCCTCGCGGATGCGTCGTGCGATCAGTTGGGTGACTTGCGAACCGAAGTCGAGAATCAGAATCTTGTCATGCATGGCAGCGGACTGAATCAAAAGTGAACGGATACGGAACGCTGCACCGGAACGATTTCCGGCACAGCGATGAATTCAATGCCAGCCAGTGAACTGCGCGAAGCAAACCGTCGCAGGTCATGGCGAAAAGACGTGATGAAGCCGATGTGAAGGCAAGCGGAACAGCCAGACGCAATTCGTAAGCGTGAACCCCTGACGCGAGAGACGCAGGCGCTCGCACGTCAGCCATGAAACGGCGGACGCGGTGCGCCAGGCGAATCGGCCGCGGCATCACGGGCTTCGTCGCGGGCAGCGTCGTGGCCGGTCACCGTGGTGCGGGTTTCGACCGTGCGCGTTTCAGCGGTCACGACGCCGGCTTGATGCGCAGCCGTGAAATCCGGCTCGACAGGCGCGCCCGTTGCGGGACTGACCGGACGCGACGCAGCCATCACGGGCTCCGCCCCGTACACGCGCGGCTCGCTATCCACGCCGCGATTCAGTTCGCGATCCGCTTGTGCCGCGTTCGCGGCATCCTTGCCGGCGCGCTTCTGCTCGCGCCCGGCACCCGCGGCTTCGGTCGCTCGCTCCCGCTCACGCCGGCGCACCACGCGCGCAAGACGCACGCCGCCCAGACCGACGATCACCAGCACGAGCGCGACAACCGCCGACACCAGTTGACCAAACGCCGTCAGGGAAGGCTTGTGCAGGCCAATCAGCCAGACCAGCATCAGCACGCCCGTCAGCCAGTTGACGTGCCCGACGACGCGCGCCACCGCACGCGTCATCGCACCATCGATCGCGGCATGAAACGCTAGCCACGCGAGGCCGAGAAGCGCCAGACCGAACGCCTGCCCGACGAGTGCAGGATCGACCTGCACCAGTTGCAGCGCGTTGTACAGCGATGTCCACGGCGTGAGCAGAAACAGCAGCCCGAACGCCAGCAGCAACAACGCGTCGATGACGAGTACAGCGCGCAGCAAGGGCTTCATCGGCGTCTGCTCCTTTAGTCCACGTGGTAGTTGGGCGCTTCCTTCGTGATCTGCACATCGTGCACGTGCGATTCACGCATGCCCGCTGCCGTGATCTGGACGAACTCGGCCTTGTCATGCATATCGCCGATCGTCGTGCAGCCGCAGTAACCCATGCTGGCGCGCACACCGCCGATCAGCTGGAACAGGATCGCGTTGACCGAACCCTTGTACGCGACGCGACCCTCGATGCCTTCCGGCACGAGCTTGTCGATGTTCGCGGAATTGTCCTGGAAGTAGCGGTCCGCCGCACCGTCCTTCATCGCGCCGACCGAGCCCATGCCACGGTACGACTTGTACTGGCGGCCCTGATACAGGAACACGTCGCCCGGCGATTCCTCGGTGCCGGCGAGCATGCTGCCCATCATGACCGCATCCGCGCCCGCGGCGAGCGCCTTGCTGACGTCGCCCGAGAAACGCACGCCGCCATCGGAGATGACCGGCACGCCCGTGCCGCGCAATGCCTCCGATACGTTCGAAACAGCCGAGATCTGCGGCACGCCGACCCCCGCGACGATCCGCGTCGTGCAGATCGAGCCCGGGCCGATGCCGACCTTGACGCCGTCCGCGCCGTATTCGACGAGCGCCTTCGCCGCTTCGGCGGTGGCGATGTTGCCGCCGATCACCTCGACGTGCGGGAAGTTCTTCTTGACCCAGCGCACGCGCTCCAGCACGCCCTTGCTGTGACCGTGCGCCGTATCGACGACGATCACGTCGACGCCCGCCGTCACCAGCAACTGGACGCGCTCTTCGTTATCCGCGCCGACGCCGACCGCCGCGCCCGCGCGCAGCTTGCCGTGTTCGTCCTTGCAGGCGTCCGGGTGTTCGGTCTGCTTCGTGATGTCCTTGACGGTCATCAGGCCGCGCAGTTCGAACGAATCGTTGATCACCAGCACGCGTTCCAGCCGATGGCTGTGCATCAGCGCTTTCGCTTCGGCGAGCGGCGTGCCTTCCTTGACCGTGACGAGACGCTCACGCGGCGTCATGATCGTGCGGACCGGCTCGTCGAGACGGGTCTCGAAACGCAGGTCGCGATTCGTGACGATACCGATCAACTGCGCACCTTCGACGACCGGAAAGCCCGAAATACCATGCTGTTGCGACAGTGCGATCACGTCGCGCACCGGCATCTGCGGCGGCACGGTGATCGGATCGCGCACGACGCCGGATTCGAACCGCTTGACCTTCGCGACTTCGCGGGCCTGTTCGGCCGGCGTGAGATTCTTGTGAATGATGCCGACGCCACCCATCTGCGCCATCGCGATGGCAAGGCGGGCTTCGGTGACGGTGTCCATGGCGGCAGACACGAGCGGCATATTCAGGGAGATGTTGCGGGTCAGCCGGGTTTTGAGGCTGGTGTCACGCGGCAGAACGTCAGAGAAAGCCGGGACGAGGAGCACGTCATCGAACGTGAGTGCTTTTTGGATCAGACGCATGGCAAATCCTATGGGCGCAAAAGCGAATTATACGCGATACCTCCCTGGTTTTCACTGCGCGAACAGCAGCTTAGCGGATTTTCCGTGACTTTTTCTGGCTTCGGCGGCCCGCGGATTTCGGTTCGCCGTTCGGCTCAGGTTCGATCGGGTTTCGTTTGCTCGTTCGGCTACACCGATCGTCAATGCGTGCCCTGGTCCCGATTTCCCGGTTGACGGTTCCGGGCCATTCATACGCCCGGAATGCAGGATTGAACAAGACGGCGCCCCGCCTCGCCGTGTTAACCTGCGCGCCTTCCCAGTATTTCGTTTGAGGTAGCAATGCGGCGGGGTGTGGCATATGGCGTGATGGCCGGGGCGTTATGGGGCGTGGTTTTCCTCGCCCCGAGGCTTCTCGCGGATTTCTCCCCACTCCTGCTCGGCGCCGGGCGCTATGTGATGTACGGCGTCGTTTCCGTGCTCGCGGCGCTGCCTTCCGCGCGCTCGCTGCTGCGCCGCCTGACGCGCCAGGACGTGCGGGCGCTCGTCACGCTCGCGCTCGTCGGCAACATCCTCTATTACGTGCTGCTGGCAAGCGCCGTGCATCTGGTCGGCATTTCGCCGTCTTCGCTGATCGTCGGCGTGCTGCCGGTTACCGTCACGCTGCTGGGACGCGGCGATCACGGCGCCGCGCGGCTTTCGCGGCTGGTGTTGCCGCTCGCGATGGTCGTCGCGGGCATCGTGTGCATCAACGTCGACGTCTTTACCGTCGACGGCGGCGGCACCGCCAGCACGATGACGAAAGTCGCCGGCCTCGCCTGCGCGACCGGCGCGCTCGGATGCTGGACCTGGTTTGCCGTCGAAAACACCCGCTATCTGCGCCGCAATCCGCATTTCAGCGGCAACGAATGGTCCGTGCTGTGGGGGGTGGTGACCGGCGCGCTCGCCGCGATCATGTGGGCCGTGATCGCCGTGCTGCCCATGGGCGTCGCGCCGGCTCCCGTCGCCGACAGCCGCTGGCAGCTCTTCTGGGGCATCAATCTGGTGCTGGCGATCGGCGCGTCGTGGCTCGGTAACGGGCTGTGGAACGCTGCATCGAAGCGGCTGCCGCTCACGCTATCGGGCCAGATGATCGTGTTCGAAACGCTTTTCGCGCTGCTCTACGGCTTTATTTACGATCATCGCATGCCGCGTCCGCTCGAGATGGCGGCCATTGCACTGCTGGTGGCGGGTGTGAGCTGGTCGGTGCGCCAGCATGCCAGCGACGATCCGGATGACACGCCGATCGAGGAAAAGGCACAGGTATCGGCGCATTGAAGGCTCGGGCCTGGGAGGGAAACAGGGCCGATCCGCGCAGATCAGTCGTTATTCGAGTCGCTATTCGCCGCTCCCCACGCGGAAAACGGCTCGCGAGGCACTGCAGCAGCAATGCAACCCAGGCCGCACGTTACCGCGAGTCCTTGTTGAGCCACCGACGCCCTTCGATCGAACCTGCCTTGCGGGTTTTCTGCACGCGCCGCTGGCGCGCTTCCTTTGGGTCGGCGATCAGCGGACGGTAGATTTCCACGCGATCATGCTGTGCGAGCACGGTGTCGAGCGGCTTCAACTTGCCGAATACGCCCGTTTTCATGGTGCTGATATCGATTTCCGGGTAGCGTTCGCGGATGCCGCTTGCTTCGATAGCCTCACGCAGCGTCGAGCCTTCGGGCAACTCGACGGCGATCAGCGTCTGCGTATCGGGCAGCGCGTAGCAGACTTCGATCGACAGCATCGCGCTCATGCCTTACCGTAGCGCTGGTCGGCACGCTTCACGAACGATTCGACGAACGTGTTCGCGATGTGGCTGAACACCGGCCCGATGATTTTCTCGATGATGATGTTCGAGAATTCGTAGTGCAGCGCGAATTCGATCTTGCAGGCGTCCGCGCGCAGTGGCGTGAAGCGCCAGAACCCGGTGAACTTTTTGAACGGGCCGTCCGCGAATTCCATATCGATGCGCGTGGGCCGCTGCTGGGTATTGTGGGTGGCAAAATGCTGCTTGATACCCTTGAAATTGATGTCGATTTTCGCCTCCATCCCGTTTTCGTCCTGACGACGGATTTCGACACCACCGCACCACGGGAGGAAATTGGGGTAATCGGCCACGTCGGTGACGAGGTCGAACATCTGTTCCGCCGAATGGCGGATCAACACGGTTTTCTGGACATCTGCCATAAATTGCGCGACAAGTGGCAACGGTGGACAAGCGCCGCGGGCTTTCCTTGCCCCGCTTTGCTAAAATCGTGATTTTAAACGAGTTGGGCACTTTCCATTCATGAGCATTATCGACAACAGAAAAGCCTTCTTCGACTATTTCATCGAAGAACGCTACGAAGCGGGGCTCGTGCTCGAAGGATGGGAGGTCAAGGCCCTGCGCGCGGGCCGCGGCCAGATCAAGGAAGGCTACGTCGTGATCCGTGACGGCGAGCTGTTTCTGATCGGCGCGCACATCAGCCCGCTGCCGGAAGCATCGACCCATATCCACCCGGATCCCGTCCGCACGCGCAAGCTGCTGCTGCACAGCGAGGAGATCAGCAAACTGATCGGCAAGGTCGAGCAGCGCGGCTTCACGCTCGTGCCGCTGAATTTCCATTACAAGGGCGGCCGCGTGAAGTGTGAAATCGGTCTCGCGAAGGGCAAGAAAATGCACGACAAACGCGACGTAGAGAAAAAGCGCGACTGGGAACGCGAAAAAGCACGCCTGATGCGCACGCCGACCTGATTCACTTCGATCAGGCACAGAAAGGAGAAGGCCCGCTGAAAATCCAGCGGGCCTTCTTGTTGATGCCGACCTCAAGCCGCGACCGACGTCTGCGACCTCACCGCTCTTTCGACGAGACCGCACCCCATCGCGATACGTCAGCCGGCCTTGCCGCGACTCACGATCGTCAGCGCCGATGCGATCATCGTGCTCATATCCGCCAGGTTACCCGGCACGATCAGCGTGTTGCCCTGCTTCGCCAGGTTGCCAAACGCGCTCACGTACTGCTCGGCCACCTTCAGGTTCACCGCTTCCATGCCGCCCGTCGACTGGATCGCCGCCGCGATCTTCTGGATCGCCTGCGCGTTCGCCTCGGCTACCGCCAGAATCGCGGACGCCTGACCCTGTGCCTGATTGATCGCAGCCTGACGCTCGCCTTCCGACTTCTGGATCGACGCCTCGCGCCCGCCCGATGCAATATTGATCTGCTCCTGCTTGCGCCCTTCCGACGCCGCGATCAGCGCGCGCTTTTCGCGCTCGGCGGTGATCTGCGCCTGCATCGCGTGGAGAATTTCCTTGGGCGGCGTCAGATCCTTGATTTCGTAGCGCAGCACTTTCACGCCCCAGTTGGCGGCGGCTTCATCGAGCGAGGACACGATGCTGTGGTTGATGAAGTCACGCTCCTCGAACGTCTTGTCCAGTTCGAGCTTGCCGATCACGGAGCGCAGCGTGGTCTGCGACAGCTGCGTGATCGCGAACACGAAGTTGCTCGATCCGTACGATGCCTTCATCGGATCGGTCACCTGGAAGTACAGCACGCCGTCTACCTGCAACTGCGTGTTATCGCGCGTGATACAGACCTGGCTCGGCACTTCGAGCGGAATTTCCTTGAGGATGTGCTTGTACGCAATGCGGTCGACGAACGGCAGCACGATCGTCATGCCAGGCGTGAGCGTCGCGTGATAGCGGCCGAGCCGCTCCAGCACCCACGCGTGCTGCTGCGGCACGATCTTGATGGTTTGCGCGGCGATCACAAACACGATCACCAGCAGAATTGCCCCGACGATAGTTACGTCCATCGTGTTACCCCTTTTATGGTTCGATGCGTTGTTCGTCCGTGCCTGTGTTCCCAGGCGAATTCAGGCCTGCACGGACTGCTTTTTTGCCGCCACGATCAGGCAGCTTCCTCGCAGCGCGGTGATCTCGTAGAGCCGCGCGTCCTCGGGTTCGCCTGGCGCCAGTTCGACATCCCACTGCGCGCCGCGATAATTCGTGCGCGCCCGCCGGTCCTGCCAGACGGACACGTTCAAGGTCTCGCCAATGTCCAGATTCACGTCAGGATTGTGCAGCGCATCCTTGCGCACTTTCCGGCCGAAGCGCGAGCGGCGCAGCGCAAAAACCGCCGCCGCCGCGACAAGCGCCGCGATCGCAAGCTGCGAATCGAGCCCGAGCCCCGCCCAGTGCGCAAGACCCGCCGCGACAAAGCCCAGCGCGATCATCAGCATATAGAAGGTGCCACTGAACAACTCCAGCACGACGAGCACCCCTGCACCCACCCACCAGAACAGCCCACCTGTTGCCACGTCGACCTCCAGAAAGCAAAACACCCCGGATATACCGGGGTGTTTATAGCACGAACCTGGTGCGTTATTCCGTGCCTTGAAGCATGTTTACTTCGCCGAGGACTTCGCCAGCGCCTGCCACGTTTCGATGACCGTATCCGGATTCAGCGAAATCGACGCAATGCCTTCGTCCGTCAGCCATTGCGCGAAGTCCGGATGATCCGAAGGACCCTGACCGCAGATACCGACGTACTTGCCCAGACGCAGACAGGTTTCGATCGCACGCTTCAGCATGAACTTGACTGCCGGGTCGCGCTCGTCGAAATCGACAGCCAGCAGTTCCATGCCGGAATCGCGGTCGAGGCCGAGTGTGAGCTGCGTCAGGTCGTTCGAGCCGATCGAGAAGCCGTCGAAGAATTGCAGGAATTCTTCGGCAAGAATCGCGTTCGACGGCACTTCGCACATCATGATGAGACGCAGGTCCTTCTCACCACGCTTCAGACCGAACTTCGACAGCAGCCCGACCACGCGTTCCGCCTGCTTCAGCGTACGCACGAACGGCACCATGATCTCGACGTTGTCGAGGCCCATTTCCTCACGCACCTTCTTCAGCGCGATGCATTCCATCTGGAACGCTTCGGCGAAATCTTCCGCGATGTAACGCGATGCGCCGCGGAAACCGAGCATCGGGTTTTCCTCGTCCGGCTCATAGCGCGAACCGCCGATCAGCTTCTTGTACTCGTTCGACTTGAAGTCCGACAGACGCACGATGACCGGCTTCGGGTAGAACGCCGCGGCGATCGTCGCGATACCTTCGGTCAGCTTGTCGACGTAGAACGCGCGCGGCGACGCGTGACCGCGTGCGACGCTTTCCACGGCTTTCTTCAGATCCGCATCGATGTTCGGATACTCGAGGATCGCCTTCGGATGGACGCCGATGTTGTTGTTGATGATGAATTCCAGCCGCGCAAGACCGACACCGGCGTTCGGCAACTGCGAGAAATCGAACGCGAGTTGCGGGTTGCCGACGTTCATCATGATCTTGACCGGAATTTCAGGCAGCTCCCCGCGCTGGATCTCGGTCACTTCGGTTTCGAGCAGGCCATCGTAGATCTTGCCTTCGTCGCCTTCCGCGCACGACACCGTGACAAGCGCGCCGTCCTTCAGCAGATCGGTTGCATCGCCGCAGCCCACGACCGCCGGCACGCCAAGCTCACGCGCGATGATCGCCGCGTGGCACGTACGCCCGCCGCGATTCGTCACGATCGCCGCCGCGCGCTTCATGACCGGCTCCCAGTTCGGGTCGGTCATGTCCGCGACGAGCACGTCGCCTGGCTGTACACGTTCCATTTCCGACGGATCGTGAATCACGCGCACCGGGCCCGCACCGATCTTCTGCCCGATCGCGCGACCCGTGATGATGACCTGCGACTGGCCCTTCAGCTTGAAGCGCTGCTCGGCCTTGCCGGACGCCTGGCTCTTCACCGTTTCCGGACGCGCCTGCAGGATGAAGATCTTGCCGTCGCGGCCGTCCTTGCCCCACTCGATGTCCATCGGACGCTGGTAGTGCTTTTCGATGATAACGGCGTATTTCGCGAGCTCGATCACGTCTTCGTCGGTGATCGAGAAGCGGTTGCGCTGCTCGTGCGACACGTCGACGGTCTTCACGCGGCCCGCTTCGCCGGCCTGCGTGAATTCCATCTTGATCAGCTTCGAGCCAATCGAGCGACGGATGATCGGGTACTTGCCCTGCGCGAGCGTGGTCTTGAAGACGTAGAACTCATCCGGGTTGACGGCGCCCTGCACGACCGTTTCACCGAGACCGTAGCTCGACGTGATGAACACCGCGTCCTTGAAACCCGATTCGGTGTCTAGCGTGAACATCACGCCCGCGGCGCCGACGTCCGAGCGCACCATGCGCTGCACGCCAGCCGACAGCGCGACTTCGGCGTGCGTGAAACCCTTGTGGACACGATAGGAAATCGCGCGATCGTTATACAGCGACGCGAACACGTGCTTCATGCGATCGAGCACGTCGTCGATGCCGACCACGTTGAGGTAGCTTTCCTGCTGCCCGGCGAACGAAGCATCCGGCAGATCCTCAGCCGTCGCCGACGAGCGGACCGCGAATGAAAGCTCTTCGGGCGAGCTGTTCTTGAGGGTGTCGAAGCCTGCGCGGATTTCCGCCTCGAGACGCGGCTGCAACGGAGCGTCGACGATCCATTGACGGATCTCCTTGCCCGCTTCGGCGAGTGCCTTCACGTCGTCGACGTCGAGCGTCTCCAGACGCTTTGCAATGCGTTCAGTGAGGGTGTTGTGATGCAGGAAATCGCGGAATGCGAGTGCCGTCGTGGCGAAACCGGTCGGTACGCGCACACCTGCTTCGGCGAGCTGACTGATCATCTCGCCGAGCGAGGCGTTCTTGCCGCCCACGATCTCCACATCGGTCATCCGCAACTGCTCGAACGGAACTACATACGCCTGATCCTTTGCGACATTAACTGCGTTAGTCATACAAGCCCCTAAGTGTGAAAGAAATTCACGGCTGTGCAAGTGGGCCTGGACGCGGCCGCCTGTAAGAAGCGGTGACGCGTCTTGCACAACCTGTTGGAGAAGCAATCGCACGAAGGGTCGCAGGAAGATTCGCTGATGCACGAGGAAGCAGAAAATTCCGCGAACTTGATGCCATTCGACGTGTAATGCGGACGAAATGCCCGGCATCGACACGAACTGGCTGCAATTGCTTATCCAACAGGTTGCCGCTATTCTACCGTGCTGACTCCCGAAATGTGGCAGTCAGCAAAGAATAGCGCCTCGAACCGCGTCCCGCGCTGTCGGACTGGCCTTTGCGAGGTCTGCACCCGTCGCCGGAATGCGTTTTGTGGCCACACGGCGCGCTGCTGCGACGCCGCTGCGCGAAGCCGGAACGCGCGCGGCGAATCAGGCAGCGCTGTTTCTTTCGAGCGTGCTTTTCCGCTCACGTTCCCTCTTCCTGCGATGCCGCCCACCGTATTCATCGTCTCCGACGGTACCGGGATCACTGCCGAAACCTTCGCGCATTCGATCCTTTCCCAGTTCGACCAGAAATTCCGTCTGGTTCGCGTGCCTTTTGTCGATTCGGCGGAAAAAGCCTACGCCACGCTCGAAAAAATCAACGAGGCCGGCCAGCACGACGGCCGCCGGCCGATCGTGTTCTCGACGCTCGTCGACAGCGCGTCGAACAATATCGTCAAGGATTGCAATGCGCTCGTGCTCGACATGTTCCAGACCTTCGTCGAGCCGCTCGAACAGGAACTGGAACTGAAGTCGAGCCACGCGATGGGCCGCGGGCACCAGAACGCCGACACCGAGGAATACAAGAACCGGATCGAGGCCATCAACTTCTCGCTCGCGCACGACGACGGTCAGTCGAACCGCAATCTCGCCGACGCCGACGTGATCCTGGTCGGCGTATCGCGCAGCGGCAAGACGCCAACGAGCCTCTATCTCGCGATGCAATACGGCGTGAAGGCAGCGAACTATCCGTTGATCCCGGAAGACTTCGAGCGCGGCAAACTGCCTACGCCGCTACTTGAGCATCGTCAGAAGATGTTTGGGCTGTCGATCGATCCGCAGCGGCTCTCGGAGATCCGTAACGAGCGGCGTCCGGGCAGCAAGTACGCGGCGCTCGCGAACTGCCGCTACGAAATCAACGAAGCGGAATCGATGATGCGACGTGAAGGGATCAAGTGGCTGTCGTCGACACATAAGTCGATCGAGGAAATCGCGACAACGATCCTGCAGGAAATCAGGCTCGACCGTTCGTCGTATTGATTGCGGATACCAGCGCGCGACGCGCGCTGCCCGCAAGCAGGATCAGGCGCCGCGCTGCTGGCGGCACTGCTCGAAGAGACATACGGCAGCAGCCGCCGCCACATTCAGCGATTCCATTCCGCCCGGCTGCGGGATCGTTACCCGATGCGTGACCGCGTCGCGCCACGGCTGCGACACGCCAGCGCCTTCATTGCCGAACACCCACGCATGCGGGCCAGACAGATCGCAATCGTAGATGGCCTCGGCACCGTGCGAATCGGTGATCGTGACCGGCGCGTCGAGTCGTTCGATCAGCGTACCGGCTTCGACGTCCTCGTGAATCTCCAGCAGAAAATGCGCACCCATGCCCGAGCGCAACACCTTCGACGACCACGCGTACGCCGTTCCCGGCGCGCAGAACACGTGCGACACGCCCGCGGCCGCCGCGCTGCGCAGAATCGAGCCGACGTTGCCCGCGTCCTGAACGCCGTCGAGCACGACGCAGGTCTGCGTGACCCTGTCCGGCAGCGGCACGTCGATCTTCTCGACGAGCAGCAGGATACCCACGCCATGCACCACGTTCGAAAGCTGCCCGAACAGCGCATCGGGTAGCGTGACTACGCGCTGCGCGTCGATGCGCGACACGATCGCCTGCGCTTCTTCATGACGCAACGCGCCTTCGGTGACGACGCACGTTTCCGGCTGGCCCGCGACATCGAGATACGCGCTCGCCAGGTGAAAGCCTTCGAGTAACGCGTGCGCGCTGCGCCGCTGCTGGTGCGTCGAACCGGCCAGCGCTTTCAGGCGTTTGTAGAGCGGGTTGTCCCGCGAGGTGATGGCTTTCACAGGGGGTCGCGAAGGGTTCGGGTAGTCAGGGCGCCGCTTCAGTCGAAGCGCCTTTTCAGAACGCGGGGACGCCGTCGCCGAAAGCGTTACCGGAAACGTCGTCGCGCAACGACGGCAACACGACGGGCACCTTGCCCGGCCGGCCCAGCCGGGCATACGCCTCGCGCACCGGCGCAAACGAGCGCCGATGGTGTTCGCACGGACCGTGTTCGAGCAGCGCGGCCAGATGCTGTGGCGTGCCATAGCCCGAATGCGCGTCGAAGCCGTACACAGGATAGACCTGATGCAAGTCGAGCAACAGGCGGTCACGGCTGACTTTCGCCAGAATCGACGCAGCCGAGATGCTCTTCACCAGCGCGTCGCCGCCGATGATCGCCTCGCTGCGCACGCTCAGTACCGGACAGCGATTGCCATCGATCTTGACGAGCGTCGGCGTGACAGCCAGCCCTTCGACGGCGCGCTTCATCGCGAGCATGGTGGCGTGCAGGATGTTGATCGAATCGATTTCCTCGACCGAAGCCGACGCGATGCAGAACGCCAGCGCGCGATCGACGATCCTGTCGTACAGCTCCTCGCGCTTTTTTGCCGTGAGTGCTTTCGAATCGTCGAGACCGCGGATCATCGGCTTCGCCGGATCGAAAATCACCGCCGCGGCCATCACGGGGCCGGCCAGCGGACCCCGGCCGGCTTCATCGACGCCGCATATGATCTCGACGTCCGAATCGAAGTTCAACCCGGTCTGGAACGCCGCCGCGGAGCCGCCCGCAACCGGCTTCCGGCGCGGTGAGCGCGCGCCTGTCACCGCCGCTCCTTGTGGGTTTCGATGATGCCCGTCACCACTTCCGCGGCGCGCCGGGCCGTGTTCTGCTTCAGCACGTGATGCATTTCCGTGAAAATTTCCGTGAGCGTACGGCGATTGGCTTCGTCGTTCAGTTGCGTCAGCGTGGCGTCGGCTAGCGCTTCAGGCGTCGCGAAATGCTGGAGAATCTCCGGCACCACGAAACGCCCCGCCAGAATGTTCGGCAAGCCGACGTACGGCAGATAACCCTGCCGCCGCATGATCTGGCCCGTCAGCCAGGGCACCTTGTATGAGATTACCATCGGCTTCTTGAGCAGCGCGGCTTCCAGTGTCACCGTGCCGCTTTTGACGAGAATCGCGTCGGCGGCGGTCATCGCAGTCTGCGACTGGCCGTCGGTGATCGTCAAGGCAAGACCCGGATGGGCGTCGACAAGCGGCTTCAGCAGTTCGCGCAGCGCCGGCGTCGCCGCCGGCATCACGAAGCGCACGCCGGGCTCGCGCTGCTGCATCAGTTCCATCGCGTCGAAGAACGTCGGCCCGATCAGGGCGATTTCCGAGCGCCGGCTGCCCGGCAGCACGGCGATCACCGGCCCGCTTTCCGCCAGACCCAGCGTGCGACGCGCGCCCAGCGTGTCGGGCACGAGCGGAATCTCGTCCGCGAGCGGATGGCCCACGTACGACGCAGCCACGCCCGCTTTTTCAAGCAGCGCCGTCTCGAACGGGAACACGCACAGCATGTGGTCGACCGCTTTCGCGATCTTTTTGATCCGGCCGCCACGCCACGCCCAGATCGACGGGCACACGAAATGGATGGTCGGAATGCCCGCGTCACGCAGCGGATGCTCGAGCCCAAAGTTGAAATCGGGTGCATCGACACCGATGAATGCATCGGGCGGATCGGCCAGCAACTGGCGCTTCAGGTCGTTGCGAATGCCGAGAATCTCGGGAATATGCCGGAGCGCTTCGACATAGCCGCGCACTGTCAGCTTTTCCATCGGCCAGTGCGCGTCGAAGCCCGTCGCGATCATGCGCGGGCCGCCAATGCCGTAATACTGCGTCGATTCGGGCAGGCGCGCCGACAGGCCGTCGAGCAGCGATGCCGCGAGCAGATCGCCCGACGGCTCGCCGGTCACCATTGCAAGCCGCAGCGGGCGGGGTTGAAGCGCCATCGGCTAGCGGATGATGCCGCGTTGCGACGCTTCGACGAAGGCCACCAGCGCCTGCACCGGAGCATCGCCGTCGCCGCCGGCGATGGCGAGTTCGCGCAACTGGACCTTCGCCTCTTCGAGCGAAAGACCGTTCTTGTACAGCACGCGATAGGCTGTACGCAGCGCCGAGATCGCATCGGCGGAAAAGCCGCGACGACGCAGCCCTTCGACGTTGATGCCGTGCGGCTCCGCCTTGTTGCCGGCCGCGATCACGAACGGCGGAATGTCCTGCACGAGCGCCGAAGCGCCGCCGAGCATCGAATGCGCGCCGATGCGCACGAACTGATGCACGCCCGACATGCCGCCGATGATCGCGTGGTCGCCGATCGTCACGTGGCCGGCCATCTGTGCATTGCTCGACAGGATGACGTTGCTGCCCACGCGGCAATCGTGGCCGATGTGGACGTACGCCATGATCCAGTTGTCGTCGCCTAGCGACGTGGTTCCCGTGTCCTGCACCGTGCCGGTGTGGATCGTCGTGAACTCACGAATCATGTTGCGATTGCCGATCTCGAGCTTTGTCGGTTCGTCCTTGTACTTCATGTCCTGCGGACGGCCACCCACCGATGCGTAATGACCGATGCGATTATCTTCACCGATCGTGGTGTAGCCCTCGATCACACTGTGCGACCCGACCGTGGTCCGCGCGCCGATCGTGACGTGCGCGCCGACGACCGCATAGGGCCCGATTTCGACTGACTCGTCGAGCTGCGCGCCCGGCTCGATGATCGCAGTAGGATGAATCCTGCTCATGCGCCCTCGCTTGTGATTCGTTGCGTTGTCTGGATGCTGCGCGACCGCTTACTGGCCGTCGTCCGTGGTGCGGACCGCGCACATCAGGTCGGCTTCCGCCGCCACCTGGCCATCCACCTCGGCGCGCGCCTTGAACTTCCAGATGCCGCGCATGTGGCGCTCGAACGTGGCGTTCAGGATCAACTGGTCGCCCGGTTCGACCACACGCTTGAAGCGCGCGTTATCGATACCGACGAACAGATACAGCGTGTTGTCCGGATCGTGCGGCTCTTCCGCGAACGTCAGCAGCGCGGCCGTCTGGGCGAGCGCTTCCAGGATCAGCACGCCTGGCATGACCGGGCGCTTCGGGAAGTGGCCTGTGAAATACGGCTCGTTGATCGTCACGTTCTTCAGCGCCTTGATGCTCTTGTGCGGCTCGAGTTCGAGCACCCGGTCGACGAGCAGGATCGGATAGCGATGCGGCAGCAGCGTGAGAATCTTGTGAATGTCGAGATTGATTTTTTCGGTGTTCATGGTGTTTCTGCTCACGCGTGGATGGCGCGATGATGACTGCGGATGCTTGCGCAGGCAGGTTGATAACGCGTGCGGCTGTCGTTTCATGTAACCAGACTGCGTCTCCCGCCGGCCGGTCACGACAACAGCGCTTACGCCGTGCTCGTGCTCTGTGTTGCTTGTGTGCTTCGTGCTGCACGGGCGTTTCCACCCGTGCCCCGCGTCATGCGGTCCCTGTAGCGAATCGGGATACTGTTACGCCTTCTCGCCTGCCGCTGCCCCCGCGCCCGCTTCCAGCGCCTTGATGCGCTCGCGCAGCTTGTCGATATTGCGCAGCAGTGCGGCACTCTTGTTCCACGAAGCATGATCGACGGCCGGAAACGCACTCGTGTACATGCCTGGCTTCAGCAACGATTTCGATACGCCCGACTTCGCCGTGACGATGACATGGTCGACCAGCGTCACATGGCCGGCAATACCGACCGCGCCACCGATCATGCAATGGCGCCCGATCGTCGTGCTGCCCGCGATGCCGGCGCAGCCCGCGATGACCGTATACGCGCCCACCTTGCAGTTATGGCCGATCTGGACGAGATTGTCGATCTTTACGCATTCTTCGATGATCGTATCGGCCATCGCGCCGCGATCGATCGTCGTGTTCGCGCCAATCTCGACGTCCGACCCGATCGACACACCGCCGACCTGCGGAATCTTCACCCAGCTGCCCGTGCGGGCGTCGCCGTCGCCGGTGAAATCAGGGGCAAAGCCAAAACCGTCCGAGCCGATCACGGCACCGGCATGAATGATGACGCGCGGGCCGATCCGGCAGCCATGGTAGACCGATACGTTCGGGTACAGATGAGCGCCGTCGCCGACCTGCGTACCGCGGCCAATCACGACATTGGCGTCGATCTGTACGTTTTCGCCGATGACGGCCCCCGCTTCCACCGTCACGTTCGGGCCGATCACGGCGCTCGCCGCGACTTTCGCCGAAGGATCGATCGTGGCGCT
The DNA here is from genome assembly GCF_907164575.1 of Paraburkholderia gardini. Classification (GTDB taxonomy): domain Bacteria; phylum Pseudomonadota; class Gammaproteobacteria; order Burkholderiales; family Burkholderiaceae; genus Paraburkholderia; species Paraburkholderia gardini. The sequence goes on from NZ_CAJQYY010000010.1 coordinate 24,064, forward strand.
GGCGTGGACACCCGGCGCGCGCTTCGGCGCGGCGAGGTCGATGAACGCCTGGGCGATGCGCGCGAAGTAAGCGTACGGGTTGGGCGTGACGATGAAGTTACGGCTCGAACCGGGCGCGAGTTTCGCGAGATCTTCGGCGTTGATCAGCACGGCGCCCGCGCGGGTCGTCTCGACCTGCGACAGATACTTCGGGTTCGCGAGGAACGCCAGCTGTTCCGGACCAGCCTGATCGAGCGGCGCAAGGCTGCCGACGCAATGCGCCGGGTCGCCAACTACCTTGCCGCCGAACTGCCGGGCGATATCCTCGAGCGTAAATCCCATGCGTGGACTGCTCCTGCTGTTCAGTTTCCGTTGGAGGACGCGGCCAGCGCCTTCAGCACCTGATCCGTAATGTCGATACGCGGACTCACATACACCGCTTCCTGCACGATCAGGTCGTAATGTTGCGCCTCGGCGATCTGTTTGATCACCTTGTTCGCGCGATCCAGCACCGCCGCCAGTTCCTCGTTACGACGCTGGTTCAGGTCTTCACGGAATTCGCGCTGCTTGCGCTGGAAATCCGTGTCGAGCTGCGACAGGTCACGCTGCTTCTGCGCACGATCCGCCGGCGACAGCGACGAACCGTTCTTGTCGAGCGAATCGGACATCGACTTCAGACGTGCCGCCATATCCTGCAGGTCCTTGTCGCGCTTCGCGAACTCGGCCTCGAGCTTGACCTGCGCCGCCTTTGCAGCCGTGGATTCGCGCAGGATACGGTCGGAATTGACCGCCGCGATCCTTGCTTCCTGCGCGTGCGCCACGGCGCTCACGCCCAGCGTCATGACCAGCGCCATGGCGCACATCACACGTTTCGAAAACATACCGGTTAGCAAAGTCATCCTCTCGATACTGTAGATAATCCGGAGCTGCGCCTCGCCCGCGCGATCAGAACGCCGTCCCGATCTGGAACTGGAATTTCTGGTACTGGTCGCCTTCATGCTTCTGCAGCGGGAAACCCAGGCTCAGCTTGAGCGGTCCGATCGGCGAGATCCACGCGAGACCCACGCCGTAGCCGTAGCGCAGGCCGTTCGCGCCATTCGAGTTGGCCGCGTTGCTCGCGTCCGCCCAGACGTTACCACCGTCGAGGAACGTGAACACGCGCAGCGTACGATCGTAACCGGTGCCCGGCAGCGGGAACGTCAACTCGATGTTGCCGACCACCATCTTCGAACCGCCGATCGGGTCGCCCGTCGTCTTGTCGCGCGGACCCAGCGAACTCGGTTCATAACCCCGCACCGAGCCGATACCGCCCGCGTAGTAGTTCTTGAAAATCGGGTATGGCTTGCCGCCGAGACCGTTACCATAGCCGCCCTGGAAGTTGAGGCCCAGCACGAAGCCACGCGAGAACGAATAATAGTACTGCGCCTGGAGGTCGGCCTTGTAATACTGCGTGCCGCCGACCGGCGTGCCGTACTCGGCGTTGGCCTGCGTGAAGTAGCCGCGGCTCGGGACAAGCGCGCTATCGCGCGCATCGCGCGACCAGCCAACAGTGAGCGGTACGTTGTTCGATACGCGACCGAAATCGTTAACGTACTGTTGATATGACGCCGGCGTGTTCGCATCGACGTCGAGCGTATTCTGTTCGAGGCCCGCGCCGAAGTAGACCGTATCCAGTTCCGAGAACGGGATACCGAACTTCAGGTCGCCGCCCATCGTGACGATCTTGAAGCTTGAATCCGTCGAGTAATACAGCGGCTCGTACGTACGGTAGTAGACGTCGGTAATGCGCTTGATGCCATCGACCGTGAAGTACGGGTCGACCTGCGTGACCGTCAACGTGCGGTATGTTTTTGCCGTGTTCACGTTGACCGAGAGACTCGTACCCGAACCGAACACGTTGTCCTGCGACACACCGGCCGACAGCACGACCTTGTCGGTCGACGAGAAACCCGCGCCCAGCGTGATCGCGCCGGTCGGCTTTTCGGCCACTTTGACGTCGACGTCCACCTGGTCGGGCGTGCCTTCCACCGGCGTTGTCGTGACGTCCACATCGGTGAAGTAGCCAAGACGGTTGATACGGTCTTTCGACAGCGCGAGGCGGTTCGAATCGAACCATGAGCTTTCAAGCTGGCGCATTTCGCGGCGCACGACTTCGTCACGCGTACGCGTGTTGCCCACGACGTTGATCCGGCGCACATACACGCGGCGGCTCGGATCGACCTGCAGCGTGAGGTCGACCTTGTGATGTTCCTGGTCGATCTGCGGCAGCGCGTTCACCGTGGCGAACGCGTAGCCGTATTCGCCGAGCTTGTCGACGATCGCCTTTGTTGTGGCCTGCAGCTTTTCCGCCGAAAAACGGTCGCCGGCCTTGATCTTGATCAGCTTGTTGAGCTCGGCTTCGCGATCCAGCAGATTGCCCGCGAGCTTGATGCTCGAGATCGTGTACGGCTCGCCTTCGTGCAGCGCGACCGTCAGGTACATGTCCTTCTTGTCCGGCGAGATCGACACCTGGGTCGACTCGATGCTGAACTCGAGGTAGCCGCGATTCAGGTAATACGAGCGGACGTTTTCGAGGTCGCCCGTGAGCTTTTCCTTCGCGTACAGGTCGTTCTTCGTGTACCACGAGAACCAGTTCGGCGTGGACAGCTGCATTTCATCGCGCAGCGTGCCGGTGCTGAACGCCTTGTTGCCGATGAAGTTGATCTGGCGGATCTTGGCGCTCGGACCTTCGACGACCGAGAACAGCACCGCGACGCGGTTGCGGTCGATCGGCGTGATGGTCGTGGTGACTTCGGCGGCGTAGAAGCCGCGCGTCAGGTACTGGCGCTTCAGTTCCTGCTCGGCCTTGTCGACGAGCGCCTTGTCGTAGTAACGGCCTTGCGACAGCCCGACGGCACGCAGCGCCTTCGCCAGGTTGTCTTTTTCGAATTCGTGAATACCGGAGAAATCGATCGTGCCGATGGCCGGCCGTTCGATTACCTGCACGATGACGACGTTGCCTTCGGTGGCGATCTTCACGTCGTTGAAGAAGCCCGTTGCGTAGAGCGCCCGGATGGCTTCGGACGCCTTGTCGTCATTGAACGTATCGCCCTGCTTGATCGGCAGATACGAAAACACGGTACCGGGTTCGACGCGCTGCAACCCCTCGATCCGAATGTCCTGCACCACGAAAGGTGTCGTCGCGTGAGCCACCAGCCCATGCGCGGCAAATGCCGCGGCTACAACTGTCTTTGGAACAAAGCGATGAGGTTTAAACAACGTGCTTCCCCAGTATGTATAGCTGCATCAGGTCGGGCGGTCGCCATCGTGAACGCCACCAGACACTTTAAAAATGGATTAAACGAGCAAGATCGTTGAAGAGCGCGATCGCCGACAGTGCGACGATGCAAACCAGCCCCGCTCTCTGCAGAACAAGCTGCCAGCGATCAGATACGGCTTTGCCGGTTACAGCTTCAACCAAATAATATAACAGATGACCCCCGTCCAATACCGGAATTGGTAAGAGGTTTAACACACCGAGACTGATACTGACGAGCGCGAGGAACGACAAAAACGCAGACGGACCAAGGCGTGCGCTCTTTCCCGCGTAGTCGGCGATCGTCACGGGACCGGACAGATTCTTCAGCGACGCCTCGCCGGTGATCATCCTTCCGAACATGCGAAGCGAGTACACCGCGATGTCCCACGTGCGGTGCGCGCCCATCTGAACGCTCTCGAGCGGCCCGTAACGCACATCGACGGACGGCACCTGCGTCGCGAGCGCCGCGCCAATGCGGCCGATGTTCTGGCCGGTGGCGTCGTCGCGAGTCAGTACCGGCACGACGCTCAGATCGCGCTGCACGCCCGTCTGGCTGCCCTGCGTGCCGCGCTCGATCTGCAACGTGATCGACTTGCCCGCATGGGCCTTGACGTAAGCGATGAAAGCTGTCGCGCTGCCGACCGGATGACCGTCGGCTGCGCGAACCGTGTCGCCTGCCGCAAGACCTGCTTTCTGCGCCGCGCTGCCCGGTTCGACACTCGCCACCGTCAGCGTGCCGCCGCCCGGCTCGAAGCCAAGACGGGTCATGAAATCGTCGTCGACGTCGCGATCGGCAAAGTCCCGCAGATCCAGCGCAAAATCGAACGTGCCGCGCCCATCCTTCGCGCCCAGCACGACGCGCCGGTGATCGAACGCGGCACCCAGCAGCTTCCAGCGCAAATCGGACCACGAGCGGACCGGATCGGTCTCGCCGCCGTTTTCGTCGCGAATCGATACGACCGTTTCGCCGCCGTCGAAACCCGCACGCGCGGCCAGCGTGTTCGCCGCGGGCGCCGCGACGATCGCCGCGGGCTCAGTCACGCCGCTCGCAAACACCACCGCGAACAGCACGATCGCCAGCAGGAAATTCGCGACGGGACCGGCCACGACAATCGCAAACCGTTTCGCGACGGACTGCCGGTTGAACGCGTACGGCAGTTCCCCGGCCGGGATCGTGGTGCCTTCTTCACGCTCGTCGAGCATCTTCACATAGCCGCCCAGCGGCAGCGCGGCGATCGTCCACTCGGTGCCGGTCTTTTTGCTGACCCACTGAACAAGCGGTTTGCCGAAGCCGATCGAAAACCGCAGCACCTTCACGCCGCACAGACGCGCGACGCTGTAATGGCCGTATTCGTGCACGACAACGAGCACGCCAATCGCAACGGCGAAAGCGACCAGTTCGATCAGCACATTCATGAACGCCTCACTGGACGGCGCGTTCCGGATGGACGCCCGCGGGCAGCCGGTCGATAAAGGCCGTGGCGGCGCGGCGCGCGGCGGCGTCGGCTTCGATCACGTCTTCGAGGGCGGCGGCGCTGCGGTTCGACAACCCGTTCAGCACGGCATCGACCACCTGCGCAATGGCCATGAAACCGATCCGTCGCGACAGGAACGCGTCGACCGCGACCTCGTTCGCGGCGTTCAGCGCCGCACTCGCGATGCCGCCTTCAGCCAGCGCCTTCGTGGCAAGCGCGAGGCACGGGAAGCGCGTGTAATCCGGCCGCTCGAACGACAGCGACGCGACCTGCGCGAGATCGAGTTGCGCGACGCCAGAATCGACGCGATCCGGGAACGCCAGCGCATGCGCGATCGGCGTGCGCATATCGGGATTGCCGAGTTGCGCGAGCACCGAGCCGTCCGCGTACGACACCATCGAATGGATCACGCTTTGCGGGTGAATCAGCACTTCGATACGTTCGCCCGGCAGATTGAAGAGCCAGTGCGCCTCGATGACTTCGAGGCCCTTGTTCATCATCGTCGCCGAGTCGACTGAAATCTTTCGACCCATCACCCAGTTCGGATGCGCGCAGGCTTCGTCGGGTGTGACGTCGACGAGCGTCGACGGTTCGCGTGTGCGGAACGGGCCGCCCGACGCAGTCAGGATGATCTTCGACACGCCGCCGTGCAGCGCCGCTTCACGCGGCAGGCACTGGAAAACCGCGTTGTGTTCGCTGTCGACAGGCAGCAGGATCGCGCCGTTGTCGCGCACCGCGTCCATGAAGATCGCGCCCGACATCACCAGCGCTTCCTTGTTCGCAAGCAGGATGCGCTTGCCGGCGCGCGCGGCGGCCAGACTCGGCGCGAGACCCGCCGCGCCGACGATTGCGGCAACCACCGTGTCGCAGCCCTCGCTCTTCGACACGTCGACGAGCGCCTGCGGGCCGTATGTGACTTCGGTCTTGCAGCCGGCCTCGCGCAGCTTCGTCGCGACCTGCGCGGCCGTTGCCGCATCGCCGACGACGGCCACTTCGGGCGAAAAGCGCAGACACTGCTCGACGAGCTTGTCGCCGTTACGGTGTGCGGTCAGCGCGTAGACAGAGAAACGCTCGGGATGACGCGCAACGACGTCGAGCGTGCTGTCTCCAATCGAGCCCGTTGAACCGAGCAGAGTTAATCGTTTTTGCATGTCTCTTTCTCTAGCCGAGCAGCAGCATCGCAAGCGGCAGCACCGGCAATAACGCGTCGATACGGTCGAGGACGCCGCCGTGTCCCGGCAGCAGGCCACTGGAATCCTTCACGCCAGCCTGGCGCTTCAGCATCGACTCGAACAGGTCGCCGACGACGCTGAATATCACCAGCACGGTCAGCGCAATGAGCGCCCGCAGGGCGCCATGGCGCTCCAGCAGCGCCGAATACAGGGTCGGCTCGAACGCATGGACGGCGACGGCCGCGATAGCCACGGCCAGTACGGCAACCCAGCCGCCCAGCGCGCCTTCCCAGGTCTTGCCCGGGCTGATGGCAGGTGCGAGTTTATGCCTGCCGAATGCCTTGCCTGAGAAGTATGCGCCGATATCGGCCAGCCATACCACTAGCAGCAGGGAGAGCACGAACGGCACGCCGGCCATGCGGGCCGCCACGAGCGCATGCCAGCAGGCGACGAACACCAGCAGGCCCGCGACCAGCAGGAAACCCCGCCAGGCGCCCTGTGCGAGCATCGGCTTGCGCAGCAGGACGAACGGCCCGACGAGCACCCAGAAAACCGACGCCGCCTGGAAGAGCGGCCGGGGCTCGTCGACGCCCGTGCCGAGCTTCGTGCTCGCAACGAGCGCCACGGCGGCGATCAGCGCATAAACGACCGGGCCGGCGCCGCCCAGCTTCAGGAGGCGCGCCCATTCCCAGGCGGCGAAAACGACGACGAACGCGATCAGCGCGCCAAACGCGCCCACCGGCGCAAAGAAGGTGACCGGCAGAAAGACAGCCAGCAGGACGAGCGCCGTGATGACACGGGTTTTTAGCATGGAAGCGAATCGACGTTCTGCGATTGCGGTTCGAGCTGCGCGCTCGTGCGGCCGAAGCGGCGCTCGCGCTCCGTATAGGATTCGATGGCGTGACCGAGCGCGTCGGCGTCGAAATCCGGCCAGAAGGTATCGGTGAAATAGAATTCGGTGTACGCGAGCTGCCACAGCAGGAAATTGCTGATGCGCTGCTCGCCGCCGGTACGGATGAAGAGATCCGGTTCGGGCGCGTAGGCCATCGCGAGATGTTCGGCGAAGGCTTCTTCGGTCACCTCGACGGGGCGACCCGCCGCGACCGACTGCTCGACCAGCGCGCGGGTGGCCTGCATGATGTCCCAGCGCCCGCCGTAATTGGCGGCGATGGTCAGCGTAAGGCGGGTATTGCGCGCGGTTTTCGTCTCCGCGCGACGGATCAGGTCCTGAATGCGCGTATCGAACATCGTGAGGTCGCCGACCACGCGCAGACGGATGCCGTTCGCGTGCAGCTTGCCGATTTCGCGCTCCAGCGCGGTCACGAAAAGGCGCATCAGGAACGACACTTCGTCGTTCGGACGACGCCAGTTTTCGGAGCTGAACGCGAACAGTGTCAGATATTCGACGCCGCGGCGGGCACACGCCTCGACGGTAGCCCGCACCGCGTCGACGCCACGGGTATGGCCCGCCACGCGCGGCAGCCGGCGCTGCGTCGCCCAACGGCCATTGCCGTCCATGATGATCGCGATATGTCGCGGCACCGCCGCGACATCAGGCACGCGAACGGTAGAGCTGGTATAGGTCATGGCCGTCGGGACAAAGACTGCAAAAAAAAGTGAAACCGTGAAGATGCTGGAGCCGGACGGTTTTACACCGTCATGATTTCGGCTTCCTTGGTCGTCACGAGCTTGTCGATTTCCGCGACGAACCGGTCCGTCAGCTTCTGGACGTCGTCACCGGCACGACGCTCGTCGTCTTCGGAGATTTCCTTGTCTTTCACGAGCTTCTTCAGCTGCTCGTTCGCGTCGCGGCGCAGGTTGCGCACCGCGATTTTGGCCGTTTCGGCCTCGCTCTTCACGACCTTCGTCAGCTCGCGGCGACGCTCTTCGGTCAGCGCGGGCATCGGCACACGGATCACGTCGCCCTGCGTCGCCGGGTTCAGGCCAAGATCCGATTCGCGGATCGCCTTCTCGACGACCTGCACCATCTTCTTTTCCCACGGCTGCACGCCAATCGTGCGTGCGTCGATCAGCGTCAGGTTCGCGACCTGCGAGATAGGCACCGGCGAGCCGTAGTAATCGACCTGAATGTGGTCCAGCAGCCCCGTATGGGCGCGGCCCGTGCGGATTTTCGACAGATCGTTCTTGAACGCTTCGATCGTACGCTGCATTTTCTGGTCAGCGCCCTTCTTGATGTCAGCCACAGACATGATTAAACCTCCGAACCTTTAAATCGGTGCAGGCCGGCCAGCACGCATGAGCGGCGACCTGGGCCCGCGTTCAGCCCACTTTACGTGGAAGGGAGTTTACACGTGGACGAGCGTGCCTTCGTCCTCGCCCTGTACGATGCGCTTGAGCGCGCCCGGCTTGACGATCGAAAACACGCGGATCGGCAGCTTCTGGTCGCGGCACAGCGCAAACGCGGTCGCGTCCATGACCTGCAGATTGCGGCCGATCGCCTCGTCGAAGCTGATCGTGGTATAGCGCGTCGCGGACGCATCCTTTTTCGGATCGGCCGAGTAGACGCCATCGACCTTCGTGGCCTTCAGCACGACTTCCGCGCCAATTTCCGAGCCGCGCAGCGCGGCGGCTGTATCCGTCGTGAAGAACGGGTTGCCCGTGCCGGCCGCGAAAATCACGACCTTGCCCTCTTCCAGCTGCCGGATGGCGCGCGGGCGGATGTACGGCTCGACGACCTGGTCCATGCGCAGCGCGGACTGCACGCGCGCCTCGATACCGGCGTGGCGCATTGCGTCCTGCAGCGCCAGCGCGTTCATCATCGTGGCAAGCATCCCCATGTAATCGGCCGTCGCACGGTCCATGCCGGCCGCGCCGCCCGCGACGCCCCGGAAAATATTGCCACCGCCAATCACTACCGCCAGCTGCGTGCCGAGCTGCACGACCTCGGCCACGTCCGCCACCATTCTTTCGATCGTCAGGCGGTTGATGCCAAATGCATCGTCGCCCATGAGAGCTTCGCCGGAGAGTTTGAGGAGGACGCGTTTATAGGCAGTGGGCATAGAGATATCCGGATCGCGCTGAAGAGGACGACGACAACATGGAACTGTAGGGGTGAAATGCTGATTCGGGCAAGCGCCGCCAGATTATCGGACCCGAAGGCCCGGCCCGGGCGGCTGTAGCGCGGGAATCAACCCGCGTTACAGCCCGCGTCTGACCGCGTGGCACTGCCGGCCGCAGCAGGATCTTGCCCCGCCGCGGGTCAAACGATACTGCGAGACCGCTTATTGCTGCTTTGCAGCAGCGACCTGCGCGGCCACTTCAGCAGCGAAGTCGTCCTGTTTCTTCTCGATGCCTTCGCCGACGACGAACAGTGCGAACTTCTGCACACTCGTGTTCGCGGCCTTCAGCATCTGTTCGATCGTCTGCTTGTCGTTCTTGACGAACGGCTGGTTCAGCAGCGACACCTCCTTCAGATACTTCTGGACGCTGCCATCGACCATCTTCGCGACGATTTCAGCCGGCTTGCCCGATTCGGCGGCCTTCTGTTCAGCAATGCTGCGTTCCTTGGCGATCAGGTCAGCCGGCACTTCGTCCGACGACAGCGAGACCGGCTTCATCGCGGCGATGTGCATCGCGACGTCCTTGCCGACCTGCTCTTCCGCGCCCGTGTACTCGACCAGCACGCCGATACGCGTGCCGTGCAGGTACGCCGCCAGCTTGTTGGGCGTTTCGAAACGCACGAAACGGCGGATCGACAGGTTTTCACCGATCTTGCCGACCAGCGCGAGGCGCACTGCGTCGACCGTCGAGCCTTCCAGCGGCAGCGCCGACAGGGCGGCGACGTCAGCCGGGTTTTGCGTTGCGACCAGCTGGGCAACGGTGTTCGAGAAAGCGAGGAAGTCGTCGTTCTTCGAAACGAAGTCGGTTTCGCAGTTCAGCTCGACGATCGCGCCTGCGTTGCCGCCGATGAACGAAGCGATCACGCCTTCAGCCGTCACACGCGATGCTGCCTTGCTGGCCTTGTTGCCGAGCTTCACGCGCAGCAGTTCTTCAGCACGGGCCATGTCGCCTTCGGCTTCCGTCAGGGCCTTCTTGCATTCCATCATCGGCGCGTCGGTCTTCGCGCGCAGTTCTGCAACCATGCTTGCGGTAATTGCCGCCATCATTCGCTCCTTGAGTCTGTCTTTCACACGCCGCCCGCACTTCGATACCGGCGGCAAGAATTCGTTTCCGCTGCGGCGCGAAAAATTTGCCGCGCCGCGTGCCGGGCTGCCTGCCCGGCCTGCACTCTTTATCGCGGCTTAAAAAAAGGGGGCCTGTAGAAAGCCCCCTTTTTTGCCGGACACGGGGCAGTTTTACGCTTCCCCGTTGACCTCGACGAACTCGTCGCCTTCGCCGCCACGGGCAGCCTGCACCACTTCGTTGACCGCGTTCGCACGGCCTTCGAGGATCGCGTCAGCCACGCCTGCCGTGTACAGGATGACAGCCTTGCTGGCGTCGTCGTTACCCGGAATCACGTAGTCGATGCCTTCCGGCGAATGGTTCGTGTCGACCACGGCAATGACCGGCACGCCAAGCTTGTTCGCTTCAGTGACGGCAATCTTGTGATAGCCGACGTCAACGACGAAAATCGCGTCCGGAATACCGCCCATGTCCTTCACGCCGCCGATCGACTTTTGCAGCTTCTGGATTTCGCGTTCGAACAGGAGCGCTTCCTTCTTGCTCATGCGCTCGGTTTCGCCCGACTCAACAGCGGCTTCCATGTCCTTCAGGCGCTTGATCGACACCTTCAGCGTCTTGAAGTTGGTCAGCATGCCGCCAAGCCAGCGGGCGTTGACGTAAGGCATGCCAGCGCGCTTCGCCTCTTCGGCGATCGTGTCGCGCGATTGACGCTTCGTGCCGACAAACAGGATCGTGCCGCGATTCGCTGCCAGCTGACGCACGTACTTCAGTGCGTCGTTGTACATCGGCAGCGTCTTTTCGAGGTTGATGATGTGAATCTTGTTGCGATGGCCGAAAATGAAGGGGGCCATCTTCGGGTTCCAGAAGCGCGTCTGGTGACCAAAGTGGACACCGGCTTCCAGCATTTGACGCATGGTAACTGCCATGAAAATCTCCGCGAGGGTTGGGGTCTTAAGCCGGCTGCCGTATCCACTGCGCCGCGCCCGCCTCTGCGGGAACCTGACGCCGCGAACACCCTGGGTGCGCCGGCTTGCGAGTCTGCTGCCTTGTGCTGCTTTTACTGCCTTTTACTACTTCTTCCTTGCTGCCACATCCGCCGCCCCGGGCCCGCAGTAGCGGCACGGCAAAATAACCCTGAACGACTTAGCCAAAGATTATAGCACGTGACTATCGGTCGACTCAACCCGCGCGGTTGCCCCTGAACCGCGCGGCGGTTGCACCTTCCGGCGCCAGCGACCCGGCTGCCACGCCCGCCGATGCTCCCTCAACATCTAGCCGGACGGCCAGAACGCCGTCTCAAAAGGCTGCGGCAGGCCCCATATGGTGCGATAATCTTTTAATAAACTGCATTTCAGGCCCGACTCATGGCTATTACGCTCAAAAACGAAGACGATATCGCGCAGATGCGCATTGCCGGCAAACTCGCAAGCGAGGTGCTCGACTACATCACGCCGCATGTCAAGGCCGGCGTGACGACGGGTGAACTCGATCGTCTGTGTCACGAATACATGCTGAACGTACAGGGCACGATTCCGGCGCCGCTCAACTATCAGCCGCCCGGCTATCCGCCCTACCCGAAAGCGACGTGCATTTCCGTCAACGACGTGATCTGCCACGGCATTCCGGGCGAAAAAACGCTCAAGAACGGCGACGCGCTCAATATCGACATCACCGTCATCAAGAACGGCTATTTCGGCGACACCAGCCGGATGTTCATCGTCGGCGAGGGTTCGATTCTCGCGAAGCGGCTCGTGCAGACCACGTTCGAATGCATGTGGCGCGGCATCGAGCAGGTTCGGCCCGGCGCGCATCTCGGCGATATCGGCCATGCGATCCAGCGGCACGCCGAGGCCCAGGGTTATAGCGTCGTGCGGGAATACTGCGGTCACGGCATCGGCCAGGTTTTCCACGACGATCCGCAGATCCTGCATTACGGGCGCCCCGGCACCGGCATCGAGCTGCAAAAAGGCATGATTTTCACGATCGAGCCGATGATCAACGCCGGTCGTCGCGATATCCGCACGATGCCTGACCAGTGGACCGTGAAAACGAAAGACCGCAGCCTGTCGGCACAATGGGAGCACACGATACTGGTCACGGAAACAGGTTATGAAGTGCTGACGGTCTCCGTCGGCACGCCTGCCCGCCCGGCTCTCGCCGCCGCCACCGCCTGAACGGTCCCTCGATCTCCTGACCCGGTCGCCCATGAGTGTTCCAGCTGTCGCGCTAACCCATGCCTCGTCGCTACGGGCGGACTACAAGGTGGCCAAAGCTTTGTTACTGGAGCGTTTCCGGTCAGCGGCCAACGTCGACTCGCTGATGCGCTCGCTCGCGCGCCTCACCGACAGCGCGCTGACAGGCGCCTGGAGTGCCTGCGAGCTGCCCGGGTCGCTGGCGCTGGTCGCCGTGGGCGGCTTCGGTCGCGGCGAACTGGCGCCTCATTCGGATATCGACATCCTCGTCCTCCTGCCGGACGAACCGGTCCCGCATCTGGAAGCACGTATAGAGCGCTTCATCGGGCTTGCGTGGGACCTGGGCCTCGAACTCGGCAGCAGCGTGCGCACTGTTTCGCAATGTCTCGACGAAGCGGCCAACGACATCACGGTCCGCACAGCACTGCTCGAAGCACGCCGGATCACGGGTAGCACGGCGCTCTTCGAAGATTTCTCGCAGCGCTACCGCGACGCCCTCGACCCACGCGCGTTTTTCCAGGCCAAGGTGCTGGAGATGCGTCAGCGTCACGCCCGGTACCAGGACACGCCGTACGCACTCGAGCCGAACATCAAGGAAAGCCCCGGCGGCCTGCGCGATCTGCAACTGATCCTGTGGGTCACGCAGGCAGCGCAATTGGGCAGCAGCTGGCGCGAGCTGGATGCGCGCGGCCTGATTACCGGGCGTGAAGCACGCGAGTTGCGCCGTAACGAAGGTTTTCTGAAAACACTGCGGGCCCGTTTGCACATCATTGCCGGGCGTCGCCAGGACATCCTGGTGTTCGACCTGCAGAATCCGGTCGCGGAGAGCTTCGGTTACAAGGCGACCGCCACGAAGCGCGCCAGCGAACAGCTGATGCGCCGCTATTACTGGGCGGCCAAGGCTGTCACGCAGCTTGCGACGATTCTGATCCAGAACATCGAGGCGCAGCTTTTTCCGAAAACAAGCAACATCACCCGGGTCTTGTCCGATCGTTTCGTCGAAAAACAGGGCATGCTGGAAATTGCCACGGACGACGTTTTCGAGCGTGAGCCGAACGCAATCCTCGAGGCTTTTCTGCTGTACGAGAAAACGCCTGGCGTGAAGGGCCTGTCCGCCCGCACGCTGCGCGCGCTCTACAATGCGCGCGAGATGATGGACCAGCACTGGCGGCGGGATCCCGAAAACCGGCGACTCTTCCTCGATATCCTGAAGCAGCCGGAAGGCTTGACGCATGCAATGCGCCTGATGAACCAGACCAGCGTGCTTGGGCGCTACCTGTTGAATTTCCGGCGCATCGTCGGACAGATGCAGCACGACCTGTATCACGTCTATACGGTCGACCAGCATATCCTGATGGTACTGCGCAATCTGCGCCGCTTCTCCGTGGCCGAACACGCGCACGAGTACCCGTTCTGCAGCCAGCTGATCGCGAACTTCGAGCGGCCCTACGTGCTTTACGTGGCCGCGCTGTTCCACGATATCGCCAAGGGGCGCGGCGGCGACCATTCGACGCTCGGCATGGCTGATGCACGCCGCTTCTGCCGCGATCACGGCATCGGCGGTGACGATGGCAAGCTGGTTGTGTGGCTCGTCCAGCAGCATCTGACCATGAGCCACGTCGCGCAGAAACAGGACACGAGCGATCCAGAGGTGATCAAGGCATTTGCCGCCCTCGTCGGTTCCGAACGGTGGCTGACCGCGCTTTACCTGCTGACCGTTTCCGACATTCGTGGCACGAGCCCGAAAGTATGGAACGCATGGAAAGGCAAGTTGCTCGAAGACCTGTACCGGGCCACGCTGGCCGTGCTCGGTGGGGCGCGTCCCGATGCGCATTCCGAACTGAAATCGCGGCAGGAGCAGGCGCTTTCGCTGCTGCGTCTCGAAACCGTTCCGGAAAACGCCCAGCGGGCGCTGTGGGACAAGCTCGATGTGGGTTACTTCCTGCGTCACGACGCGGCTGACATCGCGTGGCAAACGCGTGTGCTGTACCGGCACGTCGAAACGCCCACACCGATCGTCCGGGCCCGGCCGTCGCCGATCGGTGCGGGGCTTCAGGTGCTCGTGTACGTGAAGGACCGCCCTGACCTGTTCGCGGCGATCTGCGCGTATTTCGACCGCAATGCACTGTCGGTGCTGGATTCGCGGGTCAGTACGACGCGCCACGGATACGCACTCGACAACTTCCTCGTCGCGCACACCGAGGAAGACGTGCATTATCGGGACATCGCCAATCTGGTGGAACAGCAACTGTGCGCCCGGCTGTCGGGCGAAGGTCCGTTGCTGCCAGAACCGTCGAAGGGGCGCCTGTCGCGTCTGTCGCGGACCTTCCCGGTTACGCCGCGTGTCGATCTTCGGGCCGACGAGCGCGGCCAGTACTACATCCTGTCCGTGTCGGCGAACGACCGGCCAGGCCTTCTTTATTCGATCGCGCGCGTGCTGGCGGAACATCGGGTCGGCGTCCATGCGGCGCGGATCAACACCCTCGGCGAACGTGTCGAGGACGTGTTCCTGCTGGACGGCCACGGCCTCTCGGACAACCGCCTGCAAATTCAGGTCGAGACCGAACTGCTGCGCGCGATCGCAGTGTGAGATTTCATGCGAGTCAAACTGACAGCCAGGCACCCGCGGCCGGCAAGTGCCGATCGGGCTCCCGTTCGTTCGGGCAGCGCCGCGGCGCGTAGCAAATCCAAGCCGGTTGGACCCAAGCCGACGTCGATGCTGGGCAAACGCAACAGCGACGACGCGGGGGCAGGCGAGCGCCGCGGCGGACCGTCTTCCGGGGGCGCGGCAAAGCGCTCTTTTGCCGGGGCCGGCCCTGCCGGCGGCAAACGTGCGCCGGGCACCGGCGGGCGTCCGTCGACCGGACCGCGGCCGGCTCGACCGGAAGGCGCATCGACGCGCGAACGGTCGGGCGGCGGTGAGCGGAATGACCGTCGCGCCAGCGGCGAACGGCCGCCGCGACGCGATGGTCCGGGTGGCGCGGCGCCGCGTCGGGCTGAAGGTGACCGCCCGGCTCGTTCGTTCGAAGGTAACCGCGATCGTAGTGACCGCCCGCCGCGTCGTGCTGAAGGCGAACGGCCGCCACGTTCGTTCGAAGGTAACCGCGATCGTAGTGACCGCCCGCCGCGTCGCGCGGAAGGCGAACGTGCTGGCGGCGAACGCGCGCCGCGACGTTTCGACAGCGAGCGCGCACCTCGCGCGCCGCGTGAAGAAGGCACACGCCGGCCATACGGTGCAGCGGCACGCCCCGCGGATACAGGCGCCCGTGGCGGCCCACCGCGACGTGAGCGCGACGATGCGCGCGAACGCACCGACGCTGCTCGTCCCCACCCTGGCGCCGATCGGGGTGCCCCCGGCACACGACGTGACGCCGGGCGTCCTCCCCGCAGCGGCAGCACCGAACGCCCCGCATTCGCGAAAGAACGCGGCGCGGGCGAACGCGGCGAGCGGGCTTTCGCGAGACCTGTAAAAAGCACCTATGCGGACCGCGCCGGGCGCCCTGCGCGCGAAGAACGACCCGCGCGGCGTCCGGCAACCGTCGACGCCAAACCGGCACGCGCAGCCGAAGCTCGCGAGACCGCGTCTGACGATCATCACAACGATCAACCGGGCTCGCTGCGGCTGTCGAAACGGATGTCGGAACTCGGCCTGTGCTCGCGACGCGAAGCGGACGAATGGATCGAAAAAGGCTGGGTGATCGTGGATGGCGTCCGGATCGACACGCTCGGCACGAAGGTGCTTCCGGAGCAACAGATCGAAATCGACCCGGCAGCCCGGGCCGAGCAGGCAAAACAGGTCACGATCCTGCTGCACAAGCCGGTTGGTTTTGTGTCGGGCCAGGCCGAGGACGGCTATCTGCCGGCCATCACGCTCATCACGCCCGAAAATCACTGGGAAGGCGACCGCTCGGGAATCCGCTTCTCGGGTATGCAACTGCGTGCGCTGGCACCTGCGGGACGCCTCGACATCGACTCCACCGGCCTGCTGGTCCTGACGCAGGATGGTCGCGTCGCGCGGCAATTGATCGGCGAAAACTCGGATATCGACAAGGAATACCTGGTCCGCGTGACTTACGGCGACCAGGCAACCGATATTGATCAGAGTTTCCCGCCAGAAAGCCTCGCAACATTGCGACACGGCCTGTCGCTCGACGACGTGCCACTCAAGCCCGCCATGGTGAGCTGGCAAAACGGCGAGCAACTCCGCTTTGTGTTGCGCGAAGGCAAGAAACGCCAGATCCGTCGTATGTGCGAACTGGTTGGACTGAACGTCGTCGGACTAAAGCGCGTTCGAATGGGCCGTGTTCAACTCGGCGCGTTGCCCCAGGGACAATGGCGCTATCTGGACACTGAAGAATCGTTCTGAGGTACTGACATCACAGGAATACGTGCCAGTGTCCGGCTCAGGCCGGACCGAAAGGCAGGGACGCCCGCATCCGCGGGCGTTTTCCATTGCGGTGCGCGATCGGTCACACCGGTCGCACCTTTCACGGCTAACGGCTCAATCGTCGCTGTTCGGATCAAGCCCAGGAAACAGTACTTCAGTGAAGCCAAACTTCGAGAAATCGTTGATCCGCATCGGATAGAGCTTGCCGATCAGGTGATCGCATTCGTGCTGAACGACTCGGGCGTGAAACCCCTCCGCGACACGATCGATCGGTTTGCCGAACTGGTCGAAACCCTGATACCGGATCATCGTGAACCGGCTCACGGCGCCGCGCAATCCCGGCACGGACAGGCACCCTTCCCAGCCTTCCTCCATATCCTGCGATACCGGCGAAATGGTCGGATTGATGAGCACCGTTTCCGGCACGGAGGGCGCGTCCGGGTAACGTTCGTTACGCCCGAATCCGAAGATCACAACCTGCAGGTCGACGCCAATCTGCGGCGCGGCGAGCCCTGCGCCGTTCGCGTCGTGCATCGTGTCGAACATATCCTTCACGAGGTCATGCAGAGCGGGCGTATCGAAACGATCGACCGGTGCGGCGATGCGTAGAAGACGCGGATCGCCCATCTTGAGGATTTCACGAATCATGTCAGGTGCCCCTCCAGAAGCTTGCGCATACCTTCTTCGTCGAGTACGGGAATGCCGAGTTCCTCGGCCTTCGCGAGCTTGCTGCCCGCTTCCGCGCCGGCGACCACGTAGTCGGTTTTTTTCGACACCGAACCGGCCACTTTCGCGCCGGCCGCCTCCAGCATTTCTTTCGCGTCGTCACGCGCGAGTGTGGGCAGTGTGCCCGTCAGCACGACGGTCTTGCCCGCCAGCACGCCCTGCGGCGCCTTCGGTGCCGGCGGCCCTTCCGGCCATGTCACGCGGCCCGGGGCCCGCAACTGTTCAATCACCGTGCGATTGTGCTCTTCAGCGAAGAACTGATGAAGCGCTTCGGCGACAACCGGCCCGACGTCGTTGACTTCAAGCAGTTCTTCGACCGACGCGTTCATGACCGGATCGAGCGAGCCAAAATACTTTGCCAGGTCCTTCGCGGTCGATTCACCGACATGCCGGATACCCAGCGCATAGATGAAGCGGGCGAGCGTAGTGTGCCTGGCTTTTTCCAGGGAATCCAGCAGGTTTTGCGCGGACTTGTCCGCGAAACGATCGAGCGCGGCGAGCGTCGAGAATCCGAGGTTGAACAGATCGGCAGGCGTGCGAACCAGATTCTGTTCGACCAGCTGATCGATGATCTTTTCCCCCAGGCCGTCGATATCGAGCGCGCGACGTTGCGCGAAGTGCCACAGCGCCTGCTTGCGCTGCGCGGGACAAAAAAGCCCACCACTGCACCGCGCGATCACTTCTTCCGGCAGACGCTCGATCGCGGAACCGCAGACCGGACACTGCGTCGGCATCACGAACTCGCGCGCGTCGGCCGGACGCCGGTCGAGCAACGCGCTCACCACCTCGGGAATGACGTCGCCCGCACGGCGCACCACGACCGTGTCGCCGATGCGGATGTCCTTGCGACGCACTTCGTCTTCGTTGTGCAGCGTCGCGTTCGTCACGGTCGCGCCGCCGACGAACACGGGCTCCAGCCTGGCAACCGGCGTGATCGCGCCCGTGCGCCCGACCTGAACATCGATCGCCAGAAGCTTCGTGAGCGCTTCCTGCGCCGGGAACTTGTGTGCAAGCGCGAAGCGCGGCGCGCGCGACACGAAACCGAGCCGGTCCTGCTCTTCGCGGTTGTTGACCTTGTACACGACGCCATCGATGTCGTACGGCAGCGCATCCCGCTTTTCGCCGACAACATGGAAGAACGCCAGCAGCCCTTCCACGCCCTTCACCACAGCCCGCTCCGTATTCACCGGCAGGCCCAGTTCGCCATACCAGTCGAGCAGCGCACTATGGGTTGCCGGCATCTCCATACCTTCGAGCACGCCGATGCCGTACGCGAAGAACGACAACGGCCGCTGCGCGGTGATTTTCGGATCGAGCTGACGCAGGCTGCCGGCCGCGGCGTTGCGCGGATTCGCGAATTCGCGCTGTTCCGCTTCGCGCTGCCGTGCGTTCAGGCGCTCGAAGTCGCGGCGAAACATCAGCACTTCGCCGCGAACGTCCAGCACCCCGGGTATGCGTTTGCCCTTTAGCGTAAGCGGAATCGAGCGGACCGTCCGGATGTTCTCGGTCACATCCTCACCCGTTTCGCCGTCGCCGCGTGTCGACGCCTGCACGAAGCGGCCGTCGACATAACGCAGCGAAATGGCGAGCCCGTCGAACTTGAGTTCGCATGCGTAATCGACCGGCGCCACGCCGAGCATGTCGGACACGCGTTTGTCGAACGCGGCGATGTCTTCGTCAGCGAAGCCGTTGTTCAGCGAAAGCATCGGCATCGAATGCACGACCGGCTCAAAGCCACGTGCGACCTCGCCACCGACGCGCTGCGTCGGTGAATCCGGCGTGATCAGGTCCGGATGTTCGGATTCGATCTGCTGCAGCGCCTTGAAGAGCCGGTCGTATTCGGCGTCCGGCAGGTCCGGCTGGTCGAGCACGTAGTACGCATGGTTCGCGCGTTCAAGTTCGGCGCGCAACCATGCGGCCTGCCCGGCCGGCGACGTGACTGCTGGATCAGGGACGGAAGTTCGAGCCATGCTATGGACGGGTTCTCAGAAGAATCTCAGACGCCAGATTATCGCAGGAAGCGTCGCTCATGGCATCGTCCGAACGGCCAGCTTCGTGCAGATGCAGCAGTCGCCCCCCGCTTCCTCCTGGCTAGTTGGTCAACGTGCATTGCAACGCGTTGACACAGGCGCGACCGGATGCGAACCTGGCGGCTGCAGCCCTATCACGTTCTTGCGCCGCACACCTGGCGCATCGATTGCAGGAGAAGTCATGTCATCTTTTCACTTGCGCACCAGCCACGTGCCGTACATGGCCAGGCTGTTGCGAACGCTATGCGCGATGTTCGTGGCGCTGCACGTCTTGCCGGTGCTCGCGCGCGAGCAGGTCGTGAGCGTCCCCCTTTCGGGCGGTCAGTCGATCGCCTGTCTGCTCACCCAGAAAGATGGCAGCAAACCCGCGTGGGTACTCGTCATGATGCCTGGCGGCGATGGCAGGCTGGATCTCAAACAGAAAGCAGACGGCGAGATCACGATGCGGGAGAAGAACAATTTTCTGGTTCGCGCACGTGGTCTGATCGTCGATGATCGCTTCGCTACGGCAATCGTAGACTCGCCCTCCGATCTACCCGACGGTTATACCGACAGTTTCCGGGCGTCGTCGCGTCACACGCAGGATATCGCGCGGATCGCCGCTGACCTGAAGCATCGCTTTCCGGATGCGAACCTCGTTCTCGTCGGCACGAGCCGGGGCACGATTTCGACGGCGTTCGCCGGGCGGGTTCTCAGCAACACCTGGCAAGCGGTCGTCCATACGTCGACGCTCAGCAGCCCTTCGCGCGGCCAGGCGCTGCCGCTTGCCGGTTTCGACTACAACGCGATCCACGCACGTCAGCTATTCGTGCATCACGTCGACGACGCGTGCTTTCTCTGCTCGTTCGACGCGGCAAAACGCATTGCCCGCGGCCACGACCTCATCACCGTGAGCGGCGGCGACGCGAGCGGCAACCCCTGCAAGGCGATGGCGCATCACGGCTTCAACGGCCAGGACGCATCCGTCGTTGCAGCGATCAAGATGTGGATCGACGGCGCAAAATGGCCAAAGGAGGTGAACTGAAACGGATGGATCGTCGGGCCGCTGCCGTGCAACACGTCGAGGGTGTTGCACGGCAGGGCGATGAAACGCGAGCCGGACGACAGCGACAGGCTTACTGACTGAAAAGACGGCGCGTGGCCGGCGAGCCCGCCGGGATGCCGGCCTGTTCGAGGCGAGCATACAGCGTCATCAACTGCTTTTCGATGGCGAGCAGCGCGCTTTCCGGCAACGGCCGGCGTTGATCGTCGACGACCCGCGCGCCAATGCGCTCGGACAGTGACTTCGCGTAATCGCACATCAGGCGGAACGGCAGGATATCCTCGTCGGCGACCGGCACGTCGAGTACCAGCGTGATCAGCTGGCCGCCCTTGTACGTGAGGTCGTCGCGCAGGAAATTCGTGTCGCCGAACTGGAGCATGAACACCGGGCTCTGCCTGGCATCAAGCTTGACGAAGCGTGTGCCGTCGCGAGAGAGCAGCAGACCGTCCTGCGAAGCCACGGCCTGCACGTAGTTCGCGGACCACGGCGCGCCGTCGGACATCACGTTGATCGACAGCTGGGCGTCGCATTGTGCAGCGAAGCCGTCGAGTTCGCGTGCCATCGCGACCGTTTCCAGCATGTCGGGAAATTCGGGAGAGGCGTCGATCGCGTCCGCGAACTGCTGTACGCCCGTCACGAACTCGGAAAACTCCAGTTCGTTGAGCGGGCCGCTGCGATTCGCGAGTTGCGCCGCCGCGCGCAGTTCTTCGTAGCGGGCGCCGTTTTGCAGCAACTCCCACGCGCCGCCACCTTCCGGCTTGCCTTCGATGTGAACCGGCTTGCTGCCCGCGCGCCGCAGGCGCTGGGCCAGCGGAATAATCTTGTCGCCCGCAACGGGGCCGGCCGGCCGGATCGGCACGATGCAATCGATACGGCGATCCACGATAGCCGGCGGCGCCGGGGAAATCGTCGTGGCCGCAGGCAGAATCGGCTCGACCGGCTCCTGGCCAGCCGCGCCGGCAGGCGCAAAAGCACCGGTTTCGTCCGGTTCGGGATAACCGTTTGGTGTCGTCGTTTCGGCCTGGATGTCGACCGGCGTATCGAGCGGCGCGACGCCCGCTCCGCCGAAACTCGGCTCGACGCGCGAGGCCGAGGCGGCATCCGCCGGATCGCCAAGCGAGGGCTCACGGCGTGTGGCCGGCCGCGCGGGTTCGATGAACGGGCTCTGCTCTTTTTCGTCGTCGCGTACGGACGTTTCGGCGGTTTCAGGCGGCATGGGGCGCGGCATACGACGGCGTACCTTCGCGCCCTGCCACGCGTTGTAGACCACCACGCCCCCGACCACCACGGCGCCGGCGCCGATCAAACCGAGTGTCAACTCGTCCATGCATGCTCCATCAGCAATTCTTTTGTCTGCGATGCAGCCGGCCGCGTCTGCCTCGCGCGGCCAGACGCCGCTGCGTGGCGTGCAGGCGCGCGCCGTCTGCTCGATTCGTTCTTCGGGTCAAACGATATTCTGCGCGAAGCCCGCGGCCGTTTCCATGTCGACCGCGACGATCCGCGACACGCCCTGCTCCTGCATGGTCACGCCGATCAGCTGTTGCGCCATTTCCATCGCAATCTTGTTGTGCGAGATGAAGAGGAACTGCGTCTTGACGGACATCGCGCGCACGAGGTTCGCGAAACGTTCGGTGTTCGCATCGTCGAGCGGTGCATCCACTTCGTCCAGCAGACAGAACGGGGCCGGATTCAGCTGGAACATCGCGAACACGAGCGCCGTCGCCGTCAGTGCCTTTTCACCGCCCGAGAGCAGATGAATGGTCGAATTCTTCTTGCCCGGCGGTTGCGCCATCACCTGCACACCGGCGTCGAGAATTTCGTCGCCAGTCATGATGAGCTTCGCCTGGCCGCCGCCGAAAAGACGCGGGAACAGTTCGCCGAAATGCCGGTTGACCTCGTCGAACGTGCCCTGCAGCAACGTGCGGGTTTCCTGGTCGATCTTGCGGATTGCGTCTTCGAGCGTTTCGATGGCGTTGTTCAGATCGGCCGACTGCGCATCGAGGAACGTCTTGCGCTCGCTCGCAGTCTTCAGTTCGTCGAGCGCCGCCATGTTCACCGGTCCGAGCGCCGCGATGGCGTTGTTCAGGCGCGTGACTTCGCCCTGCAGATACGACGGCTTCATGTCCGGCGTGAGTTTGGCCTGCAACTCGGCTTCGTCCACGCCCGCGGCGGCCAGCTGTTCGACGAACTGTTCGCCGTTCAGGCGCGCCGCCTGTTCCTTCAACTGCAGTTCGGTAATGCGGTCGCGCAGCGGTTGCAGCGCACGTTCGGCGGTGAGACGGGTTTCGTCGGCGGAACGCAGCTTAGCGGTCAGGTCGTCGAGTTCGAGACGGGCGGCGTGGAGCAACTCTTCTTTCGCCGCACGCAACTCCAGCGCGTCGTGCAGGCCGGTGTGCGCGGTCTGCTCGTTGATCGTTTCGAGTTCGGCACGTGCATCTTCCAGCGAAGCGGCGACGCGCTCGCTCTGCTCGTGCGCCACCTGGATGCTGCGCTTCAGTTCGTCGATCCGGTTCGCCATGTTGCGCGCGGCAAAGCGCGCGTCGGTGGCGGCACGGTCGAGATCGCGCGACTGTGCGCGTGCCGCGGTCAGCGCTTCATCGAGTGCTTCGAACGCGAGCTGGTTGTCTTCGAACCGTGCCTGGAGTTCGGCGAGCTGCGTGTCGTGACGTTCGAAATTCGCTTCCGATTCGCCACGCAACGCGCGCTGTTCCTCGATCTGCGCGGTGATCTCTTCCAGTTCCTCGCGGATCTGCGTGCTGCGCTGCGTGTAGCGCTCGTGCGCCTGTGTGAGCTTGAGCACGTCCATCTGCAGTGCATGCACGCGCTGCGTCGCGCGCTCAGCCTGCGAGCGCACGTCCGATAGTGCCTGCGATGCCTGTGTGTGCGCGGCTTCCGCGCGGATCGCGGCAGCCTTCGCTTCGTCGGCGAGGAGCGCCTGGGCGCGCACCTGGCGCGTCAGGTTCTCGATTTCCTGCTGACGGGCCAGCATGCCGGCCTGTTCGGAATCGGCCGCGTACAGCTGCACGCCGACCCGCGTCACGACGTGACCGGCTTTCACGACAAACGCACCGCCAGCCGGCAGTTGCGAGCGCATCGCGAGCGCCTGCGCGAGATCGTCGGCGACGAACGCCTGACCGAGCCAGTCGGTGAGCACCGCGCGCAAACCGGCGTCGTCGATACGCACGAGCGAGAGCAGCGGGCGCAGCGTCGACGGCGTGTCGCCCGGCTGTCCGGCAGCCGGCGGTGCGTAGAACGCGAGCTTCGCGGGCGGCGCGTCCGTCGCGAATGCCTTGACCCAGTCGAGATTCGAGATTTCGAGCGCCGCAAGCCGCTCACGCAGCACCGATTCGAGCGCCGTTTCCCAGCCCGCCTCGACGTGCAGCTTCTTCCACAGACGCGGCAGCGCGCCCAGTTCGTGCCTGTCGAGCCACGGCTGGATCTTGCCTTCGGTCTGCACGTTTTCCTGAAGCTGCTTGAGCGCGGCAAGCCGCGCTTCGAGCTGGTGAATCTGCGCGCTCTCCGCCTGCACACGTTCCTGCGCGGCACGACGTTCGCCATCCAGACGCGGCAGCGTTTCCTGCGCATCGGCGTGACGCGCCTGGGCTTCGGCGAGGATTTCCTCGTGCTCGGCGAGCTGCATGCGCTGCTCTTCGAGCTGCGCTTCGTCCGGCGCATCAAGGCCGCCCGATTCCTGCTTCAGTCGCTCGTGACGCTGCTGCAACTGCTGCAGTTGCTGGTCGGCGTTACGTTGATGCGCGGCTTCGAGCTTGAGCGCCTGTTCGGTCTGCGCGATGCCGCCGCGCTCTTCGTTCAGCTGCGTCTGCGCATCGCGCCAGCGGGCTTCGAGCGCCGGCATCGCATCGTGCTTTGCAGCCGCTTCGTCTTCGGCCACGGCGGCTTTTTCTTCCGCGACGGCCAGCTGTTCTTCCGCGTCCTCGAGATCGTCCTGCGCCTTCTGCGCTTGCGACTGCCACTGCTCACGCTGCGCGGTCAGCGCGGCGATCTGCGCCTGCACGCGGTTGCGCGACTCGACGATGAAGCGGATTTCCGCTTCGAGGCGGCTCACCTCGGCATTCGCTTCGTAGAGCGCGCCCTGGGCGCCCTGCATCGCGTCGCTCGCCGAGTAGTGCGCAACCCGCAGCGTCTCCAGTTGCGCCTCGACTTCGCGCAGCTTCGCGGTGTGCGCTTCCAGATCGATCTGGGCCTGCTCGATGGCGCGCTGCTGGCGTTCCTGCTCGCCGCCAGCCTCGTTCTTGCGCAAGAGCCAGAGAAGTCGCTGTTTCTCTTCGCCGTCGGCCTGCAGTTCCTTGAACTTCGTGGCCACCACCGCCTGCGCCTCGAGTTTTTCGAGGTTCGCGCCGAGTTCGCGCACGATGTCCTCGACGCGCGTCAGATTCTCGCGCGTGTCGTGCAGACGGCTTTCCGTCTCGCGGCGACGCTCCTTGTACTTCGACACGCCCGCGGCTTCTTCAAGGAACACGCGCAGCTCTTCCGGCTTCGCCTCGATGATCCGCGCGATCATGCCCTGCCCGATGATCGCGTACGCGCGCGGACCGAGACCGGTACCGAGGAAGATGTCCTGGATGTCGCGCCGGCGCGCCGGCAGGTTGTTGATGTAGTAGCTCGACGTGCCGTCGCGCGTCAGCACGCGCTTGACGGCGATCTCGGCATACTGGCCCCACTGGCCGGCCGCACGGCCGTCGGCATTGTCGAAGATCAGTTCGACGCTGGCGCGGCTACCCGGCTTGCGCGCCGTCGAGCCATTGAAGATGACGTCCTGCATCGATTCACCGCGCAGCTCGGAAGCGCGCGATTCGCCGAGCACCCAGCGCACGGCATCGATGATATTGGATTTGCCGCAACCGTTCGGACCCACCACGCCGACGAGCTGGCCTGGAACCTGGAAATGCGTGGGGTCGACGAAAGATTTGAAGCCAGCGAGTTTGATCGAGGTCAGACGCACGGCGATATCGCTGATTGAAAAGGGAAAATTGGATCGGACCGCACTGTTCCCGGGCACCGTCGGCGAACCTTGCCGGACGGCACGCGGAACCACCGCGGTACTCGGGCCGGCGACACGCAGTCAAGCGCGTCCCGACAGGCAGGGGCAATCATACCATCGCGCGTTCCCGATCCTTACGGTCCGGGTCGGAGTGCGTGCCAGCAGGCGGTTTTGCTTTCGTGCGATGTACCCAGCTCGACAACGCTGACGCCAGCACGATGCACGCGCCGCCCGCCCATTCGCGCGGACCGGGCGTCTCGCCGGCGAAGAGCCACGCGGACAGTGCCGTGATCACGATCTCGAACAGCATGATGATCGACGCGCGATTGGCCGGCACGCGCGCGAGCCCGTATTGCACCAGCATGTTGTTGGAGCCCAGCACGAACCCAAGGCCCAATACGAGCAACGCAGCGGTTGCGAGATGGGAGGCCGCCGGCGGCGCCGGCATCGCCTCGAAAAACGACGCGAATGAACTGAAGATCGCCGCCCCGCCGAAGATCGTCGCCGTGCGCATTTCGGGCTTCATGTCGGGCAGCACGCGGCTTGCCTTCAGAATCAGCACGTTGCTCATCGCGAAGCCCATGCCGCCCGCCAGCCCCGCCCATTCGGCCAGGTTGCCCGGCATCGGAATGCCGGGTTGCGGAGACCACAGCATCATCATCGCGCCCGCCAGCGACAGCGCGGCGAGCGCCGCGCCCGACCACGTCAGCCGTTCGTGCAGGATGAAGTGCGCGAAGAGCGCGGTCCATGCGGGCGTGAGATAGAACAGCAGCAGCACGCGCATTACTTCGCCGTGAATGGACCCCCATACGAAGCCGAGGTTCGTCACGCCGGCGGCCAGTGCCAGCGCCGGCAGCAGCCAGTGCCACCGGACCGTCGCGATCGCGCGACGACGCAGGAGCAGCACGAAGAGGCACCCGGCACCGCTCGTCAATGCGCTCGCCGCCGTGCCGGACACGCCCAGCGCGGCGAGCATGCGCAGCGGATACCAGATCAGACCCCAGACCGACGCGCCCAGCATGATTGCGAGCGTCGGCCAGCCGGTCGACCAGCTGTTCCGGAGCCCGCTATTCATCGCGCGGTCCCCGCTGGGGCGCCTGCTGCCGCGCGCCTTGCCGCCACGGGCTCCGCCCTTCGTCTGTTACTGCCTGCATCCCGCCTCCTGTCTGGCGTATCCGCGAGGATGCGCCCCCTGCCGATCGCCGTGCGCGCCGGGCCCGGAGGCTCCTCGGCACGCTATAATCCAGTGCTCGCCGCCGGTCGTCCGATCCCGTCTTCAGGATGTCGCCGCGCGCCGCCTTCATCTGTGTTTGTCCGTCTTCGACCAGGCTCGATCCGCCCAGTGAACCCGCTACTCGACTCTCTCCAGCCCTATCCGTTCGAAAAGCTGCGCGCGCTTTTCCAGGACGTCACGCCGCCCGCCGGTCTCGCGCACATCAGCTTTGGCATCGGTGAGCCGAAACACCCCACGCCCGCGCTGATCCGCGACGCCGTCGTCGAATCGCTCGGCGGTCTCGCTTCGTACCCGGCGACGCTCGGTGCGCCGGCGCTGCGCGAATCGATCGCCCGCTGGATCGCGCGGCGTTACGACCTGCCGGCCGTCGACCCGCTGACGCAGGTGTTGCCCGTCGCAGGCTCACGCGAGGCGCTTTTCGCGCTCGCGCAGACGGTGATCGATCCATCGAAAAAGATCGGTGGCGAGCCCGCGATCGTACTCTGCCCAAACCCGTTCTACCAGATTTACGAGGGCGCGGCGCTCCTGGCCGGCGCCCAGCCATACTTCGCGAACAGCGATCCAGCGCGTAACTTCGCCTGCGACTACGCGGCCATTCCCGCAGACATCTGGGCACGCACGCAGCTCCTGTACGTGTGCTCGCCGGGCAATCCGACGGGCGCCGTGCTCACGCTCGACGACTGGCGAGAACTGTTCGCGCTGTCGGACCGCTACGGCTTCGTGATCGCGTCCGACGAATGCTATTCCGAGATCTATTTCGACGAAGCAAAGCCGCCGCTCGGCGGCCTCGAAGCCGCGCACCGGCTCGGCCGCGGCTTCGAGCGGCTTGTCATGCTCTCGAGCCTGTCCAAGCGCTCGAATGTGCCGGGCATGCGCTCGGGCTTCGTCGCGGGCGACGCGGCGATCCTGAAGCAGTTCCTGCTGTACCGCACGTATCACGGCGCCGCGCTCTCGACCGTCTACCAGAGTGCCAGCATCGCCGCCTGGAACGACGAGACGCACGTGCGCGAGAACCGCGCGAAGTACGTGCAGAAGTTCTCCACCGTGACGCCGATGCTCGCCGGCATGCTCGACGTGCGTCTGCCGGATGCCGCGTTCTACCTGTGGGTGGACGTTTCGCGCACTGGCCTTTCGGATACTGACTTCGCCCGGCGCCTGTACGCCGACTATAATGTGACGGTTCTGCCCGGATCGTTCCTCGCCCGCACCGCGCAAGGCACGAATCCCGGTCGCGATTTCGTGCGCCTCGCGCTCGTCGCCGGTGTCGACGAATGCACCGAAGGCGCGCAGCGGATCGTCGATTTTTGCCGTTCGCTGGCGCGCTGACGCGCCGCGAACCGCTTTCAGCCGGCCGCCGGCCTCTTCACCCGCTTTCCACTCTTCAGAAATCACGAACATGTCGCAACAACTTCAGCAGATCATCGATAACGCCTGGGAAAACCGCGCCGAGCTGTCGCCGAAGGCCGCGCCCGCCGAAGTGCGTGATGCCGTCACGCATGCCATCGAGCAGCTCGACAAAGGCGCGCTGCGCGTCGCCGAAAAGAAGGATGGCGACTGGACCGTCAACCAGTGGCTGAAAAAAGCCGTGCTGCTGTCGTTCCGCCTCGAGGACAACGTGCCGCAACCGGCCGGCGGCTACTCGCAGTTCTACGACAAGGTGCCGTCGAAGTTCGCGAACTACACCGCTGAAGATTTCGCTGCCGGCGGCTTTCGCGTCGTGCCGCCCGCCATCGCGCGCCGTGGCTCGTTCATCGCGAAGAACGTCGTGCTGATGCCGTCGTACGTGAACATCGGCGCGTACGTCGATGAAGGCACGATGGTCGACACGTGGGCGACCGTCGGCTCGTGCGCGCAGATCGGCAAGAACGTGCACCTTTCGGGTGGCGTCGGCATCGGCGGCGTGCTGGAGCCGCTGCAGGCCAACCCGGTCGTCATCGAGGACAACTGCTTCATCGGCGCGCGCTCGGAAGTCGTCGAAGGCGTGATCGTCGAGGAAAACTCGGTGATCTCGATGGGCGTGTACCTCGGCCAGAGCACGAAGATTTACGACCGCGAAACCGGTGAAGTCACGTATGGGCGCATTCCGGCGGGCTCGGTGGTCGTCGCGGGCAACCTGCCTTCGAAGGACGGTTCGCACAGCCTGTACTGCGCGGTCATCGTCAAGAAGGTCGATGCCAAGACGCGCGCCAAGGTCGGCCTCAACGAGCTGCTGCGAGGCGATTGATGGCTCGCGCCAACAAAACTGTCGTCTACGGCATCCCGAACTGCGACACCGTGAAGAAGGCCCGCGTGTGGCTCGAGGAGCACGGCGTCGAGTTCGAATTCCACGACTTCAAGAAAGCGGGCGTCACCGCGCCGCTCGTGCAGGACTGGCTCAAGGACGTGTCGCTCGATGCGTTGCTGAACCGGCGCGGCACGACGTGGCGCGCGCTGTCCGACAGCATGAAGGCCGCCGCCGATACCGAAGCGGGTGCGATCGCGCTGATGATCCACAAGCCGTCGGTGATCAAGCGGCCCGTGGTGGTCGTGAACGGCCGGGTCAAGACG
This sequence comes from Paraburkholderia gardini, assembly GCF_907164575.1. Lineage (GTDB taxonomy): Bacteria > Pseudomonadota > Gammaproteobacteria > Burkholderiales > Burkholderiaceae > Paraburkholderia > Paraburkholderia gardini. The sequence goes on from NZ_CAJQYY010000010.1 coordinate 53,291, forward strand.
CTCGGCTTTTCCGCGGAGCAGTACGAAACGCTCTTTGCCTGAACGTTCGCGCGATGGCCTCTTTGACGCCATCGCATGGAAACAGGTTGTTGCCGGCGTGCGCGCCGGCATTTTTTCATCCCAGGTGGTTGGTTCCAACATGTCCGGCACGCTTGCCCTTACTGAACAACTGATCGCGCGCGCATCCGTCACGCCCGACGACCAGCATTGCCAGAACCTGCTCATCGAGCGTCTTTCGGCAATCGGCTTTGAATGCGAGACGATCGAATCGCACGGCGTCACGAACCTGTGGGCCGTGAAACGCGGTGTCGACGGCACCGCGGGCAAGCTGCTCGCGTTCGCCGGCCATACCGATGTGGTGCCGACCGGTCCGCTGGAACAATGGACGTCGCTGCCGTTCGAGCCGACGCATCGCGACGGCAAGCTGTACGGCCGCGGCGCCGCCGACATGAAGACGTCGATCGCCGGCTTCGTGGTGGCGAGCGAGGAATTCGTCGCCGCGCATCCTGAACATCGCGGATCGATCGCCTTCCTCATCACGAGCGACGAGGAAGGCCCGGCCACCGACGGCACGATCAAGGTCGTCGAAGCCCTGCAGGCACGTGGCGAACGGCTCGATTACTGCATCGTCGGCGAGCCGACGTCGAGCGAAACGCTAGGCGACATGGTCAAGAACGGCCGGCGCGGCTCGATGTCCGGCAAGCTCGTCGTGAAGGGCGTGCAGGGCCACATCGCGTATCCGCATCTCGCGAAGAATCCGGTTCATCTGCTCGCGCCCGCGCTCGCCGAACTGGTCGCTGAACGCTGGGACGATGGCAACGAATACTTTCCGCCCACCACATGGCAGGTGTCGAACATCCATGGCGGCACGGGCGCGAGCAACGTGATTCCGGGCCACGCCGACGTGCAGTTCAACTTCCGTTTCTCGACGGCGAGCACAGTGGAGGGATTGCAGCGCCGCGTGCACGCCATTCTCGACCGGCACGGGCTCGAATACGACCTGAAGTGGAGCGTCAGCGGCCTGCCCTTTCTCACGCCGCGCGGCGACCTGTCGAACGCGCTCGGCCGTGCCATCAAGGACGAAACCGGCGTCACCGCCGAACTCTCGACCACCGGCGGAACGTCCGACGGCCGGTTCATCGCGCGCATCTGCGACCAGGTCGTCGAATTCGGGCCGCCGAACGGCAGCATCCACAAGATCGACGAACACATCGAAGTCGCCTTCGTCGAACCGCTCAAGAACGTGTATCGCCGCGTGCTCGAACAACTGATCGCCTGACCCGAGACCACCATGACCCTTCCGTTCTCCACCGTGCGCGACCTGCTGCGTTTCGCCGTCAGCCGCTTCAATCAGGCCGGGCTGTCGTTTGGACACGGCTCGGCAAACGCCTACGACGAAGCCGCGTATCTGATCCTGCACTCGCTGCATCTGCCGCTCGATCTGCTCGACCCGTTCCTCGACGCGAAGCTGACCTCACCGGAGATCGAAACGATCCTGCGCGTGATCGAGCGGCGCGCCGTCGAGCGCGTGCCCGCCGCGTACATCACGCAGGAAGCGTGGATGCACGGCTTCCGCTTTCACGTCGACGAACGGGTCATCGTGCCGCGCTCGTTTATCGGCGAACTGCTGCAGGATGGCCTGCAACCGTACGTCGAGGACCCCGAGCAGGTCGGCGCGGTCCTCGAACTGTGCACCGGATCGGCGAGCCTCGCGATTCTGGCCGCTTACGCGTTCCCGAACGCGGACATCGACGCGGTCGACCTGTCGGCCCCGGCCCTCGAAGTCGCGACGAAGAACGTGCAGGAATATGAGCTTGACGACCGTATCGCACTTTTCGAAGGCGATCTGTTCGCACCGCTGCCCGAGCGCCGTTACGACGTGATCATCACGAATCCGCCGTATGTGAACGCGGAATCGATGACATCGCTGCCGGCCGAGTACAAACATGAACCTGAAATGGCGCTTGCGGGCGGCACCGACGGCATGGACATCGTGCGTCGCATCATCGCCGAAGCGCGTAACTGGCTCACCGACGAAGGCGTGCTCGTCGTCGAAATCGGCAACGAGCGGGCGAACGTCGAAGCGGCATTTGGCGGTCTCGACCTCGTCTGGCTGTCGACAAGCGCCGGCGACGACAACGTGTTCCTGATCCAGGCTTCCGACCTTCCGTCCTGACGCTTTTCAGCAGATCGTGGCAAGATCGCGCGCCACTTGTCGCGCGCGGCCGGCCTGAATCAATGCGAATGCAACGAACCCGACCGGCCGCCAACCGGGTTCGGTAAGATGGCGGAATTGCCCTCGGCGCCCCACCCGGAGCGCCCCGGGAATATTCCGGACACTTATGCAATTCGACCTGCTTCATGTCGGCAGTCTGATCGCGCTCGCTCACCTGCTGGGCGTGATCGCTGCCTGCCACGCCATCCTCTATACCCGTACCTCGCAAGGCGCGATCGCCTGGGCCGTGTCGCTCGTGGCCATGCCGTATTTCACGCTTGTGCCGTACCTGTTTCTCGGGCGCAGCAAGTTTCGCGGCTACGCGGACGCGCGCCGGCTGGAAAACGAATCGCTTCGCACGCTCGCGCACCCGCAGGAATGGGACGCGCTGGATTCGTCCGGTGGGCGCCCAACCGACGAACTCGGCCAGCGCGTCATCCGTTCGTTGACCCGGCTTGGCGGCATGCCATTCCTGCCCGGCAACCAGGTGCGCACGCTCGTCAACGGCGAAGCGACGTTCGCCGCGATTTTCGACGCCATCGAGGCGGCGCAAAAATATGTGATCGTCCAGTTCTTCATCGTGCGCGCGGACGCGCTGGGTGAAATGCTGAAGGACGCCCTGCTCGCGAAAGCGGCGCAAGGCGTACGCATCTACTTTCTCTACGACAGCATCGGCAGTTTCGATCTGCCGCACCGGTATACCTCGGCACTGCGAGCCGGTGGCATCGAGGTGCATCCTTTCGCCACGAACCGGAAATTCGTCAACCGCTTCCAGGTCAATTTCCGCAATCACCGGAAGATCGTCGTGGTCGATGGCGAGTGCGCGTTTGTCGGCGGCCACAATGTGGGCGTGGAGTATCTCGGCAGCCATCCACCGCTGTCACCCTGGCGCGACACACATATCGAAGTGCGCGGCCCCGCAGTCGCGTGCATCCAGTTCGTGTTTGTCGAAGACTGGTACTGGGCGACGCAGCAGGTTCCCGAATTCGACGTGCCCGCCGCCGATACCGTCACTCCCGCCGGTGAAGGCATGCATTGCATCGTCATCCCAAGCGGGCCTGCCGACCGACAGGAAACCTGTTCGCTCTTTTTCGTGGAAGCGATCAACGCCGCGCACGAGCGCATCTGGATCACGACGCCCTATCTGATTCCAGACGAAGCCGTGTTCGCCGCGTTGCGGCTCGCGGCCATGCGCGGCGTGGATGTGCGGATCCTGATTCCGTGCCGGCGCGACCATATCGTGGTCTTCGAAGCGTCGAAGCTGTACGCCTACGACGCCGTGCGTGCCGGCGTGCGCATCTTTCGCTACCGTCCGGGTTTTCTGCACCAGAAAGTCGTGCTGATCGACAGCGTCGCGGCGGCAGTGGGTAGCGCAAACCTGGATAACCGCTCGTTCAGGTTGAACTTCGAGATCATGGTGCTGACCGTCGACCGTGGCTTCGCCGCCGAAGTCGAAGCGATGCTGATGCGCGATTTCCAGGACGCATTCGAGATCAACCGGGACGAATTCTGGAAGGCCCCAGCCTGGCGACGGGTTGCGATGCACGTGGCGAGACTGTTCTCGCCGGTTTTGTAGCTTTGCGCGATTTCCGGCCGGCGCGTGCATGGTCAAGGTTCAACGCTTTGCCCCTCGACGCCGGACACCTCAGACGACAGCAAAACCGCCGGCGAAACTAAAGCACCTTCTCGATATCGTCGGTGATCGATTCGGGCTTCGTCAGCGGCGCATAGCGTTTCAGCACCGTACCATCGCGCCCGATCAGGAATTTGGTGAAATTCCACTTGATGGCTTCGAGCCCCAGGAGGCCAGGCGCTTCGCCGGTCAGATATTTGTAGAGCGGATGCGCATCCGCGCCGTTCACGTCGATCTTGTCGAACATCTGGAACGACACGCCGTAATTCGTTTCGCAGAAGCTGCCGATCTGCGCGGCATCTCCCGGCTCCTGTTTGCCGAACTGGTTGCACGGAAAACCAAGCACCTCGAACCCGCGCGACGCGTAGTCGTCCTGCAGTTTCTGCAGCCCCGCGTATTGCGGCGTGAACCCGCACTGGCTGGCCGTATTGACGATCAGCAGCACCTTGCCCTGATAGCGATCCAGCCCGATTGTGTCGCCACCCAGCGTGCGCGCGGAAAACGTGTAGATCGAAGTCATGTACTTTCCCCGGAAAGCGCTCAGTCTAAGCTAAATGGCCTGACGCGACATCTGGCCAGACGGCCGATGCCTCCATTTTCCCGCGCAGTCTAGAATAGCGGTTTTTCCCCGCCGGCCATCCTGTGATTCGCTTCAACCAGTTCACCCTCGCGCGCGGCACCAAGCCGCTTTTCGAACAGACCTCGTTCACCCTCAACCCCGGCGAGAAAGCCGGGCTCGTGGGTGCGAACGGCGCGGGCAAATCCACGCTCTTTGCCGTGCTGCGCGGCGAACTGCATGCGGACGGCGGCGACTTTGCGATGCCGCCCTCGTGGCAGATCGCCCACGTCGCCCAGGAAACGCCCGCCGCGGACAAAACCGCCCTCGCCTGGACGCTCGACGGCGACGCGGCGCTGCGGGCCATCGAAGCGCGCATTGCGGCCGCTTCGGCCGCCCATGACGGCGCCGCCGAGGGCGAAGCACACGCGGCGTTCGCCGACGCCGACGGTTACACCGCGCCCGCCCGTGCGGAGGCACTGCTGCTGGGCCTCGGCTTCACGCTCGAACAGACGCGCGAGCAGGTCGGCAGCTTCTCAGGCGGCTGGCGCATGCGGCTGAACCTCGCGCAGGCATTGATGTGCCGCTCCGACCTGCTGCTCCTCGACGAACCCACGAATCACCTGGACCTCGACGCGATCGTCTGGCTCGAAGACTGGCTGCACCGTTACCCTGGCACACTGATCGTGATTTCGCACGATCGCGAGTTTCTGGATTCCGTGTGCAACGTCACGCTGCATCTGGAGCAACAGCAGATCAAACGCTACGGCGGCAATTACTCGCAGTTCGAAGTCCTGCGGGCACAGCAGCTCGCGCTGCAGCAAAGCGCGTACGAGAAGCAGCAGAAAACGGTCGAGCATCTGCAGAGCTACATCAACCGCTTCAAGGCGCAGGCCACGAAGGCACGTCAGGCGCAAAGCCGGGTCAAGGCGCTCGAACGCATGGAACTGATCGCGCCCGCGCATGCGTCGTCGCCGTTCACGTTCGAGTTTCGCACGCCCGATTCGGCGCCGAATCCGATGATGGTGATGGAAGACGTCCGTTGCGGTTACCGCACCGAAGAGCACGTCGAGATTCCGATCGTCCAGCACGTGACGCTGTCGATCCAGAACGGGCAGCGCATCGGCCTGCTGGGCGCGAACGGCCAGGGCAAGTCGACGCTGATCAAGACGCTCGCCGGCACGCTTGAAGCGCTCGGCGGCCATGTGCGCGAAGGCAAGGGACTGCGCATCGGCTACTTCGCGCAGCACCAGCTGGAAACGCTGCGACCCGACGATTCGCCGCTGCAACATCTGGCCCGGCTCGCGCCCGATACACGCGAACAGGAACTGCGCGATTTTCTTGGCGGCTTCAATTTTTCCGGCGACATGGCCACCGCCGCCATCACGCCGTTTTCGGGCGGCGAGAAGGCGCGGCTCGCGCTCGCGCTGATCATCTGGCGAAAGCCCAATCTGCTGCTGCTCGACGAACCGACCAACCACCTGGATCTCGAAACCCGTCACGCGCTCACCATGGCGCTCGCGCAGTTCGAGGGCACGCTGATCCTCGTCTCGCACGACCGGCACCTGTTACGCGCGACGACCGACCAGTTCATGCTCGTTGCGAAACACCGCCTGCAGCCGTTCGACGGCGATCTGGACGATTATCGCGACTGGCTCCTGCAGCACGCCGCCGACCAGCGCGCCGCCGCCAAAGCCAGTAACGGCACGGGCGGCACTGAATCCGGCGCGGATGCGGCCGTTAACCGGAAGGAACAGCGGCGGCTCGAAGCGGAAACGCGGCAGAAGCTTTCGCATCTGAAAAAGCCGCTGCAGTCGCGCATTACGAAGATCGAAAAGGAAATGGATATGCTGAATACGGAGAAAGCGACGCTCGACGCGTTCGTCGCCGATCCGTCCAGCTATGAGCCTGAGCGCAAAGCGCAACTGACGGATGCCATCCGTCGGCAGGCGGAAGTCTCTACACGCCTCGAAACACTCGAAGCCGAATGGCTCGAAAAGCACGAGGAACTTGAACAGATCGGCTAGCGGCGCTCGAACCGGGACCGCGCCGGCATCGATGAGAGGTTGGTCTTGTCGTCTCCCCCCGCATTGAAAGGCTTGCGCGTACTCGATCTGACGCGCCTGTTACCCGGCCCCGTGGCGACGTTGCGGCTTGCCGAACTGGGCGCCGACGTTCTCAAGATCGAAGCGCCCGGCGCGGGCGACTACACGCGCACGATGATGCAAAGCACCGCCGACCGGCTCGCGGGCCGGCCCGGTGCGTTCTATCGCATCATCAATCGCGGCAAGCGCGAGACGCGTCTCGATCTGAAATCGGAAGCCGGTCGCAACGTGCTGCGCGCGCTCGCGCATGAAGCGGACGTGCTCGTCGAGAGCTTCCGGCCCGGCGTCATGGACCGGCTCGGCGTCGGCTACGACCTGTTGCGCGTGGAAAATCCGAAGCTCGTTTACTGTGCGATCACAGGCTACGGCTCCGACGGCCCGTTCTCGACCTTCGCGGGACACGATCTGAATTACATCGCGTATGCGGGTGTACTCGACCAGCTTGCCGCCCGCGACGGCACGCCGATCGTGCCGAACTTCCAGATCGCCGACCTGCTGGGCGGCGCGCTGTCCGCCGTCACGCAAATGCTCGCGGCGCTCTGGCACGTCGCGCGCGGCGGCAACGGCCGGTTTATCGACATATCGATGACCCATGCGTCGCACGCCAATAACATCATCGCGCAGGTCGCGCTCGCCGACGAAGGCGAAGGGTCGCGCGCGGGCGGCGGACTGCTGAACGGCGGCGTGCCCTGCTATAACCTGTACCGCACGCACGACGGCCGCTGGCTCGCCATTGGCGCGCTCGAACTGAAATTCTGGGAAACGTTGTGTGTGGCGCTCGACCGCCGGGAGTGGGCGGAGCGGCACTGGAGCCTCGGCCAGGCGATCGGCGGTCCGGATGCGCTCGCGTTGACGCAGGAACTGGCCGCGATCATCGCCGGCCAGACGCTGGAAGACTGGATTGCCCTGCTGGAGCCGCTCGACTGCTGCATTTCGCCCGTGCTGACGCCCGCGGAAGCGGCGCGCCATCCGCTTTTCAATCCGGCTTTTGCGATGCAGCAGGACAGCGCCGACGATCTTTGATGCCCAGACCGGGAAACCACGCGGCTAACGCTGGCACGCTGGCGCCCTATCGACGCGGCAAGGTCTGCCGTGGCTCACGCTCGTCGTCGATCAGAACGTGTTTGCGGCCTTCCACGTGATGCTCGATGGTGGCGCGCACTTCGTCGACGGTAACGTCTTCCGCCACGACGCGCCGCGAAATCTGCCCGGTCGTATCGACCCATTCGACAATACGGCAGCCGCGGCCACCCCAGGGTTGCCGGATCGGCTCCGACACGCGGCAGCCGCGCAGGTTCACGAGAGGCTCGGCCGACGATTCATGAGACTGTTTCAAGACGCGTTCCTTTTCCGCCCATGACGGACTGCTAACCGGGGCAGGATAAGGAAAACCTGTGTCCTTCGGGTTACAGACGGTGTAGAGACCTTTACCGCTGATTACCCGGCAAAAGTGCCTGATCACAAGGCACGTCCTTGACAAAAAATGATTCAGTCAAGCTCACGAACCTGGTCGATCGCCTGCTCGATCCGTTCGACGGCGATCACGCGCAAGCCGTCGATGGGCTGTTTCGGCGCATTCGCTTTCGGAATCACGGCGATCGAAAACCCCAGTTTGGCGGCTTCCTTCAGCCGGTCCTGGCCGCGCGGCGACGGCCGGATTTCGCCTGCCAGACCGACTTCGCCGAATACGAACAGGCCCTTTGGCAACGGCTTGTTGCGCAGCGACGACTGGATCGCGAGCAGCACCGCGAGATCGGCCGCCGGCTCGGTGATCTTCACGCCGCCCACCGCGTTCAGAAACACGTCCTGGTCAAAACACGCGATGCCCGCGTGCTTGTGCAGCACGGCCAGCAGCAGCGCCAGACGGTTTTGCTCGAGTCCGACCGCCAGCCGGCGCGGATTCGGCACATGTGCGGTATCCACCAGCGCCTGGATTTCGACCAGCAACGGCCGCGAGCCTTCCTGCGTGACGAGCACACACGAACCCGGCACCGTCTGCTCATGCTGCGAGAGAAACAGCGCGGAAGGGTTCGACACGCCGCGCAAGCCGCGCTCGGTCATCGCGAACACGCCAAGCTCGTTGACCGCGCCGAAGCGGTTCTTGAACGCACGCACGAGGCGAAACGACGAATGCGTGTCGCCCTCGAAATACAGCACGGTATCGACGATGTGTTCGAGCACGCGCGGGCCGGCCAGATTGCCTTCCTTCGTCACGTGCCCGACCATGATGATCGCCGTGCCCGACTGCTTGGCGACACGCGTCAGTTGCGCCGCGCACTCGCGGACCTGCGCGACGGAGCCCGGCGCCGAAGTCAGTGCATCGGAATAGATCGTCTGGATCGAATCGATGACGGCCACGTCGGGCCGCTCGGCCTCGATCGTCGCCTGGATTTTCTCCAGCTGGATTTCGGCGAGAAGCTTGAGTTCGCCCGCCTTCGATTGCGGATCGAGCAGCGAAAGCCGCTGCGCGCGCAGTGCGATCTGCGCCGCGGATTCTTCGCCGCTCACATAGAGCGCGCGTCGTTCGCTGGCGATTTCGCCGAGCGACTGCAACAGCAGCGTCGATTTGCCGATGCCCGGATCGCCACCGATCAGCACCACGCCACCCGCGACGAGGCCGCCGCCCAGCACGCGATCGAATTCGCTGACGCCGGTCGAAAACCGCGGCACATCGGAGGCTTCGATATCGGCGAGACGCTGAACCGGCGCATTTTTCGCAATCGACTGGAAGCGGTTTGCCGAAGCCGATTCCGCGATGGTTTCCACCAGCGTGTTCCACGCGCCGCACGCCGGACACTGCCCCTGCCATTTAGGCGCCTGCCCGCCGCACTCGGTGCAGGTGTACAACGTTTTCTGTTTAGCCACGCGCCTTCCTGTTACTGCGTTTTCTGCCTGTCCATATCGGAAAAGTCATTCGGCGCGCACCGGCACGCGCGGCGCGACGGCGCACATCAGTTCATAACCGATCGTGCCGCAAGCCCGCGCGACATCGTCGATCGGGAGTGCCGCCCCCCACAGTTCGACGCGCGAGCCGACACTCGCTGTCGGGCATGGCGTGAGGTCGACGGTAATCATGTCCATCGACACACGTCCGACAAGCCGTGTCAGCACACCGTCGACGATCACCGGCGTGCCTTCGGGCGCCGTGCGTGAATAGCCGTCCGCGTAACCGCAGGCAACCACGCCGACACGCATCGGCCCACGCGCGGCGAACGTCGAACCATAGCCGATTGTCTGGCCTTCCGAGACCATCTGCGTGGCGATCAGCTCGGAGGCAAGCGTCATGGCGGGCTGCAGCCCCGTGCCCTCGATCGCGGCGGTAACGCCCGACGGCGACGCGCCGTACAGGATGATGCCGGGTCGCACCCAGTCGAAGTGCGCTTCCGGATGCCACAGGGTGGCCGCGGAGTTCGCGAGGCTGCGCGCGCCGGCAATGCCTTGCGCGCCGCGCTCGAACGCTTCCATCTGATACGTGATGCCACGCTCGCCGTCCGCATCCGAAAAATGGGTCATCAGCGTGATCTGGCCGACACCCTGACAGGCACGCGCCCGTTCCCACGCAGCCCGGTAGCGTTCCGGCGTGTACCCGAGCCGGTTCATGCCGCTGTTCATCTTGAGCTGGATATTGACCGGCTTCGACAGCCGCGCCATTTCCAGCATCCGCATCTGTTCATCGGAATGCACCGCCGTGGTCAGGCTGTAGCGATCGATAACGTCAATATCCGTTGGGCGGAAGAAGCCTTCGAGCAGGAGAATCGGACCGGCCCAACCCAGTTCACGCAACTTCACGGCCTCTTCGAGGTCGAGCAGGCCGAAACCATCGGTGGCGCGCAGGCCCGGAAACACGCGCGCGAGCCCGTGTCCATATGCGTTGGCCTTGACGACGGCCCAGATGCGGGACTTCGGCGCATAACGGCGGGCAACGGCAAGATTGTTGGCGAGAGCGGAGGTATGAATGGTGGCTGAGAGCGGACGCGGCATGGGATATTTTCGTAAAGACGCTTGCGAATCAGGAGCTTACACGGCGTTTTCAGCGCGCCGGAGGCCGCCGGACGGTGCGATCGAGGATTCTGCTAGTCTGAATGCGCCTATTTTCATGATATAAAGCCGTGCGCACAACCCATTTCGAACGGCATAAGCCCGGACACTTTGCACACGGCCGGGGCGGACGGACCGCAGCGAGGACAGCATCGCATCAGATGAAAAAAGGTTTTTACACCATCATGGCCGCGCAGTTTTTTTCGTCGCTGGCTGACAATGCGCTCCTGATTGCTGCTATTGCGCTGCTGAAAGACCTTCACGCCCCAAACTGGATGACGCCGCTGCTCAAGCTGTTCTTTGTGCTGTCGTACGTCGTTCTTGCTGCCTTCGTCGGCGCTTTCGCCGATTCGCGCCCCAAAGGTCGCGTGATGTTCGTCACGAACACCATCAAGGTGCTCGGCTGCTTCACGATGCTGACCGGCGCGCACCCACTGATTGCCTACGGCATCGTGGGCTTCGGCGCCGCAGCCTACTCGCCGGCCAAGTATGGCATCCTCACCGAACTGCTGCCGCCCGACCGGCTCGTCGCCGCGAACGGCTGGATCGAAGGCACGACCGTCGGGTCGATCATCCTCGGCACGGTGCTGGGCGGTGCGCTGATCAGTCCGCACATTGCCGCGCCGATCCTCAGGCACCACATTCCCACGATAAATACACCCGCCGAAGCCGCGATGCTCGTGATCATGGTGTTCTACGTGATCGCAGCGCTCTTCAATCTGCGCATTCCCGACACCGGCGCCCGCTATCCGAAACAGGAGCGCGGCCCGATCAAGCTCGTCACCGATTTCGCCGACTGCTTTCTGGTGCTGTGGCGCGACAAGCTCGGCCAGATTTCGCTCGCGGTCACGACGCTCTTCTGGGGCGCAGGCGCGACGCTGCAGTTCATCGTGCTGAAGTGGGCGGAGGTGTCGCTAGGCATGTCGCTGTCGGAAGGTGCGATCCTGCAGGCCGTCGTGGCCGTCGGCGTGGCGGCGGGCGCGATGATCGCGGCCGGGAAGGTGCCGCTCAAGAAATCGCTTTCGGTGCTGCCGGTCGGCATCATGATGGGTATCGCCGTGATGCTGATGGCGTTCTATACGAAGTCGATGTTCCCGGCGCACTGGGGCATCTATTTCGGCCGGATGCACGTGCCGGGCTATCTGCTGATTGCGTATCTCTTCCTGATGGTCGTGGGCGCGCTCTCGGGGTTTTTCGTCGTGCCGATGAACGCGCTCCTGCAGCATCGCGGACACGTGCTGCTTTCGGCCGGCCACTCGATCGCCGTGCAGAACTTCAACGAGAACCTGTCGGTGCTCGTGATGCTGTGCCTGTACGCTGTGCTGGTATGGCTCGACGTGCCGGTGTCGGCGGTGATCGTGCTGTTCGGCAGCTTCGTCTGCGTGATGATGTGGTTCGTGATGCGGCGTCATCAGGCGAACCAGCGCGCGTTCGACTCGGTTGCGCTGATCGGCGAAGTCAGGCACTGACGGCACGCGGCACGCCAGCCGCGCGCCTGCCCCGGCCACACGCGTCCTTCTTCTTTTCCGCACGCTTCCCATGACTCAAGCAATTCCTCACGTCCTGACGATCGCCGGCTCCGATTCGGGCGGCGGCGCGGGCATCCAGGCCGACCTCAAGGCGTTTTCCGCGCTCGGCGCATATGGCGCAAGCGTCATCACCGCGCTGACCGCGCAGAACACGCGCGGCGTGACGGCGATCCATACGCCGGACCCGGCGTTCATCACGGCGCAACTCGACGCCGTGTTCGACGACATCCGGATCGACGCGGTCAAGATCGGCATGCTCGCCAACGCCGGCATCGCGCATGCGGTCGCCGAAGCGTTGCGCCGTTATCGTCCGGAGCACATCGTGCTCGACACCGTGATGATCTCGAAGAGCAATCACGCGTTGCTGGCCCCGGACGCCGTCGCGGCGGTGCGCGACGAACTGTTGCCGCTCGCCACCCTGCTCACGCCGAACCTGCCGGAAGCAGCCGCGCTGCTGGGCGAAGCCGCCGCCACCGACGAAGCCGCGATGATCCGTCAGGGCGAAGCGCTGCGCGCGCTCGGCGCGCGCGCGGTGCTGATGAAAGGCGGCCACCTCGCCTCTGCGGACAGCCCCGACTGGCTGATTCAGGAGAGCGGCACGCTGCGTCTCGGCGGCCCACGCGTGCCGGTGAAAAATACCCACGGAACGGGCTGCACGCTGTCGTCGGCGATCGCGGCGTTGATTCCACAACGAAGCGATCTGGCAAGCGCGGTCGCGGACGCGAAACTGTACCTGACCGGCGCGCTCGAACAGAGCGACCGGCTGGACGTCGGTAGTGGCGTCGGGCCGGTGCATCATTTTTATCGCTGGTGGTAAGGGCGGCTGTTGATCGTACCCACGTGACCGGGCCGGTCAGACGCGATGTCGATCATCGCCAGTTCCGGGACGCCGGTGGCGCCGCCGGCGAACACGGTCACTGACGCGCGAACGCCTGGCCGCGCCGCGGCCACTCATCAGGCACGACGAAGCCGCGCGACTGTTCGATCCACCGGCCAGCTTCATCGCGTACGAACGAAGCCACCATCGTCGGACCGGTCTGCCGTTCGATCTGATTGAGTAGCGGGGCGGCATCCACGAATATCGTTTCCGGCGATGGCTCACTTGCATCGCCCACCTCGTAACGCCGGGGTGCCAGCCATGCGAGACGCGGCAGCACCTTCCACACCGCAGCAGCCTGAGTCGCCGCCAATGCCGGCCAGTCCGCGCGGGTCGCCCACCAGCCGCGCGCGTGGGCCGGATCGATCTGCGGCGCTTCCTGCCCCGCCCCCGTTTCGTTCCCGGTCGCGCCGTAGAACAGCCAGCCCTTGATCAGCATCGCCGGCTCCCATGGGCCGCGATGCCCGAGCGTCGCGAATTCTTCGCGCGCGCTGAGCGGCAATTGATGATCAAGAAGATGCGACAGTTTCAGATCGAAGCGGTCCTGCAGATTCGGGCCGATGTAGTCCGCGAGTTGCGCGCGACCGTCGCCGGCATGCAGGTAGCACTTCACGGCCAGTTCCCAATGCAGACGCCGGCCACTGGCCGTCTCCACCAGAAAATCGCACTCGCCGAGCGTCACACCTGCACGCCGTAACGCGACGTTCGCGGCGACGAGCCGCGCGGCCGGCCCATGTTGAAGAAACCAGCTGAGCAGACACTCGGCGTAACGGCCTAACCGCGTGATCCGCGACGCGGCGATATACCGGTGCAGACTATCTGGATCGGCATCGAGCGCGTGCAGCCAGGCGACGGTTGCCGCTTCTTCGGCCGGCGTTTCAAAGAGGCGCGCGAGCATGCCAGCGGGTGGTTGCGCGCGCAACAGATCCGGGCTGAACAGCAGCCACGCGAGATCACGTACGACAGCATCGCGCAACAGGTCGAACCGCGCGCCCGGCGCTGCGGCATCCGCCACCGGCCCGGGCGCGGCGTTCATCAGCGGGGCGGCGCGCCGGCCGTCTTCTGCCACGTATCGCGAGCGAGACACAGGTCGGCCCAGGCTTTCGCCTTGTCCGGCAGACTGCGCAACAGATACGCGGGGTGATACGTGACGATGACGGGCACGCCTTCGTATTCGTGCACGCGACCGCGCAGCGACGAGATGCTGGCCTGGGTCTTCAAGAGGCTCTGCGCGGCAAAGCGGCCGAGCGCGACGATGACCTTCGGCTTCACGAGCGATACCTGGCGCTGAAGATACGGCTCGCAGCGCGCGACTTCGTCGGGCTCGGGATTGCGGTTGCCGGGCGGCCGGCACTTGATCACGTTCGCGATGTACACGTTCGTGTCGCGCGCGAGCGTCAGCGAACGCAGCATGTTGTCGAGCAGCTTGCCCGCCTGGCCGACAAACGGTTCACCGAGACGGTCCTCGTTTTCACCGGGCGCTTCGCCGATCAGCATCCAGTCGGCATTGCGATCGCCGACGCCAAAGACCGTGTTCGTCCGCTTCTCACACAGACGGCAACGCTCGCAGGCAGCGACGCGCGCACTGAGCGTATCCCAGTCGAGCGTGGCGACGCTGGTGCTGGTGTCTGCCTGCGCATCGACGACGATGCGGTTTGTCCGGGTGAGGACCGGGGGTTCGGCGGATACATCGTCGAGCCATGCCGATTCGTCCGCGCCTGCTGGCGGTTGCTGAATGCGGGTGCTCATGCCCGCTTCGCGCGGCGACGTGTCCTGTAGCGAAAGCGTCGTTCCGGCCGAACCGGAGGCTTCGGTTGTGCTGGCTGTACTGACTGCCTCGACCGATGCGGTCGTTTCGACGGACGGCCGCATGCCGCGGCGCACCCACATCGGCGCGAGGCCGAGTTCTTCCAGCGCGGATTCAGAGAACGTCATCTGCGCCCTCTCCTGCAAACGAAAAACGCATCACGATGGCGTCCTCCCGGCTGCGATGTCGCGCCGGATAATAGTTCTTGCGCCGTCCAATCGACGAAAATCCGAATTGTTCATATAGACGGATCGCGCGGTGATTTGAAGGCCGGACTTCCAGCAGCAGGCCATCGAGTTTCCCGGCGCGCGTGATGCGCACCGCTTCTCGCAGCAGCGTGAGACCCGCACCCGCGCCTTGCGAAGCAGGTGCGACGCACAGATTCAGCAGATGCATTTCGTCGACCACCGGCATCAGCACGCAATAGCCGATCAGCGCGCCCGTGACGTGACGCAGGCAGATCCCGAAATAGCCGTTGCGCAGCGAGTCCGCGAAATTGCCGCGGCTCCACGGAAACTCATACGCGAGTTTCTCGATCGCGGCGACCTCGTCCAGATCGCCTTCTGTCATCGGCGATACGTAGCGGTCGGCGAGCAGCACGCCGCTCATTGGTGGCCCTCACGCAGAACGGTCCGCGCGGCCGGTGCGGTTCCGGCCTCTTGCGCGGCCTTTGCGGCCATGCGCTCGGCAGTGGTCTGCGCAACCTTGTCGCGGATGTACTCGGGCGCGGCCTGATCCGCCGGCACCGTACGGCCCGCGCGGAACGCGCGCAGCGCGACCATCGCGACCGGCATCGCGTGCGGCACGGCTTCACGATCGATCGTGCGCGCGCGCGATGCCGCCACGAGCCGCTCGCCGAACGCCGCGGCCGCGTTGCCTGCCAGCGTAAACGGCGCGCCGGGAACCGTCATGTTGCCGGGCGCATCGAGCGACGCCGGATGGACCGTGCGCCACTCATGCTGCACGTCGTCCCATGCGTAATCCGCCCAGTAGACTTCGTCCATGCGCGCGTCGAGCGCGGCCAGCACGCGGTTCGCCGACGGATCGCGCAGCCGCGCGCTTTCAGCGCACGCGAGCAACGTGCCGACCGGCACGACCGGAATATCGAGGCCGAACGCGAGCCCCTGGGCGACGCCCGTCGCGGTACGCAGACCCGTGAACGAACCGGGGCCCGCGCCGAATGCGATGGCGTCGCAGTCGGCGAGCGCGAGACCGGCTTCGCCGAAGAGTTCGCGAATCGCCGGCAACAGGCGCGTGCTGGAGACGGGACCCGTCGCTTCATGTCGCACCCAGACGCGCAAGGAAACGGCGGCCGGATCGACGGGCAAAGCACCGGTGTCCACCTCGGGACCGGCGGACAAAAGCGCGACCGAGCAGAATTCGGTCGACGTATCAAGGGCAAGCAGGACGATTCGGGTCATGACCGCTATTGTAATGCGACGCCTCGCGTTGCCGGAGGCGAACCGCACCGGACATCTCTGGGCGTTGCCAGCGGCGACGCCATCGCCGCCCGGGCCGGGCCGCGCTGTCTGGAGGAATCGCTCCAGCCGGATGCGCGGCTGAGCTTGTTATGATCACCGGCCGACCTCGACACGCATGGAGAACAAGGATGAGCGACATGAGCAACGTTAGCGCGCTGTTCGCGCAAGCCCAGGAAGATGTGAAGCAACTGCCGGAGCGTCCGGGCAATCTGACGCTGCTGCGTCTGTACGCGCTGTTCAAGCAGGCCACCGAAGGCGACGTCCACGGCGACAAACCCGGCTTCACCGACATCGTCGGCAAATACAAGTACGACGCATGGACCGCTCTCAAGGGCACACCGCAGGACGCGGCGAAGCAGCAATATGTCGAACTGGTCGAATCGCTGAAGAGCGGCGCTTCGGCCTGACCTGACGCAAACCGTCAACGCCAGAAAAGCTGCTGGCAGTAATAAGGCATTAAAAACCCATCGGGGCGGACATGAATATGCGAGCGCCGTCGCCGGTGGTTTTCTTCTCACCGCCGCCCGCTCAGGTCAGATCCCGGCCGCGGCTTCACTGACCCGTTCGGCCGGACAGCTTCGCCACTTCGAGCCAGCCAGCCTTCCAGGGCCCCAAACGCACCCCGCTTCACCGGCCATTTATGGGATGGTGGCGCAGTGCAGCAAAACCCTATACAATACGGCTGCGCTTCACTGCTTTGCCCGGCTTTCTTTCCGGCGCGTGGCTGCGCAGCGCCTCGTAGCGTTTTGCTCCAATCCAGTTTAGAACCTGTCCCCTCCTGCCAGCAGGCCCTCTTTTCGGGCCGTCAAGTACCAGGCTGGCGACAATGCCAATATCGGCTTGTCGCATCCGATACAGCTTCTAACGAAAAGCTCGCCTTTATTGTTGCGAGCTGCCCCCGTTTTTCGATTTGCTCGCTGCTTCTTTGCTCGCTGAATCCGACGACCTGGGTATGCCGATTGGCGCCGACGTTTCATTTCCCGTGTTTCAAGGATTCTCATGACTTCGAGCAATACCCCCAGCCCGTTGAACGCCATCGCCGATCAAGCCCTCGGTCTCGACACCCCCGCCGCCGTCGCCTCGCAAGATGTCGCGACCGCCGCCGTGGTGGCCGACGCCGCAGCGCCGACCGGCCCGACGTTCGCGTCGCTCGGCCTTTCGGCGGATGTCGTCTCCGCCCTGACGGCCGCCGGCTATTCGGCGCCGACGCCGGTTCAGCAGCGCGCGATTCCCGCCGGCCTCGCCGGCCGCGACCTGATGGTGTCGAGCCCGACCGGTTCCGGCAAGACCGCAGCGTTCATGCTGCCCGCCATCGAGCGTTTCTCGCAGCTGCAAAAGGCGCAGGCCGCCCAGCCGCGCGAACCGCGCCCGGCCGACGGCGCACGCACGCGCCGCCCGCAACCCGTCGCCCGTCCGACGATGCTGGTTCTGACGCCGACGCGTGAACTCGCGATGCAGGTCACGACCGCCGCCTCCACGTACGGCAAGCATCTGAAGCGCCTGCGCACCGTCAGCATCCTCGGCGGCGTCGCCTATGGTCAACAGCTGATGCTGCTGGCCAAAAACCCTGAAATTCTCGTCGCCACGCCGGGTCGTCTGATCGATCACCTGGAACGCGGCCGTATCGACCTGTCGCAACTGCAGATCCTCGTCCTCGACGAAGCGGACCGCATGCTCGACATGGGCTTCATCGAAGACATCGAAACGATCGTTGCGTCCACCCCGGCCACGCGTCAGACGATGCTGTTCTCGGCCACGCTCGACGGCAAGATCGGCGCGCTGACGGGCCGTCTGCTGAAGAACCCTGAACGCATCGAAATCGTCCAGCGCATGGAACAGCGCACGAACATCGCGCAGACCGTGCATTACGTCGACGACCGCGATCACAAGGATCGTCTGCTCGACCATCTGCTGCGTGACTCCGGTCTCGACCAGGCCATCGTGTTCACGGCAACGAAAAACGAAGCCGACCAGCTCGCTGGCCGTCTCGCCGACGCTGGTTTCGAATCGGCCGCCCTGCACGGCGATCTGCCGCAAGGCGCGCGTAACCGCACGATCAAGGCACTGCGTGAGCGCCGTGTGCGCGTGCTCGTGGCAACCGACGTCGCGGCTCGCGGCATCGACATCCCGGGCGTCACGCACGTGTTCAACTACGATCTGCCGAAGTTCGCGGAAGACTACGTGCACCGTATCGGCCGTACCGGCCGTGCTGGCCGCTCGGGTATCGCCGTGAGCCTCGTGCATCACGCCGAACAGGGCGCACTCAAGCGCATCGAACGTTTCGTGCGTACGCCGCTCGCGGTCAACGTCGTCGAAGGCTTCGAGCCGCGCAAGTCGGCACCGTCCGGCAATGGTGGTCGTCCGGGCTTTGGCGGCCGTGGTCGTCCGGGTGGCGGCAACGGCGGCGGTCGTCGCTTCGGTAGCGGCGGTGGCACGGGTAGCGGCAAGCCGGCTGGCAACGGCGGCGGCGCCCGCACGGGCGGCGGCGGCTGGGCAGGCAAGTCGGCCGGCGGTTCGCGCGAAGGCTACGGCGGCTCGCGTGACGGTGGCTACGGCGCCCGTCGCAGCGACGGTCCGCGTACCGCACGTCGCGGCGACTAAGCCCTCTGGCATGCGGTCGGGTCAGCGTTGAAAGCTGACCCGACAGTGACGCTATATGACGTTGAACGGCTACACGCCGTGCGAAGTTTCAGAAAAACCGGTGCTCAGGCACCGGTTTTTTTTCGTCCATCTAACGTCATCCGCGAAATTTCACGATGTGGAAAAATTTTTTGCGTCGTAAAAAATCATGCTGCGTGGCACAACCATCGCTGTTGCAACATGGGAAATTACGTTTCTCATCGTGAGATGAATGTTATAAATATTTGATTTTTATAAATAAAAAATATCAAACAAAGCCTCGTAGACGTCTGTTGCACCTGCCTCGATTTGCCTAGACTCTTATATAAGACTTCACGAAACGAAGCACCCGGAAAAAGCAGCAAAGCCCGCTTCGCTGGAGACACAAATCAACCGATCCACCTGTTTGGGCAATTAGAGGAGCACACCATGTCACGTCAACAACAGAGTCAGCAACTTCAACAGCAATGGGAAACCGACCCGCGCTGGAAAGGCATCAAGCGGTCATATTCCGCTGAAGACGTGGTGCGTCTGCGCGGCTCGGTGCCGGTCGAGCACACGCTCGCGAAGCGCGGTGCTGAAAAGCTGTGGGAATCGATCCATAACGAGCCGTTTGTCAACGCGCTCGGCGCGCTGACCGGCAATCAGGCCATGCAACAGGTCAAGGCCGGTCTGAAGGCGATCTATCTGTCGGGCTGGCAGGTGGCTGGCGATGCGAACGTCGCGGGCGAAATGTATCCCGACCAGTCGCTGTATCCGGCGAATTCGGTGCCGCTCGTCGTGAAGCGCATCAACAACACGCTCACGCGCGCCGACCAGATCCAGTGGTCCGAAGGCAGGAATCCGGGCGATGAAGGCTATATCGACTACTTCGCGCCGATCGTGGCGGACGCTGAAGCGGGTTTCGGCGGCGTGCTGAACGCGTTCGAACTGATGAAGTCGATGATCGAGGCCGGCGCCGCGGGCGTCCACTTCGAAGACCAGCTGGCTTCGGTGAAAAAGTGCGGTCACATGGGCGGCAAGGTGCTCGTGCCGACGCGCGAAAACATCGCGAAACTGACGGCGGCGCGTCTCGCCGCCGACGTCTCGGGTACGCCGACGATCCTGCTGGCGCGCACCGACGCAGAAGCGGCCGACCTCGTGACGTCGGACATCGACGACAACGACAAGCCGTTCCTGACTGGCGAGCGCACCGTCGAAGGCTTCTACCGTACGAAGCCGGGTATCGAACAGGCGATCTCGCGTGGCCTCGCCTACGCGCCGTACGCCGACATGATCTGGTGCGAAACCGGCAAGCCGGATCTCGAATTCGCGAAGAAATTCGCCGAGGCGATCCACAAGCAGTTCCCGGGCAAGCTGCTGTCGTACAACTGCTCGCCGTCGTTCAACTGGAAAAAGAACCTCGACGATGCGACGATCGCCAAGTTCCAGAAGGAACTCGGTGCGATGGGCTACAAGTTCCAGTTCATCACGCTGGCCGGCTTCCACGCGCTGAACTACTCGATGTTCAACCTCGCGCACGGCTATGCCCGCACTCAGATGAGCGCGTTCGTCGAAATGCAGCAGGCCGAATTCGCAGCAGCCGAAAAGGGCTTCACCGCAGTGAAGCACCAGCGTGAAGTCGGCACCGGCTA
Source organism: Paraburkholderia gardini (assembly GCF_907164575.1). GTDB lineage: Bacteria > Pseudomonadota > Gammaproteobacteria > Burkholderiales > Burkholderiaceae > Paraburkholderia > Paraburkholderia gardini. Next base: position 73,785 of record NZ_CAJQYY010000010.1, read on the forward strand.
CTTCGATGCAGTGACGCAGACGGTCGAACGCGACGCATCGACGACCGCCCTGCATGGCTCGACGGAAGACGAGCAGTTCTTCGACAAGAAGGTCGCCTGAGCGGCACGACAGGCAACGCAGGGAGAAGTGGCCCCGCAGAGGGCCACTGCTGAAGAAGACATGGTCACCGGTCAGAAGCCGGCATCTGGAAGGTGTTTCGACGCGGCATCACCGTGCGAAGAACGGACAGGACGCGCGCTGGCTATCCGCCAGCGCGTTTTTTCCTCAGGTGTATCCATGGTGCGCCACGCCTCGACGCCGGGTGGGAACGTCGACGACGACGCTTATCGGTAGACGATCACCGGAATTCTGGTGTGCGTCAGGACCCGCTGGGTCTCGCTGCCGATCAGCAGACTGCCGAGCCCGCGCCGCCCGTGCGACGCCATGAAGATGACGTCGCAACCACCCCGCTCCGCCGCCTCGATGATCCCGAGATACGGCGACGGATGAACACTCGTCTCGCTCGAGAACGCAACGCCCGCATCGCGCGCTGCCTGCTCGACCTCCTGCAGATGCAGGCGCGCTTCGCGTTCGCTGCGCTCCTGAAAATCGACCGGCGGCTCGATCACCACCTCGGAAAACGGCGAGTACGGATATTGCGGCAGACACGCGTAGGCCGTCACACGCGCACCGACGGATTTCGCGAGATCGATTGCGCCGTCGATGGCCATTCTGGACAGCTCTGAACCATCAGTCGGAACCAGGATGTGCTTGAACATCGTGCCCTCCATCGTCAGCCGCGGCGCTCCGTCAGGTCCGCTGGATGCAGGCGCGTATGCGAACAGCAGGCAATGCGCGGCGCCTCGAATCGATTGTAGTGCGCCGAAATCCGCCGCACGGCCCGTGTGCGGGTCTGTCCGCATATCGGAAACCCGGGCGGGCCACGCGAGCCGTGGCTTTGCGCTAACCCCAGTAGCCTGGATGACTGTACGTATGTTTCAGGAAATCGAGAAAAAGCCGTACCCGCAACGGCAAATGGCGACGCTGTGGAAACACCGCGTGGATGCCGATGGGCGGGGTCGCGAATTCGTCGAGCACCGTAACGAGACGCCCGGCCGCGATATCCGTGCCGACTTCCCACCACGAGCGCCACGCGAGGCCGTAGCCTTCGAGACACCATTCGTGCAGCACCGCGCCGTCGGAGCACTCCATGGTGCCGGAGACCTTGATCGTCACGGCTTTTTCGCCCTGCTGGAACGACCAGCCGCGCTGCTGGTTCGCGCTCGCGCCGAGCGCGAGGCAGTTATGGCCGGCGAGCGCGGCGAGCGTTTCCGGCGCGCCGCGCCGCGCGAGATAGGCGGGCGAAGCCACCACCACGCGCCGGTTGTCGCCGAGGCGCAGCGAGACCAGCGACGAATCGGGCAGTTCACCGAGCCGCACCGCGCAGTCGAACCCCTCGTTGACCAGATCGACCATCCGGTCCGACAGATCGAGCGTGATCGACACATCGGGATGTGCGACCGTGAACGCCGGCACGAGCGGCGCGACATGACGCCGCCCGAAACCGGCCGGCGCCGACACGCGCAGATGCCCGCTCGCCTTCACCCCGCCCGCCGACACGCTCGATTCGGCGTTCTGCATGTCGTGGATGATGCGCTGACAGTCCTCGAGAAACGCGGAGCCTTCGAACGTCAGCGTGATTTTCCGCGTCGTGCGCACGAGCAGTTTCACGCCGAGCCGTTCTTCGAGCGCATCGATCCGGCGCCCGATGATGGCAGGCGCGACGCCCTCGGCCTGGGCGGCCGCGGACAGGCTGCCGCGTGCCGCGACGGCGGCGAACGTTTCGATCTGCTTGAAGCGGTCCATGGCAAATGGATGCGTCGTGTGGACGCGGATGATGGCGTTGAGCGCCAGATTAGGTATATGAAAGTAAAAGATCAAGTGATGTTTACGGTCTTTCTAGCTACCGGGCATCACTAATAGAATCTGTCTTGACCTCTGACTGGAGCGCACGGCAATGTCGGCCACAACGACACTCTTCCCCAAGGCAGTGATTTTCGACGCGTACGGCACGCTTTTCGACGTGCATTCGGTCGTCGCTGCCGCGGAGCAGATGTTTCCCGGCCACGGCGATACCCTTTCGCTCCTGTGGCGTCAGAAGCAGATCGAATACACGCAGTTGCGCACGCTGTCGGATGTGGGCGGCGCACGCTATGAACCGTTCTGGACCGTCACACTCGACGCGCTGCGTTTTTCCGCCCGCAAACTCGGTCTCACGCTGAATACGGTCGCGGAAAAGCGCCTGATGGACGAGTACGCGTGCCTCTCCGCATTCCCCGACGCCGTCCCCATGCTGCGCCAGCTACGCGAGCCTCGGGCAGGCGTGGGCGCTGCCGCCGACGTCGCGGCCGGCGGGCGCATCGGGCTTGCGATCCTGTCCAACGGCAACCCGCAGATGCTCGATATCGCCGTCAAGAGCGCCGGGATGGCCGGCCTTTTCGATCACGTGCTGTCAGTCGACACTGTGCGCGCCTACAAGCCGGCACCGGCCGCTTACGCGCTCGGCACGGCCGCTTTCGGCGCAACGCCGCGCGAGATCGTGTTCGTGTCGTCGAACGGCTGGGACGTCGCCGGCGCGACGTGGTTCGGCTACACCACGTTCTGGATCAACCGCACACGCAGTCCCGCCGAGGAACTCGGCGTGAGCCCGTCCGGCACCGGCACAAGCCTTGCCGATCTGCCCGCGTTTCTGGGCACCCGCCTGCCGCCCGAGAAAAGCTCAGGCCGCGTGCGCCACAGTCCTGGCGCCACGTGAACTGAACAGTTTGAACGGGCATGAAGCACCTCATCGTATTTCCGTAATCTGACCGACCAAGGGAGAAACCATGACGAATCAATCGTCGTTATCGTTGCAACTGCCGCAGGGCATGCGTATCACCGCTGAGATCAAGCCGGGCTTCGAATCGATTCTCACGCCCGCCGCACTCGAACTCGTCGCAAACCTGCATCGCGTGTTCGAGCCGCGCCGCCAGCAACTGCTGAAGGCACGCGCCGAGCGCACCAGGCGTCTCGACGCCGGCGAGCGCCCTGACTTCCTTGCTGAAACGAAGCACATCCGCGATAGCGACTGGAAGGTCGCACCGCTGCCGAAGGATCTCGAATGCCGTCGCGTCGAGATCACCGGGCCGGTGGAACGCAAGATGATCATCAACGCGCTGAATTCGGGCGCGGATTCGTACATGACGGATTTCGAGGATTCGAACGCGCCGAGCTGGGACAACCTGATCACCGGGCACCTGAACCTGAAGGACGCCGTGCGCCGTGAGATTTCGCTCGAACAGAACGGCAAGTCGTATCGCCTCAACGACAAAATCGCGACGCTGATCGTGCGTCCGCGTGGCTGGCATCTCGATGAAAAGCATGTGACGGTCGATGGCCAGCGCGTGTCGGGCGGCATCTTCGATTTCGCGCTCTTCCTGTTCCACAACGCGAAGGAACTCGTGAAGCGCGGCTCGGGCCCGTACTTCTACCTGCCGAAGCTCGAAAGCCATCTCGAAGCCCGCCTGTGGAACGACATTTTCGTCGCGGCACAGGAAGCAGTGGGCATCGCGCGCGGCACGATTCGCGCGACCGTTTTGATCGAGACGATTCTCGCCGCCTTCGAAATGGACGAAATCCTGTACGAGCTTCGCGAGCACAGCTCGGGCCTCAACGCAGGCCGTTGGGACTACATTTTCTCGGCGATCAAGAAGTTCAGGAATGACAAGGACTTCTGCCTTGCCGACCGCTCGCAGATCACAATGACCGTGCCGTTCATGCGCGCCTATGCGCTGCAGCTGCTCAAGACATGTCATCGCCGTAACGCGCCGGCGATCGGCGGCATGAGCGCACTGATTCCGATCAAGAACGACCCGGCAGCCAACGACAAGGCGATGGGCGGCGTGCGCTCCGACAAGGCGCGTGACGCCGGCGACGGCTACGACGGCGGCTGGGTCGCGCACCCGGGCCTCGTGCCGATCGCGATGGAAGAGTTCGTCCGTGTGCTCGGCGACAAACCCAACCAGATCGGCAAGCAGCGCGATGACGTGCTGGTCACCGCGAAAGACCTGACCGACTTCCGCCCGGAAGCCCCCATCACGGAAGCGGGCCTGCGCAATAACATCAACGTCGGCATCCATTACCTGGGGTCGTGGCTTGGGGGCAATGGCTGCGTGCCGATCCACAACCTGATGGAAGATGCGGCGACCGCCGAGATCTCCCGCTCACAGGTGTGGCAGTGGATCCGTTCGCCGAAGGGCAAGCTCGACGACGATCGCAAGGTCACCGCTGCGATGGTGCGCGATCTGACGAAGCAGGAACTCGACAAGGTGAAGGTTGCCGTCGGCGGCGATACAAAGCCCTATGAGCGTGCCGCGGAAATCTTCGAAGAAATGTCGACATCGGAAAACTTCACCGAGTTTCTGACCTTGCCACTGTACGAAGAGATCTGATAGCGCGTTTGCGTCAATCCGGGCCGGTTTGAACGGCTTGCTGGAGTGTCGACGTGGCTCGGGTATGGAGCGCGTGCATCATCGTGACATGACGGCTCAATGGGTCCCGGCCCGTTGAGCCGTTTCGTTTCGGGCAGTGGGTACGTTGGTCACGCCGATCGCAGTGACCGTTCACAGCGGCGGGTGGCGCATCAACACCCACCTCGGTTTTAGCGGAAGAATGCGCGTACATGGCGCATGCATACCGTGAAGCCCGTGCGCGCCGCTATCTCCCGCGACGATGCGCAACCCAGTCGCCTGAGGCGATCTCCTTCAACCCGGGCACGGCCTCTTTCGCGACGGGATAAAAACGGCACGCAACCGCAGTGCCGTCGACGTCGACCGTGACATCACGCCCCTGAAATAAACCCTCGACGCCGGGATACACCTCCTCGATCTCGTCGAGCACCGCGACAAGTGCATCGTCGATTGCATAGACATCGCCTGTGACGGACACACCCTGCTCATCCACGACGAGCCCGGGATAGGTGCCGAAGTCGTATAGCCGGCCCTTCACTGCCGCAGTGCCAAGCAGCGTTGGCGCCGCGATATCGTGGCGCGCGGCCGCGGAGCTGATGTCGTTGACTTCCCCCGCCCGAAGCGTGCCGTAGACAAACACGTTCTGCATTACCTTCCCCTCCCGCTCAGTTCAACGGCGCGGACGCGACCAGTACGCCATCGACATCGACATAAACCCATTCACCCGGACGCACGACCGACCCCGGCATACGTACCGGAATATCGCGCTCGCCGCCTCCGCGTTTCTGGCTGCGCTGTGGATGGGTCGCCAGCGCGGCGATACCGATATTGCATTCGTTCAACTCGAGCGTATCGCGCACGCAACCGTTCACCACAATACCGGCCCAGCCGTTCTTCTCCGCGATCTGGCCAAGATTGCCGCCGACAAGCGCGCAACGCCGGCTGCCGCCACCGTCGACGACCAGCACACGGCCATTCCCATTTTCCTCGAGCGTGGCGCGTACCAGCGTGTTGTCTTCGAAGAGCTTCAGCGTCACGGCCTCGCCGCCAAACGAACCCGCACGGCCCCACAAACGGAACACGGGATCGAGCACCCGAAGCGTGCCTGCGGCCAGCTTGTCCTCATTGGCATCGCACAGGTCCGCGGTCGCAAAAGTCATCGCTTCCTCCAGATAAATAAATGGGATGACATGCATTATGCCTTGCGCGAATTTTCCGCCACCCTCTGCCGGATGGCTAACGTCGCGCGACTCGCCGCCCGACTGCCTGCAACGCCCCTACAATGACGTCATCCTTCGCATCAGGTTGCGGCCCTGCCTTGTCATGAATCAGCCCATTGCCATGCCGGAATCGACGCGCGTCGATTTCGCCGACATTCCGCCGGAATTCGCGCCGACGCCGACGCACCCCATCCGCGTCCGGTCGCGGCCGATGCCGGCCGGCGTGCGCATCGCGCGTCACACACACGCATGGGCGCAGGTCGCGTATGCGTCGAGAGGTGTATTGCGGATGGCGACGTCGGGCACGACATGGATGGTTCCGCCATCGCGAGCAATCTGGGTGCCGCCGCATGTCACGCACGAAGTCATCATCGTCGAGGATGCGTTTTTGAGGACACTGTATGTGAACGAATCGATCGTGCCCGCGGGGCTTGACGCATGTCGCGTCGTCGAAGTCTCCGGATTGCTGCGCGAAGTGATTGCCGCGCTCGATACGCCCGGTCTTTCGGCGGCACGCGAGCAATTGCTTGGCGCACTGGCGCTCGACGAACTGACGCGCTCGGAGCCGTTACCGCTTTCCGTGCCCATGCCTACCGAGAAGCGCCTGCGCGCACTGTGCGAAGCCGTTATCGCCGATCCGGCCAACACGGATTCGCTCGAGAGCTGGGCATCATGCGTGGGTGCCAGTACGCGGACCATCGCGCGTCTGTTTCGCCAGGAACTGGGGGTCAGTTTTTCGCAGTGGCGTCAGCAGGCGATTCTCGCTCGGGCGATCCCGCTGCTGAGTCAGGGCCGGCCGCTTTCGCTCGTCGCTCAGGAGCTGGGCTATCAAAGCCAGAGTGCGTTTTCGGCGATGTTCCGGCGCGCATTCGGCGAAAGCCCGCGCGCGTTCATCGAACGCGGCGTCGAGCATCGCGACGGCCGGCATGAAGAAAATGAAGATGAAAGCAACCTGTTCGTGGATGAGCTGGATGCCCATCGCGGCCAGCTGAAATAGCCGCAATGCGTGAAAGCCAGAACGGTGTCAGACGCGCCGCGCCATGTGACGGATCGCCCCGAGTTGCGCGAGGCGAGGCCCCGCGAGACGATATCCCATGCGGTGGTAGAGACGGGCTGCGGGGTTATCGACGAAAACACACAGTTGCAATTCCCGCAACCCACGCGCGCGCGCCCACCGGTGCGACATGTTCAGCATGTAGGTTCCGGCGCCTTGCCGGCGATGTCCTTCGGCGATCTGCACATCGCGGATATGCAGCGAGTCGCCTTCTTCGGTGACACGCAGCACGCCGATTCCATTTCCGTCCATTTCGAGGATGAAGTTTTCCGACTCCCGCCAGCTGGCAAGAAACAGATCGCCGCGCCACACCAGATGATGGCGCTTGTAATAACCGCCCATGTTGCGGCGCGTAAGTGCCTCGGCGAACTCGAAGTCATCCATGCTGGCTTTGCGCAACAGGAAGGCGGGCGACAGGACTTCGGTCGGGTCGAGCATGGCGCAACGGACGGAATGATGACGGCACAAAGGTAAGACAGGCGGCGGGCGCTGGCAAGGGCGGTTTGCCCGAGGCAGCGGGCAAGACCGGGTACGGGCGACGCGGACGTGAAGGTCGCGAAAGGAACGGCTCAGGCCACGGCAATAGTGACGGCCGAAGCACATCAGGATTCGACGACGGGAAAGAAAAAAGCCCGCTGAAACCCAGCAGGCTTTTTTCTTGATCTGGCGGAGCGGACGGGACTCGAACCCGCGACCCCCGGCGTGACAGGCCGGTATTCTAACCAACTGAACTACCGCTCCAGCTTGTTTGCACCATGGCTTGCGAGCGTTGGTTATCTCTCTCAAGCTGCATCGCCGGCTTGCTGTGGCGCTGCTGATGTCTGGCGTCCCCTAGGGGATTCGAACCCCTGTACTCACCGTGAAAGGGTGATGTCCTGGGCCTCTAGACGAAGGGGACAATGTACGCTTACACCTTTAATGAAAAAGCCCGCTCAAGCGCTCCTGAACGGGCTTTATCTGGCGGAGTGGACGGGACTCGAACCCGCGACCCCCGGCGTGACAGGCCGGTATTCTAACCAACTGAACTACCACTCCATTTACTGCATGCCCGCGAGCGATAGTTAAATCTCTGCAAGCGACATCGCTTTCGATAACCAAGCGACGCTGATGTCTGGCGTCCCCTAGGGGATTCGAACCCCTGTACTCACCGTGAAAGGGTGATGTCCTAGGCCTCTAGACGAAGGGGACATAATCTTTTCAGATTCTGTCTTGTTCTTGCTGTTAATTACCGCCAACAGCAAAGAACGATATTCTAACTGCCGTACTACCGTTTGTGAAGTCTTTTTTGCTACAACGACTGCACTCGCGGAAGACTTCATTCTGCTCTGATGGTGGAGGTAAGCGGGATCGAACCGCTGACCTCTTGCATGCCATGCAAGCGCTCTCCCAGCTGAGCTATACCCCCTTGCAGAACAGAAGCGAGATTGTAGATAGCGAATCTCGTTTTGTAAATACCCTTTGAGTCGCCGCATGCGACTTTTTTCAAAGCCGCATGCGTACGCATTCACGCGCTCGCCTGATCGCACCGATCGCTCAGGCGAGCGCCTGTTCGATGCGACTCACGACGACCTCACGGCCGAACAGCATCAGCACACTGTCGATCGATGGCGTATGCGTCGTGCCCGCCACGAGCAGCCGCACCGGCATCGCGAGTTGCGGCATCTTCAGCTTGTGCGTGCCGAGCGTCGCCTTCAACGTGGCAGCGATGCTTTCCTTCGTCCACTCGGCATCCTTCAGTGCAGCAGCCAGATCCGCCAGTGCGGGACGCACGACATCGGTGACATGCTGCGCCACCGCCTCGGGTTCCGGAGCCGGCGTGCGGTAGAACATCGCGGCGTTCTCCGCGATCTCCTTCACGGTTGAGGCACGGTCCTTCAGCAAGCCCACGACGGCCGTCAGATCGGCACCTGCAGCAAGCGCTGCGTCGTCGATACCGAGTTCGCCGAAGAACGGCTTCGCTAGGCCCGCGAGACGCGCGTTGTCGGCTTCCTTGATGTAATGCGCGTTCAGCCAGCTGAGCTTGCCGTGGTCGTATTGCGCCGGCGACTTGCCGAGATGCTCGAGGTCAAACCATTCGACGAACTGGTCCCGCGAAAAAATTTCCGCATCGCCGTGCGACCAGCCAAGACGCGCGAGATAGTTGAGCACGGCCTCGGGCAAATACCCGGCGTCGCGATAGCCCATCACGCTCATCGCGCCATGCCGCTTGCTCATTTTTTCGCCCTGCTCGTTGAGCACGGTCGGCAGGTGGGCGTAGACCGGCGGCTCCGCGCCGAGCGCGCGCAGGATGTTGATCTGGCGCGGCGTGTTGTTCACGTGATCGTCGCCGCGAATCACGTGCGTGATGCGCATGTCGATATCGTCGACGACCACGCAGAAGTTGTAGGTCGGCGTGCCATCAGGACGCGCGATCACGAGATCGTCCAGTTCTTCGTTCGAGATTTCAATACGCCCCTTCACGGCGTCGTCCCAGGCAACGATGCCCGTCAACGGATTGCGAAAGCGCAGCACCGGTTCGACGCCGGCTGGCGGCGTCGGCAGTACCTTGCCGCGCTCAGGGCGCCACGTGCCGTCATAACGCGGCTTTTCGCCCGCGACACGCTGACGCTCGCGCAGCGCGTCGAGCTCTTCCGTCGACATGTAGCACGGGTACACGAGATCCTTCCCGGCCATCTGCTTCAGGACCTCGCGATAACGGTCCATGCGCTGCATCTGGTAGAACGGACCTTCGTCGTAATCGAGGCCGAGCCAGTTCATCCCTTCGAGGATCGCGTCGACGGATGCCGACGTCGACCGTTCGAGATCGGTGTCCTCGATCCGCAGTACGAACGCGCCCTTCATGTTGCGGGCGAACGCCCACGGATACAGCGCTGAGCGGATGTTCCCCAGATGGATGAAACCAGTGGGACTCGGTGCGAAACGGGTACGAACGGGTGTGGTCATGTGCGGTTACTCGAAGGCAGGCGCCGGCGCGCGGACATCATCGCGATGACGCGCGAAAGCGGAACGCGTCCATGCGACGCATGCGGCGTGCGACGCGGCGCGTGGACTCGAATGACAGATGCAAGACCGCGATTATACCCGCCGGTTGCAGTCGCCCGTGCCGCGCCAGGCGCTTCTGGAAGACCCCTGCCGGAAGCCGACATGGGACGTTTCGACTTGCCCATTTCACAAGACACTTCACGGTGACGTTCACGACGCGCTTCAGGACAGGCCTGACGACGCCTGTCGCGGGGCATTCGCAAAACGGTTCGCGCCGCGCCTTGCGACATCTTCCGCGCTGGCGGTCTTCCCATGCCGTTACCGCGCGGCGACGGTGCTTTGCTTTATGATGTGCGCGCGCCGCCGTCCTGATTGCGGCGCGGTGCGATCGCCGCGGGCGATCGCGTGGGAACGAATGCCGCGTCCTGTCGCGCGATACACCCGGAACCGGGTCGCACGGACGCCGCCGCTGGAGAAATCGTTGAAGCCGTCATCCCCCCGTCTGAGCCGCCGCAATTTTTCGCTTGCCGCGGCGTCCGCCGTCCTTACCGCGTGCACGACCACATCGACGGATAACCCCGTCGCGATCACGCCGCCGCCCGTCAGCAAACCGCCCCGGCCGCTGCGTGTCGCCCTTGCGCTCGGCGGCGGCGCGGCGCGCGGCTTCGCCCACATCGGCGTAATCAAGGCGCTCGAGGCACGCAGCGTCCAGATCGACCTCGTGTGCGGCACGAGCGCGGGCTCGGTGGTCAGCGCACTGTACGCCTCGGGCATGACCGGCATCGACATGAACCGGCTCGCCCTGAAGATGGACGAAGCGTCGATCAGCGACTGGGCGATGCCCTTTCGTACACGCGGTTTCCTGCAGGGCGTGGCGCTCCAGAACTACCTGAACACGACGCTCAACAATCGCCCGATCGAAAAGATGGTGAAGCCGCTCGGCATCGTCGCGACCGATCTGAAGACCGGTCAACCGATCCTGTTTCAGCGCGGCAATACCGGCATCGCGGTGCGCGCGTCGTGCAGCGTGCCGTCGGTGTTCGAGCCGGTGAAGATCGCTGGACACGAATACGTGGATGGCGGCCTCGTAAGCCCGGTGCCGGCCTCGTTCGCGCGCCGGATGGGTGCGGATTTCGTGATCGCGGTCGACATCTCCGCGCGCCCGGAAACAGGGCTCACGGCAAGCTCGTTCGACGTGCTGATGCAGACGTTCACGATCATGAGCCAGACGATCAAGGGCTACGAGCTCGACAAGTACGCCGACTTCGTGATCCGCCCGGATCTCGCCGCGATGAACAGCAGCGACTTCAGCCAGCGCAACGCCGCGATCCTTGCCGGCGAGGAAGCCGTCGCGAAGATCATGCCGGAACTCCAGCGCAAACTCGCAGCCGGACGGCCCGTTGTCTGACGGTTATCCGGCTGGTTGCACCTCCGGGTGCGCCCTCACCCTGCTCGCCGGACAGCGCCAGACGTAAAAAAAGCCCGCATCTTCAACGAAGCGGGCTTTTTCATGCGTGCAACGCGCGAAACCGGCAATGCCGGTCAGTTCAGTTGCCGCCGATGGTCGCGTTCACACGCGTACGCAGATCCTGCTGTTCCGTAAACGACGTCTCGATACGACGTGCGCCAGTGAAACGTTTTTCCCAATAACCGTCGTCCAGATCGTCGACGCGGATCGTGCTGCCCGTGGACGGCGAATGCACGAACTTGTTGTCACCGATATAGATGCCGACGTGGGAAGCCGCACGGCGCATCGTGTTGAAGAACACGAGATCGCCCGGCTTCAATTCGCTCATGCGAACCTTTTCACCGACGTGACTCATTTCCTCGGCGCGGCGCGGAAGCGCCATGCCCAGCGTGTCCTGGAACACGTAGCGCACGAACCCGCTGCAATCGAGACCGGAATCCGGTGTGTTGCCACCCCAGCGGTAGCGCACGCCAATCATGTTAAGTGCGCCCACCACGACATCGCCAGCCTTCCCGGCCATGCCGGAAAGAAACGACCGCGCACCCCTATCGCCCGGCAATGAGGCGCTCTGGTTTTGCGAACTGGGGGGGGACAGCATATCCGATCCATTCTGGATCGAAAGTGTGGCGTTCTGGTTAATACTGCTTACTTCGTCGGCGAACGCGCCGGGAGCTGCAGCCATCATGACGCCGATAAACATCCCGGCGACGACGCGCGTGCAAGCCTGGGTTAAAGATCGGTGCTGCATCGGTCGGTATTTTTTGCCTAAAAATCAGTGGGATACGGAAAGTTTTGTCGATACTAGCCAGTAAGTATTTATCTGTCAAAACAAATAGAAAAATACAATCGAGCGACGCACCCAATTGGCGAATGTCAGGTAGCGAACGAAGCTTTCAGCAGCTTTCGTGTGTAAGGATGACCTGGAGCAGCAAAAATCTTCTCCACATCCCCCGACTCGACGATAGAACCGTTCTGCATCACCGCAACCCGATGCGCCATCGCACCGATCACCGCGAGGTCGTGACTGATAAAGACGAAACCGAGGTTGTATTTTTGCTGCAAACCGGTCAGGAGTTTGAGCACCTGCTGCTGGATCGAGACGTCGAGCGCGCTGGTCGGCTCGTCGAGCACGAGGAGCCGTGGTTCCAGCACCAGCGCCCGTGCGATAGCGATCCGCTGCCGCTGGCCGCCGGAGAATTCATGGGGATAGCGCTGCAAGACGGTCCGGTCGAGGCCGACTTCGCGCAGCACCGAGATCACTTTCTCGCGTCGCCCCTGCGCCCCCAGTTGAGGACGATGCAGCGCAAGTCCCTCGCCGACGATCCGCTCGATCGTCTGCCGCGGCGAAAGTGAACTGAACGGATCTTGAAAGACCACCTGCATATTCGAGCGCAACACGGTCTGTTCACGCCCCCGCCAGGTCTTGAGCGCCCTGCCCTGGAAATCGATTTCGCCCGAGGCCGTGCGTTGCAGGCCGAGTAGCGCCATCGCAAGGGTAGATTTTCCCGATCCCGATTCGCCGACGATACCGAGCGTCTCTCCTTGCCTCACCGACACATCCGCGCCCGCCACCGCGCGAACGCGCCCCGAGCGGAACCACCCGCTCATGCCAGGCAGCTTCGTGCGGAAATCGACCGAGACATTGCGTGCCTCGAGGATGACCGGCGCAATCGGCATCACCGGCATCACGGTCCGCTCCGGACGACTCCGCAGCAGACGTTGCGTGTACGGATGCTGCGGCGATGCGAAGAGTTGCTCGACCGGCCCGCTTTCGACGAGCACGCCCTTCTCCATCACGGCCACGCGTTGCGCGAAATGCCGCACGAGATTCAGGTCGTGCGTGATCAGCAGCACGGCCATGCCGCGCTTCTGCGCTTCGTCGCGCTGGAGTTCGAGCAGCAATTCGACGATCTGCGCACGGATCGTGACGTCGAGCGCCGTCGTCGGCTCGTCGGCAAGCAGCAGACGCGGCCGGCATGACAACGCCATCGCGATCATCGCGCGCTGGCGCTGACCACCCGACAGCTGATGCGGATAGCTGTTGACGCGCTTCTGCGGCTCGGCGATACCCGTACGCGCGAGCAGCGCGACAGTACGCTTGCGCGCTTCAAGGGACGACACGCCGTCGTGGATCACGATCGTCTCGGCAATCTGGTCGCCGATCGTGTAGAGCGGATTGAGCGCCGTCATCGGCTCCTGGAAGATCATCGCGATGTCGGAGCCGCGCAGGCCGCGCATTTCGCGCTCGCTCTTTGTCAGAAGTTCTTCGCCGTTGAAGCGGATCGAGCCGCTCACCTGCGCGTCGCTCAACAGCCGCAGGATCGACAGTGCGGTCACGCTCTTGCCCGAACCCGATTCGCCGACGAGCGCCACCCGCTCGCCGCGCTCGATGGCCAGCGTCACGTCGTTGACCGCGACCGTATCGCCGAACGTCACATGCAGACGATCGAGCGCGAGCAGCGGCCCCGCGAACGGCGGTTTGGTGGATGCGTTCGCGCCGCTCACTGGTTGCCTCCCGCACGCATCGCGTCGGAGATGCGGGTGTCGAGCGCGTTGCGCAGCGCATCGCCCATGAATGTCAGCAGCAACAGCGTGGCGACGAGCACGCTGAACGTCGACAGCGAGATCCACCACGCGTCGAGATTGGCCTTGCCCTGCGCGAGCAGTTCGCCAAGACTCGGCGTCGGCGACGGCACACCGAGGCCGAGAAAATCGAGGCTGGTGAGCGCGAGAATCGAGCCGCTCATCCGGAACGGCAGGAACGTGATGACCGGCGTAAGACTGTTCGGCAGCACGTGATGCCAGATGATCTGCCAGTTCGAAAGACCCATCGCCCGCGCCGCACGCACATAGTCCTGCTGGCGATTGCGCAGAAACTCCGCACGCACGTAGTCCGACAAACCGATCCAGCCGAACAGCGACAGCAGCACGATCAGCAGGATGAAGCCCGGCTCGAAAATCGACGCGAAAATGATCAGCAGATAGAGCTCGGGCATCGCACTCCAGATCTCGATGAGCCGCTGCCCGACGATATCCGTCCTGCCGCCGAAATATCCCTGTATCGCGCCCGTGAAGATGCCGATCACGGTGCCGATGAACGTCAACACCAGCGCGAATTCCACCGACACGCGAAACCCGTACAGCAATCGCGCGAACAGGTCGCGGCCGCGGTCGTCGGTGCCGAGCCAGTTGTCGCGTGAAGGCGGCGCGGGATTGGGCACCTTCGAGAAATAGTTGAGCGTGTCGTAGTAGTACGGGTTCGGCGGATAGATCGCGAAATTACCGGGTGCGTCGAAGCGATGCCGGATGTACGGATCGAGATAGTCCGCAGGTGTCGGGAAGTCGCCGCCGAACGTGGTTTCCGGATAGGTTTCGAAGAGCGGAAAGTACAGGTGGCCCTCGTAACGTGCGACGAGCGGCTTGTCGTTCGACCACAGCGGCCCGGCGAGACTCGCCGCGAACGCCACGACGAAGATGATCAGACTCCAGTAGCCGGAGCGCTGCTGCCTGAAACGTGTCCAGACGCGTCGCGCCGGCGATGGCGATACCAGCGTGCGAACCGTCTCGTTGCGGGTATTTGGAACGGCCTGGCTCAAGTCAGCGCTCCAGTTGTTCGAATTGAATGCGGGGATCGACCCAGACGTAGCACAGGTCGGAAATCAGCTTGGTCGCAAGACCGATCAGCGTGAACAGATAGAGCGTGCCGAGCACGACCGGATAGTCGCGGCGCACCACCGATTCGTACGACAACAGGCCGAGACCGTCGAGTGAGAACAGCGTCTCGATCAGCAGGCTACCCGTGAAGAACGCGCCGATGAACGCGCCAGGAAAGCCGACGATCAACGGCAGCAGTGCATTGCGAAACACGTGCTTCCACAACACGCGCCGCTCGGAGAGACCCTTCGCGCGCGCCGTCAGCACGTATTGCTTGCGGATTTCGTCGAGAAAGGCGTTCTTCGTCAACATCGTGACGACGGCAAAGCTGCCGATCACGGAAGCGAAAATCGGCAACGTGATGTGCCACAGGTAATCGAGAATCTTGCCGCCGATACTCAGTTGGTCCCAGTTATCGGACGTGAGGTTGCGCAGCGGAAAGAGCTGCAGGAACGAGCCGCCGCCAAACAGCACGAGGAGCAGCACACCGAGCACGAATCCTGGAATCGCGTAGCCGACCAGCACCAGCAGGCTCGTCGCGACGTCGAAGCGCGAACCGTTTCGCACCGCTTTCGCGATACCGAGCGGCACGGAGATGAGATAGGTCAGGAAGAACGTCCACAGACCGATGCTGATCGACACCGGCAGCTTCGACACGATCAGCGACCACACGCTTTGATGGTGAAAATAGCTTTGCCCGAGATCAAAGCGTGCAAAGCGTTTGAGCATCAGCACGTAGCGCTCGAGCGGGGGCTTGTCGAAACCGTAGAGCGCCTTGAGTTGCGCGATCTGCTGCGCGTCGACGCCCGAATGTGCGCGCAGACCGAACGACGGGCCCTGCTCCGCGCCCTTGCGCAGATCGTGAACCGCCTGCTCGACCGGGCCGCCCGGTACGAACTGGATCACGACGAACGTCAGCGTCAACACGCCGAGCAGCGTCGGGATCATCAACAGCAGGCGTTTGAGGATGTAGCTCCACATGGGCGAATGTCCAGGGCGTGGTCGAGAGCAATGGAAGGCGTACGGCGACACCGGAAGAAAGCTGCGAACGTGCGATGGGCAACCTCAAGGCTTCGGCTCGAACCACCACATCGACGTAATCCAGTCGTTTGCCGAATAGTACAGCGGCAACGTCTTCGGCCATGCCATGCCGCGACGGAAAGCTACGCGGTGTGTCGCGCTGTACCAGTGCGGCACCACATAGTAACCATGCATCAGCACGCGGTCGAGCGCATGGGTTGCGTCGACGAGCTGCTCGCGCGTCTGCGCCTGGATCAGCGCGCTCAGGATCGAATCGACGACTGGCGACTTCAGGCCGATATAGTTGCCCGAACCCGGGTCATCCGCGGCCTTGCTGCCGAAGCGGTCGATCTCCTCGGAGCCCGGCACCTGCACGTCGGGATAGCGGATCGTGGTGGCGTCGAAATCGAATGCGTCCAGGCGTTTCTGGTACAGCGCGAAATCGACGACCCGAAAACGCACGACGATGCCAAGCTTGCCGAGATTGCGCACGAACGTCGCTATGATCGGCTCCATCGCCGCGGCCGAGCCCGAATCGTCGAGAATCTCGAACTCGAATGGCTCGCCCTTTGCGTTACGCAACGCGCCATCGCGATAGGTCCAGCCCGCCTCGGTCAACAGCGCGCGCGCCTGCAACAGGTTGGCACGCAGCGAGCCGGGCGGATCGGTATCGGGCTGCTTCGGCGGCGGCCCGAAAACCGCAGGATCGAGTTTCGTTCGCCACGGGTTCAGCAACGCGAGTTCGCCAGCGGAAGGAAGCCCCGTCGCCTGCAGATCGGTGTTCACGAAAAAGCTGTCGATCCGCTTGTACTGATTGTAAAAAAGCTGCCGGTTGAGCCATTGAAAGTCGAGCGCGAGATCGAGCGCCTTGCGCACGCGGACATCCTGAAAGAGCGGCCTGCGCTGATTGAGGATAAAACCCTGCATACCCGTGCCGTTGTGCTGCACGAATTCGCGCTTGATCAACTCGCCACTGTCGAACTTCTTGCCGACGTCGCGGCGCACCCAGCTACGCGCGACGTATTCGACGAACGCGTCGTATTCGCCGGCCTTGAACGCTTCGCGTCGCGCGGTTTCGTCGGAGTACAGCTTGTACGTGATGCGTTCGAAGTTGAACATGCCGACGCGCACCGGCAACGTCGCGCCCCAGTAGTTCGGATCGCGGCGATAGGTGATATCGCGGCCGTTGTCGTAGTGCTCGATCACATACGGACCGCTGCCGACGGGCTTCTCGAACGCAATCTGATCGAACGCAACGTGGCTGCCGTCCGGCTTCGTCCCCCACTTGCGCGAGAAGACCGGCACGCCGCCCGCGATCAGCGGCAACTCGCGATTGCGTTGACGGAACTCGAAGCGGATCGTCCCCGGATCGACCACCACCGCGCGCGTGATCTCCGCGAAATACGCAGCGAACTGCGGCGCGGCCTTCGGGCTTTTCAACGTGTCGAACGAGTATTTGACGTCGTCGGCCGTGACCGGATCGCCGTTCGAAAAGTGCGCGCGCGGGTTGATGTGGAATGTTGTCGACAGGCCGTCGGGCGCAATGCGGATGTCGTCGGCGAGCAGGCCATACGCGGACGCGACTTCGTCGGAGCTGCCCGTCGTCAGGCTTTCGAACATCACGCCGAGACCAGGCGCCGCGTTGCCCCGCAACGTGAACGGATTGAATTTGTCGAAGCTCGTGAGCCGGTCCGGATTCGCGAGCACCAGCGTACCGCCGCGCGGCGCCGACGGATTCACATAATCGAAGTGTTTGAAATCCGCTGGATATTTCGGCTCGCCGTACTGCGCGATCGCATAGACCGCCTGCGCGGGCTGCGCGGTCAGCAACGCGACCATGCCGACCGCCACGGCCACCGAACAGGCGAGCGCCGAACGCGAAATCGCCATGACGCCAACGCGCGACAACGCGTAAAACACGGCATGCCATCCAGCACGAAACGGATGTGGCCATTGCGAGCCAGTTGGCAAGCCAGTCGTCATAGGGGCCTTATTGGTCAGGGGGCAGTTGCAATGTGAGAGAATTCTACCCAATAAACCCGCGCGACCCGAACGTCTGGCCACATCATGGCCATCCGGCCAGGGCGGGGCCCGGTTCGATTCAGCTTCAACGCACATCAAGCCCGGCCCAACCTCGCCGATCAGGGCCGAACGCCACGGCGCGCAGACTTCATCTGGAGATTTCATGGGCTTTCTCGCTGGTAAACGAATCCTGCTAACCGGCCTGCTGTCGAACCGTTCCATTGCATACGGTATCGCGCAGGCGTGCAAACGCGAAGGCGCCGAACTCGCCTTCACGTATGTCGGCGAGCGCTTCAAGGACCGCATCACCGAATTCGCCGCCGAATTCGGCAGCAATCTGATCTTCCCGTGCGACGTCGCGGACGACGCACAGATCGATGCCCTCTTCGTCTCGCTGAAGGAACACTGGGACAGTCTCGACGGCCTCGTCCACTCGATCGGATTCGCACCACGCGAAGCGATCGCTGGCGACTTCCTCGACGGCATGACGCGCGAGAACTTCCGCATCGCGCACGACATCTCCGCGTACAGCTTCCCCGCGCTCGCGAAGGCCGCGCTGCCGATGCTGTCGGACGACGCAGCGCTGCTGACGCTCAGCTATCTCGGCGCTGAAAAGGCAATTCCGAACTACAACACGATGGGTCTGGCGAAGGCGTCGCTTGAAGCGAGCGTGCGCTATCTGGCGGTCTCGCTCGGCGGCAAGGGCATTCGCGTGAACGGCATTTCGGCCGGCCCGATCAAGACACTTGCGGCAAGCGGCATCAAGGGCTTCGGCAAGATTCTCGAATTCGTCGAAAACAACGCACCGCTCAAGCGCAATGTGACGATCGAACAGGTCGGCAACACCGCGGCGTTCCTGCTCTCCGATCTCGCAGGCGGCGTGACCGCTGAGATCGTCCACGTCGACTGCGGCTTTAGCGAAGTCGTCGGCGGCATGGCAGGTGTAGCTGAATAACGCGACGTGCGCTCACCGGTCGCCTCGCAAGGCGAAGCGCATCCGATGTCATCGCGTTGATCGAAGAAGCAAAGATAAAAGCCGCCCGTCAGGGCGGCTTTTTGTTCCACATCCGGCATCACGACACGCTTAGTGCCAGCCGTTGTGGTGACCGTTGTCGTGGTGACCATGGTTATAGTCACGGCCCGGAGGATGATGACGATACCAGTCATCGCGCGCCCAATAGCGGCGACCATCGTAATAACGGTCACCGTGCCAGCCGATCACGATCGCCGGAGCGCCGTACACCGGAGCCCCATATACCGGCGCAGGCTGGTAGACGACAGGCGGAGGCGGCGGCGGTGCGTAGACCGGCGCCGGCGCAATGTAGACAGGAGCCGGAATGCCGATATTGACACCCACGCTCACGCCTGCCATCGCAACGCCTGACGCCCCAACCGCCAGTGCCCCGATCAACAACGAAACAACACGAGCCGACTTCATGTATTCACCTTTGGCGAGTTGATTTTGTTGGCCGGAATATAACTGAAGGTGACGATCCGTGTATTTCAACTTTGTAATAACTGATGCACAACCTCGCATCCTGGGCGGCTCCGTAACGAGTGGTTACACGGCTGGCAGATTTGAAAAGGTTTCGCGCACCCGAAGAATGGGGGTCATGATTCATGCAGCCACGTCGCCTGGCGGAGACACCGCATGAGATAGCGCGGATACGAAGGGATATCGTCGATGGTCAGACAGACAATGCAGACCATCGATGCAGTCGTCGTCTCGACACGCGCGATTCCGCCTGCCCAGGCTGCACGAAACCAGCGACGGCGGATTCATGCCTTGTCATCCGGATCAGCGCCGCTTTCCAGCGACTTGCCACCGCTTTCCTCTCTCAGAATTTCAATGCGGGCCTGCTCCCAGTATTCGTCAGGCACGCCTTTGGGATCGGGTGCATTCTCCCAGAGATGATAGGCGCGGGTCCGAATCCGCTCCTCAATTGAAGTGCTGTCCATGACGTGACCTCCGTGAGTTCGCGCGAGCCGCATGCCAGCATGGGTATGCGTTCAGTGTGCGTCAAACATTTCGTTTCGATGAGGGCAATGGAGCAATCGGCGTGCCGCGTTATACGCGACGTATCGATGCGGGTGGAAGAACAACGGCACGGCACAAAAACAAAACCCCGTAAGTCCGGGAACTTACGGGGTTTCGCCGCCATCACTGGCGGAGACGGAGGGATTCGAACCCTCGATCCAGGTTTTGGCCCAGATGCTCCCTTAGCAGGGGAGTGCCTTCGACCTCTCGGCCACGTCTCCCAAACTTTCGCTCGCGCAGGGAGTCAGCGCGACGAAGCCAAGATAATAGCGGGTTCACGCAACGTGGTCAATTTCCACGACACATTTTTTGTGCCAGTTCGTCGTTGAAGCGTGAATTCAATTCGAACTCGTTCACGCTCGGCACCCGCCATGCAATCGAAGGCGATGCAGCGCGCCCTGAACCGGTCCACCGCAGATCGTTACACCGGCACCCCGTTACGCCTGATCGAGTTCGAATGCCTTATGTAGCGCGCGCACGGCGAGCTCCATGTACTTCTCGTCGATGAGCACCGATATCTTGATTTCCGACGTCGAGATCATCTGGATGTTGATGCCCTCTTCCGACAGCGTGCGGAACATCGTGCTCGCGATACCAACGTGCGAACGCATGCCGACACCGACCACCGAGATCTTCGATACCTTCGGATCGCCCAGCACCTGCCCGGCGTTCACGTGGCCCTGCACCTGGCCCGTGAGAATGTCCATCGCGTGCTGATAGTCGCCACGGCCGACCGTGAACGTGAACGCCGTCTTGCCATCGACGCTCTGGTTCTGGATGATCATGTCGACGTCGATATTCGCGTCCGCCACCGGGCCGAGGATCTGATATGCGATGCCCGGCTTGTCGGGCACACCCATCACGGCGATACGGGCCTCGTCGCGCTGGAACGCGATTCCCGAGATGACTGCTTTTTCCATGGTGTCGTCTTCTTCAAAAGTAATCAGGGTGCCCGAGCTCATTTCCGTTTCGAGGGGGATCATCGGATCCGTCAGGCTCGACAGCACACGCGTCTTCACCTGATATTTGCCGGCGAATTCAACCGAGCGGATCTGCAGCACCTTCGAGCCGAGGCTAGCCATTTCCAGCATCTCCTCGAACGTCACGCGATCGAGGCGTCGCGCCTCTTCGACCACGCGCGGGTCTGTCGTGTAGACGCCGTCGACGTCGGTGTAGATCAGGCACTCGTCCGCTTTCAGCGCCGCGGCCACCGCGACCGCCGACGTATCCGAGCCACCGCGGCCAAGCGTCGTGATGTGGCCGTCCGGATCGATACCCTGGAAGCCCGTGATCACGACGACCTTGCCGGCGTCGAGATCGCGTAGCACGCGTTCGCCGTCGATATCGCTGATGCGCGCTTTCGTGAACGCGCTATCGGTTTTCACCGGCACTTGCCAGCCGGCGTAGCTGACCGCGTCGACGCCTGCTTCGTGCAGGGCGATCGACAGCAGGCCGACACTGACCTGCTCGCCAGTGGACGCGATCATGTCGAGTTCACGCGGGTTCGGCTGGGCGGAAATTTCTTTCGCGAGACCGATCAGACGGTTCGTTTCGCCAGACATCGCCGACGGCACGACGACCATCTTGTGGCCGGCCTTTTGCCATTTGGCGACGCGCTTCGCGACATTCTTGATGCGCTCGACCGAGCCCATCGAAGTGCCGCCGTATTTATGTACGATGAGTGCCATTGTCGTTCTGAACTGGAGTGGTGACCGCGCTGGGCACGCTGGAGACGACCGCACAACAGACAACGACAGGAATGACGATGGAGTGTGGCGGCGTAAATGCAGCGCGCGTGCAGCATGCGCGGGGTTTGCCCTTTATTTGCGCTTCATTTGCCCGTAACAGGAAGGTTGCGAGCGGGATGCGCCTGGCAACCGGTCCGGACATGACCGGGATTACGATAAAAACACGGCAAAATCTCGCCGGGCAAACAGGTTAACGTACCTGATCGGGAGAAAAAAGACAAGCCGGAATGCCGTAAAAACGGCTGTCAAACGCTTGTGTACAAAGGACTTACGCGTTTTTTCGGAACATTTCGCGGCTGCTGCGCGAGCTGTCAGGCGATCAGCACGTCCGGACGCCAGTCGAGGCGGAAATAACGTGACGCATCGGCCTCGGCTTCGTCCGCGGCGATGGCGGCCGTCTCGCGGTTGACGCCGATGAGCGGCACGAAAAGCAGCGCGTCGCCGCTGAAAACGAGCGGCACATCGCGCTTCCACGACGGCACGCCTCGCTCCTGGAACAGGTTTTTCAGCGTCCTGCCCGGTCCGTTCGCGTCCACCCGCATGCGCTCGCCGCCCGCGCGCGCGCGCGCCGACAGCGGCGTGCGGGTGAGCAGCGGCTCGGCGATCGCGTCGGGATCGTCCGCTTCGACTTCAGCGAACACGAACGTGCCGCGCCACTGCGGCAAACGCCAGATCGACTCGCCGCGCCACGTCAGCTCGCTCACAGGTCGTGTGTCGATCGCGGTTTCGTCGGCGGGTTCGGTGCTATCGCCCGTTTCCCAGAAAATTTCGTCGCGATAATTGCGCAGACTCTGGCCCGCGTGGTCGACACGCATGCCGTGATCGCGCGTGACATCCCGAAGCTGGCGCAGTGCGTCGGCGAGGCGCGCCGTCGACGCCGCCGGCAGACCGAGCGTGCGCATCCAGTAACGCAGGAGATTGATGGCCCGCTCATCGTCGAGCGCGAGCAATGCGTCACGCGACAATGCGCGCGCATCGTGACGGGCAGCCTCCTGCATATCGATGCGCGCAAGCTCGTCGAGCAGACGCTGGGCGGCGGCGGCGTGCGTCGCGGTCCGCGAAAGCGCATCGCGAAAACCCGGAAAATGGACTGCCAGTTCCGGCAACACTTCATGGCGCAGCGCGTTGCGGGCGTAACGCGTGTCCGCGTTCGATTCGTCGTCGATCCAGCTCAGGTCGCGCGCATGCGCATATTGTTCCAGTTGCGCGCGCAGCACATGCAGCAAAGGCCTTACCCGCACGATCCACGCGCCCGGCGCGAGCCGCTCGGGCGCCATCGCGGCGAGGCCGGCAAGCCCTGCCCCGCGCAGCAATTGCAGCAGCACCGTTTCGGCCTGATCGTCCGCATGCTGCGCGAGCCACAGCGCCGATACGTCGTGCCCGGCGCACATCGCGTCGAGCGCGCGGTAGCGCGCATCGCGCGCCGCGGCCTCGATGCTCACGCCGGTTTCGCGCGATACGTCGACATGCCGCGCCTCGAACGTGACGCCCCGTGCGTGCGCGAACGCATCGCAATGCGCGAGCCATTCGTCGGCGTGCGGGCTCAGCCCATGATGGATATGCAACGCCACACAACGCGATGCGCCGCCAACGCGCACTGCGGCGTCGAGCAGCGATGTCGAGTCGAGGCCGCCGCTAAACGCGACGGCAACACGCGCACCGGCAGGCAGCGCGGCAAACGCCGCGCCGACCGCATCGATAACGAGGCGGTCGGCGGGATTTTCAGTGGGGAGAGTCACGGCGGAAAGGCGCAATGCGCCCTTGAGAACGGACGCCGGCTTAGGCGCCCGGCGTCGTTTCCTTGAACTTGCCGTACGCCATCAGGCGTTCGAAACGGCGCTGCTTCAGGTCCTGAATGCTCATGCCCTGGAACTGACGCAGCGAATCGGCCAGCGCGCGGCGCAGCATGGCTGCCATGCCCTTCGGATCGCGATGCGCGCCACCGAGCGGCTCGTTGACGATCTTGTCGATCAGGCCCAGTGCCTTCAGACGGTGCGCGGTCAGGCCCAGCGCCTCGGCGGCTTCCGGAGCCTTCGCGGCGCTCTTCCACAGGATCGACGCGCAGCCTTCGGGCGAGATCACCGAATAGGTCGAGAACTGCAGCATCAGCACGCTGTCGCCGACGGCGATCGCGAGCGCGCCGCCCGAACCGCCTTCGCCGATGATCGTCGCAATGATCGGCGTCTTCAGCTCGGCCATCACGTACAGATTGCGGCCAATCGCTTCCGACTGGCCGCGCTCTTCCGCGCCGATGCCCGGATAGGCGCCCGGCGTATCGATGAACGTGAAAATGGGCAGGCCGAATTTCTCGGCGAGGCGCATGAAGCGCTCGGCCTTGCGATAGCCTTCCGGGCGCGGCATGCCGAAGTTGCGCAGTGCGCGCTCTTTCGTGTCGCGGCCCTTCTGGTGACCGATCACCATGCACGGCTGGCCGTTGAAACGCGCGAGACCGCCGACGATCGACAGATCGTCCGCATAGTTGCGGTCGCCGTGAAGCTCGTGGAAATCGGTGAACAGTTCGCTCACGTAGTCGAACGTGTACGGACGCTGCGGATGACGCGCGATCTGCGAAACCTGCCATGGGCTCAGGTTCGCGTAGAGGTCTTTGGTGAGCTGCTGGCTCTTCTTCGACAGCCGCTCGATCTCTTCCGAAATATCGACGGCCGAATCGTCCTGCACGAAGCGCAATTCTTCGATCTTCGCTTCGAGTTCAGCGATCGGCTGTTCGAAATCCAGAAACGTGGTCTTCATTGGTTGTAATCCTTGGACTTACCGGCAGCGCGTATTCTAACCGCGCCCAGCCATGTCAAAACCGCGTCTAAACTATCGATTTTTAGATATTGATAGCTACGCGTTGAGCCGCTTAATAGTCGACCGGCAACGGGTCGAGACTACGCCACATATACCAGGTTGCAACGGTGCGCCACGGCTCCCAGTTCGCCGCGACCTCGCGCGCCTCGCTGCGCGTGACGGGCTCGCCGCTGAAGTAGTTCACGCTGATCGCGCGGATCAGGCCAAGATCGTCGAGCGGCAGGACGTCCGGACGCGACAGGTTGAAGATGAGGAACATCTCCGCCGTCCACCGGCCGATGCCGCGAATCTGCGTGAGCTCGGCGATCACCGCCTCGTCTTCCATCGACTCCCACTTGCCGACGTGCAGCGCGCCCGACACAAAGTGTTGCGCCAGATCGAGCACGTATTCCGACTTGCGCTTCGAGAGTCCGCATGCCATCAGCTTCTCCTGCCCCAGCCTGATGAACTGCTGCGGCACGAGCTTCGGGCACGCTGTTTCGACGCGCTGCCACACGGCCTGCGCGGCCGCGACGGAAATCTGCTGGCCGACGACCGAGCGCGCGAGCGTCACGAACGGGTCGCCGCGGCTCAGCAGATGCACGGGGCCGAACTTCGGGATCAGCTTCTTGAGAATACGGTCGCGTTTGACGAGATCGGCACATGCGCGGTCCCAGTATGGCGGACGCGTCACCTCGGGCGTGAGCCCGACGATCTGCACCGGCACGGCGACTTCGGCCGACGTCGATGCACGGGTTTTGCGCACGACTTCGCCATCATGCAGCGTGTCGCGTGCGAGTTCCTGCACGTCGCCCGCGTGTTCCGCCGGCAACGCGCCATTGCCTTTCACGTGCGGCTTGTGCACGGACTTCGCCAGCTTGCGCGGTGTATGCGATGCGCCGTTGAGCGCGCGTTTGCCCGCCACTTTCGTCGCGAGTCCAGCGGACACTTTCGCCGCTGCCGTTGCGCCGTTGCCCGCTGTCGAAGCCGCCTTCAGCGAGGGGCTTGCCTTACTGCGTGCGCGCGCCGTTTTCACCGCGGCGCTCGCGCCTGTTTGAGACGCGGCGCGTTTAGCCGGCGTCTTCGTGGCCGTTGCCATCCTGCCTCCTGCCTGGCGAGTCGATCAGAGGGATGTTCGGGGCGCGCTCACACGCGGCGCCACTCGGTCAACCCGCCCGGTTTGTCTTCAAGTGCGATACCGGCTTCGAGCAACTCCGCCCGGATCCGGTCTGCTTCAGCGTAATCTTTCGCCTGCTTGGCGGCGACGCGTGCCGCGATTCTTGCTTCGATCGCGGCGGCATCGAGTGCGCCCTCGTTCGCGCTACCCGCGGCCTGCTGCAAAAAGACACGTGGCTCGCGACCGAGGAGACCCAGCAGACGTCCGAGCGCACGCAATCGCCGTGCGAGCGCTGCGTCGCGCGTACGGTTGACTTCGCTCGCCAGTTCGAACAGCACCGACACCGCAACCGGCGTATTGAAGTCGTCGTTCATCGCGGCCTGGAAACGTTGCGCGTGCGCTTCGTTCCAGTCGGGCGCGGCATCGTCCGCTGCTTCGTCGAGTTCGACATCCTTCAGCGCAGTGTAAAGACGTGTGAGCGCACTGC
Source organism: Paraburkholderia gardini (assembly GCF_907164575.1). GTDB lineage: Bacteria > Pseudomonadota > Gammaproteobacteria > Burkholderiales > Burkholderiaceae > Paraburkholderia > Paraburkholderia gardini. The sequence continues at coordinate 99,873 of NZ_CAJQYY010000010.1, forward strand.
GCGCGTCGTCGATGTGCGTGTCGCTGTAGTTCAGCGGCGAACGGTAATGCGCGCGCGCGATGAAAAAGCGTACGACTTCGGCATCGTATCGCGCAAGCACTTCGCGAATCGTAAAGAAGTTGCCAAGCGACTTCGACATCTTTTCATTGTCGATCTGCACGTAGCCGTTGTGCATCCAGTAGTTCACAAACGTTTGCCCGGACGCGCCTTCGCTCTGTGCCAGTTCGTTCTCATGGTGCGGAAACTGCAGGTCCTGACCGCCGCCGTGAATGTCGAAGTGCTCGCCGAGCAGACTGCAGCTCATCGCCGAGCATTCAATGTGCCAGCCGGGACGGCCACGGCCGTACTTCGAATCCCAGCCCGTGTCGGCGGGCTCTTCCGGCTTCGACCTCTTCCACAATACGAAGTCGAGCGGGTCCTGTTTCGCGTCGTTCGCCGCGACGCGCTCGCCCGCGCGCAGATCCTCGATCGACTTGCCAGAAAGCTTTCCGTAGTTCGCGAATTTGCGCACGGCATAGTTCACGTCGCCATCCGTCGCCCGGTACGCGTAGCCATTTGCCTCGAGCGTCTCGATCATGCCGAGCATCTGTGGAATGAAGTCGGTGGCACGCGGCTCGATATCGGGCCGCGCGATGCCGAGCGCGTCCGCGTCTTCATGCAGCGCGGCGATAAAGCGGTCGGTCAGCGACTTGATTGTCTCGCCGTTTTCGACGGCGCGTCGAATGATCTTGTCATCGATATCGGTGATGTTGCGTACATACGTGACCTGATAGCCCAGTGTACGCAGCCAGCGCTGGACGATATCGAACACCACCATCACGCGCGCATGACCGACGTGGCAGTAGTCGTACACGGTCATCCCGCAGACATACATCCGCACGACGCCCGCTTCGCGCGGCACGAAAGATTGCTTGTCACGCGCGAGCGTGTTGTAGATGCGCAGAGATTCCATAGAGACGATGCGTGGGCCGAAAGAAATCCGCATTGTGTTACGTGCATGCTGCACCCGGCGCTTCACAACCCGATTTCACAACCCGGTTTCACAACCTGGACGGGTACGACAGGGACAGCAGGCAAACGAAGCTGACAGCAAACCGGGGCATTTCGTGCTGCGGTCAGGCTGCATTCAAGGCGGAGACGACCACGAGTGGCGAAAAGACAGTCTGTGGTTCGACGGAACGCGCAGACCTTTTGTTAGAATGGGTCGGAGTATAACACCCAGACCTGAGCCTATGAAACCTTCCAGCGGCCGCGCGCGACGCGCTGCGACCCTCGCCGCGACTGCGTTTTGCGGCGTTGCCCTCATGGTATTGGCGGGTCCCGCCGCGCACGCGCAGTCGAAAGCTGTCGTGGACGGCACACCGCAAATCGATGCGTCGATCGCACAGAAAGACTGGACCGGCGCACTGAAGCAGCTCGACGCGCGCATCGCATCGAATCCGCGTGACGCACAGGCGAAGTTCAAGCGCGCCACGGTGCTCGCGCGCCTGAACCGCGACGACGACGCCATCGCTGCCTTCACCGAACTCACGCAGATGTATCCGGAACTGCCCGAGCCCTATAACAACCTCGCCGCGCTGTATGCGAAGGAAGGCCGCTATCCGGAAGCCCGCGCCGCACTCGAAACCGCGACCCGCGTCAATCCGGATTACGGCCTCGCGTACGAGAACCTCGGCGACCTGTATCTGCGTCTTGCCGCTGAATCGTACAAACGCGCGGAGGGCATCGGCCACGCGAGCGGCACGACACAGCAGCGTCTCGCCGACATCCAGAAGATCGTCTCGTCGCCGCCCGGCGGCAAGAAGACCCCGCGCAGGAACGCCGCGTCAGTCGACGACTACACCGCGCGCGCCGTGAACAATGTGACTGAAAGCCCGTCCTTCCAGTTCGGCGGCCCGACCGGCTCGCTCGCGGTGCCGCCTTACGTCGCGCCGTCGCAATAGGCCCGCTTTTCGTCATCCCGATTTCTTCACCCCGAGGATTTACATGAAATGGTTGATGTTGGCGCTCGGTAGCGCCGCCCTGATCACGAACGCGCCCGTCTTTGCACAAACGGGTTCACCGGCGCAGGCCGCGCATCCGTCCGTCCTCCTCAAGACATCGGAAGGCGACATTCGCGTCGAGCTGTTCCCTGAGAAGGCGCCGAAGACCGTCGCGAATTTCCTCGATTACGTGAAGTCCGGCCAGTACAGCGGCACGATTTTCCATCGTGTGATTCCGGGCTTCATGATCCAGGGCGGCGGCTACACGACGAGCTTCGCCGAAAAGCCCACGCGCGCGCCGATTCCGCTCGAAAGCCGCAACGGTCTGAAAAATGCAGCGGGTACGCTCGCGATGGCGCGCACGAGCGATCCGGATTCGGCGACGGCGCAGTTCTTCATCAATACGGTGGATAACGCCGGCCTCGATTACCCGAATCCGGACGGCAACGGCTACGCCGTGTTCGGCAAGGTCACGTCGGGCATGGACGTCGTGAAGAAGATCGAAAGTGAACCGACCACCACGCGCGGCCCGATGTCAGACGTGCCGCAAAAGCAGGTCGTGATCCAGTCGGCAACCATCATCAGCAAGTAAGCAGGTAACAACGCGCTTCGAACGCATCCGGAGCGCACCTGCGGAAACACCTCCGCGCGGACTGGCGACAGGCGCCGTCCGCGCCCTTCACTCACCTGTCAGTCAAAGGATCCCATCATGGTCGAACTGCACACGAACCACGGCATCATCAAACTCGAACTGGACGCCGAAAAAGCGCCGAAGTCGGTTGAAAACTTTCTCAACTACGTGAAGGCTGGTCATTACGACAACACGGTGTTCCACCGCGTGATCGACGGCTTCATGATCCAGGGTGGCGGTTTCGAGCCGGGCATGAAGCAAAAGCCGACCGAAGCGCCGGTCACGAACGAAGCGAACAATGGCCTGAAGAACGTCAAGGGCTCGGTGGCGATGGCGCGCACGAACGATCCGCACTCGGCAACGGCCCAGTTCTTCATCAACGTGAACGACAACGACTTCCTGAACCACTCGTCGCCGACGCCGCAGGGCTGGGGCTACGCCGTGTTCGGCAAGGTTGTCGAAGGCCTGGATGTGCTCGACGCCATCCGCAAGGTAAAGACCGGTTCGAAGGGCTTTCACCAGGACGTGCCGGTCGACGACGTGATCATCGAAAAAGCCGTGATCGCCGAATAATCGCGGCATCGCGCACGAGACAGGAGAGGCGGCGTTTCATGCCGCCTCTTCCGGTTTAACGCAGGACATCACGAGCACCTTCAATGCTGCAAGAAAGGCCGCTGCGAAGCGTCGCCGCGGGCGTGCCTGGCGAGGACAAACGCCCGCACGCCGCACGCCCGTTTTTTCTCATCTCCGATCTTCATCTGAGTGAGGCGATTCCGTGCACGGTCGCCGCGTTCGAGCATTTCATCCGCGTGACGGCCGGTCAGGCGGATTCGGTCTTCATTCTCGGCGATCTGTTCGAGTACTGGATTGGCGACGACATGCTCGTCGCGCCCGATGGCGATCCGTTCGTCGCCCGCATGGCGGCGCTGATGCATACGCTGACCGAGCGCGGCATCGCGCTCTACATCATGCATGGCAACCGGGATTTCCTGCTCGGCAAGCGCTTCATGAAAGCGGCCGGCGCGATCTGGCTCCCGGACCCGTTTGTCATCACCGCGTTCGGCACGCGCATCGCGCTCGCGCACGGAGACGGGCTCTGTACAGCCGATCGCGGCTATCAGGTGTTTCGCCGCTTCGCGCGCAATCGGGCGGTGCAGGCGCTGTTTCTGGCGTGGCCGTTCAGGTGGCGCAGGAAGCTCGCGGAACGGATGCGCTCAGCGAGCGAAGAAGGCCGCTCGCGACCCGTCTCGCCGAAATACGACGTGACGTCGAAAGCGATCGCGGCGCTGTTTCGCAAATCCAGGACGAAAACGATCATTCACGGCCACACGCACCGCCCCGCGACGCACGTCGAACCCGGCGGCACGCGCTGGGTTCTGCCCGACTGGGAACTCGATCACGGCACACGGCGCGGCGGCTATCTGCGTATCGATGCCGAGGGCTTCAAGGTCCTGCCGCTGGACTGACGGCCCGACGCGACCGGACCCGGACGCCACGCACGCACGATCGCGCACGCAATGCGAGCGAGATCAACCCTGCTCGACTTTTCCTTCGATGGCCGCCGACAGCCGACGCAGATCCAGCAACGCCGCATCCGCGCCGTTCAACGCTTCGAGGGTCGTGCCGAGCCGCTCCAGCGCGGCGACGATTTCGTCGATGCGCTGCGTCTGCGTCGCCGCGTGATCGATCAGGCCGTGAATCGCGAGCGACACGGGATCGTCCGCATTCGGCGTGATGCCGTACGCGCAAAAGCCGCTTCGGAGCGGCACCGGTTTCGCTTCGCCTGCTTTCGCGGCCGTGCCTGCGGCGGGCACGATCACGCGCGCCGGATTGCCGACCGCCGTGCCGCCCGCGGGCACCGGTTTCACGACGACCGCGTTCGAGCCGATCTTCGCATCCGCGCCGACCGTAAAGCCGCCGAGCACCTTCGCACCCGCGCCAACAATCACACCGCGTCCGAGCGTCGGATGCCGCTTCGCGCCGCGCTCGAGCGACGTGCCGCCGAGCGTCACGCCCTGATAGATCGTGCAGTCGTCACCGATTTCGGCGGTCTCGCCGATCACGACGCCCATGCCGTGATCGATGAATACGCGCCGGCCAACAGTCGCCCCCGGATGGATTTCGATACCGGTCAGAAAGCGTGCGAGCTGCGAGACAAAGCGCGCGAGCCAGCGGCGTTTCGCACGCCAGCACGCATGCGCGAGGCGGTGCAGCACGAGCGCGTGGAGGCCCGGATAACACGTGAGAACTTCCCAGGCGCCGCGGGCGGCGGGATCGCGCTCGCGGATCGTGGCGATGTCTTCGCGAAGTCTTTTCAACATGGCAATCAGGCTGACGTGGGGTGAGGCTTCGTTGCCGCTGGCGGCTTCGCCGGACAACGGATAACGGCGTGGCGGCAACGGGCACCGGACGGACGGCTGCAAATCCAGCCGCGCCGCTTTGCTTATGACGTTTTCAGCGATTGTAGGGGGATTGCGCAAACGCTGCTGGAAGCCCGCGCTGGCGACAAGGTCGTCGCCGCGGCCGGTCACGTGGCACGCCACGGCCACGCCCGGACTATTTTCCGGACGGCTTGACCTTCAGCAGAATGTGTTTGGCGATGCCGCGCACGATGTTGACCTCTTCGCGCTCGAGGCCTGAACGGGCGAAGAGCCGTCGCAGGCGCGACATCAGCTTCTTCGGATTGACGGGATCGAGAAAGTCCAGCGCGATCAGCGCGTTTTCCAGATGCACGTACATGCGCTCGATTTCGTCGCTGGCCGCGCGCGGCGACACGTCCGGATCGACGCTGCCCGTGGCGCTGCTATCGGCGGCTTCCAGATAGGCCATGCGCAATTCGTACGACAGCACCTGGATTGCCTGCGCCAGATTAAGCGAGCTGTATGCGGGATTGGCAGGAATATGCGCGAGCACGCTGCAACGCTCGACGTCCTCGTTCGAGAGGCCCGTGCGTTCGTTGCCGAACACCAGCGCGATCTCGCCCTGCGCCGCGTGGCCGCGCGCCTGCGCCGCGGCGGCGCGCGGCGAGAGCTGCGGCGGACCGTATTCGCGCGCGCGCGCCGTCAGCGCGATCGACCACTGGACGCCGTTCAGCGCGTCGGTCAGCGACGGTACGACATGAGCGCACGCCAGTACGTCGTCGGCGCCGCTCGCCATCGCGATCGCTTCCGGGTCGTTCTGCACGTTCGCGACGCGCGGCGTGACGAGCACCAGCCGCGAAAAACCCATCGTCTTGACCGCGCGCGCGGCCGCACCGACGTTGCCGGGATGACTCGGCTCGACGAGCACGAAGCGCGTCGACGTAAAGCCGCCGCGTACGGGCCCGGCGCTGTCGGCCGGCGCGCCCGGCAGAGCGGATGGTTCACGGGAAGGGGACGACGGGTGCTGGATTTCGGTCACGGATGACTTTCGACTGACTGGAGAACTCCTATGGTAGCGCCATCCACCCTCGTGCGAGCCGGCTTTCGGGCGCTTCGGGCGTGCGGCGCTGCCGGAAGCACCCAGACTCGGGTAAAATCACGGAATTCGCGTCGCCGCTGAACGCTTCAGAGGCGTACGCCCCGCTCTTCTTCAATTCGTCTCCGTCGACGGAACGTGTGTTCGATCACCTCAACGCGAACGTTCCAGTTGTTTACCGTTATTACCGGACTGCCGCCGCGGCCGTCCGGCACAAGGATCCCGGCTCATGCATCCCATGCTGAACATCGCTGTCAAGGCCGCCCGTCGCGGCGGGCAGATCATCAACCGCGCGTCGCTCGATCTGGATCTTGTCCAGGTCAGCAAGAAGCAGCACAACGATTTCGTCACGGAGGTCGACAAGGCGTCGGAAGCCGCGATCATCGATACGCTGAAGACCGCCTACCCCGATCACGCGATCCTCGCCGAAGAATCCGGCAAGTCCGACAACGAGTCGGAATTCCAGTGGATCATCGATCCGCTCGACGGCACCACGAATTTCATCCACGGTTTCCAGTATTACTGCGTGTCGATTGCGCTGGCGCACAAGGGTATCGTGACGCAGGCCGTCGTCTATGACCCGACCCGCAACGACCTCTTCACCGCCTCGCGCGGCCGTGGCGCGTTCCTGAACGACCGCCGCATCCGCGTCGGCCGTCGCGACCGTCTGGCCGACGGCCTGATCGGCACCGGCTTCCCGTTCCGCGAAAAGGAAGGCCTCGAAGCGTACAACCGTCTGTTCACCGAGATGACGAATTCGTGCGCGGGCCTGCGCCGGCCGGGCGCGGCCGCGCTCGATCTGGCGAACGTCGCCGCGGGCCGCCTCGACGGCTTCTTCGAGCAGGGCATCAACGCGTGGGACGTGGCAGCGGGCAGCCTGCTGATCACGGAAGCGGGCGGTCTGGTGGGCAACTACACGGGCGACTCGGAATTCCTGCACGTTGGCGAAATCGTCGCGGGCAACCCGAAGATGTATGCGCAGATGGTGCCGATTCTCAGCAAGTACAGCCGCACGAAGCAGCAAGCGGCTTGATGCACGAACGAAAAAGCGGCTTCGGCCGCTTTTTCGTTATGGCGTCGGCGCGGGTTGGACGGCCGCTTCGGATCCCGCCCGATGCACCTTGATGTACTCTGTCGCGCGCTCCGGTCCGCTTCATGAAAAAAGGTTTCTATACGATCATTGCGGCACAGTTTGTGTCGTCGCTGGCGGACAACGCGTTGCTCATCGCGGCGATCGCGCTTCTGACCGTGATCCAGTCGCCGGCGTGGATCACGCCGCTGCTGCAGATCTTCTTCACGATTTCCTACGTGCTGCTCGCGCCTTTCGTCGGCGCGTTCGCCGATGCGCTGCAAAAACGCCACGTGATGTTCGTCTCGAACGCGCTGAAGGCGGCCGGCTGCCTGATGATGATCGCCGGCGTGCATCCGATGATCGCGTATGGCGTGGTCGGCTTTGGCGCCGCGGCGTATTCGCCGGCCAAATACGGCATCCTGACGGAACTGCTCCCCGCCGAAAAACTCGTCGCCGCGAACGCGTGGCTGGAATCGGCGACAGTGCTCTCGACGATCGTCGGCACGATGGTGGGCGGTGCACTCATCAGCACGCTCGCGACGAAATTCGTCGCGCGGGCGCATCTGCCGATGATCCATACGGCCGCCGGTCTCGCGATGCTCGCCGTGATGCTCACCTATGCGGCGGCCGCGGCGATCAACATCGCCATACCTGACACCGGCGCGCGTTATCCGAACCGCCTCGTCGAACCAGGGAAACTGGTCGGCGACTTCGCGAACAGCTTCAACGTGCTATGGGCCGACAAGCTTGCGCAGATCGCGCTGTGGGTCACGACGCTGATGTGGGGCGGCGCCGTCACGCTGCAGCTGCTCGTGCTCAAGTGGGCTGACGTGAACCTTGGCCTGTCGCTGTCGAAAGCGGCGGTCATGCAGGGCGTCACTGGTCTCGGGATCGCGCTGGGCGCCGCGGCCGCGGCCGCGTGGGTCCCGTTGCGCGGCTCGCTGCGCGTGCTGCCGGTCGGCATCGTGACGGGAGCGGTGGCGATCGCGATGGCGTTCTACAGCAAGGGGCTCTTCCCGGCCGGCACGGGCATCAAGATTGGCCCACTGGTCGCGCCGGCGTATATCGTGCTCGCCTATCCGCTGATGATTCTGCTCGGCACACTGTCAGGGTTTTTCATCGTGCCGATGAACGCTATCCTGCAGCATCGTGGTGCGACGCTGCTGAGCGCGGGACACTCCATCGCCGTGCAGAACTTCAACCAGAACCTGGCCGTTCTTCTGATGCTCGGCGCGTACGCATTGATGCTGACGGCGAAGGTGCCGGTACAGTGGATCATCGTCGTGTTCGGCACGTTCATCACGTTCATGATGTGGCTTGCCAGACGGCGCAGCCTGATGAACGCACGCAAGGCCGACATGCGGGCGCTGGTCGAAGAGTAAAAAACGTGACAACCGGCGCACGGATAGCGAACCCCGGGCGAATCCCGCCTGGACGCGCTGCCCATCCGGCCAGGTTCACAGGCGACGCAGGCGGGTTAAACTCACGCCCTGAACACCAATGCACGACATCAGGATGGGCACTCCAATCGCAACACCCAACGAAACCGTCGCACAGCACACGCCGATGATGCAGCAGTATCTGCGCATCAAGAGCGAACATCCGGGCACGCTCGTGTTCTACCGGATGGGTGACTTCTACGAGCTCTTTTTCGAAGATGCGGAGAAAGCCGCTCGCCTGCTCGATCTGACGCTGACGCAGCGCGGCGCATCCGCGGGCAACCCGATCAGGATGGCGGGCGTGCCGCATCATGCCGTCGAACAGTATCTGGCGAAGCTGGTGAAACTCGGCGAATCGGTGGCGATCTGCGAACAGACCGGCGATCCGGCTACGTCGAAGGGGCCGGTCGAGCGCAAGGTGATGCGCGTCGTCACGCCCGGCACACTGACCGATGCGGCGTTGCTGTCGGACAAGAGCGACGTGTACCTGCTGGCGATGTGCGTCGGCCACAACCGGCGCGGTGTAGCAACCACGGTCGGCCTCGCGTGGCTGAATCTGGCGAGCGGCGCGTTGCGTCTCGCCGAAGTGGCACCCGGTCAGGTCGCCACTGCGCTGGAGCGGATTCGCCCTGCTGAGATTCTGGTCGCCGATACGGCATCCGATACGGGCAGCGATTCGCCCGCAACGGGCGCCGGCGCTGTCACGCGCGTGCCGGCGTGGCACTTCGATGTGGCGTCGGGCACGCAGCGTCTATGCGACCAGCTGAACGTGGCGAGTCTCGACGGCTTCAGCGCACATTCGCTCGCGAGCGCCTGCGGCGCGGCTGGCGCGCTGCTGCTTTACGCGGCGGCAACGCAAGGGCAGCAACTGCGTCACGTCCGCAGCCTGAAAGTCGAATCCGAGTCGGAATATATCGGTCTCGATCCGGCAACCCGGCGCAATCTGGAGTTGACCGAGACACTGCGCGGTACCGAATCGCCCACGCTGTGTTCGCTGCTCGACACGTGCTGCACGACGATGGGCAGCCGGCTGCTGCGTCACTGGCTGCATCATCCGCCGCGCGACGCCGCGATTGCTGAAGCACGTCAGCAGGCCATCGGTGCGCTGCTCGACGCGCCTGTCGCCGCGAGTCTCGACGCGCTGCGTACGGCACTGCGGCAGATTTCCGATATCGAACGGATTACAGGCCGCCTCGCGCTGCTGTCGGCGCGTCCGCGCGATCTGTCGAGCCTGCGCGATACGTTCATCGCCCTGCCCGCGCTACGCACGCAGATTGCGCCGCTCGCAGGCGCATCGGATTCGCTCGCGCACATCGACCTGTCGCTCGCGCCGCCCATGGATTGCGTCGAGCTGCTGACGCGCGCGATCGCGCCCGAACCGGCCGCGATGGTGCGCGACGGCGGCGTGATTGCCCGCGGCTACGATGCCGGTCTGGACGAACTGCGCGACATCTCGGAGAACTGCGGCCAGTTCCTGATCGATCTCGAAACGCGCGAACGCGCGCGCACCGGCATCCCGAATCTGCGCGTCGAGTACAACAAGGTTCACGGCTTCTATATCGAGGTCACGCGTGGCCAGACGGACAAGGTACCCGACGACTACCGCCGCCGCCAGACGCTGAAAAACGCCGAACGCTACATCACGCCGGAACTGAAAACGTTCGAAGACAAGGCGCTGTCCGCGCAGGAACGCGCGCTCGCCCGCGAGAAGTCGCTCTATGACGCGCTACTGCAATCGCTGCTGCCGTTCATCGCGGATTGCCAGCGCGTGGCCTCAGCGCTCGCGGAACTCGATCTGCTCGCGGCGTTCGCGGAACGCGCGCGCGCGCTCGACTGGGTCGCGCCAACGTTTTCCGGCAACGCCGGCATCGAAATCGAGCAAGGCCGCCATCCGGTTGTGGAAGCGCAGGTCGAGCAGTTCATCGCGAACGACTGCACGCTGTCGCACGAACGCAAGCTGCTGTTGATCACCGGCCCGAATATGGGCGGTAAATCGACGTTCATGCGTCAAACAGCCTTGATCGCGCTGATGGCGTACACCGGCAGTTATGTGCCGGCACGAAGCGCGCGGTTCGGCCCGATCGACCGCATCTTCACGCGCATCGGCGCGGCCGACGACCTTGCAGGCGGCCGTTCGACGTTCATGGTCGAAATGACCGAAGCCGCGGCGATCCTCAACGACGCGACGCCACAAAGCCTCGTGCTGATGGATGAAATCGGCCGCGGCACGTCGACCTTCGACGGCCTTGCGCTCGCATGGGCGATCGCAAGGCATCTGCTCGCTCACAATGGCTGCCATACGCTGTTCGCGACGCACTACTTCGAGCTCACGCAACTGCCCGCCGAATTCCCGCAGGCGGCGAACGTCCATCTTTCGGCGGTCGAACACGGGCACGGCATCGTGTTCCTGCATGCCGTCGAGGAAGGCCCCGCGAACCAGAGTTACGGCTTGCAGGTCGCGCAACTGGCTGGCGTACCGTCGGCCGTGATTCGCGCGGCTCGCCGGCACCTTGCGCATCTCGAGCAGCAATCGGTGACACAGGACACGCCGCAACTCGACCTCTTCGCGGCACCGCTGCAACTCGATGACGCGGACGATGAACCAGAGGCCGGACAAGCGCCCCAACATTACCCGGTCATCGAAAAGCTGCGTGCGATCGACGTGGACGACCTGAGTGCGCGCGACGCGCTGCAGTTGCTCTACGAACTGCAAGACCTGGCCGGCGCGCCAGATGCGGACCATTGACCGTACGCGGTCTCTGTCGTGCCCGTGCGATTTCCGCGCGGCACTTGCCATTGCGCTGGCATGCAGCGTGATCTGCGCGCAACCGGCGGCGGCACGCGCGGCCGGTTCGCGTTACACGTTCGCGGTCGTCAGCGGCACGCTCGAAAGCCCCGCTGACGAGGCGCCGACACAGCGTCTGCTCGATACCATCGGCCGCGATAACGACGTCTCGTTCATTGTCTACGACGGCAATCTGAAAGGCGCAAAAGAAACCTGCAACGACGCGCTGTACGCGCGACGCCAGACGCTGCTCGAAGCGGCGCGCCCGGCGCTCATTTTCGTGCCCGGCCAGCACGACTGGGTCGACTGCGGCGCCGCGCAGGCGGGCGGCTACGATCCGGTCGAACGGCTGGATCTGCTGCGGCAGACGATATTTGCCGATGCGTCGTCGCTGGGCCAGAACCCGATTCCGCTCACGCGTGAAAGCGAAGTGTCGCGATTTCATCCCTATCGGGAAAACGTGCGCTGGCAGGTGAAAGATACGGTGTTTCTCGCGTTGAACGTGCCGTCGCCGAACAATCACTATCTGAATGCAGGCGGCCGGAACGGCGAATTCGAAGATCGTGTGGTGGCGAACGCGTTCTGGCTCGAACACGCGGCCGAATTCGCGAAGCGCCGCAACGCGCGCGCGATCGTCGTGTTCATTCAAGGTGACCCGGATCCGGAACGTTATGAGCGCCCTGAGCGCTTCGCGTGGCTGCGCTTCGCGCGCAACCGGCGTCGCGACGGTTACCTGGAACTCAAACGCAGCCTTGTCAAACTGGCGCAGACTTTTCGCGGCCCGATTCTCGTCGTTCATCACGATGACCAGAACGTGCCTGCCGGATTCCAGATCGATCAGCCATTACGCAATGACAAGGGCGCGCTGGTGACGAATCTCACCCGCATCGCCTTTGCGCCGCGAGACCGGCTGAATCAGTGGATCGAGATCGATGCGGATACGGCGCGAAGACCACCGTTCCGGGTAAGCGTGCGGGACGTGCCGAAGAACGTGCCGATGACACCCACGCCGCCGCCGGGCAACGTGCATGAGGAACCTGTGCCGTCGATGCCGGAGATTCCGTCGCTGCCGCCCGCATCCGACCTGCCGCCCGACATCCCCATACCGGCTCCCGGCAGTGGTGGAAACACGGGCAATGGCGGGGGCAACCCGACGGGCATTCCGCTTACCCCGGACATGCCGCCCATCTTCCCCAGCACGCCTGCCAGTTCAGTGCAGCGTGGGCCCTGATTTGTTGTCGTCTTCTTCGTCGTCGTCATCGTCGAGGACTTCGAGACCGTCGGCGCCGTGTGCGTGCTCGTGCTGGATTTCGTCTTCGGTCGCTTCGCGCACTTCCTTGACCGTCAGCGCAAAGCGCAGCGCCATGCCGGCCAGCGGATGGTTGCCGTCGAGCACGACCTTGTCTCCCGCGACATCCGTCACGGTGTAGATCAGCGAATCGAGGTCTTCGTCGCCTTCATCCGGCGTGCCTTCGAACTGCATGCCGACTTCGAGCGGCTCGGGGAAACGCTCGCGCGGTTCGATTTTCACGAGATCGGGATCGTACTCGCCGAACGCGTCTGCCGGCTCCAGTTGAACCTGGGTTTCATAGCCCGCTTCCTGGCTATCGAGCGCTTCCTCGATCTTGGGGAACGTGCCATCATAGCCGCCATGCAGATAGACCATCGGCTCGTCGCTTTCTTCAATCAGATTGCCCTGCGCATCCGACAGCTTGTAAGCGACCGACACGACGGTGTTCTTTGCGATTTTCATTCAATTCTCCAGAATACAACTCACATTATACGATGCCCAAGCGGCCCCTTGAACACCCGCCAGGCACGGCTTCGGCCCGAAATCTTTCGCCCATTCGACCGCCCCTGCCCGATACGCCGATAGCGCTCCTCGGCAATCTCACGCCAGCGCAATTCATGCGCCGTTACTGGCAGAAAAAGCCGCTGCTGATCCGCAAGGCCATTCCGGATATCGTGCCGCCGCTCTCGCGCGATGCGCTCTTCGAGCTCGCCGGCGGCGACGATGTCGAATCCCGCCTGATCACGCATTTTCGCAACAGGTGGCAACTCGAGCACGGCCCGTTCGCACCCGATGAACTGCCGCCCGTCAAACAGCGCGCATGGACGCTGCTGGTTCAGGGCGTCGACCTGCACGACGACCGCGCCCGGGCATTGCTCGACCGGTTTCGCTTCGTGCCGGACGCGCGTCTGGACGATCTGATGATCTCGTACGCAACCGATGGCGGCGGCGTCGGCGCGCATTTCGATTCCTACGACGTCTTTCTGCTGCAGGTGCACGGCAAGCGTCGCTGGCGATTCGGCGCGCAGCGTGACCTGTCGCTTCGCGAAGACTTGCCGCTGAAAGTGTTACAGCATTTCGAACCTGAAGAGGAATGGGTGCTGGAGCCAGGCGACATGCTGTATCTGCCGCCGCACATCGCGCACGACGGCGTCGCGGAAGGCGAATGCATGACCTGCTCGATCGGCTTTCGCGCGCCGTCCACACAGGAACTGACGGGCCAGTTTCTCTACCATCTGGCCGAACGCAGCGACACGGGCGGCGACGTCCGCGAACTTTATCGCGACCCGAAACAACCCGCGGTGAATCATCCGGCGCAATTACCCGTGGCGCTCGTCGAACGGGTTGGCTCGATACTTGCGAAGGTGTCCTGGGATGCGCGTGCCGTCTCGACGTTTCTGGGCACTTATCTGAGTGAGCCGAAACCGAGCGTCGTATTCGATCCACCCGTACGGCCATTGACAGAGACGCGTTTTATCGAGCGCGCATCGAAAAATGGCGTCCGGCTCGATCGCAAGTCGATCCTGTTGTATGACGCCCGCTTTTACTTCCTGAATGGAGAAGAAAACAGACTTGCAGGTGTAAAAAAGTGGCTGATTGAACTCGCCGATAGCCGTTTCATGAGTGCGAAACGCTTTGTAACACTCTCTGACGATTCCTCGGTGACAGCACTGCTACACGAGTGGTATTGTGCGGGCTGGATACAGGTAGGCGAGCTTGCCTAGGTCCGTCTACGTGTAATACCGTACCGATAAAATTTGTATGAGAAAGACAACGTATTGACCCCGGATTTATCGACGGTCGATACGAAAGTGCATATAATTTCCGCCCAAGCCGTAGGGAAGATTCACGCTCATGAAGTGCGTCTCCACCAGCGGCCCAGGTTGGTGTTGGAGCACATTACCGGTAATATTTTGCGCTGTTGCTTACCTTTAACCATAAAAGGACGTGATCATGAAGAAATCCCTCCTCGTAGCATCCCTGTTGGCAGCTATGGCACTGGCTGCATGCAACAAGAGCAGCGATCAGGCAGCAGCCCCGGCTAGCGACGCTGCTGCTGCATCGGCTCCGGCTGCTGCAGCTTCGGACGCTACTGCTGCTGCTTCGGACGCTACTGCTGCTGCGAGCGACGCTGCTGCTTCGGCTTCGACGGCTGCATCGGATGCAGGCGCCGCCGCTTCGGACGCTGCTGCTTCGGCTGCTGAGCCGGCTTCGGGCGCAAGCCAGTAAGCTGTAGCAAAGGGTTCGCCTCTGGGTGAATGCCGTATCAGGAGGCCCACCCGGCTTCCCGGTGCGGTAAAGCAAAACGCCACGGATTCACATCCGTGGCGTTTTGCTTTGGGGACCTGCTTTTGCAGTCCGATGTTGTGTACACGTTAAAAAGCAAAAGCCGCATTACCTGAACGCGCGCTTTCTCTCATGCGTCAAGCATCAGTCAGAAGGCGAAACCGCTTCCGAGAAAAACTCACGCACCACTTCGATTTCCCGTGTGCGTTTGAACGGCGGCAGGCTTTGCCAGATACGCCGGCCATACGGTTTGTCGACGAGACGCGTGTCGCAGATCATCAGCACGCCGCGATCCGTTTCCGCGCGGATCAGACGCCCCGCACCCTGCTTCAGCGTGATGACCGCCTGTGGCAACTGGTGGACCGCAAACGGGCTCAATCCTTTCTTCGTCAGCGCATCGAGCCGCGCCGACAGCACCGGATCGTCCGGCGGCGCGAACGGCAGCTTGTCGATCACCACGAGCGACAGCGCGTCGCCCCGCACGTCCACCCCTTCCCAGAAGCTCTGGCTGCCGACGAGAATCGCATTGCCATACGTGCGAAAACGCTCCAGCAATTCAGTGCGGCTCGCGTCGCCCTGCACGAGCAACGGATAATTCCAGCCACGCGATTCGATCGTGTCACGCAGCTTCGTCGCGATGCGATCGACCGCACGTAACGTCGTGCAGAGCATGAACACACCACCGCCCGACGCCTCGATGGCCGGCAACGCCGCGTCGAAAACCGCATCGGTGAAAGCCGGAGAAGAAGGCTGCGGCAGATTGCGCGGCACGTACAGCAAACCTTGCGTGGCGTAGTCGAACGGGCTCGACAGCGTCATCGAACGACGCGCGTTCAGCCCCATCTGCGCGGCGTAGTGCGTGAAGTCGCCGCGAACCGATAACGTCGCCGACGTGAAGATCCACGCGCGCGGCACACCAGCGCGCTGCTTCGCGAAAATCGGCGCGACCGACAACGGCGTTTCGTGCAGCTGAACCGTGTGCGAGAACACTTCGATCCAGCGTACTTTCTCGTCCGGATCGGTTGCGTCTTTCGGCCTGGCTTCGCTGGCCGGCTCGCGCCCGGCATCGGCCGTCGGCGTCGTCCAGCCGGCGAGAATGCCTTGCAGTTCGCGCGCGCGACGCAGACAGGCGCCGATCGATTCGGCCCGTTCCGCATGACCCGCGAGCGCGGTCGCGAGCGCGTCGAGTTCGGTCTCCAGCGTTTCGAGCGCGGCAAAAAGCGGATGATCGTCAGGCAACTGGCCGATCGACATGCGTACCGAGTCTTCCCTGAACGCGAGGCGCACGTCGCGCGCCGCGCGTTCGAGCGCGCCGCCGAGCTTCACCCATTCGACGGCGTCGCGCGCATGTCCGAGGCCTTCGGCAACCGAGTCGCGGGCGAGCTCGAGGAACTGCGCGGTCGACAACGTCTCACCGAAGAACAGCGTCGCGGTTTCAGGCAACTGATGCGCTTCGTCGAAGACGATCGTGTTTGCTGTCGGCAGCAGTTCGGCCATGCCAGTATCGCGCAACATGATGTCGGCGAAAAACAGATGATGGTTCACGACGACGATATCGGCCTGCTGCGCCTCGCGACGCGCCTGCATCACGAAACAGTCCTTGTAGTGCGGACACTCCTGACCGAGACAGTTTTCGCGCGTCGAGGTCACCATCGACCACACCTGCGCCGTTTCCGGCACGCTCGCGAGCTCGGCCTTGTCGCCGGTACGCGTGATCTTCGCGAACCGGATGATGTCCTGCAGATACGACGTTTCCTGACGCGACGGCAGACGGCCGCTGTCGGCGGTTCGCTGCAGATAGTAGTGGCAGAGATAGTTCACGCGGCCCTTCAGCATCGCGACCGACACCGGCACCGCGAGCGCGTCGCGCACGGTCGGAATGTCGCGCTGGAACAGCTGGTCCTGCAAATGCTTCGTGCCGGTCGATACGATGACCTTGCCGCCCCACAGCATCGCCGGCACGAGGTACGCATAGGTCTTGCCGGTACCCGTGCCCGCCTCGACGATCAGCGTGTTCTCGCCGCTGTCGGACGCGCTCGCGGCATCCTGCGATTGCGCGCCGTCCGCGCCCGCCGCTGCGCCAGCCGTACCGCCTGTCGACGCCGCACCCTGCAGACGCCGCGCGGGACGCTGCTGCGCCTCGAACATCGCCGGCTCGGGGAGCGCCTTGCCGGAGGCTTCCATCACGGCCGCGACGGCGCGCGCCATTTCGATCTGCGAAGTGCGCGAACGATAGCCATCGATCTGCCGCGCGAGCAGCCCGTCGGCGGCGAAAATGTCGTCGAGCTGGGTGACGCGCTTCGGGTTCAGCGTGACCGCGAGCGCACCCGTTGCGGTGCGTTTATCGCCCGGCGCGACGGCGTCGTCGCCTGACGGCTGACGGGAAGATGGAACAGACGGTGAATTCAAGGCAAGCGATTCCTGCAAAGTCCGGTGCGCGCGGGGCGACCCGGCGCCTGCCAGGTCACGCACTCAGGCGCGCGCGTCCGGTTCGAGCTGCAACTGCAGCAAGATGATGGTGTCCTTGACCTTGAGCTTGCGCTTTTTCAGGCGCTGTATCTCGAGGTCGTCGATGCCGGGGTCGTCTGACACCTTGTCGATCAGGCGATCAAGACCACTGTGTTCCGATTCCAGTTGCAGAATGCGGTCGCGAAGCGTATTCGCGTTAATGACGTGCTGATGATCGCGCATGCTCGCCTTCTCCTCCAAAGTGGCGAGGGCTGCCTCGTGCAGCCGTTCTCGCCTGAGGTTGCTGTCCGGCCCAAAAAAGCGTTACTGATTCTGTTGCTGCTGTTGTTGTTGCAACTGCTGCTGCTTCAACTCGTCCTGCTGTTGCTGCTGGGCTTTTTGCTGCGCTTTCTCGGCGGCCTGCTTCTGGCGTGCCTCGACATCGGCCTTGTGCTGCGCGGCGTCGATCTGCTTCTGGTCGTAGCGCTGCGTCTTTTCAACCCGCTCCTGCGCCTTCTGGGCGCCCTGCTGTCGCGCCTCGTCGAGCTTGCGCTGATAGTCGGACTGCTTCGAATCGTAAGCCTTCTGGTTCGCCGCCGCATCCGAAGCGCTAACGCTGCGTTGCGCCTGATCGATTGCGTGCTGTTGCTGCTTCGCCTGGAACGCCTTCTCGTTCGCGGCACGTTGCGGCGCCTCGGCGTTACGCTGCGCCTGATCCAGTTCGTGCTGGCGCTGCTTGTCCTCGAACGCCTGGGCGTTACGGGCGTCGTCCGCGGCGCGCTGCGGGGCTTCCGCTTCGTCGCGGGCGCGGTTGATCGCGGCCTCTTCGTCACGCTTGCGTGCGCGCTCGACGCGCTGTTCATCGTCAAGCGCGAGCTGCTGCTTGCGGATGTCCGCCGCGACTTCGCGCATCGCGTCGCGCGCCTTGCCGATACAGTGATTCACGAAGAACGTGCTATAGCAGTTGTGCTGCGCGACTGCATACTTGTAGTTGTTCTCTTCGGTGCGCGTGTTGAGCGCTTTCTGGCGCACGTCGAAATCGTTGCTGCTGGCGTCTGGCGATCCAGCCTGCGTGCCCGGGACAGCAGACGCGGCATCCATGGCAGCAGGCGATGCAGGCGCGTTCTGTGCCTGCGCCGGCACGGCGAAAGCCAGCAACACTGCTGCGACGCACATACCGAGTGCTCCCGCCGACAGGGCCGTTAAACGAGCGGCCAGCATTGAACCCGGACGCGCCTTCACGGACAAACCGGAAAACGGACCGACCGGCGCGAAAACGCGCGGGTCACGAGGCACAGCGAACGGGAAACAGGAGATCGGCAACGTCGTAGATAGGCAACGGAACATGCCCGAAATTCTAACATCCCGCGCCTGAGCGCTCCGGCATTTATGGCAAAATGCCCCGCGTCAGCAACCGGTCGCCGTGGGTTCGCCCGACGCGGCATCTCAGGCGGCCCTGATCGAAACCCGCAGGAACACGCATACCTTATGACGGAAACCGTAGCACTCAAGATCGTACAGCGCATCGCCACCGAACTCGCCGTCCAGCCGCGCCAGGTCGCGGCCGCGGTGCAACTCCTCGATGAAGGATCGACTGTTCCGTTTATCGCTCGTTACCGGAAGGAAGTGACCGGCAATCTCGACGATACGCAGCTGCGTAACCTCGAAGAGCGACTCCTGTACCTGCGCGAGCTCGAAGAGCGACGCGCGACCATCATCGCCAGCATCGACGAACAGGGCAAGCTCACCGACGAGCTGCGCACCGCGCTCGAAGCCGCCGACAGCAAGCAGGTTCTTGAAGACCTGTACCTCCCCTACAAGCCGAAACGCCGCACGCGCGCGCAGATCGCCCGCGAAGCCGGCCTCCAGCCGCTCGCCGACGCGCTCCTCGCCGACCCCACGCTCGATCCGCAAACCGAAGCAGCGGCTTA
Organism: Paraburkholderia gardini; assembly: GCF_907164575.1. GTDB lineage: Bacteria > Pseudomonadota > Gammaproteobacteria > Burkholderiales > Burkholderiaceae > Paraburkholderia > Paraburkholderia gardini. The sequence goes on from NZ_CAJQYY010000010.1 coordinate 119,194, forward strand.
TGTCGATGCCGAAAAGGGCGTCGCGGACGTAAAGGCCGCGCTCGACGGCGCGCGCGACATTCTCTCCGAACAATTCGGCGAAACCGCGGAAGTGCTCGGCAAGCTGCGCGATTACCTGTTCAACCAGGGCGTGGTGTCGTCGAAGGTCGCCGAGGGCAAGGAGAGCGCGGAAGAAGAAAAATTCCGCGACTACTACGACTATTCTGAAACGATCCGCACGGTGCCGTCGCATCGCGCGCTCGCGCTCTTCCGCGGCCGCAACGCGGGCGTGCTGATGATCAAGCTCGGTCTCGGCGAGGAACTCGACGCGCAGGTGCCGCATCCGGGCGAAGCGATGATCGCGCGCCATTTCGGCATCGCGAACCAGAACCGCGGCGCCGACAAGTGGCTTTCCGACGTGTGCCGCTGGTGCTGGCGCGTCAAGGTGCAGCCGCACATCGAAAACGAGCTGCTGACGAACCTGCGCGACGAAGCCGAGCACGAAGCCATTCGCGTATTCGCCCGCAACCTGAAGGATCTGCTGCTGGCCGCACCGGCGGGACCGAAGGCTGTGATCGGCCTCGATCCGGGTCTGCGCACCGGCGTGAAGGTCGCGGTGGTCGATCGTACCGGCAAGGTGCTCGCCACCGACACGATCTACCCGCACGAACCGCGTCGCGACTGGGACGGCTCGCTCGCGAAACTCGCGCGCATCTGCGCGCAGACGCAGGCCGAGCTGATCAGCATTGGCAACGGCACGGCGTCGCGTGAAACGGACAAGCTCGCGAGCGAACTGATCTCCCGTCATCCGGAATTCAATCTGCAGAAGATCGTCGTATCCGAAGCCGGCGCATCCGTGTATTCGGCGTCCGAACTCGCGGCGAAGGAATTCCCCGGGATGGACGTGTCGCTGCGTGGCGCGGTATCGATCGCGCGACGTCTGCAGGACCCGCTCGCCGAACTCGTGAAGATCGAGCCGAAGGCGATCGGCGTCGGCCAGTATCAGCACGACGTGAACCAGCGCGAACTCGCGCGCTCGCTCGACGCCGTGGTCGAGGATTGCGTGAACGCGGTGGGCGTCGATGCGAATACGGCATCGGTTGCGCTGCTCGCGCGCGTGTCGGGATTGAACGCGACGCTTGCGCGCAATATCGTCGACTATCGCGATGCGAACGGTCCGTTCCCGTCGCGCGAACATCTGCGCCGCGTGCCGCGCCTCGGCGACAAGACGTTCGAGCAGGCCGCCGGCTTCCTGCGCATCAACGGTGGCGAGAATCCGCTCGACCGCTCTTCCGTTCACCCGGAAGCGTATCCGCTCGTCGAACGCATGCTCGCGAAAATCAGCAAGCACGTCGGCGACGTGCTGGGCAACCGCGAGGCGCTCTCGGGCCTGTCGCCGACGGAATTCGTCGACGACCGTTTTGGTCTGCCGACCGTGCGCGATATTCTCTCCGAACTCGAAAAGCCGGGCCGTGATCCGCGCCCCGAGTTCAAAACGGCCACGTTCCGCGAAGGCGTCGAGAAGGTTTCCGATCTCGTGCCGGGCATGGTGCTCGAAGGTGTCGTGACGAACGTCGCGGCATTTGGCGCGTTCATCGATATCGGTGTGCATCAGGACGGCCTCGTGCACGTGTCGGCGATGTCGACGAAGTTCATCAAGGACCCGCACGAGGTCGTCAAGGCCGGTCAGGTCGTGAAGGTGAAGGTGCAGGAAGTCGACGTGAAGCGTCAGCGCATCTCGCTCACGATGCGTCTCGACGACGACTTCGCGGCCAGCTCCGTGCCACGAAGCGGCGCCCAGCAGGACCGCGGCACAGGCCGTCCGGGCGGCGGTGGAGCGGGCGGTGGGCGCGGGCAGCAGCAACGCTCGCGCGACGCGGAGCCCGCTGGCGCCATGGCTGCTGCGTTCGCCAGGCTGAAGCGTTAAGCCCGACGGGCAGGTGTGCGGCGCTGACGCGGGTCACTCGTGGCTCGCGTCATTTCAACCGCACCTGCATCAGACACAAAAAAGCCCACATCCGCGTGGGCTTTTTCTCGTTCACCGTGCGGCCAACGCCGCGCGACGTTCAGATCTCGATCTTCGTTCCCAGTTCGACAACGCGATTCGCCGGAATGCTGAAGAAGTCGGTCGGTTTCGCGGCGTTCTGATGCATCCACGCGAACACGCGTTCGCGCCATACCGACATGCCAGGCAACTGCGTCGGCACAACCGTTTCACGGGCGAGGAAGAACGACGTGTCCATCAATTCAAACGTCATGTCATGCGTCCGGCCGACATCGAGCAGCACGGTCTTCACGTCCGGCGTTTCGTTGAAGCCGTAGGCTGCCTTGACAAGATACAGCCCGCCTTCAAGATCCTTCACGGTCACACGCTCTTCGTCGTTCACATACGGAATGTCACGCGTGACGAACGTCAGGAAAATCGTGCGTTCGTGCAGCACCTTGTTGTGCTTCAGGTTGTGTAGCAGGCTCACCGGCACGAGCGTATCGCTGCCCGTCAGGTAGATCGCGGTACCCGATACGCGATGCGGCGGATGCGCAAGCAGCCCCTGCAGGAACGGCATCAGCGGAATACCGTCGGCGGCCGTGCGTTCCTTGACGATCATGCGGCCCTTGAACCACGTCATCAACAGGAAGAACAGCAGCGCGCCGATGCCGAGCGGCAGCCAGCCGCCCTCCTCGACCTTCAGCAGATTCGCGCCGAAGAACCCGAGATCGACCGTCATGAAGGCCGCGATGATGAGCGCGACCAGCAACTTGTTCCAGTTCCACACCTTCACCATCACGACGCACGCGAGCACGGTCGTGATCACCATCGTCGCGGTCACGGCAATACCGTATGCCGCCGCGAGGTTGTCCGAACTCTTGAAGCTGATCACGATGCACAGGATGATGAAGAGCAGCATCCAGTTCACGACCGGCACGTAGATCTGCCCGATCGCCAGTTCCGACGTGTGCAGGATCTTCATGCGCGGCACGTAACCGAGCTGGATCGCCTGGCTCGTCAGCGAGTAGGCGCCCGAAATCACCGCCTGCGATGCGATCACCGTCGCGACCGTCGACAGGATCACGAGCGGCAGAAGCGCCCAGTCGGGTGCGAGCAGGAAGAACGGATTCTCGATTGCTTTCGGGTCGTGCATCAGCAGCGCACCCTGCCCGAAGTAGTTCAGCACGAGCGAAGGCATCACGAGCGCATACCAGGCCACCCGGATCGGCTTCGCGCCGAAGTGGCCCATGTCGGCATAGAGCGCTTCGGCACCGGTCAGCACCAGCACGACCGAGCCGAGCACGACATACGCCTGCAGCACGTGCGCCGACATGAACGAAAACGCGTAGTACGGATTGAGCGCGGCAATGACGCCCGGCGACTGTACGATGTGCGTCAGGCCGAGCGCGGCGATCGTCAGGAACCACAGCACCATGATCGGGCCGAACAGGCGCCCGACGAGCGCGGTGCCGTGCCGCTGGATCCAGAACAGCAGAATCAGGATGACGATGGTGAGCGGCATCACAAGATGCGACAGTTTCGGCGCCGCGATCTGCAACCCTTCGACCGCGGACATCACCGAAATGGCCGGCGTGATCACCGCGTCGCCGTAGAACATGCACGCGCCGAAAATGCCGAGCATCATCAGCATGCCGGCCGCCTTGCCCGATTGATCGAAGGATCTTAACGAGAGCGCCATCAGGGCCAGCACACCGCCCTCGCCGTTATTGTCGGCGCGCATCACGAACAGCACGTATTTGACGCCGACGACGATCACGATCGCCCAGAACAGCAGTGAGATGACGCCAAGAATGGATGCGTCGGTGAGCGGAATCCCGTGCGACGGGGAGAACGCCTCCTTAAGCGAATACAACGGGCTCGTGCCGATGTCGCCGAAGACCACACCGATCGCAGCGATAGCGAGAGAAGGCAGAGGCTGCCTGCGCCCGTGGTTGGTATTTGTCATAAACGCGGAAAATCCGTTCCTGATCGGAAAAGCGAGCGCTATTCTAAACTGGCCGTCGTAACCGACCGGCCGGCATGTTGCGGATACACCACGAGGACCGTCCGCGCAGTGTAGCATCGCCCTAAAGGCGCGTCTGTCCTCGCTGAAACACTTTCCGGCGCGTGCCGTGAACGACCGGCTGCGCCATCGGAGCGCCCCGAGCAACCGCAGCCCCTGGCCGCTCGTTCAGTGGGCGCGTCAAAAAAAACGGAGCCCTCGCAGGCTCCGTTTCTATGCGACACACCATGTCGTGATCGCCTGCACTGTCATCACGCCTTCAACACGGTGTCCTGTGCGGTTCCGCGCTTGATCCACGCGCCGAGATTATGCGGACGAACCGTGTCCCATTCCTCAAACGGCTGATGGATCCACGGATTCGTAGGCAGATACTGCACGTGATAATCGGGTGTCACCTTCGAACAGCCCTTGTACCACAGCACGGCCGAACGCACCGCCGTGATGGCCGGATAACGCTCCTTCAGATGCTGCTGCACGCGCGCCAGCGTCACACCGGAATCGACCAGATCGTCGACGAGCAGCACATTGCCCGACAGTTCGCCGCGCGTCATCGTGATGTACTGCGCGATGTCGAGTTCGCCCTGCTCGGTACCGGCTGCCTCGCGATACGAACTCGTGGCGAGAATGGCCAGCGGCAGGTCGTAAATACGCGACAGCTGGTCGCCGACGCGCAGACCGCCGCGCGCGAGGCACAGGATCTTGTCGAACTTCCAGCCGGACTCATGTACGGCGAGCGCCAGCAATTCGATCAGACGGTGATACTCGTCCCAGCCGACCCAAAGATTCTTTTCATCGTTGCGAGGATCTTTCATCGCAATCATGGGCACACCCTGCGTCATGACTTAAGCCTTGAACGGATGACGAAGAAGAATGGTTTCGTCGCGATCCGGACCGGTGGAAACCATGTCGATCGGCACGCCGGCCACTTCCTGCACACGCGTGAGGTACGCGCGTGCCTTTGCGGGCAGCCTGTTCCAGTCGGTGATGCCGATGGTGCTTTCCTTCCAGCCGTCAAACGTCTCGTACACCGGTTCACAACGGGCGACTTCCGACGCACCGCGCGGCAGGATATCGGCGTCCTTGCCGTCGAGCTTGTAGCCGACGCACAGCTTGACTTCGTCGACACCGTCGAGGACATCGAGCTTCGTGATGCACAGGCCCGACACGCCGTTGATCTGGATCGAGCGACGCAGTGCGGCGGCATCGAGCCAGCCCGTACGGCGCGGACGACCCGTGACCGAACCGAATTCCTTGCCGACCGTGGCGAGCGTGAGGCCGATCTGCTCCTGACGGTTCGCGTTATCGGCGTCGTACAGTTCGCTCGGGAACGGGCCCGAACCGACGCGCGTGCAATACGCCTTCGTGATGCCGAGGATGTAGTTCAGCTTTTGCGGACCGACGCCCGCGCCCGACGTGGCCGCACCGGCCACGCAGTTGCTCGACGTGACAAACGGATAGGTACCGTGATCGATGTCGAGCAGCGTGCCTTGCGCACCTTCGAACAGCAGGTTGTGGCCGGCGTGATTTTCGTCGTAGAGACGCCGGGACACGTCGGTGACCATCGGCTTCAGACGGTCTGCATAGCCCAGCATCATGTCGAGCGTCTGCTGGAAGTCGACTGCCGGCGCGCCGAGGTACTGCGTCAGCACGAAGTTGTGGAAGTCGAGGTTTTCGCGCAGGCGTTCAGCGAACGCTTCCGGCTCGAACAGATCCTGCACGCGCAAGCCCCGGCGTGCGACCTTGTCTTCGTAGGCCGGGCCGATACCGCGCCCCGTTGTACCGATCTTGCCCGCGCCGCGATGCGCTTCGCGCGCCTGGTCGATGGCGATGTGATACGGGAGGATCAGGGTGGTGGCTTCGGAAATGAACAGACGCTTTTGAACATCCACGCCTGCGGCTTCGAGTTCGCCGATTTCCTTGAACAGCGCTTCCGGCGACAACACGACGCCATTACCGATGTAGCACGCAACGCCGGGATGCATGATGCCCGACGGAATCAGACGCAAGATGGTTTTCTTGCCGCCGATGATGAGCGTGTGGCCGGCATTGTGACCGCCCTGGAAGCGCACGACGCCCTGGGCGTGGTCCGTCAGCCAGTCGACGATCTTGCCCTTGCCCTCATCACCCCACTGGGTTCCCACGACGACGACGTTGCGCCCGGGGTTCACATTCACTGCGCTGGCAGACATGTTGTTTCGTAAGCTGGTTAAAAACGTATTCTACCGATATTCGCGGAAGGTTCCGGATTTTTTCCGTTTCCACTCAACGGCATGGCCGTTATTCCGGGTATTTTGAAGTAGACGCGGCGGCTCGCCGCGCCCGGCTTTTCCGGCGCTCAGGAGCGTACTTCCACGACCCACGCGCCGTTGCGTTCGACCAGTACGCGGTCACATGCGAATTCATCGAGATCGTGATCGTGGCCCGGCAATGCCTGGATCACCACTTCACCGGCGTCGCGCAGTGCGGCGACACTCGCACGCAGCGCGTCGTCGTGTTGCCACGGCGCGAGGATCGCGCTGCTGCGCGCCTCGACCGGCGAAATCCGCGCCACTTCACGCAGATCGAGCGAGAAGCCGGTTGCGGGCCGCGCCCGACCGTACGCTTCGCCGACCTTGTCGTAACGTCCGCCGCGCGCCACCGCGTTCGGTACGCCGTCGACGTACGCCGAGAACATCACGCCGCTGTGGTACGCATAGCCGCGCAGGTCGGCCAGATCGATCATCACTTCGGCGCCGTCCACCTGCGCCGCGAGGAACGCGAGGTCATCGAGCGCACGCGCGATTTCCGGTGTGGCCGGCAGGCACGCGCGGGCTTCGGTGAGCACCGAGGCGTCGCCGTAGAGCGTCGGCAGGACGCGTAGCGCATCGCGTGTCGCGGGCGTCAGGTCCGCGCTCAGTTCGTCCAGACGCGGCACGTCCTTGCCGGCGAGCGCGTCGTAGAGCGCTTCGCCCAGCGCGACGGCTTTCGGTTCATTCGCGATCAGCGCGGAGAGCACACCCGCATGGCACAGGTCGAGCCGCACTTTGGCGAGACCCGCAAGGCGCAGCGCGTCGAGCATCAGTTGCTGGATTTCGAGGTCGGCTTCGAGGCCTGCATGCCCGTAGATTTCGGCGCCGATCTGGATCTGTTCACGCGTTGCGTGGAGGCCGCGCGGACGCGTATGTAGCACATTGCCCGCATAACACAGGCGCGTCACGCCCTGACGGTTCAGCAGGTGGGCATCGATACGCGCGACCTGCGGCGTGATGTCCGCGCGCAGGCCGAGCGTGCGGCCCGACATCTGGTCGACGAGCTTGAACGTGCGCAGGTTCAGGTCGCCGCCGCCGCTCGTCAGCAGCGACTCGAGATATTCGAGCATCGGCGGCATGACCATTTCGTAGCCATAGGCGCGGAAACGGTCCAGCAAACGGCGACGCAACTCTTCGATCTTGCGGGCCTCCGACGGCAGCACGTCGGCAATATTCTCGGGAAGTAACCAGGTCGACATCGATACAGTCCTACGACGTTGAACACGGACGCGCGGGCGCGCCGGTATATGACGGGTGAATGGCGAAAAATACGTCCGGTCCGGCGTGAGCGCCGCGGCGGGCGGGTCATGGCGCGGGGTTTCGTTCCCTGCTCGCGTTCGCGCCGCGCCCGGCAGGCGAACCGGCTTCGCTCACGATGCGCTCATGTCGCGATCAGCAGCAAAACCAGCCCGAGCACCATCACGATCAGGCCACCGATGCGCACCTGATGCACGGGCCGCTCCGCAATTCTACGAAACGTGTCACGCCAGGCGCTCGGGAACACAAAGGGGAACATCCCCTCGATGATCAGCATCAGGGCGATCGCGAGCAATAACGAGCCGGCTATATCCATTCGAATGACGGCGCCGCGCTGCACAAGGCGCGCAACGCTCCGATAATCAATGTTTGCGGGCGGGCGCAGCAGCGGCGGCGTCCGGCGACGTGCCGCCTGTCGGGCTGCGCATGAAGCGGAAGAACTCGCTGCCTGAATCGACCACGATCACGTCGTTCGGCTTGAAGCTGTTCCGGTACGCCTGCATGCTCTGGTAAAACTCATAGAACTGCGGGTCGCGGCCAAAGGCTTCAGCAGCGATCGACGCCGCGTTGCCATCACCCTCGCCCTTGATCTTCTGCGCATCCCGGTAAGCGTCCGCGACGATGCTCTGTTGCTGCAAGCCCGCATCCGCCCGGATCTTGTCGGCTTCGGTCGCACCCTGCGCGCGCACATCGCTCGCGGCCTGCTCGCGCGCCGCAGCCATGCGCTTGTAGACGGAGTCGGTCATGGCTGCCGGGAAATCGATACGCGTCAGTTGCACGTCGATCACCTCGATGCCAAGCGGCGCCGTGGCCTTCTGCATCGCCACACGCGCCTCGCTTGCGATGTCCTGCTGTTTTGCCAGCGCATCGGCGAGCGTAATCTTTGCGAAGACGTCGCCGAGCGCGTCGCGCGACATCGTCGCGAGACGTTCAGGCAACGCCTGCGCATCACCCTTCGTATCCGCGAAGAGCTTCAGCGGATCGGTCACGCGATAGTGGATCACGGGGTTCACGAGGATATCGATCCTGTCGGACGTGACGTAGCGATCAGCGTCCGGCGCATCGACGGACTGGATGCGCGTATCGACGAGCGTCGCGGTCTGCAGCGGCGGCGGCAATTTCACATGCAGGCCCGGGCCGACGAGCGTGGGCGTCGTGTCGCCTCGGCCCGACACGACAGCCATATGACGCTGGTCGACCACATAGACCATCGACGACGCGGCAAACAGCACGATCACAACAGCAATGACGAGCGCAATGATTCGGTTCATGTTCGCGCTCCTTATTGCAGTTCTTCGTCGCGACCGCGACTACGGAACGAATCGCGCGAACGGAATGCGTCGCTGGCAGCGGCCGCCTGGCTTGCGCCACTGGCCGGTACAGCCGCCGCGCCCGAGGCAGGCTGCGACGCGGTTGTAGCCGCGGCGGTGCTCGCACCCTGCGGCGTTGCCGCGGGCACACCCGAACCCGCCTGCGCGCCGCTCGCGGTGTCGACAGCCCGTTGACGGGTCTGTTCGACGAGCTTGTCGAGCGGCAGGTACAGCACGTTGTTCGAAGACTTGCTGTCGACAAACACCTTCGTCGTATTCGAATAGATGTGCTGCATGGTTTCCAGGTACATGCGCTCGCGGATCACGGCGGGCGCCTTCGAGTATTGGGCATAGACCTGGCTGAAGCGTTCGGCATCGCCTTGCGCCTGAGCCACGACGCGGTCGCTGTACGCATGTGCATCGTCGATCATGCGGGCGGCATCGGCCTGCGCACGCGGCAACAGTCCGTTCGCATAAGCCTGTGCGTCGGCCCTCGCACGCTCGCTATCCTGCCGTGCCTTCGCGGCATCGTCGAAGGCGGACTGGACCTGCTCGGGCGGCGTCACACCCTGAATCGTCACACCGGTGACGGCAAGACCCGTGTGGAATTCGTCGAGCGAACGCTGGATCGAATCGACGAGTTGCAGACGGATTGCTTCGCGGTCCTGATCGAGGACGCTGTCCGTACCGCGGGCACCCACGATTTCACGTATCGCGGCCTGCGCGGTCTGCGTCACGGTCTGATCGGGATCCACGCTGCGGAACAGGTAATCGGTCGGTTTGCGGATCTGGTATTGCACCGAGAAATGCACGTCGACGATATCGCCGTCGTGCGTCAGCATCGATGCGTCTTTCACATTGGGCGTGCGCACGACGTTATTACGGCCGATTTCGACCGAGCGCACCTGCCCGACATTGACCATCTGGTGCGATTCGAACGGATACGGCAGACGCCAGTGGATGCCCTGACCTGCCGTCAAACGGTATTGACCGAACTGCGACACAACGGCGACCTGGCCATCCTGCACGACGAACACGCCGCTACCCAGCCAGATCGCGATGAACACGCCGATGACAATGCCCACGCCAATGCGCGTGCCGCGGCCATTGTCGGGCCGGCGCTCGCCATTGCCTGAGCCGTTGCCCTTGCGGCCGAACACGCGCGACAGGCGCCGGTTGAAATCACGCCACATCTCGTCGAGATCAGGCGGGCTTTCGCCATTCTTGCCGTTTTGCGGACGCTTGGGATCGTTCGGACGCTGCTTGTCGCCATTGCCTTCGCCCCGGCCCCAGCGCGGATCGTTCATCGAGAAAATGGCGCGCACGCGCAACCATGTACTCCGCTCGTTGTAATCGTTCACCTGTGTTCGTTCACCAGAGTAGACAGCCGGTCAATGCAATTGGAACGGGTCAGTGCCCGAGTTCTGGGACCTTGCGGTCGTCGGTTGGTGCCGCCGGCCGGTCTTCTTCCGGCAATGGAGGCACTCGGTCGGAAAGATACTCGGCGGTCGCGATTTCGGCGATAGCGGCGCGCAGTGTGTCCAGCCCCTGCCCCGTGCGCGCGCTCAAAAAGACGCGCGAAATATTACCATACTCATCCCGCTCAACCGTGTCGCCGCGGGCCGCCAGCTCAGGCACGGCGTCGATCTTGTTGAAGACCAGCACCTGCCGGATCGCGTCCGCGCCGATTTCGTGCAGCACGATGTTCACCTGGTCGATCTGGTCGAGCCGCACGGCGCTCGATGCATCGACGACATGCAGCAGCAGATCGGCGTGAACGGTTTCCTCGAGCGTTGCGCGGAAAGCGGCCACCAGCTGGTGAGGCAGCTCGCGGATAAAACCCACCGTATCGGACACCACCACCTGGCCGACTTCGTCACCGAGATACACCCGGCGCGACGTGGTATCGAGTGTGGCGAACAGCTGGTCGGCCGCGTAGGCCTGCGCCTTGGTCAGTGCGTTGAAGAGCGTGGACTTGCCCGCGTTCGTATAGCCCACGAGCGACACCGACATCGTGCGATTGCGCTCGCGCTGCCGACGCTGCGTGCCATGCTGGCGGCGCAGTTTCTCGAGCCGCGACTTGAGCGCCTTGATGCGCTCGCCGATCAGGCGACGGTCGGTTTCGAGCTGCGTTTCACCCGGACCGCGCAGGCCGATACCGCCCTTCTGGCGTTCGAGATGGGTCCATGCGCGGATCAGCCGCGTGGCGAGATACTGCAGCTGCGCGAGCTCGACCTGCAGCTTGCCTTCGTGGCTGCGGGCGCGTTGCGCGAAGATGTCGAGAATCAGGCTCGTCCGGTCGATCACGCGTCTGTTAAGCGCCTGCTCCAGATTGCGCTGCTGCGCGGGGGCCAGTGCGTGATTGAAGATGACGATTTCGATGTCGTTCGCCTCACACGCAAGACGCAGTTCCTCGGCCTTGCCGCTGCCGACGAACATCTTCGCGTCAGGAGCGGACCGGCGTCCGGTGAGGGTGACTACAGGATTCGCACCCGCGCTTTGCGCGAGCAGACTGAGTTCTTCGAGACTGGCTTCGAAATCGATCTTTCCGAAGTCGATACCGACAAGCGCTGCGTTGGTCAAATTGGAGGGTATCAAAATGAAGCGGCCGGGAGAGATCGCCGACAGGCGATGCCATGCCGGCCGCGACGAGGGATTAGGACTGTTCAGAATCCGGGTGGAAATTCACCGGACGGGCCGGCACGACTGTCGAGATTGCGTGCTTGTAGACCATCTGGGTAACCGTATTTCGGAGCAACACGACGTACTGGTCGAACGATTCGATGTTCCCTTGAAGCTTGATGCCGTTGACCAGATAGATCGAGACCGGCACGTGCTCTTTGCGCAGTGCGTTCAAAAACGGGTCTTGTAACAATTGCCCTTTGTTGCTCATAGCAAACTCCGTATTTTTTTGCAGGTTGACTAAATTGACGGTGAAGAAAAAGAAATTCGCCGTCAACCGCTACACTATAGCCGATTTTTGTTTTTGCGCGAGTAGCCTGACCATCCGGCCAAACCCAGCACACACGCGGGTTTCAGCGTTTCAGCCTTTGTCCGCGTAAGGGTTCGTCGACGAACGGAACTCTATGCGCAATGGAGTCCCGGTCAGCCCAAAAGTTTCCCGGAAGCGGTTTTCGAGGTAGCGCTTATAGGTTTCGGTAATCGCGTCGAGCGCGTTGCCATGAATCACGATGATCGGCGGGTTTTGTCCACCCTGGTGCGCGTAGCGCAACTTCGGACGCACCGGTCCACGACGTCGCGGCTGCTGGAACTCGACCGCATCGATCAGCGCGCGGGTCAGCTTCGGCGTCGGCAGCTTTGCCATGGCGGCGGCGTACGCATCGTCGACCGATCGCATCAGCTGGCCGATACCCGTTTTTTCCGCCGCCGAAATAAAGTGAAATTTGGCGAAGTCGAGAAATTTTAGCTTGCGCTCCAGATCCGCTTTCGTGCGCTCGCGCACGTGCGAATCGAGACCATCCCATTTGTTCACGCCGACCACCAGCGCGCGCCCCTGCTCGACGACGAAACCGGCGATGTGCGCGTCCTGCTCCGAAATATCCTGGCGCGCGTCGAGCAGCAGGATCACGACGTTCGCGTCCGAGATCGACTGCAACGTCTTCACCACCGAGAATTTCTCGATCGCCTCGAACACCTTGCCGCGCCGACGCAGACCTGCCGTGTCGATCAGCGTGTAGTTTTTGCCCTGGCGCTCGAAGTCGACGTAGATCGAATCGCGTGTGGTGCCGGGCATGTCGAACGCGATCACGCGATCTTCGCCGACCAGCGTATTGATGAGCGTCGACTTGCCCACATTCGGGCGTCCGACGATCGCGATCTTGATGCCGCGCGCGTCCTTGTCTTCGTCTTCCTCTTCCGGATGGCCCGCGTACGCGACGCCGAGCGCCTCGTTGATCATTTCCGTCACGCCGTCGCCGTGCGCCGCGGAAATCGCGCGCGGGTCGCCGAGACCGAGTTCGTAGAAGTCGGCGGCCACCGCGCTGTACTTCATGCCTTCAGCCTTGTTGACGACGAGGAAAACCGGCCGGCCGGTCTTGCGCAGGTAGTCGGAGATCGATTTGTCCTGCGGCGCGAGGCCATTGCGGCCGTCGACGATAAACACGACGACGTCCGACTCCTCCACCGCCTGGCGCGTCTGGCGCGCCATTTCGTGCAGGATGCCGTCTTTCGCGACCGGCTCGAAACCGCCCGTATCGACGACCAGATAGGGCCGTTCGCCCGTCCGTCCTTCGCCATAGTGACGGTCACGCGTCAACCCCGGCAAATCGGCGACGAGCGCATCACGCGAACGCGTGAGACGGTTGAACAGCGTGGATTTCCCCACATTGGGGCGCCCAACGAGGGCAATAACGGGTTTCATCAGATGTTGTTCACAGTGAAACGCAAGGTCGAGAGACTCGACGGGCCGTGCGGCGATGCCACATGACTGCCTGTTGGCTGCGTTTGACAAAAATTATCACGAAATCGGTCACACCCGGGATGCGAACCATCGCTGCATCTCCCGGCCGACGAGGAACTGGCTGGCTGGCGCGACCTTCATACGATGCGCAGAAACTGCGTGCGACATGCGTGAGGCGTTGAGCGTCTGCAGATCCAGCGTTGCGGACGGCGCTTGAACCGGGCGTCGCATTTCGCGACCGGCGCGCACCCACCACGCCACCCAGGTACCACTTTTTACCGGGCCGCCGGACCAGCCGGGCTGGCAGCCTGTATCTCCATTTCCCACATGGGCGCGGCGCAGCTGATGCTACGCCAGAAATACGTGCGGCCGGCAAAGCCGGCCAGCACGTCGATCGGATCGAACGAAGCTGTGCGCGCGATCAGCGCGGACGGAAACCGTACAGGTCGCCGTCATGCGTCTGCACGACGAGCGTGTCGCCAGCGAGGACCGGGGCAGCGGTAATTGCGCTGCCATCGGTCTTCATGCGGGCAACGAACGAACCGTCGTCACGCGACAGGAAATGAACGTAGCCTTCGAAATCGCCCACCACGGCTGCGTGCCCCAGCAGGAACGGCACGCCGACGTCGCGGCTCTTCAGCTTGTCGTTGGTCCACAGCGGACGGCCCGTCGCGGCGTCGAATGCATGCATGACCGCCCAGTCGTCACCGGCGACCACAACCGTGTCATCTTCCGCGAGACCGCTCGTGCTCGAGAATTTACGCTCCCACACGGCGCGGCCCGAATTCGCATCGAAACAGCCAATCTGCCCCTGGAACGTCACCGCGCAGGTTTGCGCGCCCACGAGCGCCGGCGCACCGGTCACGTCGTTAATACGCTCGACTTCCGTCACACCCTTCGGATACGAGACCGGCGTCTGCCAGAACGCGTCGCCCGTGTGCAGGTTGATCGCAGCGAACGCACCACCCGGGAAGCCGGCCAGCACGGCCTGATCGCCCGCGAACGTCATACCCGACGACACACGCAGGTTGAGCGGCACCGCGCGATTGCGGTAATTCCATTTCTGCTCGCCTGTCTGCGCGTTGAAGGCCGTGATCTGGCCATCTACCGTGCGAACCACAACGAGACCATTGCCAACGAGCGGCGGCGAAATGATTTCGCCGGGTGCCGTGCCCTTCCACAACAGCTTGCCGTCCGGGCCGAGCACGAAGACGCCGCCCTTCAGCGCACCGACGGCGGTCAGGTTGCCATCACTGCCCACACCCGCGGAAAGATCGTCGTCGACCTTCGTACGCCAGATGTCCTTGCCGGTTTGCGCGTCGATCTTCGCGACCGAGCCGTTTTCACCCGCCGCATACACCGCATTGCCGACGGCAACCGGCGCGAACAGGTAGCGACCGGCCTTGCCGACGCTCGACTTCCACGTCTGCTGCACGTCGAGCACGGGTTTGAACTCAGTGAGCGGCGTCGGCACGCGGCGCTCGTCTTTCGTGGATGAGCAAGCCGCCATCGTAAGAACGGTCATCGCACAGGCAACGGGCACAGCGTAACGTTTCAGCAGATTCATCGGTGGACGAAGCATTAATTGAGAATTTATCAAATGGAGCCAGTTGATCACGCGGCGCGCCGGTCAGCCGCCGAGTGCATCCAGCTTGAACTGGATCAACTGACGCGTCGACGTGTCGTTCTTCGACAGCGTGTCGAGCGCGAGCTTGTAGGCTGCGCGCGCATCGTCGCGCTTGCCCTGGGCCGCGAGCAGATCGCCGCGACCGTCCGCCACGACGCCCTTGAATGCGTCGGACTGCGGCTCGGCCAGCAACGCGAGCCCTGCATCATAGGCCTTCTCGTCGAGCAGCAGCGAAGCGAGGCGCAATTTCGCGATCTGCTTGAACTCGTCGTCCTTCGCGTGATCGACGGCCCACTGCAACTGGGCCTTCGCTGCCGGCTCGTCGCCAGCGGTATAGAACGCCTTCGCCGCGCCGAGTGCGGTCATCTGCGCGTAGGCGGTGCCGCTGAACTTGTCTTCCATGTCGGCCGTGACACGGGTGATCTTCGCCTTGTCGCCCGAAGCGAGCGACTGCTGGACCTGGTCGTACAGTACAGCCGCTTCAGCCGCCTGACGACGCTGCCAGAAATTCCAGCCGTTCCACGCCGCCGCGGCGACGAGTACGACCAGCACGATCCACGTGGTTGCATTACCCCACTGCGCCCACCATGCCTTTACGCTTTCAATCGATTCTTGTTCGTCGTGGTAACTCATCGCGAGGCGATTCCTTCTTCCTTGATACTTTGTCTTTGTCGTACTTCACGCTGTGTTCAGCGCACCGCGCGATCAGTCGTCGCCGTCATCGCCTTCGTCGGCGGATGCAACCATCGCATTGATTAGAAATTCGGTCAAGTCTTCAGCCGGCACGTTCTGCTGTTCGCTTTTTGCGCCTTCCGGGCCGGTATTGCGCAGCGGTTTCACGCCGACCGTGCCGTTCGCGATCTCGTCTTCACCCAGGATCACCGCGAAGGCCGCGCCGCTTGCATCAGCACGTTTCATCTGCGACTTGAAGCTGGCCGACTGGCCATCCGGGCTGCAATGCAGGATCACGTCGAGACCCGTATCGCGCAACCGCTCGCCGATGATAAACGCCTGCTCGCGCGCCGCGTCGCCCTGATGCACGAGGTACACGTCGCAGCCTTCGTCTTCGGGTACGAGCTTCTCTTCCTTCAGCAATTCGAGAATGCGCTCGATGCCCATTGCCCAGCCGCACGCAGCCGTCGGCTTGCCGCCCAGCTGCTCGATCAGCGGGTCGTAGCGACCGCCGGCAGCCACGGTGCCCTGTGCGCCAAGCTTGTCGGTCACCCACTCGAACACGGTCAGATTGTAGTAATCGAGACCGCGCACAAGACGCGGATTGATCTTGAACGGGATGTTGTTCGCTTTCAGGATGCGCTGAAGCCCTTCGAAATGCGCACGCGATTCATCGCCGAGAAAATCGATCAGCTTCGGCGCGTTCTGCGCGATGTCCTGCAGCGCCGGATTTTTCGTGTCGAGCACACGCAGCGGGTTCGTGTAGAGACGACGCTTCGCCTCTTCGTCGAGCACGTCCATGTGCTTCTCGAGATACGCGATGAGTTCGACGCGATGTGCGGCACGCTCTTCGGCGAGACCCAGCGAGTTGATTTCGAGCTTGATGCCTATCAACCCGAGATCGTCCCAGAGACGCTGGCACATCATGATGATTTCCGCGTCCGTATCCGGACCGGCGAAACCGAGTGCCTCGACGCCGACCTGATGGAACTGGCGATAACGCCCGCGCTGGGGACGCTCGTGACGGAACATCGGGCCGATGTACCACAGGCGCTTCGGGCCGTCGTACAACATGTTGTGCTCGATCGACGCACGCACGACTGCTGCCGTGTTTTCCGGACGCATCGTCAGGTTTTCGCCGTTCAACGCGTCGGTGAAACTGTACATCTCTTTTTCAACGATGTCGGTGACTTCACCGATACCGCGCGTGAACAGCTGCGTGTGCTCGATGATCGGCGTACGGATATTCTGGTATCCGTACGAACGCAACATCGACTTCACGGTCGATTCAAAAAATTCCCACAGCCCGGCATCCTGCGGAAGGATGTCGTTCATGCCCTTCACGCCTGCGAGTTTCTCGAGCTTTTTCTTCTGTTCAGTCATCTGTGTTCTATCTGACGATCCTGGTTGAGCGGTCTAGTTGGCGACTTCGGCACGGCCGTAAGTACGCTCGACGTAGTCGCTCACGATTTGCTGGAATTCTTCCGCGATGCGCTCGCCGCGCAGCGTCTTGACCTTTTCGCCGTCGATGAACACCGGTGCCGCGGGGTTCTCGCCCGAACCCGGCAGGCTGATGCCAATGTTCGCCTGCTTTGACTCGCCCGGACCGTTCACGATGCAGCCCATCACGGCAACGTGCATCTTCTCGACACCCGGATACGTATCGCGCCACACGGGCATCTGCGTGCGCAAATATGTCTGGATCTGCGATGCGAGTTCCTGGAACAGCGTGCTGGTGGTACGGCCGCAACCCGGGCACGCGATCACCATCGGCGTGAACGAACGCAAGCCCATCGTCTGCAGGATTTCCTGGCCGACGATCACTTCACCTGTACGCGACGCACCCGGTTCCGGCGTCAATGAAATGCGGATCGTGTCGCCGATGCCCTGCTGGAGCAGCACGGACAGTGCGGCCGTCGAAGCGACGATGCCCTTCGAGCCCATGCCGGCTTCCGTCAGACCGAGGTGCAGCGCGAATTCGCAACGTCGCGCGAGCTCGCGATACACGGCGACCAGATCCTGCACGCCGCTGACCTTGCACGACAGAATGATCTTGTTACGGCTCAGACCGAGCTCGACCGCGCGTTCCGCCGAGCCGATCGCGGACTGGATCAGCGCTTCGTACATGACGCTCTGTGCTTCCCACGGCGTGGAACGCGCCGCGTTTTCGTCCATCATCTTCGCGAGCAGGTCCTGATCGAGGCTGCCCCAGTTGACGCCGATACGCACCGGCTTGTCGTACTGGATCGCGGCTTCGATCATCTGCGCGAACTGCGTGTCACGCTTCGCGCCATGACCGACGTTGCCCGGATTGATCCGGTACTTGGACAGCGCCTCGGCGCATGCCGGATAGTCACGCAACAGCAGGTGGCCGTTGTAGTGAAAATCGCCGATGAGCGGCACTGTCACGCCCATCCGGTCGAGCTGCTCACGCACTGCCGGGACGGCTGCGGCCGCTTCCGGCGTGTTCACCGTGATACGCACGAGTTCGGAACCCGCCTGCGCGAGCTCCTTGATCTGGATGGCTGTGCCGATCGCATCCGCGGTGTCGGTGTTGGTCATCGACTGCACGCGCACCGGCGAATCGCCGCCGATCGTGACGATCTGGCCGCCCCAGCGCACGTCTACAGCATGCGAGGAACGGCGCGGCGCGTGACCACCAAAAACCGGATCGGTTGAAACAATCTTGCTGCTGGAAGGGGATTGAGCTTCGGAGTGCATCGAAAGACCCATTTACACCGCAGGCGCCGCGCGCAAAACGCGCCGCCAGAATTGAAAAAGCGTCGCGACGAACCTGCCCCGACGCGTACCCTGTTTCAAGGCAACGCGAAGCGAGCCACGTTGCCTTTTGCTGACGCGTACTTGCCCGGATCGACCGCCTGGCCATCGAGCGACATCGAATCCAGCCCTGCCTTGTTGCCGACCGTAACCTTGAACGGCGGCTCGCCCGCAATTTCCTTCGACTCACCGGCGCGGACGAGGCCCGAGAAGACTTCCTTGCCGTCCTTCTGCCGCACGCTGAACCAGCTGTCCTGTGTCACCTTGATACCGACCGTCGCCTGGCCTTCCGCTGGCACTGCCGCTTCCGCCGCGGACGCCTGCTGCGGCGCACTCGCAGCCGGCTTCAGCGCCTGGGCTACTACCGCCGGAGCGCCCGGGGCCGCCGGCGAAACACCTGTTGCAAGCGGCGCCGGCATCGGCGTCGCCTGAGATGCGCTATCGTCGGTTGCAACCTGGGCGCCGGATGCGGGCGCCGCTTCTTCATCCGCCATCGTTGCCGAAGCAGCAGCCTGATCCTGCGCGACGGCGCCAGACGCGCCGGTCGCACTGCCCGCAGCATCATTCGCGCCAGCCTTCAGCCGCGCGAGCCACGCCGACGAGTCGCCGCCATTCGTGTGCCACATCGCGAGCGCAATGACTGCAACGATCACCGCGGCCACGCCCCACAGCCACGAGCGCGATTTCGGGGCGTTGTTGCCGAGCGAAAGCGATACGCGGCCGCGCGGCAGATCGCGGCCCGACGAAGCTGGCATCGACAGATCCGGTTCCGGCACGCCCTTGACGCGACGCAACGCCTGACTGAACGGCGCGGGATCGGTGCCGAGCATTTTCGCGTAGCTGCGCACCACGCCGAGTGCGAACGTCGTGTCCGGCAGGTGGCTGACATCGCCGCTTTCGAGCGCGCGCAGCTTGGCCGGCGATACCTTGAGGCGCGAGGAGACGTCCTCGATCGACCAGCCTTTTGACTCGCGCAGCTGGGTCAGCCGCGCCCCGATTGCCGCAAGCGATTCCAGCGCGGGCTGCGCCACCGCCGGTGCGACGGCCGGTGCTGGACGGCCTGCGTTCGTCTCATTGTCATGCGGCTGCGGGTGCTGCGGCTCACTCATCCCAAATCCTTTCGCGTCGATTCTTTTTCACTCTTACGATCCGTCCCCATCTTTCAGGCATCGGTTCAGATTCGCAGACCGTTTATAACAAAATGTGCGGCGTTCTGCGCCGCTTCCGATCGATTTTGCAAACTTTCTTTTCAGTTCGTCCGGCGTCTCGAAGTCACAAGGACCCTGTCATGCTCAAATCGCTCGAACTTCGATGATTTTCGCCGCCTTCCCGGTGCGTTCAGCAAGACGGGTGCGATCCTTGATCGCACCTGCCAGCTGGCCGCAGGCAGCATCGATATCGTCACCACGAGTCTTGCGCACTGTAGTGACGACACCTGCATCCATCAGCACCTGCGCAAACCGCTTGATCTGCTCCTGTTTCGAGCGCAGGAGCCCTGATTCCGGAAACGGATTGAACGGAATCAGGTTGAACTTGCACGGCACGTCACGCGTGACGGCCAGCAGTTCGCGTGCGTGCTGTTCGGTGTCGTTCACACCATCGAGCATGCAGTATTCAAATGTAATGAAATCGCGCGGCGCAACCTTCAGATAACGCTGACAGGCCGCCATCAACTCACGCAACGGATACTTTCTGTTCAACGGCACCAGCTCGTCGCGCAGCGCGTCGTTCGGTGCGTGCAGCGAAACCGCGAGTGCCACGGGCAGATCCGCGCCGAGGCGGTCCATCATAGGCACCACACCCGACGTGGACAATGTGACGCGGCGGCGCGACAGGCCATAGGCGTTGTCGTCGAGCATCAGGCGCATGGCCGGCACGACGGCATCGTAATTGAGCAGCGGCTCGCCCATGCCCATCATCACGACATTCGTGACGACACGCTCGCCCTTGCCCTCACCGCCCACCGCCCGTCCACCGGCCGAGCCGAGCGACGCACGCAGCGCAAATTCAGCCATGCGCAGCTGGCCGATGATTTCGCCGGTGGTGAGATTGCGGGAAAAACCCTGCTTGCCGGTGGAACAGAAACGGCAGTTGACCGCACATCCCGCCTGCGACGATACGCAGAGCGTGCCGCGCGTCTCTTCCGGGATGAAGACCGTTTCAACTGCGTTGCCGTTACCGACATCGATCAGCCACTTGCGCGTGCCGTCGGTGGAAATATGATCGCTTGTGATGTCGGGCATCGAAATCGCGGCGCGCCCCTTCAGCTTTTCGCGGAGGGACTTTGCGAGATCGGTCATGCCATCGAAATCCGCGGCGTTGTACTGGTGAATCCAGCGCTGCAACTGTTTGGCGCGAAACGGCTTTTCGCCGAGGCTGTCGCAATATGCGACGAGCCCCTGTGCGTCGAGATCGAGAAGGTTGACGGTTGAACTGCTCGCCATATCGAATCCTGCCATATCAGTGCAAACCTGCGTTCATGCAACAAGCCACATGAACGCCTGTACCGTTCGCGCCCGCTCCTGCTGCTCCTACCTTACTACCTGGACAGCCGCTTACGCGGATTAACGCGAGTAAACGTTGACTGCCGGGAAGAAGAATGCGATTTCGACGGCGGCTGTTTCGGCTGCGTCCGAACCGTGGACTGCGTTCGCGTCGATGCTGTCCGCGAAATCAGCGCGGATCGTGCCCTTTTCGGCCTTCTTCGGGTCCGTCGCGCCCATCAGGTCGCGATGCTTCAGAATGGCGTTCTCGCCTTCCAGAACCTGAACAACCACCGGACCCGAGATCATGAAGTCGACGAGGTCCTTGAAGAACGGACGTGCCGCATGCACAGCGTAGAACTTCTCGGCGTCAGCGCGCGACAGATGAACCATGCGCGAAGCGATGATCTTGAGGCCAGCGTTTTCGAAACGGCTGTAGATCTGACCGATCACATTCTTTGCCACTGCGTCCGGCTTGATAATCGACAGGGTGCGTTCGAGCGCCATAAAAACTCCAGAAAATTAAGAGGTTACAGATTCAAATGAATCCGCTATTGTAGCATGTTCCGTTATATGATTGCGATTGAACCCTTACAGCACCGTAAGGCTCTAATAATGTGTCCGGCACCTCACTATTTTCCGTCCGGCCAGGTATTGAAACTTGCCGGTCCCGGGGTAATCTTGAGGTTGTACGGGCCAGCGGCGGGCGCGGTCACGGCCAGCCGGGCTGTACAACCACTGCGCAACACTGCGTCTGACGCAAGGAGAAACCATGAATTCGCCCTACAATTTCGGCCGCACCGGTACGATCAGCACGGTCGAAACCCGCAACCGCGTACTCCGGAACACCTACTGGCTGCTCGCGCTGTCGATGATTCCGACGGTCCTCGGCGCGTGGGTGGGTGTCGCGACCGGTTTTTCGCTGTTTGCCGCCACCAGTCCGGCCATGAGCCTGCTGGCATTCTTCGCCATCGCCTTTGGCTTCATGTTCGCGATCGAAAAGACCAAGAACAGCAGCGCCGGCGTCTTTGTTCTGCTTGGCTTCACGTTCTTCATGGGCCTGATGCTGTCGCGGCTCCTGAGCTTCATCCTCGGGTTCTCGAACGGTCCGTCGCTGATCATGCTCGCGTTTGGTGGCACCGGTGTGATCTTCGCCACAATGGCGACGGTGGCTACCGTCAGCAAGCGCGACTTTTCGGGTCTCGGCAAATGGCTCTTCGTGGGCGTGATCGTGCTGCTGCTCGCAATGGTTGCGAACATGTTTCTGCACCTGCCTGCGCTGATGCTCACGGTCTCCGTGCTCGCGATCGCGATTTTCTCGGCTTACATGCTGTTTGACGTTCAGCGCGTCGTGAATGGCGGCGAGACGAACTACATCTCGGCCACGCTCGCGATCTATCTGGACCTCTACAACGTCTTCGTCAACCTGCTTGCGCTGCTTGGCATCTTCGGCGGCAACCGGAACTAGGTCCGGCCGGAAGCCCGGCCGGCGGTGGCAGGTTGATTACGCATCCCTGCCACGGCAACCAGCGTCGTTTTGCAGTAAAGCCGTAGCTGGCCGCCCGACGTAAAACAAAAACGCCCATGACGGATGTCATGGGCGTTTTTGTTTCTGCGCGTCCTGCCAACCTCCAGCGACACGCACGAAGCTCAAAGGCTCAGCCAGTCGAAACCATCATCCTGCGAGGCGACGATCACGTCCATCGTCGCGGTGTCGAGCACCGCAGCCATCGCGGCCCGGGCCAGTTCCGGCGAATTGTTCTGCTGGCTCAAATGTGCGGCAACAAGATGCCGTAACTTCGTCCGGTCGAGGGAAGCCAGGATTTCGGCCGCGGCATCGTTGTTCAGGTGCCCATGATCGCCACCGATGCGCGCTTTCAGCGACTGCGGATAGCGGCTCGCCGCCAGCATCCGCGCATCATGATTGCATTCCAGCACGAGTGCGTCGCAGCCGCTCAGCACGGCGCTGATGTGCGGCGTCGAAGTGCCGACGTCGGTCAACACGCCAAGCCGGCTTGCGCCATCGGAGAAAACGAACTGCAACGGTTCGCGCGCGTCGTGGGGCACCGTATACGGCAACGCACTGAGATCGCCGATTGCAACGGCTTCGTCGCCCCACAACACGTGCAGGTCGACGTCGGCTTCGTCGGCGCCGACCGCGCGGGCCGTGCCCCAGCTCATGTACAACGGAATCGATCCCTTACGGGCCAGCGTCAGCGCACTGCCAATGTGATCGCCATGTTCGTGTGTGATCAGGATCGCATCGAGGCTGTCGATGCCGAAGCCGCGGCATGCGAGGCGCCGTTCGACTTCTTTCGCTGAAAAGCCGCAGTCGAGCAGCACACGCGTGGTCGTCGTTCCGCATTGGGCTTCGACGAGCAGCGCGTTACCCTCGCTGCCGCTTCCCAGACTGGCGAACCGCACGGTTCCGCCTAGTTCAGCTGTGCATGCAGCAGCGACACGATGTGCTGCGCGTCCGACGACGTATCCACCTGGCCGTTTGAGTTGAGCACTGCGACCTGCGTCAGCGCATCTCCCTTCGAGCGCACGTTCACGAGGAATTCCTGAGCGGGCTTCTTCGTGCTGCTGCCGCTATAGAACAGTTTGCCGAAGAGACCTTCCTTCTTCAGTTCCTGCATCGAATCGGCGTAGCGGACGTAATAAATGCCCTTCTCGCGGTCGCGGTTGTCGACGGTGAAATTCGTGCGATCGAGCGCGAGACCCACCCGCAGCCATGCGCGATCGAACGATTCCGGCAGATCGAGCGTTACGCTGCCAGCGATCTCGTCGACCTTCACCGGCGCCGTCGACGAACGTGCGTCCGTCAGCAGTTGTTTCGCCTGTGCATCGGTCAGACCGAACTTCTCCATCAGCTTCGCGAGGAACAGCGCTTCGAGCGCCGGGTTACGCGGACGCTCTTCCCAGCGCGACGACGTCTTGTCCTGGCCCGTCAGCATTTCTTCCATCTGGCTGTGCGTGATCGAGATGTCCGTCGTGTCGGCACCGCCGCGAGAAACCAGCGTGCGGAAACGGTCGCGCGTGCCCGACGAGTACGCGAAATCGACCACCTTGCCGATCGTGCGACGGAACCAGTCGTCCGGAATGTTCGCGCGGTTCTCAGCCCAGTCGGTCGACATGATGCCGGTGGCGGGTGCGTCGGTGGTCAGCGAGAAGCCGTTTTCCTGCCAGAACTCCTGCAGTTGCGGCCAGAGCTGGTCGGGCGAGCGGCCATCGACCACGAGCCAGCGGCGGTCGCCATCGCGCTCGATGTGCATGCCGAGCGGATCCTGTGCATTCGGTACGCCTTCCGTCCGGTTGCCTGCTGGCGTTACCGCGCGTTCCGGCGCGCCGCCCAGCGCAGCATCGACCGGCGGCGCCACGTAGCGCTGGTCGACCTGGGCGGTCGACAGATCGCTCGGCACGGCGAGCGGCGGCGCGCTGCCTGCGACCTTGTAGTTCACCTTGTCGGACGAAAACCAGTCGTTCAGCGTGTCGCAGCCGGCGAGCGTAACAAGGGCAAGCGCCAGCGCCGCCATGCGGGTTGCGTGGAGGGAAAGTGCGGAACGTTTCATGAAGTCCTTCGTGATGCTGGAACGCGTTGCCTGGTTCAGTGCCGGGAACGTGGGCGATTTCGACGTCGGTTAATGGAATGGCCGGTGACGCTGGATGGGTATCAGCCCAGCAGACCTGACTCGCGCAGCGCGGCACGCACGATATCGTGGTAGCGCGCGTCGAGCGGCGTCAACGGCAAACGGATGCCGCCCTGAACGCGGCCGAGTTGCTGCAGCGCCCACTTCGCTGGAATCGGATTCGATTCGATGAAGAGGTTCTTGTGCAGCGAAAGCAGTTTCAGATGGATTTCACGCGCGGTTTTCGCGTCGGCGGCGAGCGCGGCGCGGCAGAGTTCAGCCATCAGACGCGGTGCCACGTTGGCCGTCACGGAAATGTTGCCGTGGCCGCCAAGCAGCATCAATCCGATCGCAGTCGGATCGTCGCCGCTGTAAATGCCGAAATGCGCCGGCGCTGCCTTGATCAGATGCGCCGCGCGATCGATGCTGCCGGTCGCTTCCTTCACGCCCACGATGCCCGGCACCTGGGCGAGGCGCAGGATCGTCTCGTTCGACATGTCCGCCACCGTGCGACCCGGCACGTTGTACAGGATCACCGGCAGATCGACGGTTTCCGCGATTTTCGAGAAGTGGCGATAGATCCCTTCCTGCGTCGGCTTGTTGTAATACGGCACGACCTGCAGCGTGGCATCGGCCCCGACTTTCTTCGCCTGCTCGGTCAGTTCGATCGCTTCGGTGGTCGAATTGCCGCCCGAGCCTGCAATCACGGGAATGCGTCCGGCAACGTGCTCGACCGCGGTCTTGACCATCAGCACGTGCTCTTCGACCGACAGCGTGGCCGACTCGCCGCTCGTACCGACGACGACGAGACCGTTCGTGCCCTCTTCGATATGCCAGTCGATCAGTTTGCGAAACGCGGGCAGATCGAGGCTGCCGTCTTCGAGCATCGGGGTGATGATTGCGGGAATGCTGCCGCGAATCTGAATGCCGTCTTGATTGCCGTTAGTCATGAAATGCCATGAATTAGATCAGTAAACCGCGATTGTAGCGGATTAGCCAGCCAGATCGTAACGCGGCGGGGGTGGAGCCTCTCCCCCGTCGACGGACCGATCCGCCTCCTGAATCGCGCAGATCCGCTGGACGTAAGCGGGACGCGGCTGCGCGAGAAAACCATCCTGATAAGCGATCACCCGCAGACGCCCGCGAACGGCATCGAGCAACTCGCCCGGTGCCAGCAGAAACGCCGACCGCGAAGGCTTGCCGACCGTCTCGTTGCCCTGCGCGAACGTCTCGTAAATCAGCACCCCTGCCGGCGCGAGCGCATCCAGAAGCCGCGGAAAGAGCGGCCGGTGCAGGTAGTTCGTGACGACGACCGCGGCGAACCTCGATCCCGCAGGAAGCGGCCACGGGCCGTCTTCGATGTCGGCGGCGAGCGTGCTCACCTGTGGCACGTCGTGCAGCGTCGCGAGCGCGTCCGCGTCGCGGTCGAGTGCGGTGACCGGATGGCCCCGCGCGGCAAACCAGCGCGCGTGCCGCCCGGCGCCCGACGCGACGTCGAGCACCGCGCCGCCGGGCGTCACGAGATGCGTCCAGCGACGCACCCAGCGTGACGGTTCGGCCAGCGTGGCATGCCGGGAAAGCACCGGGGAGCCGTGGTCGTCCATATACAAATCGCTATCGACTATCAGTTGTACGACAGGCCCATGGCCTCGCGCACATCGCGCATGGTCTCGGTCGCGAAACGGCGCGCCTTGTCGCAGCCATCGGCGACGATTGCACGCAACAGCGACGGATCGTCCATGTACTTCTGCGCGCGCTCGAGCATCGGCTGCTGTTCACGCAGGATGCCTTCGATCACCGGCTGCTTGCATTCGAGACAGCCGATGCCAGCCGAACGGCAGCCCTTCTGCACCCATGCGTGCGTCGTTTCGTCGGTGTAGACCTGATGCAGCTGCCATACCGGGCACTTGTCCGGGTCGCCCGGATCGGTGCGGCGCACGCGCGCGGGGTCGGTCGGCATGGTACGGACTTTCTTCGTGATCGTCTCGGCGTCTTCACGCAGACCGATCGTGTTGCCGTACGACTTCGACATTTTCTGTCCATCGAGACCCGGCATGCGCGACGCTTCGGTCAGCATGGCCTGCGGTTCGGTGAGAATGATCTTGCGCGACCCTTCGAGGTAACCGAAAAGACGCTCGCGATCGTTCATCGACAGGCTCTGCGATTCCTGCAGCATCGCACGCGCCTGTTCGAGCGCTTCGTCGTCGCCTTCCTGCTGATACGCGACGCGCAGCTGGTGATACAGCTTCGCGCGCTTGCCGCCGAGTTTCTTCGCGGCTTCGTTGGCCTTTTCCTCGAAGCCCGGCTCGCGACCGTACAGATAGTTGAAGCGGCGCGCGATTTCGCGCGTCATTTCGACGTGCGGCACCTGGTCTTCGCCGACCGGCACGAGCGAGCCGCGATACAGCAGGATGTCGGCCGCCATCAGAACCGGATACCCGAGAAAGCCGTAGGTGGACAGATCCTTGTCCTTCAGCTTCTCCATCTGCTCCTTGTAGGTCGGCACGCGTTCGAGCCAGCCAAGCGGCGTGCTCATGCCGAGCAGCAGCGCGAGTTCGGCGTGCTCGGGCACCTTGCTCTGGATGAAGAGCGTGGCCTGCGCCGGATCGATGCCTGACGCGAGCCAGTCGATCAGCACTTCCCAGACGTTCTTTTCAATGACCTCGGGCGTTTCGTAGTGCGTGGTCAACGCGTGCCAGTCGACGACGCAGAAGAAGCACGGGTATTCGGACTGCAGCCGCACCCAGTTTTTCAGTACGCCGTGATAGTGGCCGAGGTGCAGCGATCCGGTGGGCCGCATGCCGGAGAAGATACGGTCTGGGAACATGGTTATATTAGAGAAGCGAAACGAGTGGAGTCAGGATAGCCGTCACAGCGTCGTAACCGAGATTGACGAGCGGTCGCAGCCAGAATGTCGTCAGGGTACCCGTCATCACGAGCGCCATCACAATGAAAAAACCATACGGCTCGATACGCGAGAGCGCAATCGACTGACGCGCCGGCAGCAGCGCGGTCAGCACGCGACCGCCGTCGAGCGGCGGCAGCGGGAACAGGTTCAGCACGCCGAGCACGAGATTGATGCCGACGCCCGCGCCCGCCATGCGCGTGAAAAACGGTTCCTGGATGTTCATGGCGGCGAGCGACACGCCGATCACGCCCCATATCAGCGCCTGCACGAAGTTGCACATCGGCCCGGCGAGCGCCACCCACAGGCTGCCCCAGCGCGGATTACGCAGATTGCCGAACGCGACCGGCACGGGTTTCGCGTAGCCGAACACGAACGCACCGCTCGTCACGAAGTACAGCAACAGCGGAATCGCGATGGTGCCGAGCGGATCGATGTGGCGCATCGGATTGAAGGAAACACGGCCGAGCACGTACGCCGTGTTGTCGCCGAGCAGGCGCGCAACGTAGCCATGTGCGGCCTCGTGCAGCGTGATGGCGAAAATCACCGGCAACGCGTACACGACAATGGTCTGTATCAGGGAGGAATCCATAGCTCGCTATTGTATCAATGCGGGGAGCCGCGACCGGCGGCTTTCGTTACCGGTCAGGCGGGCTGTTCCAGGCCGAACGGCTGAAGGCTGCCGCGGCCTGGACGAACGAGTACGGGCTCAGCGCCGGTCAGATCGATCACCGTCGACGGCTCGCACACACACGCGCCGCCGTCGATCACCAGCTCGATCTGCTTTTCGAGGCGCGCGCGAATCTCCTCGGGATCGTTCAGCGGCTGGGTTTCGCCCGGCATGATCAGCGTCGAACCGAGCAACGGCTGGCCGAGTTCTTCGAGAATCGCGAGCGTGATGGCGTGATCGGGCACACGCAGACCGATCGTCTTGCGCGACGGATGCGACAGACGGCGCGGCACCTCTTTGGTCGCCTGCAGCACGAAAACATACGGGCCCGGCGTCACCGACCTGATCAGCCGGTATTGCCGGTTATCGACCATCGCGAAGTTGGCGAGCTCCGACAGGTCGCGCACCAGCAGCGACAAAAGCTGCTTCTCGTCGAGACCGCGGATGCGGCGGATGCGCTCGACGGCATCCTTGTCGTCGAGACGGCACGCGAGTGCGTAGCTCGAATCGGTCGGCAACGCGACGACGCCGCCGTCGTTGATGATCTGCACGGCCTGCTTGACGAGGCGCAGCTGCGGATTGTCGGGATGAAGCCGAAAGAATTGAGACATGGTGAATGATCAGGATGACTGGATGTCGCGCTTTCAGCCCGCGACAGGCTGCGCGCACCGCGCGACGCCACAACAGCACGTCACAGCCAGCGTTCCCAGACGGGGGTGAGATCGGAAGGAAGCGGCGGCAGACTGCCGAGATCGACGCGGCCTTCGCCGGCCGCATGAAAATCCGAACCGCGCGACGCCTCGAAACCAAAACGGCGCGCGACGTCGGCGTATTCGCGATACTGGTCCGGCGTGTGACTGCCGGTGACGACTTCGATCGCCTTGCCGCCGAGATCGATGAATTCGCCAAAGAGCGCGTCGAATTCGACCGGCGTGTACGCGTACCGCCCCGGATGGGCAATCACAGCCTCGCCGCCGGCGGTCTTGATCCACTGCACGGCATCGGACAATTTCGACCAGCGATGCGACACGTAACCTGGCTTGCCGTCGCCCAGATAGCGCGTGAACACGTCCTGCGTGGATTCCGCGTAGCCGCTTTCCACCATGTATCGCGCGAAGTGGGTGCGCGAGATCATGTCCGGATTCGAGACGTAGCGAAGCGCGCCCGCGTACGCGTCCGGGATGCCGAGCGTGGCAAGCTGTTCCCCGATGGCTTCGGCACGCGCCGCGCGGCCGTTACGCGTGCGCGCGAGGCCTTCCACGAGCGCCGTGTTTTGCGGATCGACGTTCAAACCGACGATATGGACTGTCCGCGACGCCCAGGTGACCGATATTTCGACGCCGCTCAGATAACGCATGCCAAGCGCCGTCGCGGCCGCACGCGCTTCCGCCTGACCGCCTACTTCATCGTGGTCGGTCAGCGCCCACAGCGTCACGCCGCCCGCGTGCGCGCGGCGCGCGACCTCGGCCGGCGCGAACTGGCCGTCGGAAACCGTGGAATGGCAGTGCAGATCGGCGTTCATCGTTGCCCTGTAAAGATTCAGCAACCATTTTACTGCAATGCGGTAGTTCGCCGCACCAATCCTCCGGCGGCCGACGTTATGCGCAAAAATTTATGCGCAAAATCCCTCGATCAGCGCGGCGACCTGCTCCGGCTGATCGTGATGCACCATGTGACCGGCATCGTCGATGATCTTCTCGCGCCAGTCCGGAAACGCCCGGAAACGCGCCTTGAACTCGCCGAGCGGGGTTTCGCCGGCAATCGCCGCGAGCGTCGGCGAGCCCGCCGCTTCGACGTGCAGCACCTTCGCCCGCACGTTGCGCCAGACGGCCATCACTTCGTCGAGGCGATACTGCAGCGGGCCGCGCATCTTGTGCGCCGGGTCGGCGAGCAGCGTGAAACGGCCGTCCTCCCCCTGTTTCGACCAGTGTCGTGCGAGAAAACTCGCCCGCTGCGGATCGAGACGCGCGTTCGTGCGGATCAGCCGCGCAGCGACCTCATCGAGCGAAGCGTAGCTTTTCAGCGTGGGCGGCTCTTTCAGCTCATCGAGCCACGTTTTCAGCCGGCGCGGCCATTGCTCCGCGCGCGACGCGCCAAGCCCGAAGCCTTCGAGATCCACCACGCGGCGCACACGCTCCGGCCGGGCGCCGGCATACAGACAGACGACGTTCGCGCCCATGCTGTGCCCGATCAGATTGACCTCGCCGGATGGCGCGTAATGGTCCAGCAGCGCGTCGAGATCCGACACGTATTCCTGAAACCAGTAGTTTCCGCCGCCGTGCGACGCCACTGGCCAGTCCGACAGGCCGAAGCCGCGCGCATCCGGCGCGATCACCTGCCACTCGCCGCCCAGCGCATCGACGACGAACTGGAACGACGCGGCAACGTCCATCCAGCCATGCAGCATGAAAAGCGCGGGCGCGTCCGGGTTGCCCCAACGTCGCACATGCAGGCGCACGCCGCGCACCGGGACGAATTCGGACCGGGAGGTATTCATGGACGATTTCCAGAAAAGAATGATCGTTCGATTATAACGAGATAGTGAGTGGGCGCGGCAATCTGGCAGTACATGGAGGCGACGACAAAAGCGGGCTTCAGGACGATGGCAGCAGGTCAATTTGACGCTTTTCATCACCGTGGACAGATAAAGCCGACGCCCAATCGTGCAGTCAATCGCACTTCAGCCTGCCGGTGCACGGAGACAGGCGGTTATCTCGTCGAAGTCGATGCAGTCGATGTGACATCCGGCTCACGAGTGCCTTCTGGTTTCGTCTGATCCGCGGCGGGCGCCGCCTGGCCGGCGTCCAGCCCGGCCAGCGCCGCGAGTTCGGCTTCGTCA
This sequence comes from Paraburkholderia gardini, assembly GCF_907164575.1. GTDB lineage: Bacteria > Pseudomonadota > Gammaproteobacteria > Burkholderiales > Burkholderiaceae > Paraburkholderia > Paraburkholderia gardini. The sequence continues at coordinate 150,061 of NZ_CAJQYY010000010.1, forward strand.
AAACCGGCGTCGCGCCGCGCTTCGAAGTTGAACGGCCCGCGCAACCGGGGCGCGTGATATTGCGTGGCGAGACGCGCGTATGTTGCGTGCGGATCAAGCGCCTCCCGATCGCACAGATACCGGAACCAGCGGTTGCCGATCAGGACATGGCCGATTTCATCGCGCAGGATCACGTCGAGAATGGCGGCCGATTCATGGTCGCCCGCCTGCTGGAGGCGCGCGCGAATCGGCGGCGACGCGTCCAGCCCGCGTGCCTCCAGCGTGCGCGGCACCAGCGCCATACGGGCAAGCACGTCACCGCGGGTTCGCTCGCACATGTCCCACAGGCCGTCGTGCGCGGGAAAGTCGCCGTAGACGTGACCAGAATCTGCCAGCCGCGCCGTCAGCAACGAGAAATGATGCGCTTCTTCCGACGCCACTTTCAACCAGTCGAGATAAAACGCGGCCGGCATCGCGGCAAAGCGCCAGACCGCATCGAGCGCGAGGTTGATCGCATTGAACTCGATATGCGCGAGCGCATGCAGCAACACCGCACGCCCTTGCGGCGACTGCATGCTGCGCCGCCCGAGTCCGCGCGGGTCCACCAGTTCGGGCCGCTCCGGGCGGCCGGGCAAACCAGCCGGTTCATCGAGCGACCGCTCGGGCCTGCATGGCAGAAGACCTTCGCAGGCGCGTGCATGGAGATCACGCGTCGCCACGGCCTTCGTTACCGGATCGCGCTCGCGCAGTACGCCGAGCGCTTCGCTGCGCATGCAGGCGTCCAGTGGCAGCGACGGTGTTGACGACAAAGAAGAAACGGCTGGATTCATGGGCAACGAACGCTACATAAAACGCGGAAAAATACACGGGTGCATGGCAGCGCACGGCAAAACGCCTGACGGGAACCGGACGCGGCGAGGCGCGTCCTGTGCGCAACCGTTTACAATACGCGATTCGACCATGAAGCGCGCCCGCCGCGCTGCCGTCGCGCTCCGCGTCTGGGCGTGACGCCCGACGCAGAGGAAACACTGTGGCAATCTACAAACTTGGCGATGCGGCACCGACCATCCACGAAAGCGTGTTCGTCGCCGATACGGCGACCATCATCGGCAAGGTCGCCATCGACGAAAACGCAAGCGTCTGGTTCGGCGCCACGATCCGCGGCGACAACGACCGGATTGAGATCGGCGCAGGCAGCAACATTCAGGAAAACGCGGTGCTCCACACCGATCCGGGTTTTCCGATGACGATCGAAAACAACGTCACGATCGGCCACCAGGTGATGCTGCACGGCTGCACGATCAAGGAAGGCGCGTTGATCGGCATTCAGGCGGTGGTCTTGAATGGCGCGGTCATCGGCCGCAACTGTCTGGTTGGCGCCGGCGCCGTCGTGACCGAGGGCAAGGTATTTCCCGATAATTCGCTGATTCTGGGCGCGCCGGCGAAAGTCGTACGCGAACTGACGGAAGCGGACATCGCGAACCTGCGACGCGCCGCGCAAAGCTACGTGGAACGCAGGGATTATTTCAAGGCGCAGCTCGTACGCGTCGGCTGACAGCCGGAGCGCGCGGCGCGCAGGCGCATTGTCAGAACGAGCGCCATTCGACCGAGGAAGAGTTGTGAACGACCAGTTGCAAAAATTCATGTTCAGCGCGGCACCGGTACGCGGCGAGATCGTTTCGCTGCGAAACACGTGGCGGGAAGTGTTGACGCGTCGCGATTACCCGGCGCCGGTGCGCAACGTGCTCGGCGAAATGATGGCGGCGTGCGCGCTGCTGTCGGCGAACCTGAAATTCGACGGCACGCTCGTCATGCAGATTTTCGGCGACGGCCCGGTCAAGATGCTGGTTGTGCAATGCAGCTCGGATCTGTCGATGCGCGCCACGGCCAAGTTTTCCGGCGACGTCGCAAGCACGATCAGCGACGACACATCGCTCACTGAACTGCTGAACGCCAACGGCAACGGCCGCTGCGTGATCACGCTCGACCCGCGCGAAAAGCAGCCTGGCCAGCAGCCGTACCAGAGCATCGTGCCGCTCAACGGCGTGGACGGCCCGTTGAACTCGATGGCCGAAGTGCTCGAACATTACATGCACCACTCCGAACAGCTCGATACGCGCCTGTGGCTCGCGGCGGATTCGGAGCGTGCCGTCGGCATGCTGTTGCAGAAACTGCCGGGCGACGGCGGCATCGTGCCGCATCCAGGCGAACTCGATGCGGATACGTGGGAGCGTGTCTGCACGCTCGGCGGCACGCTGTCGAACGACGAACTACTGAAGGAAGAGCCGGAAACGGTGTTTCGCCGCCTTTTCTGGCAGGAAAACGTCCAGCACTTCGCACCGACGCCGGCGCGCTTCGAATGCAGCTGCTCGCGCGGCAAGGTCGGCGCGATGCTGAAAATGCTCGGTCGCGAGGAAGTCGACAGCGTGCTCGAAGAACGCGGACACGTCGAAATTCACTGCGAATTCTGCAACCAGCGGTACGAGTTCGACCCGGTCGACGTGGCGCAACTTTTCCTCGTGAGCGGGCTCTCAGAAGGAGTGACGCCTGCGGCAGGTCAGCGCCATTGAACGCTACGTCGCGGGTTGTTTGAGCTGGCGCCCTTTGTCGTTTGCCCTTCGCCCGTTGCGCTCGATACCGGCGGCGTGCGCTGAATGTCCGGCATTGCGTCGAACAGGTATCGAACATTGGCGACTCCCCTCCCACGCGAGCGGGTCAGAGCGTCTCGCTGGTGGAAACTGACATGAAAACCTCATTGCATCATTCCATACCGGTTCTTCTGGCGCTGTCCGTCGTGGCAGGCAGTGCTGCGTTGACGGGCTGCGTCATGGACCCGCCCGGCCCTTCGCCGATATACAGCCGTCTGCCGGCCGACCAGTCCGGCATCGCGGCGAAAGCGCAACCATTGACGCCTGAAGAGCGCGCACGTTACGACGCAATCGACCGGCAGGTGCTCGCGGAGCAAAACCAGGCGATGGCCGCGGAAGCCGCCGCTCAGGCGTGGTCGCGGTATTACACGCCACCGGTCAGTGTTTATGGCAGCTATTACGGCGGTGGCTGGGGATCGGGCTGGGGCACAGGTGCCGGTGTTGGTTTCGGCACGGGCTGGGGCTGGTGATGTTTGCCTGACTGTGACTGATGCACTTTTGCACGCGGATCACGGCTCACGAGTAAAAAAGCCGCCCATCGGGCGGCTTGGGCGGCTTTCTCCAGGTTCAATGCCCTGGCAACATTTTTGCCGATCCATCTTCAATGGTGTTGCCTGTGGCAAGGATGTCCAGGCGCACCTAACCCGCACCCTTGCGCTTTTGATCCTGCTTTGAATCCTTCTTCGTGCCATGCTTTTTTTCCGGCTTCGCGCGCGGCTCCGGATTCGGCACCACGTGCAACGGCGCGGCGGACACCTCACCGCGCGTCGACGTCGTGACCGACGACGGGTTCGACGTCGGCAACGGTGCGTTCGGCGAGACGAACTGAACGAACACTTCGCCGTCCTTCACCATACCCATTTCGTAACGTGCGCGCTCCTCGACAGCTGCCGTGCCGGTCTGCAAATCGTGCACTTCGCCATCGATGCGCTCGTTGCGCAACTTCGCGTCGGCGTTCTTCTTTTGCTGGAGCGCAAGCTGCTCCTGCAGGTCGTGCACGCGTAACCAGCCACCATGCCCCCACCAGAGCGGGTACTGGATCAGCGCCAGCAGGACGATCAAAACGACAGTGACAAGCCGCATGAAGAGAGCACAAATAATACGCGCCGCCCTGCGCTATACGCAGGGCGGCGGGTCGATCCAGAAACGAAGTATGACCGGTTCAAAGGTCGAATTCGCGCTCAATGCAGAATCGGCGCGCGGTTAGCGCAGATTGTAGAACGCCGACTTGCCAGGATAGCTGGCGATATCGCCGAGATCTTCTTCGATACGCAGCAGCTGGTTGTACTTCGAGATGCGATCCGAGCGCGACAGCGAACCCGTCTTGATCTGGCCGGCGTTCAGGCCGACCGCGATATCGGCGATCGTCGAGTCTTCGGTTTCACCCGAACGGTGCGAAATCACCGCCGTGTAACCAGCGCGCTTCGCCATTTCGATCGCGGCGAACGTTTCCGTCAGCGTGCCAATCTGGTTGATCTTGATCAGGATCGAGTTCGCGATGCCCTTCTCGATACCTTCCTTCAGGATGCGCGTGTTCGTCACGAACAGATCGTCGCCGACCAGCTGGATTTTCTTGCCGAGTTTTTCCGTCAGCGTCTTCCAGCCGTCCCAGTCGCTTTCGTGCATGCCGTCTTCGATCGAGACGATCGGGAACTTGTCGGCGAGCGTCGCGAGGTAATCGGCGAATTCCGTCGACGACAGTTGCAGGCCTTCGCCGGCCAGCTGGTACTTGCCGTCGTGATAGAACTCGCTCGCTGCGCAGTCGAGCGCGAGAAGCACGTCTTCGCCCGCGCGATAACCCGCCTTTTCAATGGCCTGCAGGATCGTCGACAGGCATTCGTCGTTGCTGCCGAAGTTCGGCGCGAAGCCGCCTTCGTCGCCCACGGCCGTGCTCATGCCGCGATCGCTCAGGATCTTCTTGAGCGCATGGAATACTTCGGCGCCGCAACGCAGGGCTTCGCGAAACGTCGGCTGGCTCACCGGCACGATCATGAATTCCTGGATGTCCAGGCTGTTGTTGGCGTGCGCGCCGCCGTTGACGATGTTCATCATCGGCACCGGCAGTTGCATCGCGCCCGAGCCGCCGAAGTAGCGGTAAAGCGGCAGGCCGGCTTCTTCAGCGGCAGCCTTCGCGACGGCCATCGAAACGGCCAGCATCGCGTTCGCACCGAGGCGCGATTTGTTATCCGTACCGTCGAGTTCGAGCAGCGTCTTGTCGAGGAACGCCTGTTCCGACGCGTCAAGACCCATGATCGCCTCGGAGATTTCGGTGTTGATGTGCTCGACTGCCTTGAGCACGCCCTTGCCGCCGTAACGGCCGGTTTCGCCGTCGCGCAGCTCGATGGCCTCGCGCGAACCCGTCGATGCACCCGACGGCACAGCCGCACGGCCCATCGTGCCCGATTCGAGCAACACGTCGCATTCGACGGTGGGGTTGCCTCGCGAATCGAGAATCTCGCGACCGATGATATCTACGATAGCACTCATGGTTTCCTCAAGAAATGACGTTGGATTCTTACGGTGAAACTGCATCCGTTGCACAGTAGCGCCGCTTGCGCCCGGATGCTTTCGACGACCATCACGCGGAGTGTCCGCAACGCGCCGGCTGACACGCTGCGAACGCCGGCATCAGTTGAAATCGCTTTCGAGGAACGGCGCACGCTTGACGGCCTGATCGAGCGTGAGCAACGTCTCGAGCAGATCGGCCATGCGATGCAGCGGTACGGCGTTCGGACCGTCCGACTTCGCTTCTGCCGGATTCGGATGCGTTTCCATGAAGAGACCGGCCACGCCCGTCGCCACGGCGGCACGCGCGAGCACCGGCACGAATTCGCGTTGACCGCCCGAGCTCGTGCCCTGCCCGCCCGGCAACTGCACCGAGTGCGTGGCGTCGAACACGACCGGCGCACCGGTTTCGCGCATGATCGCGAGCGAACGCATGTCGGACACGAGGTTGTTATAGCCAAACGATACGCCGCGTTCGCAGGCCATGAAGCGGTCTTCCGACAGGCCCGCTTCGCGTGCGGCTTCACGTGCCTTGTCGATCACGTTTTTCATGTCGTGCGGCGCGAGAAACTGGCCTTTCTTGATGTTGACCGGCTTGCCCGAGCGCGCGCACGCGTGGATGAAATCGGTCTGACGGCACAGGAACGCCGGCGTCTGCAGCACGTCCACGACCGATGCGACCTGCTCGATCTCGTGTTCGCTGTGGACGTCGGTCAGTACCGGCAGGCCGAGCTGCTTCTTCACTTCCGACAGGATGCGCAGGCCTTCGTCCATGCCCAGACCGCGAAACGACTTGCCGCTGCTGCGATTGGCCTTGTCGTACGACGATTTGTAGATGAACGGAATCTTCAGCTTCGCGCAGATTTCCTTCAGGCGGCCGGCGGTGTCGATCGTCATCTGTTCGGATTCGACGACACAAGTGCCCGCGATCAGGAAAAACGGCTTGTCGAGGCCGATTTCGAAGTCGCCCAGTTTCATGCTTTCTCCTCGACGCCCGCCAGATGATGCACGAGCGCGGCTTCGACAAACGACTTGAAGAGCGGATGACCGTCACGCGGCGTGGACGTGAATTCCGGGTGGAACTGGACGCCGACGAACCACGGATGCATGTCGCGCGGCAGTTCCATCATTTCCGGCAGATCCTCGCTCGGGGTACGGGCGCTGATGACAAGACCACCGGCTTCGAGCTGGGGCACGAAGCGGTTATTGACTTCATAACGGTGACGGTGACGTTCGTTCACGTCCTTGCCGTAGATCTCCGCTGCCATCGTGCCCGGCTTGATCGGGCAACGTTGCGAACCGAGACGCATCGTGCCGCCGAGATCCGACTCTTCGTCGCGCTTCTCGACCTTGCCGTCGCGGTCGTACCACTCGGTGATCAGCGCGACCACGCGGTTCTCCGTCGTCTGGTCGAATTCGGTGCTGTTCGCACCCTTCAGACCGACCACGTCGCGGGCGAATTCGATCACGGCCAGCTGCATGCCGAGGCAGATGCCGAGGTACGGCACTTTCGCTTCGCGTGCGTAGCGGATCGCCTTGATCTTGCCTTCCGTACCACGGCGGCCGAAGCCGCCCGGCACCAGCACCGCGTCGAGATGCTTGAGGCTCTCGACACCGTCGGCTTCGACTTCTTCCGAATCGATGTACTCGATGTTGACTTTGGTCGACGTGTGGATCGACGCATGGCGCAGCGCTTCGATCAGCGACTTGTACGATTCCGTCAGATCGACGTACTTGCCGACCATGCCGATCGTGACTTCGTGCTTCGGATGTTCGAGCTTTTCGACGAGATCCGACCACATCGACAGATCGGCCGGCTTCGGCGTGAGCTTCAGCTCGTCGCAGACGATCTCGTCCATGCCCTGGTCGTGCAGCATCTGCGGAATCTTGTAGATGCTGTCGGCGTCCCACACGGAGATCACCGCGTCTTCCGGCACGTTCGAGAACATCGAAATCTTCGCGCGTTCGTCGTCCGGGATGGGGCGGTCGGCACGGCACAGCAGCACGTGCGGCGAGATGCCGATTTCGCGCAGCTTCTGCACGCTGTGCTGCGTGGGCTTGGTTTTCAGCTCACCCGCCGTGGCCACCCAGGGCACCAGCGTCAGATGCACGAAGCACGCGCTGTTGCGGCCGAGGCGCAGGCTCATCTGGCGCGCGGCTTCGAGGAACGGCAGCGATTCGATGTCGCCCACGGTGCCGCCCACTTCGACGATCGCGACGTCCGGCTCGCCGCACGTCGCGGAAGCCGCGCCGCGTTCGACGAACGCCTGGATTTCATTCGTGATGTGCGGAATGACCTGCACGGTCTTGCCGAGATAGTCGCCGCGGCGTTCCTTGCGGATCACCGATTCGTAGATCTGGCCGGTCGTGAAGTTATTGGCCTTGCGCATCTTCGTGCTGATGAAGCGCTCATAGTGGCCGAGGTCGAGGTCCGTCTCCGCTCCGTCTTCCGTCACGAACACTTCGCCGTGCTGAAACGGGCTCATCGTGCCGGGGTCGACGTTGATGTAGGGATCGAGCTTGAGGAGGGTGACTTTGAGACCGCGCGATTCGAGGATCGCGGCGAGGGAAGCGGCGGCAATACCCTTGCCGAGGGAAGAAACTACGCCGCCGGTGACGAAAACATATTTGGTCATCGCTGGATGCTCGCGGGAAAAACGGATTATACCGTAAAGCAGGGCCTCAACCCAGCAATATGCGCCGACGCAGCACCGATCCCGTACCGTTTTCCGTTGCGCCCCGTCATCGCCCACCCCGCTCTCACAGGTTGGGATGCAGGGCGCCCGAACGCCGCCGTCAGCGTGACGCGACGCTCACACGCTGCGCGCCAGTTCGCGCAGCATCCGCTGCAGTGCGCGGGCGGTTTCGAGCGGCTTTTCCATCGGGTAAAGATGGCTGCCCTCGATCCATTCGAGATGCTCGCCGGTCGCCCGGCGGGTGGCATCGAGACCGACCTGGCGGATCTCCCTCGAACGTGTACCCGCGATGAAACCGGCCGGCACCGGCGCGCCGCGCGCGAGCCGCGCGCCGAGCGTATGCGGCAGGGTCCGGTAGATCAGATATTCGGTGCGACGATCGAACGCGAGCGTGCGGCCGCCATCGACGGCAGTCTGCGGAATGCCGAAGTCGACGTAATCGGAGAGCATGCGCTCGTCCCAGCGCGCGAACGCGGGCTTCGAATAAAAGTGCCGCCACGCTTCGTCGCGGCTGGCCCAGTGCGTGCGGCGCGTGCGCGTCGCGGCGGCGGGCGAGAGTTTCTCGTCGAGTCCCGTCCATTGCGACACGCGCAGCATGCTGCTGCGCCACCCCGCGATCACCGGCGAATCGAGCATCACGACGCCTTTCACCCATTGCGGCTTTTTCAGCGCGGCCATCATCGACAGATAACCGCCGAGCGAATGGCCGACCAGCCACACCGGCCGCTCATAGCACCGGCCGATGTCGGCGAGCAGTTCCTCGACGAGATGCGGCCAGTCCTGCGTCACCGGAAAGCGCGCGTCATGGCCGATGCGCTCGATAAAGCGCAGTTCGTAGTCGTCCGCGAGTTCGGCGAAGATCGTACGGTACGTCGATGCGGGAAACCCGTTTGCGTGCGAGAAGTGGATGATGTCTTTCAAGCGCCGTCGTCTCCTGTTTTTGCTTTTGCCGGAAAGCGCCGCGGTTTGCCGCCGTCGCTGCCCCGTGTTGATAGTGCCGCCCGTGCCGCGCGTTTGCAGCGTTCCGGGAAAGAGCCGCCGGTCATCGATCCATCCAGTACCGCCGGTGCGTCTCGCGATACCGTTCGAGCGACAGCGCCGGCCCCGCGGTTTCGATGCGCACCGCGCCGTCGGTATCGCTGCGCGTCAGCTCGATGTGGCGCGCCAGATACCGCGAAAAGACGCCCGGATGCGGGTGGTGAAAACGGTTGCGATAGCCTACCTGAAATATCGCGACAAGCGGGTCGACAGAATCGAGGAACGGCTCGGTCGACGACGTCTTGCTGCCATGATGCGGCACGACCAGCACCTCGGCGCGCAGCGCTTCGGGATCGCGTTGAAGCAGGGCGCGCTCGACGGGCGCCTCGATATCGGCGGCAAGTAAAGCGGTGAACGACGGATGCGGCTCGCGCACCTGCCCGGCGAAATCGTTGCCGCCGACATCCGCGCCAGCGCCCGTCGCGCTCACGCGCAGGACGCAGCAATGCGCATTCGGCTTGCCCTGCAACGGCCCCGCATCCGGCCAGAGCACGGCGAAATCGACGCCGTCCCAGCGCCAGTGCTGGCCCGCCGCGCAGGGCACGACGTCGGCGTGGGTCTCGCGGGCGGCCGTCCACAGCGCATTGGCCGGCGCCAGCGCGGCCAGCATCTGGCGCACCTCGATGCCGGCCAGTACCGCTGGCGCTCCGCCGGAGTGGTCCGAATCTGCGTGACTGATCATCAGCGTATCGAGCGCGTTCACGCCGTTCGCATACAGGTACGGCACGACGATCCGCTCGCCCGCGTGCGTCGACTCCGGCCCGGGCCCGGCGTCGAAGAGCAATGTGTGATGCGCGGTTTCGATCAGGACCGACGAACCCTGCCCGATATCGAGCGCGGTGAGCCGGAACGTGCCGGAAGGAGGACCCGATGGCGGCGGCAACAGCAACGGCAGCCATGTCAACGGCGCGGCCCAGCGCAACGGCCAGCCGCGCGGCGCGAGACACCATGCGACGCCGACCGCCGCCGCGGCCAGTGCCCACGCGCCCGGCTGCGGGAGCCGCAGCAGCGCCCAGGGGAGACCGGCCATCGTCTGCATCCCGCCGACGAGCACATCGAGCAATGCATGCGCGCCGCGAAACGCCCACGCATCGAACGGTTCCGGCAACGCGACGCCCGCGAGCACGGCCGGCGTCACGAACAGGCTGACCCATGGAATGGCAAACGCATTGGCCACGGGCCCGACGAGCGGAATCTGCGCGAACCAGTAAACCGTGAGCGGCGCGAGCGCGATCGTGACGGCGAACTGCACGTGCGCGCCGCTCAGAAGTCGTTCCCTGAGACTCGACAATCGTCGCAGGCAACCGCTACGAGACCGCGCAAAACGCGTTGCATCCGGCTCAGGATCGCGCCGTTCGTGGTCGTGCATGCGCAGCCGTCCGGACGTCGCGAACAGGATCGCCGCGACCGCGCAGAACGAGAGCCAGAAACCGGCGGACACCACAGCCCACGGATCGAGCAGCAGCACGAGCCCGAGCGCCCAGGCCAGCACGAGCGAAGGGGCGAGGCTGCGCCCGCTGATCGTGCCCAGCGCGACCACCGCCAGCATCCAGAGCGCCCGTTGCGCCGGCACGTTGAATCCCGCCAGCGCTGCGTGGCACGCCGCGAACAGCGCGCCCGCGGCAAGCGAGACTTTCTGCGCCGGTATCCATAGCGGCCAGTCGCGCCCGATGAAGCACGAGCGTCGCCACAGTCCGCCAGCGAACCATGCCGCCAGTCCCGCGACGAAGCCGATATGCAGTCCCGATATCGCAACCAGGTGACTCGTGCCGGTGTTGCGCATCAGAAGCCAGTCGGCGGCACTGACGGCATCCTGCGCACCGATCGCGAGTGCGATAACGATGCCGCGATGCGGCGCCTCCGCTAGCACCGCGTCGATTCGCGCGCGCACCGCGGCGCGCCAGCGGTCGATCGCCACGCCCGCGCCGCCGGCCAAGCCTGTCAGTCGCTCAGCGGTCATCGGGGCGGCGACATAACCCGTCGCGCGGACGTCCCGCGCCAGCCGCGACGCTTCGGCATCCCGAACGCCGAAGTTCGCGTTGCCGTGCGCACGCTTCAGACGCACCGTCAACCGCCAGCGCGCGCCTGCTTCAAGCGCGGGCAGCGGCGTGCGTTCCGCGATCCATGACAGTTCGATCGTATGTGGGAAGTGCGCGATATTCGCGTCGTTCGATTCGACGGCGAGGAGAAAACGTGCGCCATGCGCATCCGTGACCGGCAGTCCCTTGATGTATCCCTGCACGACGATATTGCGGCCCTCCCACTCGACGGGAAGCGCACGGGCGAGCCGCATCTCGGCGCGCCACGCTGCATAGCCGAACCCGGCGCATGCAGCCAGCAGCCACACTCCGCACCACACGATCACCGGTTGCAAACGTAGCGATCCGCCATGCGAAAGCATGCGCACGATGCACGCAGCCGCACTGCCCGCCAGCAGCACAAGCAGCAACCACGCGCGCCAGTCCGGCAATACCGCCTGTTGCTGCAGCCACACCACACCTAACGCGAATCCACACCACACTGCCCGCATGCGCCCTCCCCGACTGACGCCGGACGCATGCGGCAGACGCACTCGCGCCGGGCATGATCCGCCCGGCGGGAACCATCGGCGTTAATTATGCAGAGGAAAGCGCGAGCCGCGGCAGCGCGGCGTGAGCGTTAGCCGTTGTGCCAAGTGCGAGCTCAGCTTCGCTGATGCCGCGCTGTTCGGCCAGGCTTCTTCCGATACGCGGAATCTGGTCCGGCGTGTTGCGTTCCCTGTACAGCCAGGAGGGAGATATATCGGGCGCATCGGTTTCGACAACGATCGCATCGAGCGGCAGTTGCTGCGCGAGCCGACGGATCTGCAACGCACGTTCGAACGTCACGTTGCCGCCAAAGCCCAGATGCATGCCGTGATCGATAAACGCCTGCGCCTGCTGGAAGCTGCCATTGAACGCATGCGCGATGCCGCGATGCACCGCATGCCGCCGCAGCCCCTTCAGCACCTGGTCCTGCGATTTGCGCACGTGGCAAATCACCGGCAGGTCGAATTCGCGTGCGAGCTTCAGCTGACCGTTATAGAAAAACTGCTGGCGCGCGTCGTCGAGGCCCGGCACGAAATAATCCAGACCGATTTCACCGAGGCCGACGAACAGCGGATCGTCGAGACTCGCTTCGATTTCCATCCGCAGCGCGTCGAGATCGGATTCCCGCGCACCCGGCGTGAAGAGCGGATGGATGCCAAGCGCGTACGCGCCACCTTCGACGCGATGTGCGAGTTCACGCACCCTCGCGAAGTTCTCGCGTGCGACGCCCGGAATCACGATGCGCGACACGCCCGCCCGATGCGCCGCCGAAGCGACCGCCTCGCGGTCCGCGTCGAACTCCGACGCGTCGAGATGGCAGTGCGTGTCGATCCACATGCGCGTGCCCCGATGTTTGACTCAATGATCCAGCGGTTCAGTGGCTCCGCGGCAATTGCCCCGGCGTCAGACAGGAACCGACGGCTCTTCGTACAGCACGCCGTCGCGCAGACGCATCGTCCGGTCGCAGCGGGCAGCAAGATCGGGATCGTGCGTGACGATCACGAAACTCGTATCCATCGTCTGCGACAGTTCGAGCATCAGGTTGAACACGGTGTCCGCGGTGCCGCCGTCGAGATTGCCGGTCGGCTCGTCGGCCAGCACGCACGCCGGTTTCGTGACGAGCGCACGCGCGATCGCGACACGCTGGCGCTCGCCGCCCGACAGCTCTCCCGGCCGATGCTTCGCCCGATGCGCCATGCCGACGCGCTCCAGCACCGCAAACGCTTCGTGCCGCGCGGCTTCGGTCGTCATCCGACGGATGCGCAGCGGCATCGCGACGTTATCGAGCGCGGAAAACTCCGGCAGCAGATGGTGAAACTGATAGACGAAACCCAGCGCGCGATTGCGCAGATCGTTGCGTTCGCGCTCGGACAGCTTCGTGAACGGCTTGCCCATCACGGAGACCTGACCGGCCGTCGGATCGTCGAGGCCGCCGAGCACGTGCAAGAGCGTGCTCTTGCCCGAACCGGACGCGCCGACGATCGCAAGCTTCTCGCCGCGGCGCACCGAAAGCTGCGTGTTGTTCAGCACCTGAACGTTGAGGCCGCCCTGCACGAAGGCCTTCGAAATGCCGGACGCTTCCAGCACGTAGGGATACGGCGCGCTTTCGCCGGACATATCGGACATTACCTGGGAGACGGGACGATCATTCATAACGCAGCGCCTCCGCCGGGCGGACCTTCGCGCCGCGCCAGCTCGGATAGAGCGTCGCCAGCGCCGACAGCCCGAACGCGATCAGGCCGATGCGGATCACATCGCCGGGCACCAGTTCGGACGGCAGCTCGCTGATGAAATACACCGACGGCGGCAGGAACTGCACGCCGAACGCATGCTCGATCATCGGCACGAGCCACGGAATGCTCCACGCGATCAGGCAGCCGAGCGCGACGCCCGTCGCCGTGCCGATGAAGCCGATCGTCACGCCCTGCACGACGAAGATCTTCATGATCGAGCCGGGCTGCGCGCCGAGCGTGCGCAGAATCGCGATGTCGGCCTGCTTGTTGGTCACCGTCATCACCAGCGACGACACCAGATTGAACGCCGCCACCGCGATGATCAGCGTGAGGATGATGAACATCATGCGTTTTTCGATCTGCACGGCGGAGAACCAGGTCTTGTTCTGCTGCGTCCAGTCGCGGATATACAGGTCGCCGGAGAGCGTGCGCGCGAGTTCATGCGCCACCTGTGGCGCGCGCTGCATGTCTTTCAGACGCAGGCGCACGCCCGTCGGCGCGGGCAGCCGGAACAGCACCTGCGCATCGCGGATGTTGATGAGCGCGAGCGTGCTGTCGTATTCGTAGTGCCCTGACTCGAACACGCCGACGACCGTGAACTGCTTCAGCCGCGGCAGCATGCCGGCCGGCGTGATGGTGCCTTCGGGCGCGACGAGCGTGATCTTGTCGCCGGCGCGCACGCCGAGATTGGTCGCGAGATCCGCGCCCAGCACGATGCCGAAGTCGCCCGGCACCAGGTCGGTCAGCTTGCCGGAGCGCATTTCCTTGCCGATGTCCGACACTTCCGGCTCGAGCGTCGGCTCCACACCGCGCAGCGCGACGCCGCTCACGGCGTCCTGGCGCGTCAGCAGCGCCTGCGCATCGACATAGGGCGCGGCGCCGATCACTTCCTTGTTGAGCCGCGCTTCTTTCGCGGTCAGTTGCCAGTCGGGCATCGAGCCGGTCGGCGAAAAGATTTCAACGTGCGCGAGCACCGACAGCATGCGGTCGCGCACTTCCTTCTGGAAGCCGTTCATGACCGACAGCACGACGATCAGCGCCGCGACGCCGAGCGCGATGCCCGACATCGATACGAGTGCGATGAACGAAATGAAGCCGTTACCGGTCGTGCGCTTGCCGGCGCGTGTGTAGCGCCAGCCAATCTGCCATTCGTAGGGGAATTTCAAGCGAATCCTTATCTGTGTTGCCTTGACTTCTTTTCAGCGTGTGCTGGCAAAACGGCTGTTTGCTGACAATACGGCCGCTGACGACGCTTCGATGCGGCCCGATGTCGTGAACATTGGGTCCCGGCCGCCACCGTTTGGTTCCGCCATGTGTTCCGCGCCGGCTGTTTTTCGCCATGCTGGCCGGTCCAGGTGCTCATCGCCGCCACTCATTAGCTGATTAACCGCGAAGTTTGCCATACTCCGCAGCAACGCCGCGAAGGCAAGTCCGGAACGGACCGGGAAGAAGACGTTTGTAGCGTCACCATCCATAATAAAAAGGCCTGCCAGAATGGCAGGCCTTCGATACTTCCAGGTATTGTCGTTCCCTCAGGGCCGATCAGCCATGTGCCAGCATCTCCAGGGCAGCACGAGCCAGAAAACCGCTCCGGGTTTCGTGTTGCGCCTCGACGTAAGCATCGATCTTGTGCAAAACAAAGCGCGGAAGACTCACGTTGATTCGTTCGGGCTTTGAATCAAGCCGGGACAGGTCAACATCAACCAGTGCCCAGATCGCTCCAGCATACTCAGGCTTTCCAGCCAGATCCTCCACGGTCGAACAGGTGAAGCCGACGTCCTCACCCAGTTCGACCAGGGTCGAAACATGACCGATGATTGCCTCTTTTGCGTTTCTGATCGCGTCATCGATGGTATCGCCCCAGCAGTGGACGCCCGGAATATCCGGAATGGTCACGCCGTAGACGCTCCCATCATCCTTATGGACAGCAATGGGAAAATCCATTTTTGATCCTCTCCACAAATTGCAAATGCATCCAGGCCGGTGAAAAATCGCCCGCCATCACAGGCCGGCGGCCTTCAGGATGCTCTTCACGGTGTCAGTCGGAAGATCCTTCCCCGGGTGCGGGGACCGTCACAAGACCCTTCTTTCCGGCGTGTTTAAAGTGATGATGGCTACCTGTGACGCGTACTTCATACCATCCATCTTTTTCGAGCATCCGGATCAGCTTCGATGAATTCATCCGGCCTCCGCATGCCTGTGTGTAAATATACACACCCTACCAGATTGCATCAATAAATTTGTGTATTTGTGTGTATTTCAGGGGCGCTACCGTATGTTGCACAACCCCGCTACAGAGCACGGGACTTTCGCCATACAATGCCGGGCATCATGCACGCCACCCGCCTCCAGCTCCTCCTGCCCTTCGCGCTGCCCTCGGCCGCCGACGCCGCCACCGCGCTGTACAAGCTTGCCATTCCCGCGCTGGAGAGGCTCGTCGCCCGCGCGACGCTCGTCGAGCGCGTGATCGGCGAGGATTTCCAGCGCACCCTCCCGCATGAACGATGGGTCGCGCGGCAGTTCGGCGCCGTGTCGCCCACGCAGCCGGCCGCCGACGAGGCGCCGCTCGCGCCTTACATGCTGCGCGCCGACGGCGGCGAGCCTGGCGAGGCGACGTGGGCCTGCATCGAGCCGGTGCATGTGCGGATCGCGCACGACCACCTGGTGCTGATCGATCCCCAGGCGCTCGACCTCCAGGACGACGAAGCCGCCACGCTGCTCGCCGTCGCGCGGCCGCTGATCGAGGAACTGGGCGTGCGCATCGAGGCACCGAAGCCGTCGCGCTGGTATCTGTCGAGCGACGGTTTCGGCTCGCTCGCGGGCGCTTCGCCGCTGCGCGCGAGTGGCCGCAACATCGAAATCTGGCTGCCGCACGAGGCGCATACGGGCGAGCGCTCACGAGCGTGGATGAAGCTGCAGAACGAAGTGCAGATGGCGTGGTTCGAGCATCCGGTCAACGAGGCGCGCGAAGCGCGCGGTCTGCCGGCGGTGAACTCAATCTGGTTCCATGCACAGGGCGTGGCGCAACCGGTGACAAGTCCGTTCACGCGTGTCATGTCGAACGCCGCCGCGACGCGCGGTCTGGCGCTGTCCGCGGGCGTGAAAGCCGATGCCCCGCCGGCCTCGTACGCGGCGTTTGCCGCGGCCTCGCCCGAAGGCGACATGCTGGTCGAAATCGATCCGTTTTCCGCGCCGTACATCGAGCAGGACTGGGCACGCTGGAACCACGCGTTCGCCGCGCTCGAAGCCGACTGGCTCGCACCGGCGCTCGATGCGCTGCAATCGGGCGAACTCGGCGAACTCGGGTTGACGCTGTGCGGCGACACCGGCTCGGTGACGCTTGCGGTGACCCGCGGCGATCTGCGCAAATTCTGGCGCAGGCGCGTGTTCGCCTCGCTCGTCATCGAATGATTGACCGACCTTCTTCCGGCCTGACTGCATGACCCGAATCGTTACGCGCGCCTGTTCCCCCGCCGATGCCGAAGCGCTGATCCGCCACGGTCTGCACCCTGTTCTCGCACGCCTCTACGCGTCGCGCGGCGTGTGCATGCCCGACGAGATCGAAACCGGCCTCGCGCGGCTCGTGCCGCCCGTCGCGCTGAAAGGTTGCGAAGACGCCGCCGCCCTGCTCGCGGATTCGATCGAAGGCAAACGCCGCATGCTCGTCGTCGCCGACTACGACTGCGATGGCGCGACCGCCTGCGCCGTCGCCGTGCGCGGCCTGCGGATGTTCGGCGCGCAGATCGACTATCTGGTACCGAACCGTTTCGAATATGGCTACGGCCTGACGCCAGAGATCGTCGCGCTCGCCGCAGGGCGCAAGCCCGATCTGCTGATCACGGTCGACAACGGCATCGCGAGCGTCGATGGCGTGGAAGCCGCGAATGCGCTCGGCATCGAGGTGCTCGTCACCGACCACCATCTGCCCGGCGACGCGCTACCGGCCGCGCGCGCCATCGTCAATCCGAACCAGCCGGGCTGCACGTTCCCGAGCAAATGCATCGCGGGCGTCGGCGTGATGTTCTACGTGCTGCTCGCGCTGCGCGCCGAACTGCGGCGTCGCGGCGCGTTCGGCGATGCGCGTCCCGAGCCGCGTCTCGACGGCCTGCTCGATCTCGTCGCGCTCGGCACGGTCGCCGATGTCGTGAAGCTCGACGGCAACAATCGCGTGCTCGTCGCGCAGGGTCTGCAGCGCATCCGCAAAGGCCGCATGCAACCGGGCATCGCGGCGCTCTTTCGCGCCGCCGCGCGCGACGCGCGTGCCGCGTCCGGCTTCGATCTCGGCTTTGCGCTCGGCCCGCGCCTGAATGCGGCGGGCCGGCTTTCGGACATGTCGCTTGGCATCGAGTGCCTGACCACCGACGACGTCGGCCGGGCGTGGGAACTCGCGCAGCAACTCGACACGATGAATCGCGAACGGCGCGAAATCGAAGCCGGCATGCAGCAGCAGGCGCTCGCCGATCTGTCCGCGATCGATCCAGCCGGTTCGACCACGATCACACTCTTCAACGAGACGTGGCATCAGGGCGTGATCGGCATCGTCGCGGGCCGGCTGAAGGAAAAATTCCACCGGCCGTCGTTCACGTTCGCGCTCGCAGACGACAGCGGCAAGACGGTCAAAGGCTCGGGGCGTTCGATTCCAGGTTTTCATCTGCGCGACGCCCTGGATCTGATCTCGAAGCGCGAGCCTGAGCTCATCAGCAAGTTCGGCGGGCACGCGATGGCCGCGGGCCTCACGATCGCCACTGCCGACGTGCCGCGCTTCACCGTCGCGTTCGAAGCCGTCGGCCGCGAGTGGCTGAACGAAAACGCGCTCGCGCGCGTGGTCGAAACCGACGGCGATCTGGAAGACGCGTACTTCACGCCCCAATTCGTCGAGATGATCGACGGCGCGGTCTGGGGTCAGGGATTCCCGGCGCCGGTTTTCTCCGGCGAATTCGACGTGGCTTCGCAGGCGCTCGTGAAGGACAAGCATCTGAAGCTGCAGCTTCTGCGCGGCCGGCAGCGCTTCAACGCGATCTGGTTCAACCATACCGACACGCTGCCCGCCCGCACGACGCTCGCCTATCGCCTCGCGAGCGACACGTGGAACGGCGTATCGCGCGTCCAGCTGATTGTGGAACACGCGGTCAGCTAGAGACCAGGCGGTTTTCGACGCCCTGACGTCGAAAACCGGAAAAGCGGCCGGATCCACGCAAAAAACGCCCGAAAACCCGTGCCGGGTCGCGTATCGGCGCCCGGCGAGGGGCGCCGATCGGCTATAATTTCCCCTTTTTACGAAGCCACACAAGATCGACATGGAAGCGGAACGTCTCAACGCGATCGAAGCCTCTCTGGCAGACCTGCGCCACCGCGCGGGCGAGCTACGGGGGTATCTTTGACTACGACGACAAGTCACGTCGCCTGATCGAAGTCAACCGGGAACTCGAAGATCCCGACGTCTGGAACGACTCGAAGCACGCCCAGGCGCTCGGCCGGGAAAAGAAGCTGCTCGATGACGTCGTCGGCAAACTGACGTCGCTCGACGCCGACCTGCGCGACACGCAGGATCTCTTCGACATGGCACGCGAGGAAGACGACGAAGAAACGCTCGTCTCCTGTGAAACCGACGCGAGCTCGATCGAACAGCGCGTCGCCGACATGGAATTTCGCCGGATGTTCTCGAACCCGGCCGATCCGAACAACGCATTCCTCGACATTCAGGCAGGCGCCGGCGGCACGGAAGCGTGCGACTGGGCCGCGATGCTGCTGCGCCAGTACCTGCGCTACTGCGAGCGCAAGGGCTTCAAGACCGAAGTGCTCGAAGAATCCGAAGGCGACGTCGCCGGCATCAAGAACGCGACGATCAAGATCGAAGGCGAATACGCGTACGGCTTCCTGCGCACTGAAACCGGCGTGCACCGTCTCGTGCGCAAGTCGCCGTTCGATTCGTCGGGCGGACGTCACACGTCGTTCACGTCGGTGTTCGTGTACCCGGAAGTCGACGATTCGATCGAAGTCGACATCAATCCGGCCGATCTGCGGATCGACACGTACCGCGCGTCCGGCGCGGGCGGTCAGCACATCAACAAGACCGACTCCGCGGTGCGGATCACGCACATGCCGTCGGGTATCGTCGTGCAGTGCCAGAACGACCGCTCGCAGCACCGCAATCGCGCCGAAGCCATGGCGATGCTGAAATCGCGTCTGTACGAAGCGGAAATCCGCAAGCGCCAGGCCGAGCAGGACAAGCTCGAAGCAGGCAAGACCGATGTGGGCTGGGGGCATCAGATCCGTTCGTACGTGCTGGACAACAGCCGTATCAAGGATCTGCGCACCAACGTCGAAATCAGCAATACCAAGAGCGTGCTCGACGGCGACCTCGACCCGTTCATCAGCGCGAGCCTGAAACAGGGCGTGTAAGCATCGACGGCGCGGCAACACCTGCGCGCCGCGTCGTTTCCGGCGACGGCGGATTCGTCGCCACGATTAGTCGCCGTACCTGTTTGCGTGCCTGCTGCTGGCGCGTCCGACGTCCCTGCAGTCACACCGTCAGCTTCATCCGACCACCCCGAATACGAACCATCATGACCGAACCGACCCAGACGACGAACGCCGTTCCTGAGATCGACGACAACCAGATCATCGCCGAGCGCCGCGAAAAGCTGCGCGCGCTGCGCGAACAGGGCATCGCCTATCCGAACGACTTCCGTCCGACGCATCACGCCGCCGCCTTGCAAGCGGAATACATCGACACCGACAAGGAAGCGCTCGAAGCGAATCCGCTTCAGGTCGCCCTCGCCGGCCGCATGATGCTCAAACGAGTAATGGGCAAGGCGAGCTTCGCGACGGTGCAGGACGGCTCGGGCCAGATCCAGTTCTTCATCACGCCCGCCGACGTCGGCGAGCAAACGTACGACGCGTTCAAGAAGTGGGACCTGGGCGATATCGTCGCCACACGCGGCGTGCTGTTCCGCACGAACAAGGGCGAGCTGTCGGTGCGCTGCACGGAACTGCGTCTGCTGTCGAAGGCGCTGCGCCCGCTGCCGGACAAGTTCCACGGTCTCGCCGACCAGGAAATGCGTTACCGCCAGCGTTACGTCGACCTGATCGTCACGCCGGAAGCGCGCCAGACGTTCGTCGCGCGCACGAAGGCGGTGTCGTCGATCCGCCGTTTCATGTCGGACGCGAACTTCATGGAAGTCGAAACGCCGATGCTGCATCCGATTCCGGGTGGCGCGGCGGCCAAGCCGTTCATCACGCATCACAACGCGCTCGACATGCAGATGTTCATGCGTATCGCGCCCGAGTTGTACCTGAAGCGACTGGTCGTCGGCGGCTTCGAGCGCGTGTTCGAGATCAACCGCAATTTCCGGAACGAAGGCGTTTCGCCGCGTCACAACCCGGAATTCACGATGATGGAGTTCTACGCCGCGTACACCGATTACACGTGGCTGATGGATTTCACCGAACAGCTGATCCGCCAGACCGCCATCGATTCGCCCGGCACCGCGACCATCACGTATCAGGGCCGCGAACTCGACCTCGCGAAGCCGTTCCATCGTCTGACGATCACGCAGGCCATCCAGAAGTTCGCGCCGCAATACACCGACGCGCAACTCGCGGACAGCGCGTTCCTGCGCCCGGAACTGAAGAAATTCGGCGTCGATGCTTCGCAGCCGCAATTCCTGAACGCGGGCGTCGGCGCGCTGCAACTCGCACTTTTCGAGGAAACGGCGGAGTCGCAGCTATGGGAGCCGACGTTCATCATCGATTACCCGATCGAAGTGTCGCCGCTCGCGCGCGCGTCGGACAAGATCGAAGGCATTACCGAGCGCTTCGAACTGTTCATCACGGGCCGCGAAATCGCCAACGGCTTCTCGGAGCTGAACGATCCTGAAGATCAGGCCGCGCGCTTCAAGAAACAGGTCGAACAGAAAGACGCCGGCGACGAAGAAGCCATGTTCTACGATGCGGACTACATCCGCGCGCTGGAATACGGCATGCCGCCGACCGGCGGCTGCGGCATCGGCATCGACCGCCTTGTGATGCTGCTCACCGACAGCCCGAGCATCCGCGACGTCATTCTCTTCCCGCATCTGCGTCGCGAAGACTGACAGGCTTTGTCGCATTGATGCGTCCGGTGCAATGCCGGGCGCATCCGATGGTTTGTAACTATCGGTAAAAGCTGCGCGCCCCCTGCGTGACGCTATCCGCAGCCAATTCCGGCCGCTTCCTTGTGGAAGACCGACACCACCGCTCTCCCGTCAGGCGCGGTCACGTCGCGTCAGACTGGGCCCCCATGCACATGGTTACAACTTGAAACCCCGGCGCGTTTGAGTTGTCGGACACTCTGGTTCAACAAAACTGTCGACTCTGCCCAGACGGAGGTCACACATGGACAATCCCAACACGCAATCCACGCAAAAAAAACGCCTTCACCCGCTGGTCGCGACCGCGGCAGGCGCTGTCATCGTGGCCGCCCTCGCCGCCACCGCCGCCGTGACGGGCGTGTTCCCGAAAGCCGGTGGCAACGTCGCGGAGAACGACCAGACGCAGGCCGCGCAGGTCGGCAGCCAGCCGCCCGTGGTCGATTCCGCTCAACCCGCGAATCCGGCCAACTACGCACAGCAACAACAGCCCGCCCAGCAACAGCAGACTCAGGCGCAGCAGCCGACCCCGCAGGCGCCTCCCGCACCCGCCCCGACCCAGCAGCCCCAGTACGCACAGCAACCCGCCCAGCAGGCGCCTGCGCAGCCGGCGTATTGCCCGAGCTGCGGCACGGTCGAGACGATCTCAGCAGTCAAGACCGAGGGTCATGGCACGGGTATCGGCGCAGTGGGTGGCGCGGTGGCCGGTGGCGTCGTGGGTAACCAGTTCGGCAGCGGCACCGGCCGGACTGCGATGACGGTACTCGGCGCACTCGGCGGTGGTTTCGCCGGCAATTCGGTCGAAAAGCATATCCGCAGCACCACCAGCTATTCGGTGCGCGTGCATATGGAAAACGGCAAGACCCGCTACTTCACTTATCACGACGCCCCGCCGTTCCAGCAGGGCCAGCGCGTGCGGATCGAAAACGGCACACTCGTCGCGGGTTAAACCCGCTCTTTTCTGGCGCGGCTGGCCTCCGGTGGCGCCAGACGCAAAAAAGGCGATTCCATTCTGTGGAATCGCCTTTTTTTACAGAAACAGCGCGATTAGACGCGTTCAATAATCCGCATCTTCGATCCACGCCGCCTGGATCGCTTCGAGGATCTTTTCGTTCGAGCGGTTGGGATCGTCATCGAACCCGTCCAGCTCCATCACCCAGCGGTGCAGATCGGTGAAACGCACCGTTTGTGGATCGACGGCCTGATGCTTGTCCGTCAGTGCCATCGCGATTTCCTGCGTGTCGGTCCATTTCATGGCTGCTCGCTCCTCTCAGTGATTTTCCTTCGCGTGGTTGATCGAATACCGCGGGATTTCAACAACGAGGTCCTTGTCGGCCGGCGCCAGCGCCTGGCACGACAGCCGTGATTCCGGCTCGAGACCCCATGCCTTGTCCAGCAGATCGTCTTCGTCTTCTTCTGACGGCACGAGTGCGTTGAAGCCTTCGCGCACGAGCACGTGACACGTGGTGCAGGCACACGACTTCTCGCACGCGTGCTCGATTTCGATGCCGTTATCCAGCAGATTGTCACAGATGCTCTTGCCCGGCACAGCTTCGATCACCGCGCCCTCCGGGCACAGTTCGACGTGAGGCAGCACAACGATTTGAGGCATACAGTTTCCGTTTGTTCGCTGGGCACGCCGCCGTCAGTCAGGCCAGGTGCCATTTTACCGGTGACGCGCGTTTTTTTGATATGAGCGCGCGTCACATGATCCGGGTTGAAGCGGCTTAAATCTCGTCGAGCTTGCGCCCCGCCAGCGCGCGCCGGATACCCTTGTTCATGCGGCGCGCGGCGAATTCGTCCGTGCCTTCGGCAAGGGCTTGGGTCGCCGCCTCGACGGCGTCGCCGTCGTCACTCCGGGCGACAGCGCGCAATGCGGCGAGGAGCGTATCGAGCTGCACGCGTTCGTCGTCGTCGAGCAGTTCGCCGTCGGCGACGAGCGCCGCATCGGTCGCTTCGATGAGACGTTGCGCTTCGACCTGCGCCTCGCGCACCGCGCGGGCGCGCATGTCGACTTCCGCGGTCTTGAAGCTGTCCTCGAGCATCCGCGCGACGTCGTCGTCGGCAAGACCGTAGGACGGCTTCACCACCACCGAAGCCTCGACGCCCGAATGCTGTTCGCGCGCGAACACCGACAGCAGCCCGTCCGCGTCGACCTGATACGTCACGCGAATCCGTGCCGCGCCGGCCACCATCGGCGGAATGCCGCGCAGCTCGAAACGCGCGAGCGAGCGGCAATCGCTCACGAGTTCGCGTTCGCCCTGCACCACGTGGATCGCCATCGCGGTCTGGCCGTCCTTGAACGTCGTGAAATCCTGTGCGCGGGCGACTGGAATCGTCGAATTGCGCGGGATGATCTTTTCGGTCAGACCGCCCATCGTTTCGACGCCGAGTGACAGCGGAATCACGTCGAGCAGCAGCCAGTCGTCGCCGTCGGCGCCGCGGTTGCCCGCCAGCAGATCGGCCTGGATCGCCGCGCCCAGCGCGACCACCTGATCCGGATCGAGATTGATCAGCGGCGGCTGGCCGAAGAACGCCTCGACCGCGCGGCGGATGACCGGCATGCGCGTCGCGCCGCCCACCAGCACCACGCCCTTGATGTCGGCGGGCGTGACTTTGGCGTCGCGCAGCGCCTTCTTCGTGGGACCGAGCGTGCGCTGCACGAGGGCCTGCGTGACGGTTTCGAAGGTGGCTTCGTCGATCGTCAGATTGAGCTTCGTGCCGTTCGAGAGCACGACGTCGAGTTTCGCATCGGCCGCGTTTGAAAGCGCTTCCTTCGTCACGCGAACGTGATCGAGCAGCAGGCGGACGTCTTCCGGCGTCAGCGTCTGCGGCGCGATGCCCGTCTGCGCGAGCACATGGCGATACAGCGCGTGGTCGAAATCGTCACCGCCGAGCGCCGAGTCGCCGCCGGCGGCGAGTACTTCGAATACGCCTTTCGTGAGCTTCAGGATCGACAGATCGAACGTGCCGCCGCCGAGGTCGTACACGGCATACAGGCCCTCCGAACCGTTGTCGAGCCCGTACGCGATCGCCGCGGCGGTCGGCTCATTCAGCAGACGCAGCACGTTCAGACCGGCGAGACGCGCGGCGTCTTTCGTCGCCTGGCGTTGCGCTTCGTCGAAATACGCCGGCACGGTGATCACCGCGCCGACGAGTTCGTCGCCGAGCGAATCTTCGGCGCGTTGACGCAGCGTCGCGAGAATCTCCGCCGATACTTCTACCGGACTCTTCACGCCATCGATCGTACGAATCTGCACCATGCCGGGTGCATCGACGAAATCGTACGGCGCGTTCTCGGCGCCTTCCACTTCGCTTTTGCCACGGCCCATGAAGCGCTTGACCGACACGATCGTGTTGCGCGGATCGCTTGCCGCCTCGGCTTTCGCCGCGCGGCCGATCCGGCGGCCGCCCTTTTCCAGATAACGCACGACGGACGGCAGCAGCATGTGGCCGTCCTCGTCGGGCAGCACGTCGGGCACGCCGCTGCGCACCGCCGCGACGAGCGAGTTCGTGGTGCCGAGATCGATGCCGACAGCGAGACGCCGCTGATGCGGCGCGGGCGCCATGCCGGGTTCGGAGATTTGCAGTAAAGCCATCTGTGATCTTCTTCGGGTGTCGTTCGACCCGTTAATGATTGAATCGATTGAATCGTCTGGTTTGCGACCCGCGCGTCAGTTATCGAGCTTCTCGATCTGCACGCCGATTTCCGACGCGACGCGCTCGATGAACATCAACTGACGTACCGCCTCGCCGGCCGCCTGGTTCGCGCCGCTGTCGAGCAGCGCGCCCAGCTTCGTGAAGCGCACGCGCTCTTCGTCGCGCAACTCGACGAGGAGCGCATCGAGTGCGTCGATGTTTTTCGCGGCGGCTGCGTCTTCGATACCTTCACGCCATTCCATCTGCTGCATCAGGAACGCCGGTTCCATCGCCGTGTTGTTCTCCGCGCCGACATCGATCCCGCGAAGCGACAGCAGATACGTGGCGCGCTTGAGCGGATCACGCAGCGTCTGGTACGCCTCGTTGGTGCGCGTCGCCCACTGCATTGCGATGCGCTTCTGCGCGTCACCGGCGGCGGCGAAACGGTCGGGGTGAACCTGGGCCTGAACCGTGCGATACGCGTGATCGAGCGTGCTGCTCTCGATCGCGTATTGCGCCGGCAGGTTGAACAGGTCGAAGTGACTGTCGGTCAGCGAGGCCATCGGATTACATCGTCCGTTGATGAGGGCGTGGGAGGCGCGTGAAGCGTGTGGCGAAACATGGGGCGGAAATTAAAAAGGCGGCCCGCGCCGCCTTTTTCCCGCTTCGCGCGGAGCTATACGCGAAACGATTCGCCGCAGCCGCACTCGTCCTTCACGTTCGGGTTGTTGAACTTGAAGCCTTCATTCAACCCTTCGCGCGCGAAGTCGAGCTCCGTGCCGTCGATATAGGCGAGGCTTTTCGGGTCGACGATGACCTTCACGCCGTTGCATTCGAACACTTCGTCTTCCGGCGCGAGTTCGTCCACATATTCCAGCTTGTAGGCAAGACCCGAGCATCCCGTCGTGCGCACACCCACGCGCAAGCCGACGCCTTTACCGCGCCGTGTCAGGTATTTCTGGACGTGCTGTACTGCCTTTTCGGTCAACGTAATTGCCATAGCGTTTCTCATTGCGCGGTGACGCGTATGACCGCGCCCCCACTACCCTGCCTGCATCCAGTATCGTTCACGCCGGGCGATCCGTGACACGCTACCGTGTGGTCAAACCGCCCGCTGACTGCTGTTTCGCCGTGAATCCGCGCTCTTTCGCGTGCGAACCACAGCGTTTCAAACCCGCCGCTCATCCGGCTCAAGCGTCCGCTCAGGCAGCGTGCTGCTTTTCGCCCACTTCCGCCGTTTCGCCGTGACGCTGCTTGTAGTCGGCGACCGCTGCCTTGATCGCGTCTTCCGCGAGGATCGAGCAGTGGATCTTGACCGGCGGCAGCGCCAGTTCTTCGGCGATCTGCGTGTTCTTGATCGTCATCGCCTGATCGAGTGTCTTGCCCTTCACCCATTCGGTGACGAGCGAGCTCGACGCGATCGCCGAACCGCAGCCGTACGTCTTGAACTTCGCGTCTTCGATGATGCCGTCCGCGCCCACGCGGATCTGCAGCTTCATCACGTCGCCGCAGGCCGGTGCGCCGACCATACCGGTGCCGACCGCGTCGTCGTCTTTCGCGAACGAACCGACGTTGCGCGGGTTTTCGTAATGGTCCAGAACCTTGTCGCTGTAAGCCATGATGTCACTCCTTGATTCGTTTCAAACCGCGTTCGATTTCGGGTCGACGCCGGTGTCAATGCAGGCGCGTCAGTGCGCGGCCCACTGGATGGTCGAGATATCGATACCGTCCTGATGCATTTCCCACAGCGGCGACAGATCGCGCAACCTGGCAATCTTGTTCTTCAACAGGTTGATTACGTACTCGACGTCCTGCTCCGTCGTGAAACGGCCGACCGTGAAGCGGATCGAGCTGTGTGCCAGTTCGTCGTTGCGACCGAGCGCGCGCAGCACATACGACGGCTCGAGCGATGCCGACGTGCACGCCGAACCCGACGACACCGCGACGTCCTTCACCGCCATGATCAGCGACTCGCCTTCGACGAAATTGAAGCTGATGTTCAGGTTGTGCGGGACACGCTTTTCCATGTCGCCGTTCACATACGTTTCCTCGATTTCCGACAGGCCGTGCAACAGACGGTCGCGCAGCATGCGGATGCGTTCGTTTTCCGTCGCCATTTCCTCTCGCGCGATGCGAAACGCTTCGCCCATGCCGACGATCTGGTGCGTGGCCAGCGTGCCCGAACGCATGCCGCGCTCGTGACCGCCGCCGTGCATCTGCGCTTCGATACGGATACGCGGCTTGCGACGCACGTACAGCGCGCCGATGCCCTTCGGACCGTACGTCTTGTGCGCCGAGAACGACATCAGGTCGACCTTCAGCTTTTGCAGGTCGATCTCGATCTTGCCGGTGGCCTGGGCTGCGTCAACGTGGAAAATAATACCTTTTTCGCGGCAGATTTCGCCGAGCGTCTCGATGTCCTGCACGACGCCGATTTCGTTGTTCACCGACATCACCGACACCAGGATCGTGTCCGGACGCAACGCGGCCTTGAACACGTCGAGGTCGATCAGGCCGTCGTCCTTCACGTTCAGATAGGTGACGTCGAAGCCTTCGCGCTCGAGCTCGCGGCAGGTGTCGAGCACAGCCTTGTGCTCGGTCTTCACCGTGATGATGTGCTTGCCCTTGCTCTTGTAGAAGTGCGCAGCGCCCTTGATCGCGAGGTTATCGGATTCGGTGGCGCCCGACGTCCAGATGATTTCGCGTGGATCGGCGTTCACCAGCGCCGCGACGTTCTCGCGCGCTTCCTCGACTGCACGCTCCGCATCCCAGCCATATGAGTGGCTGCGCGATGCCGGGTTACCGAACTGCTCACGCAGATACGGAATCATCTTGTCCACCACACGCGGATCGACCGGCGTCGTCGCGCTGTAATCCATGTAAATGGGCAGGTGGGGAATGTCGTTATTCATCAATCGCTCCGGGAAATCTATGTACTGGCTCTGGCTCTCGACCCGAGGGCATTCTGTCGTGCCCTTCGCGTCCGAGCCCGCTGGCGTCAGCCGGCCAGATTGAAAACGGAATTCGGACCTTTCGGCGCTACACGGGCAGGTTCCACGGCCGGTGCCTCGCTGCGCCGGTCGCGCAGCACCGCGGGCGAGCCTTCGCGCGCGCGTTGCTGGTCGACGAGGTCTTTCAGCGAGACGGAATCGAGATACTCGACCATTTTCTGGTTCAGCGTCGACCAAAGCTCATGAGTCATGCAGTGGCCGTCGTGCTGCTTGGTGCCCTCGCACGTGCCCTTGCCGCCGCACTGGGTGGCGTCGAGCGGCTCGTCGACCGCGATGATGATGTCAGCGACCGTGACAACCTCGGCGCGACGCGCAAGGTTGTACCCGCCGCCCGGCCCGCGAACGGACTCGACAATCTCATGGCGACGCAGCTTGCCAAACAGCTGCTCGAGGTAGGACAGGGAAATGTGCTGGCGCTGGCTGATACCCGCAAGCGTCACCGGGCCCTGCTCCTGGCGCAGTGCCAGGTCAATCATCGCCGTGACGGCGAAACGGCCTTTCGTGGTGAGTCTCATGATGTATTGGGAACCGCAATTCTCGACAATTTTCGTCAAGTATAAATACATGACCAGATTAGTCAAGTATCCCTGATCCCTGTCCGGTTATCTAAAAGATAGAAGACTGCGCGGTTCGCGGCGCCGTCACGTGGTCAATTGGGGCCGCAGCGCCGCGATCAGGCCACGGCAGGCTGCTTCACACTGGTCCAGCACACGCTCGAAGCCTGCATCGCCGCCAAAATACGGGTCGGCCACTTCGCGGGTGTCGGTTGCGGGCGCAAATTCCATCAGCAGACGGATCCTGTCGCGCTGCGCCGGCGGACAGATGGCCTTCAATGCGGCGACGTTCGCGTCGTCCATCGCGATCAGCAGATCGAACCGCTCGAAATCCTCTGGTGCAATCTGGCGACCCCGTAGCGCCGACAGATCATAACCACGCTGGCCGGCCGCCTGCTGCGCGCGCCGGTCGGGCGATGCACCGATATGCCAGTCGCCGGTGCCCGCCGAGTCGATCAGGATGAAATCGGACAACCTTGCTGCTTCGACCTGATGCCGCATGACGCCTTCGGCCGTCGGCGAGCGACAGATATTCCCGAGGCAGACAAAGCAGACGGAGATCGTTTTCATCGGGTGTTTCTGCGTGCGGAGACGGTCATGGAGCCGCGTTCCGCAGCGAAGTCGCGATTATACAAAGGCCGGTGAAATCATGCTGGGGACGACCCCAGCATCCGTTTTACAGCGCCGTCCGCGCGGCCGGCAGCATCGTGGCTTCCCGCAGGCTTTTCGCCGGCATGCTGGTGTCATCGCCGACAAGGCCGTACGATACGGCCCGCGCGAGTTCAGCAGTGAACTGGCCGGCGGCAAGCGGCGGTTGCGTTGCGCGCGAAGCGGCTTCGCTGCAGATGTGGACATACGCGGCGACGGCAAGCGGCAGGACGATGGCGAGTGGCCAGTACATCGATATTGTCTTTTTCATGATGCGTTCCTTGAGTAGGGGCGGTGAGATCGTGACCCACTTTGCCCAGTGAGCATCTTAAATTGAGACGCAATCGGGAAAAACCCACCCCCGTAAGAAACAGCGTTGCCCCGCAGGAAACAGTGAACGGTTTCGTGCCGCTATCCAGACAAGCCTCACATGCGCCGTGCACGCGAACGGACAAAAGAAATCCTTACAAAATCACACAATGCAAACCTGACAAGCCCTGTAAAACGCTGTCTTACTGATATGAAAGGCTTGTATGAAAGGCTTATGAATCACCTTCCTGTGAAACGCTTTACATTGATGGCTGGTCTCGCGGCCGCAACCGTCCTCACGGGTTGCGCCGTTTATCCGGATGGCACGCCCGTCTACGGCGGAGGCTATGACGGCTACGAGCAGACTTACCCCGCATATGGCTACGGCGGCGCGCCCGCGCCGCAGGCAAACGTGTATCTCGGCTTCGGCAATTACTCCGGCCCGGGGTATTACGACCGTGGCAACTACAACAACCACGGTTACTACGGACAGGGACGACCGCCTCCGCCGCAGGCCGGACGACCGCGGGGAGGCGGGCCGCCGTCTGCGGATGGCGGCACCCGACCGGGTGGCGGCGGTGGTCCGCCGCCTCAGGCAGGCGGGCCGGGCGGGGATCACGGCGGAGGACATCCGCCTCCGCAAGCCGGCGGCAATAACAGCGCGCACAGCGGCGGGAACGCCGATAACACCGCGCGTGGCTCCGGACGCGGCGGTAATCGGCCCAGCGGCACCATGAGCTGGCAAGACCGCCGTTAAACGCGCCGCAGGCGTACGCCAGACGGCTCGCAAGCAAACGGCGCGGACTTATGCCGCGCCGTTTGTTTTGCACAGATGCCGACCGAAGCGCTGGATCAGCCGATATGGCTACGCTGTGCCGCGTACAACTCACGGAACGTGCGCCCGACCGGCGCAGGCATATCGCGCGTATCGGTCCAGCCGGACCCGAGCGGCAGACGGGCAATCATCCGTTTCTTTCCGCCCATCTTTTCCATTACGCGCACCGCGAGTTTCGTGAACAGCGCGTAGGCACCGGGATGAAGCGCGAAATAGCCCCACACGGTAAGCCCGACCCGCTCCTGCCAGGGCCGCAGGTGGCGCTCCGTCTGTTTTTCACGAAGCTTGCGCAACAGGTCGGACAGCGGGATGCCGACGGGACAGACGCTATTGCATTCGCCGCACAGCGTGGCGGCCTGCGGCAGGTCGAGCGCCTTGTCGATGCCGACATAGGCCGGCGTGAGCACTGAGCCCATCGGCCCCGGATACACCCATCCATACGCGTGACCGCCGACCTTCTGATAGACCGGGCAGTGATTCATGCAGGCGCCGCAGCGGATACACCGCAGCATCTCCTGAAAGTCACCGCCGATGAGCCCGGTGCGGCCGCCGTCGACCAGCACCACGTACATATGCTCCGGCCCGTCCTGATCGCCAGCGCCACGCGGGCCGGTCAACACGGAAAAATAGTTCGATGTCGACTGCCCGGTCGCCGAGCGCGGCAACAGACGCATCGCCGTCGCCAGGTCTTCCAGCGTCGGCAGGATTTTTTCGATGCCGGTCACCGCAACGTGCACGCGCGGCATGACCGTGCACATGCCTTCATTACCCTCGTTCGTCACCAGCGCGACCGAGCCCGTTTCGGCCACCAGGAAGTTGCCGCCGGTCACGCCCATGTCCGCGGTCATGAAATGCGGACGCAGCACCTCGCGGGCCTCGCGTGTCATGTCGGGAATTTCGGTCAGACGCGGCCGCTGGTGTGTACGGGCAAACAGGTCGGCGATCTCTTCCTTGTCCTTGTGGACGACCGGCGCAATGATGTGGCTCGGCGCCTCGTGATCGTTGATCTGCAGGATGTATTCGCCGAGATCGGTTTCGATCGACTGCACGCCCATTTCACCAAGCACGGCGTTCAGACGCATTTCCTCCGTCACCATCGACTTCGTCTTGATCACTTTCTTCACGCCGTGCTCGAGGGCGATATCGGCGATCAGGTGCGCGGCGGCCTGCGTCGTTTCGGCATACAGCACCGTGACGCCGCGACGGGTTGCCTCGCGCTCGAACGTCTCGAGCCACACGTCGAGATTGTCGAGCGCGCGATCGCGGCGCACTTTCAGTGCCTCACGCGTGGCGGGAAAATCGATCTCGGTGATCGCGGCGGCCCGCGCCGACACGAATTTCGTCGAGAGTTTGGTGAGATTCTGTTGCAGACGCTGGTCGGCGAGCTTCTGGCCGGCACGCGCCTTGAACTGCATCGATTGAACCTGCATGGCGCCCCTGAATCCGGTAAATGAACCACTGTGTAACTGATCGTGACGTCGCCCCCGCGGATCGCGGCCCGGCGAACGCGGCAATCAGGCGTCGCCGGCCAGCACCTGCGCGATATGCAGCACGCGCGTGGTCGTATCGCCCGTGCGACGCAAACGCCCTTCAATATTGAGCATGCAGCCGAGATCGCCGAGCACGACGGCCTGCGTGCCGCTTGCCTGGATATTCGCGCATTTCTCGTCGACGATCGCCGTGGAGATGTTGCCGTACTTGACGGCGAACGTGCCACCGAAGCCGCAGCAGTGTTCACAATCCTTCATTTCATTGACCGGCACGCCGACCTGGGCGAGGAGCGCCCGCGGTTGCGCCTTGACACCGAGTTCACGCAGACCCGAACAGGAATCGTGGTAAGTCACGGGCCCTGCGAATTCACCGGGCGTCAGCTTGATGTTCGCGACGCTGACAAGGAATTCCGTTAGTTCGAACACCTTGGGCTGCAGCCGCGCGTAGCGGTTCATCAGGTCGGGATCGTCGCGAAACAGGTCACCGTAATGAGCACGGATCATGCCGCCGCACGAGCCGGACGGCACGACGACGTAATCGAACTGCTCGAATTCACGCAGCGTCTTTTCGGCGAGATCGCGCGCAATGCGACGCTCGCCCGAGTTGTAGGCGGGCTGGCCGCAGCAGGTCTGTGCCGGCGGCACCACGACCTCGAAACCCGCCTGCCCGATCAGCTTGATAACCGAAAAACCGATCTCCGGACGCATCAGGTCGATCAGGCACGTGACGAACAAACCGACTCGCATAAGGGCTCCTTCGGGAAAACGTCCCCGATTATCCCTTGTCTGACGCGCAAATCCAACGCTGCCAGCCATCCGGACAAGAACCGCCCGAAATTTGAAGCCGGTCTCCAGTCCGTCTCAAATGGCGTTCGCTTCTTTCACAATACGAGATACAATCGTTTTTCCGCTGTTTGACGCGTCAACTGATTTCTTCCCATGAGCGACACGAACCCGGATCACAAGACTTCGATCCAGGTGATCGAGCGCATGATGCGCCTGCTGGACGCCCTTGCTGCGCATAGTGACCCGGTCAGCCTGAAAGAGCTCGCGCAACGCACCGAGCTCCACCCTTCCACTGCCCACCGCATCCTGAACGACATGGTGACGTGTCGCCTCGTCGACCGCTCCGACCCGGGTACGTACCGGCTCGGCATGCGTCTGCTGGAACTCGGCAATCTGGTGAAGGCGCGCCTGTCGGTCCGCGACGCCGCGCTGACACCGATGCGCGAACTACACCGCTCGACCGGGCAAACCGTGAACCTCTCGGTGCGCCAGGGCGATGAAATCGTTTATATCGAACGGGCCTATTCCGAACGCTCGGGCATGCAGGTGGTGCGGGCAATTGGCGGTCGGGCGCCGTTGCATCTGACTTCGGTCGGCAAGCTGTTCCTCGCCGCCGACGAATCCACCCGGGTTCGCGCCTATGCGACGCGCACCGGCCTGTCCGGCCATACGCAGAACAGCATCACCGATCTGGCCAAGCTCGAGCGCGAACTGATCAACGTGCGCCAGCAGTCCTGCGCCCGTGACAACGAAGAGCTCGAACTCGGCGTGCGCTGTATCGCGGCGGGGATTTACGACGACACAGGACATCTCGTCGCCGGGCTTTCGCTCTCGGCTCCGGCCGACCGCCTGCAGGACTCCTGGCTCGGACAGCTGAGCCAGACTGCGCTTGTGATCTCGGAGTCGCTCGGCTACCGGCCACAGCCGAAGTCGGGCGCCGCGCCGGCCCAGACTGCCTGATCCCGCGCCTGAGGGGCTGCTTCAGCGTACAAGGAACGCGTCAATGAAAAAGCCCCAGTTCCACATCTGTGGGACTGGGGCTTTTTTAAACTGGCCGAACCTGGCCACCAGCAACGCGATCAGGTACCCGAACCGCCGTTGTCCGCGCTGGTGATATGCGCGTCGCCACCGTTATCCAGCCACGTGCGCAGACGCGCCGCGTCCGCGAAACGCGAGTACTTGCCCGCTGAATCGAGCAGCACCATGATGACCGGACGGCCGTCGATCGTGGCCTGCATCACGAGACACTCGCCCGCTTCGTTGATGAAGCCCGTTTTCTGCAGACCGATATCCCACGTCGGGTTGCGCACCAGCGCGTTCGTGCTGTTGTAGGCGAGCGACCGCTTGCCGGTGTACACCTCGTAGCTGCGATCGGTCGAAAAGCGGCGGATCATCGGATACTGGTACGCCGCGTTCACCATCTTCACGAGATCGCGCGCGCTCGACACGTTCTGGCTCGTGAGGCCAGTCGAATTCTCGAAGTGCGTGTCGCTCATGCCCAGCGCCTTCGCCTTGGCGTTCATCGCCGCGATAAAGCCTGGACGGCCACCCGGGTAGTAACGCGAGAGCGCCGCTGCCGCACGGTTTTCCGACGCCATCAGCGCGATATGCAGCATGTCTTCACGCGAAAGCACCGAGCCGACGCTCAGACGCGAGCCCGTGTTCTTCTCGTAATCGCGATCTTCGTCGGTGACTTCGATCTGCTCGGTCATCGGCGCCTTGGAGTCGAGCACGACCATCGCGGTCATCAGCTTCGAAATCGAGGCGATCGGCACGACGGCGCGCGAGTTCTTGTCGAACAGCGGTTCGGACGAATTCTGGTCCACCACGTACGCGACGCTCGAACGCAGCATCAGCGCGTCCGGCGTTTCGTGCAGGCCGAACGCCTGGCCGACGCTCGGCTGGCGCGGTTCGAAAGCAACCTTGCGCACGGCCGAATGGCGGCGACCGTTCATCGAGTACGAAACGCGATGCTTCTTCGGCGTGACGCGCGGCGTGTCGTGATCCTCGCCCTTCGCCGCGACGGTCCTCGCAGCTTTGGACGACTTCGCAGCCTTCGACGACGTCGTAGTCTTCGCCGCCGTGGAAGTGGATTTTCTGGACTTGCCCGATTTCGGCGACCTGGCGGGAGCGGTGGTAGTGGCAGACGCGGCGAACGCGGCGACCGGTACAGCGAGCGCCGCAGTGAAGACCAGGGAGGCGGCCACCGACAGAGCAGTGCTGATAGCCACGCCGTGGATCACTTTGAGCGACGAAAACATGTCGGTTTTCATTGGTGTTCTATATGGAGCGGCAAGAGTTGACCGCAAGTGTAGTAAAACCACGAAAAATTAGCAATATTAAGCACTTAAAGGCCCTCCTTAAACCGCCTTATCAGGTCCGATTGTAGAAAGCCAATAAATATGACGCGCCTGATCGATAAAAACGATCGACGCGCCAGACAGTCTGTTGATGCGCAGCGCATGGGATCGGTGCCCTCTTACCCGCTTAACGGCAATTGCACAGCAAGCTTGATGAGGGGAAACACGCTCTGCGCGGCGCCGCAGCGCAAGCCCTCCGGCTGGATTCCGGAATGGCCTCCCACGCAACGCCGCATGGCTGTTAAGCACATGCTGCAAAAACCGCTGCCGCGTTCGACCACAATGGTCGTCTAACGTTCCGTGACAGTTTTCGGTTTACCGCAAGGTCAGGGATTTTGACATCGTTTGCGGGATTCTGCTGACAGCCTGGCGGTCGTAACAGGTCTGAATGCGTCATTTCTAGACGCACCGCGTCAGTGCAGCCGATTTTTCCGACATATCATCCGAATGTCATAGGCACTTCATAACCTTTTGTTTTGTCGAGATTTTCTCGATATTGTGCAGCGCACAAAAAAGGCTTGACTTTCGAGATGGCTGTCCTAAAATGGGAACCATTGCTGCGACGCACAAAAGATTGTTTCCAGTGCGAGTCGACAGTTTTTGCCGCTTATCAACCCAACGCGGTCCGCATCCAGACGGGCCGTTTTACAGGAGCGTAAACATGACCCTGCTGACCCCTGAGCAATTCGCCGCAGCACAAAAAGCCAACTTCGAAACGCTGTTCGGCCTGACGGCCAAGGCTTTTGAAGGCGTGGAAAAGCTCGTCGAACTGAACCTGCAAGTCGTGAAGTCGACGCTCGCAGAAAGCCAGGAAAATGCACAACGTGCGCTGTCGGTGAAGGATGCGCAGGAACTCCTCGCACTGCAAGCCAGCCTCGCCCAGCCGGTCGCCGAAAAGGCGCTGTCGTATGGCCGTCACGTGTATGAAATCGCCTCGGCTACGCAAGCTGAATTCGCCCGCGTCGCAGAAGCCCAGTACGAAGAACAGAACCGCAAGGTGCAATCGCTCGTCGAAAACGTCGCGAAAAACGCACCGGCTGGTTCGGAAACCGCCGTCGCCGTGATGAAGTCGGCCATTACCGCCGCTAACACGACGTACGAAACGGTTCACAAGGCTGCAAAGCAGGCTGTCGAAATCGCCGAAAGCAACTTCAACGCAGCCGCCTCGGCCGCCTCGAAGGCTGCCTCGCAAGCTGCAGCACAGGCATCGCGTTCGACCAAGAAGGCGACCGTCTAAGTTTTACTGGACGTCAACAGCCTGTAGTACCGCAAGCGAGCACATCAAGCTGGTACAGCACGCAATAGCGCCGGGCAGCCCGCCGTGTTTCACGGCAGCTGTCGGGCCCGACGCTCCGATACGTTCGAACAGTACGTATCGTTTCCCCGGCCACCGCCGGGATTTTTTTGGGCGCCGATTTTGTAGCAAACCGTGCTGGAGAGCAAAAACGGCGCGCCCTGCAAAGGGCGCGCCGTTTTTCTTGTGCGCCCAGCATGGGCGCACTCTTGTGGGTGCAAGTCCCACCGTAAGTTGATCACAGCGAGCGAAGCGAAGCGCAACTGCG